>NZ_JAKKOT010000003.1 GCF_021739025.1 Gordonia liuliyuniae | reverse complement strand
GTGCCCAGCCGGAGGGTCGACAGATCAACGCCAAGGCACCCTGCGGGCCAATCGTAGAGATGGGTCAGAACGCTCCGGCCGGGACTACCCCATCCTCGCGGGACCGGGTAGAAACAGGCTGACAGTCGTAGGAGGACCCGACGGCACCGGTCGACGGTTTGATTCCCGCCTCGTCGAGCCGTTCAGAGTAGGCCACTGACATGTACTGCACGCCGTGGTCATGGTGGGCGATCAGGCCGGTGAGATCGGTGCCCTCACGGCTGCGAGTCCAGATCGCTTGCTCTACGGCGTCTATGACGAGCTTGCTCGTCATAGTGGTAGATACCGACCAACCCAGAATCCGGCGGGCATAGGCATCGACGACGAACGCGGTGTAGCACCAGCCTGACCATGTCGAGACATAGGTGAAGTCGGCAACCCACAGCCGGTCAGGTGCTAACGGCGCGAAACCGCGATTGACCAGGTCCAGTGGTTTCGAAGCCTTCGGGTCACTGATCGTGGTGTGCTTGACCTTGCCGCGGACTGCGCCGGCCAAACCGAGTTCAGTCATCAGCCTCTCGACCGTGCAGCGCGCTATCGGCGCCTCGTGCTCGGCTCGTTCTCGGTTCAACATCAGCCACACCTTCCGCGCTCCGTAGACCCCGTAGTTCTCCTCGTGCACCTTTGTGATCTTTGCCTTCAGCTCCTCATCGCGCACCTCACGAAAGGTTGGTTTTCGGGTGCGGTGCTCGTAGTAGGTCGCGGGGGCGATCTTCGCACCCAGCGTGGTGAGCTGAACGCAGATCGACTCGACACCCCACCGCAGACCATCACCATCGCGGGTACCGACATGTTCGTCGATGTAACGCACAATCAGCGCTGTGGCCGGTCGAGTTCGGCCGCAAAGAAAGCCGATGCGGACTTGAGGATCGCGTTGGCACGCTTGAGCTCGGCATTCTCGCGTTTGAGCCGCTTAAGCTCCGCCGATTCCTCGGTCGTCGTCCCCGGCCGTTGGCCAGCATCGACCTCGGCCTGACGACACCACTTCCGGATGGTCTCCGGCGTGCCCACCCCGAGCAGCTCAGCGACCTTGGTCATCGCCGCCCATTCCGACTCATGCTCAGCCCTGATCTCCGCGACCATCCGGACCGCCCGCTCACGCAACTCCGACGGGTACCTCTTCGACGTGCTTCCTGACATGACTCCATCCTTCCCAAGGAACAGAGTCTCCGGACACGCCGGGGCGATTCACATAGGAGCATCAGGTCGGTTAAGGCGACGAACTGTTGGGCCAGCCGCGGTCTGCCACTTCTTCGATGCAGAGGCTACAAATGAGCTCACGCGCCGAGCTGCCGCGCGACCCGTCGCACCGACTCCAGCAGGATCCAGTTCATGCGTCTCAGGTTGATCGTCCTCTACGTCACGGAATCGGCTCTCGACCGCGCCGCGTGTCCCGCCTTGAGCGAAAGTGTGACGCACCCTTGAGCACAAGAGGTGGGCTGGGGCCGAACTCGCCAACAACGCCTAGCAGGCTATTGAACTCGTACCGTGGTGCCCTAACCTCGCGAGGAGTAGCTGGGCAACGACCCGGTCGTGGGTCAGGTCCTGGTGCCCGACGTGTGCGCGCGGACATACCTCTTGCACGAACACGTTGTCTACTCCTGGTTCCCGGATGAACTGAGACTTCGGCGGTGTGACGATCAGATCATTTCGTGAGGCGATGACGAAGTACTCGATGCCCGGCTGTGCGATCGGGCCACGAGTGAGCTTGCGCACGAACGCCGACCCCTCTTCCATGTCTACGCAGGCGGGGCAGAACACTCCCATCGCCGCATCGGTAGTGGCACGGTTCGGCGTGCCCGCTGGTACCAGGCGATTAAGCCCACTCAAGGTCGTGCCATGAGTCAACGGTGCCAGCAGGATCATGGAGTCCACTGTCGAGGCTCCGCCTAGGTACTTCGCGTAGTACTCACCGATCATCGCACCTTGCGAGTGGCCGACATAGGTGACCTTCTTCGCCCCGGTCCGCGCTTTCACGTTCGCGATGAAGTCTGCGACGTGCCGGGCTGAGGCTCTCACATCGCCGAATCCTTTGACCTGGCCGCCTGTCACCGGGTGCCCGCCGTAGTCGGGCGCGAAGACGCAGTATCCAAGCTTGACGAGCAACGGTGCGTAGTCCGCCCAGTCCTGCTTGTCCGCGGCGGTGCCGTGCACGAGAACCAGCGGGGCTGGGTGAGGGCTGTCCGGCTTACAACCCCAGTCGTTGACCTGCGCCATTGATGGCGCAGGCAGTTGGAAGCGAGTCTGGGCGGTGGCAGGAAACGTGGTGAAAGCGAGTACGCCGGCAACTGCAAGCGCGGCGACCGCAAGGCGTCTAAGCGAGGTGGTCATGAGTGATCCTTGATGGTGACGGTAACGGGCTTGTTTCCGCTGGCGGTGATCTGAATGCGGTTGTCGGTGAGGCCATTAGTTACTGTGCCTCCGTCGACAGTGATGGCTGGTCCGTGCTTGTAGTGCAGCGGGCTCACGAAGATCTCGGTTGGGGCATCGGCATTGCCGGGCTCGTAGGTGTAGGTGAAGTCGCCAGTGTTGGTGTCGAACCGCAGGCGCTTCGGGATCCCGGCGGTTGCCTGCGGGTACGTGCGGACCAGACGTCGGAGTTTGTCCTTCTTCGTGCTCTGCAAATCACTATCGTCTACGAAGAGACCTTGGTCGCCGTCGGCGGTTGTCGGGTCGCCCCACTTCTTGTATGCCCAGTGCATCCACCCCATCAGATGCCGATCCGCCACGTCGGCGTCGATGCCGATCGCCGTGGTGTTGTCGGTGGCCCCCCACTCGGACATCAAGGTGGTGGCATTCATTCTGCGTCCCTGATCGAGCGCGTGCTGATTCCGGTCGGTACTAAACGAGCGACATCCCTGCATGTTCCCCGCGGGAAGCCCTTGGGACTCGGCGAAGACGTCAGGGCAGTAGTTGTGCCAGGAGAATCCGAGGTTCTGCTCGCCGTCGACTGGTGTGAAGAACGTGTCCAGGCGTTGTCCGCCGGCGAACTGCTGGGGTTCGAACCAAACGATGTTGTTCGGGTCAACGGTGCGCACGGCCCGCAATGCCTTCTCGAAGGCGGGTTGGAGTTCGTTGCGATAGGTATCAGGGCACCCATCGATCAGGCAGGTCATTCCTTCAATTCCCGCCCAGGGCTCATTCATCAGGTCATACCCCATTGAGTATGGCTGGTCCTTGTATCGGTTCGCGGTGATCGCCCATGCGCGAGCGAACTGGTCGAGCACTCCGTTCTTGTTGGCCCAGAAGTTGTCGTACACGGTCGAAAGCTCCGGCATCCAGTACCCCATGGGGAAAGGAGCGGACGCGATCGCGGACCGTGCAAACGGTTCGGGGCGGTGCGTTGCCCAGTCGGGTGCTCCCTCGCCGCCGTACTTCTCGTGCCACATGTCCTGGTGGAAGTCGAATTGCATCCAGATCCTGCGTTCGGCAAGTGCATTCACCACCGGCTGCCAGCGGTCCAGATACGAGGGATCCTCGACTCCCGGCCTATCGGGGGTGACGCCAGTCCAGAGGGTACCTAGTCGCGCCCCGTTGAACCCGTGATCGTAGAGCCATTCGGCGTCCTTGTCGGTGAAGCCCTGCGCCGTGGGCGGCGGAACATACGGCTTGTGCTTCCACACCAGATTCAGGCCATGAACGAGAACCACCCGTCCGAACTGGTCGACCATCCACCGACCATCGCGCCGCAGTTGAGGAACGGCCGAACCATCGGCAGCCGCAGGACCGACCACCAGCACAATAGCCCCGGCACTAAGAACAGCGACAAGCAGTAGACGGACGGCCACCAGGGCCACTCGGCACCCACCGAGACGCACGCGAGTTCGTGTATTCCAAGCTGTCGGACGCTGCATTGCTTCTCCTAGAGTCATCGCACCACTCGCACTTGCGCGGGCGGTCGAGCACCGCGACACCAGTGCCGTGACCTCCCCGGTCAAATCTCTGCGGTACACACAGTGCGGTAGCGGTTGCGGGCTCGTGCGACTCACCCTGACGGAACACTCCGGAGTAGGCCGCGTTGTCAGGTGTCGACGTTTGGTCGAATCCACATCGGAACGGTAGCCCCGGACCAACCAGGTTTGCAAGACATTCCTTGCAGAATTGTCCGTACGATGAGCCTGTGGCAAGCGATACGCGAGGGAGAATCATCGAGGCGGCGGCGCGCTTGTTCGCCGAACGTGGCGTTACCGGAACGACAGTCACTGCCATCGAACAAGAGTCTGGGCTGGCAGCTGGCAAGGGAAGCTTCTATCGACACTTCTCGAACAAGTCAGCGTTACTCGAGGAGGTGCTCGATCAACTCATCACACACGCCGCCGAAGCCAAGGAGTCGGCTCAATGTCTCGAGGAGTCATGCGATCAACTGCCGTCATACCTGCGCGCAGACCTCAGACACCTAACTGGAATCCGTCACCTAGTTGCCGTCCTAGCAGCCTCGCGCGATAACGCCCGCGTCCGCGAACGCATCGGAGAAGCACTCGTCGACGGCGGTATCGCTAACGAATCAGTAGCCCTGGTGTCCCGCATCTCAGCAGCATCTCCGGCAAGTGAGGACCCCGCGGCCTCGGCAGCTGTGATGATATCGGCAATGATCGGATATGCCTTGACCACCGAGTTCTTCGGGAGACCGCCCGGTGACATCGAAGCTGACCGATTCACCGACACTCTCGCCCGAATCCTGATCGGACAACACCCGCCGACTCCTGCCGCGTGAACCGGCCACGACAGGCAGCGCATTCCCGCACAACACGCAAATGGTGCCAGGCGGAGCGACCAAGGGGCGAACGCGCTGCGCCGGATCGTGAGCGACGTGCCGCATCACTGCGTACGGTGAAGCCATGTCAGGCATGGACCTGGCGTTCCTCCCCTACTCCGACCCTTCCCTAGGGCTGTACATCCGTGGGTAGGTGGCCCAGGCCAGCCGGCGGTCCCGCTCGGGATCCTCGACCACACGCGTGTGGGTGTCGAAGACCAGGGTGTCGCGTTCGGTCGCGGTGTAGCGAGGCCATGACGAGAGAGGTTCGCCGTGATGCGCGATGTTGATCCAGTGACCTTGTACCTGTTCGGTCACGGCACGAAGATTCTTGCGCCCGCCGAGTGCGGTCAGCGCCCACCCTGCCGGAGAACGGTCGAGCCCGAACACTGCGATCATCTCCGACGTGTGAGTTGCACCGAATCCCAGAAGGTTCAGAGTTCGCGGAGCAAAGTCGTAGCGATAGGTGTAAGTGGGCGCGTACCGACTGTGCCCCTCCACCGTCGCGACCAGTGGGCGCAGGAACGTGTAATCGGCCCCCATGCATACGGCCGCCCGCTTGGGCGAGTATTCGGTGTAGTGCTTCGCAATACTGTCGAGGGGCACCGAATCCGAAGTCGCGAACATCCGTCTCAGCTTCGCATCAGTGGTCGGTATCGCATCGAGGACTTTCGAGAAGAACGACCCCTCGTTGCGGTTTCTACCGATGATCAGTGGGACGCGGTGGGCGGTGCCGTCAGCGAACGCGTCGAAAGGGTGGGATGGCAGGTAGTCGCCGTCGACGACCGGCGCGAGCGTCCACTCTCCGGGCTTGTTCACCAGCCGTCCCCGGGCGACTTCACTAACAGCACGACGCAGCCGCTGAGGGGGCGCGAACCGCAAAGTCTCCGCCGCCTCCCCCACACGGATGCCCAGGGCGGCAATGCAACCGCGGGCGATGCCCGCTGCCGTGTCGGCATCGTGAGCCCAATCTACCGGCGCACTCTGCGCTATCCCTCTATGAAACAGACCGTCCGCAGCCGGCGTGGCGAACAACGTCGTGACAGCCGCACCGCCCGCGGACTCACCGAAGATCGTGACATTGTCCGGATCACCACCGAAGGCAGCGATATTGCGTTGCACCCATTGGAGTGCGGCAACCTGGTCTCGCACTCCCAGGTTCGAATCGATCGGACCGTCGGCTGTTGCGAACGGGGTGAAGTCGATGTAACCGAACGCGTTGAGCCGATAGTTGAGCGACACGAAGACCACGTCACCGCGGGCCGCCAAGTTGTTCCCGTGGTACATGTCCATGGCCGAGCACCCGAAGAAGTAGCCGCCACCGTGAATAAACACCATGACCGGCCGCAGCTCACCACTGGAGTTGGCGGGCGCTGTGACGTTGATCGTGAGGCAGTCTTCGCTCTGCGGCTGGATCACGAAGGCCCCAGCTCGAGACCCGGATGCGTGCTGTACCGCTGCGTCACCGTAGGTCGTGCCGTCACGCACGCCACTCCATGGCTGAACCGGCTGGGGAGCCCGGAACCGCCATCGCCCGACCGGCGGGGAGGCGTACGGAATCCCGAGCCACCGATTCACATCACCGCTACGGCGGCCACGCACCACCCCCTCGGCGGTGGATACTTCCAGCGATGCGTCCATCTCCTTCCCCCTGCCATGTCGAGGATCAGCTCGCACGGGGCACCTCCCCGTTCGCATCGGACATGATGACCGTGGTGAGCCGCCGCATGTACTCGATCAGCTGCGCACGTTCGCTAGATGTGAATATCTGCGCGGCGCGCAGCTGCCGTCCCCTTAACTCGACACGGTGGCGGCCAAGTAGCTCCGCGCCCTCGACAGTCAGACTGACCAGGACCCGCCGCTCGTCTTCCTGTGATCGACGCCGCGTGAGGATGCCCTTGGATTCGAGCTGCTGGAGCATGCGGGTGGCCGTGGGGATCGTGACGCCCGACTTGCCGGCAAGTTGACCAACGGCGAGCGCATCTTCCGGCGACGAGAGTGGATCAAGGAGCGCAATCTGCGCTTGAGAGAGGCCGCCGCTGCTGTGCGCTGTGCGCGCCTTCCGCATAGCTAGATAGAGCGCGTCTGCCGCCTGTGCCATGCCTTCGGGCTCCCCCGTTGCGACGCTCCGGTATTCGTTTCGTTCCACGACGAGAAGATTAGCAGCCTATTGCTTAGTTAGCTAACTGTTAGTGTGCTTTCTATGACTCGTATTGATGTGCACCAGCACTTGCTACCGCCCCTGTACCGCCGCGTCCTCGATGAGCGGGGGCTCACATCGGGCGGATGGCCTACCCCTGCCTGGGATCCGAGGGGTGCGATCGCGGCGATGGACCACCGCGAGATCACGACCGGAGTCCTGTCGGTGAGCGCACCCGGCGTCCACTTCGGGGATGACGACGACGCGCGCCAGCTCGCCCGGGCGGTGAATGACTACCAGGCCGAGTTGATGAAAGACCGACCAGAGCGATTCGGCCACTTCGCTGTCCTGACGCTGCCTGACGTCAAGGGCGCGATCGTTGAGGCCACCTACGCTCTCGAGGAACTGAAGGCCGACGGAGTCGTTCTACTGTCCAACGCGCAGGGGACATACCTCGGAGACCCGTCGATCGAACCGCTGTGGGAGTACCTCGACACTCAGGCAGCCGTGGTGTTCATTCACCCTGCCGAGCCGCCCATCACCAGGTTGCCCGGCCTGCCCAGTCCGGTCGTCGACTATCCGTTCGACACCACTCGTACGGCGGTTCATATGGTGGCGAACGGTGTCATGGCGCGGCACCGAAGAATGCGGGTGATCCTTGCACACGCTGGCGGCTTCCTACCGTACGCGGCTGAGAGGTTCACTCTGGCCGCTTCTTTCAACACGGGTGCCACGCCCGAGGGGATCCGCAGGGACTTGCGCAGCTTCTACTTCGACACGGCCTTGTCTTCGTCAGCGCTTCCCGCACTGTTGGCGTTCGCCGCGGCCGGGCACGTGCTCTACGGAAGCGACTTTCCGTTCGCTCCGGCGCCAGTACGCGCCGAGGTTGACGCTGAACTGGAAACGTACCGGGGTTGGCAGCCCGGCCAGCTCGCGGCTCTTGAGCACCACAACGCCGAAGCGCTCTTCCCGCGTTTGCGGCGTTAGGTGGATCCGTTGCGGTGCCGTCGGCACGAAGTGTCGGAAGCTGTAGCGGAGGAGAACCGAGCCGGCGGGGCGTCCCGGCTCGGACACTGTCGGCAGTCAGCGAAGCTCGATCCAAGGTGCACGCGGCGTGCCTCGGGAGTCGGCTGACGAACTGAGGAGGCAGGGGCGGGACCAGACTCGCTCCCGGTAGGGCGCAACTCTCGTCGGTTGCGCAGTAGGGCTCCTCGATGGAGTTGAGCTGAGGATTCAGGACGCTGAGACTCGGCGACCGGCCGCGCAGACACCGATCAGTCGCTCGTTCCTGTCAGACCGCCGTGTCACGCTCATCTCCATGACCCAGACTCCGCCCACCGAACTGTGCGACTGTCCACGCCGAGACCACACCGGCTCCGAGAACGGGTGCTGCCTCAACCCGTCGATCCGCAGCGAAGGGGCCAGCGACACCGAGGTCGGTTACTCCCGCTACTCGGAGTGCGGCTGCTGCATGTCCCACTGTCCTGATGTACACCCGTCACCGACCCCCAGGCTTCTGACCAGTGCCGGGCTCGCTTGTCGTCGCCAAGGGGCACTTCGACACGCTGCTGGCCGAGAAGCAGATGGAGTTGCGCGAACGCGAGTCACGCGGGGAACTGCGGATCGCTCCGCAGGCCGAGATGCGGTCGCCAGGGATGGACCGATGAAGCTGAGCCTGATCGTTCTCTACGTTTCACCGCCGCCCCTTGACCGCGCCGCGGCGTTCTACGGTGAGATCCTCGCCGCCGAACCCGTCGCCGAGAAGCATGGCTCGGGTCCCCGGCAATGGTCGGTCACGTCCGACGAGACCGGTCTCGTGACGGAACTGTATCCGGCCACATCGTGGCCGCACACTGCAACGCGTCTCGAGTTCCACGGCGTGGACATGGACGCTGCGGCGCACCGCCTGATGGACCACGTGTACGCCTTGCCGGAACACGCCAGGGACGGTGCCGGTTGGTGGGTGAGCGATCCCATCGGCAACACAGTGGTGCTGTTGCCGGAGCCGACGCCGAGCTGAGCACAGTTGCCCGCGCCGCGCACACCATTTCACTGGGATCAGTCAGATCGTGTCCGCATGAACGAGTCGACCTGGACTGAACCGCCCGCCGCCGAGGACGCACCGCCCGAACTGCTGCACGATGCGCGCGCTACTCGCCGAATTCCAGGAACTCTCCCCGTCAGCGGACGGGTACGCCGAGGCCGTCACCGCACTGCGGGTGTCACGAGACGCGATGGCCGCGCCGCCCATCCGATCCCGCGTACCTCGCGGCGCAGCGGGAAGGAGCAGGCGCATGACGACCGGCCCCGTGCACATCCGCGACGAAGACGAGCAGTGGGCTGACTGACGGCGCGTCGATAATCGGAGGGGAGATATTCACGTGGTTCTCCTGTCGAGGTTGAGGTTCGTGAGGGGCTGCAATGACCACGCTGGCGTCGACGAGGTCCATTGCCACGCCGGCCTGCAGCACTGACCGTCTGATGGTCTGATCGGGGTGTAGCGCTGCGGCACCAAGAACGATGTCGCGGACGCCGAAGGCCTTAACGCAGCTGCCGTTGGTCGGGGCCCGGGTAATCGATACCAAGCGCGCGGTGAACGTGGGCCGGCGCCAGCGCTGTCGTCGCGCCCCAGGCGATACGACCGATACCGATCATTGTGAGAACAGTCCGCTCGGCGGTGTCCGGCAGTGTTGGTGTCATCTGGCTTCTCGCTCAGTCCGTTGCATCACCTGGTGTTTGGGCCGGGATCGCTGCGATCGGGATGGCCGCGGCCGGGGGTACAGCGGCAGCCATTCTTGCTCATCGTACGCAAAAGCCACTACGCGACTCCTGGAACAAAGCGCTGGCCAGGGGTTGTCTCCCCTCGCCAGCGCCTTGCCTATCCGGCCTCTAGAGCATGCAGCTGACGCAGCCTTCGACCTCGGTCCCCTCGAGGGCCATCTGACGCAAACGGATGTAGTACAGCGTCTTAATTCCCTTGCGCCATGCATAGATCTGCGCCTTGTTGACGTCGCGTGTGCTGGCGGTGTCCTTGAAGAACAGGGTCAAGCTCAGGCCCTGGTCAACGTGCTGCGTCGCAGCAGCGTAGGTATCGATGACCTTCTCGTAACCGATCTCGTAGGCATCCTGGTAGTACTCCAGATTGTCGTTCGTCAGGTACGGCGCCGGGTAGTAGGCGCGGCCGATCTTGCCTTCCTTGCGGATCTCGATCTTCGACGCGACCGGGTGGATGGAACTCGTCGAATGGTTGATGTAGCTGATCGAACCGGTCGGCGGGACGGCCTGCAGATTCTGGTTGTAGATGCCGTGCTCCTGAACGCTGGCCTTCAACGCACGCCAGTCGTCCTGTGTCGGGATGGCGATCCCGGCCTCGGCGAAAATTCCGCGCACCTTGTCGGTCGCCGGTTCCCACACCTGGTCGGTGTACTTGTCGAAGTACTCGCCCGACGCGTACTTGCTGTCCTCGAAGCCCGCGAACGCGTTGCCTCGCTCCTGCGCGATCGTGTTCGACGCACGGATCGCGTGGTACACGACCGTGTAGAAGTACATGTTCGTGAAGTCGATGCCCTCTTCGCTGCCGTAGAAGATCCGCTCACGAGCGAGGTAGCCGTGCAGATTCATCTGGCCGAGCCCGATCGCGTGACCGTCCTCGTTGGCACGCTTGATCGACGGGACCGAATCGATCGACGTCTGATCAGCCACCGCGGTGAGGCCGCGGATCGCGGTCTCGATGGTCTGCGCGATGTCCGGCGAATCCATCGTCTTCGCGATGTTCAACGAACCGAGGTTGCACGAGATGTCACGGCCGACATGCGAGTACGACAAGTCATCGTTGAACGTCGACGGCGTCGACACCTGCAGGATCTCCGAGCACAGGTTCGAGTGGGTGATCTTGCCCGCCACCGGGTTCGCGCGGTTCACCGTGTCCTCGAACATGATGTACGGGTAACCCGACTCGAACTGCAGCTCGGCGAGAGTCTGGAAGAACTCGCGCGCCTTGATCTTGGTCTTGCGGATTCGCCCGTCCTCGACCATCGCGTGGTACTCGTCAGTGACATTCACGTCGGCGAACGGCTTCCCGTAGACGCGTTCCACGTCGTACGGGCTGAACAGGTACATGTCGTCGTTGTTCTTGGCGAGCTCGAACGTGATGTCCGGGATCACGACGCCGAGCGAGAGAGTCTTGATACGGATCTTCTCGTCCGCGTTCTCACGCTTGGTATCCAGGAACCGGTAGATGTCGGGGTGGTGCGCGTGCAGATAGACCGCGCCCGCGCCCTGACGTGCACCGAGCTGGTTGGCGTAGCTGAACGAGTCTTCGAGCAGCTTCATGATCGGGATGACACCCGAGCTCTGGTTCTCGATCCGTTTGATCGGCGCGCCGTGCTCACGGACGTTGCTCAGCAGCAGCGCGACACCGCCGCCACGCTTGGACAGTTGCAGCGCCGAGTTGATCGAGCGGCCGATCGACTCCATGTTGTCCTCGATACGGAGCAGGAAGCACGAGACGGGTTCACCACGCTGCTTCTTGCCCGAGTTGAGGAACGTCGGCGTCGCCGGCTGGAAGCGCCCGTCCATGATCTCGTCGACGAGGTTGCGTGCTAGCGACGTGTCGCCGCTGGCGAGCGTCAACGCGACCATGCAGACACGGTCCTCGAAACGCTCGAGATACCGCTTGCCGTCGAAGGTTTTGAGCGTGTAGCTCGTGTAGTACTTGAACGCGCCGAGGAACGTCGGGAAGCGGAACTTCTTGCTGAACGCGTGGCCGAACAGCAATTTGACGAACTCGCGGTCGTACTGGGCGAGCACCTCGGGCTCGTAGTAGTTCTCCTTGACGAGGTAGTCGAGCTTCTCATCGAGATCGTGGAAGAACACCGTGTTCTGGTTGACGTGCTGCAGGAAGTACTGCCGCGCCGCCTCTTTGTCCTTCTCGAACTGGATGTTGCCGTCCGCGTCGTACAGGTTGAGCATCGCGTTGAGCGCGTGGAAGTCCAACTCCCCGGGGTCGTGGCCCGCGGGGCCTGCGTGCACCCCCGACTGGCTGGCCGAAACGGTGGAATCTGTGGCAGTGGCGGTGGGCGACACGGGTACTCCTGGAGTGTCTAGTGCGCTGGTGCGCGATGTGCTCGGACGAAGTCGGCGAGGCCGGCCCGCACTCGGGTGACGTCCTCTGGTGTGCCCATCAACTCGAACCGATAGAGGTAGGGCACGTTGCATTTGCCGGCGATGATGTCGCCTGCCATACAGAACTCCGCTCCGAAGTTTGTATTTCCGGCGGCGATCACTCCCCGGATCAACGATCGATTGTGTTCGACGTTGAGGAACTTGATGACTTGCTTGGGTACGTAGCCGCCGCCCGCATGGGCGGTGACCGTGCCGCTGTCGCTGACCTTCCCTCCCCCGTAGGTCGGGCTGATCAACACGTACGGCTCGTCCACTCGGAAGGCGCCCTCACGGTCGATCAGCGGGATCCGCTGAGACCGGGCTCCGAGCTTGCGCACGAAGCGTTGGGTGTTCTCCGAGACTGACGAGAAGTAGACGATCAACGGCAGGTCGTCGCGGCCCGGTACCTCGTCGGCGGCCGCGGACATCGGCCCGGGCTCAGGCCGCGCGGACGGCGATGGCCTTGATGCGGTCCGGGCGGAAGCCCGACCAGTGGTCGTCACCGTCGACGACGACCGGGGCCTGCAGGTAGCCGAGGGCCATGACGTAGTCGCGCGCCTCGTCATCCTGACTGATGTCGACGACGTCGTACGACAGACCGGCCTTGTCGAGTGCCTTGTAGGTCGCATTGCACTGAACACAAGCGGGCTTGGTGTAGACGGTGATTGCCATCGGCGAGACTCCCTCATCCTGCGGTCGTGGACCGCTTCCCTGCGACTGTTTGTTCGTGGTCTGTTCGGGAGGCCTTCCCGGTGAACGACGTCGATGTGATTCGATCGCCTTCTGTCCGCCCCCCGGACACTCCAAACACTACACCTAGTGGTTCGGTTTTCAACCGACCACAATCACTTGTGAATAACATTCGTGAAAGTCCCAGGTCGGGATGGCGTCATCCACAGGTCACTCGGCGTGTCTCGGCGCGTTCGGCGTGTCGTGCACAGCACTGTGGAGGAGTACTCAACAGCTGTGGATCGAACCATGAGACCAGTCAATCATCGGGGTGTGACAATCACGCTCGGAGACGACGAACGCGCCCCGCGGCTGCGAGAGTCTCTCGCGGCCGCGGGGCTCGTTGAACGGCTCCGCTCCGGGATCTCCGGCGCGCACCGTCCACCGGTCGCCGTCGAGGGTCAGACGGCGACCGCGACCGAGTCGACGAGGACCCGGACGGCTTCGCCCACCTGAGCGACGATCTCGTCGGTCCGCACACCCGCGTCGTCGAGCTTGCCGGTGGCGACGCCGATCTCGACGTCCTCGACCACCCGGCCACCCGCGATACCCGCCGACTTGCGGGTGTCCTGGCGCGACCAGGTGCCCGCATACTGCCCCAGGGCGGCGCCGATCACGCCGACCGGCTTGCCGACCATCGCGCCGGCGCCGTACGGACGCGACAGCCAGTCGATGGCGTTCTTGAGCACAGCGGGCAGAGTCCCGTTGTATTCGGGGGTCACCAGGAGGACGGTGTCGGCGGCGCCGACCGCCTCGCGCAGCTGCGCGACACCGGCGGGCAACGCGCCTTCGATGTCGATGTCCTCGTTGTAGAACGCGAGATCGCCGAGTCCTTCGACGATCGAGCCGGAGACGCCCTCGGGGAGGTTCTCGAGCGCGACCTCCGCAAGCTGACGGTTGATGGATTCGGCCCGCAGGCTGCCGACGAGGACGGCGACGGTGAGGTTGTTGTCCGACATGAAGTTCTCCTACTGAGGTCGTTGCAGCGGTGTCGTTGCAGTGAAGTCGTTGTCGCGAGCCGTCGTCGGGACGTCCCGCATCGTCCACGACGATTAAAACGGACCACGGTCCGCAGATCATCCCGCAACACCGGTGACATCGGTCACCCCGCAGGACGGATCGCAGGTGAAGCCGACAATCAGCTAGTGTCGGGCTATGGCGATCTCGCAGCACACATCCGTCGGCCTGCCGGTCATCGGTGGGCCGACGCTGTCGTGCGAACGTGCCGACGCCGCACGTAATCGACGCCTGCTGCTCGCCGCCGCGCAAACGTTGATCGACGACAACGGCGCGGCAGCCGTCACGATGGACGCCGTGGCCCGTGCCGCAGGCGTCGGCAAGGGCACCGTGTTCCGCCGTTTCGGCAACCGCACCGGCCTGATGCGTGCACTCCTGGACCACTCGGAATCCGATCTGCAACAGGCGATGCTGTCCGGTCCCGAACCGCTCGGTCCGGGCGCGCATCCACTCGACCGGCTCGTCGCGTACGGCCGTGCCCGTCTGAAGATGACCATCGACCATCTCGACATCCTGCTCGAAGCGAACGCCGACGATCCGGATCGACTGTCGCACCCGGTGTGGACGATGTCGACGCAGCACGTGAAGATCCTGCTGCGCGAACTCGGATTCGCCGGCGGTCTGGACGTGCTGGCACACGCCGTGCAGGCTCCTCTCGACGCGATCACGGTCCGGCACCTGCTCAAGGTCGTCGAACTGACGCACACGCAGATCGCCGACGACTGGGAGCGCATGGTCCGCGACCTCACGGCCGGCGCGTCCTGAGCCCGGTCAACGCACCACGTCCCGCATCGTCAACGCCGCGACACGACTGAGCTCGGGACCTTCGGGCACCAGCGAGATCACCGACCACGGGGCCCGCGGCGGCGTGTCCGACAGGCCGAGGCTCGTCACTGCGTCGTCGCCCGCCAACCGGTGGCGTACGCCGGTGTCGGCGATCAGGAAGCGCTGTCCAGCGAGTGGGCTGTCGGCTCGAATCCCCGTCAGCGCAACGTATTCGGCCGTCCCCGGCGCCAGGTAGACACCGTCGACGCCCGGCCCCGGCCCGTCGGCAGATCCGAGTCGCACCGGCGCTCCGGAGCCGGGCACCGGCAGCCGATCGGCGACCACCAGTCGCTCTTTCGCGCTCTCGTCCCGCCGTCGCGCCCAGTGTCTGCAGAGCACCGCGTCCGACCCGCCCCGCATCGCAGGCGCGCCGCCCGGAAAGTGCCCGACCGGCAGTCCGTCGACCGCTCGAACACTCGTCAGCTCGGCCGATGCGACGTCGCGGATCGGCGGCGCGGCGTCGACGGCCAACAACATGTCGGCGGCCGTCTCCGGCACCCGTTGCACGCCGTCGGCCAGGACCACGCGGTAGACGTGGGCGCCTGCCGCCGTAGTGGTGCGGATGACGGCTCCGACGGTGGCCCCGAGTGGACCTGGCGATCCGCGCTCCGGAACGTCGGGGACCTCGAGCGCAGGGACTTGGGGGAACGTGTCGAGCAATGCTGCGGACACGGCACGCGGCTCGACCCCCTCCAGTCCCAGGGCACGCAGCACTTCGATCCGCGACGTGTCGACCCGCGCCTTCACCGGCAGCGTGAGGTCACCTCGACGGTCGTTGTACAGCAGCCACTGCTCGTCACCGTCGGTGACGAGCACCCCGGAGTCGGCGGGCGCCGCTCGCGGGTCCGCCCCCGCCAGGACCACGGTGCCGTCCGCCCCGTCGCACACCGTCCACGCCGAGTCACCGTCGTCGGCGGCGCCCGGCAGCGACGCGGGTGCGCCGGGGATCCCGAGCGTCGGTCCACGCGAATACTCCCGCAACGACGCCGCGCTGACCGCCTTCACCGCAGCTGGGCTCCCCACCACCAGTCGAGCGGACGCGAGGTTCAGCACCGGATGCATCACCTCGTCGACGCGGACGAACACGGCACCGCCCGGATCGGTGACGATCTGCGCGTCACCGACCGTCGGAGCGGGCCGGATCAGTCCGTAGACGCCTGCCCCCGCCAGGATCAAGACGGCGATCACCACTCCGGCGACCAACGCTCTGCTCTGCGAGCGCATCGGATCGTGAAGCAACCGCACATCGCGTCGGATCAACGCGTGCTCGGCTCTCGTCAAGCCGAACCGATAGCCGCTGACCTGCGCTCGCGTCGTCATACGTCTGGACATTCGTGACCATCCCCCCGGAATCGGTCTATCCCCCGATATCGAATCCGATACAGGCACGCTAGCCGCGTTGTACCGTGACGCCTAGCAGTTCGGGGGAATTGGCGATTCGGGGGAATGCACATGCGACTGCTCACACGCACTCATGTCGGACCGCGCCGGGAACCGTTCGACGTGCCCGACGGCGACGGATTCGTCGGTGTCGGGCTGGACGGAACCCGCTTGGTGTCGGTGCTGTCGGTGATTCCGCCGCCGCCCGCCCCGGTGCTGCTTCCCGACGGGCCCCGCGCACGGCTCCCCGTCGACGCGATCGCCCGCTGCTTCGCCTACACCGACGCCCGGCCCGCCCGCATCGACGTCGTCACCCGCACGCTCGCCTCGTGGGGCGACGGTCCCGCAGCTCGCGCCTATCGCACGGTGCTCGGCCCACTGGACCCGGCGTCCCATCGCAGTGTCGCCCTGGTGATCCGCATCGACCCGGCGCAGTGCCAGGCAGCCGTCGCCCTGCGCGGCGGCGGGGCCGTCGGCGCGCTGCGAACTGCGCTGTGGTGCGTTCGGCGGGTGATCGCGGCCGCGGCGCCGCACGTCAGGCTGCGACCGTTGACGGCGGCGGCGCTGTCCACGGACGCCGCCTGGACGCTCGACGCGCGCTCGGCGGTCGTCGCGACGCTGGAGCCTGCCGGGTTCGACGGCGTCGCTCCGCCCATCGGTGGAGACGGCCAGGTGGTGGGCGCGGCGGAATCGGGCGCGCCGATCGCACTCTGCCTGGCCGGCCCGCACATCGACCGAGTCGACATCGCAGCCCAGCCGAGGCTGATCCGGCAGACCGCGGTCCGCCTCGCCGCTCTCGGCGTGCGCGGACACGTGATGACCGACCGTCACGAGCTGTGGCAGCCGTTGGCCGCGGCGATCGGTGACCCGCTCCTGTTCGGTCTCGGCCCATCGGTTCCGCCGACTGCGCAGGTGGTGATCCGCGACGTCGAGCAACCCGACGACAGCAGCGAACCGGGTGTGACCGAGCTCCGCGTCCACCGTCGCGACGTGCGGACGTCGCCGGGCCGCTTCCTGCTCCGTCAAGATCTGGGCGACGCGTCGCTCATGCATCTGGTGGCGCCCGACGGCGCGACGACCACGGTGCGCACGGTGTCGACGCCTGCCGAACGTGCGCTCACCGGATGATCCGAGCGGCCATGCGACTCAGGGAACGAACGCGCGGACGAACTCGGTGTCCGACGACGCCGCGTGCACGACGACGTCCGGATCGGAGTCGGCGATCCACACCGCATCGCACGCGGACGCGGTCACGTGGTGCCCGTCCGCCGCGGACACCGTGATCCGGCCGGAGAGCACCGCGATGATCTGCGGTCCGGACACGCCGAAACTGATCGACGACGGCTGGTGCAGCCCGGTCCCATCCAAGTGCACACGCGAGAGCCGGAACTCCGGTGCGGGCGTCAGATAGACGAGTTCGGACCCGACTGTCGTGCTCTCCGGGGTCAACTCATCGAGGCTCACCGGGGTGAAGTCCAGGACGCGGAGCAGTTCGGGGACGTCGATGTGCTTGGGGGTCAACCCGCCGCGCAGCACATTGTCCGAGTTCGCCATGAGCTCGACAGCCGTGCCGTGAAGATATGCGTGCAGGTTGCCTGCCGCCAGGTACAGCGCTTCGCCCGGCCGCAGGTGAATGCGGTTCAGGAGCAGGGACGCGAGCACGCCCGGATCGCCCGGATACGCTTCGCCGAGTTCGAGGAGCGAGCGCAGCTCCAGCCGGAACCGGTCCTCGCCGCGTTCCAGCGCGCGCACCGCACCGGCGAGCGTGTCCGGCACCAGCGTGCCGATCACCGAGTCCGGCAGCGTGAGCCAGGTCGTGAACACCGCGCGCAGTCCCGTGTCGTCCGGCTGGCCGGCGAGCAGACCGAGGTACGGATCCAACGCGGGCACCTGCAGGCTGCGGAGCAACTCGACAGTCCGGTGCGGGTCACGGAAGCCGGCGAGCACGTCGAAGTCGGTGAGTGCCACGACCAGTTCCGGTTTGTGCCAGCCGTCGCGGTAGTTGCGTTCGGGCGCGTCGAAACGCAGGCCTGACGCGTTCTCCCGGGCGAATCCTTCGGCTGCCTGCTCGGCGCTCGGATGCGCCTGCAGCGAGAGTGGTTCTTGCGCGGCGAGGATCTTCAACAGATACGGCAGGCGCGGGCCGAACTGATCGATCACTGCCGCCCCGAGTGCACTGGCCGGATCGTCTTCGATCACCGAGAGCAGATCGCTGCCGGACTCGAGGGTCGCGGGCGACGCCGGGTGCGCGCCGAACCACAGCTCGGCTTCCGGGTGGGCCGACGGGCTCGGCGCGCCACGCATCTGTGCCAGTGCCGTGCGCGAACCCCAGGCATACGGCCGGATGACTCCGGCAAGCAGCTTCATCGCGCGGCGGCTCCCGTCAACTCCAGGTAGGCGGCCGCGAAGTCGGCGCGGACCGCCATCGCGAGATACGCCCCGAGGTCGGACGGCGCGTCGCCGAACTCGACGGAGCCCCGATCGGCGACCGGGCTCGCGGGGCCCTCCGGTGCACTCGCCTGCTCGGTCACGATGTCGACGTCCCCGAACGACGCGGTGCGCTGTTGCACACCCCAGCTCCGGCTCGCGGTCGTCAGCATCATGACGCGGGGCCGCTCGACGGGCGTCCCGCCGCCGAACCCAGAGTCGCCGAAGTCTGGGCCGCCGAAGTCAGAGTCGTCGAAGTCTGGGCCGTCGAAGTCTGGGTCGTAGAAGAGTGAATCGGTCGCCGACCCGGAGTACGCCGGAACGCGCAGACGTGCGAGGATGTCCGCTTCGTCTCCGGCGGCCGACATGATGCCCGCGACGGCGAACAGGGTGGCCGCGACGTGTTCGGCGAGGGCCGTCGCCGTCGGGGTGTCGCCCGCCCACGCGACGGATCGTCCATCTGCCCGCATCGCCAACAGCTTGGCCTGGTTGTGGAAGCTCTCGTTGCCCGGACGGTAGGCGGTCGCTTCGGCGTCGAGGAGATCGGCGACGTCCGCGAGCGCAGGCGGCGTCGGATGCATCCGCGCCGCGCTGAGCTGCGTGCACACGGCGACAAGCACAGCGACGAGACGGACGAATCCGAAGCGTGCGTCCGCCGGTAGCCGTGGCGACATGTCGGCGATCGACGCCGCGGCGACGGCGTCGGCGAACGGGCCTTCGACGGGGACCGCCGCGACGAACTCCGCGCGACGGCGCAGCGCCCGGAGCGCTGCATCGGCGTAGCTGCGGTCGCCCGGGTCGTCGCCCGCCGCGACCACCACGTCGAGCGGACCGATCCATCCGGGCAGGGTCGGCGCGACGACGAGCGGGGCGTCGACCCGCGCCGCCAGCAGTGCGACGACGAACTCCGCAGCCCGCCGCGCGGACGCCGACGCACCGGTCACCACGACGATCGCGCGCGGCCGCAGGTCGGTGAGCGGGTCGAGGACGCCTTCCGAGACCGCGTGTGCGACGGCGCGGACGTGCGCGCCGGACGTGGCAGCTGACCGCAACAGACCATCGCGGTCAGCGGCGATGAGACCGTCGACGTCGTCGAGGTCGCGGAAGTGGGCAGACATGTGTTCCAGCCTAGGGCATGGCCTCGGCGTAGCGAGGCGTCCGAATGGACTCAGTCGACCGGGTCGGGCAGGACCCGCAGGTGCCCGCGCCGACCGGGTCGCGGAGTCACCGGGGCGGCCGATGCGGAAGCGCCGGACCGTTCAGTTGCGCGATGTCGTCCGCGCTGCGACTCGTCGAAGTCGGAGTGCGTCCGGAACGACGGCCGGGTGACCGGCGCGGCCGACCCGACTTCCCGGACCGCTTCGGCGAGCGCCGTCAAGTCCTGGTCCTCGGTGGTCTGCGTGAATCCGCTTCCGCTGCGCAGCATCTCCCAACCGCGCGGAACGGTGATGCGGTCGGCGTGTTCGGCGCACAGATCCCACGAGTGCGGCTCCTCGGCACCAGCGAGGGGGCCGATGACCGCTGTCGACTCCGCATAGACGAAGGTCAGCGTGGCCACGGCCAGCTTGGAGCAGCCTGGGCGGCAGCACTGACGGGGAGAACTCACACCCACACCTTAACGTGTCGTGTCGGTCCGGCCGCGTTCGACACACGTCCTAGACTGGCGTTCATGGCGTTTCGTCTCGCTCCCCTGCACTCAGGCCACCTTCTGCTGACTCCGGCGACGCGTCGTGCCCGGGACAAGCGCGGACGCGGCCTGCGCGGGCCGATCCTCGCTCCGGGCATTCCCGCGCGACGCACCAGATCGGATGCGTTCGACCGCGCTGCGGTCGACGCGTTCGCCGAACTCGACGCGCGCTGGCATGACCGGCTGACCGGTTTGGACGTTGCGGTCGACGACATCCCCGGGACCCTGCCGCGCGGTGCGGACCCCTCCGAATGGGAGACGGTCGCCTGGCCCGAAGAGGTCACTGCGGACGGACCCGTCCCGTTGGCACGACTGATCCCGGCGGCCGTCGACGCGCAAGGACGACCGACGCGCGCGCAGATCGTCCTGTTCCGACGCCCACTCGAGTTGCGGGCGCTCGACGACGACCTCCACGAGTTGCTACGGGAGGTCCTCATTCAGCAGGTCGCCACATACCTCGGCGTCGACGAGGACACCGTCGAAGACGGTCCGGAAGAATAGACCCCTCAGATGATGCCGCGCTTGAGGCGGCGACGTTCGCGCTCGGACATCCCACCCCAGATGCCGAATCGCTCGTCGTTGTGCAATGCGTACTCAAGGCAGTCTGCCTTGACCTCGCACCCCTGGCAGATCCGTTTCGCTTCACGCGTCGATCCACCCTTTTCGGGGAAGAACGCTTCGGGATCGGTCTGCGCGCAGAGCGCCCGATCCTGCCATTCGTCTTCCACCGCGTCGAACAGTGCTTCGAAATCGCTCGGAACAGCCGTGAGGTGCCCAAAACCCGACCCCGTAATTCGACTGGTCGGCTCAGCACCTTCGCCGTGATCAATAGTCATAGTCGGCGCCCTCCCTGCTTCGCTCCACCCTTAATGACACTGATGTGATTACACACGGTGACAATGGTGCGGGTCAAGCCGAACGCCAAGATTCATTCATAACATCGGGGACCGGCAAAACCGTTCGTGCGCGAGTTTGCCGACGCCCGTCGGCGTGTCGGCGGGCGCTGGTTAGAGTGGATCCCTGTGAATGTGACCGTACTCGTCGGAGGCGTCGGCGGCGCCCGTTTCCTGCAGGGCGCACGCGAGCTGTTCGGTGTCACCGAGTTCCCTGCCACCTCCCCGTCGGCGGACTCGGTGACCGCGATCGTCAACGTCGGCGACGACGCGTGGATGCACGGCGTCCGCATCTGTCCCGACCTCGACACCTGCATGTACACGCTCGGCGGCGGCATCGACCCGGAACGCGGGTGGGGCCACCGGAACGAGACGTGGAACGCCAAGGAGGAGCTCGCGGCGTACGGCGCCGATCCGGACTGGTTCGGGCTCGGCGACCGTGATCTCGCGACCCACCTGATCCGCACCCAGATGCTCGACGCGGGGTTCACCCTCGCCGACATCACCGCCGCGCTGTGCAAGCGCTGGCAGCCCGGCGTCCGACTGCTGCCGGTGACCGACGACCGACACGAGACGCACGTGGTCGTCGACAATCCGGGCGGCGAGCCCGGCGAGAAGGTCGCCATCCACTTCCAGGAGTGGTGGGTCCGGCATCGCGCGAAGATCCCGACACACGGATTCGCCCAGGTCGGCAGCGACGCCGCCACGCCCGCTCCCGGAGTGCTCGACGCCATCGCCGACGCCGACGTCGTCCTCCTCGCGCCGTCGAACCCGGTGGTGTCCATCGGCGCGATCACCAGTGTCCCCGGCATCCGCGCGGCGCTGCGCGCCACCTCCGCACCGGTCGTCGGCGTCAGCCCCGTGATCGACAACAAGCCGTTGCGCGGTATGGCGGACGAATGTCTGTCGGTGATCGGCGTCGAGACGTCCGCCGAAGCGATCGCCGCCCATTTCGGTGCGCGGTCGGGGAACGGGCTCCTCGACGGCTGGCTGATCGCCGACGGCGACCACGCCGAGGTCGACGGCATCGAGATCGGGTCGGCTCCGCTCCTGATGACCGATCCGGCGACGACCGCCGACATGATCCGCGCGGCCCTCGCGCTGGTGGGGGTGCACGCGCCGTGAGCGAGCCCAGCACTCACGACCCCAGCACTCATGACCACCGGGCACTCGACGGACTCCGCATCCTGCCCGTGACCGGGCTCGGCGAGTTCGAACCCGACGGCGATGTCGCCGCCGCGATCACGACGGCCGCGCCGTGGCTCGTCGACGGTGACGTGCTGGTCGTGACGAGCAAGATCTTCTCGAAGACCGAAGGGCGGATGGTCGACGCCCCGACTGATCCGGACGAGCGGGACGCGTTCCGCCGCCGACTGATCGACGACGAGACCGTCCGCGTCGTCGCCAAACGCAACCGGACGTTGATCACCGCGAATCGCAACGGGCTGGTGCAGGCCGCGGCGGGCGTCGACGGCTCCAACGTCCGCACCGATCAGATCGCGCTGCTGCCCGTCGACCCGGACGCGAGCGCCATCCGGCTGCGCGCCGCGCTCGCCGCGCGCGGGCTCGACGTGGCCGTGATCGTCACCGACACGATGGGGCGCGCCTGGCGCACCGGGCAGACCGATGTGGCGATCGGGGCCGCAGGCGTCGCCGTCAGCCATGCGTACGACGGCGTCGACGACGCGTACGGCAACACATTGATCGTCACCGACATCGCGGTCGCCGACGAGATCGCGGCTGCGGCAGATCTGGTCAAGGGCAAGCTCGACGGGGTCCCGGTCGCAGTGGTGCGCGGATGGCGTCCCGTCGACGACGGGTCGTCGGCCCGCGATCTGGTCCGCGACCTCGACGACGACATGTTCCGGCTCGGCGTCGAAGAGGCGATCGGCCAGGGCCGCCGGGAGGCGGTCCTGACACGCCGTTCAGTGCGAGCGTTCGCCGACGAGACGGTGCCCGAGGACGTCATGAACGCGGCGTTCGCCGACGCGCTCACCGCGCCCGCCCCGCATCACACACACCCGATCCGCTTCCTCTGGTTGCGTGACGCGCAACGCCGACGGGCGCTGCTCGATGCGATGGGCGATGCGTGGCGCACCGACCTCGACCGCGACGAGAAGAGCGACGAGTCGATAGCCAAGCGCGTCGCACGCGGCCAGATTTTGTACGACGCACCGGAACTGGTGATTCCGGTGATGACCGGCGACGGCATGCACACCTATTCCGACGCCCGCCGCAACGCGTGCGAGACCACGATGTTCACCGTCGCCGGAGGCGCCGCCGTCTCCGGGCTGCTGGTCGGGCTGTCGGTCCGCGGTGTCGGCAGCTGCTGGGTCGGTTCGACGATCTTCGCGGCGTCCACTGTTCGCGACGTGCTCGACTTGCCCGAGCAGTGGCAGCCGTTGGGTGCGGTCGCGATCGGCTATCCCGCCGCGGAGCCCGGCCTGCGTGCGCCCGCCGCGACCGACGGGCTGGTCATCGAACTGTGAACATCACCGACGCGACCCGCGCCGTCCTCGACGGCTGGCACGCACCCGATTCCGGACAGGACGCGCTGCGGCACACCATGTTGGCGTTCATCGACGCGGTGGACGACCCGTGCATGCGAGCATGCGTCCCCGGACACGTCACGGGCTCGGTCATCGTCTTCGACGCGACCCTGCGCCACGTCCTGCTCACGCTGCATCCGCGCGTGGGGAAATGGATCCAGCTCGGTGGACACTGCGAGCCGGGCGACGCCAGCGTCGCCGCGACAGCGCTGCGCGAGGGTCTCGAGGAGTCGGGCCTCGCTTCGCTGCGAGTGTCCGACGGCCCGGTGCATCTGCACACGCATCCGATCACGTGCTCGCTCGGCGTCCCGACGCGGCACCTGGACATCCAATACGCGGCGGTCGCCGACCCCACCGCGGACGGGTCGCTCCCCGACATCGTCCGCAGCGACGAGTCCGTCGACCTCGCCTGGTGGCCGGTGGACGACCTGCCCGCCGACATCGACGCCGACACGATCCCGGTACTCGTCGAGCGGGGCTCCGCCGCGCTTGCCGGATTGCCGGATTCGCCAGCGCGGTGACTAGCGCTTAATCCACTAGCGCTTAATCCACCAGCGCGCTCTTACCGACGCAGACCACGCCGCCCGCACTGACCTGGAAGCGCTCGCCGTCGTGGGCGAGGTCGACGCCGAGCTGCCCGTCATCGGCGACGGTCACATTCTTGTCGAGGATCGCGTTGCGCACGACCGCGTTCTTTCCGATCCGAACCCCGGGCATGAGGACGCTGCCCTGCACGACGGAACCTTCGCCGACGACGACGTCGTTCGACAGGACCGAGTTGTGGACGGTGCCACCGGAGACGATGCAGCCTGCACCCACCATCGAGTCGTTCGCGGCACCGCCCCGCAGGAACTTGGCAGGCGGCAGGTGGCTCGTCGCGCCGCGGATCGGCCAGCGCTGGTTGTACAGGTTGAACACGGGATTCTCCGAGATGAGATCCATGTGCGCTTCGTAGAACGAGTCGATGGTCCCGACGTCCCGCCAGTATCCCTTGTCGCGGGGCGTCTCACCGGGGATCGTGTTCTCGTCGAAGTCGTAGACGTACGCTTGTGCGGCCCGCACGAACGCCGGAATGATGTCGCCGCCCATGTCGTGGTCCGAGTCGGGGTCGGCGGCATCGCGTTTGAGCGCCTCGACGAGCTTGTCGGTCGTGAACACGTAGTTGCCCATCGACGCGTACGTGACATCCGGGTCGTTCGGGGTGCCGGGCGGATCGCTCGGCTTCTCGACGAACGCCGTGATCTTGTTGTCGTCGGCGGAGTCGATGCAGCCGAACGCGATCGCCTCCTTGCGCGGTACGCGGATGCCTGCCACGGTGACGGCGGCGCCCGACTCGATGTGCGCCTGCACCATCTGAGACGGATCCATCCGGTACACGTGGTCGGCGCCGAAGACGACGATGTAGTCGGGTTTCTCGTCGTCGATCAGATTCATCGACTGGAATATCGCGTCGGCGCTGCCGGTGTACCAGCGCGGACCGAGTCGCTGCTGCGCCGGAACGGGCGTGATGTACTCCCCGTGGAAACCCGAGACCCACCAGTTCTGGGAGATGTGCCGGTCGAGCGAATGCGACTTGTACTGGGTCAACACGCACAGACGTTCGTACCCGCCGTTGACCAGGTTCGACAGCACGAAGTCGATGAGCCGGTACGAGCCGCCGAACGGCACCGCAGGCTTAGCGCGGTCCATCGTCAACGGATACAGGCGTTTACCCTCTCCGCCGGCGAGGACGATTCCGAGCACGTGCGGTTGTGATCTCACCGTTCAAACATATCGGCACTGGAGCGAAGCGACCACCCGACCGTCCCGAACTGCTACCGACAGTGCGGTGTTCACCGTCGACGCGCGAGGGTGACCGTCACGTCGAGAGCCGCGGTCGCGGCGCCGCCCGAAGCGAGGTCGGCCGCTGCCGCCAGCAGTTCGTCGGCCGTCCGGTGAAATCCCGCGGGGCCCATGCCTGCGATATCGGCGAGCTGATCCGGCAGGAGGTCGAGCGATGCGACCACGCGCTCGGTGGCGGTGACATCGAAGTCCGAACGCAGGTCGGCTTCGAGGCGATCGGCCTTACCGTCGCCGACACGCAGCATCCCCATGGGTTCGACGATCTCCGCGAGATGCCCGGGGTTCGGAGTGATGATCACCCAGTGGCCGCCCGGCATGAGGATGCGGGTCGTCTCGGCGACGTTGCGCGGCGCGAACACCGACAGGACCGTCGACGCGGCGCCGGTCAGGATCGGGATCGACGCCCAGAGATCGGCGACGACGGACACGGCGCGCGGATGTGCGCGCGCAGCGGTGCGCGCGCACGATTTCGACAGGTCGACGCTGACGCCGACCGCGCCGTCACGTCGAGCGTCGAGCACGGCGGCCAGATAGGCGCCGGTGCCTCCGGCCGCGTCGACGATGACCTCGGTCGACTCGTCGCGACCCGGCCGTGTGGCCGCTGCCGCGACAGCGTTCTGGATCGGCGTGTACAACCCGCTGGCGAACACCCGGGCGCGGGCCGCGACCATGTCGGCTGTGTCGGACCGGTGTGCGGTCCCCTTCCCGCCGAGCAGGGACACGTAGCCCTGTCGTGCGAGGTCGAAGCGATGGCCTGCCGGGCAACCGAGGACGCGCCCCGATTCTTCGAGGGCCCTCTGACAGACGGGGCAGGCCAGGTGTGCGGCTGCGAACAGCTCCGGCCGCACCGTCAGGCGGTGACCTCGCGGAGAGCCTCGCCGAGCGCACCGGCCTCTTCGTCGTTCAGTTCGACGACGAGTCGTCCGCCGCCGTCGATCGGGATGCGAACGACGATCCCGCGACCTTCCTTGACCGCTTCCATCGGTCCGTCGCCCATTCGTGGCTTCATCGCCGCCATGCCCGTGCTCCCTCCAACGCTTCAATGACTGGGTCCATGATACGTGCAGCGTATCCGCGGCGCGTCGTCAGCACCGGCCGAACTTACTCAATCGTCAGTCTCGTGCACCCGAACGGTCGGCATGGCACCGGTGTCGGCGACGTCGCGACCCGACAGATCGTGGACCACATCGCGGAGTTCGTCGATCTCGCGCGCCAACTTCTCCAGCGCCCAATCGACCTCGACGGCACGGTAGCCGCGGAAGCTCTGCGCGAAGACGAGACCGCGGACGTCGTCGCCGCCGATCCCCGCGCGAGGCAGTCGAGTGAGGGTGGTTCCGGATTCGATCGGCGGCAGATCCTCGCCGCGTCCGAACACGAACCACACCAGTGCGAAGATCAGGGCGACCAGTACGGCCACGCCGATCACGTACAGTCCGATGATCGCCACCCCTCCAGCCTAGTGCCTCGTATCGGTCTAACGCCGCCGACCGCCTGACGCCGCCGCGTTCAGGACTCGCGGATCGAGGTCGGCGACCGGCGGCCGCTCGTCACGCATCAGCTCGGTGGTACGGGGCGCGAATCCACCGGTGTCGTCGGGCAGGAACTGGGTGAGGCCGACACCGGAGTCGTCGATCCCGCAGCGGTCGAGGAGCGTCGCGACGATCTGCCTGCTCATGACTGCGAGGTCGCGGAGCGGACGGTTCCGGTGCTGCCGGACGCCGAGATTGACCTGGCCGATCCCGGTGAGCCCGTAACGGTCGTAAGTGTCGACGAGCAGTCCGATCTCGACGCCGTAGCCGGGTGCGAACCGCACCGACGTCAGGAGTTCGCGGGTGCCCGCGTATTCGCCGCCGAGCGGCTGCAGCACCTCGCCCAGCTCAGGTTTGAGCGCGGTGAGCAGCGGGCGGGCGAGGAGTTCGGTGACCCGGCCGCCGCCGGAGGCCTCGTGGGTGGCCCCGGTCGTCAACGGCCGCCGGTAGTAGCCCTTGACCAGGTGGATGCTCGGCTCGGCGAGGAGCGGTCCGAGCATCTTCGGGACGAACATCGGGTCCGGGTCGATGAGGTCGGCGTCGACGAACGCGACGAGGTCGCCAGTCGTCGCGGCCAGTGACCGCCACAGCGCCTCGCCTTTGCCCGGCTGCGGCGCGATCCCGGGGATCGCCTCCTCCCGGGTGACCACGCGCGCTCCGGCGGCGTGTGCCCGTTCGGCCGTCCGGTCAGTGCACCCGGAGTCGATGACGACGAGTTCGTCGACGAGAGAGCCGAGCAGGGGTGCGATCGAGGCGATCACCTGCGCGACCGTGTCCTCCTCGTTCAATGCCGGCAGCACCACCGAGACGGTCCGACCGGATTTCGCGGCGACGAGTTCGTCGACACTCCACTCCGGGTGGTCCCACGTGTGGGTGTGGGACCAGCGCGCCTCCCCCTCGCCGCGTTCGGTCCAGACAGCGTTCATGCGAGCCCTCGCACGGTGCGCGCCGGCGGTCGGGTGCCCGCGATCGACGCGACCATGTCGACGACGCGACGCGTGTCGGCGACTTCGTGCACTCGGAACACGCGGGCGCCGCGCGACGCCGCGAGCGCGGTGGCCGCGAGTGTTCCGGCCACCCGCTCGGTGAGTCCGACGCCGAGCGTCTCGCCGATGAAGTCCTTGTTCGACAGTGCCATCAGGACCGGCCACCCCGTGTCGACGAGTCGGTCGAGGTCGCGCAGCAGCGCGAGTCCGTGGTGGGTGTTCTTACCGAAGTCGTGCGTCGGGTCGATGAGGATTCCGTCGTCACGGACTCCAGCCGCTCTGGCCCGCATCGCAGCCGACGTGACCTCCTCGATGACCTCGGCGACGATGTCGTCGTAGGCGACCCGGTGCGGTCTGGTCCGCACGCGAGCGCCGCCGGTGTGCGAACACACGATGCCTGCGCCTGCCTGTGCGGCGACGCCGACGAGACCCGGATCGACCCCGGCCCACGTGTCGTTGATGATGTTCGCTCCGGCGTCGCACGCGGCCGACGCGACTTCGCTGCGCCAGGTGTCGACGCTGATCAGCAGGTCAGGGTGCCTCGATCGGATCCACGCGATGAGCGGAACCACCCGCTGTGCTTCGGCGGCGGCGTCGACGTTCTCCCCCGGTCCAGCCTTCACTCCGCCGACGTCGACGATGTCCGCGCCGTCGGCGACGACCGCGTCGACGCGAGCCTTCGCCGCGTCGTCGGAGAAGGTGGCTCCACGGTCGTAGAACGAGTCGGGGGTCCGGTTGACGATCGCCATGACGAGGGCTCGATCGGTGGCGACAGGCCGACCGGCAAGGGTCGACCGGGCCGGTCCGGCCGTCGGGTCAAGGCTCACGGATTCACCCTACGGGGGCGCGTGTCTCCGCTCAGCGCGGGGCCTTGGCGGCCGCGACGTCGGCCGGGTACTCGGCGTAGAACGGCACATACCCGTCCTGACGCCCCTTGAGCACCCACACCTCGTCGTCGCCCACGTCGGTGTAGGCCTCCTCGCGCAGTTCCACTTTGCGGTTCTTGAACGTCGAGGTGACCTCGAATTCGGGAACGAATCGAATGAACAGCGGTACCGCGTAGGCGGGCAGGTCGGCGTACATGCGGTCTGCCAGACGCTTCGGGTCCGGGTCTGCCTCGCCGGAACGAGTGACCGCGACCATACCCGCGCGGCCGTCGCAGCCGGGGACCTCGACGCCGTAGGCGACGGCGCCGCCGATCGCGTCGTCGCCGGTCACCGCGCCCTCCACCTCGGTGGTCGCGACGTTCTCCCCCTTCCAGCGGAAGGTGTCGCCGAGCCGGTCGACGAACGCGATGTGCAGGAAGCCGAGCTCGCGGACCAGATCGCCAGAGTTGAAATAGGAGTCGCCGGACTTGAACGCGTCGCGGATGATCTTCTTCTCGGTCTCGGCCGGATCGGTGTAGCCGTCGAGCGGGATCCGGTTGGTGATCTCGGAGATCAGCAGGCCGGGGACGCCCTTCTTGACCGGCGTCACCCGGCCGTTCGCGTCGCGTTTGGGCGTGCCGTCGCCGTTGTACTCGACCACCTTGTACGGGAGCGGGCAGAACCCGACGGTCTTCTTGACGCCGAACACGTTGACGAACGCGAGGTTCGATTCGCTCGCCGCGTAGAACTCGACGATGCGGTTGATGCCGAAGCGTTCGGAGAACTCGTCCCAGATCTCCGGGCGCAGGCCGTTGCCGACGATCACGCGGACCGAGTGCTGGCGGTCGACCGCGCGCGGCGGCTGCGCCAGCAGGTATCGGCAGAGCTCGCCGATGTAGGAGAACGCGGTCGCCCGGTTCTCGATGATCTCGTCCCAGAACTTCGACGCCGAGAACTGCTTGCTGAGCGCGATGCAGGCGCCGTTGGCGAGCACGGAGCCGAGGGACACCGAGACCGCGTTGTTGTGGTAGAGCGGCAACGCGACGTACATCGTGTCCGACGGCCGCAACCGCACCGACATCCCGCCGATTCCGCCGCTGTTCGACAGCCAGCGGTTGTGGCTCATGACGCTGGCCTTCGGCAGGCCGGTGGTGCCGGAGGTGAAGATGTAGAACGCGGGAGTCGACGCCGGGAGGGTCGCGGTGACTGCGGGGTCGGCCGTCGACTTGCCGTCGGCTGCCGCCTCGAGGGCCGCGAAGTCCAGGACGTGCTCGGGGTGCACGCTCGTGCTCATCGAGGCGAATGCCTCGTCGCATTCGGGGTCCCAGACCAGGACTTTGGCGCCGAGCAGGGACATGCTGTGGTCGATGACGTCGCCGCGCTGGTTGTAGTTGATCATGCCGGCGACGGCTCCGAGTTTGAGCGTCGCGAGGATCATCAGCAGATCGGTTGGGTTGTTCTTCGACAGGATCGCGACGATGTCGCCGACGCCGATGCCGCGTTCGGTCAGAACGGCGGCGTACCGGTTAACGATGCGATTGCATTCGCCGTACGACGACGACTCGCCGTGCCACCGGAGGAACGGACGGTCCGGGTGCTCGGCGGCATGCTTGGCGAACACCTGGCCGATCGAGTTCTTCGTCTCACCCTTGCGGAAGACGATGCCGGGCGCGTGTCGCGCCATCGATGGGAGGTCGGGAGCCAGCGTGGCCACCCCCTTGAGGATGTCAGTGATCCCGACTTTCGTTGGCACTGCATTCATGCTTTCTCCACTCTCCGCACCGACATGTGAATGCCGCCACCCTACCGTCGAGTCAGTTGTGTTATCGCGTCGGCCGCCGTGTCGACGACGATGAGCCGGTCAAGCGCGTATCCGGAGACGAATCCGCGGGCCTTCAGTTCGTGCAGCCACTCGAGCAGCGGATCGTAGAAGCCGTCGAGGTTGACGATGACGACCGGCTTGTCGTGCTCGCCGAGGTAGCCGCCGGTCCACGTCTCGAAGAACTCTTCGAGCGTCCCGATGCCGCCGGGGAGCGTGACGAATCCATCGGAGCGCTCCTCCATGATCCGTTTGCGTTCGCGCATGGTGTCGGTGACGATCAGCTCGTCGGCGTCGAGGTCGGCGACTTCTTTTGCCATCAGATGTTCCGGGATGACGCCGATGGTCCGCCCGCCCGCGGTGCGGGTCGCGCGGGCGATGCTGCCCATCATCGAGACGTTGCCGCCGCCGGAGACCAGGGCAAGGCCCGCGCGAGCCAACCCGGTGCCGAGGTCGGCGGCCAGACGCAGGTACTGCTCGTCGACCGCGCCGGACGCACAGTAGACGCAGATCGCGGGCTGGTCCGCGCTCACGAACGGACCGCTTTGTCGCACACGGCTTGAACGGCTTCGGCTGGGGTGTCGACGAGCGTCACGAGGTCGAGGTCGTCGGGGGAGATCTTGCCTTCGTCGGCGAGGGTGGTCGTGATCCAGTCGACGAGCGGCCCCCAGAACTCGCGTCCGACGAGAACGATCGGGAACCGCAGAACCTTGCCGGTCTGGACGAGGGTCAAGGCCTCGGACAGTTCATCGAGCGTGCCGAAACCGCCGGGCAGACAGATGAATGCCTGCGCGTACTTGACGAACATCGTCTTGCGGACGAAGAAGTAGCGGAAGTTCATGCCCAACGTCAGGTACGGGTTCATGTGCTGCTCGAAGGGCAGCTCGATGTTCAGGCCGATCGACGGGGCGCCTGCCTCGTAGGCCCCCTTGTTGGTGGCTTCCATCGCGCCGGGACCGCCACCGGTGATGACGGCGAAGCCGGCCTCGCCGAGCAGCCTGCCCAGTTCGACGGCCCGCTCGTAGCCGGGCGAGCCAGGCTTGTCGCGCGCGGATCCGAACACGGTGACCGCTTCGGCGACGTTCTCGAGGGCGTCGAACCCGGACACGAACTCGGACTGGATGCGCAGCACTCGCCAGGAGTCGCGGACGGTGCGGTGCGCAGCGCGAGTCGGATCGCGCGGATCGACCCACTCGAGCAGGCCGCGGTCGGTCGGCACCTGTTCGGCGTCACCGGGCAGCCTCACCTGCGCCGCTCCGACGTGTCGAACCTGAACGTCCACGTGGGGGATGTCGCCGGGACTGGACTGCGCCTCGCGCGCATCGTCTGCCATGGCGAAAACGGTACCAACACCCGGGAACAGGTCAGCGCACCTCGAACACCGGCATGCCCGGTGCCGCGTCCAGGATCTCCGCGTCGGTCGAATCGGGCGCGAGGCCTTCGTCGAAGGCCGCCACCTGCCACGCCCACCGCGTCAGGTAGGCACGGATGAGTTCCGGTTTGCGGTCGTCGTCGAGTTCGACGAGCGTCACCGCTTCGCTGCGGCGGCCGCGCCGGAGCGTGACCTCTCCCCCGGCTCGGACGTTCCGCACCCACTGGGTCCGACCTCGCGCGGAGACGAGGTATCGCACACCGTCGAGGTCGAGGACGTTGACCGGCGTCGTTCTCAACTCCCCGCTCACCCGACCCGGCACCTGCAGGTCGTAGCAACCGCTCGGCGCGAAACCGATGCGCGCCAGACTCCCCACCAGCTTGTTCAGTGCGAATCCCAGTCGTCCAGTCGGCTCGATGTAGCGATCGGCGGCGGTCGTGTCGTTCATGTCAGTCTCCTTCGAACAGCAAACGTGAACAGTGTTCTCTTCTTTACCGTAAGTCGACCGCCCACAATAATCAAGAACACTGTTCTCTTTTCTGTGGGCGTGCGACGATGGGTCCGATGACCACTGATCACACCCCCGGCATCCGGGCCCGCAGACGCGCAGGCATCGAAGCCGATCTCCGCGATGTCGGCCGCAGACACCTCGCCCAGCACGGCGCCGCCGCGCTCTCGTTGCGCGCCGTCGCGCGGGACATGGGCCGGACGCCGTCGTCGCTGTACCGCTATGTCCGCGACCGTGACGACCTGCTGACCGTCCTGATCGTCGACGCATACGACGACCTCGGTGACACCCTGGACGCTGCCGTCGCCGACCGCTCCACTCCCCGGTCGCGATTCGAAGCGTTCGCGAATGCGTTGCGCGCGTGGGCTATCGCCCATCCGAGCGAGTACACGCTCCTCTACGGGTCACCGGTGCCCGGCTACCACGCGCCCCGGGAGACGACGGTCCGCGCCGGGACCCGGCCGATCCTGACGTTCGGCGCGATCGCCGCCGACGCCGAGGTTCCCGCCGTCGACGGCACACACGCGTCACGACAACGCGCCGCCGCTGCCGCGCTGTCGGCGACCGCAGCGTCCGACGAGGTCGCCGGTCTGACCCTGACAGCGGACGCGCTCGCCCGCACACTGGTGGTCTGGAATCTGCTCCTCGGCTCGATCGCCTCGGAACTGTTCGAACAGATGGGGACGATCACCGATCGACCCGACGACGTGTGGGCAGGCGTGGTCGACCTCGGCGGCGGATTGCTGTTCGGGCGACAGGGGGTCAGCGCGAGAGGTAGGCCCGCAACGTCTGGGTGACGGTCGTGATCTGCTCGACGGGGACTCGTTCGTCGACGCGGTGCGCGAGACTCGGGTCGCCGGGCCCGAGGTTCACGGCGGGAATGCCCAGTGCCGCGAACCGTGAGACGTCGGTCCAGCCGTACTTGGCGCGGAACCTCCCGTGCGCCGCCTCGACGAGGGCCGCCGCAGCGGGATGCGCGAGGCCCGGCAGCGCGCCCGCGGCCGAATCGGTGATCTCGGCGGTCACCGCACCCGAGGCGAGGTCGTCGGCGAACACCTCGCGGACATGGGTGAACGCCTGCTCCGGACTGCGATCCGGGGCGAAGCGGAAGTTGACGTCGACATACACCTCATCGGGGATCACGTTGCCTGCGACGCCACCGTGCACGGCCACCGCCGACAGGCCTTCGCGGTACTCGCAGCCGTCGATGTCGACGCGTCGCGGCTCATACGCGGCGAGAGTCGTGAGGAGACCGCCGATCTTGTGAATCGCGTTGTCGCCCATCCATGCGCGCGCCGAATGAGCGCGCGTCCCGGTCGCCGTGAACCGCACGCGGAGCGTCCCCTGGCACCCCGCTTCGATCAGGCCCGCGGTCGGTTCGCCGAGGATAGCGACGTCCCCGACCAGCCAGTCGGGCAGTTCCCGCTCGATGGCCCCGAGACCGTTGAATTCGGCCGCGATCTCCTCGCAGTCGTAGAAGATCAACGTGATGTCGTGCGCCGGATCGTCCAGTGTGGCGGCCAGATGCAGGAAGACGGCGTCGCCGGACTTCATGTCGACCGACCCGCAACCGTGCAGCACGTCGCCCTCGTCGTCGGTGACGGTGCGCCGCGACGGCACATTGTCGATGATCGGCACGGTGTCGAGGTGCCCGGCGAGGATCACCCGGGAGTCGAGTCCGCGATCGGTGCGTGCCAGGACACAGTTTCCGTGGCGGACCACCTCGAAACCGGCCGTCTGCTCGCGGAGCGCCCGTTCGACGGCGTCCGCGATCAACGTCTCGTCTCGACTCACGCTCGGGAGGTCGACGAGAGCCGCCGTCAGATCGATCGGGTCGGCGGACAGGTTCAGGCTCGGAGTGCTCACAGGGAACCATCGTAGGCCGCAACGGCCACGGTTAGACTTGCCGACGTGACTATTCAAGGTGCTGCTGCCATTGGAATCGCCACCGTGTGGGAGAACGACGGCCGGGTGGCCGTCCTCGACACGTGGTACCCGACCCCCGAACTCGACCCGGCCCCCGGCGTCACCGGATCCACCGAGCTGACCGGCGACGACATCCCGGCCGACCTGCGTCCGCTCGTCGGCGTCGACGAGGCCCGCAACGTCAAGACGATCGCCGTGAAGACCGTCATCGCCGACCTGTCCGTCGCACCGGTCGACGCCCACGACGTCTACCTTCGCCTGCACCTGCTGTCGCACTGCCTCGTCCAGCCGCACGGCCTCAGCCTCGAAGGTCAGTTCGCGCTCCTGGCGAACGTCGTCTGGACCAACTTCGGTCCGTGCGCCGTCGACGGTTTCGAGCGAACTCGTCTCCGTCTGCGCGCCCGCGGCCACGTGACGGTCACCTCCGTCGACAAGTTCCCGCGGATGGTCGACTACGTCGCCCCCGCAGGCGTTCGGATCGGCGACGCCGACCGCGTCCGTCTCGGCGCCCACCTGTCGCCGGGAACCACCGTGATGCACGAGGGATTCGTCAACTTCAACGCAGGCACTCTCGGCACATCGATGGTCGAAGGCCGCATCTCCGCAGGCGTCGTCGTCGGCGACGGCTCCGACATCGGCGGCGGCGCGTCCACCATGGGCACCCTCTCCGGCGGCGGCAAGGAGATCATCGCCATCGGCCAGCGCTGCCTACTCGGCGCGAACGCCGGCTGCGGAATCCCACTCGGCGACGACTGCGTCATCGAAGCAGGCCTCTATCTCACCGCGGGCACCAAGGTGACCGGCCCGGACGGATCGGTCGTCAAGGCCCGTGAGCTGGCGGGCCGCTCGAACCTCCTGTTCCGCCGCAACAGCACCACCGGGGCCGTCGAGGTCACCGCGAAAGAAGGCGACGGCATCGAACTCAACGAGGCGCTGCACGCCAACAACTGACGAACTGCCGCAAGAATCGACCCGCTCACCCGCCTCCGAGGGCACTATGCCCTCGGAGGGTCGTGAGCGGGTCGATCTTTACAGTTCAGCGGAGGTGTCTCACGTCACAGGATTGGTGGCGTCGCGAGCGTTGACTGGACCACTGCCCCGGCTCAGACTCACATGGCATGAGCCTGCCTCGCACGAGCTACGCCGACCAGCCGGAGTGGCGCACAATCGCGGATTTCCTGCCGAATAAGTACCGACTCACCGACGAGACCGTCCCCGACGAAGAATGGTGGGAGCACGACGGCCACCACATCCACCTCGACACCTATCGGAACCCGGACGCCGCAGTGAAGGTCATCGCGTTCCACGGAGTCGGTACCAACGGTCGCCAGATGTCGACGATTCTCGGCCGTCCGCTCGCCGAGCGAGGATTCGAGACCATCGCCATCGACATGCCGACCTTCGGCGTGACGCAGGTCGCGCCGGGCGCCGTCGTCACCTACGACGACTGGGTGCGCATCGGCTCCGATCTCGTCGACGCCGAACGTGCCGACGACGATCGCCCCATCGTCCTCTACGGTCTGTCGGCGGGCGGGATGGAGGCTTTCCACATCGCGTCCGTCAACCGACAGGTCGCCGGTGTCGTCGGCATGACATTCCTCGACCAGTCCTCGCGGGCCGTCCGGATCGGGACCGCGATCGAACCGGCGACCGGATTCGTCGGCGCGAGCGTGATGAAGGCGCTCGCCCAGACGCCCGCGCGGCGCGTCCGCGTGCCGATGAGGGCGGTGTCCAAGATGCGGGCGCTCGTCAACGATCGAGCCGCGAAGAAGGCGTGCTACGCCGACCGCACGTCGGCGGGCAACCTCGCGACGGTCGCGTTCCTCGACTCCTATCTCAACTACGAGGCCGACATCGCCCCCGACGAGTTCGACGTCTGCCCGATCCTCCTGACCCGGCCGGCGGCCGACCGGTGGTCGCCGCTGTCCATGTCGCAGCCGTTCGTGGACCGGATCACCCGGGTACCGGTCGAGACGGTGATGCTGGAGAACGCCGGACACTATCCGCTGGAGCAGCCCGGGCTGGACCAACTGGTCGACGCCGTCGCCGACTTCGCCGGGAAGGTGACAGGCCGGTGACTGTGACAGGACGGTGACTGTCACAGGCCGGTATAACTACGGTGCGAGGCGGTCGACGGCCGCATCGACGCGTTCGTCGGTGGCAGTCAACGCCATCCGAACGTGCTTCGAACCCGCCGGACCGTAGAAGTCGCCCGGCGCGACGAGGATGCCGCGCGACGCGAACCAGTCGAGCGTCGCACGGGAATCGTCGCCGCGCGAGATCCACAGGTACAGACCCGCCTCCGAATGGTCGACGGTGAATCCGGCGCCCTCGACGGCGGCTTTCAACTTGGCGCGACGCACCCGGTACCGCTCACGCTGCGCATCGACGTGGACGTCGTCGTTCAACGCCGCGATCGTAGCCCCCTGAATCGGGAACGGCACGATCATGCCTGCGTGTTTACGGACAGCGAGCAGTTCGGCGATCAGCGCGCGGTCACCAGCGAGGAACCCCGCGCGATACGAGGCGAGATTCGACACCTTCGACAGCGAATGAACCGCGATCAGACCGGTGTGGTCACCGCCGCACACACTCGGGTGCAGCACCGAGAGCGCCGAACCCTCCCACGTCAGACCCAGATAGCACTCGTCCGACACGACGACGCTGCCGTGCGCACGCGCCCACTCGACAACGCTCCGCAGTTCCTCGGCAGACGCGACCGCACCGGTCGGATTCGACGGACTGTTCAGGAAGATCAGCGTCGGTACGCGGTCGCCGTAGTCGGCGATCCGATCGGCTCGACGCGGCGTCGCACCCGCCAGAAGTGCGCCGACCTCGTACGTCGGGTACGCGACCTCCGGGATCACGACGGTGTCGCCCGCAGGCACCCCGAGTTGCGCCGGCAGACCCGCGATCGCCTCCTTGGTGCCGATCACCGGCAGAATCGACGACTCGTCGAGACCGGTGACCCCGAACCGCCGATCCAGCGCACCGACCGCCGCCTCACGCAGCGCGAGAGGCCCGACGGTCGCCGGATATCCCGGGAACTCCGACGACGCGGCGAGCGCATCACGGATCAACGAGTCGACGGGGTCCATCGGTGTGCCGACAGACATGTCGACGATCCCGCCGACGTGCGACGCAGCCGCCGCCTTCGCCGCGGAGATCGTGTCCCACGGAAAGTCCGGGAGCCCGGCACTGATCGGACGGAGACGGCTCACGGTCGAATCAGTCCTCTTCGCCCATCGGAGGCAGATTCTTGATGAACGGCGGGTCGTACGGCGTCTTCCCGACCTTGCTCGCGCCGCCCGGCGACCCCAACTCGTCGAAGAAATCGACGTTCGCACTCACATACGGTTCCCACTCGTCGGGCACATCATCCTCGTAGAAGATGGCCTCGACCGGACAGACCGGCTCGCACGCACCGCAATCGACGCATTCGTCTGGCTGGATGTACAGCATCCGGCCGCCTTCGTAGATGCAGTCGACCGGACACTCTTCGACGCACGCACGGTCCAGGACATCAACACACGGCTCCGCGATGATGTAAGTCACGTCGCTTCTCCTTCTCGTTCTCCGCGACGACACGAGGGCTGATCGCATCGTCTACGCATGCCGGGGCGGCATCGCAGCCGCACCGATACAGACTATCGGGACTGAACTCCGCCGCCCGAATCAGCGCACCCTGACCTGGGCTGATTTTTGCTCACCTACCGAAATCGCCAGGAAATCAGCCGAGCCCTACGCTCATCATGGGAGCCGGAGCCGGACGATAATCGGTCAACCGCTGGCGCGGCGTCCGCCCGATCCCGTCGACGATGTCGTGCAACTCCTCGACAGTCTTCTCCGAACCGTGCTGACTGCCCGCCATCCGCGAAATGGTCTCCTCCATCAAGGTGCCGCCGAGATCGTTCGCGCCGCCGCGAAGCATCGCCCGAGTACCGTCGACGCCGAGCTTGACCCAACTCGTCTGGATGTTGTCGATGCGGCCATGCAGCATGATGCGGGACAACGCGTGCGCGGCGCGGTTATCCCGCTGTGTCGGTCCGGGCCGCGACGCCCCGGCCAGATACAGCGGCGACGACTGGTGCACGAACGGCAACAGGACGAACTCGGTGAATCCGCCAGTGCGGTCCTGGATCCCGCGCAGCACGTTCAAGTGGCCGACCCAGTGCCGCGGCGAATCCACGTGCCCGTACATCATCGTCGAACTCGACGGCAGGCCCACCTCGTGCGCCGTCGTGACCACATCGATCCACGCCGACGTCGGCAACTTGCCCTTCGTGAGAATCCACCGGACCTCGTCGTCGAGGATCTCCGCGGCCGTGCCGGGGATGGAGTCGAGTCCAGCCTCGCGCAACGCCGTCAACCAGTCACGGACCGATTCGCCACCGCGCGACGCGCCGTTGACAACCTCCATCGGGCTGAACGCATGCACGTGCATTGACGGCACCCGCTCCTTGATGGCGCGCACCAGGTCCGCGTAACCGGTCACCGGCAATTCGGGATCGATACCGCCCTGCATACAGATCTCGGTCGCACCCGCGACGTGCGCCTCCCACGCCCGATCGCCGACCTCCGTGGTCGACAGCGTGAACGCGTCGTCGTCACCCTTACGCTGCGCGAACGCACAGAACCGGCAGCCCGTGTAACAGATGTTCGTGAAGTTGATGTTCCGATTCACCACATAGGTGACGTCGTCGCCGACCACATCCCGACGAATCGAATCAGCCAGCGCCGCAAGGGCATCCAAACCCGGTCCGTCGGCAGTCGCGAGCGCGAGATACTCGTCGTCCGAGAGCCCAGCCGGATCGTTCTCGGCATGCCGCAGCGCCGCAGCGAGATCAGATTGTAAACGCTCGGGCCCGCTCGCTTCGCTCCCGGCGCCCAAACGCTCGGGCCCGCTCGCTTCGCTCCCGGCGCCCAGCCCCACGGGCCCGCTCGCTTCGCTCCCGGCGCCCAGCGCAAGCACCTGCTCCCGGATCGTGTCCCAATCGCCGAACGCGTTGTCGATGTCACTGCGCGTGTCGCTGTTGCGACCGTCCGTGTCGATCTCCGTGTTCAAGTCCACTCGGCCGCTCGACGTCCACTCCTCGTCGGGCTCCTGCCACGGCATCCCCTCCGGACGCACGTCGACGGCGAGACCCGTGACCGGATCGGTGACGGCGGCGACATGCCGCGCGATGCGCGGGTCGATCCACGGCGACCCCGCGAGCACATACCGGGGCTGCGCCGCCGACCGCTCGGTCAGCGTGTACCCGGTCGACGCGGTGATCTCCGCGAGCGAATCCAAGTTGGGCCACGGACGTTCCGGATTCACATGGTCCGGCGTCAACGGCGAGACGCCACCCCAATCGTCGACGCCCGCCGCGATCAATGCTCGACACTCGTCGGCCGACACCAGATTCGGCGGGGCCTGAATCCGCATACGCGGCCCCATCACCAGCCGTGCCACGGCCACCGCAGCCAAGAACTCCGACATCTCCGCATCGGGCGACGCCCCCATCGCCGTATCGGGCTTCGCGCGGAAATTCTGCACGATCACTTCTTGGATATGGCCGAACGCCTTGTGCGCCTTACGGATCATGAAGATCGATTCGGCGCGCTCGGTCAACGTCTCGCCGATGCCGACGAGGATGCCCGTCGTGAACGGCACCGACAGCCGGCCGGCGTCGGTCAAGACGCGTTCGCGGACCACCGGATCCTTGTCGGGGCTGCCGTAATGGCATTCCCCCTTGTCGGTGAACAGTCGGCGGGCACTCGTCTCCAACATCATGCCCATGCTCGGAGCCACCGGCTTGAGTCGGTTGATCTCCTCCCAACTCATGACGCCGGGGTTCAGATGCGGGAGCAGACCGGTCTCCTCCAAGACCCGGATCGACGCGGCGCGAACATAGTCGAGCGTCGAGTCGTAGCCGCGCTCGTCCAGCCACTGGGCGGCCTCCGGCCACCGCTCCTCCGGACGGTCGCCCAGAGTGAACAGCGCTTCCTTGCACCCGAGTGCGGCACCGTCCCGCGCGATCGCGACGACCTCGTCGAGTTCCAAGAACATGCCGCGGCCCGCACGCTTGAGCTTGCCGGGCACCGTCACGAACGTGCAGTAATGGCACCGGTCGCGGCACAGGTGCGTCAACGGTATGAAGACCTTGCGCGAATACGTCACCTGTTTGGCTCGCCCCTCCGCTTCGAGGCCCGCGTCGCGAACCCGCGACGCAGCCTCGAAGAGAGCAGTCAGGTCGTCGCCGCGTGCGGCCAACAAGACTGCCGCCTCATCGACGTTGAGCGCGGTCGCATCGGACGCTCGGCGCAGCGCGCGCCGGATCGCCGAGGGCGAAGGAGCCGAGACTCCGATTGCCGATTCAGAAGACGTCACCTGTTCGATGGTAGACACGACTTCGCGAGCGTGGTTTTCGGGCGGGGGTCTCGGTGGACCGAACGCCTCGGCCGGCCCGGCGCCTACAGGTTGTTCAGCCGGGACATGTAAGTCGTGGCGGCCGGGACGCCGAGCCCGCAGAGGAGCAGCAGCAGCACGCGCCAGTCGCCGATGAGCGGACCGTTGCTGTTGATCCCCGGGACCGCAGCGACGAGGACGACAGCCGTCCACACGATGAGCGGTGCGTACCGCCACGACGACTCGGTGATCGCCGACGTGAGTCGCAGAAGCAGCGTCGTGCCGATCGCGGCGACGACCACGGTGAACGGGACCGGCACCGCGCCGATCCGGACGTTCAGGAAGAACACCGTCAGAATCGCGAGGACGAATCCGCACACGGTGAGGACGCCGAGTTCGACCCGGTCGCCGACGCTCATCGCAGTCCCTCGAACAGGTCAGCCTCGACACCGCCGACGCGCGGCCCCGCATCCGTGCGGATGAAGTGTTCGACCGGCGACACCGGTTGCGCGATGAGGTTCGACAGCGCGTACTCGGTCCGCGTCGGCGCCACGATCACCTGGGTGGCGTGGGCGGCGAGCGCCGCGACCTTATGGTCGAGTACCGCGGAGACGTCCACTGAGGCCGTGATCGTCTCGTCCGGGTAGCTCGGCAGCTCGCCGGGCTCCGGCATCCGCCAGCCGTCCGGCAGTTCGCCGATCGACGCGAGGCCCGCGTCGAGCGTCGAACGTCGGGTCACCGACTCGTACACCTTGCGCGGGAATCCGGTCTGCGCCGCCGACTCGGCGAGCGCCGCCACCGAGACCTCGTGAACTCTCTTGTGGTCGGGATGGCCGTAGGTGCCCGCCTCGTCGTAGGTGACCACGACATGCGGCTCGAACGCATCGAGCTCGGCGCGCACCGCGGCCACGAGATCGGCCTGCGACGCCTGGAACAGAGCACGCGGGTGTTCGGCCGACGGCGTCCCGGCCATCCCCGAATCGCGCCACCTGCCCGCTCCCCCGAGGAATCGCGGCTCCGGCGGCGTCGCCCCGTCCGGCGTCACCGCTGCGAGCGCGGCCGTGAGCTCGCCGATCCGGTACCCGCCCAATTGGTCGGCTCCGCCGTCCGCGACGAGCTGGGCCCACCGGTCGCCGATCACCTCGCCTTCCTCACCGAGGGTGAACGTGACGACGCGGACGTCGACGCCTTCGGCGAGGTAGCGGGCGATGACTCCCCCGGTCATGATCGATTCGTCGTCCGGGTGCGCATGCAGGAGGAGCAGGCGCAGGCGCCCGCCGCCGGTCACCGGAGACCCCAGCGGACGGCGTCGCCGAACACACCAACCTGCGGCGCACCATCGAGAGACACACCGACGATCTTGTCGGTGGCGGCACCGAACACCGAATCCTGGTAGATGGGCAGATAGACGGCCTGATCGGCCAGGACCGTCTCCGCCTGAGTCAAATAGGGTGCCGGATCGTCCGAGCTCATCGCTTCGGTGGCCAGGGACATCAGCTCCGGATCACACAGCCCCGAGATGTTCCCGGTGTACGAGCTGAGGCTGCCTCCCGCCGGAGCCCGACTCGTCGACGAGGCGCTCGGCTTCGTCGGCAGAACGCTTTCGTCTGCGTCACCGTCGCCCTCGGCGTCCTCGGTGTGCTCGCCTGCCTCGGTGCCGGCCGTCGGCGGTTCACAGCCCACTTGGGAGGCCAGTGACGTCGCCGGGTCGCCGCCCATCCCGGTCCAGCCGACCACCAGGTCGACCCGGGCGTTGAGCAACGCCGCTCCGTACAGTTCGGTGTTCGACATTCCCTGCACCACCGCCCGGACACCGGAGGCCCGTAACTGGTCGGCGATGGTCTCGGCCGACGACATGATCTGTTCGTCCGAGTTGACCGCGCCTATCCGCACCACGAGATCGTCGCCGTCCTTGCTGATCGGGGCGACCCCGGACGGCAGACCCGGGACGTCGCTCGGCGCAGGCGTCGACGTCGACGGTGGGGTCGTCGACTCACCGGACGTCACCGGGGCGGGAGGCGGTTCCGGCGCGGGGACACCGGGACGGTAACCGACCGAGGCCAACAGTTCCAGCACCTCGCGCGGCGACTGACGGGCGCGATCGACCGCGCGGTAACCGTGGTTGGACGGGGCGTACACAGTGTTCGCGAACGGCGTCACCACGGTGTCGCCTGCCGCCGCGGCCCGGATGAGTCCACTGTCGAGCATCCCGAGAATCGCTCGGCGCAACGGCAGCGAAGTCATCGTCTGCGACCGCGTGTTGATGTTGACGGTCAGGCCGCGGGTCATCGGACGACGGATCGTCGTGACTCCGGGGATGGCCCCGACTTCGGCTGCCGACGCCGGGCCCGCGGTCAACGACACCATCGTCGAGTCGCCGTTGCGGATTGTCTGCGCCATCTGCGGCGCGGTACCGGCGCGGCGCAAGACGACCTGGTCGATTTCGGGCGGCTTGCGCCAATAGCGGTCGTTACGGATCAACCGCACCTCGTCGCGCGACCGATCGATCGAATAGATCGCGAAAGGTCCGGCTGTCACCGGTTTCCCGTTGTCCAGCCCGGTCTGGAAGCCGGCCTGCTCGGACCGGAGGCTGTGGCTGGGTAGCAGCGATGTGAAGAGTTCACGCCACGCCGTGTACGGCTGAGCGAAGGTCACGGTGACGACTTTGCCGCCGCTGCCGGTCTCCACATTCTTGACCGCTCGGTAGCCTGCGGCCCCGACGACGTTCGGCTGCCGTGACATCTGCTGCCACAGATAGGCGAAATCGTCGCCGGTCACCGGCAGCCCGTCCGACCACTGCGCGTCGTCGACGATCTTGTACGTCACCTCGAACGGGTCGGTCGACGTGACCTCCGCCGACGTGAGCAGAGCGTCGTTGCGCTGCCACTGGACGCCGTCGTCGGTCTGCACCGGCAGGAACGCACTCGGCAGGGTGAGCGCGGCGACCGCCGTCGTCACCGAGCCGAGGTCCGATCCGATGTGCGGATTGAACCCCGACCCGATGGAGTCGGTCGCCACGTACACGGTGCGTTCGTCCGGGTACTCGTTCGGCGTCGTCGTCGGGAGCGTCTCCCGGACCGGCGGCGGAGGATCGGCCATGCACGCGGTCGACCCGAATCCGACGACGCCGACCACGGCCAGCGCGGCGACGCGTCGCAGACCTGCAGAACGCCGGAAACCGTCTGCAGAACGCAGCACCGAACCTCCCGTGCCGGTCATCCACGCACCTTTCCGATCACAAACCCTGCCCGGTTTACGAGTTCTGGTCGCGTGCCTTGGCGCGTGAGCGCTCACGCGCACGAGTCGAGGCATCCAGGTGCAGCTTACGCACGCGCACCACCTCGGGCGTCACCTCGACGCACTCGTCGGCGGCACAGAACTCCATCGCGGCTTCGAGGTCGAGGACCATCGGCTTGGCGAGTGTCTCCATGACGTCGGCCGACGACTGACGCATGTTCGTGAGCTTCTTCTCGCGGGTGACGTTGATGTCAAGGTCTTCCATCCGCGGGTTGATGCCGACGACCTGGCCCTCGTAGGTGTCGTCGCCCGGGTCGACGAAGAACGTGCCGCGGTCGGCGAGCTGGATCATCGCGAACGGGGTGACGCTGCCTGCACGGTCGGAGACGAGCGACCCGGTGTGGCGGGCGCGGATCTCGCCCGCCCACGGGCCGTACTCGGCGAACACGGCGTTGGCGATGCCGGTGCCGCGCGTCTCGGTCATGAAGTCGGTACGGAAACCGATGAGGCCGCGTGAGGGCACCTCGAACTCCATGCGCACCCAGCCACTGCCGTGGTTGTTCATCTGGTCCATGCGGCCCTTGCGGGCGGCCAGCAGCTGAGTGACGGCGCCCAGGTACTCCTCGGGAACGTCGATCGTCAGATGCTCGAACGGCTCGTACGTCTTACCGTCGACCTTGCGGGTGACGACCTGCGGCTTGCCGACGGTCAGTTCGAAGCCTTCGCGACGCATCTGCTCGACGAGAATGGCGAGCGCGAGCTCACCGCGAGCCTGCACCTCCCACGCGTCGGGGCGGTCGATGTCCAGCACGCGGAGGGACACGTTGCCGATGAGCTCGCTGTCGAGACGGTCCTTGACCATGCGCGCGGTGAGCTTGTGCCCCTTCACGCGGCCCGCGAGCGGTGCGGTGTTGGTGCCGACGATCGCCGAGATGGCGGGTTCGTCGACCGAGATGCGCGGGAGCGGAATCGGATTCTCCGGGTCGGCGAGGGTGTCGCCGATCATGATCTCCGACATACCCGCGACTGCGACGATGTCACCGGCGACGGCGACCTCGGCGGGCGCGCGGTCCACACCGAGGGTCACCAGGAGTTCGGTGATCTTGGCCTTCTCGATGACCGGTTCGCCGTCGACGTCGCGGCACCACGACACCTGCTGCCCCTTGCGGAGGGTGCCGTTGTGGATGCGGACCAGGCCGAGACGGCCGAGGAACGGCGACGCGTCGAGGTTGGTGACGTGTGCCTGCAGCGGCGCGTCGACGTCGCCCTTCGGTGCGGGAACGCTGTTGATCAGCACATCGAAGAGCGGATCGAGGTTCTCCCCCGCGGGCACGTCGCCGTTGGCGGGCTGCACGGTGCTGGCGATACCCGCGCGACCGGACGCGAACAGCACCGGAAGCTCCAGTGCGAGTTCGGCGGCTTCGGCGGCCTCGTCTTCGAGGTCGGACGCCAAGTCGAGCAGGAGGTCCTGCGACTCGGTGACGATGTCGCCGATGCGTGCGTCGGGCCGGTCGGTCTTGTTGACGACCAGGATCACCGGCAGCGACGCGGCGAGTGCCTTGCGGAGCACGAAGCGGGTCTGCGGAAGCGGCCCCTCCGACGCGTCCACGAGGAGAACGACACCGTCGACCATCGACAGCGCACGCTCCACCTCACCGCCGAAGTCGGCGTGACCGGGGGTGTCGATGACGTTGATGACGTACTCGGAGCCGTCGGGCTGACGGCGGTGCACGGCGGTGTTCTTCGCGAGAATGGTGATGCCCTTCTCGCGTTCGAGGTCACCGGAGTCCATGACGCGGTCGACGAGTTCGGCTCGTTCACCGAACACACCGGACTGACGCAGCATCGCGTCGACCAAGGTGGTCTTGCCGTGGTCGACGTGCGCCACGATCGCGACGTTGCGGAAGTTGGGGACTGCGCTCACTAAGGTCTCTTTCATCGGGCCCGGACTTTTAACCCTGTAAGGGTAGCGGCACGGTCCCGTCGGAAGCGATTTCACCGTTAGGTCGATGTGGTTAGGCTGAGCTAAACTCGACGCATGGGGAAGAAGGATCCCGCCCGAGTCGCGAGTATGAAGCCGAAGAAGAAGTGCTGCCGCAAATCGACGCGGTGTCTGCGCTGCCCGGTCGTCATCCACCGCATGAGCAAGATCGACTGCGACTCGATGTCGAAGAAGAAGGCCACCAAGGCACTGAAGAAGGCGCGTGCGGCCTGAGCGCCGATCGCCCACTATTCACGCAGGTCAGCGAGCAGTTCCGGAATCCACGCCCGATCATTCGGCACGATCTCTCCGCGCGAGTCCATCGCGTTCAACATGTCGGCGTCCACCCAGCGGAGGTCGAGATGCTCGGTCGTGTCCGGGATGCCTGCGACGATCCGGGCGCGGACGGCAACCATGTCCAGCCCCGGTTTCAGGCGAACCGACACCTCGAGCCGCACACCGACTCGGACGTCGACGTTTAATTCCTCACACAGTTCACGCACGAGCGCCTGATCGAGCGTTTCGCCGGGTTCGACCTTCCCGCCGGGCAGTTCCCAGAGCCCGGCGAGTTCCGGTGGATACGCGCGCTGCGCCAGCAGCAGGCGCCCGTCGTCGGCGTAGATCGCGCCCGCCACCACGGTCCTCCCGCTCATCCCCGGACCACGCCGATCCGTTCGGGCATCGGCGTGAGTGACACGCGATCGCCGACGGCGACAGCGGTATCGGACACCGCGTCGACGGCCCGGCCGTCGATGACCGCCTGCACCCGCCAGGTGCCGATCAGCGGTGCCGAACGGGTGACGACGGCACGCCCCGCGTCGTCGCGGTCGGCCCGGAGCGAGTCGGGACGCAGCGCGGCGCGGCACGGGCCTGCGGGGGCGTCCGCGAGATCGGCGTCGATCTCGATCGCGCCGAACGCCGTCGCGAGCGCAGCCGAACCGATGACGCCGTCGACGATGTCGGTGGCGCCGAGGAACCGCGCCACCCACTCGTTCGCGGGACGGCGCCAGAGTCGTTGCGGCGCCGCTGTGTCGACGATCGATCCGGCGCGCATCACGCTGACGACGTCCGCCATCATCGCGGCTTCGCCGTGGTCGTGGGTCACGACCACGGTCGGGGTGCCGGAGTCGCGCACGATGTCCGTGATCGCGACGGCGAGGTCGTCGCGGAGTCTGCGGTCGAGGGCCGCGAGCGGCTCGTCGAGGAGCAGTAGACGCGGCCGCGGAGCCAGCGCTCGCGCCACTGCGACCCGTTGTGCCTGCCCGCCGGACAGTTCGGTGACCCGTCGGTCCGCCGCACCCGGCAGTTGGACGAGATCGAGCAACTCGGCGACCCGCTGCCGAGCCTGCGCACGCGAGACGCCGCGGCGCGCCAGGCCGTACGCGATGTTCTGCCCGACGGTGCGCCCCGGGAACAGCTGGCCGTCCTGGAAGACGACCCCGAAATCCCTGCGGTGCACCGGGATCGCATGTAGGTCCACGCCGTCGAATGCGACCGTCCCCGACGCCACGGGCTCGAGACCGGCGATCGCACGCAGCAGCGTCGACTTTCCGCACCCTGACGGCCCGAGCAACGCCGTCACGAGCGCATCGCCGCCGACCTCCCAGTCGACGCCGTGCACCACCTCATCGGACCCGTATCGGACCGACACATCACGCAGAGTCAGCACCGCTTGCGCCTCCTGTCACCGGTTCTCGTGCGCGCCGCGAACTCGACGGCGGCGACGACCACCGCACTCACCGCGACGAGCAGGACGGACGCGGCCATCGCTGCCGCGTAGTTGTCGGCGCCGGGTCGACCCATCAGTGAGCCGATGAGGACCGGCAGCGTCGTCGTGTTGGCCCGGGCCAGGAACGTCGTCGCACCGAACTCGCCGATCGCCATCACGAACGCGAACGCGGCGGCCGCGGCCAACGACTTCGCGGTGAGCCGAAGGTCGACGGTGACGAACACGCGTGGGCCCCGAGCACCGAGTGTCGCGGCCGCGTCCCGCAGCCGCTGGGGCACTTGTTCGAGGGCGGGCACCATGACGCCGACGACCACCGGGATCGCGATCAACGCCTGCACGCACGGGACGATCAGCGGCGACGCCGCCACCTCGTAGGGCAGTTCGGCCAACGCCAGCGTGTACCCGAATCCGAGGGTGACCGCGCTGATCCCCAACGGCAGGATCGCCAGGACTGCGCCGGCGCGGGCCACCAATCCACCGCCTCTGGTCAGCGTGGCCGCGGTGAGCAGTCCGACGACGACAGCGATCGCTGTCGCCAGCAAGGCGCTGGTCACCGAATACCGCAGGGACGCGACGGCCGACTCGCCGTAGGTGTCGTCGAACATCGCCCGATAGCCGACCAGACCCCAGTGTCCACCGGGACGCAACGATCGGACCACGAGCGTCGCGATCGGAAGCACCAGCCACACACCGATCCACCCGAGGACGGCGATCACCGCGATCCACCCGATGCCACGGGGACGCTCGGCGTGCGAGGTCGTCCCGCTCTGCGGTACGCGAGCCGATCCGAGCAGTCGCGCCACGGCGAGCGCCGCCAACACCACGCCGATCTGCAGCACCGACAGCGCGACGGCATCGGGCAGTCTCGCGTAACCGATGCCCTGCAGGTAAATCTCCGTCTCCAGGGTGCGTGCGGTGCCGCCGCCCAGGATCACGACGACACCGTAACTGGTGGAGCAGAACAGGAAGATCAGCGCGAATGCAGCCGCAACAGCGGGCAGCAGTCGGGGCGCGACGACGTCGAGGAACGCCCTGGTCGGCGACGCCCCGAGCGCGCGGGCGGCCGCGACCTGCCGCGGATCCACCCGTTGCCAGGCTGCCGAGACCACCCGCACGACGACGGCGACGTTGAGGAACGTGTGCGCCGCGATGATCGACGTCCACCCCTGTTCGACGCCGAGGAACGCGAGCGGACCGTCGAACACGGCGCGGAAGGCGACACCGACGACGACGGTCGGCAGCACGAATGGCAGCGTGACGATCACCCGAAGCAGGCTCGTTCCCGGGAGCTTCGCCCTGGACAGCAGCCAGACGATCGGCGCAGCCACGACGAGCGCCGCCACCGCCGACACCGCCGCCTGCAACGCGGTGACGCCCAGCAGGCCCAGCGCCCCGGTCCGCGACCACGACTGGGTGAGCGTGGTCGCGTCGTCGTCGTCGAAGGCACGCATCACTAGAACGCCGAGCGGCCACGCGAACACGACAGCCGTGAATACGAGCGGAACGAGCGCACCGAACCCACGCGCCAGGCCGAACGCTCCGCGCGAGCGAAAGCTCAGCGTTTCACCGTCTCGCGCCACTGCGTGAGCCATTCCTCACGGTTCTTGTTGATGTAGTCGGGGTCCATGCGCACGGTCCACGCTGGGGCCGGCGCTCGCTGACGCCAGGAGAAGGGCAGCTGAACACCCTTCTGGACGGGATACACGTACATCGAGGTCGGCAGCGCGGCCTGCACCTCGGGACTGAGTAGGAAGTCGACGGCCTTCTTCGCGCCCTCCACATTGCGCGCGCCCTTGAGCACGCCGACGTACTCGATCTGCGCGAAGCAGCTGTCGAGGATGGCGTGGGTGCCCGGCGTCGCGGCCGGACTCGACGCGTACGAGACGACGATCGGCTTGTCGCCGTGCCCCTCTCCGGCACTGAAGACTTGGTTGTAGGCGATCTCCCAGCCCGCCACGACCTGCGCGCCGTTGCCGCTCAGTGCGCGCCAGTAGTCCGGGGCCTTCTTCCCGTAGCGGCCGACGGTCGACAGCAAGAAGCTCATGCCGGGCGACGACGTCGCCGGGTCCATCAGCACCGTCAGGTCGCGGTACTCGGGGTCGACCAGGTCGTCGATGCTGGTCGGCGGCTCGAGTCGGTTGCTGTCGAACCACGCTTCGTCGACGTTGACGCAGACGTCGCCGCGGTCGACCGCCGTCAGCTGGCCGGGGTGAGGGCCCACCGCATAGTCGGCTGCGCCGTTCTTCGCGAGGGGCGATGTGTACGGCTCCAGCGCCCCCGCATCGATCGGCCGGGCGGCGAAGGTGTTGTCGATGCCGAACACGGCGTCACCCTTAGGCGATCCCGGAGTCAGTGACACCACCGACGACAGCTGTCCGGCGTCTCCGGACCGCACGATGTTCAGTTTGAGTCCGGTCTCGTCCTGAAACTTGTCGAGCAGATTCTGCGGGAGTTCGAACGAGTCGTGGGTCAGCAGATTCACCTCGTCGGCGCCGTCGGACGACGTACACGCGAACGAACTGGCGGCGACGACGGCGACGACGCCGACCGCCAGTAGCCGACGCATCGTCTGCGCTCTGCGTTTCACTGCAAGGTTCTCCACTCGGTGGTCTCCTGCGGTCTCTGCGGCGTGCTGTCCGCCGTAACGGCGCACCGGTCCCTGACGAATCTAACTCTGACGAATCTAACCAGGAGACGGCAGATGTTTCGAGGCTACCGGTGCTCGATGACGCCACCGTCACCCCATGTTTCACACGGATAACAATTTTCACACCAGCCTCAGTAGTTTCATGGTGTTCGCGTTAGACTCGCGTCACCGTCCGTCCCATCTACCGATTGGATCCGCAGTGCGATTCGCGCGCATCAGCCGCACCGCCACGCTCGTCGCCGCATTCGCGGTGACCGGCGCTCTCATCGCCCCGGCCACGGCGCACGCCGAGCCCGCCACCACTGCCGAGACGCCGTCCGAGCAGACCATTCCGCTCCCCGACAAGGCGCCCGACGTCGACCCCGAGATCCTCAAATCACTCGGCACCTTCGCCCCTGCGCTGCTCGGCTCGGTCGCCACACGCGACGAGAACGGCAAGGTCGACACCGCGCTGCTCGACCATGCGCGCTCCCTCGCCGACAATCCGGCCGTCCCGAAGCAGGCCGGAGCCACCTGGCGCAGCCTCATCGACTTCCTCGGCGAGCCCGGCAAGCAGCAGGCCGTCGCCGCGGGCGCCATTCCGGCGGCCAAGCGCGACGCAGCCAAGGACAAGGACGCGCCGAACATCCCGACCGGGCCGAAGAAGCCGCGTATCCAGCAGTTCCTGTACCCGACACTCGGCTTCGGCTGCATGCCCGGCAACGGCAACTCGGTCGGCATGGCGCTGGCGACCGCGGGCCCGCAGTCGGCCCCCGCTCCCGGACCGAAGCGTGGTCAGGCCGGATTCGTCTACACGAGCCTCGGCACCGGCCCGGCGAAGGCGTCGTCGGCCCACCGACTCTACGTCTCCTGGCTGAACCTGGAGAACGGTCGCACCGGACAGACCACACTGAAGCCGAATGCGAAGATCAACGCCACCAAGGGTCCGGGCACCTTCACCGGTATCGCGAAGACCGGCCGTGGCCGCATCGTCTCGACCGTCTACGGCGAAGTGACCACCAAGACCAAGGGTCGCACCATCTCGTGCATGATCGCGCCGACCATCGGCACCGCGATCATCTGACCCCAGACCGCGACGATCAGTGCCCTCCGGGTCCCACCCGGAGGGCACTGTCGTGTCGCGGCAATGTCACAACTCGGACTCGCTCCTTGAGTTTCGCCCACCGACCGCACCACTATTAACTCCAACACCATCTGTCACACCAGCAACAATGCTCGTGTGGCGACTCAGCAGTTGTGGAGGAAGCCAGTGGCCGTCGTCAGAAGCTCGGTTCGGATCGGAATCGTCGGCGCAGCAGCCGCATTGGCAGTCGCCCTCGGCGCTCCCGGGCACGCGACCGCAGAACCTGAGACGACAAGTCCCACCACTCCCACCGCGCCAGCCACGCCCACCGCGCCAGCCACTCCCAGCGCGCCAGCCACCCCCACCGCGCCAGCCACGCCCGAAGGCGAGACCCCGACTCTCTCCGGCATCCCCGGCGACGCCGAGCTCGCAGAACTTCTGCGCGCTCTCAAACAGTCCGGCGGCGACGAATCGGCGATCGGCGCGCTCTCGTCGATCCTCGGCTCGGAAGGACAGATCGACCCGTCCGGACTGTTGACCAGCTTCGGCATCAACCCCGACGCACTCGACTCGCTCCTGCAGACCGATCCGAACGCGACCGATCCGAACGCGACCGATCCGAACGCGACGGATCCAAACGTGCCTGATCCGAATGCGACTGCGCCCAGTCCGGTGTCGGGCACCGCGACGACGCCCGCCGCGGAGAAGGCAGGCAGCGGCAATGTGATCGCGACGCTCGAGAAGCTCACCGGAACCCAGATGCTCTCCCCCGCGATCGCGCCGTTCTGCGCCGCCCCGACCGACGACAACCCGCTCGGCATCGTGACGGCGCCCGCCGTCGCCGCGCCCGGTCCGTGGCCCGTCGCTAAGGACTCCGCCCTGGCGAACCTGCTGCGCGGCACCGGAGCCGACAATCTCCTGAAGCTCGTGGACCCGAACGCATCGAAGGCCCTGCAGGCCGTCGACGACGGTGAGACAGCGTACGCGTTGGTTCCGCCGTCCAAGCCCGACTCAGCCAACCTCCAGGTCGCGTGGTTCAACACGTCGACGATGCAGGGTGGGATGGAAGCACTCAAGCCCCTCGGCGACGACAAGTCCGCGGGCCCGCTGTTGAAGGCACTCGCCGCCGCCGACGGATTCCACGGGATCCGCATGGCACGTGCGTCGACCGGTGAGGGCACGGTTCTGTCTGCCGTCTTCGGCACCACGACGACCGGCGGGCGCACCTGCTACTTCCTCCCCGCCCTGGGCGCAGTCACCAATGACTGACCCAGCCGAACGCCACGTTCACCGCAGAAGACTCGAGGACACCTCCATGACCGCGCAACCCCGCCGCATCGTCGCAACCCCCGGCCCCGGACGGCCGAAACGCCGTGCGCTCACGTCGCGTCCGACGGTCGCGGTCGGAGCCGTCGCCGTGGCGGCCGGACTCATCGGCGCCGGAGTCTGCACCACCCAGGCGTTCGCCGACCCCGAACAGGCCGCAGGCGAGACGGCGCGCGGTGGCCAGACCGCAGGCTCGGTGTTCGCGAGCAGACCCATCGCCGACGACAGCCTCGTGACCGGCGCCGCGAACGGTCAGCAGTACAGCTTCTGGACGCAGGGCAGCGACGACCGCACACACTTGACGACGGCCGTCGTGCTGACTCCGAAAGGCAAGGCTCCGGCGGCCGGTTGGCCGGTCGTCGCATACGCCCACGACGCCGACGGGGTCTCCGAAGACTGCGGACCCACCCAGGCACGAGTCGCTCGCGACACCGGCGCCGTGTCCGACCTGCTGCGCGAGGACTACGCGGTGGTCGTCCCTGACTACTCGGTGATCGGCACCGACGGTTCCCCGCAGTACGTCGACTACTCGGTCGCCGCGAAGGGCGTGACCGATGCGGTGCGGGCCGCCCTCGACGTCGAGCCGTCGTTGTCGTCGCGCTGGGCTGCGGTCGGCGACGGACAGGGAGCCGCTGTCGCCGTCGATCTCGCGAGGACCGCGTCGAAGTCCGGGTCGGCGAAACTGGACTTCCGCGGCGCCACGGCGACCACCCTCCCCGTCGGCTACGCCGACGTGGTGACCGGCCTGAGCCCGCAATCGGCGAAGGTGTCGCCGTCGACTGTCGCCGACGTCGTCTACACCCTGTCGTCGCTGCCGTCCGACGAGATCGCCCCGCTGCTGTCGACGCGTGGGCGCGAACTCGTCACCAAGGCGAAGAAGCTGTGCGAGCCGGCCCTCACCAAAGCGGTCGGATCGTCGAACGTCGCGGACCTGGTGCGTAAGCCGATCTCGTCGGAGCGGACGTTGACCTCAGACCTACGCACGCAGCTCGCCTTGCCGTCGAGCGGTTTCAGCCGTCCGATCATGTTGAGCCAGAAGCTGGTAGACGACGACACCGACGTCCCGGCCAGCCTCCAGTACCTGACGACCGCGCAACTCGCGAGCAACAAGGTGTCAGCGAAGACCTACCTGACGGGCGATGTAAAGGACGCCGATCACCAGGAGAAGACTGCGCTCACCGCGTTCTTGAAGAAGCTCTTCTGAATCAGCGCAGCACCCTCACACTCACCGACTAGCCCTTCACCAACTAGCCCTTCGCCGACTGGGCCTTCACCAACTGGGCGAGGTGGTCGTGCACGTCCGGTACTGCGGGTTGACCATCGGAACCCAGGCGAGCGCACCGACCTTCTGTTTGATCGTCAAACGCACCGGCCCCTTGCCCGGGTGAACGACGGCCTCCCACTGGTAGTGGGTGGCGCGCGTGGGAACGGTCACCTTCCCGCTGCGCCCGGTCCGGAGGTTCTTCCACTTCACCGTCGTGGAGATCGTGTACTCGGTGACGTTGCCCCACTGGCCTCCCGAGCGAGGGTCGTTGGCCCGCAACGAGATCGCCGGGCCGGGCAGGCCGTCGGACGGAAACTTGATACCGCTGTAGAGGTCGATCGATACGGGGATCCGCGGCGCAGGCCACGGGTCGGCGACCGAGCACCGGATCGTCTTCACGTAGTGCTCCCCGACCCACGGAGCCGCCGTGGCGTCGGGCGTCGCGGCGACGATGCCGGCGCCCGCGAGGGCGGTAGCCGACAACGCCACCGCGCCGCGTCTGATGACCGACATGTGTGCATCCCGCTTGAGCCCCTGTTCGCGCATGCGGCCAGTGTGCCACCGCTTACCATGTCGTCATGGCGAATCTGCAGATTGCTCAAGACCCGGTCGCAGACGAACTGCTGTCCACCGACGCTTTCGCACTCCTGACGGGAATGCTGTTGGATCAGCAGTTCCCGATGGAGCGCGCGTTCGCCGGTCCGGCGAAGATCGCCGAGCGTTTCGGCTCGCTCGATCCGGAGGCGATCGCGGCGGCCGACCCGGAGGTGTTCGCCGATCTGTGTGCCACTCCCCCGGCCGTGCACCGGTACGGACGGTCGATGGCCGGGCGCATCCAGGAGTTGGCGCGAGTGGTCGTCTCCGACTACGACGGCGACACCGAGGCGATCTGGACAACCGCGAAGACGGGGAAGGACCTGTTCGCCAGGATCCGAGCACTTCCCGGTTTCGGCGAGCAGAAGGCCAAGATCTTCACCGCTCTCCTCGCGAAGCAACTCGATGTGAAGCCGAGCGGTTGGACGACGGTGACCGGAGACTACGGCAAGAAGGGTTTCCGCTCGGTGGCCGACGTCGTCGACGGCGACTCGCTGATCAAGGTCCGCGAGTTCAAGAAGGCCGCGAAAGCCGCTGCGAAGAAGTGACGAGTTCCTGCAACCGCCAGGTACACTTTCGCGCATGAGCAGGTCACCGATCGATCCACGCGACGTCCTCAGTCTTCCGTTCCGCGTCGGATTCGCGACGACCGGTGTCGTGCTCGGTACGGCCGAGTCGGTCATCAACGTCGTACGGCTGACCGCCGGCAGCATCGAGTCCGAGGTGAACGAGGTCCTCGGCGTCGAGCCGGAGGCAGGCGTCGCGTCGGTGCGCGCCCCGCTCGCGATCCTCAGCCAAGTGGCCGACCTCCTCGGGCCGGACCGTCCGTTCGGCAGACTTCTGGCCAACGGCGGCCCGCTCGACCGTTTGGTCCAGCCGGGCGGCGTCATCGACCGACTCACCGCGCCGAACGGTCTGCTCGAGAAGTTGACCGAGCAGGGCGGCATCCTCGATCAGATGACCGACGAGAACGGCATCCTGATGCGGCTCGCCGCCAAGGACGGCCCGCTCGACCGCCTCACACGCGAGGGCGGTGTCGTCGACCAGTTCACCGAGAACGAAGGCATTCTCGAACGCCTCACCTCCGAAGGCGGTTTCCTCGATCTGATGACCGACGAGAACGGCATCCTGATGCGGCTCGCCGCCAAGGACGGCCCGCTCGACCGCCTCACACGCGAGGGCGGCGTCGTCGACCAGTTCACCGAGAACGAAGGCATCCTGGAGCGCCTCACCTCGGAGGGCGGCATCGTCGACAAGTTGACCGCGCCGGACGGAATACTCGAGAAGCTCGCCAAACAGGACGGACTCCTCGACCGCGCCGCGAGTGACGAGGGTCTGCTCGACCAGTTGCTGGGCGAGGGTGGTGCTCTGGACCGTCTCATCGAGGAGGGCGGTCCGCTCGACAAGTTCACCGAGCTGTCCGCGACGCTCGCGTCGCTCCCCCCGAACCTCGCGGCGATGCAGGAGACCGTCGACCGTCTCAACGACATCGTCGAACTGCTCAACGCATCGGTCGCGCCGATCGGCGGGCTCGCCGAACGTCTCCCGAAGCGGTTGACCCGCGGCGGACCGGGCCGCGGCAACGGCGGCGGATCGTATGAGCAGCTCCCTCCGCTCGACTGACCCCTCCCGCTGAGCGGTTGTTTCCACTCGCGGCACCGCCGCGTTCTGATTGACTAGTCGTCGACGTGGCGGATGGCGCTCGCGCCCGGACCGAGGAGACTGATCAGATTGCAACGACTCGATGGCCGTGTGGCCCTGGTGACCGGAGTGGCACGCGGCCAGGGACGTGCACACGCGGTGCGGCTCGCACGCGAGGGCGCGCACATCGTCGGCATCGACATCGCCGGCCCCATCGACGGCATCCCGTACGACCATGCGACGCTCGACGACTTGGCGGAGACTGAGCGTCTCGTGGCGGCCGAGGGCCGGGAGTCAATGCTCGTCCAGGGCGATGTCCGCGACCTGGACGCGCTGACGACGTTGGCGTCCGACGCTGTCGAGCGCTGGGGCAGGCTCGACGTGGTCGTCGCCAACGCCGGTATCTGCATCCCTGCGACGTGGGACGAGTCGACGCCGAAGATCTTTCAGGACACCCTCGACATCAATGTGACGGGCACGTGGAACACGGTGATGGCGACGGCGCCCCATGTGATCGCGACCGGGCGGGGCTCGATCATCCTGATCAGTTCGTACGCGGGTAAGAAGATGCAGCCGTTCATGGTTCACTACACGACGAGCAAGCATGCGGTGACCGGTATGACGAGGGCGTTCGCCGCGGAGCTGGGTGCCCACAACATCCGGGTGAACAGCGTCCATCCGGGGGCCGTCGACTCGCCGATGGGGTCGGGCCAGATGCAGTCCCGGATCGAGTCGACGATGCAGGCCAATCCGCGGCTGGCCCCGATGGGCACCCCGTTCCTCAACGAGTACGCGGCGTCGTCGGAGCAGATCGCCGATGCCGTGGCCTTCCTCGCCTCGGACGATTCGTCGTTCATCACCGCCGAGCACCTATCGGTCGACGGCGGCGCCCAATACTTCTGATCACCCGACTGGTTCCGAGCCGACGGTTCAGAACGGGGGCGGACCGTCCTGTTCGATCGATACGGCCCGATCAGCGGCCGCGCACACCTGGACATACCGACGGCGCGAGCGGATCCGCATGCGGTAGGCGTGTTTGGCCTGGGTTCGGGTGCGTACCCGGTCCGGCTGCGCGGCATCGTCGACCGAGCCCGGCGCGACGGGTTCGCCGTGTCGGCACGGGATCAGACCGAGGTCGGGCAGCAGCCAGTGGTTGCGGGCTCGTGAGCGGACGGTATACCCGGTCGGCGTGGTGACTTCAGTCCAGATCGCGCCGTCGGCGTCGACGATCTGGTCGTCGACCCAGTCTGACGCGAACGTCTTCAACACATGGTGGAACCGGCACTTCGGATTGAGATTGCACGGGCAGGTCGCACCACCTGCGGCGTTGTCGGCATGGTTGAACTCGCACACGTGGTCCAGGTCGCACGACCATGCCCGGCGAGCGCATCCCGGCTCGCTGCACGAGCCGAACACGGCACGCATCGCGGTGTCGCATGCTGCGGTCGGACGGTACGCGTTCCCTGGTTGAGCGGCGTGGTCTGCCAGTCCGACGATGTCCAGGGGTCGGGTGATGGCGTCGCCGCGGGCTGCGATCTCCCGCACATGATGCGCGTCGAGAACGCCGAACCCGTCGAGCCAGCCAGCCTTGTCCGAGTCACCCGACAGCGTGGACGCGTCGGCGACCACATGCACGACGACCGACGCGAACCGCTCGGCGACAGTCGCCGCCGAGCCGGTGGCCGCACAGTCGGGATTACCGCAGTCGCATGCGAACTCCCCACGCGTGAGTAGCGCGACCGCGGCATCGTGGCGCCGGACACCGCGGCTGCGGGAGTCGTCGGCACATACTCGGTCGGCGACTGCGGACACCGATGCGTCGATCAGGACGGCGTCTTCGGGCGTGGTGGTGATCGTGACGTCCGAGCCGTCCACGTCGTGGGAGACGTGGACACCTTTGCCTCGCAGTTCGCGGCGCTCGCGGACGCCGTCGGGGTCGAGTTCGGCGACAGCGCGGCGAGCGGTGTCGCCCGCGTCGCGGCGCGAGACTCCACCCATCTCGCGGAGTTCGGCGGCAGTCGTCGCATCGACTGCTGCGATCAGGTCGGTGTCGGCGACGCCGGTGGTCTGCAGTACGACATCGCCGAACGCCGCAACGCTGATTACACCGTCGCGCATCAACCGCGCGACCTGTGGAAGCCGCTCGGCCGCTTCGACCGCGAGATTCACTTGACGGTCCGCGGTCCCCGCCGCCACCCGCAACGCGACCGCGACCTCCCGCGCCACCGAAGCGAACACATCGACCACGCGATGATCGGCGTCGCCCACCTCGACGCCCTCACGAGCAGCCGCGGCGGTGAGCATCGCGTAGATCGCCTCGAACCGCAGGAACATCAGCATGCCTTCGCCCGCCTGCAAGACGTCGATCAACGCACCGCCCGCTTCCCCACCGACGCCGACCGGACTCAGGTCGACCTTCGCCCACACGTTTCCGGCCATTCGAACCACCCCTCTCCAAGAATGCCCGTATCGAACTGTTGTTCTAATTGTAGGACGGAGATGTGATGTATTCAATAGATGATTCGAACGTAGTTACGATTGGTCCGGCAGGGTATCGACGCCCTGCCCTTCGCTCAGCCGGCGAACGCGAAAGCTGCAGACAAGGCAGCCACGTACTCGTCGACATCGTCGGCGATCGGAGCACCCGCGCAGACGGAGATCGTCACCGCGTCACCGATCCCGTGCACACCATGAGTCAGGGAGTGGGCGGCGCTCAGCGCCGGGAAACCCGCGGTGAAGAGCACGCGTCCGCCCGCGAGGGTCAGATCGGCTGCGCCTCGGTTGACCGACGACACCACCGTCCATCCGGACACCGTCGCCGGCTGCGGCGCATCCGCGCTCAACCGGGCCGCAGTCGCGCCGAGTACTGCGGGCGCCGATGCTGCGGCACGCCGGGACGCGACGAACCCCGGCGAGTCGACGCGACGTCGAACCGCTCCGAGCTCGGCCGCGATCAGCGCGGCCCGACGACGCCGATCCATCTCGTCCGCATGCAGCGGCACACTCGCGGTCTGGAAACGATTGCGCGCCAGCGCTTTCGCTCCGGGGTCGTCACCGAATGCGACGGTCACCTCGGCGCGTGCCTCGCGTCGCGACGCGTCGAGGACGTCGGGGAGCACCTCGGCGAGCACGGCGAGCACTCCGACGGTGACCGAGTGTCCCCCACTCCGCACCGCCTTCGAGGGAACCGTGAGAGTCCGCAGCACTCGACGGTCGCCGGGAGCGGTGTTCGCTCGCGTCGCAGCCGTCGGGGCGGCCGTCGCCTCTGGAACCGGCGCCGCCCACGCGGCGAAGCCGAGAGCCGCCGCCAGCACCAGATGCGGCCCGACCAGCATCCCTCCGCGCACCGCGGCGAGGGTTCGGTCGCCGACCGCGACCCGCGCGTCCCGCGCAGGCTCGGGCAGCGATCCGCCGAACAGTGCTCGCGCGATCGCCGACACCCGACGCCCGTCACCCAACGCGTGCGAGATCTGCAGGACGGCAACGCGTGCAAGGGAATCGGCATCCGGAACTCCCGTCACCCGATCGAAGATGTGGACGCGCCACAGATCTCCGCCGCTGCGCGTCGACAGCGCTGCGACGTCCTTGAGCACCGCGTCCCACGTGTAGGGCCCCGGATACCCGACGATCGCATCGTCGCTCACCGGTGCGGGCACCCACCGCGGGAAGTCGAGGTCGCCGGGAACGGTCTCGACGGTGAGATGAAGGTCGACGATGGCCGCGGCCCGTCGACGGACCTCGGATACCAACGCCGCACACGTCGCCGCCTCGTCTCCGGAGAACGCGAACAGGAGGAACTGGTCGTTCGCCGACACCTGCGACGCCCAGTACATCGCCGCATCCGCTGGTGCCATCGCCTGCATCGAAGCTCCTATCGCGACAGCTGGGGCGGGGTCTCGAATCGACGTCGAGCGGACAGATGAATAATGCCATTCATGGATGACAACATCGCTGCCGCCGACATCGATCCGACCACTCCGATCATCGTAGGCGTCGGACAGGCGTCCGAGCGTCTCGACGATCCCGACTATCAGCGGTTGGGCGAGGCCGATCTCGCGGCCATCGCCGTCCGCGCGGCGTTCGCCGACACCGGGGTCGACGCTGCGGCTGTCACAGAGATGATCGATGTCGCCGCTGCGGTGCGATCGTTCGAGAAGTCGAGTCCCGCGTCGTCCGCGCAGCTCGGGCGACCCGACAACATGCCGCGCGCCGTCGCGAAGCGCACGGGCATGGATCCGCGGCGCGCCGTCGAAGAGGTGACCGGAGGACAGAGCCCGCAGCACCTCGTGACCGAGTTCGGTACCGAGATCGCGGCCGGCCTGACCGACGCGGTCCTCCTGTTCGGGTGCGAGGTGATGTCGACAGTCCGCGCGGCACTCAAATCCGACGACCGCCCCGACTACTCCGAGACGGTCGGTGGTCAACTCGAGGACCGCGGGTTCGGGATCGCCGGACTCACCTCGGTCGACGAGGTCCGGCACGGTGTGATGGTGCCGCTCGCCCAGTACTCGATTCTGGAGAACGCGCGCCGCCACCGTCTCGGCCGGTCCCGCACCGAGTACGCAGCACAGATGGGCGCACTGTTCGCACCCATGTCGCAGATCGCGGCACAGAATCCGTACTCGTCGACGACCCGCGTCTACTCGGCGGCCGATCTCGCCGTCCCCGGTGACGACAACCGTCGCGTCTGCGTCCCCTACACCCGTCGACTCGTCTCCCGCGACCAGGTGAACCAGGCGGCCGCCGTGGTGATGACCTCGGTCGGAGCCGCCCGGCGGGCAGGTATCGACCCCTCGCGATGGGTGTTCCTCCACGGGTACGCCGACCTGTGCGAGAAGCCGATGATGCGACGGCCCGATCTGTCGCAGGCGCCGTCGGCCGTCGCAGCTGTGCACACCGCGCTGACGATGGCGGGAATCGGCATGGGCGACGTCGGGGCGCTCGACCTGTACAGCTGCTTCCCGATCGCGGTGTCGAACGTCGCCGACGCGTTCGGCCTCGAACCCGACGATCCGCGTGGGCTCACCGCGACAGGTGGGCTCCCCTACTTCGGCGGCCCCGGAAACAACTACTCGATGCACGGCATCGCCGAGATCGTCGAGGGCGCCCGCCGGACGCCCGGCTCGTACGGTCTCGTCGGAGCCAACGGCGGCATCCTCAGCAAGTACTCGGTCGGTGTGTACTCGACCACGCCGACACCGTGGCGTCGATCGCCCTCCGACGCGGTGCAGCGCGAACTCGACACCGCTCCGAACATCCCGATCACCCGATACGCCGACGGACGCGGCGTCATCGAATCGTTCACCGTCCTCAACCCGGATCGCGCCGATCGCGCGGGAACCGTCATCGGCAGACTGCACGACGGCACCCGTTTCGTCGCGACCGCCGAGGGCGACGACCTCCTCGACCTGCTGTGCGGCCAGGAGGATCCGATCGGCCGCACCGTGTACGCGCGATCGTCCGCCGACCGCAACGTCGTCACGCTGACCCGCACCGAACTCGACGAACGGCATCCGCGCACAGCACCCAGATTCGCCGACGACTACGAGCACCTCATCGTCGAACGTCGCGGCCGCGTACTCGAGGTGACCATCAACCGACCCGATTCGCGCAATGCGATCAGCCCGAAGACGAACGCCGAACTGGACGCAGTATTCGAGGCCTACTTCGCCGACCCGGACCTGTGGGTCGCGATCCTGACCGGAGCGGGCGATAAGGCGTTCTCATCGGGCAACGACCTCGCAGCGAGTGCAGGCGGCACCGGTCTCTCCATGCCCGAGAACGGATTCGCGGGCCTCACCGCACGCACCACCGTGCCGAAACCGGTGATCGCAGCGGTGAACGGCTTCGCACTGGGCGGCGGGCTCGAGATCGCGTTGGCATGCCATGTGATCGTCGCCGACGAGTCGGCGACCTTCGGCCTGCCCGAGGTGAAGGTCGGCCTCGTCGCGGCCGCAGGCGGTCTCGTCCGGCTGCCGCGCGCGGTCCCGAGGGCCCTGGCTCGCGACATGATCCTGACTGGCCGTCGACTCGACGCGGACGAGGCTCTCGCGCACGGACTCGTGTCCCGGATCGCTCCGAAGGGAGACGTCATGGCCACCGCCCGCGGCGTCGCAGAGGAGATGCTCGCAGCCTCCCCCGCGGCCGTTCGCGCATCGATCTCGACCATGGCCGCCGCCGACGCCACGCCCGACACGGTGACGGCCGTTCGGGACAGCCTCGGTGTTCTCGACGAGATTCTGGTCAGCCCGGACACCACCGAGGGGATCATGGCGTTCGTGCAGAAGCGCCCGCCCCAGTGGACCGGAAGGTGACCGAGGACTGCGCCGTCGGCCGACAATAAACTTGGACGTCCAACCTATTGATTTAGTTGGACTTCCAAGTTTATCCTTGCGGCATGCCCTATCCAGTTCTGACCGACGACGACCTACTCGTCGTCGAGACCGCACGCGACTTCGCCCGCAAACGCCTGGCCCCGAACTCCTTGGAGTGGGACGCGACCAAGCACTTCCCCGTCGAGGAGATGGTCGAAGCCGCATCGCTCGGCATGGCCGCCATCTACACCCGCGACGACGTCGGCGGCTCCGGTCTGCGACGCATAGACGGCGTCCGGATCTTCGAGGAGTTGTCCAAAGCCGACCCGGTGACCGCGGCGTTCCTGTCGATCCACAACATGTGCACCTGGATGGTCGACACGTACGGCACGCAAGACCAGCGCAACGAGTGGGTGCCGCGAATGGCGTCGATGGACGCGATCGCCAGCTACTGCCTCACCGAACCGGGCGCTGGTTCGGACGCGGCGGCCCTCTCGACGTCGGCGCGACGCGACGGCGACGAGTTCGTCCTGCGCGGCAGCAAGCAGTTCATCTCCGGCGGCGGCGTCAGCGACGTCTACATCGTGATGGCGCGGACCGGCGACGCCGGACCGCGCGGCATCTCCACGTTCATCGTCCCCGCCCAGACGCCCGGGGTGTCGTTCGGACCGGCCGAAGCGAAGATGGGCTGGCATAACCAGCCAACCGCCCAGGTGATCTTCGACGACGCCCGAATCGGCGCCGACGCGATGCTCGGTGGCACCGACGGCGAAGGCACCGGCTTCTCGATCGCGATGAACGGGCTCAACGGCGGCCGCCTCAACATCGCGGCGTGCTCGCTGGGCGGCGCTCAGGCCGCCTATGACGCGGCGCTCGCATACACCGCGGACCGTGCGGCGTTCGGCGCACCGTTGATCGACGAGCCGACGATCCGCGCGACCATCGCCGACATGGCGATGAACCTCGAGGCGTCGCGTCTCATGCTGTGGCGTGCCGCCGACGCACTCGACGCGGGCGACCCCGACAAGGTGGAGCTGTGCGCGATGGCCAAGCGGTTCGTCACCGAAGCATGCTTCACCGTCGCCGATCAGGCATTGCAGCTTCACGGTGGATACGGATATCTCCACGAGACCGGTGTGGAGAAGATCGTCCGCGACCTGCGGGTGAACCGCATCCTGGAAGGAACCAACGAGATCATGCGGATGGTGATCGGCCGTGCCGAAGCCGCCCGCGTCAGGAATGAAAGGAAAACGCGATGAAGATCGCATTCGTCGGACTGGGCAACATGGGTGGGCCGATGGCCGCGAACCTGATCTCCGCCGGCCACGAGGTCGTCGGTTTCGATTTGTCGGCCGACGCCGTCGCCGCGGCCGTCGAGCACGGTGTCACCTCGGTGGAGAACGCTGAGACTGCTGTCGTCGGCGCGGACGCCGTCATCACGATGCTGCCGAGCGGCGCGATTGTGAAGAGCGTCTACGCGTCGGTGCTCGACCACGCCGCCCAGGGCACGCTGTTCATCGACTCGTCGACCATCTCCGTGGAAGACGCGCGCGAGGTGAACGCTCAGGCGAGCGCGGCGGGCATGTTGCAGGTGGACGCGCCGGTGTCCGGCGGTGTGAAGGGCGCGACGGCTGGCACGTTGGCGTTCATGGTCGGTGGCGACGACGAGTCGGTCTCAGCTGCACAACCGGTCCTCGCTCCGATGGCGGGCAAGGTCGTGCCGTGCGGAGGCACGGGCAACGGTCAGGCTGCGAAACTGTGCAACAACATGATCCTGGCCGTCCAGCAGATCGCGGTCGGCGAGGCGTTCGTCCTCGCGGAGAAGCTCGGCCTCGCCGATCAGGCACTGTACGACGTGGTGACCGGCGCGACCGGAAACTGCTGGGCGCTGCACACCAACTGCCCGGTTCCCGGCCCGGTCCCGACCGCACCGTCGGAGAACGATTACAAGCCCGGCTTCGCGACCGCGTTGATGAACAAGGACCTCGGCCTCGCGATGGCCGCCGTGTCGACAGCTGGCTCGTCGGCACCGCTCGGCACACACGCCGCCGAACTCTATTCGGCGTTCGCCGCGGAGAACGGGCACCTCGACTTCAGTGCCATAATCGACACCCTGAAGTGATTCGCCGCAGTAGTGATTCGCCGCAGTAGTAGTTCGGCGCAGGAGTGAACGTCGCAGTAGAGGAGGGGCCAGTGCGTGAGGTGACCGATCCGATCGCATTGGCCCGCTCCCACTGGGAGGACGCGGGCTGGGGCGGCGAGATCGCCGACGGGATGGAAGCCGTCACCTCGGTGATGCGCGCGCACCAGATCATGCTGGCTCGTGTGGAATCGGAACTGAAACCTTTCGGGTTGACGTTCGCCCGCTTTGAACTCCTGCGACTCCTGGCGTTCAGCCGGTCCGGTGCGCTGCCGATCTCGAAGGCCAGCGACCGGCTGCAGGTCCACGTATCGTCCGCGACGAACGCCGTCGCACGTCTCGTCGACGCGGGCCTCGTGCAACGCCGACCGCACCCGACCGACGGGCGCACGACGCTGGTCGCGATCACCGACTCGGGACGCGACCTCGTCGAGGAGGCGACCGCCGCGTTGAACACGGTGTTCGCCGACATCGGTCTGCCGCCCGCGCAGTCACGCGCGCTGGTGGACGCCATCCGCACGTTGCGGCGATCCCACGGGGACTTCTGACACCCGATTTCTGATCGCCGACACCTGCCGGGCGGCTTCGGTCCCGACGCCGTTCTCCTGAGACCAGTACCGTGGACAGTGTCGTCTTGACAGACGACGCCGAGCGGGGATCCACCGTCCGGTCGTGTTCGATTAGCGGAGGGGCATCACATGGGAATCGCAGACGACGCTCAGAACAAGGCAGACGACCTCAAGGGTCGCGCCAAGGAGGCCGCGGGTGCGGCCACCAACGATGACGACCTCAAGCAAGAGGGACAGGCCGATCAGGGCCTCGCGGGCGCCCGCGAGAAGATCACCGAGGCCGCCGACAAGGTGAAGGGCGGTATCGACTCCGTCAAGGACAAGCTGTCGGGGCGCTGACTCACCGACGCCGAAGGGCCGGGACCGCGCTGCGGTCCCGGCCCTTCGGCGTCGGTCAGCACAATCGCCCGAGCCTCACGCAGCGAGTTTGAGTCCGATGACTCCGCCGACGATCGCGATGATGCAGACGATCTTCGCCAGACTCGCGGCCTCGGTGCCGGTGGCCATCGCGTAGACGACCGTCGCGGTCGCACCGATGCCGACCCAGATCGCGTAGGCCGTACCCGTCGGAAGGTCGCGCATCGCGTAGGCGAGTCCAGCCATGCTGACGACGAGCGCGACGAAGAACACGATGGTCGGCGAGAGTCGGTGCAACCCTTCGGATCTGCCGAGCGCGGTGGCCCACACGGCTTCGAAGAGACCTGAGATCACCAGTACGATCCATGACATGACGATTCCCGTCTCCACCGTCTTGTCGCGGACCGGGTACGGCGGGCTCGTCCGGGGCCGCAGACGCGGCCACGCCGTCGAGAGTACCCACGGCCGCGCCCCAGGTGAAGGGCCTGATGTGGTGGATTCGGTCACCATGGTGGCCGAGGCGACGATCACCTTGTAACTCGGCGTGCGCGGACCTACCGTCAGTATATGAGCCACCCGAGACAACTGCTCCGCGATCCCGTCGTCTACCAGGTCGCCGCTGCCGGTCAGGCCGCAGACGCCGCAGCCTGCATCGGCCCGATCCCCTACGTCGCCCGCTGTCTCGACTCCGTCGACTTCCCCTCCGAGCACCGCTGGATCTTCCCGGTGGTCAAGGCGGCGTCGGCGGTCGGACTCGCCGCCGCGCCCAGGTTTCCAGGCCTCGCCCGCCTCACCAGCGCCATGTTGACGATCTACTTCGTCCTCGCGGTCGGCTCCCATGTTCGTGCCCGCGACATCGGCCTCAACTTCGCGGCGTCGTCGTCGATGCTCGCCTTCTATTCGACCCTCGCGGTGACGGGACCGCCCCAAGACCAGTCCGGCCCGTCTCAGACGAGTCCCGCCTGAACGGCGATCACCGCCGCCTGCACCCGTGACGGCGCGTCGAGTTTCATCAGCACCCGGGACACATGGGTTTTCACGGTCGACTCCCCGATCTCGAGTCGCCGCGCGATCTGCATGTTCGACAGTCCGGACCCGATCCCGGCGAGGACGTCACGCTCGCGCTCGGTGAGTGCGGACAAGTCGGCGGCGGCGGTCGCGGACCGTCCGCGCATGGCGTCGACGACGACCCGCGTGACCTCCGGGTCGAGGATTGCGTCGCCTGCCGCGACACGTAGGGTCCCGTCGACGAGTTCGGCGCCCGACGCCGTCTTCAGCAGGAACCCGGACGCACCCGCGGCGAGCGCGCCGAGTACGTAGTCGTCGACACCGAACGTCGTCAGCACCAGAACGCGCACGCCGGTCGAGGCGGTGATCGTCTCCGTCGCGGCGATCCCGTCCACCTGGGGCATCCGGACGTCCATCAGGATGACGTCTGGACGTACCTGCGTCGCAGTGCGGATCGCGGCTGCGCCGTCCGCGGCCTCCCCGACGACACTGATCCGGCCGGACGCCTCCAACACCATCCGGAGGCCTTCGCGGACCGCCGCATGGTCGTCGGCCAGCACCACACGTACTCGTCGCGCGCCGGTCATCGCCGGTCGCTGGTCGTTCATCGTGGCACCTCCGCGGTCACGACCCAGTGTCCCCCGTCGGGTCCGGCGTCGGCTCGGCCGCCGATGCTCTCGGCCCGAACCCGCATGTTCACGACCCCTCGGCCCGCCCCAGCGTCCGGTGCTTCTGTCGGCATCTCGTTACGCACCGTCAACCGGACCCGGTCGGCGAGGTCGGCGAGGTCGGCGACGACGACGCTCACCGCGTGTCCGGGCGCGTGTCGCGTCGCGTTGGCGATCGCTTCCCCCGCGATCCGGGTGAGCACGGCTTCAACGTGGTGCGGCAGGTCAGCGAGGTCGCCGTCCACGGTGACCGTCGATCCGACGGCGTCGGCCGCGGCGATCAGCGGTTCGAGCGAAGCCCAGCGGACGGTGGTCCTCTCGTCGCCGTCAGCCGCGAGGACGTCGATCATCGTGCGGAGTTCACCGAGCGCGGCCAGACTGTTCCGACGTATCGAGTCGACGATGGCAGACGGCTCGTCAGAGCCTCGCACCGCTTCGGACAGGATCGCGATGGCTGATACGTGCCCGGCAACCGTGTCGTGCAGGTCGCGTGAGAGGCGGCGTCGCTCATCGGACACGGCTTCGATCCGTTCGGCGTCGGCTCGCGAAACCGCTGCCGTCTTCTCTGCCTCGGACGCACGCCGCGCTGCGGTCACCGCCCGGGCGTATGTGATCGGCGACAGCAGGAAGGCGATGCCGATCAGTCCGACGAGAACGCCGACCCGCACGCCGCCTGCCAGCGCGCCGACGACGGCGAGCCCGAGTGTCAGGATTGTGCACACCGCGATCACGACGCGCTGCACGGTGTGCGTGCCTCGCACCGCACACAAGAACACGATGTCCGACATCGCGATCCACAACGGCAGCGACGGCCCCCAGACCGCGTCGACGGCGAGCAGCGCGCACATCACGCCGAACGCGAGCGCCGGTCGTTCTCGCGCGGCGAGCGCGATGCCGAGAGCCGCCGTGAGCAGCAGAAGTTTCACGTACCAGGGATAGACGTCGTGGTCGGAGAAGAACGTGAACGCGCCACACGCCCACAGCAGAAGCCCGACGGCGAACGTGCCGACGGCGGTGAGGTTCGTCGGCCGCAACAGGTCTGATTCGCCCAGGTGAGACTTCATCGTCCTCAACTACAGCACACTGGCGTACTTGGTCGGGTCCCCCGAAAGTCGGACCCCGCGCGCGTCGGCCGACTGATGTGCAGGAGGTGATCCGGGGGAACGCTGAAGCCATGAATGAACTCACCGACCCCGTCCTCGTCACGATCGCCGCGTGCGAGATCGGATTCTGGGTGTTCGTCGTCGGCGGCTTGGCCTTGCGTTACCTCGCGCGGCTGCCGCGTCCGTCGATGATCGTCCTCGCGTGTGTACCCCTTATCGACCTGGTGTTGCTCGTCGCCGTGACGATCGACCTGGCGCAAGGCGGCGACGTCGGTTTCGCGCACCGCCTGGCCCCGATCTATCTCGGCTGCACCGTCATGTTCGGCCATCGGATGATCGCGTGGGCCGATGCCCGGTTCGCCCATCGCTTCGCGGACGGTCCGGCACCCCGTAAGGCCCCGGCATCCGGCCCCGAACGACGACGCTACGAGTGGGCCGATTTCGGGCGGTGGCTCGGGGCCGTCGGCATCGCCGCCGCGATCACCGGCCTCCTCGGTGTCACTGTCGCCGACCCCGCGCAACGCGAAGCCCTGGTCGGCGGCCTAGGCGTCTTGGGCACGATCACCGTGATCTGGCTGCTGACCGGACCTGTCTGGTACTCGCTGAGTCGAGACTGACCGGCTCGCAGGCCGATTCAGTCGGCGAACGGCGCCAGGCGCTTCGGCTCCTCGATCACGGAGTAGTGCGAGGCGTCGCCGGTGAGGATCTCTCCGGTGCGACCGTCGGCGTTCACCGGAACATCGCCGGCGAGGGTGATGCGGTGCAGCTTGCGGTCTTGCGCGCCGAAGTCCGCGATACCGTAGTGCTGGGTGGCACGATTGTCCCAAATAGCGACGTCGCCGAGGCTCCAGCTCCATCGGAATGTGTTCTCCAGCTTGATGATCCGATTCTGCAGAAGCTGGTAGACGGCGCTGAACTCGGCGGGCTTGAGTCCGATGAACTCCTTGACGAAGTGGCCGAGGAGCAGCGTCTTCTCACCGGTCTCCGGGTGGACGCGGACCACCGGATGGATGGTCTGGTACTCCTTGCTCGTGAACTCCTCGTAGTGAACGACGCGACGTTCGACCTGCGTGTCGTCGATGTCGACATCGTTGGTCACGTAGTCGTAGAAGTTGGTGTGCTTGGCCCACAAGTTGTCCACGAACGCCTTCAAGCTGTCGGGCAGCTGGGCGTATGCGGCCGTCGTGGACGCCCAGGTGGTGGCGCCGCCCCAGGTCGGCAGGTTGACCGCGCGCAGGATCGACGCCTTCGGGACGCGGTCGACGAAGGACACGTCGGTGTGCCAGCTGTTCGCCGCACCTTCGATCGTCAACAGCTGGTCACCCCTGGACGTGACGGTCGGATGCGGCAGGGTCGGGTCGCCGAGCAACTGCGCGAACCCGTACTGGCTCTCGTCGTCCAGGTGGTTCTGACCGGTGAACACGATGGCCTTGTTGACGGCGAGAGCCAGCCGGATGGCCTCGATCTTGTCCGACGGCACGTCGCCGCCGAGCGTCACGCCGCCGATACGCGCGCCGATGTGTTCGCCGAGCTTGTCCACGGTGATTCCCGCGTCCGCATAGACGGACTGGATCTCGAGCTCACGGTCGGTGGAATTGGAGACGGTGACGGTCATTGTGTAACGCCTTTCATCAGAAATAGGATCTGTTTATCCGATTGCGGGAGTGAGTATTCGACGGGTGCGCGGCAGGAGAATGTCGATCCGAATTCTCTCTGCTTCGCGTTCCGTTGAAAAAAAGCGGGTGCTACCGATTCGGTGGTGTCAGTCAAACATGCGGCGATGCGCATCAACCAGGGATAGATTCACGATGAATTCAAGTGGCGTCGGTCAATCCGCGAGATCTTCGGCCTGCTCGTCGATGACCTTCCGGACGGCGGCCGGGACCTTGACCTCGCCCGGGCGATAGGAGACGGCGACGAGACTCGACGGTGCGCGGAACACGCCTCGCCTCCGGCGTAGTTCCGGGTCGACCGGGCCCCTCGCGTCGAGACCCACCGAGATACCCGTCCACTGGTCGGTGTGCGGGGATGCCGCGCTGCCGTCGCGCAGCACGTCGACGATGCTGACTCCGTCGTGGTCGGCCGCCGGGCGCCCGTGTCTGGTGGCGCGAGTCTGAACGTCATATCCGCGAGCGTAATCGGGAATGTCCTGAGTCATATCGAAAGAATGCTCCCGTGGCATCGGGACGCACAAAGATTCAATTCTCGGTGAGTGGAAGTGATTACAAATCCGCGTCCGTCGCGAATCATTCGAGAGCAGTCGCTCACCTCCCCGGCGGCTGTTGTCCACTCGAATCGAGAAAGCGGCCCCAACTCATGTTCCGATCCAGACGTCTGCGCGCGGTGTGCGCACTGGTCCTGACGTTCGCCACCGTCGTCGGGCTCACCGCATGCCGCAGCGCCGTCGACGCGCAGCAGGGCTCGGCGAGCCGATCCGGCACCGTCCAGCGCGGCGGCGAACTCCGCGTCGGCGTGATCGGCGACCTCGCGCCCGCCAAATTCTTGCAGATCGGGGCAGGCGGGCCGACCCGTCATGTGGTCGCCAACGTGTTCGACACGCTGATCACGTATCCGCCCGAATCGTCGAAGCCGCAGCCGTCGCTGGCGACGTCGTGGACGCTGGCGCCGAACCGGCTCGCACTCACCCTGAACCTGCGCGAAGGCGTCACGTTCCACAACGGAAAGCCGTTCACCTCGAACGACGTCAGATCATCGATCCTCGCCTACCTCGGCGGTCCGTGGACCCCGCAGTTCAAGCGGACCGCGGCCGCGATCACCGGCTACGACGTGCTCGAACTGTTCGCCGACCTGCAGGCGGAGCTGGGATTCTCGGCAATCTTCATCAGCCACGATCTGGCGGTGGTCCGCCAGGTGTCCGACCGGGTGACGGTCCTGCGGTCCGGCCGCGTCGTCGAGACCGGAGCCGCCGACGCGGTCTTCGCGTCGCCGACGACCGACTACACACGCTCGCTCGTCGCCGCCGTCCCGGTTCCCGATCCCGATCGGCAACGCGCCGGGAGGCCCGCCGTCGCAGCATGAACCGGGCTGTGCCCGTGTTGCTCAGGCTCCGAGCGCCGACAACGCGCGGTCGGCATGGACGGCCATGCTGACCTCGGACGCGATGACGTCGGCGATCACGCCGTCGGCTCCGATCGCGAACGTGGTGCGTTTGGTAGGCATGACCGACGAGAGCAGCCCGCTGCGTCGAACGCCGTAGGCGTGGGCGACGCTCCCGTCGCCGTCCGACAGGAGCGGGTAGTCGAGTGAATGCTTCGCGGTCCAGTCCGACTGCTTGGACACCTCGTCCCGGCTGATCCCGACGCGCTGCACTCCGGCCTGGGTGAACTCGCTCGCGAGATCCCGAAAGTGGCACGCCTCCTTGGTGCAGCCCGGCGTGAACGCCGCGGGATAGAAGAACAGTGCGACGGGGCCGTCGGCGAGGAGTTCGGACAGTCGGCGCGTCTGCCCGTTCTGGTCGGGCAATGCGAAATCAGGGGCACGATCACCGGTCTTCATAGACTCCACGGTAGTCGGCGACGCAGTGCATGGCGAAGCCTCGATGCTGTTGCCGCACCCTCGTCTACGGTCTCGCTGCGGTCAGACGAGCCCCGCATCGTGCATGAGGATCGCGACCTGGACGCGATTGGATGCACCGAGCTTGGCGAAGATGTGCGAGATGTGCGCCTTCACGGTCGCCACACCCATGTACAGCTCGGCGGCGATCTCTGCGTTCGACGCCCCCTTGGCCAGGCAGGTGGCCACCTCGCGCTCGCGGTCGGTGAGCTCAGCGATCGCGCGTTCGGCCGACTGCGAGCGGCCCGCACCGTTCGAGTCGACGACCTGCTTGATCAGCGCCGCTGTGACGGACGGACTCAACGCGGGCTGTCCGCTCAGGACATTCTTGACGGCCGCCACGATGTCGGCGGGCGGCGTGTCCTTCAACAGGAACCCGTCCGCTCCGACGGCGAGCGCGCGCACGACGTAGTCGTCGGCGTCGAACGTCGTCAACACGATCACCGACGGCGCCCGCTCCAACGCTTTGAACTCTGCCGTCGCCGCGATGCCGTCCATCACCGGCATCCGCAGGTCCATCAGGACGAGGTCGACGGGATCGGCCGCATGCTGGCCGAGCGCGTCCGCGCCGTGGCCTGCCTCAGCGACGACGTCCAGTCCACGGTCGCCGCCGAGGAGCAGCCGCAGGCCGGACCGGACGAGCGGATCGTCGTCGACCAGCATGATCCGGCTCACGGCGTCCGCATCGGGCCCACCCGGTGTGTCCACCCCGACCCCGCTGTTCATCCAACCGCCCTATTCATCAGCAAGCCCCGATTCTTCGGCCAGCCCCGTTTGTTTCTGCCACGGTAACCACACCGCGAGCACGAACGTGCCACCACCCGTCGTCCGATGGACTTGGCGGCCGCCCGCGAGAGCGACACGCTCGGCGAGACCGACGAGCCCGAAACCCGACTCGGGCGGTGTCTGGCCGGCGGCGAGCGACAGCGGATTCTCCACGTGGATGTCGACGCCGCGGCCCGGCTCACCGCTCACCGACACGCGCACCCGGCTGGCGGGCGCGTGTTTGCGGGCGTTGGTCAACGACTCTTGGACGCAGCGGTAGACCGTCCGCCCCAGCACGGCGGGCAAGGCGTCGACGTCGAGGTCCCCGTTCACGCCAAGGCTCCAGTGCACGTCGATCCGCATACCCGTCCGGCGATTCTGCTCGATCAATTCCCGCACGTGCGCTGCGGTGGCCTGCGGGCGTTCGGGGTCGGCGTCGCCCGGGCCGTCCCGCAGCACGCCGAGCACCTCACGCAGTTCGGTCAACGCCTGGTGCGACGTCTGTTGGATCGTCTGCGCCGTCGCCTTCACCTCTTCCGGCGACAGATCGTCCCGGAACGCGAGCGCCCCCGCATACATGCTTGCCGCCGAGATGCGGTGTGCGAGCACGTCATGCATCTCGCGAGCGATCCGGGCGCGTTCCGCGCTCTGCGCTTCGCGAACGTGTGCGGCCTGCTCGGCCTCGCTGAGCAGTGCACGCGCCCGCCAGCTGGCGAGCAGTTCGCGGCGCGAACCGATGTACATGCCCCACGCGACGACGAGCGCGGCGATCAGGACGAACAGGGCCCCGTCGACGACGGTCAACTCTGCTTCGTCCGGTGCCCGCAACACGTGCTCGCCTGCCAGCATGCACGTGATCGTCAGCAGCGTCTGCGGGACGATCTCCTTCCACCGCCTGCGCGTCGACAACGACACGAGAGCCAAGACCGCCGGACCGCCCGCCGTCGTCGACACCACCGTCATCAGGTTGGTGATCGTCGCGACGAGCACCGGGTGGGTCCGCCGGTACCGCATCACCATCGCCAGTGCGAGCACGCCGAGAGCGAGGTCGACGGCGAACCACCATCGGTGCTCGCTCCACTGGTACGCGACGCGCGGCGCCCAGCCGAGGGCCGACACGGCCACGACGCCGATGATCCGCCACGTGTGACCCCACCAGGTGAGGGTCGGTTGGTAGTCGGCGGGACGCACGAGGTACAGGCTAGTCGCGTCGGTCACGACACTGCTTCCGTCCGGGGTCGACACCGATCTCATACTTTCGGATGATGCGGAACTGTCCCCGAGACTGATGACAATCCAGTCTGGGGCGACGAGTATTAACGTCATGATCGAAGTCAAGAACCTCACGAAGCGCTACGGCGACTTCGTCGCCGTCGACGACGTCTCGTTCACCTGCAAGCCGGGGCGGGTGACCGGATTCCTGGGTCCGAACGGCGCAGGCAAATCGACGACCATGCGCATCATCGCCGGTCTGACCCCCGCCGGATCGGGCAGCGCCACCATCAACGGTGTCGCCTACCGCGACATCCCCAATCCAGCGACCCACGTCGGCGTCCTGCTAGACGCGTCGGCACAGCACGCCGGCCGCACCGGAGCCGAGATCCTCCGTCTGTCGGCGACCACGTTGGGGGTCCCCGCGTCCCGCGTCGACGACGCTCTCGCGATGGTCAGCCTGACCCCGCAGGAGGCCGGCCGTCGTGTCCGCAACTACTCGCTCGGCATGCGGCAGCGCCTGGGCATCGCGAACGCTCTCCTCGGCGACCCCAGCGTCCTGATGCTCGACGAACCGGCCAACGGCCTCGACCCGGCGGGCATCCACTGGATGCGCACACTCCTGCGTGGGTATGCCGACCGCGGCGGCGCCGTCCTCCTCTCCTCACATCTGCTACACGAGATCGAGATCATCGCCGACGACCTCGTGGTGATCGGCAACGGACGGATCGTCGCCGAAGGCACGAAGGAAGAACTCCTCGCGGGCACGGGTTCGGTGGTCCGCGCCGTCGACAACAACTATCTCGGCCAGTCCCTGCATGCCGCGGGGGTGGCCGCCCATCCGGTGGACGGCGGCGGTTTCCGCGTCGAAGCGACCCCCGACGTCGTCGGTCGTATCGCACTCGACGCACAGGTCCACCTCGTCGAACTGCGCGGCGGCGACGGCGCCCGCCTGGAGGAGATGTTCCTCCAGCTCACCCAGCAGAACCAGCGCGAACAGCCACAGGGAGTCCAGTGATGACCGCGACCACACAGCCCGCGTCGGCCGTCTTCACCGGCCCCGGCATCCCGTTGAGCCGACTGATCAAGGTCGAACTCCGCAAACTCGTCGACACCCGCGCCAGCTTCTGGTTGGCGGCGTCCATCGCCGCGATCTCGGCGATCATCGGCGTCGTCGTTCTGATCGTCGGTCCGGGCACGTCCGACTCCAGCGCGGACGGCAACATCACCTTCGCGAATCTGTTCGACCTGATGACCGCTCCGATGGCATTCCTGCTGCCGGTGATGGCGATCCTGCTGGTGACCAGTGAGTGGAGCCAACGGAACGCGCTCACCACGTTCACGATGGAGCCGCGGCGCGAACGGGTCATCGTCGCCAAGCTGACCGTCTCGATCATCGCCTCGATCGCGGCCGTCGTGATCGCGCTCGCGCTCGGCGCACTGTGCAATCTCGTCGGCGGGCTGATCTACTCCGACGGCGGCGAGTGGTCGATCTCGGGAAGCGCACTGGTCTCCGGACTGCTCAACATACTGGTCGGCGTACTCGTCGGATTCGCGTTCGCCGCACTGCTTTTGAACACGCCCGCCGCGATCGTCGCCTACTTCGTCATCCCGACGGTGCTGGAGATCATCGGCGCCGTCGTGCCCTGGATCAACGACCACCTGATCGACTGGATCCGCCTCCCGATGCTGGCGTCCTCGCCGTCGGGCTCGGACTGGGCGCACTTCCTGTCCGGCTGCGTCATCTGGTTCGCGATCCCCTTGTTCTTCGGTGTCAACCGAATAATGCGTTCAGAGGTCAAGTGACCGGGAGGGGTCACTTCACCTGGAGGAACTGAACGCGAAACAACGCGGTCGGTGCGCCCGAGTTTCCCCGGGCCCACCGACCGCGTTCTTCGTCATCGCCCGGTCTACGCGTGCGTCGCCCCTGGCGCCGCATAGGCGTTCGGGTCGAATTCGCGTGTCGCCGAACGATATTTGAAGGTGAACCCCGGCCAGTTCTGGGTATTCTTGCCGGACGCCGTCGTGTACCAGCCGTCGCATCCCGTCGCCCAGACCGTCGTACCGAGCTGTGCCTGGATGTCGGCGTTGTAGGCGTCCTCCACGTCTTGCCGGACGGTGAGCCACCGGCCTGCGCTGCGATCGATCTCCCGCACCGCGTCGACGATGTACGCGAACTGCGATTCGAGCATGTAGACGATCGAGTTGTGCGACAGGTTCGTGTTGGGCCCGTACAGCATGAAGAAGCTCGGGAACCCGGCGACCGCGATGCCCAGGTACGCCTGAGCGCCGTCGCGCCACGCCTCGTTCAAGTCTTCGCCGCCGAGCCCGGTCACCGTCATCGGCGCCAGGAATTCGGTGGCCGCGAACCCCGTGCCCAGGACGATGGCGTCTACCTCGTGCAGCTTTCCGTCGACGGTCACCACACCGCTGGGTTCGATGCGCTCGATACCGTCCGTGACGACGTCGACGTGCTCGCGGACGAGAGCCGGGTAGTAGTCGTTCGACATGAGGATCCGCTTGCACCCCATCGGATCGGTCGGAGTCACCTTGCGACGCAGCTCCGGGTCGGCGATCTGCTTCTTCAACGACTTCAGATACCGCTTCTCGAAGACGCTGATCAACAACCGGCCCGACTTGGAGCCGTTGAACCCCAGCCCACGCGGCTCCAACCACGCGTACGTCGCGAGACGCGACGCCTTCAGCAGTGTCGGGAATCGTTTGAACGCCGCGATCACGCTCTGCCGGTACGGGTAATCGGGTTTGTCGATGACGTGCGGCGCGTGCCGCTGGAACAGTTCCAGCCCCGCAGCGCGATGAGCGATGTGCGGGACGAACTGGATGGCGGACGCGCCGGTCCCGATCACCGCGACCCTCTTGCCTTCGAACTCGTAGTCGTGGTCCCACGTCGCCGAATGGAACATCGTCCCGGAGAAGCTGTCGATGCCGTCGATCCGCGGGTAGGCGGGACGACTCAGCTGGCCGGTCGCTGCGATCAGTATCTGCGCGCGATGTGTCTGCTCGCCGTTCAGCTCGAGTACCCATTCGCCTGCCGACTCGTCGAACGTCGCGGTGAGGACCTCGGTGCCGAACCGGATGTTTCGGCGGAGATCGAAACGGTCGGCGCACTCGTTCAAGTATCCGAAGATCTCCTGCTGGCCCGCGAACCTCCGTGACCAGTCGGGTTTCGGCGCGAACGAGAACGAGTACAGGTGCGACGGCACATCGCATTCGGCTCCCGGATACTCGTTGTCGCGCCACACTCCCCCGACGTCGTCGGCCTTCTCGAAGATGACGAAGTCGTCGTAGCCGGCCTGGGTGAGCTGTGCGGCCATCCCGATGCCGCCGAATCCGGTGCCGATGATGGCGATCGTCGGGCGCGTATCTGCTGTCATGCCCTCACGGTATAACCGCGGCCGCGCGATCGGCAGGTGCACGACGGCGCAAGAGTTACTCGTTTCGGCAACCCCTCAGCGGCCGGTGCGACGCCGCACGTACTCGGCGGGACCGCAGCCGTGCCAGCGGTGGAAGGCCTGCGAGAAGCTCGACACCTCGACATAGCCCAGCCGCTGCGCGGTCTCGGTGACGGTGAGTCGGCCGCTCACCAACATCTCCTCGGCGAGTCGAGAGCGCATCTCCTGCAGCAGACCGCGATACGAGGAGCCCTCGGCCGCCAGCCGGTGACGCAACGTCCGGGTGCTCATCGCGAGAGCGCGCGCCGCCTCGTCTGCGGTCGGCGGTTTCGCCGGGTCGGTCGTCAGCAGATCTTGGACCCGTGCCGCCAGACCCGACCGTGCCGCCCGCGTGCGCAGCAGGTCGCGGCACTGCGCCTGTGCGAACGCCGCCGCCTGCGCATCGGCGCGCGGCAACGGCTCGTCGATGACCTCTCGCGGCAGACGCAGCAGCGTCTCGTCGCCCCCGAACACGGGACGCGCGTCGAACACCTCGATGTACGGCTCGATGTGGTCGGGTTCGTCGAAGGCGAACTGGATCTCGAGCGGACGATCCGCGTCGGCGACGAGGTCGCGCGCGATCGTGCGCACTGCGGCGAGGTCCCGTTCAACGACGAATCGTCGCACAGCCGCCGGCACGTCCGGGGCGGTGAACACCAGCTCGAACCGGTCGTCGACGTCGCGTGGCTCGATGCGCGAGAACGCGAACGCCAGGTCGAAGTAGCGCAGCCCGACCTCCACGGCGCTCCGCAGAGTCGGGCTGCTGATCAGCGCGAACCCGAAGATCCCGTACGTCGTCAGCTGGTAGCGAGCACCCGCCCGCACGCCGACGCCGGTGCGGTCGCCGAGCACGTCGACGAGGTTGCCGACGACGACGAGTTCCTGTCGGAGCTGAACTTCCGAGTCGGGTCTCGTCACGACATCGACGTCGAGCCCGGTGCCGGCGAGCGTCTGCTCATCGGACAGCCCGGCGTCTCGGGCGAGGCCCAGCAAGACGAGGACTCCCGCCGACGACCGCGGGATGCTCCAATCCATGGTGGCCGACAGTCAGCGCATCACGGCGGGCGTTCCGGAGCGCCTGACCTGTCGACGTCGGCCGCCCGTCCACCCGAAGTAGCAGGCCGTCACGATGATGAACCAGATGGCGCCGACGACGAGGGCGATCCGGCCGTCCTGGTTGAAGAACAACAGCACGACGACCATGCCGAGGAACGCGAGCGCGACCGTGGAGCTGACCATGCCGCCCGGGACGGGATAGCCGGAGTCGGGCAGATCCCCGGAACGGACCTTGAACCGGTACCGCATCTGACACACGATGATCGTCGCCCACACGACGACGATTCCGACCGTCGACACGGACGTGATGTAGGTGAACGCGTGATCCGGGTCGATCACGTTGACGACCACGCCGATCACCATGACGACGGCGCTGAGCACGATGCCGGTGACCGGTACTTGACGGCTCGACAAGTTGGCGAGGGCGCTCGGTGCGTCGCCGCGCTGCGACAGCGATCGCACCATGCGTCCGGTCGAGTAGATGCCCGAGTTGCACGAGGACAACGCTGCGGTGAGCAGGATGAAGTTGATGATGCCCGCCGCGCCCGGGATGCCGATGTATTGGAACACAGCGACGAACGGGCTGGTGCCCTCGTGAAAGTCCTTCCAGCTACGGACCGACAGGATGACAAGGAGCGAACCGACGTAGAAGATGCCGATGCGAAACGGGACCGAGTTGATGGCGCGGCGGAGGGTGACGCGCGGATTCTGCGCCTCACCCGCGGTGACGCCGACGAGTTCGACACCGACGTAGGCGAACATGACGATCTGCAGGCTGAGCAGCGCGTTGGTGAATCCGGTTGCGAAGAAGCCGCCGTCGCTCCACAGATTCGTCACCGACGGTCCGACGTCCGGCCCCAGCCCGGAGATCGGGAGCAGCACGCCGATGCCGATGATGATCATGCCGAGGATGGCGGTCACCTTGATCGCCGAGAACCAGAATTCGGCGCGACCGAACAGTCCGACGGAGATCAGGTTCGCGCCGAACAGCACGATGAGCGCGACGAGTGCGGTCACCCATACCGGGATCGCCGGCCACCAGTAGTTGATGTACTTGCCGGCCACCGTGATTTCGGCCATGCAGGTGGTGACCCACACTGCCCAGTACGTCCAGCCCTGGCTGAAGCCCATGAACCGACCGAGGAACTCGTCGGCGTACTCGCTGATGCCGCCGGAGATCGGGCGGTAGAGCAGGAGGTCACCGAGGGATCGCATCACGATGAAGATCGCGAGACCTGCGAGGGCGTACGCCAGGATCAGCGCCGGGCCTGCCTTCTCGATCGCGCCGCCCGCCCCGTAGAACAGGCCGGTGCCGATGGCTCCGCCGATGGCGATCATCTGCACGGTGCCGGACGTGAGGCCTCTCTGGTAGCCCTCGTCGACGCTCGTGTCGTCGATCTTGTCGGCGCTCTGCGGTGTAGACGTCACCGGCGTTCCTCCCTGGGTATGCGTTGTGCAGCGGGAGTGAATCTACTCTCGTCGTGTATCTCGCGTGTTACCTGGTTCACGTGGAAACCGATGGACGACTCACATCGACCTGGGGCGTACGGGTGCTGCGGCAGCGAAACCTACACCGCAGGGGGCGAGCATCGGGCTATCGGCGGTCGTGGCGCCTGAACGGTGTAGGTACGTGACATCGCGGGGAGATCCTGGCGACGCTCAGAGCCGCCGGGTGATCACGATGAGGCTGCCAGCGACCGCATTCGTTCGACGAGGACGTCGAGCCAGCCACCCACATTGCGGCGAGCGTCGACGGTGTCCGGGTATCGGCATCGCAGATGCAGGCCAGCGTCGTCGAGGATGAACCACAGCATGACGCCATCGGTGCGGATGACCGCTCCGACGTACTGCGCGTCGATCGTGTGCGAGTCGATCTGTACCGGGAGACGCCGGAGGTCGAGCCATGAGATCGCGAACATGCCTGCTTTCTCCGGCATGTCGCCACCCCACGCGTCCAACACGTCGCGCAGCGGCCACGAACCGAGGCGCACCGCCTCGCGGATGGCGTCGGCGCTCGCCGCCGGATCCGGGTCGGCCGATTCGAGCACCGAGTTCGTGATGAACCAGCCGACCGACTCGTGCCAGGTGTCCTCGTATCGGCTGTGCACCGGAAACACGGCGCGCAGCGGGGCGTCCGCGAGGTCACGGGTCACCGCGGTCATCACCGACACCGCGAGCGACAACGTCGACACTCCGTCGGCACGCGCCTGCGCGGAGAACGTCGCACTTTGGTCGACGTCGAACACGTCACGCACTTCGACGCGCTCGGGTTGAGGCTCGGCTGGCCCCAACTGCAGCGGGAATCGAGGCATCACACCGCCGCCGGCTGTCAGGATCTCCTCCCACCGGCGGTGCACGTCGGAGGGAGCCGTCGGGCGCTCCGCGAGCGCACGCGTGTGATCGACGAACGCAGCAGCGGCCGGCAGCGACGGGCGCCCGCCCGCGGTGATTCCGGCGAGCAGATCTCGGGCGACGACGAGCATCGACCACATGTCCACGTGCGAATGGTCGGCCGCGACGACGACAGTCGACGACGTCGCCGTCTCCAATACGCACAAGCGGTGCGACGGCGAAACGTACGGCGAGCACGCGGTGTCGAGGACGTCGCGGAGAGCCTCGTTGACCGCCTGCCCCGGCCCGATCGGGTGCTCGACCCAGCCGCCCGGAGCGATGTCGACCTCGAACAGCCGCGGTCCGTCGTCGCCCGGAGCGAACACCGTCCGCAGCGTGTCGTGGCGATCGATCACGGCGAGCCACGCCGACGCGAGAACCCCACGGTCCACCGGCCCGTCGAGGCGGAACGAGAGCGCCATCCACGAACCTGGCCGATCCCCCGCTCCGACGTGTCGCCGCTGGTCGAACGAGACCGGCTGCTCGGTGCCGCGGTCGCCGACACGCACGTCGTACCCCCACAGCCTGCCGAACGGCAGTCGCAGGTGGCCGACGTTGTCCAGACGCATGCCGGTGTACGCTACGCCCCATCCCGATCGCCGCAACTCCAGGAGAGACCCGTGCCCACGTTCGACGTTCCCGGAGCCCGGATCGCGACCCAGTTCAGCGACGAAGGTGGACGGGCCGTCGTCCAATTGCACGGCCTGACGTCGAGCCGGTCACGTGACCGTGTGCTCGGCATGGACCTCGGTCGCGGCCTGTCCGGGACACGCCTGCTGCGGTACGACGCGCGCGGCCACGGCGAGTCGACCGGTGCCGCGGCGCCCGACGACTATCGGTGGACGAATCTCGCCGACGACCTCCTGCGGCTCCTCGACCACTGGTTCCCCGGCGAGCGGGTCCACGGAGTCGGGCCGTCGATGGGCGCCGGCACCCTGCTGCATGCGGCAGTCCGCGAACCCGAAAGATTCTCGAGCCTCACACTGATGGTTCCCGCGACGGCATGGGCCACCCGAGGTGCCAAGGCCGAGGAGTATCGACGGTCAGCCGACATCGTCGAGCAGGAGGGGCTCGCGGCGTTCGTCGCCTCGGGAGCCGACAGCCCACACCCTCCGGCGTCGGCGGACGCACCGCCGACCCTGCCCGCTGTCGCCGAATCGCTGCTCCCCTCAGTACTGCGGGGCGCCGCGCTCAGCGACCTGCCACCGCTCGACGACATCACCGCGATCGCTGTGCCCACGACGATCCTCGCCTGGATCGACGACCCCGCTCATCCCCTCTCGACCGCACAGGCACTCGTCGAGACACTGCCGAACGCATCGCTGACCGTTGCCCGCACTCCTGCCGATCTGGCGCAGTGGCCATCGCTTCTGCACCATTCACTGTTCTGATCGGCGGCGCGCGGGTCGAATGTGGGCCTGCCGCGAAGCTGCTGAACCCGGTGTCCAGCTCGTAGTACGCCCGGTCGATATTCTCGACCCATGAGCTTCACTGGATTCCCCGAAGCGGCCCTCGACTTCTACGACGACCTCGAGATCGACAACAGCAGAGTCTTCTGGGACGCGCACCGCGACGTCTACCGCGATGCCGTCGCCGCGCCGATGACCGCTCTCACCGCCGAGTTGGCCGACGAGTTCGGCGACGCGAAGATCTTCCGCCCGTACCGTGACGTGCGATTCTCGAAGGACAAGACACCGTACAAGACCCACCAGGGCGCCTTCGTCGCCGTCGCCCCGGCAACCGGCTACTACGTCCAGATCGGCGCCCCCGGGGTCCGCGTCGGGGCAGGCTTCTATCACGCCGAACCTGAACGCCTGGCCTTCCTGCGCCGCGCCATCGACGACGACCTGCACGGCGCCGAGCTCGAGAAGCTCGTTGACGGACTTCAGCGACGAGGCTGGGAGATCGACGGCGACCGGCTCAAGACCGCACCTCGTGGGTGGGCGAAAGACCACCCACGAATCGAACTCCTCCGACACCGATCATTGATCGCCAACCGCGACTACGGCTTCGAGGGAATCATCCACACCCCCGATCTCGTCGACGAGATCCGCGCACACTGGAGACAGACACGGCCGCTCCTCGACTGGCTCGTCCAACACGGCGGATGAGCGCGTTCGCCGCGCTCGCGGCTGGCCGACGACACTGGGTCGGGCTCCGTCCTGACGGTACCGTCACCGCAGTGGGCGACGGCCGCGCGGGCGAATGCGCTGTCGGCGACTGGACCGACGTCGTCGCGATCGCGGCAGGCGCCGTCCACGCTGCGCGCAACACCGGCCGCTCGCACACCGTCGGACTCCGAGACGACGGAACCGTGGTGGCGACCGGATGGAACGACGACGGCCAGTGCGACGTGGCCCACTGGACAGACGTGGTGGCGATCGCGGCGGGTTGGCGGCGGACTATCGGCGTCTGCGCCGACGGGACCGCTCTAGCCGCGGGGCGCAACCGCGAACAGCAGTGCGCCGTTGACGACTGGCGTGGCGTCCTCGCCGTCGCGTGCGGCGACTGGCACTCGGTCGGACTTCTCGCCGACGGATCCGTTCGCGCCACCGGAAACAGCACCAGGCGACAATGCGACGTCGGACAGTGGCGAGACGTCGTCTCGGTGGCGGCCGGGTCCGTGCACAGTGTCGGGCTCCGACGCGACGGAACCGTCGTCGCGGCAGGCCGCGGCCCTGCGTGCGAAGTCTCCGAATGGACGAACGTCGTCGGTGTGACCGCGGGCAGCCACCACACGATCGCACTACTCGACGATCGAACGGTCGTGGCCGCCGGCGCCGACGAACAACATCAATGCGACGTCGGACAGTGGCGAGACGTCGTCTCGGTGGCGGCCGGGTCGACGTTCACGGTCGGACTGTTGCGTGACGGCTCGGTCGCAACCACTGGCGGATTCTGACCCCCACTACTGCCGCTGTGCTCAGCGCCGTCGGACAGCCATCCGACCGCCGAACCGCGGCGCGAACGCGACACCGCGCGAATGCAGCCCCTCGGCCCTCGCGGTCGACGGCTCGATGCGGAACTCACGCAAGACAGTCCGCACGACCACATCCATCTCCATCGTCGCGAACGCCGCACCGATGCACCGTCGTGTGCCGCCGCCGAACGGCAGCCAGGCAGCGGACGGCGTGCTCCCGACGAACCGGTACGGGTCGAAACGCTCGGGGTCGCGGAACTGGTCGCTGTCGTCGTGCAGCAGCGAGATCGCGACCATGGCGTTGTGTCCGCGCGGAATCCGCCACGGTCCGACCTCCAGATCGTCGGCGACGACGTGGCGTCCCGCAAAGTCGATGACCGGTCGCGACCGCTGCGTCTCCAGGATCACCGCGTGACGGAGTTCGTCGCCGTCGCCTTGAGCTTCGACCGCCAGGTCGTCGAGGATCGGCCGATGGCGTTGAATCCGTTCGAACAGCCACGCGAGAGTGGTCGCCGTGGTCTCGTGACCGGCCGCCAGGAGCGTGAGCAGCTCGTCGGCGATCTCGTCGTCCGTCATCACGCTGCCGTCGTCGTAGGTGCTCTGCAACATCAGCGCCAGGATGTCGTCCCGGTCGGCCAGATGCGGGTCGCTGCGCGCCTCTCCGATCACTCGGAGGATCGTCTCCTGGTACCGCGCGCGACACAGACGCAGGTGCACGTTCGGGTCGACTCTGCTTAGCGCGCGAGGCAGATCCGGCATCGTCGCCGACCGCGATCCGGCCGCCACCAGATCCGGAAGTTGCGCACGAAGATCGTCGAAATCGTCGCCGTCGGCACCGAACACCGCTCGAAGGATCACGTTGAGGGTTATCCGCATCATCGGCTCGAGGGATGCGAAGCGCTTCCCGGTCGGCCATGTCGCGATCTCGCGCTCGGTCTCCTCTTCGACGATCTGCTCATAGGTTCGGATCCGCTTGCCGTGCAACGGCGGCGTCAACAGCTTGCGGCGACGCCGATGATCGGTGCCTTCGATCGCGAAGATCGAGCCCGAGCCGAGTACGCGGCCGAGGTTCGGCTGGACGTTGATCGTCTTGGCACCGGAGGTGAACAGTTGTTTCGCCATCGCGGGGTCGGAGATCACTACGAGGTTCCCGAACACCGGAACCTCGAGCTCGAACACGGGGCCGTAGCGGGCTCGGCACGCGCGGAGCACTCCGCGGCGGGCGGCGAGGAACCCGACGCCCTGAAGCCACGTCGGCAGCGGCACTTTCGGCGGCAGCGCCGAGGTCGACGACTGCTGAGGAACTTCGGTGGTCATCAGACGGTCTCCGTTCACTGGTACGACACCGTACCAGGTGAACGGTACGCTGACGTACCACCGGGGGCAAGGGCCTATTCTGGAGACGTGACATCGACCAGCGCCACCGACCGAATCGCGGACACCGACTTTCAGGCTCGATCCCGCCTCCTGTCCGCGATGAGCGAGTGCGTGGCACGCCTCGGGTACCGCGCGACGACCGTGGCCGACGTCGTCCGGGTGGCCCGCATGTCGCGCCGGTCCTTCTACGAGCACTTCACCGACAAGTCCGCCTGCTTCGTCGCCGTCCTGCGCGGAGCGAACGACGAGATGATCGACGCCGTCGCCGACGCCGTCGACGCGTCCTCCCCGTGGACCGATCAGGTGCGACAGGCCGTGACCGCGTACGTCGAACTGAGCGAAGCGCGCCCGGAACTGACGTTGAGCTGGATCCGGGAACTCCCCGCACTCGGCGAGCCCGCGCAAGAACTCAAGACCGAAGCAATGGACGCCTGGATCTCCCTGTTCGTCGCCATCACGTCGACGCCGAACGTCGCCGCAGACGGGATCGAGCCGGTCTCCCGGATCACCGCGATCATGATCTGGGGTGGAATCCGAGAGTTGACTGCCGACTCCGTCGAGAACGGGACGCCGCTGTCGGCGATCATCGAACCCACCACCCAGGCGTGTATCGCGCTGATCGCCGGCAACACCGCCCGCTGAGTCCGACCGACCCCAGGGCGCGACGGCGGAGTGGACGCCGTCCTCGACCGGTGCGATCAGCGGGAGGCGATGAGGGCGGCGACTTCGGCCAGTGAGTACGGCGGCTCGTCGTCGTGGCCGCGGTAAGCGACGAAGCTGGGTTGGAACGGCGGATACTCACCGATGAATCCGCCTGCCGCACTGAATATCTCACCGGTGACGTCAGTAGCGAGGTCGCTCGCGAGATACGCGTAGAGCGGAGCGACGTACTCGGCGGGCGCAGGTTGGAGCGCGATATCGCGCGTCCCCTCATCGAGCAGCCCCCGTTCGTGCAGATCGTCGATGTGGGCGCGGTAGTCGTCGCCCGACGACAGCCGGGTCTTCCCGCCGGGGCAGACGACGTTCACCCGAACTCCATTCGGCCGCAGTTCCGCGGCCAGCGCCATGGCGAGACTGTTAGCCCCGCCCTTGCCCGCCGGGTAACCGATGCCGCCGAACATGCCGGACGACGCCGCCGATCCGGTGAGTACCACGGCGCCCGCTCCCTGCGCGACGAGCAGCGGCGCCGCCGCCCGGACGAGCTCAAACGAGCTGACGAGGTGAGCGTCCAGTTGCGCGCGGAACTCGTCGGTCGTCGCCGTCAGGATCGATGAGCCTGCCGGTTCTGCGGTGCCCGCACAGTTGATCACGATGTCGACCCCACCGAACTCGACGACGGCGGCGTCGACCATCGCCTGTGCGATCGCGTGGTCCGCAGCGCTCCCCGCCACGGCGACGGCGACACCGCCCGCCGCCGACAGTTCAGTGGCGGCAGCCAGCGCGACGGCCTCCTCCCGACCGTTGACGATCACCGAAACACCCTCGGCCACCAGAGCTTTCGCCACAGCCAGCCCGATGCCACGACTCGATCCCGCGACGACGGCCCGCTTGCCGCGCAGTACCGAATCGGTCGGCGTCACCACATCGGCACGGGCGTCTGCCCGATCGGGTACCAGCCGGGAAGCGGCCCGTCAGCATTCAGAACGCGGTCGATCCGGCCCTGCAGGCCCGGGGTGATCACGCCGTCGGTGAGCATCTCCGCGAACAGCGCGGTGACGTTGCCGTAGTCGAAGAAGTCGCGCTGCCAGCCCCACTTGAAGTCGCCCGCATACTTGAACCAACTGCCTTGCACACCGTTCAACGCGTAGTGGGTGCCGTCGGCACGAGTGGCCTCGTTGATCTGCTTCCACAGCCCGATCATGTCGCCGGTCCGTTCGTCGATCACCCACGACTGATACGGGTACGTCCACCCGTCGAGTCCGTCCATCTCCAAGCCGATGGCGATGTCGCGGATCTCGTTGCGCCCCACCGCCATGAAGTCGTTCTTGGGGCCGTAGTTCCATCCGTAGGTCGCGTCCTCGGTGTAGAAGTCCGCCAGCGGACGCCAGTCGCCTGCCTTCTCCACGTCGATGTTGGCTTGCAGCCAACGCTCCTTCATCTCGTCGAGTTCAGCGCGATCGAATGCCATGGCGGCGACCAACTTCCTGTGAGTACTGGACATCTGACCCGACGCTACATTAGGTTCAAACGCAAGTCCAGACAGTTGTCCAGAAGGAGAGTCAGGCGTGCCCCTCAAGCCAGAAAACAGTTCTGAACTGTTGATCGACGGAGAATTGGTGCCCGGCTCCGCCGGCACTTTCGACGTCGTCAACCCGGCGACCGAAGAGGTGATCGGACAGGCCGCGGACGGCAGCGAAGCCGACATGAGCGCCGCCATCGCGGCCGCGCGCACCGCGTTCGACACGACCACGTGGTCGCGTGACCCGGCCTTCCGTGCCACCTGCCTCCGCCAACTACGCGACGCCCTCCTCGGCCACGTCGACGAACTCCGCGAGATCACGATCGCCGAAGTGGGAGCCCCCAAGTTCCTGACCTCCGGGCCCCAACTCGAAGGCCCGATCACCGACCTCGGATACTTTGCCGACCTCGCCGAGAGCTTCGAGTGGGAGACCGATCTCGGACGGGCGGAACCCATGGGCATTGCCAACGACCGACGCCTGCGACGCGAAGCAGCGGGCGTCGTCGGCGCGATCACGCCGTGGAACTTCCCGCACCAGATCAATTTCGCCAAGATCGGACCAGCCCTCGCGGCCGGATGCACCGTCGTCCTCAAACCCGCCCCCGACACCCCGTGGTGTGCCGCACTCGTCGGCAAGGTCGTCGCCGAGGAGACCGACATTCCGGCAGGCGTGTTCAACGTGGTCACGTCGAGCGATCACCGGGTCGGCGCACTCCTGTCGACCGACCCGCGCGTGGACATCGTGTCGTTCACCGGGTCCACCGCGACCGGACGAAAGGTGATGGCCGCCGCGTCCGAGACGCTCAAGCGGGTCTTCCTCGAGCTCGGCGGCAAGTCGGCGTTCGTCGTCCTCGACGACGCCGACCTCGCGACGGCCTGCTCGATGGCCGCGTTCAACGTCGTCACCCATGCGGGCCAGGGCTGCGCGATCACCACGCGACTGCTGGTCCCTCGCGACCAGTACGACGAGGCGATCGGCCTGGTCCGCGACTCGATGGCCGGTCTGCAGCCCGGCGACCCCACCAAGGGTGGAACCATCTGCGGACCGTTGATCTCCGCCGTTCAGCGCGACCGCGTCCTCGGCTACATCGAACTCGCCAAGACTGAGGGCGGCGTCATCGAGACCGGCGGCGGTCGACCAGCCGACAAGGAGAAGGGCTTCTACGTCGAACCCACGCTCATCTCCGGTCTCGACAACTCTGCGCGCGTCGCCCAGGAGGAGATCTTCGGCCCCGTACTGGTGATCCTCGCCCACGACGGCGACGACGACGCGATCGCGATCGCCAACGACTCGCCGTACGGCCTGTCCGGCGCCGTGTGGGGAACCGACCCCGATCGGATCAACAAGGTCGTCGACGGTGTCCGCACCGGAACCATGGGCGTCAACGGCGGCATCTGGTATTCGGCGGACGTCCCGTTCGGCGGCTACAAGCAGTCCGGCATCGGCCGCGAGATGGGCGTCGCCGGATTCGAGGAGTACCTGGAGACCAAAGCCGTCGCAACCCCCGCCTGACACCCGAACACTCGAACCACCACAGAGGGAACCCCATGAGCACCAAGCGTTTTGAAGGAAAGACCGCCATCGTGACTGGCGCCGCAGGCGGCATCGGCGAGGTGTACGCACGCCGTCTCGCCGCCGAGGGCTGCCACGTGGTCGTCGCCGACCTCAACGACGAGGCGGGACAGGCCGTCGCGGCGGACATCGGCGGGCTGTACGTCCACACCGACGTCGCCGACCCCGACTCCGCCGAGGCGCTCGCCGACGCGACGATCGAGAAGTACGGACAGATCGACTACCTCGTCAACAACGCCGCGATCTACGGCGGCATGAAGCTCGACTTCCTCATCACCGTTCCGTGGGACTATTACAAGAAGTTCATGAGCGTGAACTTCGACGGCGCACTCAACGTGACACGTGCCGTCTACGGGAGAATGAAGCCGGGCAGCGCGATCATCAACCAGTCGTCGACCGCAGCATGGCTCTACAGCGGCTTCTACGGTGTCGCGAAGGCTGGCGTCAACAGTCTCACCCAGCAACTCGCGACCGAGCTCGGCGGCTCCGGGATCCGCATCAACGCCATCGCGCCCGGCCCCACCGACACCGAGGCGACGAAGACCACGACGCCCGGCAACATGGTCGCCGAGATGGTCGGGAAGCTACCGCTCTCGCGGATGGGCACCCCCGACGACATGGCCGGGATGCTGCTGTTCCTGCTCTCGGACGAGGCGGCGTGGGTCACCGGGCAGATCTTCAACGTCGACGGCGGACAGATCATCCGGTGATGAGTGGCAACGACGAGACCGTGTCGGAACCGGTCGGGTTCATCGGCCTCGGCAACATGGGCGCCCCCATCGCCGAACGCCTCGCCGCCTGGCCGGGCGGACTGATCGTCAGCGACGTCCGACCGGACGCCACAATCGACGGCGCGCGGCGCGCCGAATCGCCCGCCGAGATCGCGTCCGCCGCCACCGTCATCGGAATCACCGTCCTCAATGACGAGCAGGTCCGCACCGTCGTCACCGGACCCGACGGCATCTTGGCGAGCGCACGTCCGGGCACCGTGGTCGTGATCCATTCGACGATCGGCCCGCACACCGCGGTCGACCTTGAAGCGGTGTGTGCGGCCAAAGGCGTCGCAGTCCTCGACGCGCCCGTCTCCGGCGGCGCGCAGGGCGCGAAGGAGGGCAGGCTGGCGCTCATGGTCGGCGGCGACCGCGACGCCTACCTGCGGATCAAAGCGCCGTACGCGCTCGTGTCCGACATGCTGATCCACGCGGGTCCGGTCGGGTCTGGAACCAAGATGAAGCTGGCCCGCAACCTGCTGCACTTCATCTCGTTCACCGCGACGACGGAGGCGTCCCGGCTCGCTGAGGCCGCAGGCATCGACCTGGTGAAACTCGGCAAGGTGGTCCGCCACACCGATGCGATCACCGGTGGCGCGGGCGCGATCATGTTGCGCGACACGACCGCACCCATCGCGCGCGACGACTTCTGGTACGACGTGTTCGACCACGTGCGCGGCCTCGGTGAGAAGGACCTCGGACTCGCTCTCGATCTGGGCGACGAACTGGGCGTCGACCTGCCTCTCACCGCACTGGCACTGGAACGATTCGCCGATGGACTCGGCGTGGGAAAGGACGAGAAGTGAGCACTCCGGAGGATTCCTCGGAAAAGATCTCCCCGCAACGCCAGAAGGGCCTGGACATGATGTCCAAGGTGTACGGCTGGGAGATGAAGGACGGGCCGGGCGACTTCTTCGCCCACACCGCGGATCAGGTGTTCGGCGAGGTGTGGTCCCGTGACGGGCTCAGCATCCGTGACCGTCGCCTCCTGCTGCTGGGGGCGCTCGCTGCGACCGGACAGATCGACGTCGCCGAGATCCAGGCGGGCGCCGCGCTCGGCAACGGCGAGCTCGACGGCGACGAACTCCTCGAGATCGCCCTGTTCCTCTGTTATTACATCGGGTGGCCGCGGGGTTCGGCCCTCAACATGATGTTCGGTGGGGTCATCGACAAACATGAGAGGGCTCAACGCAAGGATTGAGTCGAACGATCGCAAGGCATGGGAAGGCAGCGGATGCGCGTCCTGGTGACGGGTGCGACCGGCTTCGTCGGAGGCTGGATCGCGAAGGCAGTACACGAACACGGCCACGAGGTCCGGCTCCTCGCACGCAGCCCCGAGACGGTCGCCGACTCGGTGACCTTCCTGGGGTTCGACCCCGACGTCGTCGTCGGTGACATCGGCGACCCCGACGCCGTTCGACGGGCCCTCGCCGGATGCGATGCGGTGATTCACGCCGCCGCCGAGGTCGCGCTCCACGCGGGCAAGGCCGACGACTTGGTCCGACGCAACGTCGAGGCCTGCCGAAACGTCCTCGGTCAGGCCGCCGACCTCGGCATGGACCCGATCGTCTACGTGTCGAGTTCGGGGGCGCTCTGGGACGCGGCGGAGCCGGGCGTCGCACCGGACCTTCCGGTGCGAGGCGGACCGGACGCGTACGGACAGTCGAAGGCGGCTGGCGAACGGTGCGCGCGGGAACTCCAAGACGCAGGCCATCCAGTCGTGATCGTCTACCCGACCGCGGTGATGGGGCCGTCCGCGCACGGCCGGTTCGGCGAGGCCGGCGACGCCGTCATCACCTTGACCAGGGCGGGCGTCGTCGGACGGACGGCAGCCCTGACGATCGTGGACGTCCGTGACGTAGCCGAACTGCACGCACGCGCACTCGAAGTCGGCCGGGGGCCGCGCCGATACGTCGCGGGCGGACATCGTCTCGGCGACGCCGAACTGGCTCGATGTCTCAGCGAGATCACCGGCCGCCGGATCCGCCACTGGCCGATCCCGAACTCGGTACTCGCCTGGGCTGGCCGCGTCGCCGACCGGGCGCCCGGTGTGGTTCCCCCGTTCCTGTCCCAGCTGAGCGAGGCCGCGATCGGCTACCTCGTCCACGCACCGATCCCGGACAACACGGCAGCCGAGAACGATCTGGGCATGACGTTCCGTCCGGCTGCCGAGACGCTCGCCGCTGTGTGGGACGAGCATCCGTCAGGCGGCGGCTCCCGCTGATCCGCGCGCGACGATCAACCCAGGAAGTTCTCGCGGATCTTCCGCTTGAGGATCTTGCCCGTAGCGTTGCGCGGGAACGGACCGAGGTCGAACACCACGTCGGTCGGCGTCTTATACGCGGCGAGCGATTCGCGGACGATGTCGCGGACATCGTCCGCGGTCAAGGCGAGTCCCTCGGCGACGGTGACGGCGGCGACCACCTTCTCGCCCTGTCGCGGATCGGGCACGCCGAACACCGCGACCTCGGTGAACCGTTCGGACGCCAATAGCGTGAACTCGACTTCCGCGCAGTACACGTTCTCGCCGCCGGTGATCACGATGTCCTTCTTGCGGTCGACGACGTAGACCAGACCATCGGCGTCGACGTATCCGAGATCGCCTGTGCGGTACCAGGACCCGTCAAGCACCGCGGCCGTCTCTTCGGGACGGTTGAGGTAGCCGGCCATCACCTGGGGGCCGCGGATCTGAAGTTCGCCGGTCGCGCCCGGCCCGTCGAGAGCCTGGCCTGCCGCGTCCACCACACGCACCTCCATCACCGGGCTCGTCGCCCCCGCGGTGTTCGGATGGGTCGCGAGCAGGTCGCCGCCCGCCGTGCACACGCTGGCGGTGGTCTCGGTCATCCCCCACCCGACGCCGCGGGCAGCGTTGGGCATCACTCGCTCGATCCGACTCACCAGGTCGGGCGGTGTCGCCTGGCCCGCGGGCGAGACGTTGATCAGGGTTCCGACTTTCTCGACGGGCGGTTCCGCGGACAACAGGTCGATGATCACCATCGGCGGTCCGGCGAGCATCGACAGCTTGTACTCGTCGATGAGTTCGATCGCCGCGTCCACGTTCCAGCGGGGCATGATCACCGCGAATCCGCCCGCAGACATGGTCGTCAACAACGATGCCAGACCCGATGTGTGAAACAGCGGGAAGATCAACAGCGCTGAGAGTTTCGGCATCAATCCGCGGAGCGCCTCCGGCTCCATCCCGTACTTGCGCGCGTTGAGAGCGATGTTCGACTCCTTGATCACGCGCAGATTCACGACCAGGGTGCAGATGTTCCTATGGGTCAGCAGCACACCTTTGGAACGTCCGGACGTCCCGGAGGTGAACAGGATCCATGACACCGAATCGGGCTCGGGCACTTCTCGTGCGGCGATCGGCTCGCCGCCCGCCAGTAGGTCGTCGTAGCGACACGCGGGCGCGGACGGCAGGTCCCCGTCGCCGACGACGACGAGGTCGGTTTCCTTGTCCCGCGTTCGGATCTTTGCCGCGCGCTCGTCGTCGGCGACGATCACGACGCACGCGGCGTCGGCCACGGCACCGGCGAGTTCGCCTTCGCTCTCGCGGCCGTTGAACAGCACGGCGACGGCCCCGCACCGTCCGATGGCGACGAGCGAGACGACGAAGGCCATCCGGTTCTTCATCGCGATCCCGACGCGGTCCCCCTCGGCCACACCGTGGTCACGAACCAACGATCCGGCGAGCAGCCCGGCCTCGTCGGACACCTGCCGATAGGTGTACGAGACGCCGTCTTCGACGAACAGCGTGTCGTCGGCGTACTCCGAGACGGCTTCGGCGAACACCTCGTCGAAGCTCGTCGGTGTGTCGCGGTAGACCCGCATCGTCTCGCCGCCGACCACCGCGTCGATCACCGCGAACGGCCCGTCGGGACCGGTCAGTTCCGCTTCGACCTCGCGGTAAGCGGCTACCGATTCGTTGGCTGTTGTCACGAGTAGGACCTCCGGGTCGATTCTCCAGGCACGGCAAAAACTGAAACGTATTCTAGTTACACGATAACTGATGTAGCCGACGTCACTACGGAAACGTCGATTCTGTGCCGTCACACGACGCGAGCGGCTGCTCCGGCAGCGGCGGGTCAGTCCGACGGAGCGAGGGTGCGCGTCAGAAAGTAGATCTGGTGCTCGGACGCCGCGTCGAAGTAGGGCTGTCCGGGGAAGATCCCGAAGTGGTCGCATGGGTAGTGGCGCACCTGCGCACGAGCTTTGACGCCCGCTTCGATGGCGGCGTGCGGCGGGGCGCTCCGGTCGAAGTCAGCGACCTGCATGAGGACCGGCACGGTGATGTCCGCGGCGTGTTTGTCGGCGCGGTAGCCGCCGATCTCAGTGCCGAGCGCCGCGTCGACTTCGTTGCGCCACGTCGGCCCGGCGATCGCGAGGTAGTCGCCACGGTAGCCGGGCAACGTCAGTGCGCCGGGCTCACCGGGGTCTCCGACGATCGGCATCATCAGCGGTTCACGGCCTGCGAGACGACGAGCCTTGCTGCGGTACCCACGCACCGTCGACGCGGCCATCGCCGACACCGGGCCGTTCGCCAACGCGAGCCGTCCGGCTGCCAATCCGTTGACGAGTGGCGTCATCGAGACAACGGCGGCGATATCGTCGCGACCGGCGGCGACGGCGAGGACGTGCCCGCCGGACAACGACACACCCCACAGCACGATCCGCCGGGGATCGACGCCGTCGATCTGCGCGGCCGCGGCGATCGCGGCACGGTAGTCGTCGAGCTGGTCGGCGAGCCGGACTGTCTGCCGCGGTTCGCCGTCGGACGCGCCGAAGCCGCGGTAGTCGAAGGCGAGGACGTCTACCCCCGCGGCCGACAGGCGTTGCGCGAACGGCGCGAGACCCGAGTCCATGGTGCCGCCCAGCCCGTGTGCCATGACGACGACAGGCCTGCCGTTCGGCCCGGCGAGACGGTCGGTGCCCACTGGGAAATGCCAGGCGGCGCAGCGCGTTCCCCCGCTGACGAAGGATGTCGGCGTGTAAGCGCCGGAGTCGTGCGTCTCAGGTCGAGCGGTCATGCTGTCACCGCCGTCGTCGACGCGCCGAAGCGTTCGGCTCGTGCGATGCCCGCAGGCAGTTCCCTTGTTCGCAGGTCGTGCTCGTAGATGAAGTAGTCGACCTGTTGGGTGTGGCGAGGTCGGTCGAGCATGTGCCCGGTGTACTTGTGCTGGTCGCTCACGATCACCTCGTTCATCACCTCGACCGACGGCAGCCGGTAGCGGCCGGCCGCGTATGCGCCAAGGAGACGGGACTGGCATTCGACGAACGGGAACAAGGTAGGCGTCGCCTGTGCGAAACCGATGAACACGAGATCGTCGAACCCCGGCTTGAACATGCGCTTGTACAGGTCGATGCGGTTGTCGGGAGCGCTGATGACGTCGTCGTCGAAGAACGGGAACGTGATGTTGTAGCCGGTCGCGTAGACGATCACGTCGAAGTCGCTGCTCGTCCCGTCGTCGAAGTGGACCGACTCGCCGTCGAGCCGGGAGACGTTGGGTTTCGGGATCACGTCGCCAGACCCGAGTCGCAGCGGCAGTTCGACGGACTGCGTCGGATGCGCTTCGAAGAACTTGTGGTTCGGGGTCGGCAAACCGAAGTTCTCGGGGCGTCCCGCCGACATCGGCTGGCCCCACTGGGCGATCTTCCGCTGCCACGACAACGGCACGTGCGGACTCGTCTTGTAGTACTTGTCGGCGGGTCGTCCCGCAATGTACTTCGGCACGATCCACGCACCGGACCGGGTCGACAGCGTCACGTCGTTCTGCAGCGATTTCGATGACAGTTCGACGGCGATGTCGGCGGCGCTGTTGCCGAGTCCGACGACGAGAATTCGCTTACCGTGCAGGTCGAGCGGTTCCTGCGGATCGACGTAGTGGTGCGCGTGGATGGACTCGCCAGTGAACGTGCCGGGGAAGTCGGCCATCCGGGCGTCCCAGTGGTGGCCGTTGCCGACGACGAGCAGATCGAACCTCCGCGTCTCACCCTTCTGCGTGGTGAGCTCCCATCCCCCGCCGTCGAGTCGTCGAGCGTGCGTCACCCCGTTCTCGAACTCGATGTTCGCGCGGAGATCGAACGCATCCGCGTAGTCGTCGAGGTACGCCTTGATCTGTGCGTGGTGCGGGAAATCCGGGTAGTCGTCGGGCATCGGAAAGTCTTTGAACGAGAGCCGGTGCTTGGAGGTGTCGATGTGCAACGAGCGGTAGGCGCTGCTCATGCCGTTCGGGTTGCGGAACGCCCAGTTGCCTCCGACGCGGTCAGAGACTTCGAAGCACGTGTAGTCGATCCCGTAGTCGGCCAGTATCTTTCCGGCGGTCAAACCGCTGATCCCTGCCCCGATGATCGCGGTCGTCGGCCCAGACCCCCCGTTCCCCGTGTCCCTGTGTCCCGTGTCCCTGTGTTCTGTCATGGTCTGCCTCGCCCTACTCGAGCCCGAGCTTGCCAGCGAGTTTGGCGAGGTACCCGCTCGCCCGTTCCTCACTGTCGTCGGGCACCCCGTACAGGACGGTCGTCACCCCGAGTTCACGCCACTTGTCGAGCTTTTCGGCGACCGGCTTGAAGTCGAGGACGACGATCTGCGGATCGCCGTCGCGTCCGGCGTCGGCCCAGATCTGTTTGAGGAGCAGCACCGACTCCTCGATGTCCTGTTCGTTGGGCGTCGTGATCCAGCCGTCGGCGCTGCGCGCGATCCACTTGAAGTTCTTCTCGTTGCCCGCGGCGCCGACGAGCGTCGGCGGCCCCGGCTGCTGCACGGTCTTGGGCCACGCCCACGATGGGCCGAAGTTCACGAACTCGCCCGCGTACTGCGCTTCCTCGTCCGACCAGAGCGCGCGCATCGCTTCGAGGTATTCGCGCAGCATGGTCCGTCGCCGCTTCGGCGGGACCCCGTGGTCGGCGAGTTCGTCGAGGTTCCAACCGAATCCGACGCCGAGAGTCACGCGTCCGCCGGAGAGGTGGTCGAGCGTGGCGATGCTCTTCGCGAGCGTGATGGGGTCGGATTGAACGGGCAGCGCGACGGCGGTTCCGAGTCGGATCGTCGACGTGACCGCCGCTGCGGCGCTCAGTGACACCCACGGGTCGAGGGTGCGCATGTACCGGTCGTCGGGCAGCGACGAGTCGCCGGTCTGCGGATGCGCGGCGTCGCGACGGGTGGGGATGTGGCCGTGTTCGGGGACGTAATACGCACTGAACCCGGCGTTCTCGATGAGGGGCGCCAAGACCGACGGCGCGAGCCCTCGGTCACTCGTGAACTGGACGATCCCGAAATCCATTGCTTACTCCTACGCGCCGACGACCGATGACGGACTAATGACTGGACACTAGTCCAGTACTGTAACACGTTCTAGTACATGCGAGGGTTCAGAACGTCATCATCTGCGGTGTTCAGCAACGTTCGCAGCATTCGGCGAGTGCCGCGCACGTCGTCGAGTGCCGCGTCGACTCACGACTCGGCGAACACCCGCTCGACCTGCTCGCGATCCATCTCCGGGTCAGACCCGAGAACGTACGTCGGTTCGGTGTGCAGGCTCGTCGTACCACCCGCGACGCGGCGCTGAGCGGCAGCAAACTCGGGAGCCGTCCCCATACTCGAATGGAGGCCGTTGATCGCCGTCCACACCACAGAACGCCGGGCACGTCGCTCCACCGGGTTCGGCGGCTGGTACATCACCAGACGCGCAGCCCACGACGGCATGGTGTCGCGGATCGCCCAGTCGACCACGGCTTGCGCCGGGTTGGTGAGGTTCGATCCGGTCGCCATCGCACTGCCGTACGTCAATCCGAGCTTCGGCAGATACTCTTCGAGACAGTCGAGAGTCTCGGCCTTCGACGTCGGTAGACCCGTGCCCCCGAGCGCGTGTCCGACGCGCACAAACTCGGCGTAGTACTCGTCGAGCGCGGCGCCGCGGAGCGGCTTCGGATGATAGATCTCATGCGCGGTCGCGATGCCCCAGACCACCGTCGCATAGTTCCACCGCAGCCACTCCGGATCGTCGGCGTCGTAGGCGAGACCGTCGGGGCGGACCCCTTTGATCGTGTGATGCATCGATCGAACCGTGCGCGCGAGCCGTTCGGCGGTCGCCGTGGAGCCGTAGGCGGTCCCGACGAAGAACGCCAGCGAGTGCCCAAGACGGATCGCCACCCCTTCCAGATCAATTCTGGCGACGAGCCCGTTCTCCGAGTTCTCCACGAGGCGGGAGTGATGCATGCCCATCCAGTAGATGCTCGGATCCAACCGCTCGAGGTACGACGCGCACTGGAGACCGAAGATAAGTGCGGGCGTGTGCGAGTGGACATACCACGTCCGACTCTCCGGACCGAACCATCCAGGGTCGGCCGTCGGTGCTTCGAACTCCATCCCGCGGAAGAACTTCGACTTCACGTTCGCGGTGAAGCGTTCGTTGAGCCAGTCCCCCACGAATCGATGCGGCCATTGCACCGGCACCCGGGCGACGGCGGGCAGCCCGGGGACGGACGGAAGTCTGGACGGCAGCAGTGACGGCAACGGCAGGGACGGCATCGGCAGGGACAGCATCGTCGATCTCCTCATTATTCTGGCAACACGTGTACCCAGAATAGCTTCTGGATACAGATGTGACCAATAGTTCGGCGCGGACGTATGCTGGACGAGTGTCGAGCCCCACGAGATGGGCGGGCGTCCCACTCGCGGATCGTCGCGCCGAACGCAGATCGAAATTAGTCGAGGCTGCCTTCGACATCTTCGGAACCGGAGGTGAGACGGCATTATCCGTCCGATCCGTTTGCCGCGCATGCGGTTTCAACACGCGGTACTTCTACGAAAGCTTCGCTGACACCGACGAGCTACTCGGAGCCGTCTACGACGTGACCGCGCTCGCTCTGGGCGAGGCGATCGAACGAGAGCTCGCCGACCTCCCCAGCTCCGTCCGAGCCCGCACGCGCGCGGGAATCGTCGCCGTCCTCGATTTCAGCTCGACCGATCCTCGCCGCGGACGCGTGCTCTTCACCGAGGCGCAGGCGAACCGCGTACTCGCGCAACGACGGTCGGCGACGCAGGAACTGCTGCACGAGCTCACCCTCGCCGAGACGCTCACCCACGCCCCCGATCGGCTGGTCGGCAGAATCCGTGCGGTCATGTTCACCGGTGCGATGTCGGCGCTCGTCCAACAGTGGTTGAGCGGCGATCTCGGCGACGATCTCGATGTGGTCGCCGATCACGCGGTCAGCATGCTGACGAGCTGAGGTCGGCTCGCGCTGCGCGCCACTCGGGGTGCACGATATTCATTCGTCAGATCGGGCCGACACCGGGAGAATGGGTCGCGTGGACGATCTGCTCATCTCGCCGGGCCCCGGTGCGCCTCATGACCTCCGTGTACCCGCAGCCGAGTTGGTCGAACAGTTCTCCCGATCATCCGGGCCCGGCGGGCAGGGCGTGAACACCACCGACTCGCGGGTGCAACTCAGCCTGGACCTCGCGGCGACGGCGGCGCTCGACGACGTGCAGCGAGCGCGCGTACTGCACAATCTCGCGGCTCGGCTCGATGGAAGCGTCCTCATGATCGCGGCGTCGGAGGACCGAGCGCAGCGCCGCAACCGTGTCGCGGCGCGGCAGCGTCTCGCCGACCTGCTGCGCGATGCCGTCGCCCCGTCCGTCTCGCGGCGGGCGACGCGTCCGACGAAAGGCTCCCAGCGACGCCGGCTCGACGCCAAGGCGCGGCGCGGCGCGGTCAAAGCGAACCGACGCAAGCCGGTCGCGGACTAGCGTAGTGCCGAGTGTCGTTACAAGCCGAGTTCAGTCCGCCGTCGAGGAGGCGTGAAGACCATGGCACAGGGAGCCGACTCCACCGCTGTCCGCACCGCACTGTGGCGCGGACTGCACGTCCTGCTCGACGAGCCGCCACACGTCGTCGACGACCTGGTCGGCGTGCAGATCGCCGACGTCGACGATGCCTGGCGGACGCGCCCGGACATGAATCCAGAGCGGACACGCACCAACCGTGCGTCGATCGTGGCGCGATCGCGGGCAGCCGAAGACGCACTTGGTGACTCCGACTCACGCCAATACGTGCTGCTCGGGGCGGGTCTGGACACGTTCGCACAGCGACAGGACGGTGACGTCCAGGTCTTCGAGATAGACGAGCCCGCGACTCAGGAGTGGAAGCGTCAGCGCCTCGACGAACTCGGCTACCTCGACTCTGCTCGCCCGATCTTGGTGCCGGTCGATTTCGAAGCAGGTCAGTCCTGGCTCGCCGAAGCGAAATCGGCCGGTCTCGATCCGACGGCACCGACCGTCGTCGCGATGCTCGGTGTGACGATGTATCTCACGCGCGACGCCATCTCGGCGACCTTGCGCGAAGCGGCGTCGCTCGCACCCGGGTCGGTGACGGTGTTCAGCTATTCGCGGCCGATCGAGATGGCGCCGCCTGAGGTACGGACGATCTTGGAGGTGGCGTCACAGGGGGCCGCCGCCTCCGGCCACCCGTGGTTGTCGCTGTTGCGGCCCGACGAGGCAGCCGCACTGGCCCGCGACGCCGGGTTCAGCGACGTCTCGGTGATCACCTCCGACGACCTCCACGACCGCTATTTCGCCGACCGCACCGACGGGCTCAGTCCCGCGGGCGGAGAAGATCTCGTGATTGCCGAGGTGTCGCGATGACCACCCGGATCGACAATATGGGGATCGTCGTCGACGACCTCGACGCAGTGATCGGCTTCTTCACTGAACTCGGTCTCGACCTCGTCGGCCGGACCACCATCGAGGGCGACTGGTCGGGACGCGTCACCGGGCTGCCCGGCCAGCGCGTCGAGATCGCGATGCTGCAGACGCCGGACGGTCACGGCCGACTCGAACTGTCGCGCTTCATCGAACCGGCCGTCGTCGCCGACCATCGACGCGCTCCCGTGAACGCGCTCGGTTACCTGCGGGTGATGTTCGCCGTCGACGACCTCGACGACACCCTCGACCGGCTTCGTGCACACGGCACCGAACTCGTGAGCGACGAAGTGGTGCGCTACGAAGACGTCTATCGCCTCTGCTACGTGCGAGGTCCGGAAGGGATTCTGGTCGGGCTCGCCGAGGAACTGGGCCCGTCGTCGCAGGCTTGACCGGGCCTAGTCGACGACGTCGACGCGACCCATGCAGCTCTTCAGCAGGTCGTAGATCTTCAGCAGGTCGTAGACGTGTTCGTGAACGAGCCGACCGACATGCCGTGGGGCAACCGTTCGCTTCTCGTCCGAGACCCGGACGGCAACCTCATCAACTTCTTCACGCCGGTAGCCACCACCGCGGCATCGGACGAATAGGCGTCAGCGATCGACGAAGACCGACATCGACGACACCGTGCATCCCGCGTACTCAAGCATCGCCAGCGCATACGACTGTCCGTCGGTCAATGTCGCAGAGACGGTGTGCCCTGCTGCAATGACTTTGCCGACTCGCCAGCCTGCGAGATGCTCGCCGAACTCGGCCGGTGAGTGCACCTCGTCCACGCCGAAGCGGAGCGCTGCGGACTCCGCGAGCGCTGCGGCAGCATTCACGGAGTCGCCCGCGGCGAGCGCTGAGAGCAGTTCGACGGCCCGCCGTTTGGTACGACCGCCGACGCCGACGAATCCGCGCGCGAAGCCTGCGGTGCCGGCGAGCCGCTGATTACGCAGCAGACCGACGGTGAGGCGGCGCGACACAGCCGCGGCTGGCAACCCTTTGCCGATGAGCTGACCGACCATCGGCGCCAGCTCCCAGTGTGCGTAGAGCCCATCGATCCGCGCATCCGCAGTCATCGCGTACCGCAGATGCGCGGGCACCGACAGAGTCACCTGGTCGCTCATCTGAATCTTGAGTGTGACGTCGCGAAGCACGGTGGATCCGCAGACGATGTCCTGGTGTACCTGGAACGTGATGTCGTTGGGCGCGATGAACGTGTCGTAGAAGCGCGACAGTTGTGCACGGCCCTGATGCGGCGCAGAGCCGACCGGATCGTTCACGATCGCCGACTGCGCGAACAGGGACAGCCAGCGATCCTTGTCGTGCTCAGCTACCGCGGTGGGCGACGTGTCGACCGCGGCCAGCAACTCCCGCCTCGTTGGCATCCTCGGCCACCCTCCATCGACTTAGAACTTGTTCCAATTCTATCAGCGACCCCCGGACGCGAATGGAGGCGAGAGCTCAATCGGCGTGACGACGTCGACGCCCTCGCTTCGTAGCCGTACATATTCGGCGTCGATATCGTCGACTGTGAAGACAACGAGCATCCCGTCGGCTCGCCCCGCAACCGATTCTGGCTTGAACGTCGGCAACCCCGCCCGGAGATAGACGAGGTTGACACCGGCCGACTCGTGGGCCAGCGAACAGAAGCCGTCCGCGGCCATTGCCACCGTGAAACCAAGATGCTTCCGCAGCCATTCGGCTGAAGCCTCGACATCTGAAACGTTCAGCGAGATGGCAGTGCTGGTGATGTGCATGTCGACCCCTGTCTACTCACAACCCTTTTGCCGTACACCGCACAGGGTATGTGGGATGTCGAGCTCACGAACGTGAATCCCCTCCCCGAGACCGGTCCACAGTCACGCCTCGACCGGCTCGGGCATATAGTCACCCCAGGAGCTGGCTTCGGTTCCCCAATGATGGGAGACCGGATGTCCGGTACCGCTCGATCGTCCGTTGCTGTTTCTGCCGTCTCGTCTGACGAGGCTCCACCGAGCAACCGGCCGCTCACTCTCGGGTTGCTGGCGAGCTCGACGATGGAGAACGAACGTCGACTGCCGATCCATCCCCACCACCTGGACCGGATCGACCCGGACCTTCGAGCGCGCATGATCGTCGAACGCGGTTACGCTGCCGAATTCCAGCTGGAACCCGAATATGTCGAATCCCGCGTGGGCAGGATCGCGGAGCGCGCGGACGTGATCCGATCCGCGGACATTCTGCTCCTACCCAAGCCGCAGGCGACGGACGTGGCCGCAATTCCCGAAGGCGGCGTCCTGTGGGGATGGCCCCACTGCGTGCAGGATCCCGAAGTCACGCAGACGGCGGTCGACCACCGACTCACGCTGATCGCGTTCGAAGCGATGAACCACTGGACCCACCGCGGTGACTTCAATCTGCACGTCCTCCACAAGAACAACGAACTCGCCGGTTACTGCTCCGTACTGCACGCGCTGAGCCTCAGAGGCTCGACCGGTGATTACGGGCCACGCCTCAGCGCTGTCGTCATCGGCTTCGGCGCGACGGCACGAGGGGCTGTCACCGCGCTCAAAGCACATGGAATCCACGACATCCAGGTCCTCACGCAGCGTGACGTCTCGGCGGTCGGCTCACCGATACACAGCGCACACATCACCCAACTCAACACCGACGACGGACCGACCCACCTCAGTACGATCTCCACCGACGACGGCGACGTGTTCCTCCCGACCTTCCTCGCATCGCACAACATCGTCGTCAATTGCACGCTCCAGGACGTGGCCGCGCCGTTGACGTATCTGCGCACCGAGGACCTGGCGGAGTTCGCCGCAGGCAGCCTCATTATCGACGTCTCATGCGACGAGGGGATGGGATTCGAATGGGCGAAGCCCACGGGATTCGACAACCCGATGTTCACCGTCGGCCAAGGAGTCAACTACTACGCCGTCGACCACAGCCCGTCGTACCTGTGGGACTCGGCTACGTGGGAGATCAGCGAGGCGATACTGCCGTTCGTCCGCGCAGTCATGGAAGGACCGGACTCCTGGGCCGCAAGCCTCACGATCGCGCGCGCCATCGAGATTCACGATGGTGTGATCAAGAACCCGAGCATCCTACAATTCCAAAACCGACGACCGGACTATCCGCACGCATTCGTGGAAGGCGCCTAGTGTCGCGTGTCGAGCGCGACGGGGCAGTCGGCGCTCGCGAACCTACACCGGCTGGGGCGCACACTTGTCTGTAGACCACCGTATGGCCTGAGCGGTGTAGGTCATACGTCATGCAGGCCGAGCTCGTCATTCAGGCCGAGCTCGGCGACCACCTCAGCGACGCGGACGCGGTCTGCGGCGCCGAGGCCCTGGATCGGTAGGGGCAGGCACCGCCGCGGGGCAAGGCCCAGCTGCTCGGCGATGGCCGCGACCACCCGCAAGCTCCCTCCGAACTCACTGAACAGCGACCACAGAGGTTCGAGGCGGGCCGACTCCGCGAGCGCCTCATCGGCCCGGAACTGTTGCGCGGCACGGGTTATCGCCAACGCAGGATCCGGCAGGGTGCCGCCGATCACGGAGTACCAGGCATCGCATCCGGCGTTGAGCCCAGCGGCAGCGAAAGCGTCGCCGGAGACGCCGATGGTCACGTGCTCCGGGATCACCGCGCGGATCGCTGCCACGTGGTCAGCGGCCCCTTTCGGATCGGCGGGCACAGCGGGGATCTTGATCGACGCGATGCCGGGCAGCTCGGCGATACGTGCGTAGAGGTCGACGGTGAACGAGAAGTGGGTCGTACCGGGGTTGTCATAGACGATGACCGGCAGTTCGGTGCGCTCGGTGACGGCTCGGAACAGTTCGAACACCTCGTCGTGCGTGAGCGGCTGGTAGGTCATCGGCGCGAGCAGCACGCCACTGGCGCCGGCACGCTCAGCGTCGGCCACGTTGGCCAGCACGTGCGAGGTCCGCAGCGCCCCGACTCCGACGAAGACCGGCGTCGTACCCGCATACTCGACAGCGAGGCGGGCGACGCCCGCGCGTTCCTCGGGGTCGAGGAACGCGTATGAGCCGGTCGAGCCCAGCGCCGTGATCGAGTCGACTTCTGCGTCCGCGAGCCGTTCGATCAGGCTGGCGAATGCCCGCTCGTCGACCGCGTCGTCCTTGAACGGGGTGAGCGGAAATGCGCTGAGACCAGTGAACTCGGTCAATCTTGCTCCTGTTCGTTGAAGCACGTAAAACCAACTGCTCGCGGCTATCGGCAGATCCCTCCGAGCACGAACCCGGTTCGGCGGTCATAGTCCGCCCGGGACGGTCGGCCACCGTGCTTGAGGGCGAGCGCATTGTCGATCGTCAGCGCCTGGAAGTCTTGAGGCAGGAAACCCTGCACCAGCACACCGGCGATGTGCCCCTCTGCGACCAAGTCCGCATGGAAGTCTCCCCCGACGCGACAGAGCGCCATCAGCGGTTCCGAGTCGGGGAACTCCTGCAGCAGGACGTCGTTGACCGCTGGCAGTCGGTACTGGAGGTCCCGGATCGCCCCGACGTACGAGCAGATCCGATTGCGGACGTCCGGGACGGACCGTTGAGAATCGATGACGCCCAGCAACTCTGCGGCGACGACGTCATCGATGACTGCATCGATCAACCCGATCCGCCCGCCGAACCTGTTGAAGATGGTCGCCTTGCTCACGTGGGCGGCCTCGGCGACGTCCTCGAGAGGTGACGAGAAACCCTTCTCACGGAACACCGTCACAGCCGCGGCACGGATCTGCTCCACGTTGCGCCGGGCATCCGCGCGAAGCACCGACGACGGCTGCGCATCGATCACGCCATCCTCCTCAATTCATGGAAGTAACTTGACTCTGATGGTCAACTTGCTCCAGCATCCTACTCGAACTTAAGTTGACCTACTGAGTCAACTTGCCATCGATGGCTGCCGCGGACCCCCTACCGGATGCCACACAGCGTCAGCCCGAACGAAAGGCGCCACATCATGATCATCGTGACCGGAGCAACGGGGGTCCTCAACGGCGCCACCGTCGAACGCCTACTCGACCACGTTCCCCCAGATCGCATCGGTGTCAGCGTCCGGGACCCCGACCGCGCCACTCACCTGAGCGAACGAGGAGTTCGCGTACGACGCGGAAGCTATGACGACCCAGATGCGCTCCGCCACTCGTTCACTGACGCAGAACAGGTTCTCCTGGTCTCCTCGAGCGATGTCACTGCCGACGTCGTCGGGCAGCACCGGGCGGCGATCGACGCCGCAGTCGCCGCCGGAGCAGAACGGATCCTGTACACCAGCGCTCACGGGACCCGCTACGACACTCCCTACCCACCGCTCGCGATACACGCCGCCACCGAGGACTACCTCGCGGCCTCAGGCGTCGCATGGACTTCGCTGCGCAACGGCTTCTACGGCGAGCTGAGGCAGCTGCTCGGCCCATGGCGGGAAACAGGTGTCATCGCCAAACCCGCCGACGGCCCGTTCTCGTGGGTCGACCGGCGCGATGTCGCAGAGGCCGCCGCAGCCATCATCACCGGCGAGTCTCCGGTCGACGGCCCCATCGATCTGGTTCTGCCCTCGCCGGTCACTCTCGCGGATTTCGCGTCGACGGCTTCCGAGATCTCTGGATTCGACGTCGAACGTGTCGTCGTCGACGACGACGAATGGGTCGCCCGTGAGATCGCTGACGGGACGCCGGAACCGGTCGCGCGTTTCACTCTCTCAATGTTCCAGGCCACCAGGAGCGGGCATTTCTCGCAGTCTGATCCTGCACTGTCCCAGCTCCTCGGAAGGAGTCCACGCAGCATCACTGATCACCTACTCGGCAGGTGAATCCCTTTCGGCCCCTCGCCGTCGCTCCGCCGATGTAGGGTGACGTGATGGCGAAGCCGCGAGTGCTGCAGATCGGCATCGACCCGGGCGTCGTCGACTTCTCACCGTGGCCAGGCCAAGACGCCGACGGTCTCCGAGCACGTATCGCAGACGCCGAGACGGCGCTACGCGACGCGGGATTCGACGTCACCGTCTGCTTGGTGCCGGACGACGCCGCAGCCGCTGACTCGGCGGTGCGCGCACGACTCTCCAGTGCGGTGTTCGATGTCGTCGAGATCGGGTCGGGTTTGAGGACGTCCCACGAGTACACGACGATCTTCGAGCGGGTCGTCAACGCCGTCACCACACTCCACAGCGGAGTACCGCTGTGCTTCAACGATTCACCAGAGACGACGCTCGACGCCGTACGTCGCGCGCTGACGCGGTGAACCAGCCTGCACTCTTGCGAGTCTATGAGCGCACGGTCTGGGGCCCGACGGTCCGTGCGCCCAGGCTGCTCACCCGGGACCGCAGGCCCCGGTCCGCGGTCACGACCACGACGTCGTTCCCCTGTGCGGTGAACTGCTCGACGACGTGCACGATGGTGTCGTCGCCACTGCCGGGTGCATCGATCACTCGCACGACGTCGGAGGACTCGACGTCTCGGGCACGCCCTTCGACGACGAACACCACCACCGGGATCGCGTTCAAGTGCAGTGTGTGCAGCAGTTCGTGGGGCGAGATGGAGTCACGGAGCCGCCGCGTCGCTCCGGCCCGGTCACGCCACCAGCCGTCCGGAACACTTCCGACGCAGTTGGCAGCGTCGACGATCACGGCGGTCTGAGACGTATCTGTCATGGTCACCACCCTGTCACGCATTCGAGCGATATCCCTCGCCGGCGAGCCCGTCTGTCCACGCTCAGTCGTGCGGTGGATACGTCACCACACCGTCGACGTCGACGAAAGGCGCAATGCCGCTGCGGTAGTCGTCGGTGAGGGTGTAGTCCGCGTAGTTCTTGAAGCTCGAGTTCTGCCATGCGGCGTTGGTGTTCGGGTCGACGTCTTGGCGCCGTCGCCGACCGCCGAGCGCCGCAATCCGCTGATAGTCGATGCCGTTCTCCGGGAGCCAGATAGCCATCGCGTCCGACCCGAACTGCGGGTTGCGGCGGGACCCTGGGTGAGCTCGGACGTCGACGAGCACCTCGATGCGGCGGTCGTCCAGCGGTTCGAGGAAGGCGGGGATCGGACAGGTCCAGTGTCCGATCGTCCAGATCTGACGAGGTTCTTTCACGGGACGGAGGGCTAGTCGATCCGGTGCAGCGCGCCGGCCTTGTGCATGGCGACGTGGTCGGTCTTGTCGCTCTCGATCTCGTACTGCGGATCATCCGGGGTGCATCGCCGCATGTGCCCCTTGTACTCGGTGTCGCTCGTGTGCTTCTTCACGATGACACCGGTGACTTCCCCGGCTTCGGAGTTCCACCGGACGTGGTCGCCGACAGCGAGATCGTTGCTCATGTCCGCACGTTAGCAATCACCGAACGCGGGTGCGGCGAGAAAGGATGGGCAGTTCAGCGCCGAGGTAGGGTTCGCCTTGCCTGCCATGCGAGTCCGGGCACCGTAGCAGCCAGATCCGGCCGAGTCCGGGCGAACCCGCGTAGTGCGCGATAGGACGACCACATCTGGCGCGGAGTCGGCACCTTCGGTATCCACGCCAGTTCCCAGTGAATGCCATTGATCGGATCGTCGAAGAACACGGCATAGTAGCCAGGCCAGTACTGCGGATAGTCTCGGGGTTCATCCGTGACAGAGATGCCCCGCGCTACCAGGAACTCTCGATGAAAGCGGTCCACCTCGTTCCTGTTCCTGGCCCACAGCGCGATGTGGTTGATGCCGACCGATTGATCAGAATGGACGAGCTGCTCTCCGGTCTGCGCCGGCTGAATGCCGATGTAGCTGTGCAGATGGACATGCTCCGTCATGTAGTAGACGGACTGATACTCCATGTTCAACGACGAGAAACTGCTGTATCCGAGCCAGCCGAACAACCCGTCGTAGAAGGCGACGGACGCCTCATATTCCAGTACCGCAAACTCAACATGGCTCACACCGCGCCATCGCATCGCGTCCTCCGCCCGTCGACTACTGCGCACTGTAGTACGGACTGCTGCGCGGATGAGTGCAGAGCCCACGAGGCACTAGCTCACCACGCAGACACGGAAGGTCCAGCAGAGCGACGGCTCGTGGCACTGCCGTGGTCTGCACTGGCCGATGATGCCGCCATGATGACGACCGGACGACCCGGTCGCACCGCTCCGCCGGGATCAGCGTCGACGACCTCACCGACGCCTTCGAAACCGAGGCCGCGAGCATTCGCAGACCCACGTATCCCGGCGATCTCGGGGACAGTGCGACCCGTTTCGCCCGAACCACCTCATGCGGGGGACCTGGACGCTCAGCGACTGCGACCAGACCGGCTGCCCCGGATGTCACGCTGGAATCGTGTCTCGGTCTAATCACGACACCTGTCGTATAACGGACACCGTCATTAACGGTAGACGTTAAACCGGGGCTCGACATTACTCCCGCACAACGTATCCCGCGACGCCGTCGGTGCACACAGGCAGGGTCTCGACAAATCCACGCCGTGGGTATAGCGTCAGTCACGCACTAGTAACCCACGGCGTGGATTTAATTGAGGAGTTGCGATGGGATTCCCACTGACCGATGTCGCCGACCTGCCGACGGTTGGCGACCGCGTTGAGAGCTTGACCGACCTGACTGAACTCGATGGCGGGCCAGGCGCAAAGCTCGCTACGGTCCGTTTGCAAGGACGTGCCTTCCGGCAGGAGTTCGCTGCATCGGGCACACCGGACAGGATCGATACCTGCGACCTGATCACGCTGCCCTACCCCACGCGGTTCGGACTCTTCCGCGCGTCCCGGGCCATTGCTCCGTTCCTGTCGATCACTAACCGAATGATCGTGATCCGCTGGACCGAGTCCGACGGCCGCAAGCGCGTACTCCTCTTCGAGCCCAGCGATCACGAGCTGGGCCGGTACACGCCTTACTTCGACACCCTGTCTGCTCGCACCCCCGACGTGATTGAGAACCGCATGGTGCGCCCCCATGGCACCGTCCTCGGCCACCTGACCGCCCTAGGGATCGCGCCGAACGAGGTCGACTACCTGATGTTCGACCACCTTCACACGCAGGACCTCCGCCGGTGGATCGGCACGTCGTCCTACCAGGCCGACCTCAACGAGCATCCTGAAGCCGCGTTCCCCAACGCCAAGGTGATCGTCCAGCGCGACGAACTCGTCGGCGTGGCCGATCTTCACCCTCTGCAGAAGCCCTGGTACCAGCCGGACACCTTCCGCGACGTCCCGCCCGAGGCGTTCCTGCCTATCGACGGGTCAGTGATCGTCGGCCCCGGCGTCGCCGCGGTGAAGACACCCGGTCACGTCTTCGGCAATCAAAGCCTGGTCGTCAACACCTCCACCGGCATCTGGGTCAGTAGCGAGAACGTCATCGCAGCCGAGGCGCTCAATCCCGAGCACTCCAAACTGCCTGGGCTGGCTCGCTGGAGTCGTGACTGGCAACAGGAGATTGTGCTCAACGCCAACACCATCGAGACGACCGCCGATCAATACAACTCGATCATCCTCGAGAAGACGATCGCCGACCGCAGCCAGAAGGACTCGCGGTTCCTCCAGTTCTTCCCGTCCAGTGAACTGACCGGCGCATGGACCAACCCCGGCACCACCCCGACCTTCACCCACGGCGCCATCAGCCACACCGCCTAGTGTCGCGTGTCGCTAATTCCTCGACGGTTGGTGGTGTTCCGCTGTGCAGCTGGCAAGGCGGAGGAGGAAGGGATACCGGTAGGTATCGCGACCGACGACAACGCCGCCAGATGTGCAGCGGGGCGCTGCCAACCATTAAGGAATTAGCGATACGAGGCACTAGACCGCATCCCCGATCAACAGCCCCGAATGGATCAAGGAGCCCCAGCCATGACCGACCGATTCCACCTTCCACCTGAAGATGTCCTCCGCGCCCGCGAGAAGCTCGTCCTCGACCACTTCCACGACGAAGTGATCCAGGACTGGGACGCGACCCTGTCGACGTTCCCGCACCCGCATTACGAGCTGATCGCCCAAATGGTCGTGCACGACGGCGATCAGGAAGTACGCGACTACTACAACGACACCCGCGTGGCCTTTCCCGATCAGGACCACGAGATCATCGCGTTCCGCCACAGCTACGACGCAGTGATCGTCGAGTTCTGGTTGCTCGGGACCCACAAGGGCTACCTCGGCAAGATCCCGCCGACCGGCAGCAAGCACCGCACCCGGATGACTGCGTACTTCGTATTCGACGAGAACGAGAACCTCATCATCGAGCGCATCTACTTCGACCAGCTCACCATCCTCAAGCAACTGGTCGGCGGCCTCGACAAGAGGAACCCGAAAGACCTGGCCAAACTCGCCGGAGCCCTCAAGGGCGCCCTCTCCATGGCCGGATCCGAACCCGACCCGAGACTGATGAACACCACCCCGCCAGACCTTTCCCACTGAATCGCGAACATCTAGGAGACGACTTGACCACCACCATCGACACCCCGACCATGCGCGCACTGATCGGCGGCAAAGGCGACGACTGGCGCCTGGAACAAGCACCACTTCCCGACCAACTGGGAGCACTGCGGATCCAGGTTCACGCTGCAGGACTGAACCGGGCCGACCTCTACGCGCTGGAAGGCTCCTACACCGCGAACTCACAGGAGGAGGAAGGCCCGTTCACCGCCGGCATGGAGATCGCCGGAATCGTCGAGCGCGGCAGCTTGCTCGCACCCGACCTGCCAGTCGGCACACGGGTCATGGGCATCACCGCCGGCGGCTTCGCCGACTACGCCCTCGGCCACCCCCCGCCTGATGGTGTCGATCCCTGACCACCTCTCGTTCGAGGAGGCAGCGGCCCTGCCAGTCGGCCTCATCACCGAACACGACGCCCTAGTCACCCAAGCCGGATTCACCGAAGGCGAGACAGTCCTCATCATCGGCGGCACCAGTTCGATCGGGCTGGTCGGCATCCAACTCGCCAAAGCCCTCGGAGCAGGACAGGTGATCGCCACGACCACCAGCGCAGACAAGCGCGGCGCACTCACCGACGCCGGCGCCGACGTCACGATCGACACCAGCAGCGAAGACCTCGTCGAGACGGTACTCGCAGCCACCGACGGCGCAGGCTCCGATGTCGTCCTCGATCACGTCGGCGGTGAACAGTTCGGCTCACTACCCAACGCGACCGCGATCGGTGGACGGATCGTCAGCATCGGCCGACTGGCCGGACCTGCCACGAACCTCGACCTGGACACCGTCGCCTTCCGCCGGCAGAAGCTGATCGGCACCACGTTCAGCATCCGAACGCGAACCGAACTCGGCGAAGTGGTCGCCGCACTGTCCGACACGGTCCTCCCGGCCGTCGCGGACGGTAAGATCACCCCGAGGCTCGACAGTGTCTATCCGGTAGATCACGCGAGCGAAGCGGCGCAGAAGCTCCGCGAGAACGGTGCGATCGGCAAGATCGCGCGCTCGTTCGCCGACGCTCACACAGGCGCAGCGCCCACGCCCGCGCCCGTCGCGAACTTCTTCGGCACCATTCGGCAGATCGGCTACGTTGTCCGCGACCTCGAAGCATCGATGCAGGGCTTCATCAACGCCGGCATCGGACCCTGGTTCTACCTCAAAGGCGTCCGACCGGGTGACTTCACCTACCACGGTCAGCCGTCCGACATGGTCATGGACGTCGCAGTAGCCAACAGCGGCGACATCCAGATCGAGCTGATCACCCCGGTCAACGACGCCCCCTCGATGTACACGGACTTCCTCGACGCCGGCCATGAAGGAGTCCAGCACATCGCCTACTGGGCCGAGGACTACCAGGGCCTCTACGACCGCGCACTGGCGGCCGGGTTCACCGTCGGGCAGGAAGGCCGCATCGGCGGCGAAGACGGACGCTTCGCCTACCTGTCCACCGAACACCACCCCGGAACCGTCATCGAGATCAGCGACCTCGGCGGCAGCAAAGCGTTCATCTTCGGCCTGATCAAAATGGCCGCCGCCAACTGGGACGGGTCCAACCCGATCCAGGAAATCGACGCCAACCTGATCGGCGGCGACCCGGAAGCCGCCGCCAAGCTGATGGCCGAGTTCGGGTAAGCGCCATGAAGGTCCATCACCTCAACTGCGGAACGATGCGCCCTCGGTTCATCCCGGACGAGCTGGTCTGCCACGTGCTCCTCATCGAGACACCGCGCGGCCTGGCCCTCGTCGACTCCGGAATCGGCAGCAGTTACGCCCGCGCACCCGGCAAGACGTTCGGTTCGGCGCGGCATTACGTGCGGCCACAGTACGACGACGCCGAGACGGCACTCGGCCAGGTCAAGGCACTCGGCTTCGACCCGCACGACGTCCGCGACATCGTTGTCACCCACTACGACGCCGACCACATCGGCGGCGTCGCCGACTTCCCCTGGGCCCGAATCCACCTCACCTCCGACGAAGCCGACGCAGCACTGGCACCGAGAACCCTCGTCGAGAAAGAACGCTACCTGCCGGCGAACCGCGACCCGCTCCCGACACTGGTACGACACAATCCGGCCGCCGGCGACCAGTGGCGCGGGTTCGCTGCCGCCACCGAACTGTCCGAGATCAACGAGGGGATTGTCCTACTGGCGCTGCCCGGACACAGCAGAGGTCACGCCGCTGTCGCCGTCGATGCCGGGAGCCACTGGGTGCTCCACGTCGGCGACTCCTTCTACCACCACGGCCAGATCGACGGCGGAAAGGCGCCCCTCGCGCTGACCGCGATGGAACGTGTCATCGCATACGACTGGCCCAAAGTGAGGGAGAACCATGCCCGCCTCGCCGAACTCTGGCGTGCTGCGGACCCCGACCTCCTCCTCGTCAACGCGCACGACCCGCGATTACTCACCACCGCGCAGAACAGGAACACCCCATGAGAATCGCCGTCCTTGGAGCCACCGGCAAACCTCGGCTCCCACACATTGACTGCAGCCGTCGACGCCAGGCCTTCGGCGCTGGCGACACGGCAGCCAAGGCATCCGTCTTTGCCCGCCTGATCTACCGCACCGCCCTCAAAGGCTTCTTCGACGACAAGGCCGCCGCCGAACAATTGCTGCCCGCGGCAGGCGTTTCGTACACGGTCGTCTACCCGGTCAACCTGAAGGAGGCGGACGCCAAGCCGTCAACGGCGATCGAGCCAGTCGATCCTCGTCCGGCATCTAACCGAGGCCCGGCGCGGTCACCTCACGCCGGCGCTCGGCGCACCACCGCGTCAAGCGCGAGATCAAGCGCGAACTCGAACTCCTTGTGGGCGTCGAATGTCGCCAGCTGTGGCGCCACGGCGGCAACGGCGGGCAAGCCGCTGGCTTCCAGAGCCGCAGTACGCTCGGCGATCCCTGCGGCGTCGTCTGACCCGTAGGTCGGACCCGCGTTGACTTCCCGCAGCAAAGTGCCGATAAGCGCGGCAAGTACGACACGCAGGAGATGGACCGATTCCTCGGCATCGAAGCCCGCATCCTGCAGGATGCCGAGGACGGCTTCGACGGGTGCCAACCCTTCGAAAGAGGCCAGTTGGCGCGTCAGAACCAGCGAGGCAGCTTCGGGATGGGCGAGAGCCCGGTCGCGAAACGCGAAGGCTATCGCCCTGAGATCGGCCACAAGATCACCCGTCCGCTCCGGGAGATCCAGTGCGCCGAGGAGTGCCTCTGCCACCGAATCCAGGAGACCTTCCTTGCCGTCGACGTGGTTGTACAGGCTCTTGGGGTCAACCCCGAGAACACGGCCCACTTCCCGCATGCTGACGCCGCTGACGCCGTCCGCGTCAATGACCTGAAGCGTGGCGCCGACGATCACGTCACGCGACAGGACTGACGCCCCTTTGGGTGGGCGGCCCCGACGGGCGCTCGAACCGTTCTTCACAACACCGATACTAATCATAAATCCACGCAGTGGGTATTGGGCTCTGGTCCCGTCGGCACTCTGGCCTCAATGATGAGGTAGGGGCGGACACGGTGACGCACTTCGCCGACTCGGTGGCTTTTTCGCTGGTAGAGGCGCCAGATCGCCCGTGAAACTCTTGAAAGGACCCCGACCTGGCCGATCCCGCCGATGACGACGATGCGCTTCTCAGGCTCGCCGTGCTGCCAGATCCACCAGATGTTCGCGCTCGAATCCTGGATCCGAGCGAATCGGGTCCCGAACAAGTCAGTCGAGAGCTGTGCCGAGCGGCGAATCGAGCCTGAACCTTCCGTTCTTCCAGTCATGGGTACACCTGGACCTCACCACCGTCCACGAACAGCTCACTGCCGGTGACGAAGCTGGACTGATCCGATGCCAGGAAGAGCACGGCGTTGGCGATCTCGGTCGGATCAGCAGCGCGTCGCAAGGGTGTGCTGCTCGCCAGCTCATCGAGGAGCGCGCCCGCTTGCCCTGAGTTCTCGGCGAGGCCACGGAGCCCCGGGGTGTCGGTGGGGCCGGGCACCAACGTGTTGACGCGCAGGCCGCGCGGCGCGAGCTCGGCGGCCCAGACTCGGCCGAATTGCCTGACGGCGGCCTTTGTAGCGGAGTAGACACCGAAGCCGGTGGTACCACGACGCGCCGAACTGGAACCGGTGAGCACGATGCTCCCGCCATCGTTCAGCAGCGGGAGCGCCTTCTGGACCGTGAAGACCGTGCCCCGCACGTTGATTCCGAAGGTGTGGTCGAAGGCCTCGGGCGTGAGCGAGTCGAGTGGCTGGTTCGCCTCGCCGCCGCCGGCGTTGGCAAAGAGGATGTCGAGCAGATTCCCGTCTGCGGCGATCCGGTCGAACAGCCTGTCGAGGTCGTCCAGATCGGAGACGTCGCTCTGGATCGCGATCGCCTGGTCGCCCAACTCCTGGGCCGCGGCATCGAGCACCAGCTTTCGACGTCCCGTGAGGTATACGCGCGCGCCCTCAGCGATGAAGCGCTCGGCCGTGGCGAGCCCGATGCCCGTACTCGCGCCGGTAACCAGGGCTGTCTTGTCGATGAGCTGACCCATAAGTATTCGTCCTCTGCAGTCATGTGGAAGCGCCGGAATGGCGAGTTGGGCGACGGTCGCAATGGCGTGGCAACGCGTTGTTGACCGCTCGGTCCACCATATCCATAGTGGACCGAGCGGTCAATAACGGGTACGGTGGGGACATGGCGAGGCCACGGCAGTTCGACGAGGAAACGGTGCTGCGCGCAGTCTGCGACCAGTTTTGGGACGCAGGCTATGCGGCGACGTCGCTCCAGGACCTCATGCGAGTCACCCGCCTGGGCAAGGGCAGTCTCTACGCCGCCTTCGGGGACAAACACGCGCTCTTCCTCCGGGTGCTGCACCGGTACGTGGCATCGCTCGACCACGCGGTGCGCGGGTCGATCGACTCGGCTCCACGCGCGGTCGACGCGCTACACTCCTTCGTGATGATGCCGGTGGGCGACCCCGCGGGCCGGGTCGCCCGGCGCGGCTGTCTGCTCGCCAACAGCACGACCGAACTGGCTTCCACCGATCCCACCGTCGCCGCGGAGGCGCGGCGAACATACGAGGGGATCACAGTGGTACTGGCCGAGGGCGTGCGGCGGGCTCAGGTCGAGGGCGACCTGACCGCCTCCGTCGACCCCGTCAGCGTCGCCCGGGCGCTGCTGGCCGCTCAGCAGGGCCTGACGTTCATGGGCCGCACCGGGATGGACGTCGAGACGCTGGCGGCGACCGCCCATTCGCTAGCAGCCCAAATCCTGCCCACCCCGGCCGATCGCCGGGAAGACATGGGACCCACCCCACAAACCGGGTGATCCCGTCGCCCAGGCTCCCAACGTTCCACGCTCTACCACCTCGCCGGCGCGACGTGCGTCGCCGTCGGCGACGTCATGACCAACTGCACCTAGCGCGCCCCGACGAGGCGATGGCAACAATGACGACCCGGCAACGTAAGCGCCACGACACAACTGATGGTTCGACCGCCTCGACCACGTCGCCACACGTGGGGCAGTCTGGCTCAGTAGTGGTAGCGGGCCTGCAGGATCACGAGGTCGTCATCGTCGACGAGGTAGACCAGTCGGTGCTCCTCGGTGATGCGTCTCGACCACGCGCCCTGCGCACCGTACTTCAACTGTTCAGGCTTGCCGATCCCGGAGAACGGTTCGCGCAGGCAGGCGTCGATGAGCGTGTTGACACGCCTCAGGACCTTCCGGTCAGCGCGCTGCCAGTGCTTATAGTCCTCCCACGCCGACTCGTCCCAGACCAGACGCATCAAGCATCCTCGTCTGCTCGGTCGAGATCGTGGACCTCGACCTTCCCGGCGCGTGCGCGGTCGTAAGCATCGAGCAGCCGGCGAGCGTTGGCCGGCGAACGGAAGAGGTACGCGGTCTCCTGCCACGCGGCGTACTCGTCGGCCGGCATGAGCACCGCATTGCCGTGGCGGGAGACGATCTCGACGGCATCGCGATCCTCGTTCACACGCTCGATGAGCGGAAACAGAGTCTTGCGCGCCTCGCTTGCGCTGATGGACATGATGAGGACCCCCAGATCCGGTCGAGTGGTACGACATAATGGTACCAGTTGTCGTCGGTGGATCACACGGCGCGATCAGTTGATGCCGTCAGCCGGGCCTCCAGTGACTGCAGATGCACGCAGAAGTGACGAGCCGGCGCGGCCTGTTCCTGCATCAGCCACAGTCCGACCGGGTCGGGGCTCAGACGTTGAACCGGAACTCCAGGACCTCACCGGACCAGGCGGCGTAGTCCGCGCGCCGGCGCTCAACGTCCGTCCAGGTCGGCTCACCGACGAAGACGAGACCGCGATCCCGGCCGCTGAGCCTTCGCTCATGCTCCCGCGCATCGGAGATCATGAGGTACACGAACTCGATGCATGCATCCGTTCGCGAGGCCGCCGTCCGCCAGGTCTGCCGAGCCTCTTCACTGTCATTGACTGCATCGACGATGACATCGTGACCGAGCCGCAGATTCTGCTCCGCCATCGCACGCACCGCCTCGTATGCCGAGACGCCGACTTGCCACCCTGACGGCAGTCCGCAGGCGAGGATCGCCTCCTCGACTGCGTCGATGGACAGATGGACAGACCTCGTGCGCGCAGCGATGATCTCGGCGACGCTCGTTTTCCCGACCCCGGGCAGACCGGAGACCGCGACGAGTCGAGCGCTCACGCAACGACGAGTGGCGTGATCGCAGCGACCTGGTCACGCAGCGCCCGTCGCTCGAGCCGCAGCTCGTAGTTCGACTGCAAGTTCATCCAAAACTCCTCGGACGTGCCGAAGTAGCGCGCCAGACGGATCGCCGTATCCGCGGTGATCCCTCGCTTGCCGTGCACGATCTCGTTGATGCGCCGCGGCGGCACTCCGATGGACACGGCAAGCTTGTTCTGCGTGATCCCGAAGCCCTCGATGAAATCCTCCATCAGGATCTCTCCCGGATGGATCGGCTCGATCAGATCGGCCTCAGTGGTAGTCGACGAGTTCGACATTGTCCACACCTCCCTCTCCAGACGAAGCAGAGACGCCATTGCGCGTTGACGCGGATGCTGTGCTGGCCACGACGGTCGCCGACGAGCCGCTCCATTCGGTTCCCCGGCGGGATCCGGAGGTCCTCGACGTCCTTCGCCGCGTGGATCAGCTCGAGCTTCCGCAAGGTCGCTCGCTGCACGCTCCGGTCCACACGCTTGACGTACTGCTCATGCCAGATCCGCTCGGTGTCCCTGCTGCCGAACGATCTGATCACGAGACCAGTGTATGACGGAGTCCGTCAATAACGCTAGACGTTAAACGCCGAACTCCACCTGGTTCAGGCAGTTGGCTAACGACACCAGGCGTTCGCGCGGACACCCCGATAGGCGACTTCGATGGTCTGGACGGCGGCGCTGAAAGGTCAGTTGGTGTCGGACCTAAGCACGGTCCGCGCATCTTCGACGAGCGGTGCCAGAGATGCCCGCCAACCCGGTAGATCGACCGATAAAGTCAGCCAGGTCAACTCGCGGTTGATCTGGTCGTACTGGTGGATGATGAAGTTTCGGTTGGCGACGGCCAACGCCCACTCGACGCCGTCGGGCGCGAGCACATCGAGTCGCGAGAGACGATTCGCGGCCTCGCCGAGCTTCATCATCAAGGAGTCCCCAGCTTCTTACAGGAGTGCATCGGCAAGGTAGGCATCCTTGTCACGTGAGACAATCTCGGCGGACCGATCGAGCCAGCCCTCAATGTGCAGCAGCTCCTTGGCGGCGCTTCGGTTCATCACAGGAGCACCACGTCGCGCCGGATGTCATCGTCCATCGTCGGCGTCAGGCTGCCATACGAGACCAAGTCGACCTCACGACCAAGAACCTGCTCGATCAGCTGCTTGAACCTGACGAACCCAAACGACGACGTGCCAGTCGGCGCATCCACGATCAGGTCGATGTCGGAGTCCTGACGAGCTTCGCCGCGTGCGACAGAGCCGAACACCGCCAGGTGCTCGAAACTACGCTCCCCTGCCAGCGCCTTGAGGACGGGCGCAGCCGCCTCAAGCAACTCCTCCGGATGGATGCCTTCAAGGTCAGGTGCGGATCGAAGCTGCTGACTGATCGCTGGCTGAGAGGTACCCAGCGCCTCAGCGATTTGCCGCTGACTCATCCCCGTAACAGTCATCGCGCGCAACGCGATGACGCGACGCAGCCGAGCGACATCCTCGCCTCGCCGCGCATCGCGGTACTCCGCCAACAAGACCATAAGGCAACCTTATCGCACATGGTCTGGCTCCGTCCAGTCGCGGCACTGAAACGCTAGACCTGCGACTGAGCCGGCGCGGGCGCGTGGAGACGGCGCTCCGTGCCTGAATACGGATAGATTTCCACTGCAACGCGCAGGGGCACTATCTGACGTTGCAATATAGACGTATACGCCTATAGTTCCTATGTGCCCACGAACGCTCTCCACAGCAAGTTGTCGCTGCCCACCCTGGGGCTCCTCCTCGAGCAGGCGGACCACGCGTATGGGCTTACCTTGCGCCTCAACGACCGTTACCGACATCTCCGCGCCTCCCGAAGCAGCATCACCACTCTCGCCAAGTCGCTGGCCGACGCTGATCTGGTCACGCCACGCGCGCCTGAACGTCTGGGAAACCGGCCGCCGAGGACGATCTATGACCTCACCGAAGCTGGCGTCACACATATGCAGCACCGCATCGAAGAAGCCATCCGCACTGCGCCCGCCATGAATGCTGACTTCGTCACTGCGCTCGCATATGTCGGTCTCCTGAGCAAAGGGTTAGCTGAGGACGTCCTCGACGAGAGAACCCGTCGGATCCAACAGGAGATCGCCGACCTCAGCGACAGCGCGGCCGATCTCGCCGAGATCAAGATGATCGAGGTCGATTACTGGCTCCGCATGCTCGCCTCGGAGGCAACCTGGCTCGAACAGTTCCACGACAGGATCGAATCTGGACACATCGATTGGATGGGAGACAAACCCGAATGAAGTACGGCATTTATGTCGCCGGCCGCGCAGGTACGACCAGCGCAAAGCCAGACAGCCCGGAAAGGATCGCCTCTGCCGTCGACGACCTCATGGGCGGCTCCCCGCACGTCATCCGTGAGTACATCCACTTTCTGGGTGCCGATCCGGACCCGGCTCTCGTCCGTTCCCTTGGTGCCGACGATGAGCTCACTGGCCTCACCATGCCCGACGAGTGGTACCTCCAGAACGAACGAGAGCTGGATCTCGTGGTCAGCTATCTCCCTTCGGCTGAGGAGATTCCGGATGGCTGGCGTTTCTCGACGCCGTCTTGGAGCGTTACGGTCACATCGTCCGGTATCTCCAAGTCACCCTGGAACCGAACTTCCCCATCCCACTGATCGACGGGAGCTCACCCGGAGTCATAGATGCCCTCATTCGAGGACTCCCTTACGCGAAGCGAGCGGCACCACCACACGTTCGGGTCGGCTTCTCGGTCGCGGAGCCAGCCGAGTGGTTGGGCGGTGATGACGGGTTCTGGCAGATGCTTGCGAACCTTTCTGCGGAGCAGTTCGCTAACTTCGTCGACTACGTCGGCCTCGGCCTCTACCCCGACGCCTTCTCCCCTACCCCGCCAGAAGCCGTTCCAATGCTCACTGAGAATGCGGTACGACTCCTTCGCCTGCGCAGCCTCGCCACGGCGAAGATTCCTAAACGGATACCCATCCACATCGTGGAGTTGGGCTCACCGAGCGGAGACGGCCGAACTGCAGCCGCGCAGGTCCGGTCGATCACTGACATGGTGGCGGCGCTCGAGCAGGTCGCAGAAGAACTCAACATCACGGTCTGCGAGTACTTCGGACTCCGCGACGCGGACACGTCAGGCGGTCAAGCGGTCGGAACTTTTGGTCTGCTCGATGACGACTACGTCCCCAAGGACTCGTTCGACATCTATCGAAGCATCGTCAGAGCCGATTTTACCGGCAGGGATTAGGGGGTAACCGGAACGCGACTATACGTTAAACCGGAACTCGACCGCATTCCGTAAGTTGGGCATATTTGAGCGCATAGTGGCAGGTCGCACGACTCTGAGCTAGAGTTGATCACGCTACCGGCTCGCATAAGCGACCGTCTTAAGACGCGAATTTGCGACTACGGTCGGTAGCCTTTACGAGGTCCAGGTGTAGCCATCCGTGAACCTGGGTAGCAGCCGGCGACGCACTCCTCCCGGAGATTCCAGCATGGGAATTTCCGATGACACAGGCGATCACGCCCTCCTCAACTCGTACCAATTTCGACCTCGCCGATCCGTTCCGCTGGCTATGGCTCGCTGAAGCCGTAGAGGAGCATTACGGCGGATACAGCAGTCTTCGCCGCTATATCACTGAAGGACGGCTTGCTACCGCCGAGAAAGTCGGCAAGCGCTGGAGGGTACGCAAATACGACCTCGACGGCCTCATCGTCAAGCGGGCCGTAGACCCCAGCCCTGAAGACGTCGAGGCCGCAGTGGCCCGCATCGTCGCGTCCGCTCCCCCTCTGAGTGACTCGCAGATCCGAAAACTCGGCAGGGAGTTCGTCTCGCAGCTACAAAGGCGGCAGGCGGCCTGAGCCTGATGACGACAAACGAAAACCCCGGAGCCAACGACTCCGGGGTACCCGAGATTACTACGTCTCGCGTTGATGCTACATCCGGCGATGGAGAGCCGCAGGGCCTTGATCGCAACCTGTTGATCGCGCCCGATTTCATCTTGGTCCGGATGGCGCTAGTCGACGAAATCGGATGGAACGCGGCGATCGTCCTCCAACGGATCGCTTTCCGCTACGACGTCCACCCCAACGGATGGCCCGCAACTATCGATGAGATCTGCCGCGAAACGCGGCTCAAGAACTCTGTTGTGAAGGCAGCGATCAAGCTGCTTCGCACACGCCGGTTTCTCGACTCCAGACGTGCGTCTACATGGGACTCCACGCAGGTCTGGAGCATCAACTACGCGACACCCGCCACACCGGAGATTCGCACCGAAGCCCTACAGAACCGCAGGTCGTCCCGACAAGTCGGAATCCGACCGCCCGAGGAGTCGGAATCCGACCTCTGTGAGGAGTCGGAATCCGACTTCCCTCCTTTATCTAAAGAACTAGAAGAAGCCTCCTCCCTTCCCCCCTCCACCAGGGTCGCGGGCCAGCTACCGGAGGAGGACATCGAGATGGGGGCGAGACCGACGGACTTCGCCGCCCGGGCAAGTATCGAATTCACAGCGAGAGGCCACACCCCTTTGGTCAGCGCAGACGCCCGCCGGACCTTGAATCGTCAGGCGACGAGGGCCGTTGCTGCGGGCCTAAATCCTGATCTGCTTATCGAGGCTGCTCTCAAGGCCGACTCGCCGTCGGGCTGGCTGGTGAGCGTAGGAATGCCCGGACTCCTGGCATCGCGATCTGTGCCGGCAGTGACTCATGGTCACGGACCGCAACGGCCGGCTACGACACCGTCTCCGGCGCAGTACGATCGCTCTGGAGAAGCTGAACGCCGGTCGGCTATTCGGGTAGAGAACCAGGAGCTGGAGACTCTAGTGGCGTCTGTGCCACCAGTCCTCCGAGAGCACCTTGCAGAGGTTGCTCAGAACCTCGAGACTGGCGTGCCTCCCGACGTGGCTCGTCGGCAAGCTGTCCGCGTTGCGATGGCAGATTTCCCCAATCTCGATCCGTCCAGCGCCATCGAATCTTGGCTGAGGACGAAAGTGAGCTGACCATGGGAATTGCTGGTGCGAGCTACAAAGAAACCTCGGTGAATGACCAGCTCACGGACATTCCAATCGAGGCGCTCAAACACCGGTCGAGAGTCCCTCCCGCACTCGCTCACCGAAGTCGTTCCGTGCTCCCACAATCAGGGACGACTCACCGAATCCGCCAGCGTCAGGCGTCGCCCACTGCGCGATCTGCAACACACTCCCTCCGACGTTCTCGCCGAGCTGCGCGATTGCTCTACCTCGCTTTCCCACAGCCGCGGCCAGACATATCGATAGTCGGAAGGAACCGTTCAATGCGAGAGGCAACCCCTGCATCACAAATTCGGAACTCTTCATCACTCAACGCCTCAGAGGCCAATAGCGCCTGCGAGGGCGGCTTCCACCCGCCTCGCCTCGCTGGTCTGGTCGTCCATCAGACTGTTCCTCGACAAGGTGCGTAGTCGATGTGGCATCCCCTGCTGCGGCTGCTGCGAGGAGCCAGTCGGGGACGTCGCGGCCGTCGTATTCGCGGATCGCAATGGCGGCCCGGGCTGCGGCGGCCGCGACCCGGGTCCGCGGCTTGTTCTGGTTCCTGTCCATCGGAGGCCGTTGCGTCAGCGCGCCAGGCGTCGATTCAGCTCAACTGACAACTCCGCAACCCGCGCGGATGCCTCCGCGACCCGCCATCGCGCTTCGGCATGGTCGTCCGCTTGGTCCTCGCTCGCGCGCTCGTGCTCACGGCGCTCAGTCGCCATGACCAAAGAATACCCCTGCCCGAGCACCAGGGCAGGCGACTGCAAGTGGCGATGTCCACGACTCTCGACCTCCCCACATTGGTAGGCGGTGGCCAGTTCGGCGACAGTGTCGCTCTTGTATGGCTCCGACTGCACAATGGCACCACTGTGGACAAGCGAGCGTCCCCTACAAGCCGGTAGTAATGGCTCTTGCACGTGCACAGAGGCTCACTCGGTCTATAGGTGGGTACTGACGTCTCCATAGAGCGAGTTGTAATGGCCCCTAAGAGACGGTAGTGCTGTCTAGCGACCCTTGATACCGGCACTCAGGGGACAGACCTGGCGGTACCGGACCGCGACAAGTGATTGCACGTGGCGACCACGCACAGTCGATGGCGAGTGAATCAGCGAAGTTGGTCACGCGGTGGCCGCAGAAGCTAACACGCGCGGGCCAGCTTGGCGAGCGCATGCGCCAGCTCGCTCCCCGACGTCGCCCGACCAATGCGCCAGGTCAGGTGCCGCCGCCCGGTTGGTCGCGAGCCCCGCGCATGGCTGGGGGTTTGGGGGCGCGCAGCGGTCCCCCAACGAGCCCCGCTGGCCCGAGCGCAGCGAGGGCGGTAAACGGAAGGCGCGAAGCGCCGACTGTTTAACGGCGGGGACGCTCGCTGAGGCCGCAATATCTTCCGCGCTAGCGGTAGCGTTTGGTGTAGGTTGGCCTCTATGACGCAGGAGGCCGGTATGGCGGAGTCGACGGGCGATAGCCCGCTCGACTACGCCGTGCTGGCCGCCGGAGTCGCTGCGGCGGTGAAGAGCACCCGGGCCCCGGAGCCGGAGCAGTCCGTGGTGACGAAGTCGCTGCGGATGCGCGCCGACGGCGCGACGTACGAGGCGATAGCCGAGGGAGTCGGCGTCTCGGCGAAGCGAGCGGCGTCGTGGTGCCGCCAGGCGGCGCGGATCGACGACCGTTTCGACGCCCGCTCGGACGCCCCGCGGAAGGTCCGCAAGGAAGCGGCGGCCAAGGCCCCGTTGGAGAAGCTGATCGGCTGGCGTCCGCGGCCGGGCACTCGGGCGGTGCTGGAGCGGCGCGCCAAGATCGAGGGGCGGAGCCTGACCGACCTCGTGCAGACTGCGGTCGACGCGTACCTGCAGAGAAAGTCCGCGGGCGTGGAGATACTGGTGCGCCGACAGCTGCGTAAGGAGCTCAAGGCCGAACTGCGGGCGGTGGCCGATGCGGTGAGCTCGCAGTCGGTGGAGATTGCCCGACAGGGCAACAACTTGAATCAGCTCACCCGGTTCTGCCAGAAGTATCAGGAGCTGCCGCTGGCGATCACCAGTGAGCTCGAATCGGTTCGTCTGGAGCTGGCGGCCAACCGCGTCGAATTGGCGCGGCTGACGGATGCGGTTGAGAAGCTGGTCGGAGGCGCAGACAGATGACAACACTGAGCGGCTCGTCGCTACCGTTCGTGAAGGGCTTCGACGACTACATCAGCAGCGCTGCCGCGCACGACCAGGACCGCCCCGGCGGTCCGTCCGCGCGCGTGGAGTGGATGAGCACGCTCGGCGACTGTCGGCCGGAGACTTTCGTAGGCGACATGCTGCGCACGCGGCTCGCCTACGGCAAGGGCGATCTGGAGATCGACGCCTACTCGTACGTCCTGTCGCACTCCCACGAGGAGCTGGACCCCGGCGACGACGAGCTGGGCGCGGTGGCGCATCGACTGGCCCGCGAGTGGGCGCGCGAGGCGTGGCCGGGCCGCCAGATCAAGATCGTCACCCAGCGCGATAACGGCCGCTGGGAGGGTCAGGGCGACGACCAGAAGTGGGTCGCCGGACACTGGCACTCTCACATCGTCGTGGCCAACGTGGCCGAGCAGGAAGTGTCCTTACGTTGGCAGAACGCCGACAGCGACGAGCTGGTGAAATCGTATCCGGCCGGCCGCGCAATCGACGGAGACCTCAAGAACATATTCCGCTTACGCCACGTCACTGATGCCGTGGTGCTGCGCGAGTGGAAGTACGACAACGCCGCCTTTGTCGAGACGTGCCGGAAGTTCGCCGACGGCTCGGCGTCCAAGCAGGACCTGGCCCAGCGCGCCGAGCGCGGGCACAGCACTTACGACCAGGTGCGTCTCAAGCTGCGCACCGCGGCGGCGCAATCGGTCTCTTGGGAGGACTACGTCGCGCGCTGCCAGGCGGCGGCCGTCGACGTGCGGGTCCGGGGCAAGGCCGGGGTCTCGTACTCCTGGATCGGCGACGACGGGCTGGAGCGAAAAGCACGCTCCCGCGGCAAAGCCGGCATCGGCCCGGAGTTCACCAGGTCCAAGGTCGCGGAGCGCTGCGCCGAGAACGCAGCGACCCTGGCCCGCGGCGAGACGCTCGAAGTTTCAGAGCAGGCGCTGGTGATGCCGACGAGCACTCTGATGCCGGACCGACCGCGGCCGGTCTACCTCACGGCCGACGGTCGCCCGCCGTGGGAGCAGGACGAAGCCGCCTACGTCGAGTACGTCCGCCACACCGGCGGCACCTACGAGGGATGGGCGGCGCAGGCAGTCGTCGCGAGGGAGCCCCTCAAGGGTGTCACGCTGACCCGCGACGGCGACGCGGTGACCGCGACGGTCGATACGGGCAGCGGACCGCTGGTGGTCGACGTAAACGCCGAGCTGTCGGCGCGCGCGGCCGACGCGCAAAGGGCACATGCCGTGCAGCAGAAACATGCCCAACTCCTGCTTGACCAGCGCGAGCTTCTCGACCGGCGCGAGGCGTCCATCAAATCCGACCGCGGGGCTCTCGAGGCCGAGAAGCAGGCTTTCGAGCCGACCAAGGCCAAGGAAATCGAACAGGCCCGAGCCGAGGGCATTCGGCGGGGCTACGCCGAGACCGAGGACGCCCGCAACGCCGCTGCTGTCGAGCGTGATCGCGCCCGTGAGAAGGGCTACACCGAGGGCATCCGCAAGGCGAAGGCCGACCTCGCCGAACGGGAGGCGAAGGTCGCGGCCGATCTCGCCAAAGCCGACGCGGCGTGGGCAGAGGTCAATGCTTTCGACCAGGAGGCAGCGAAAGCCGGCATGAATCGCTGGATCGTCCAAGCGCTGCGAGAGGACACCACGACTTTCGCGCATGAAGGCAAGGGCAACGCCCTCGATCATTACGTGGCCCTCGGCCAGAAGGAGATCCACAGGCAGAAGGGCATGGGCCGCAAAGTGGACATCAAAGAAACCGAGGGGCAGCGCCGCGCGAAGGTCGACGCCGCGGTGCGGGGAGCCCTGGGTCAGAACCGGCAGGCGAGCAAACAGGCCGGACGGCAGCAGGATTCGGATTATGGATACGGAATCGGATGATCGTCACGGTAAGACTCGCTAGAGGCCGGGTAGGGCCGATAGAAGCAGGGGGGTGCGCATCGGATCGATGATGAAATGGGGTCTCCGGAACAGTTGCTGTATCGCAGACTCAACAGCCAGAAACAGAACTTGCGGAGGTTCTTTCATGTGTGCGGGTCAGCTTCGTCCGCACCCCGGTTGAGCCGGTCGATCACGTCGTCGAGTCGCGCGCGGACACCAGCTGGCATGCCCTGCGCCTCTACGATCGCATCCTCGGCCTCGGCGAGCACGCCGACGACGGGTCCGACCCAGCTCGTGTCGTCCGTCATGCTGCTTCGACCTTCAGCTCCAACGCCTCGTTGCACCGCAGCAAGAGGGCACACGCGATCAGCGCACCCTGCACGGCGTTCGTGCCATTGTATTGAAGGTCGCTGACCGTATGCGCGGTCGCATGGCGATTGAACGTGTTAGGCACCGGGTCCTTGCGCTTTGCGAAGTAATGCTGATACGTCTGCCAGATCGGCGCAAAAGCGAGGAGGTCCCGCGTTCCGAGATCGTCGTAGACCGCAGGTTTGCGGTCGTCTCCCTTCGGCTTGAGCTCGGCTCCCATGCCGTCTTCGAACAGGCTGGTCAGGGCCGCGTCGATGATCGAACCGACAAGGGCTTGCCCGGCCTCGGCGTGACCGCTTGCGATCGCGTCAATCGCTGCGAGCAGGTGCCGGGCATACGGCCGTCCGGCCTCGGTACCGAACCGTCCTGTCGCGGCGCGGCAGTCGTCGAGTATGTCGTCTCGCCGATCGTCGATGACGGCGCGCCGCGATTCGACGTCCACTGCCCTGACGAGGGCCACGACGATCTCCGTGCGCGGGACCCCGTACATCGCGATTCCCTCGTTGAGCACAATGTCGTCGACGACGCTCATGTCCTGGTCCTCGAGAGATCGCAGGTTCGGTGGGAACAGCGCTCGTCGCAGGCTGCCGAGCGTCGACAGCGCGGGGGCCAGGCTACTCAGGATGATCTGGCGCTGGGCGGCGAGCTGTTCGCCCCACATCGTCTGGGAGTCGAGCACCGGCTTCATCGCGCGCTCGACCATGGATTTTTGAGACTTCAAGATATCGTCAAGCACGGACGCGGCGGCTGAGGTCGCGGGAATGGCCTGGAGTAGCAGGCGTTGCTGTGTCTCAGCAATCTGAACCGGCTTCATGCCGAGCAACTTCACCGGGTCCGGAATCGCGTAGGCCGCGTTCGCAGTGCGCTGCGCATGGGCCAGTCGCTTGGCCATGGTTGTCCCTCCCATTGCGCGCGTCACGGCTTCGGTGAACCCCACGCTGCCGAGTGCTGCTCGCTGGGCGTCGACGACTCGTTTGGCGAGACCTGTGTTTCCGAGGACCTCCCTCAGCGCTTCGCTCGCTGGAGAGGCACCGGAAGGCTCTGTTCTTCGGCTGTGGGCGCTCCCGGCAGCGACGTCATCGAAAGGGACGTTTTCGTCGGTCTTCGGCAGTTCGTCGGTCATCGACCTATCTAAGCGGATCGGGTGGCATCGCGCCTCACGAAACCCGCAAAGACGGTTCAGGGCATGGACGCCGCCGTCGAGATGATCCGTTCGGTAACTGAGTGACTCAAGTCAGCGCGTCGAATTTCGATCAGGCCTTTGATGAGAGCGAATTGTCGGTCGGCGCTGTCGGATCAGGCCCTGAGCGAACCGAGCGCGAAGTCCAGTAGGCGGTCGACATACGACCGATCAAGGCTCGCCCCGGGGATCAGCAGTAAGCGCACCGTAGATCAGATCGATGACCATGGCCGGTTCGAAGTCGGCCGCGAGATCATCACCGACGATCTGCTCCAGCGGTGGCCGCGGCCGTCGCCGTTCGCTCGCCGGCCGGCGGCTGTGCGGCGCAGGCTGGTGGTGCGTACGATCGGGCAAATATCAATAACAGAAATGTTGTCATGACCCGTTGGTGTTATTACACGGTAGCGTCAGCAGCACCGATCATTCATGGCTAGGCAGCCGGCATCGAGCATCCTCACTGCCGACCAGGAGAAAGCCCTCCGGGCAGCGGGGTCCTTCGTAGATGAGATGCCGCCATTCGAGAAGCGTGCCTCGACACTGGCGACGCGGCGCAATATCAATCTCCTGGCTCATAGCTTCAGCACCGCCGAGGTCGCCGATCTGCTCAAGGTGTCACAGGCACGCATCCGCCAACGCGCCACGGTACGTGGCCTTCTGGCAGTCAAAGCCGGGACGAAGTGGCGATTTCCCCGATTCCAGTTCACCGCTGACGGGGAAGTCACAGGATGGTCTCGCATCGCTCCTATATTTCCGGAGAGTGCACATCCGACCTCGATCGCTTGGTTCGCGCAGACTCCTCACAGTGATCTCGTCGTCGCCGGCGAAGCGGTGTCGCCTATTGACTGGCTGGCTGGAGGCGGGAGCGCCGAGCGCGTAAGCGCTCTGGTTCACGTTGTGTTCGACGTCCGCGGGTCGTGATCGAATACTTGCCGTGGGTCGAACTCGGGGCGGTTTCCACAGTTCGACGACCGGTATGCGCGCTCACAGTTAAGAGCACTCCGAACTAAGTGGGTCGTACGGAACCATTTCTGATGGTACGAAATCCTTGTAGAGATGCCGTGATCGAAGGCTCGCACCGCTCGAACCCGCGTGGCCCCATAGGCCCGAAGCCGAAACGAAATTTTCGCATCACAGGAGGGCTAAATCATGACTGAACCTCGACGCAGAGTCCCAGGGCTGCACTGGATTTCCACCGATAGGGAGGGGACAACCCACAAGCGCGCAGTCGCTGGAAGGCCTCCGGCATTGCCAGCGAAGAGCCGGATCTCAGCACCATCGACGCTCCCGACAACACCTGTCACACCGCCGCCCCCACCTGCCATAAAGAGTCCGACCAAGAAGGCCGTAACGGTGTACATCTCCCCCGATATCTACGTACAGGCCCGTCTGGCTTACAAGACCACGAGCTCAGCTGAAGGCGATCGCAGTTGGTCTCACTTCGTGGAGAGGGCCATTGCTGCCGAGGTCCAGCTTCGGGCACAGCGGCATAACGGAGGAGAAATGTTCGAGGGCGTCGATATTCCACTATCGCCAGGCCGTCCGCTCGCGGAGTGACTTCCCACAAGGGCCGCGTCCTATCGTCTCCTCGGGGCCGAAGGGTACGTCGCAATCGCGGCTCGCAGACCCGTTGATCGCAGCGTGCTGAGCTCGCCATGAGGTTGGCCGATTCCTCCTCTCCCGTCGTTCCCGGACCTCGTACAGAGTCTCGCCCTTGCTCGCCACCTCACACGCTTACTGAGGGATCTCTCCCCCCTCGTCCAGTGCGCGCTGACGGTACGCATAGTCATCGGCGACCGAATTCTCCAGCAGCTCGGCGAAGAGCTGGCGGTCGACCGGAATGCTGCCCCCCCGATGGGGACGTTGATGTTCACGCGGTCTAGTCTCCAGCCGTGCTGTCCTCGGAGAGGGCCTTGTGCACCGTGCCGACAGACACAGCGACGCCGCGGGCGATCTCGCGGACCGACTCGCCGCGCTCGCGGCGTGCGAGGATGATCGCACGCTTATCGTCATCGAGGACTGTTGGCCGACCGCCGACCTTGCCTCGCTCGCGGGCAGCGTGCAGGCCGCTGCGGGTCTTGCGTGCGATATCGCGGCGGCGGTCCTCGGCGATCGCCAGGGCCATGTCTAGGACGAACGATCGCTCGGTGTGCTCGCCAACGGCGATGCCTTCGAGAACCTTCACTCCAACGCCGCGGGCGAACAGGTCCGACAAGACGGTGAGTCCTTCAGGCAAGTTGCGGCCGAGGCGGTCAACTTCGAGCACCGTCAGCATGTCGCCGGGGCGCAGGTAATCCAGAGCAGCCTTGAGCCCGGGGCGGTTGTCAACGTTGAGCTTGCCAGACACCCTCTCCTCAAAGACCCGGATACAGATGTTGCCGAGTGCGTCGTGCTGGCGCTGCACGTCCTGGTCCTTTGTACTGACACGGACTAGTCCAACGAGTGCCACGTCTGTCTCCTGTTCGAGAAACCTGTTCACCGACAGCGTCGAAGACCGCTCCCTGATACACGTTAGATGAACGCGTTTACGAACACTTTCTCGATAGTTTGGAAGTCGGCTACAGGACGTGAGCAGGGCCGTTCGATTCGGTCGGCAATTGACCGTTTGATGAACGGCGACCTGGCGCTATGGCACGACATTTGGGCAGACAGTGTGCGGATGCCCCCGAAGCGATGCCCGCGACGAACCCGTGGTTGTACGACCGGGGCTGAGGACCACCTGTCATGCGGCGGAGCGGCGCTTCTCTATCAGCGGAGTCTGACCTCAAAGACTCATGGTGGGCCGCTGCTCCTGTATGCCACGCGTCCCCAAGGACTGTCGGTGGCCAACGCTACTTTGGTTCCGCAGGCCAACATGACGAATTTACAGGGGGCTCTTTTGAGCTATGTATGGCAGTGGCTAATCACAACCATCCTCGGGTGGGCGGTGCTCGGGGTCTGCATGGTGGCGTTCTTCGCTTGGAAGTGCTCAGGAGCCGACGCGTTCAATTCACTCAGAATCGCGGAGACTGATCGGGCCATCATCCGTGTAGTCGGGCGCCGAATCTCCAAGAAGGAGTCTCTGAAGGGAAGATTCCGCCAGACGGCAGCATCAATGTTCAGCATTAATCCTATTGCTGGCCTCAAGGACGACACTGCTACCTGGGCATTCGGAGTCCACCAGCAAGCCGATAGCATCGATGATGCAGAGGACCGGAAACTCTTGTATAACGCCTTCGCGGCGTTCCCCGAACCTGGCCTGGATCAGACAGTGGCCACCGGCATAGGTCGGCGGGCGGAGGATCGGGCGGACAGAGAGTTGGAACGAATCTCCGTCGGCCTGCTCGAGTCATCAGATGTTGAACAAATCCGAATGGTGGTTGGCCCCCGAGTGGTTTTCGAGATGAATGCTCGCATCCTCCGCAGGGCACTACAGGATCGCGAGTTCTGTAACCATGTACTTCGCCAACTGTTCTTGCTCATCGACTACGCGGGTCGCGGAACATCCGTCGGGTTGCTCGTGACTGCACTGACGATGCCAAGCACCATCGACGACGCAGTCCAGCGCGCCGGGTATCTCACGCTGGTGGGAGGAACACTTGGGGCGAGCGTATTCGTCGGGAAGATGTTCCAGGCAGTGGCGCAAGCCGCCACCGAGGAAGGGAATCACTCACCTGTCGCGAGATTTGTTGCGACGCATCCGTGGTGTACCGTTGCGATCTTCACTGTCGTCCTGGGCATCATGTACGCGGCAGTTATCGTATCGCCCCTACTCACCACCTCGCTCGTAACGTGACAGGCGCTTCGATGCCTTGAAGCCCCGACTCGTTGGAAATTCGTCGACCGGAGTCTCAGACTTCAGTGCGATCCGTTCCAACGATCCCTAACCTGACGTCATTGAGACTCGATATGCGGCGGCGACAGTCGCTCCACCCGGGTGTACCCCATACAGACGGACGTTTGTCCGGGCATGTCAGCGCTTTGGCGGCGTGGCGGCGGGGGTCGTCTATGGTGTCGATTCGTGACCCTCACCCCGCTCCAGTCGGCCGTTGACGTACTAGATCGAGCCGGCAGCCTTCTACTCGCCGCCGACGCGGTGCCAGATCCGCTCGTAGCGGACGACATGCGTCGATTCGCACTCGCGCAGGGTGTGGCGGCGCTCGACACCTATCTGCACTGGGCGATCGCCGACGTGCCGCTGAAGAACATGGCATCGGCGCTCAAGAGCCTTGATGTCCCGTTCGAGGAATTGATCTCGCTCAGCGAGGCTGTGGTCGCGAATCGGGACAAGATTAGGCCGAAGGTTCGTGCGAGGGGTGCGCTGGAGCGAGTGATTCTGACCATGACGTTTCAGAGCAGTCGTGGGGTCGAGCAAGCGATGGCGTTCCTGGGAATCAGGAAGGCGTTCGCAAAGATCTCTCCGCACATGGTGCCGGCGCACAAGCCGTCCGATGTGAAGGAGAGGCTGAACCGGATAGTCCACCGACGAAACCAAATCGTCCACGAAGGGGACCTGCAGCGTCAGTCGCGCCCTCAGAGCATTAAGCGGGAACCCGCCGACAAGGTAAAGATCGGCGCCGACCTCGCATGGTTGCGCATGCTGGTGCTGGCGGTCGACGCGGCGACTCCGTAGTCCTCAGTTCAAGTCAGCAACGTCTGGCCGGGGTGTCGGCCAGACGACCTGGCCGCGCAGCGGGCTCGGGTCGAGCACGACGACGGCCTTCTCGGCCAACTTCCTGGACGTCGTGGTCGGGCCACGTCTGAGGTAGTCGCGGACCGCCTCGATGGGGTCGGCGCTCGGCGGCACGTCGATCACGCGCCCCATCAGGTCGACATGCCTGCCGCGGAATCGTGGATCGTCGTCGGGGTGCCGCCCAAGGTCTGACTTGCCGAAGTCCACCATCTTGCGTCGTCGGTGGGGAAAGTTGACGGTCGGATGCTGCGCGTAGAAGGTGTAGACGTCTAGGTCCTTGACCCCGTTCTCCCCGTCAACGAAATGCAGGGCGGCACCCTGACACAGTGCGGTGAGCAGCACTCGGCTGCGGAAGACGCCAAGTCTCGGGTGGTCCTCAAACATGTTGTGTCGGTCCGCCTCCGCGAGACGCGCTAGTCGGCCGAGATGGTCGCCGGTGATCGGAGACATCGACCGTTCAAGGTCTGGACCGTTCGTCATTCGAGGCCGGTCTTCCACGAATCGTTCTCGACGTCAAGGACATTCGACAGATCCGCCAGGGCCGTCTTCGCGGCCTCCGCAGACGTTGCGAAGGGTGCGCGACTACCTTCCGGGAGTAGTCCTGCAAACTTCCGGAGGCTTGCCGTGATGAGGCCGATGTGGGTACCCAAAACCTGGCGCTGGCCCGACTTGGCTAAGCCCAGGTCGTCGGCGAGGGGTTCAAGGCGGTGCAGCGCCCACAAAAGCACGAACACCTGGTGGCGTAACTCTTCGTCGCCAGACCCGACTGTATCGGGGACTCCACCGGAGGTGGCCTTGTCCGCCACGCATCGGCGCGCAGAAGCGACCGAGCCTGTAGTGAGGTCTTCGATGGCTGCAGCGGCATGTCGAACAGCCGCCTCTCGTCGCGATTCGTACTCTCTTGACTCGCGGTCTTCGACTTGAGCACGCCAAGCGAGCCAAGCGAATACCGCAGCCGACGCCATCGCCATCGCGTTGAACCAGGTCGCGACATCTCCTAGCTGGGGCGGGTAAAGAGACACTGCCGCTAGTCCTCTCCGTCAGCAACGAACGATCTGGCGAGTTCTTCGAGATCGGCGAACGGGAGCGAGCGCAGAGACTGCCCCGGACCGAGTTCCCACGTCGAGTAGCCTTCCTTGCCATCGGGGGTGCCGTCGGCCTTCCAAGTGCCCTCGGTCACGAACTTCACCTCGACGGTGACGGGGACGTCCTTGTGCGGACGGATCGACAGCAGTTTGCGCCGTCCGTCTCCTTCGACAATGTGGCTGCCTTTGGTATCGACGCAAAGCACTTTGTCGCCGACCCATACGAGGAAGTCAGGGAAGAACCAGACTGTCTGCCCCAGGGAGATGAGAGGGATCTTGTATCCGGTCTGCGAGCGGTTCCGCGTCCACGGGAGGCCGGTGCCATCAAGTGCGCGGGCGAAACTGAGCTCGAAGGGATTGAGGCCGTCGTAGCCCTCGTGGATCGCGTTGCTGAATGTCTCCATCAACGACTTTCGGACCAGCGTGCTGCCAATCTGGTACGGCTTCGGCTTGAGCAGTTTGATGTCGGCGTAGAGCAGGTACTCGTCGACGGCGTCGCCCGCCCTGTCGGTGAGCGTCTCGTACGCCGGGCTTCCGACTCCCACTTTCGCGTCGAACTTCGGCTCGTCGGTGTCGATCACCATGAGCGCCGGTCGGTATCTGCGCGCCACCTCGCGCTTGAAGACCCAACGGGCATTGACCCGGTTGGACTGCTCGAACTCCTTCCACTCTGAGTCGACGGACTCGTTCTTGCCGATCGCCTGCTGGACGGTCCGCCGGCGTCCGACGCCCCGGGTGTTCGTCTCGTCGGCCGAGTAATCGTGGATCTTGGCCAGCACCTTGTTCACCGGATCGACCGTGCGCGAGCTGTCCGTCGCGGACCGTGGGACCGAGCGGCTCGACTTTGGGGACAGGCTGACGGGGTCCTCTGTCCCAGGAGGCGACGTGAGGATTCGAACCTCCGGGGCGTCTCCGCCCAGTCCCTTCCGCACGTCCTCGACCACTTGGGCGAACGAGTCATTGCGATCGACGCGGACGTAGAAGTGCGCGGTATTGAGGCGGTCGGACTGGTAGTGCGTGGCCCCCGGCTGGCGGAGGACGCGACCGACGATCTGGGTGATCTGGACCGAGGAGTCCATCGTCTTGTCAACGTAGGCGAAGTAGACGCTCGGATCGTCCCACCCCTCCTGGAGGGTCTGGTTGAAGATGATGTGGCGGTAGTCGCCGGCGATGAACTCGTCGTAGTCGCTGTCTCCGCCACCAAAGAGCGTGAATTCCGCCGGAAGGGGAAAGTCTCTGTGCGTCTTCAGATTCGCGTAGACGGCCACTTCCTCGGCGGGGACGCCGCACTGCTCGGTGAGGTACCGCCAGATCACGATCGGCGGCGCCTGTCGCTGCTCGAACGGCTGCTTGGGATCATCGGACTGGCTCGCGTCGTCAGCGAGGATGTTGGTGTTGCAGACGTAGATCGCCTTCGGCAGGAACGGAAGCCCTTCGGCCATCGACATCGCCTCGGCCTCACGCATGTCGACGAGCATCTCGGACACGGTCTCTTCCATCGGGGCGTTCAGCCCGTCCAAGGAGATCATCCCCTTGACCAACCCGGACGAGACGACTATGGCCGACTTCACCGAGGTGATGAGGTCGTCGTCGCTGTAGTCGCCCTGAGTTCGAAGGGGCTGGATAACTTGCGTGTCGAACTGCGCCGGGAAGCGCAGCGTGGCGCTCGCCAGGAGGAATACCGCAGGTTGCTGCTCCAGCAGGAGCAACGTCTGCTGGTCGCTGAGGTTCTGGGCCTCGTCGTAGACGACGACCAAGGGGCGGCGCTGGCCATCGGCCGTTTGCCGGAGCTTGAGCGCCTCCCATCTGGTCGACTCGATGTTGTCGGTGTCGGCAGCGAAGATCTTGAGGCTGCTCTTCTCGCGGTCCTTCTGGTTGAACGTGCCGACCGTGGCGAAGTACAGGAGCGCCCCGTCGGATTCGGCTACGTCCGCGGGGTCATACTCGCTGAGGAGCCGAACCGGGACGCCCGGCAGGAGGTGGGCGTACTTGCCCCCCTCGTCGAGGTTCGCGTAGCTCTGCTGCACGACGACCTTGCCCTTGGAGAGCCACAGGATCACCGGCGAAAGCTCAGACAGTTCGACGATCTCGCTCACAGCCTGAGCTAGAATCGCTGTCTTTCCCGAGCCAGTGATCGACGACAGCGCTTGGTAGAACGGCACATCGTGACGGTTGGCACCCCGTCCGAACGAGATCGGCTCGGTGCTGTATTCGATATACCGGTCGGCGATCTGCGACGCCGCCTTCTGCTGAAACTGGAACAGCTCGATCGCCATTTCAGACCGCCTCAGTGAAAGGCTCGGACCGGACGTCCAGGCCAAAGTCGGACAGGATTCGGTCGGGAATCTGATACCAGATCACGTCGTCGGTGACGATGAGGTTGCGCCTGCTGTAGACGTGATAGACGTCGCCGAGGCCTGCGGCGTCAGCCTCCTCGGTGATCGCTTCGTAGGCCTCCTCGGTCAGGTCGGTACTCGACCCGGCCCCCGCCCACACGAGGTAGATGCCCTCGTTGTTGGCGTTCTTCGCGACGAGGTACGTGTACGGCTCGCCGTCATCGCCGATCAGGATCAGCTCTGTGCGACGGCGAGTTCCAGTGCTGGAGTGCGAGGCGATGACCGTATCGACCATCTCATCCCGCTCCATGAGTAGGAGAGTCTTCGCGTCAACCTTCTTTTCGAGTGCCTTGAAAGTGAAGCCGCCGCCCAGCGCGGGGCGACGCTCCTTCTGCCAGTCTCCGGTGATCACTCGGGTGAGTCGGTCGACGGTCAGCGTCCTGGCGTACGAGTCGCCGTTGTCCGGCCTGCCCTGCTCGACAAGGATGAATCGTCGGTCGGTTTCCTGTGCGTGGTTGAGTTCGAGCACCGCGTGTCCGGTCGTCCCTGATCCAGCGAACGGATCGAGCACGGTTCCGTTGGGTGGGCACCATATCTGAAGAAGTTTCGTTACCAGCTTCAGCGGCTTTACGGTCTCGAACTTATGCCCGGCACCGACGACCAGCGTCAGCTCCTTGACTCCTGCCTGGCTCAGACCCGACTGTTCCCAATCCCAGGAGGTCGAGCCCATCTCAAACGGTTCGTCGTACTCATCAGAGGCCCAGTAGGTAATCGGAACGAACCCTTTGCGTACAGCCTCCTTGTACTTCTTCGGACGAGGGCCACCTGTGCCCTTCAGCCCCCACCACACGAACGGCCACTGACCTCGTTTGAGGACGGCGGTGGCCGCCTGTGTCGCCGACTTGGGGACAGTCCCAGGTCGGGTTCGGGGTCGTTCCTCGCCCGACGCGGGAGGGAGTGCTCGGCCGCCCTTGACCATCAGGGCCGTCGGGCGACCGTCGCCGATATTGACCGTCGTGTAAGCGACCCCCCACTCCTCAAGCCATTGCTTGATATTCCGCTTCGGGTGGGCCCACGACCTGTAACCCGCCGGGTAATGGATCGTGCCATCGAAAGGTGACTGAATACCGTACTGGTCCTTTGGGCTTGAGGTACGGGCCGTCAAGTCATGTTCCCTCCAGAGACCGCGGTGGTCGTCATCAGGATTCTTGTAACGGTCGTAGCTGTCCTCGTTGCGGGGCAGACTGCCGGTCGACGCGCGCTTCTCGTTCTTTGCATAGACGAGGACGTACTCCGTCGTGCTCGCGACGTGATTCTTGTCGTTCTTCGGTGCCGCAGCCTTCTCCCAGTTGATGATTGCGAGTCGGTTCTCCTCGCCAAAGATCTCGTCGAGCATGTTGCCCAAATGAAACAATTCGCGGCTGTCGATGCAGATTGCTAGCACGCCAGAGGGTTTGAGCATCGCGCGCATGATCTGGAGGCGCGGGTACATGAACTTCATCCACTTGGTATGACGCGCTGGGTCGTCACTGCCGACGAACTCGCCCATGTCGGGATCGTTGGGGTCCTTATCCCACTTGTCGTTGTAGCGGAAGTCGCTGCCTGTGTTGTACGGCGGATCGGTCAGGATCATGTCGATCTGCCCGCGCTCGCGATAGAGCGACGCCATCGCTTGCAGGTTGTCCCCCTCGATTACCAGGTTCCGCGAACGGCCGTGCTCGTCCCCGGCGCTCAACGACTTGACGGTCCGCTGATTGCGAGGCCGAACACGGCGGCCGATCTGACGTGCGAGGACCTTGCCGGGGAATGACAAGTTGACGCCAGCCCCAGTCTTCTCTCGGATCATCTCGATCAGCTGCTCGACTGGCAGCGACTCAAGATCGGTCAGATCATCCATGTATCCCCTACCTCACTAGTTCCAATTGCACAACGTTTCGAAGCCGAAGGCACGAAGCCACCGTCACTAGATCAGACGGCACCGACAGGACTGGCCCGTTGCACCCTACGAAAGTGGCTAACGGTTCTCCACACGCGAGAAACACCAGGTCAGAGTACCAAGGTCGCAGAGGCCGATTTGTCTGAGCCGGAAGTCCGACCCACCGCCCAGACGCGATCGTCGTCGCGCCCAGGGCACGGACCGCTTGTTCGTCGAGCCGTGGCGGCGCGACCTGCAGGATTCAGTTGCGAGCGTCGAAAGCGCGTAAGCGTCCGGTGTCTCGACCAATTCCCGTAAGCCGTGGCCTCGCGGCCAACGATGTCAGTCGTTGGCCTGGCCGGGCCCGTCGCGGAGCGCCTGGTCGCGGCGACTCTGCACCGCGGGCGGCAGCTCATCGGCGGCGGCGATGATCCCCTCGGCCTGCGCGAGCGCGTTGATCGCGTTGCCGATCGGCTGCGTGCGCTCGAATCGGCGTCGATCTCGGCCTCGGTCATCGTCTCGTCGTTGTCCACGCCCACCAGTAGATCGCGTGCAGATGGCGGCGCACAGCGAATCGAGAGAACAAGCACCCGCCAGCCACCGGCCGGCGGGTGCTCGTGTCGCAAGTCAGAGGAAGATCGTTGTGCGCGACTCCGCGTCGTAGCGCATGACATTGAGTCGACCGGTGTCCTCCACACGCCCGTCGAGGTAGATGTGGCCAGCATCGACATAGGGCTCCCAGCAGCGCATCCGCCCCTCACGGGCGTGCAGCGGGCCGACACCGACGTGTCCGGCGACGATGACCTTGCCGACCGACGTGGGGCCGAGCGACGGCGGGAACTTTTCGGTGAAGATCTCGGCGGTCGTCATTGATGCCCACATCGGTCCCGCCTCCTCGTCGACGCCTGCGTGCACGTAGATGTGCGAGTCGGCCTCATGGTGCAGCGGCAGTTCCCGCAGCCAGGCGATCAGATCGTCATGACGAGCAATGGTCTCGCGATTGATGGCACCGTTGACGACGTCGATGGAACCGCCCGCCAATTCGGCGACGGCCTGCTCGATGATGGCTGTCGGCAGGAACGAGCGGACCGTGACGAGCCCAGTGGCGGCCAGCAGCCAGGTGGGGTCGCCGTCGTCGGCGCCGAGCCAGTCGAGGAGCCACCGCTCATGATTGCCGGCGAGCGCGACCACCTGGTCGGGGCGGGCGTCGCAGAGGTCCTTGACGGCGGCGAGCACACCGGCGCTGTCGGGACCGCGGTCGACGTAGTCACCGAGGAACACGAGCTGGGTCGACGGGGCGGAGATGTCGACCTTGGTCAAGGCGTCTCGCAGCTCGTCGAGGCAACCGTGGGTGTCGGGAATGGCGTAGGTGATGGTCACAGGTTCCCCCTCTATATATAAGGCTCAGTTTTACTTGCATGTGCAAGTAATTAACCGGCCGGGGTGTTCGCCGGCTGCCGTGAGCAGAGAAGGGGCTCGCCCGCGGATCGCGAAGATGGCTAGACCGGGATCTAAACCGTAGCCATCGAGAGGATTGATCGGTTCACGCAGGTCAAGTGCGCGCAGTAGGGATCGAACCTACGACCGTTGGTTTACGAGCCTGACTTCGATCAAACTCCTGGTCACCATGGCTTGCAGGACCTTCTCCACCGTGCAGAACCGCGTGGTCGAGCCGCATCCAGTCACCGCCATCGGCGGTCAGTCGATCACCGGATCATCATCTGGGCGATCGGTCGATGACGGCCCGAGAAGTTCGTGGATCGACTTCATACCGGCGGGCACTTGCGTCATGTCGGTACCGGAGAGGTCGATGCCCAGGTCACCCACGTAGGCCTGCCCCGGAAGCGTCCACTCAGGCTCGGTGACGACCACGTCGACGGTGAAGGCGTCCTCGGGCAGCGACAACTTCCCTTGCTCGACAAGAAACCGGATGTATGCGAGTGATTCGATCGCGACGACCGCTATCCCGGAGCACACATGCACCGCGGCCTGGTAGCGGTCGCGCGCATCAAACTCGTCGAAATCCGGTAGGTCCCCGTGGACCGAGTCCTGGTAGAGCCATGCGTAGGCGAGATCGAGGTCGGTGGCGCGATCGACCGCTTCCGGGCTCGACACGTCGCCGACGGCGACGTTGTAGGCGCGGGCCTTGCCGCCACGGGTGTTTCGGTGGCGTTCTGTGGCCGTCGCCCAGTCGGCGCGCATCTTCGCGTTCCCCCGCCCGATGCGATCGTCCGTCAGATCGGTCAGTGCGTCGAGAGAGTCCATGACTTTCTGGTGGCCGAGGGCATCGTTTTCGAGCGTCATCGGCCGCAGACACGCGGCCAGGGACTCGAACGCCACCTCGTCGGGGCAGGCTGATGACCCGCTCCACGCCCATCGGGGTCCCGTCGGTGCGCTCATAAATCCTGAGCTTGATCTCGGTCGAGCAGAGCTTGCGAATCCGCTCACCGTCGTCGTCGATCAGCGGGTGGGCTTCGATGCGGCGCAGGCGACGACCGAACGCTGCTATCCGGTCGGTGTCGTCGACTGGCGGCTTGCTCATGCACCGATAGTGCCACCCGGATCGCGGGGCGCGGCCGCAGCACGACCCTCATATGCATGAAGCTCAATTTTACTTGCGCGTACGCAAGTACACCTGTCGCATCGTCCAACGGAGCTAGCACCCCTAGCTGTCCCGCCAATTGCATTAGAGGGTCCATTAAAGGGTTCAGGCCCCTACCAGATCCCTCCGGTAGGGGCCTGACCTGCTGTTATGGTGCACAATCAGGGACTTGAACCCCGAACCCCGAACCCGCCGATTATGCGCGCCTTCTCCATCTTGAACATCTACCCATCGCGTCTGTATAATTCCTGGTCAGAGCTTCTTTGATCTTCACTACGCATCAGGCCGTCCACCTAATCTGTCCGGGTCTTGGGGCATTGGCGACCCACCGGCGGGGCTCTGGAGATGGAGCCCGGCGGGGCACGTAGCCGGGCACGGGCGCGCTCATGGGGAGTCGGTCGCCGCCTGCTGGAGAAGCTTCTGCGCGGTCCGAACTACCAGCACCGTTCCCTGGGCGGCTGCGAACGCGTCAACGTCCGCGACATCTCCGTGAGTGACCTTTTGAGCCAGTGCCCAGACAGCCCGCATGGTGGTGCGCAGCTCGGACTTGTCGCGCCCCTTCGCGTAGCACGCAAGGAACAGGTCGAACCACGCTTTCGCGTCGGCAGCTTTCGGAGCTTCCGTGCCGAGTGGCACGAGATCGGGATCCTGGATGAGCTTTCCGAAGTCGATAAGGATCTCGCGGCTGCGTCGGCCCACATCTTGCCAGTCGTCACGGTCACGGGCCGTAGAGTATTCATCTACAAGGTTAGTGATGCGACGGTCGATGTTCTCCCAGTTCGGGGGAGGGTCGGTCAAGCTGGGATCGACGACGCCGCCTCGTGCTTCCAGAGCGTCGAGATTGCCGAGTGCTTCCCGGGTCAAGGTTCCGACGTAGGCGCGTCTCGACTGGTACGTGTCCAGATTTGTTGAGTAGTAGCCGTACCAGTCCCAGAGTGAGTCCCACGGGAAGGGAAGCGGGAGCCCGAGCCTCTGGAAGTTGCCGTTAAGGACGCGCGCGCTGCGTTGGTACCGCCGGTCTTCGTCCTGGATTCGCGGTCCTCCGGTGCCCACGCTCACGATCAGATTGGCTTGGTCCTGTAAGAGCCGTCGGACCGCATCTCGATCGAGCTCGTCGACCGGGCTGTTTCGCGCAGAGTCGAACAGGTTGTCAATTGCATCGGACACAGGCACAGCCTTGCATGCGTTCGAAGGATCGGCGTCTTGTTCGCGTCGTCTTCCTGGTGACACTGAGTCTGCTCAGCGGTTCATTCTTCGTGTGTGGGTGGGGTGGTGCATCATCATGGTGTGGCCATTTCGATCCCTGCACCTGTGGAGACCTCCGTGCTCCGCTGGGCGCGCGAGTCCAGCGGATACTCGCCGATCGCAGCCTCGCGCAAGATGTCGTTGCCGGATGACCGAGTGGCGCAGTGGGAAGCTGGCGAGGCCGTCCCGACCATCGCCCAGCTTCGCAAGGCAGCGGAGGCGTACAACCGGTCGTTGGCCGTGTTCTTCCTCGCTGAGCCACCGGTCGGGTTCGACACCCTTCGCGACTTCCGTCGGCTCGATGAAGTCACCGCGGGCGACTGGAGCCCTGGACTGCACGACGAATTTCGGCGTGCCCACACGCAGCGCGAGTTCGCGCTGGAGCTGGCAGAGACCGAGGACCGAGGGATACCGGCCGAGTGGAATCTGCGGCTGTCGGCGGATGATGTCGAGGCCGCGGCGCAGCGGATCAGGGACGTGCTCGGCACCGTCGGCCCTCTGGCCGTCCCGCCAGCATCGAACGATTCGTACGCCCACCTGAACGCCTGGATCGCCGCCGTTGAAGCCAGCGGCGTGCTGGTCCTCGCGACAAGCCGCGGCGGCGTCGAGGTGTCCGAGATGCGTGGAATGTCCCTGTACTTCGACGTGCTCCCGGTGATCGTCCTCAACGGAAGCGATACCGTCCGACCTCGGCTGTTCTCACTGCTGCACGAGTTCGCGCACCTCGCGTTGCACACGGAGGGGCTGTGCGATGTCACCGCCGACGACCGACCGCGCACCGAGAACCGCCAGGTGGAGACCGTCTGCAACGCGATCGCCGCAGCTGTGCTCATGCCTCGCTCGGCTGTGCTCGCGCGCCCCGAAGTGATCGCGCGGAGCGACGTGCCCACGTCGTGGGACTACGACAACCTCCGGCCGGTCGCTGCGCACTTCGGCGTGAGCCCCGAGGCGTTCCTGCGACGACTGTCCACGCTGGGCGTGGTCCCGATCGAGTTCTACCGGCAGCGTCGCGCTGAGTTCTCGGCGGCGTTTGACGAGGAGGCCGCGCGTAAGAAGCCGAAGAGCGGCAACTGGTACCGAAACACGGTGCGAGACCTCGGAAAGGCGTACGTCCGCGCGGTGACCGACGCGCACCGACGGCGAGTGATCGATAGCAACACCGCGGCGGTGTATCTCAACGCGAAGGTGGGGCAGATTCAGGAACTCGGCGAGTTCGCGCAGCTCGGGAGCAGTGAGAGGTGACGCTGTACTCGTTCGACACGAGCGCGATCCTCAACGGACGCCGTGACCTGTTTCGCCCCACGGTGTTCGTCGGCTTGTGGACGCGCATCGAGGAAGAGATCGCACGCGGTGACATCCGCGCGGTCGATGAGGTACAGCGCGAGCTATCGAAGCGTGACGACGACGCGAAGCAGTGGGCCGATCAGCAGCCTGATCTGTTCTGCCCTCTGTCGCAACAGATCCAGGACGGCGCGCGGCAGGTTCTCAGCCTCTACCCGAACCTCGTCCGGCAGGGCGGCAAACGGAGCGGGGCCGATCCGTTCGTGATCGCGCTCGCGCTGGTCACCAAGGGCACCGTGGTCAGCGAGGAGACGGCCTCCGGGAACTTGACCAAGCCCCGTATCCCGGACGTTTGCAGCGATCTCGGAGTACCGTGTGTGACCTTCATGGGCTACATCGAGGCTCAGGGCTGGGAGTTCCACTAGCAGCGAGCCGAGGTGGCCGACACGGCCGTGTTGTCCGCCATAAGGGACTCGAACCCCGAACCCGCTGAGTGTATGCGGTGCAAAACCGTTCTCGCACACGCAAGTGGCTCAGCGCTTCCATGCGATACCGACTGTCGCATGGTCGAAACCCTTACGCCCGCGAGGCGCCGGCCTAACAGTCACCGTCAGCAGCGCCTCGATCACCAATCGCTGACCGGCCAGGTCTGCGCCGAGAAAGGCCCCAGTGGGATCCTCGGTGCCCAACAGCGGGACGCTGACGGCACCGCGCGACAGTGCAAGCGACTGACGCTCAAGGTCTTCTATTTCGGCGCGCGCAGCGTTGCGGACGCGTTTGAGGTCGACGGCCTCGATCGCTTCGGCGGCATAATCTCGCTCGGCACGCGCAATCCGTGCATGCTGGACATCTAAAGCGGCGAGCACGCTGGTCAGCTGGGGTGAGGTAGCGGCGGTAACAGTGGTAAACGCATCCGGCTCTGACAGGCGTGCGACGACGATTTTGGTCACGTAATCGTCAATCGCGACACCGGTGCGGTTGACGTGCCCGTCGGTGCGGCACCGGTAGCCGCGGGAGCTGCCACGCAGCGGAAGGTTGCAGACACCGCAGAGGTAGAGCCCGGAGCCAATATGCCTACGTGCGGTACCGACGTTGTTTGTCACGCGACGAGCGTCGTCAAGCTTGGCCTGGACAGCCTGCCACGTCGTAACGTCGACGATCGGATTCCATTGTCCCATAATCGGCTGACCGTCGTCATCGAGGACGAGCTGGTCGCGCCACGAGCGACGACGCGAGCGCTTGCGGTCCTCGTCGGTGGCGGTGCCGCTGTCGAGCCTGCGCTGCTTCTCAGCGTTGTCAGCCACAGCCTTCCGGCGGTCCTTCTTCTGCGTGTAGACGCTGTATCCGCAGTAGCGCGGGTTTCGAAGGATCTCAAGCACTGAGGATTCTGGCCAGGGCGCGTCCGGCGCGCACGGGGCTGGGCGCAGAGCCTGCCGCTTCTCATTCGGCAGCTTGCGATTCGCCTCACGGCGCAGAGAATTACGCTCCTGATTGAGGGTGTAGCTGTGCCGCGGGAGCTGCGGCACAGCAAAGTGGTGCTCGTCGGAATCGCCCGACAAAGCTCGGGCGATTCCACGCAACGTGCCCTTCTCCCCAAGAAACGCCGTATACATGGCGGCGACAGCGTGCGCTTCAGCGGGAATTTGGTCGCCAGCTATGTCGTATCCGAGCGGGCGGACCCCCTTGGGTGGTCGCCCTTGCCTGGCCCGTTGCTGGTGCGCAGCCTTCTGACGCGCACTCTTACGCTCCATCTCGGCTCGCGCCACCGCCGCTTTAATCCGCGCATACATACGTCCGCCGTCGGTGGACAAGTCAGCGTCACCGTTCGCGGTCACCAAGGCGAGGCCGCGCTCTTCGGCGCGGTCGATCCAGTCTTCGAGTTGTCGAGGCTGGCGGGTGAGCCTGTCCAGATCCCAGCAGACAATCGCGTCAAACGCGCCGGACTCCCAGTCAGCCACCATGCGGTCGTAGCCCGGCCGTGCCTTGGTCTTGTCGGTCGCCGACTTCGACACATCGACATACGTCTCCACGACGCCCCAGCGGCGAAACCGGGCGAGGTTCTCGCAGTCCTCGCGCTGACGTTCGATCGCCAAACCGTCAGCCTCGCGGTCCTGCGAGATCCTCAGATAGATCACACATCGAGTCGGAACTTCGGCATTTCCGCTGGTAGGCGTCACGCCACCATCTTACTTCTTAGATGGCACTCCGCTGCGGAATTCGACCACGTCGCCGTCGGCCATGACGTAGTCCTTGCCCTCCATGCGGACCTTGCCCGCAGCCTTGGCATCGTTCATGGAACCGGCCGCGTCGAGATCATCGAAGGAGACGATCTCGGCCTTGATGAAGCCTTTCTCGAAGTCCGTGTGAATGACACCGGCAGCCTTGGGCGCGGTGTCGCCTCGCCGGATAGTCCACGCACGCGACTCCTTCGGGCCCGCCGTGAGGTACGTCTGCAGACCGAGCGTGTGGAAACCGGCGCGAGCGAGCTGATGCAGACCCGCCTCGTCCTGACCGATCGACTCGAGAAGCTCCATAGCATCCTCGTCATCGAGTTCGAGCAGTTCGCTCTCCACCTTCGCATCGAGGAAGACGGCGTCCGCGGGCGCGACCGCAGCGCGCAACTCGTCCTTACGTCCCTCGTCGGTGAGGACGCTCTCGTCGGCGTTGAACACGTACAGGAACGGCTTCGCCGTCAGCAGATGCAGTTCGCGGACCGACGACAGGTCGAACGAGTCCTTCGCCGAGAACAACGTCTTGCCGCTGTCGAGGATCTCCTGCGCCTTCTTCGCCGCATCGACCAGGGCCGCGAGATCCTTGTTCTTGCGGGCGTCCTTCTCCAGACGCGGCAACGCCTTCTCGAGCGTTTGCATGTCCGCGAGAATCAACTCGGTCTCGATCACCTCGATGTCGGCGCGCGGGTCGACGCGGCCGTCGACATGCACGACGTCGTCGTCGGCGAACACCCTAACCACCTGACAGATCGCGTCGGCCTCACGGATGTTCGCGAGGAACTGGTTGCCCATGCCCTCACCTTCGGAGGCACCCTTCACGATGCCCGCGATGTCGACGAAGCTGACCGTCGCGGGCAGGATCCGCTCACTGCCGAAGATCTCCGACAGCCGATCGAGACGAGAATCGGGCAGCTCGACGACGCCCACGTTCGGTTCGATCGTCGCGAATGGGTAGTTGGCGGCCAGCACGTCATTGCGCGTCAGCGCGTTGAACAGGGTCGACTTTCCGACGTTGGGCAGGCCGACGATTCCGAGGGTAAGACTCACGGGTGTCGAGTCTATCCGTCGCCTGCGGCCCTCGCCGCCGCGGCGTCCTCCTCGGCCACCTTCTCCCCCGCGGCCGTGCCTATCTGGTCCACGATGTACCGGAGCGCGACGGCCAGACACGACACGGCGGGAACCGCCAGGAAGGCGCCGGTGATCCCGTACAGCGTGCCGCCGAGCGTCACCGAGAGCAGAACGATCACCGCGTGTAGATTCATCGATTTGGCCTGCAGCCACGGCTGCAGCACATTGCCTTCGAGCTGCTGCACCACAAGAATGATCCCGAGAACGATCAGCGCCTTCGTCACACTCGCCGACACCAGTGCGATCAGCACAGCAAGCGCGCCCGCGACGAACGCCCCGACGATCGGGATGAATCCGCCCAGGAACGTGATCACGATCAGCACTCCCGCGAGCGGGACATTCAAGATCAGCAGCCCGGCGCCGATCAACGCCGCGTCGACGAAACTCACGATCGCCTGAGTTCTGATGAAGCCGCCCAACGTGTTCCACATCTGCAGCAGCACTTCACCGAGGTGCGACCGCTCCGGAGCGACGCCCATCGTGCGGTTGAGCCACGGAATGAAACGCGGGCCGTCCTTCAAGAAGAAGAAGACGAGGACGATCGTTGCGAACAAGGTGACGAGAACCGAGGTCGCAACACCGACTCCGCTGAACACGCCCGAGGCGATGGCGGTCGCGCTCTGCTGCAATTTCGCGGTGATCTCATCGACGAAGGAACTGATCTGCTCATCGCCGATGTTCAACGGCGGCCCCTGTGCCCAGTCCTGAACCTTCTGGATACCGTCCACCGCCTTGTTCGCCAGGTCCGGCGCCTGATCGACGATCGACGGAACGATGAGACCGATGACACCCCCGACCACGCCGAGCGCCAATAGCACGACCACGATGACGGCCGCAGCGGGCGGCACCCGCCGTGCACGCAACCAGCGGACCGGCGGCCACAGGACAGTGCAGACGATGATCGCGAGGACCACCGGCAACAGCACGACCCAGAACTTGGCGAGCACGATCATCAGGACATACAGGAACGCCAAGACGAGGATCATCTGAAGGCAGACGATCGACGTCGACCGCAGACCGGCCAGAAAAACTCGACCGCGAGTCGGGTGGTTGCGCACTTGAACCGTGCGCTCGGCGACGTCAACGGGCTCGGCGTCGCCGGCAGGCTCAGCGTCGTCGGCAGGCTGGTTAGGCTCGTTCACGCCCTCATCGTCACACAGGGATACGACAAAAGGCGTACGGCGCACCGCCGTGTCTGATTCCCGCTAGACGACGCCTCGATCAGATGACAGCGTTACAGGTGTGACCACGACGCTCGCTACCGCTCCGCTCGACTTCGACGGCTGTTACCGCGCACTCGCTGCCCGCGACACTCGGTTCGACGGACAATTCGTGACGACGGTGCTGACGACCGGAATCTATTGTCGGCCATCGTGTCCCGCACGGACGCCGAAGCCGGGGAATGTCCGCTTCGAGCTGACGGCCGCGGCGGCGGCGGCCCGCGGCTTCCGCGCCTGCCGTCGATGCCTGCCCGACGCGACCCCCGGATCGCCGCTGTGGAACGTCCGGGCAGACCTCGTGGGTCGAGCGATGCGTCTGATTGCCGACGGCGTCGTCGACCGCGACGGAGTCGGCGGACTCGCGGCCGCCCTCGGGTACACCGAACGTCACATCAGCCGAGTGCTGTCCGCCGAGCTCGGAGCCGGAACGCTCGCTCTGGCGCGGACACATCGCGCGACGTCGGCGCGCATGCTCCTGACCGGAACGAACCTGCCGATCGGCGACGTCGCGTTCGCCGCGGGCTTCTCGAGCATCCGCCAGTTCAACGACACGATCCGGGAACTCTACGACGCGACGCCGAGCGGCCTGCGCGCGTCCCGCGGCCGCACCGGCGACCCGAGCACAGGCGACCGGATCACCCTCCGCCTCCCGTTCCGACAGCCGTACGACACCGCATGGACGCTCTACGGTCTGGCGGCACACGCCGTCGACGGGCTCGAGCACTGGGACTCGACGACATTCGAGCGCACACTGCGTCTGCCACACTGCGCCGCCTCGGTGCGCATCACCATCGCCTCAGACCACGTCTCCGCGGCGTTCGAGCATCTGGACATGCGTGACCTCGGTGCGGGCGTCAACCGTGTTCGACGCCTCCTCGACCTCGACGCCGACCCCGTCGCCGTCGACGAAGCACTGAGCCGTGACCGCAGACTTCGCCCGCTGGTGACCGCTCACCCCGGCATTCGCATCCCGGGCAGTGTCGACGGCGTCGAGACCCTCATCCGCGTGATGATGGGTCAGCAGGTGAGCGTGAAGGCCGCGCGCACACGCATCGCACGACTCGTCGCCGAGCTGGGTGAACCCACCGGATGGCCGGACGAGGCGGGCCGCCCGAACCGGCTGTTCCCGACCGCCGCAGCCATCGCCGAACACGGCCCAGCAGTGTTGACCGGCCCCGCCCGGTCGATCCGATCGATCACCGCCGCCGCAGCCTGTGCACAACAGATGGAACTGCACCCGGGGGTCGATGCGTCCAACTTACGAGCGGACCTGATGCGGCTGTCCGGCATCGGCGACTGGACCGCAGACCAGGTCGTGATGCGTCTGACCGGCGATCCGGACGTCCTCACCCGCCGCGATCTCGTGATCGATCGTGCTCTCGCCGACCTCGGCGCGCGCCCGGACGACACGCGATCATGGCGGCCGTGGCGGTCGTACGCGTCGATGCATCTGTGGCGGCACCGGCTCGCTCACCTGGTCGACGATCCCGTCGCACCACGACCACTACCGAGGGGAACCACGCCATGACAATCGAAACCGCCACGACAGCCGCAAGGACCACGCCGGCCGCAACGTTGCACTGGTCCGGAGTCGATACTCCCGACGGGCGCTTCACCGCCGTGTTCGACGACGCAGGCACCGTCTTCGCGTCCGGATGGACCGACGATCCCGACTATCTGCGAGTCCTCATCGCGCCGCCCCTGCGGACCGACGAGATCACCGAGGTCGACGGCGGCGACGTCATCGCCGCGGTAGACGCGTACTACGCAGGAGACCTCGCCGCACCCTCGCAGATTCCCGTGCAACAAACGTCCGGACCGTTCCTGACCGCCGCATGGGCGGCGTTGCGGGAGGTTCCCGCCGGCGGGCCGGTCACCTACACACGGCTCGCTGAACTCGCGGGCAACGCCGCCGCGGTCCGGGGCGCGGCGTCATGCTGCGCGCGGAACGCCGCCGCTCTGTTCGTCCCGTGCCACCGTGTGGTCCGGACGGACGGGACGCTCGGCGGCTTCCGGTACGGCCTCGACGTGAAGCGGTCCCTGCTCGACCGGGAGGCTGCCGCGGCCACCTGACGGTGACCGCCGGAATCAGCTCGCCAGAACTGGTTCCTGCACGGAATTGTCGGAGGGCGGGTCCATGATGGCGATATGACTACGATCGCAGCCGTCATCGGACCCGTCTGCCTCGTCGTCGGGGTGCTCCTCGGCTGGTTCGGCCACAGTCGTGCGATCCGCGACCAGCCATCGACGATGCCTCCCGACGCGCTCGTCGCGCCGCTGCGCGACACGCTGGGACACCTGTCGGAGGAACTGCGCCGATCCGAACACAACCGAGTGCACGCGTTCGCCGGGCTCAGCGAACAGGTACGCGGCATGCAGCTGACGTCGCACCGATTGCACGAGCAGACCGCGAAACTGGCAGGCGCGCTGCAAGCACCACAGATCCGCGGCCGGTGGGGCGAGATCCAGCTGGAGCGGGTCGTCGAACTGTCGGGCATGTCCCGGCACTGCGACTTCGCGACCCAGGTCCACGGCCGAACGCCGGACCGCGTGGTCCGTCCCGACTTGGTGGTGCACTTGGCCGGCGGGCGGACGATCGTCGTCGACGCGAAGGCGCCGCTGCAGGCGTACCTCGATTCGACGTCACCAGGCCTGACTGCGGATGCTGCCCGCGACAAGATGGCCCGGCATGCTCAGGCCGTCCGCGCACACATCAATTCGTTGTCGGCGAAGGCGTACTGGGCTGCGCAGACGAGCACTCCCGAGTTCGTCGTCCTGTTCCTTCCCGGCGACGGCGTACTCGACGCGGCCATGGCCCACGATCCGGATCTGCTCGACTACGCGTTCGCGCGCGACGTCGTCCTGGCCACCCCGGGAACTCTGATCGCGCTACTGCGCACCGTGGCGCTCGGGTGGCGCCAGCACGCGATCGCCGAGGACGCGGAACAGATCCAGATGCTCGGCCAACAGCTCTACCAACGGATCGATCAGGTTCTGGGACATCTGGAGAAGGTCGGCTCGGCGCTGCGGCGCACCGTCGAGAGCTACAACTCGGCGGTCGGAGCCATCGACTCCCGGCTCGGGGTGACGGCACGAAAACTCGCCGAGATGGAGGCACTCGCCGTGTCGACCGGTCGGACGAACAGTACGGACAGATCGCCCAGGCCCGTGGACGCCACGGTGAGATCCGCATCACCGAATCTGTGATGCGCTGGGAACTCGCGGGCGGGGATAAACCGGCTCGGCCCCGGTAACCGGTACCGTCTAAGTGTGTTTTCCCGATCCCCGAGCGGCTCCGCCCTGCCCGCCGACCAGCAGTCCGTCGTACCGACCGTGCGCGGACTGCCCTGGTGGGGCGCGGTCCTTCTGGCGACGGTCGTCACGTTCTTCGGCGCGCTCATCGACTCCGCTCCGTCCGGTGAGCTCGGCCGCGTCTTCAAGATCGTCTTCATCATCGGTTGTGTTCTCGCGGCGCTCGCGGTGCGACGTCGCGCGATGTTCACCGCGGCGGTGCAGCCACCGCTGATCGCGTTCGTCACCGGCCTCATCACGCTGTACCTCGAAGCAGGCGACGCAGCATCGGACAAGAAGACCCTGATTCTGAAGATCGTGCTGCCGATCGCCACGAGCTTTCCGTGGATGCTGATCGCGTTTGTGCTGAGCCTCGCCGTCGTGCTCGCACGTCTGTTCCTCACCGGCCCACCGTCCAAACGTCCGTTCGGCGGCTTCGGTGGATTCGGCGCGAAGACTGCGGCACGCAAACCGATTCGCGAGACCCAGAAGTCCAAGCCCCAGAAGTCCAAGACTCAGAAGTCCGAGCCCCAGAAGTCGAAGACTCAGAAGGCCAAGACTCAGAGGCCCAAGACTCAGGGCTCACAGCCCCAAGGCGCCACGTCTTCCAAGTCGCAGTCCCCCAAGTCGCAGTCCCCCAAGTCGCAGTCCCCCAAGTCGCCGGCCAAGAAGTCGCCTGCCCCGACATCCACGGGTGGCGACTCGAAGCGCACCGCTGCGGCGGCACCTCCGAAGAAGGCTCCCGCCGATCAGTCTGCGGCGAATGCGCCGTCGACGAAGGCGCCGCCGACGCCTACCCGCAGGCCCCGCCCGCGGCCCGCAGCCGAACCCGCATCGAGCTCCGACCGCGGCGCAGCCCAGCGCGAACCCGTCCGTCGACCGCGCCGGACGAATCCCGCGGAGGCTCCCGCACCGCGGTCAGCCGCGCGTCCGAACCCGGCTCCCGCCGATGCTGCTGCGGTTCCCACGGAGCGGCAGACCAAGCGGCCCGACCGTCGACGTGCGCAGCCCGAGAAGATCCCGGCCCGCCCGCGCCGTACCGCTGGCCAGCAGCTTCGCGAACGGGGTGCGATCGAGGACCTCACCGCAGGCCTCGACGACTGACTCTCGTCCCACTCCAACGGTCCGCATGTCCGACACGCTCACGGGTGCCGATGCGGCCCACGGCAACAGCCTTTAGTCGACGGCTGACCACATGGCGAACTCCGCCATGTGGTGCGGTCGACCACCGGCCCGTTCGGCCGCGCATCGCACCCATCGAACGACACACAATGTGATTGACACCATATTCAGACACTATGTATGGTCAGGTGATGAACACTTCATCCGAACTTCTGGCTCGTGATATCGACGAACTGACTGCCGACTGGATCACCGATGCGCTCGCCCAGAGTCGCCCCGGCATCAAGGTCACCGAACTCGAGATCGAGCGGATCATCTGGGGCTCGGCCACCAAAGTCTTCGCCCGCCTGGCATTCGACGGCGACCCTCAGGGGCTCCCCACCCAGGTATGCATCAAGGGCGGTTTCGACGAACGTAGTCGCGCGTTCGGGCTCGGTAGCGCATACGAGCTCGAAGGTGCGTTCTTCCGCGACTTGTCACCCGAACTGGCTGTGGAACATCCACGCGGCTTCTATGCGGCGAGCGAGCATGACCAAGGAATCGTCATCATGGAAGACCTCACTCAGCGCGGAGCGGAGTTCTGCAATGGTGTGGACACCTGGGGTATCGACGCTGCGAGCGAGACGCTCGAGTTGCTCGCCACTCTGCACGGAGCGACGTGGGGGACGAAGCCCGGTCGCTTCGATTGGCTGCCGGTCGGCGTCGAAGCCGCACGGCAAGCGTTCCAGGTCATGCTCAGCCCCGAGATGTTCGGGCCGTTGGTCGAACGCGACGAGGTCCCCGACCTCCCCGCGCATATGCGAGACGGCGATTACGTCCGTGCGGCGTTCTCCAAGCTGTGGGAGTACGACGACGCGTCGACCCACGTCATCAACCACGGAGACGCTCACACCGGACAGCTGTATCGCACCCCCGGTGGCCGCACCGCGTACCTCGATTGGCAGACAGCGTGCCTGGCACCGTGGGCCCACGACGTCGCGTATTTCATCGGCTCGGCGCTGGAGCCCGACGACCGCCGCGATAACGAGCGCGAGCTGCTCGCGCATTACCGCGACGCACTCTCGGCCGCAGGTGGACCTCGACTCACCGACGACGAGGTGTGGGAGGAGTACCGCCGCCACAGCCTGCACGGGTTCTTCTGGATGTGTGTTCCGACCGTCATGCAGCCCGCCGAGGTCGTCACCGCGATGACTCGCCGTTACGCTGCTCAGATCGAAGACCTCGATCCGTTCGAACTGCTCGGCATGCCTCGGCAGTAATGCTCGCTGCCAGACATAAGAAGGCCTGCGGCCCGAACCGAATCGGTTTGGGCCGCAGGCCTTCTAACTGACCGTCACACGCGCGGGAGCGGTGCCGTCTCCATGACCGACGCGATGGCAGCGTCTTGCTCCGCAGCACCGGCGTCCTCCGCAGCGATACTCGCCCGGATCGCGTCCTGCGCTTTCGGCGGCATCGTGTGCAGCATCTCGAGGACGTTCTGCCGATGTCGGATCGCGGCCTTGCGGACCGGCATGCCCGGGTTGGGCTGGACCTGCGGGATGATCTCGGAGAAGTCGTCCTTGGTGCCGCCGCCGGAGATGCCCGCGGCCTGCATCGCCGCCTCCGCAGCCGCAGCCGCCTCGTCCTTCTCCTCGGACATGCCGATCGGACCGAAACGGTCACCGGACAAGAACTGCTTGACCACCGGCTGCTGCGACGTCAACAGCTGCTCGCGCGGACCGAACATCACCAGTTCCTTACGGAACAGCATCCCGATGTTGTCCGGGATCGTACGAGCGATGTTGATGTTGTGCGTGACCACCATGATCGTCGCGTCGATCTCGGCGTTGATGTCGATCAACAACTGCGAGATGTAGGCGGTACGCACCGGGTCCAGACCCGAGTCCGGCTCATCGCACAGGATGATCTCCGGATCGAGCACGAGGGCGCGGGCCAGGCCGGCGCGCTTGCGCATACCACCGGAGATCTCACCGGGCAGCTTGTCCTCGGCACCGGTCAGACCGACCAACTCGACCTTGTCCAGGACGATCTTGCGGATCTCGTCTTCCTTCTTCTTCGTGTGCTCACGAAGCGGGAACGCGATGTTGTCGTACAGGCTCATCGAACCGAACAACGCACCGTCCTGGAACAGGACGCCGAACAGCTTACGGATCTCATAGAGTTCCTTGGCCGAACACTGCGTGATATCGGTGCCGTCGATGACCACCGACCCCTGCTCGGGGTGCAGCAGACCGATGAGCGTCTTCAAGAACACCGACTTACCCGTACCCGACGGGCCCAGCAGAGCACTGACCTCGCCCTTGGGGAGCGTCAGACTGACGTCTCTCCAGATGTTCTGCGACCCGAACGACTTCGTCAGATTCGCGACACTGACTTCTACACCCATGATCTACTCCTCACGCTCGGCACGTGGTCAGTTACCGGGAACCGCGGGCACATTCGCCCCGCCCTGCTGGCCCGGCGCGGCCGGCTGTGACGGTGCAGCGGGAGCGTCGCCCTCCGGCGCGGCTCCACTCGCATCGAGGTTCGTTCCGTTGCTGGTGATCTGCGTGATCTTCCAGTCCTGGTCCTTGTCGACGGTCAACTTGTAGGTCGCCGTGGTCTCGACCCCGTCAGCGGGGGTCTGTACGTTCTTGGTCACGATTCCGACGAACGCGTCTACCTTGTACACGTCACCGTCGACCGACGTGACCTTCGCGGAGATCGGCGACGAGGTCGACGACCATTGCAACGGGCGCAGCAACTGCTCCATCTGTCCCGCCGCGTTGCGGAGCCTCGTGCCCAACTCGGGCGTGGTGTTCGCCGTCAACCGCTTGAGCCATCCCTGAGTGTCTTCGTAACTCATCTCGGCGGCACCGGTCGAGTAGTCGAGTGCGACTTGCTCGGCATGCGCCTTGTCTGCGCTTGCGGCCTTCATGTCGTCGATCTCGGACGACTTGGCGACCACCATCCAAATCAGCGCGGCCAACACGACCACGACGACCAGTGCCGCGAGTACCGACAGGAGCGACTTCATGGTGATCGTGCGGTTGGCGAAGACACCGCCGATAGATCGACGCTTCGGCTTCTCGTCGGCCGTTGGCTCCGACTCCGACTCCGACTCCGACTCCGCCTTCGCCTTCGCCTTCGCCTTCGCCTTCGCCTTCGCCTTCGCCTTCGACTCCCGCGCCGGTTTACCGGCCGCGTCGTCTAATGGAGCGGACTTCTTCGCCGTCGTATCGACCTTCGCCGTCGCAGTCTTCGGCGATGCGATGTCGACGGCCTCCTCCGAGAGGGGCGAAGCGGTGAAGTCGGCGTCGTCTGATGATGAGGTGCGCTCGTCGGCACGATGCGGGGTGAATGCGGGTCCACTCATGATGGATCTCCTAACGATTGGATTCGGGCTGTCTACCGGCCCCGTGTGTCCTACCGGCCCCGTGTGGCACGGGCACCGTCGGAAGTTGTCGTCGTCGGCTGTCGTCGTTCGTCCGCAGGATGCGAGAACAGCGATCCACTACCGCCCCCCTGCTGGAATCTGGACTGTCAATCCGCCCTTGTTCGTTGCGGCGATCAACGTGTCGAGGAACTCCCCCGTATCCACCGTCCGCATTGCCGCTGCGCCGGCCGACGTCACCGGCAACAAGTTCTCACCGATGATCTTCAGTTCGCCCGAGTTCCGGTCCAGGAACTCCTGCAGCATGGCGACGAGAGGAGTCGCGCCCTCGTTGATACCGGTGAACATCGGCCCCGACCAGTCAATCGCGTCCTTCACACCGTCTTCCAGGTAGGCGAACATCTTGCCGAAGTCCCGGATGTTCGGAGCGAGCCTCGCCATGTCGCCCGGAAGTCGCGACGAACGCATCAACAGCGGCTGCATGGTCGACAACAGGGTCCGCAGTGAGTCCTCGTTCCGAAGCATCTCGTTGGTCAGCAGCTTGCCCACCTTGTTCAGGTCACCCAGAACCTCAATGTCATCCGGAAGCCCCGCGTTGAGCTGGTAGAAGACGTTCTTGACCTGCTTCGGATCGACTTGAGTGAGCACCTCGGTGACCTGCTGCGAGAGGTCCTTGAACGTGGACGCCTCCCGAACCCTGTCCCCGTCGATGTTCGCGTTGTCCGTCAGATACGGTCCCGACTCCGTCGTCGGCAACACCGCCACATACGCTTCGCCCAGTGCCGAGAGGTTGTCCACTCGGTAGCTACTTTCGACCGGAATCTTGTGCGAGTCCGTGTAGTCCCACGTCACCTTCGCGCCCTGTGGCGTCTGCGATATCTCGGTGACATGGCCGATCTCGATGCCGCGCAACAGGACCCGCGAGCCGACAAGAATCCCGTTAGTGTCCTGCAACGTGACACTGGCGTACTTGGCACCGATGGTCTTGATGTGCAGCCCCACATTGAAGAGGTAGAGCACCGACAGGACCAGGATCGCCACCATGCCGAGGACGGACAGGCGTGTCTTCGTGATCATCGGACCACTCCCAGGATTCGCAGGATCGAGGCGGAGTCCGCGAGGAGTTGCTTGTCGCTCCCCTTCGCCTTCACCGAACTCACGGCGACTCGCGGATTCTTCAAGAACGGTTTCAGCGTGTCGTTGACAAAATCGTTCGTACTGGCGATCACGCCGTCGCCTGCGGGCCAGATCGGCGCCGCGTTCTCAGCCGCTTCAGCCATCGAGGTGAGCAGCGGGACGACCCACAGACCGCCGGTGAACACCGAGCCCACAGACGGGAGCAGTGTCGCGATGTGCCGGACCAGCGAGTGCGCCACCGTATGGAAATAGTCGATGCCCTCGTCGCCGAACACGTGCTCGATCTCCGTGGCGCTCGCGGGGAAGGACTTCGCGACACCGTTGAGTCCGTTGAGCAGACGGTCGATCTCCCCGACGTTGTCACCGAGGTCTTGAAGGTCCGTCGACACGGTGGTCGCCAACCGTCGGACGTCCTTGACGTCCGGCAGCGTCTGGTTCAGGGTGACCATCGTGTCCTGGACTTTCTGGACGCTCCCACCGTTCACGAAGTAGGCCAGCACCGCGATCGTGTCCTCGAGGGTCGGAGGTGACGTGGTTCGCGACATCGGGATCACCGAGCCGTCGTGCAGGTTCTCGCGATCGGTCGGGTTCTGGGGCGGCGTGAACCCGAGGTACGTGTCGCCCAGCGGCGTGTTCTGGCGGATGATCGCCGTGGAGTCGGCCGGTACCGGTCGAGACTCGGTGAGCCCGACGACTACGTCAACGCCGTCCTTGGACTCGTTCAGTTCCTTCACTCGCCCGACCTGCAGCCCGTTCATCATCACGTCGGCGCCAGTCGGCAGGTTCAACACGCTGGCGAACTTCAAGGTCACCTCGTAGTCCGAACTCACGCCGGCCTTCACCGAAGGCATCCGGTTGGGGCTTAGCGAACAGCCTGACAGCACCATGGTGACCGCCGCGACGAGGACGACGAGCGCCCACGAATACTTGGTCTTCACTTCGCCCCCGCCTTCAGGACCAGGTCGATCGGGTTGACCGACGTCGTCTCATTGGAGCCGCGCTTGCACGCGCCGCCCATTGCCTTGCACTGTTCGGGTGTGACCTTCACCGACGGAGTCTTGTACGGAACCGACAGTGCTCCGGACGCCGAGGTCTGCGCTTGCATGGCGTCACCGATCGCCGGCGTCAGGCTGCTCAGGCTCTTACCCCACGTGGGTGCGTTGCCTGCGACCGCTTCGATGACCGGCGTACCCACGTCGAGGACGATCTTCTCCAGCTCCGGGCCGTAGTTCTTCCACACGTCGTAGAGGAGCGCGATCGTCCAGCCGATGCCGCGACAGAATCTGGCCACGTCCCAGAAGAGGCTGGCACCGAGCTTGGAGACGGCTTCGCCCTGGTCCGCGAGCGACATGATCTGCTCCCAGTGTTTCACCGCCTCATCGGTCAGCGGAGCCATGTCGGCAATCGACGAACCGATGTCGGCGGTGAAGCCGTCTGGATCTCGCGATGCCAGAGCGGCGTTACGGAACATGGAGTTCGCCGTGGCGCCGGTACCCTCCAGCGCACGGTCGGCCCCGTCCAGTGCACGTTGAAGGTCGAGGCCGCCGTCGTTAGAGAGCCCTTTGAGGAAGTCCGAGGCCGAACCCGCAACCTCGCTGATCGACTTAGGCGTATAGCTGCTGTCCATGGAGATGCAATGCCCGGGTTCGAGGGTCGGCCCGTTCTTGTAGTTGCCCACCAGTTCGAGGCCGCGGTCGGCGAGCAACGACTTGGATCGGGTGACGGCCTTCACGTCCGCCGGGTAAGCGCGCCCGGAGTCCAGGGAGAACTCGACCTTCACTTTGGGGCCATGCGCCGTGATCTCCTTCACCGTGCCCACTTTCAAGCCCATCTGCGTGACCGGGTTCCCTTCATAGAGTCCGATCGCATCGGTGAACTCGGCACAGAATCCGTCACCGCCGGCTGTCCCGTGGGTTGCGGCTTCGGCAGAGCTGAACCCGACACCGGTCGCCGCGACCCCGACGGCCACTGCCATGGTGACGGCCAGGGCGACGAACAGGCGTCGCCTCTTCCGCGAATCGCTTGCGGCCCTCGCGTGTTCGTCGACGACGTCGGCCTCGTTCACGACTTCGTTCGTGTCCGTCATGTCAGCATTCCTTCCCCGGGAGCGGGATGCACAGGTTCTCGAGCATCAGCTGACCGTTACTCATCTGGCGCAGGCTGCCGGGTGTCAGCGACGATTTCAGGGTGTCGCGCATTCCGATGAGCCCGTCGATGGTCGGCACGAGTTCCTTCTCCATCGTGCGAATCGTCTCCATGATCGAACGGATCTGGGGCTCGTACGCCTGGCTGTTGACCAGATAGGTACGGAAGGTCGGCCCCGCCTTGTACAGCACGCTCGAGAAGAGCTTGTACGCATACTGGAAGCCCGCTGAGTTCACGTGGTAGGTCGTCACCACCGAGTCGAGCTTTTTGATCAGACTGAACACGAAACTCTTGTTCGAGTTGAAGGTGTTCAGGTACCGCGAGGCCAGTTCGGCGACCTGGTGGACTTGGTCTCGTTGCTTCGCGAAGACTCCGGTGACCGAATCGAGGCCGTCCACAATCGACCGAAGCGACGTGTCGTTCTTGCCGAGCGCATCGGCCACCTGTTGGATGTTGGAATTCCACGTAGGAGTCTCGACACCATCTGTGGTGTTCGGCACCGCTTGGATCACATCGCCGATCGAATACGGCACAGTCACCCGTGACTGCGGGATGGTGTCCGACAGCTCACTGGTCCCCCGCGGAGTGAGGGTGATGGCGTATCCGCCGACCGGGGTCAGCATGCGCACGTCGACCGTGGCCTGATCGCCGACGAAAGTCGACTCATCGATCCTCGCTTCTACCCGCACCGAGTCGGCCTGCATGGTCACCTCGGAGACCTTGCCGACGACGATCCCGGCGACCCGGACGTCCTCGCCCGCGTGGATCGACGCGGCGTCGGTCACCTCGAACGTGATGGCCTTCTTGCCCGGTGGGTGAACGTAGAGGACGAAGATGCCGGCGAGCACGAGGATGACGACGACGATGACGCCCACACCGAGCAACTTGTGGTTGGCGTCCCGGTGCGACTTCTTCTTGCGGGGCTTCCGCAGCTTGCGGAATGCGGTCACGGCTTGCACAGGGTCACCTGCCTGTCATCGAAGAAGTATTTGGCCCCGAGCGGGATCTCGGCCGTCCCGTTCGAGCACTTCGGGTAGGGCTCCTGGAATCCGTCGGTGCTCTTCAGGCCTTCTAACGCGTTGGGCATCAGTTTGAACACTCCGAGCAGTTGGGTGGAGTTCTTGAAGATCGCCTTGATGCGTTGCGGCATGTCGGTGTCTTCGCGCACGTTGAGTGCGGTGAGCAGCCTTTCGATGGGCTCGAACAACGCAGGCCCAGCGGACGCGGTGATCGCGAACTCGTCCAGGACGGTGGTCGCAGCCGTGATCGGCAGATCGACCGCACGCAGGAACGACATGACGTTCTCGTTCCGACCACCCATCACGTCGGAGATCCGCGCCAGATTGGCGGTGAGTGTCGACAGGAGTTGCTGACGGCTCTTGGCGTACTTCGTCAGTTTCTGCGTGCTGTCGAGCATCGGACCGAGTCCTGTTCCGTCGCCCTGCAGCAGGGCGATCGCGTTCTGGCTGAACTCGTTGATGTCCTTGGTCTGCATCGTGGACAGCACCGGCTGCAGGCCGTTGAACAGTTCGGTGATGTCGAACGACGGGATGGTCTTGGTCACTGGCACGTGACTGATGCGCGGACCGGACTCGTCGTCACCGCGCACGTCCACATACCGCACGCCGGTCAGGTTCTGGTACTTGATGGCAAGCGTGGTCTTGTCGGTGATCGTGTGATCGTCGGCGAGAGTGAACTCGACGTGTGCGAGCGGTTTGTCGGGCGAGTCCCCCTCGGTGAGCTCGACTTTCGTCACCTTGCCGACGCGTTTGCCCTTGTATCGAACGTCGCCGTTCTCGTGCAGTCCCGATGCGTCGGTGAAGTCCGCGGAGTAGGAACGGGTGCTCTCCTCCACTGGATTGCGCATCGCGTTGATCACCAGGATGAACAGCAGGATGGCGACGACCGCCACGACTGCCACTTTGGAGCCGGAGATCAGAGTCTGTACTCGTGGTGAAGCCACAGTCAGTTCTCCTTCTTCTTCGTCGGCCGATCGCTCGGCTCGGTCGTGATGTCGGGACGCGACGCCGACCCAGTCCTGCTTCCCATGCTGTTCATGGTCTGCGCGAGCCCCGGAACAGAGTCCAGGAGAATGTGCAGCTGGAGCGTCTGCTGCCCCTTCGAGCCCTTGAAGCTGCGCTCCAGACCCTCTATTGCCTTCTGCAGCTTCGTCATGTTCGACGCGTCTCCCATCACACCCGGAATCTCGTCGACCAGGTACTTCACCGATGTGACGGCGGGAGTGAGCTCGGCCGCGTGGGAGCCGAGCAGCGTGCCGATGGCACCGAACAATCCGTCGGCGGCCACGGTCAAGGATCGGTCCATCAGGTCGTGGTAATCCTTGTCGACACCTCGTGATCCGTCCGGCATCCGGTTGAACCGACTGTTGGTGATCGCGTCGAGCGCACCGAGAGCCTCGATGTTGGTTTCCGGGAAGACTGCGGTGATGTCGTTCAACTTGTCGAGCAGCGTGCTGGGCAGGTGCTTCTGAGTGCGGGCCACGTTGTCGCTCACCACGATCATCGTCTCGATCAGCGGCGAGAGACCGGACGCGTATTTGGTCACCTTGTCCAGGCTGCTGATGACGTCCCTGGTCAGACTGCCGTCCACCACGATCGATCCGTGCTCGAGCATGGTCGACATGGTGTAGTCGGGCGCGGCGTCACGGGCTATCGTCTCACCGTCGCTGATCGCTCCCCCACCTGGCTTGGCGATGAGGTTGACAGCAGTCGTACCGAAGTAGTTGGCGGGCCGGAAGTCGATGTCGAAGTTGTCGGTGAGGCTCGCGGCGGCCGCCTCGTCGAGCGCGATGTCGACGTGTACGGAGTACGGATCGGTGGAGTCGATCTTCGTGACGACACCCACTTCAGCGCCCCGGAGAAGCACCTTGCTCTTCTCCTTCAATCCCGGACCGCTGGCAGGCAACACCAGGTGCACCTCTGTCCCGGACGGGGCAGTCGCCTTCGGGTACACGAGAGCCGTAGTCACGACTGCGAGCACGATGACGATGACGGAAGCGACACCCGCGGTCACCAGGGTCCGGGCCTGATCGCCTCCGCTTCCTCGAACGAAGTCTTGATGCGTTGTTTTGGCCATGTCAACCCCTAAACGGAAGCGGCGGATTGAGACCCCAGATGACGATGGTCATGAGGAAGTTGAGGACAACGATCGCCACGAGGGACGCTCGGATGGCGCGTCCGGAGGCCGAACCGACTCCTGCGGGACCGCCACTCGCGAAGTAGCCGTAATAGCAGTGGATCATCGTGACGATGGCGCAGAAGATGAGGGCTTTAGCGATCGACGCCAACAAGTCCTGCCAGGTGACGAACTGACTGAAGTAGTGGTCGTAGGTCCCGGCTGGTTGGTCGTGGAAGGTCTTGACGATGATGCCGCCGGTGACGAAGCTGACCACCAGAGCCATCACGTAGCTCGGGAGCACCACCAGCATGCCGCCGACGAGGCGCGTGCCGACGACGAACGGGATGGCGCGCAGGCCCATGGTCTCCGTCGCGTCGATCTCCTCGGAGATGCGCATGGCGCCGATCTCAGCCGTCATCCGGCAGCCGGCCTGTGCAGCGAACCCGATGCCGGTGATGATCGGAGCAACCACGCGGATGTTGCCGAACGATCCGATGATGCCGGTCAGCGGGCCGAACCCCAGGAGGTCGAAGGCCATGAACGCCATGATCGCGACCACGGCTCCGACGGCGATGCCGAGGAAGAACAGCAGGCTGACCACACCGCCGTCGACGATGATCGAGCCGCTGCCCCACGCCATGTCGTTCATGGTCTTCAAGGTCTGCTTGCGGTAATGGCGAATCGTGGTCGGCAGCAGGACGATCGTCTTCCAGACGAAGACGGCGATCTGGCCAAGTTCGGCGGCTGCGTCGGCGAACTTGCCGCGTACGGCCCGTCCCATCCGGAGGAACACGCCTCCGGGGCGCGCGACGCTATGAGTGGGAATCTCGTGCTGTGTCATGTGCTCACGCCAACCTTGCCGGGAAGAACATCGTCTGCACCTGGCTCACCGCGAGGTTGGACATGAAGATGCAGAAGACACTGAGCACGACGGAGGCGTTGACCGCGTTGGCCACACCCTTCGGTCCGCCTTTCGCCTCAAGTCCTCGCAGACTCGCAATGACGACGACGATGAATGCGAACAGCACCGCCTTGAACACCGAGAAGCCCAGATCCACCGGAGTCGCGAAGGCGCCGAACGACTGCCAGAAGCTCGCAGGCACCACGTCGTTCACGTTTGCGGAGATCGCCAGACCGGCTCCCACGCCTGACGCGATGATCATGACGCACAGAGCGGGCGCGATCGCCAGCATCGCGAGGAACCGCGGAACGATGAGTCGCTGAACCGGATTGACACCCATCACCCGCATGGCCTCGATCTCCTCGCGAATCGACCGAGAGCCGAGATCGGACGCGATCGCGGAGGCCGCCGCGCCGCTCATCAAGAGACCGGCGGCCATCGGGGCTCCCTGACTCACCACACCGAGGCCGCTTGCCGCGCCCGCGAGCGAGTTCGCTCCGACCTGGTCCATGACGCCGCCGACCTGAACCGACACCTCAGCACCGATCGGCACCGCCATCAACAGGGCAGGCAGTGCGGTGACCTTGAACAGCTTCCAGATCTGATCGATCACTTCGCTGCCTGCGAGTCTGAGCGACAGCGAGTCGGTGACCGTGAAGCGGACCATCTCACCGGCCAGACCGGCGGACCGGCCGATCGTGTCGATACTCGCGCTGACCCGACCGACGAAGCCGGACAAGAACTTGCCGAACCCTGCAGCCAGGGCCTGGGCACGACTACGACTTCGCGAGCTGCGCAGACCATCAGGCTGGAGCGTCGTTGCGCTCATCGTCACCTCTCTCGTGGTTCCGAGATCGAGTAGATCCGGAAGCTTCTTCGTTTTCAGGCGTCAGCGCGCCCGGGTTCCTCACCGGCGACGCGAGGTCGGCGGCATCCTCTGCAGAATCGGGGGGTCGTGCGGACCGAGCGAGTCAGCCCATCACTTTTCGGAGCACTCTGCGCATCACCGCCCCGTAGGGCGGGTAGGTGGCGGCGACGTCCAGCCGAGTCGGCTTGCGCAGGACCGCTTTGTGGTGACTGAACGTGTCGAAGCCGTGCTTGCCGTGGTAGCGGCCGAGGCCGGAGTCGCCGACACCGCCGAACGGCAGTTCTGGCACCAGCAGTTGGTAGAGCAGGTGGTTGACGCCGACTGCCCCGGACGACGTCTGTCCGATGACCGCGTCCTCGACCGACCGGGACTCGGTGAACAGGTAGAGGGCGAGCGGCTTCGGACGGTCGGTGACGAACTCGATTGCGTCGGCGATCGACGGCACGCTGATCAGCGGCAGGATCGGGCCGAAGATCTCCTCGCGCATGAGTTCGGAGTCGAGGTCGGGGTCGGTGACGAGCGCAGGCGTCAGCGCGAGCGTTTCAGGATTCGCCTCGCCGCCGTACGTCTCGCCGCCATGCGTGCGCAGCAGGCCGGTGAGCCGGTCGAGGTGATGCCGATTGACGATGTGCGTGGTGTCGGCGGCCGCGTGAGTGGGCAGTTCCTCCAGGAGTCGCGCGACGAGCCGGGGCCGCACAGACTCTTCGACGAGGACGTAGTCGGGTGCGATGCACGTCTGTCCTGCGTTGATCGACTTGGCCCACGCGATCCGTCGGGCCGCGACATCGATGTCGGCGTCGGACGCGACGATCGCCGGACTCTTGCCGCCCAATTCCAGGGTCACCGGTGTCAGGTGTTCGGCACTGGCCGCCATGACGGCCTTTCCGACCTTGGTGGAACCGGTGAAGAAGGTGTGGTCGAACGGCAGTTTCAAGAGCTCGCGATTCACCATTCCGTCACCGAGCACCACCCGGACTGCGTCGCTGTCGACGTAGCGCGGCAGTTTCTCGGCGATGACGCGTCCTGTCGCATCGGCGAGGTCGGACGGTTTGACGACCGCGGTGTTGCCGGCCGCCAGAGCACTCACCAACGGTTGGAGGGTGAGAAGTAGTGGGAAGTTCCAGGTCCCGAGGACGAGCACGACGCCTTTGGGTTCAGGGACGGTGAATGCCCTACCCGGCGCGGTCGCAGCGCTCAGCGGCACCGACGTCGGCTTCATCCAGCCGTTCAGCTTGTCGAGGGTGTGTCGAATCTCGTGTCGGACCGGTCCGACGTCAGCCATGAATGTCGCCATCTCGCTGCGGCCGAGGTCCGATTCAATCGCCGCGACGATGTCGTTCTCACACTCGTCGACGAAGCGGAGAAGGCCGTTCAACTGAGCCTGTCGCCAGGCGTACGAACGGGTCCGGCCGTCGCGAAAGGCTCGGCGGGCGATGTCGGCAGCTTCTTTGACCGGCGACGCACTGGTCGCGGTGAAATCGGTAACGCTCATCGGGGACTCCTGACATCGGGCGTACGGGGCAGAGTTCTCGGAATTCGGCTCTCCGCAGTCGGTGGGCTAGATCTGCGATTCCGCTCTACTGAACGGGATGAGCATACATAGTGTTCAGACGTGATGTCAATCACTGACGTGGCTCCAAGAGGGATCGCCTCACTGCCTGTCTAACTGTGATCCACAGCACCACGCTCACCTACAGTAGATAGGTTTACATGAGACGTCAAGCGTCTTTTGTCAGCAGTGGATATACATCAAGTACAGACATGTTGTATGGACTACCGTCGTAGTCGTGATTACCGAATATTCGTCGCAGAGCGACGTGCTCGACATTGCGCAGACCGGCGCCGTCCGCCAGCTGATCTTGAATCGACCAGCCGCACTCAACGCTTTTGACCTGCAGTTACAGGAATCTCTCCGGGCGGCAGTCGACGACGCCGCTCACGACGACGCGGTGCGGTGCGTCGTGTTGACCGGCCGTGGCCGCATGTTCTCCGCGGGCGCCGACATCTCGTTGGACGACCTCGACTCCGGCACGAGACTCGCCCCGCGAACCGAAGAAGAACTCCGAATGCGGTACAACCCGACAGTCCGCGCACTTCGCACCATGGACAAGCCGGTAATCGCTGCGGTGAATGGTTCGGCGGTCGGGCTCGGCTGCGCGTTGGCGATGGCCTGCGATCAGGTCGTCGCTGCCGAGTCCGCGTGGTTCTCGCTCGCCTTCGCCAAGGTCGGACTGACGCTCGACGGCGGCGCGTCGCTGTTGATCGGCGCACGGATCGGCATCGGTCGGGCGACCCGTATGGCGATGCTCGGCACCAAGGTCGACGCGGCCACCGCCCGACTGTGGGGCATGGTCGACGAGGTGGTGCCCGACGACGAACTGGACGCGCACGCCTCCGCGCTAGCGGAAGCACTCGCCGCCGGACCGACGGCCGCGTTCGCCGCGACCAAACGTAGTCTGAACACGGCGCTGCTCGGTCGACTCGACGCGGCCTTCGAGACCGAAGTCGCGGGACAGACTTCCCTCGTCGACGCCGCCGACTTCCGGGAGGGCGTCGCGGCGTTCACGCAACGACGGCCGCCGGTGTTTACCGGCCGCTGACGGTCGAGCCGGCCGTCAGGCGTCGCCAACTTCCACCCGTCGGCCGTAGATCGCCGCGTACAGAACGGAGCCGACCATCTCGGTCACCGCAGGGAGATCGTCGAGGCGTTCTTCGCCCGCAAGCGCCCCCGCGACCGCCCGTTCGATCGCCCAGAGCACCGTCGCCGCGAACTGCGGTGCAGGCGGACCCGCGGGTGCGAGCCCGCGCGCGCGGTCGGTCTCGATGATCGCCTCAAGTGTCGACTCCATCGCGTTCATCGCGGTCAGGTACTCCGACCGCAGTTCCGGCAGTCGCGGCCACTCGTGAACGGCGTTTCGGATGATCGGCCCGGTGAAGCCCTCCAGGTTGAGCCACTGCCCCACCTGCCCGATCAGTTCGGCGGGATCGGAGCGATCGATGTCTGCCAAGCCCTGAAGACCGGCGACGATGCCGACCGCGGCCTGCCGGAACAGCGACACGAACGCGTCCTCTTTGCTGCGGAAGTAGAAGTAGAACGACGCGCGGGACGTCCCGGCCTTCGCCAGCACCTTCGCCACGCTCAGCTCCGCGAGCGTTCGGTCCACGAGGAGTTCACGCATGGCCTGCAGGATAGCTCGCGGTGTCTCGGATTCCAGTCCGTCTTCGACCGGGGCGGGCGTCGGGAGTCGGACTGGAACCGCAGGCGCTGCCGGGTCGGCGCCGTCGACGTCCGTCGCGGCCCGGCCACCGTAAATGGCCGCCTCGTTGAGCGCCCGCAGCGAGGCCGCGATGTCGTCGATATCGGACAGTCGCGGGTCCAGCTCTCGAGTGCTGACGTAGAACGTGCGCTCGGTCGCGCCGACCAGCAACGACGCGAGCATATCGGCGGGCGCTCCGTCGGGTGCGCGACCCGAGTCCCGCTCGTAACGGATCTGTTCGGCCACCGTGTCCACGAAACGGGAGAACATCTTCTGCCACGCGGAGCCGACGGCGGGCTGACTGTGCATGTGCTCGATGACGGCACCGATGACGGCACCGTGCTGAGACCACATGTCGAGTGTGCTCGCGAGCGACGACCCCATTTGCCGGGCGCGGTCACGCCCGGGCGCGCTCGACCACGGTGCGTCGTCGCTGTACGACTCGTCGAACATTCGCCCGACGAGTGCGACGAGAACGTCGTGCTTGCTGGCGAAGTAGTGGTAGAAGTTGGCTCGGGAGAGCCCGGCGGCCGGCAGTATCTGGGCGACCGTCAGGTCCTGCAGCGAGGTATCCAGGAGCAGACGCTCAGTCGCATCGAAGACGGCCTGCTCGGCCTGGCTCGTACCGTCGAACTCACGTGGCCGACGCCGGGCAAAGGACCTCTGAGTCATTCGTCCGATCGTACACGATGTTAAGACACTGCGTCTTAGGCTGGCGGTCTCATTTTTAATCAGGCCGAAGGTCCCGCCAACACCGCCAGTAGTGCGTCGTCGAACTCGTCGGCACATTCGAGCATCGGGTAGTGCCCGCAGTCGAATTCGACGAGCTGTCCGCCGGCCTGGTCGGCGACCCATCGCGCACCGCGAACGGACAGCGCCGGATCGGCAGTGCCGATGAGAGCAGTGACGGGGACCGCCAGTCCATCGAGCACATGGGTCTGATCGGTGCACATCAGAGTCCGCATGGCCGCACGCCCCGCCCAACTCGGCGTCTGCAGGGAGATGCGATGAAGCCAGTCCAAGACCGCAGGCTCCGGAGGATTCTTGAACGGGTCGCCGACTGCACTGCGCCGCAATAGAATCCGATTGTCATGCTCAGCGGAGAGGATCTGTTCGAGTGGCCCCGCCGCGGGCACCCCGAAGGGGAAGGACTCCGTGCGGGAAGCGGCGACACCATTGGATGCCACCATGACGACAGCGTCGACGCGGTCGGGATGCTCGTGCGCGGCTCGCAGCGCGACCATGCCGCCCAACGACCATCCGACGATGACCGCCGAAGAGATGCCGAGCGCGTCGAGCACCCCGATCGCGTCCGCTGTCAGATCGGTGATCGAGTATCCGGACATCGGTGCATCCGACGCGCCGTGGCCGCGCTGGTCCATCGCGATCGCGCGGTAGCCGGCTTCGGCGACGATCCGCAGCTGACGGTCCCACACTTCGCCGGACAGGCTCCACCCGTGCACGAACAGGACGGGCGGCCCGTCCCCCACGTCACGGATGTTGATGCCGACGCCGGTCGAGACGGCAATCAGTCGAGCGGTCATGAGTTCTCCCTCATATCAATCCGGCGGTGGTGACAATCTGACGCTGCGCCTACCGGGCGAGCGCTCGTCATCCGACGAACGTCGCGACGTCGGCGATGCTCTGGCGGTCGGTCCGGTAGCCGTTGGCAGCGTGATCGTCATCGGCGTATCCGAACGAGATCCCGACGACGACGAGCCGGTCGTCGGGCAGATCGAAGAACTCCCGCAGCACGGGAGCCTGGGCGGCGAGCGCCGCCTGCGGAATGCTCGCGATCCCCCGGCTGTGGGCGGCGAGCAGGAAGTTGTTGACGAAAAGCCCGCAGTCCACCGCACCATAGGTGCCCAGGTCGCGATCGGTGGTCACGATCGCGACGTGGGGAGCGTCGAAGAAGTCGAAGTTCCGCAGCGTCTGCTGTGCCGAGGCGGCGCGATCGCCCTTCTCGATCCCGAGGCTCTCGTACAGCTGCCACCCACTAGCGCGCCTGCGGTCGCGATACACGCCCTCATAGGAGGACGGAAACGGGAGATCAGCGTTCTCCGCCGGTCCGTCGGCGAGCGCAGCGGCGAGTGCAGCGCGCAGTTCGTGCGTCCGCCGACCGGACGCGATGTGCACATGCCACGGCTGGGTGTTGCACCACGACGGCGTCCGGCGGGCGATGTCGAGCACGCGCTCGATCTCCGTGCGCGGCACCGGGTCAGGACCGAAGGCCCGGCAGCTCCACCTGGTGGAGAGCAACCGTTCGAGCGTGGCGGTCGCGGCATCGTCGGAATCGGAAGTCATGGGGTCTCCTGTCACTGAAAAGACAAATCGCCGAACATCTGGCCAGACACTGAGTGTAGACATAGTGTTCGGCTCGGTCTACCCTGGCTGTAATGCCCGTCACAGAATCTCGATCGAGCACAGGAGGAACCCGCTCATGACCATCACCGAACCACTGACCTTCCACGGCGATCTCGACGTACCCGAGGGGCTGCCGAGAGGCTTCGAACTCGGCCGGATGAACAATGTCGACAGGGCGATCGCCATGTACGGCCGCCCGATGGTCGAGAAGATCACCGATCACGCGCTTCTCGGCGACGACTACGCGTACCGTGCGATGCTCGACTTCAAGGACAAGAGCAACTCGATGAACTGGCGGACTTTCGACACCGCCATCGAACACGGCCTCGACGCGTTGGACGATGTGACCCCCGCCGTCGCAGCGTTGTTCGAGCAGATGGAGACCGTGCCCGACTGGGTCGACTTCGACCAGCTCTACCGCGGAGCCGTCGCGTTCTGGCGCGCGGGCATGATCGTGCAGCCGATCCTCGCGTGGTCGACCATTGCGGGCGGCTTCTCGATGTACAGCGCGACGCGACCGGTCTTGTTCAGCGGCCGCCTCCGCAAGGCAGACAAGGTCGGCACGCGACTGGTCGAGAGTTTCCGTTACGTGGTCGCCGCCTACACGCCGGGCGGCATGCAGCGTTTCGAAGAGGGCTTCCGTCTCACCGCCAAGGTCCGGATGATCCACGCCGCAGTACGCCACAGCCTCAGCCACTCCGACGCCTGGGACTGGGCCGGGTGGGGCATCCCGATCAACAACATGGATTCGATGGTCACGCAGTCAGGCCAGTTCGGCGTCAAGTTCACCGACGCCGTGCAGGCGTCGGGTATCCGATTCTCCGATCGCGAACTCGACGACATCTTCGCACTGGCCCGGTACGTGGGCTATGTGATCGGTGTGCCGCCGGAAATCCTGCACACCGACTACGAGGATGCGCGCCGCAAGACCGATCTGCACACCATGCTGGAGCTGCCGCCGGACGAGCTCTGCCGCGACGTCGTCGAATCGGTGATCAAGTTCAGCATCGAGCACCCTCCGGGCGACGTCGAGGTCCTGCCCGGACCGATCGCCAAGGTCATGACGAACGAGCGACGACTCAAGCTCGCCTATGGACTGCTGCGCGAATGGCTGCCGACCGACGTGATGGACGCTCTCGGCGCGGAGAAGACGCCGTGGCGACACATTCTGCCGGCGGCCCGCCCCCTCATCCGTGTCGCCGACCGCGTACAGCGGGCACTGCCCCACGACGACGAGAAGGCCGCGTTCACGCTCCTGCACAACTTCAACGACGCCATCGCCGTGCCGAACGGCGAAACGGCCCACGAAGTGGCCAACCCCGAAGAGGTCGGCGCCGACATCGCCGCGAACAAGGGAGGCATGCCGGTGGTGACGCGATCGTGACACCGGCGCCGGCGATGCCGCCGCTCGGCGGCGTCCGGATCATCGAACTCGCGGGTATCGGCCCGGGCCCGTTCGCCGCGATGATGCTCGCCGACCTCGGCGCAGAAGTCATCTGCGTGGATCGCCCCGGGGGCAACCCGTGGGCGGTCTCCGGTCACGACATCATGTTCCGAAGCAGACGCCATATCGCCGTCGACCTGAAGTCCGCAGACGGCGCTCAGGTGGTTCGCCGCCTGTGTGCGGGCGCCGACGGCCTCATCGAGACGTTCCGGCCCGGCGTGGCCGAACGGCTCGGCATCGGCCCGGACGACTGCATGGCGGCCAACCCCGACCTGGTGTATGGGCGGATGACTGGATGGGGCCAGACCGGCCCGATGGCGTCGATGCCCGGTCATGACATCAACTACATCGCTCTTGCCGGCGCGCTCCATGCGATCGGCCGGGAGGGCCAGCCGCCGGTTCCACCGCTCAACCTGGTCGGCGACTTCGGCGGCGGCGGAATGCTGCTCGGTTTCGGCATGGTGTCGGGCATCCTCGCCGCACGTGGCGGCAGCGGCGGCCGCGTGCTCGACGCCGCGATGATCGACGGTGTGTCCGCACTCATGGCCATGTGGCACTCGTACCGTGCCGAGGGTGAGTTCTCGGACGATCGGGGCACTCACTTGCTCGACACCGGCGCGTTCTTCTATGACACCTACCTGACCAGGGACGGCCACTGGGTGAGCATCGGTGCAATCGAGGCCCCGTTCTGGGTCGAGCTGTGCGATGTCCTCGATCTGCCGGACGAGGTCAGGAACAACCAGTTCGACCGGACTCGGTGGGGTGAGTTTCGGCGCCTCCTCGCAGAGGCCGTCGGAGCCCGAACACGCGCGGAGTTGGACGCCGCGTTCGAGGGGCGGAACACCTGCTACGCGCCGGTCCTACCGCTCGCCGAGGCCGTCGAGCACCCTCATCACCGGGCGCGGGGAACGTTCGTCGACGTCGACGGTGTCGTGCAGCCTGCTCCCGCGCCACGGTTCGACGGCACTCCGCCGACGTATCCGACCCGCCGTCGCTCCCCCGGCGCAGACAGCACGCAGGTGCTGTCTGACAACGGATTCAACGACGACGAGGTCGCCGACCTGATCGCGGCCGGGGTCGTGTCCGGCAGCTGAGCGAACTCAGAGGCCGAGCGAACGCCCGACGATCTCCCGCATGATCTCGTTGGTCCCGCCGTAGATGCGCTGCACCCGTGCGTCCCGCCAACGGCGGGCCACCTCGAACTCTTCCATGTATCCGTATCCGCCATGGATCTGCAGGCAGGCGTCGAGGGCCTCGAATTCGAGTTCCGTGGTCCAGAACTTGGCACCCGCGGCCTCCGCCGCGGTGAGCTCTCCGGCATTGGTCGCCTCGATGCAGCGGTCGACGTACGTCCGCGCGATCGACGTCTTGGTCGACAGTTCAGCGAAACGGAACCGGTTGGCCTGGAAGCTGCCGATCGGCTTGCCGAACGCCTTCCGCTCGGTCGCGTAGGCGATCGCGGTGTCGACCGCGTGCTCCGCGCTCGCAACCGCGACCACCGCCATCGACAGCCGCTCCTGTGCGAGGTTCCCCATCATGTAGTGCAGCCCGCGGCCCGGGTCGCCCAGCACGTCGTCGTCGGGCACGAAGACGTCGGCGAAGAACAGTTCGGCGGTGTCCTGTGCGCGCCTGCCGATCTTCTCGAGCTTGCGGCCCTTGACGAATCCGTCCTGGCCGTCGGCGACGACGAACAGCCCGAGTCCCCCGCCGTCCGACTCGGGGATGCGCGCGGCGACGATCACGAGGTCGGCCTGGATTCCGCTGGTGATGAAGGTCTTCGAGCCGTTCAGTCGCCACCCACCGGACTCGCGGGTCGCAGTCGTGGCGATCGCGCGCAGATCGGAGCCTGTCCCTGGCTCGGACATCGCGATGGCAATGACGGTCCGTCCGGCCGTGATCCCCGGGATCCACCGCGCCTGCTGTTCGGGCGTCGCGATGTCCAGGTAGTACGGCAGGACGATGTCGTTGGTGAGCGAGAAGCCGTCACCGACCGCGCCGACTCGGACGATCTCCTCGTTGAGGACCGCGTTGAATCGGAAGTCGCGCAGACCCGCCCCGCCGAACTCCTCAGGCGCGGAGAAGGCGACCAGCCCCTGCGCTGCGGCGGCGGACCAGAAGGAGCGGTCGACAAGGCCGGCCGCCTCCCATTCCGCAGTACGTGGCACAGCCTCTTTGAGCAGGAAGGCGCGAACCGACTCACGGAAGGCGTCGTGTTCGGTGTCGAATAGGGTGCGTCGCATATCAGATCCCCATCGACTTTCCGATGATCTCTTTCATGATCTCGCTGGTGCCGCCGTAGATCCGCTGCACTCGGGCGTCGACGTAGGCCCGTGAGATCGGGTACTCCGCCATATAGCCGTATCCGCCGAACATCTGAAGACACTTGTCGACCACGACGCCCTGTGCTTCGGTGGCGGCGAGTTTGGCCATCGCCGCACGGTCGGGACTCAGTACGCCTGCGACGTGTTCGCGCAGACAGTCGTCAACGAACGCGCGCACCACCTCGGTCTGCACATGGCAGTCGGCGAGGGTGAAGCGCGTGTTCTGATTGGCCGACAGCGGCCTGCCGAATGCGGTCCGCTCGCTCACGTACACCGCAGCGAGTTCGACGGCGTGCGCCGCCGCGGCGGCGCTCGCCACCGCGATCGTCATCCGTTCCTGGGAGAGGTTCGAGACGAGCGCTTTGAAGCCCGATCCCGGATCGCCGAGCAGGTTCACTGCGGGAACACGCGCGTCAGCGAAGAAGAGTTCCGCCGTGTCTTGCGCGTGCATGCCGATCTTGTCGAGGTTCCGGCCACGAGAGAAGCCCGGCGTATCGCGCTCGACGACGATCAGCGACAGCCCGCTGTGCCGGTCTCCGTCCGTGTCGGTGCGGGCGGCGACGATCACGAGGTCGGCGTTCATGCCATTGGAGATGAACGTCTTGGCGCCGTTGATCACGAAGTCGTCGCCGTCGCGCACCGCGGTGGTCGTGATGCCTGCCAGGTCGGAGCCGGTACCGGGTTCGGTCATCGCGATGGCGGCGATCAGTTCGCCCGAAGCGAGCCCGGGAAGCCAGCGGCGACGCTGCTCGTCATCGGCGTACCGCAGAAAGTACGGGACGCAGATGTCGTTGTGCAGATTGATCCCGAACGACATCACGCCCGCGCGGGCGATCTCTTCGGCGATCACGGCGTTGAACCGGAAGTCGTCGACGCCGCCCCCGCCGAATTCCTCGTCGATCGCCATTCCCAAGAATCCGTGCGAACCCGCTTCGGCGAACATCGCGCGCGGAATCACGCCGTCGGCTTCCCATTTCGCGTAGTCGGGAACCACCCGGGAGTCGAGGAAGCGCCGAAAACTGACGCGGAACTGTTCGTGTTCGGCGTCGTAGACCGACCGTGGCTGCTGTCTCTTTGCATTCATAGCCTCACCATACATGTTGTATGGATACCATGTATGAATTCTTTCGTGTGTGATTGACGCCACGTATAAACACATTGTATGGTCAGGCGTATGCCGCAGTCCAGCACTTTCCCGAATCCCAATTGGGGCGCGCAGCCCGCAGGCGCTTTCGCCCCCTCCCCCGACTTCACCGACGCCGAACTCGACGCCGCCCTCGCGCAAGCGAATCTGCCGATCCTTCTCGGGTCACTGGCGCTGCTGACCGGTGACGATCAATGGATCAGCGAGCCCTACCTACCGACCGCGCCGAAGGATCTCGGCGATCATGATTCCGGCGGCTTCGACGAGGCTACGGCCGCGCAGATCCGAGCCCACGCGCGAATAATCCTCCGGGGGTGGCGCGCAGGCGAGACCACCGTCCCCGCCGAACCGCCCGCCCCGGAACGAATCGCGTCCATCCTGTCCGTGATGCTCGCCGAGCCGATCGCCCCCGAGTACGGCCGACTGCTCGCCGAGGAGATGGGCCTGGCCCCGCGACACAGCGAGCCCGCCGTCCCGCCGTCGACACCGTTCCACGTCGTCATCATCGGCGCAGGCATCTCCGGACTCGCGATGGCGATTCGACTGGGGCAGGCCGGAATCGACTACACCATCGTCGACAAGAACGACTCGGTCGGCGGCACCTGGCACGAGAACACCTATCCCGGCTGCGGGGTCGACACCCCGAGCTATCTCTACGCACTGTCCTTCGATCCCAAACCCGACTGGTCGGCCTACTTCGCACCGCAATCGGAGTTGGACGCGTACTGGAACGACCTCGCCGACCGGCACGACGTCCACGCGCATGCGCGTTTGCAGACCAAAGTGCACGTCGCGTCGTACGACGAGGCGACGTCGAGCTGGAACGTCACCATCGGATCGGCCGACGGCGACCACCCCTCCGAGACTCTGACCGCCGACGTAGTCATCAGCGCTGTCGGGCTGCTCAACCAGCCGAGTGTTCCGAACATCCCCGGCCTCGACGCTTTTGCCGGCCCCGCACTGCACACGGCACGCTGGGACGACTCCATCGACCTCACCGGCAAGAGTGTCGCGGTGATCGGAACCGGCGCCAGCGCGATGCAATTCGTACCCGCGAGCTCGACGATCGCGGACCACGTCACCGTCTTTCAACGGACCCCGCAGTGGGCGATGCCACACCCGTTGAAGGGCAAGCCCGTCGACGACGCCAGTCGCTTCCTCAACGCGCATGTCCCGTTCTACGTGGCGTGGTACCGCTCCCGCCTGTTCTGGCGGATGGGAGACAAGGTGTGGAAGCTGCTGCAAGTAGACCCCGACTACCCTCACCTCGGCCGGGCGGTGAACAAGGCCAACGACCGGCTGCGCGCGCACCTGACCGAGTACATCGAACACGAATTGGCCGAGCATCCGGAACTGCTGGCCGAGAGCGTGCCCGACTATCCCCCGTACGGAAAACGTCTTCTGATCGACGCCGGCTGGTTCTCCACCCTCACCCGCGACAACGTCGAGCTGGTGACCGCGAACATCGAGACGGTCACGGTGACCGGCGTGCGGACCGCCGACGGCGTGGACCACGACGCCGACGTCCTCGTTCTCGCGACCGGATTCAAAGCGGTCGACGTGTTGGGCTCGATCGAAGTGAAGGGGCGCGACGGCCGTGACCTCCACGAGGTGTGGGGCGAAGGAGACGGGCGGGCGTACCTGGGCATCACCGTCCCTGGATTCCCGAACTTCTTCTGCCTGTACGGGCCGAACACGAACACCGGACATGGCGGGACGGTCATCGCAGGCACCGAGATGCAGGTCCAGCACGTCACCGCCCTCGTCGCGACGATGATCGACCGACAGTTGGCGAGTGTCGAGGTCCGCGCTGATGTGCACGACGCCTACAACGCGGAACTCGACGCGGCGATGGCCCGCACCGTCTGGGACTACGGAGGGACGACCACGTACTACCGCAACGACCGCGGGCGCATCGTCACCAACAGCCCGTGGCGCTACATCGACTACTGGGCCCGGGTCCACGAGCCCGACGAGGCGGACTACATCGTCACCGAGAAGACTGCTGCGCCCGTCACTTCAGAACCGTCAACTCGCTAATCTCGTCCCCTTCCCTCCTGTCGACCCCAACTCCAGATGAGGCCACACATGTCCAGTGCACAGACCACCGAAACCGTCGTGGCAGGTCCCGGCGTCGCCAGTGCGACACTGCCCGCCGCGTTCCAGGCGACAGTCGCCAGTCGTGCGGAGCAGACCGCGCTCATCGCGTTCGGCGAGGACCGAGAGTTCTCGTGGCGCGAGTACGCCGCAGCAGTCGAGGAGGTCGCGGGCGGCCTGGCCGGCATCGGCATCGGCCGCGGCGACACGGTCGCTGTGATGCTCCCGAACAGTCCCGAGTTCCACATTGTCGACATGGCTGCGCTGCACCTAGCGGCGACGCCGTTCTCCATCTATCTGACGTCGGCGCCCGACCAGATCAGCTATCTGTTCGGCAACGCCGAGAACTCCGTGGTGATCGCGCAACGCCGGTTCCTCGATGTCATCGCCAACGCCGCGCCGTCCGCGCTCCGCTACATCGTCGTGACCGACCCCGGTCCTGAACCCGTTGACCTCCCCTCGTCTGTTGGCGATGCACAGGTCCTCACGTTCGACGACCTCCGGGCACGCCGACCGGAGGAATTCGACTATGCCGCAACGTGGTCGGACGTGTCGCAGGATGACGTCGCGACGCTCATCTACACGTCCGGCACCACCGGAGCCCCCAAAGGCGTCGAGCTGACGCACGCGAACCTGATGTTCGTGATGCATACATGTAATCTTCGCTTCCCTTTCGCGCCGGACGGCGCAGCCATCTCCTACCTGCCTACCGCCCACGCCGCTGACCGGGTGTTCTCGCATTACCTCGCGACGGTGACCGGCTGGCCGATCACCACTGTCGGCGACGCATCGCAGGTGTTCGCTGCCGTCGCGGCCGCTCACCCATCGTGGTTCCTTGGCGTCCCGCGCATCTGGGAAAAGTTGCGGGCCGCACTGCTCGCCCGCTTCAGCTCACTGCCCGACGCGCAGCGGGAGCCGACGCTCGCCGCGATCACCGACGCCGAGCACGCCGTACGACTCGGACAGCGAGGGGAACCCCTGCCGGCGGAGCTCGCGGCCCGAGTCGCCAAGGCCGACGCCGCAGTCTTCGCGCCGCTGCGCGTCCAGCTCGGCTTCGACCGCGTCGCCCTGTTGATGACCGGCGCAGCCCCGATCGCACCTGCGGTGCACGAGTTCTTCCTGTCGCTCGGCCTGCCCCTCCAGGAGGGCTTCGGCATGTCGGAGACGGGTGCGCTGGGGTTCACCAACATTCCGACCGACATCCGCGTCGGCAAGGTCGGGCTGGCGCAGCCCGGCACGGAGGCGAAACTCGGCTCCGACGGCGAGCTGCTGCTGCGCGGCCCCCACGTGATGCGCGGCTATCGCAAAGATCCGGAGAAGACCGCCGAGGCGATCGACGGCGACGGTTGGCTGCACACCGGCGACATCGCCACCATCGACGACGACGGCTGGGTGATGATCGTCGACCGCAAGAAGGAGCTGATCATCAACGCGGCGGGTAAGAACATGTCGCCGGTGAACATCGAGGGCAAACTGAAGAGCGCAAACCCGCTGATCGGACAGGCGTGTGTGATCGGCGATCGCCGACCGTACAACGTCGCACTCCTGGTGCTCGACCCGGACGCGGCCCGCACTTTCGCCACGACGCACGGGTACGCCGACGCTTCGCCTGCGGCGATCGTCGACGACCCCGACCTAATCGCAGCCGTCGACGCTGCGGTCGCGACGGCGAACGAACAGCTCTCCCGCATTGAGCAAGTCAAGGCATACCGACTGCTCAACGACGAGTGGCTGCCCGATTCGGAGGAGCTCACTCCGACCATGAAACTCAAGCGTCGCGGGGTCGCGTCGAAGTACGCTGCGGTCATCGAGGAGATCTACTCGTCCTCGCAGCGCTGACGGCGAAGTATGTCGACCGGTGAACACCACCGCTAATAAACCTATACATATACGGTTCATGGCGTGAGCGTCGCTGCGCGCACCCGACCGACCACCGATAGAGAGACCATGACCGAACAAGACTCCACCCCCGCCGTCCTCGTGGAACGTCGCGGCCACGTCGCCGTGATCACCATCAACCGACCGGACGCACGCAACGCCGTGAACTCGGCCGTCGCCGACGGACTCGGCGACGCCCTCGATCAGGCCGACAACGACCGCGAGATTCGTGCGATCGTATTAACGGGCGCGGGCGACAAATCTTTCTGCGCAGGCGCCGACCTCAAGGCGATCGCGCGCGGCGAGGGCATCGACGCGACCGACCGGTCCCGCCGCAAGTGGGGCTTCGCGGGCGTCGTCACCCATCCGATCAGCACACCGCTCATCGCGGCCGTGAACGGCACCGCTCTGGGCGGCGGCACCGAGCTGGTCTTGGCCAGCGACCTGGCGGTCGCCGCCGAGCGTGCCACATTCGGCCTCCCAGAGGTCAAGCGCGGGATAATCGCGGGGGCCGGCGGCGCATTCCGCATCGTCGCCGCGCTTCCGAAGAAGATCGGCATGGAGATACTGCTCACCGGCCGGGCCGTGTCTGCGAGCCAGGCGGCCGACCTCGGTCTCGTCAACCGCGTCGTGCCCGACGCCGACGTCCTGGACGCAGCGATCAAGCTCGCCGAGGAGGTCGCCGCCAACGCACCGCTCGCCGTCCAGGCCTCCAAGAGACTGGCCGTCGGCATCGTCGACGGGGCCGTCCCCGCCGAGAGTGACCAGTGGGCAGCGAACACCACCGAGCTCATCACGGTATTCACCAGCGAGGACGCGAAAGAGGGGCCGCGCGCGTTCGCCGAGAAGCGCTCACCCCTCTGGCGGGCCGAGTAGCCTCCCAGCGCGCTCCGGGGAGGGCCGACCGGACGATTCCGGTCGGCCCTTCTTCATTCGAATGGTCCGATCCGTCTCCCCTCCCGACCGGCCATACCTATGACCATTAGCTTCCCCAAGGCCCATCGAAGGCATTGACAAATAAACTAATGCCATTAGTCTAATGGTGACGGCAAACACGCGTCGAACGACATAGGAGGTCACCATGACCCTTGCCATCGACATTCACCACCTGCGAACACGCGCGCTCCGCGGGCTCCTCGGCCACCTCGACTCGTCGACTACCGACCTCTGGCCGGAGATCGCCGATTCGAGTGCACCCGACTTCGCGGACACCCTGCGTGCCGAACTCGAACGCGACCGGGTGTTCGGCGCCGTCCCGTTCGTCGCCGCCCACTCGTCCGAGATCGCCAAGCAGAACGACTTCGTGACCGCCGAGCTGCCGCGCAACAAGGTGATCTTGATCCGGCAGCGCGACGGCGGCGTGAAAGCACTGGTCAACTCGTGCCGACACCGCGGAGCCGAACTCGTCGCCGAGGAGTCCGGCAGATGCCGCCTGTTCTCGTGTCCGTACCACCGGTGGTCGTACGGCCCGGCGGGCGAGCTGCGGACGGTCACCCTGGACGACACATTCGGCGACTTCGACCGTTCGCAGTACGGCCTCGTCGAGATACCGGTGGAAGAACGTCACGGATTCGTCTGGGTCATCGACAACCCGAACGCAAGCATCGACGTCGCCGAGTGGCTCGGCCCCGAGATGGACGCGATCATGGCGTCCTACGGGATCGCCGATCTCGTCAGCATCGACCCGCACACCTACCGCCGCCCGACCAACTGGAAGATCATGCAGGACGGCTTCCTGGACAATTACCACGTCAAGTACGCGCACCCGAACACCGCGGGGAAGATGCTCCACACCAACGCCGTCGCGTTGGAGGACTTCGGTCGCGCATTCTGGTTCCTCACCGCTCGCAAGACCCTCGACCAGTTCATCGGTCACGATGTCGAGTGGGACGAGTCGATGGAAGCCCACACCATCGAGAGCTGTTATCTCGCACCGAACACCATGCTGCTCAAGCATGCGACGCATTTCGAGCTGCTGACCTTCCGACCGGTCGGCGCCGATCCGGGACAGTCCATCATGCAGATGCGCATCATGGCGCCGTCGATCGAAGCGAGCGGCCTCGAGCCCGAGCATTGGCGCAAGCGCTGGGCCAAGAACTGGGGGCTGCTCATCGCGATCCTGCACGATGAGGACTTCCCGATCCTCGACGGTTCGCAGAGGTCCATGAATAATCTGGATGCAGGGCCGATGCTGCTGGGCCGCAATGAGATCGCCAGCCACCTGTTCCGACGGCTGATCGACGACCTGATCGGCTCGCCGCAATGACAGAAGACCCAGTGGTCGACGACACCCTGGTCACCCTCGACTCGTACGACGGTCCGCCTCGTCCGGACGCGCGGGAGCTGTTCGCCGCCGCACGCGTGCTGGACAAGGAGATGAGCTTCGCTCGACCGCGCACGTTCCGGACGCCGTCGGCGACGTCGACGATCGAGGTCCGCACGGGCCTGTACCGCTGGTCGGTCCGCACCGCCGACCGAACCCGTCTGGCAGGCGTCATCACGATGAGGCCCGGGACGGCGGCGCGAGTTCTCGACCTGGTGGTCGCACCCGAGTACCGGTCGACGGGTGTCGCGACCGCGGCGGTCGAGGCGGCACTCGACGAGAACGTCTTCGATGCGCGCCAGGGCCTCGACCGGATCGTCGCCGGCGCGTACGGTTCTCATCCCGCGGCACTCCGCCTCGCTCGCCGGTTCGGCGCGATCACCCTCGGCGAACGCCACCACATGGTGCTGCCGTCGGCGTCGGTCTACCGACGCCCGGACGATCGGAAGCTCCACGGCCGGGAGCACGACGACCGGTGGGCTGTCCTCGGCGAATCTCTCACCGACGAAATCGTCGACGGCGTGGGCTCCGTCGACTTCACGAGACTCTCCTCGAGAGTCCACACCCCCGCGGACGTCCACGCTGCGATCACCGAGCTCTTCGTCGCGGGTGCCGCGTCGGTCATCGCCATCGTCGACGCCCGCGACGACGCGCTGATCGACATTCTGCGGTCAGCCGCCTTCGGCCATGACCGGACCGACACTCTCCTGGGCTTCGACAGCCCGGAGTCGATAGCCCAGCCCGATATCACCGACTCTGACTTGAGGACCCTGCCATGAACACCAGCATTCTCCGCCCATTGTCCGCGTGGGCCGCACGTCAAGCCGACGAGCTCGCCGTCGCCTGCGGTGACGACCAGTTGACCTGGCGCGAACTCGACGCAGCGTCGACACGTGCCGGGATCGAACTCGCCGAGACACACGGCGTCGCGCAGGGCGACCGTGTCGCGATCCTCGGACGCCCGACAATCGAATGGGTCGTCGCGGCGCTGGGCGCGATCAAGCTCGGCGCCGTCGTCTGCCCGCTCAACGAGCGCAGCGGTCCCGCTGACCTCGCGCAAGCCGTCGCGCAGACCGAGCCGACGGTCATCGTCGTATCGGAGGCGCTGCGGTCGGGTGTCGCGGACCTGGATGTGCCGACGGCCGGCCTCGGTGGGGTCGGCCGTCGGGAGGGCACGACAGCGGTGCTCCCGCCGGTCATCGTCGACGGCGACGACCCGGTCGCCGTGCTGGCGACGTCCGGATCGACCGGATCACCGAAGGGCGTCGTGTTCACCCACGCGTCCCTGGTGAGCAGCTTCTTCGAATGGTGCTTGGCCGAACCGGCGTTCCTGCACGCCCGCGCGCTGAGCGTCAGTTCGATGGCGTTCGGTGCGGGTCTGCTCAACGGTTTCCTCGGGCCTCTCGTTCTCGGCGGCAGCGTCGTCTACCTCCCGGAGTGGGATCCGTCAGTCGCGTTGGCACTCATCCGCGACCACGACGTCAACCACCTCGGCGCAACCACCCTGTTCTACGAGCAGATGGCGGCGCACCCGGAATTCGGCGACGCCGATCTGTCGTCGTTGACGATCGCGTTCACCGGCGGGAACCCGGTCACCGCCGACCTCATCCGGCTGTGGGGGGACAAGGGCATCGGACTACGCCAGGTGTACGGTCTCACCGAGTCGCAGTCGCATGTCACGCTGCCGACAGTCGAGGTCGCGATCACGCATCCCGACAGCGTCGGCATCGGTGGGGTCCTGAACGAGTTCGACATCGTCGGCGACGACGGGTCGTCGTGCGGTCCGGATGAACCCGGCGAGATCGTCATCTCCGGTCCCGGCATGGCCGCAGGCTATTGGCAGAACCCGGAATTGACACAGGAGACGTTCGGCGGCGGCCGCCTGCGGACCGGCGACATCGGCGTGCGGGACGCCGACGGACTCATCCGGGTCGTCGGCCGCACCAAGGACATCATCATCTCCGGCGGCATCAACATCTACGCCGCAGAGTTGGAACGCGTCATCGCCGAACTCCCCGCTGTGGCCGAGGTCGCGGTCATCGGCGTCGCCGACACCGAGTTCGGCGAGACTCCCGCAGCTCTGGTCCGCTCGGTCGACGGCGCCGTGGTGACCGTTGACGACGTCGTCGACCATTGCCGGTCCCAGTTGTCGTCGTACAAGGCTCCGCGTTACGTCGAGTTCTTGGACTCCCCGCTGCCGCGCACTGCGGGCATGAAGATCCGAAAGGGCGCTCTGCGCAGCACATACGCCGACCTGCCGACGCGTGGACACAGAATCGCCTCGCGTAGGGTCTGAAGGCTGTGGGACGCAGACCGCTGATTCGCCGTGAGACGGTCGCACGCGCGGCGGTCGACATCGTCGACGAGGACGGTCCAGCGGCCCTGAGTCTGGAGCGGATCGCGTCACGGCTCGGGGTGAAGGCTCCGTCGTTGTACAACCATTTCGCCGACAAGACCGAGATCGTCGAAGAGGCTGCGCGGACCATCGTGCTCGAGACGCCCGAACACGCCGACGTCGTTGACGGTGACTGGATCGGGTGGCTCGTCGAAGGCGCGATCGCATTCCGCGGTGCTTTGCTCGCCCACGCACGTTCGGTTCCCCTTGTCGTCGAGAACTTTCCGCAACGGCTCCTCGAGCGGCTGTACGCGCAGCACTGCCGCGTCTTGCACGACCACGGGGTGCCGGTAACCGATCAGATGTTCATCGTGGAGGCCGTGCATCGCATGACGATCGGGTCGGCGATGTGCGCGGCCACGGGCAGGCCGGCCATGTCGACGCCGATCGATCCCGATCAATTCGACGTCGGCGTGGTCGAGTCGCTGGCCTCTAACGATTGGGACGACGACCGACTGTTCGTGGAATCGGTCCGCACGTTCCTGCACGGTGTCCGCGCGCGATGGGGGCGCTGAATCGCCGCTACCGGACGCGGTCGTGTGTGACGACGAGATCGTCGTTGTCGCTGCGGATCGTGCGTTTGTCGATCTTGCCGCTGGCCATGCGCGGCAACGGGTCCGCAGACAGGACGAGGTAGCGAGGCACTTTGTAGTCGGCGAGTTGGCTGTTGCAGCGTGCGATGATCTCCTCGGCCGTGAGGTCTGCTCGAGTCGCAACAACGACGGCCGCGGGTGTCTCGCCGAACTTCGCATCCTGCACGCCGAAGACGGCGACCTCAGCGACACCCTCGATCGAGCCGACGACCGCCTCGATCTCGGCGGGCGAGATGTTCAGACCGCCCGCCGGGCAGTCCACACCGTCCGGGTCGACGACGCGGATCCGGGTGAAGACTGTTCCCCAGCCGCACTTGTCCGGATGCTCCTCGGCTTCGGCCCGGACGGTCACGGTCGCCGATCCGCCGATCTCGGTCTGACCGTAGAGCTGTCGCAGAAGGACTCCGCGCGGCCTCCACCGCTCGAACAGATCCGGCGGCACGCGGGCGCCGCCGACGTGAGCAGTCGTCAGATGTTCCAGGTCAGCCTCCCCGAATCCCGGAGCTTTCGCTATCTGCTCGAACAGGATCGGCGGGCGGTGAACGTAGTCACCTTCTCCTCGACCAGAACTCGCAGCGCTTGTTCCGGATCGAACCCGGGCTGCCGGAAGAGGGAGCTCACGCGGTCCCCCCGGCGTCACGCCGTGCGCGGCGAGCAGGGTGCCGACCCCGTCAGCCCACGAGTTCAGTTCGGCGTATGTGACGCGATCCCCCGAAAAGTCGACCGCGACGCGGTCAGGTGCGACACGTGCGAAGTGGAGTAGCGCGTCGATTACGGTCCCGCTCATATGGTTCGGTTCCTTCACCAGGTCAGGGGACGGGGGCAACAGGTCGGGGGGATCACGGGATCACCGAGGTGCGCACGCGTGCACGACGCTCGGGTCGAGAAGTTTCACGCGAGGCCGCCCCTGGCCGCGTCCGGCGGCGCGCTCGTGACGGTCGACGGCGAACCAGTCGTCGGCGGTCATCGCGCTCGGCCGCCGACTTCGCACGAGGCGGTCGAATATGTTGGCCGACCCCGACGGGTCGGTGAGGAGGTTCGACTCGTAGTCGACCAACAGGTTGGCGACGGTCTCGCGGGCGCATTGTCGATTGGTGCCGATCACGCCGCTCGGTCCCCGCTTGATCCACCCGGTGACGTATCGTCCGACCACCGGCCGCTCCGAGCCCGCTTCGCACACCCGCCCGTCGACGTTCGCGATCGTGCCGCGTCGCTCGTCGAACGGAAGGTCGCCGAACGGTCTGCCGCGGTAGCCGATCGAGCGCAGTACCAGTCCCGTGTCCAGTTCGTTGACCGCCCGGTCCTGGGCCGCGAGCCGAATCGCGCGAACTCGGTCACCGCCGACGATCTCGAGCGGCGCGCTGTGGAATCGCAGCGTGATCCGCCGCGAACGGTGCGGAACGGCGGATGCGTACTCGGCGAGAAGGCGCGTCTTGTAGGTTGCATCGGAGTCGACGTGCACGTCGCCGTCGACAATCACATCCGCCCCGGACATCTCGGAGAGGCCGAGCAGTTCGGGCACCGTGCACGCGGCAGCGTCCGGCCCCCGTCGACCGAGCACGACCACCTCGCGCACCGCGCTCTCGGCGAGCGCGTCGAGGGCGTGATCGGCAATGTCGGTACGCCGCAGGTCGTCGACCTCGGCGCTGAGGATCCGGGCCACGTCGAGCGCCACGTTGCCGTTGCCGACGACCACGGCCCTCTCGTGGGAGAGATCGAACCACGAGTTCGCGAAGTCCGGGTGCCCGTTGTACCAGGCGACGAACTCGCGTGCGCTGTGCACGCCCGGCAGGTCTTCGCCGTCGATGCCGAGCCTGCGGTCCTCGTCCGCCCCGGTCGCTACGATCACCGCGTGATGGTGGTCCGCGACCTCGTCCAGACTCACGTCACGGCCGACTTCGACATCGAGGTAGAACGTGGCCCCAGCACGACGGATCGTGCGTGCGAACGTCCGATCCACCATCTTGGTCTTGGCGTGGTCCGGAGCCACGCCGTAGCGCACGAGTCCGCCCGTGAACGGCAGCCGCTCGATCATGGTGACTTCGATATCGATGTCGCGGCGGGCGAGCAGTTCGTCGGCCGCATAGCTCGCCGACGGGCCCGATCCGATCACTGCGACCCGCAACGGCAACCGGGTCCCCGTTACCGATATCCGGTCCGGCATCGTCGGCTGCGGGAGATCCGCCGCCGTCTCGGTCGATCGCGCGTAATAGTCGGCGTTGACCTCGAGATACCGCAGATCGAGCCCCTCGAGATCGTCGTCGGGCCTGATTGCCTCGACGGGGCAGACGTCCGCGCACGCACCGCAGTCGATACACGTGTCGGGGTCGATGTACAGCATCTCGGCGGTCCGGTACCCGGGCTCGCCGGGCGCCGGGTGGATGCAGTCCACCGGACACACAGGTACACAACTCGCGTCGTTGCAGCAGTTTTGGGTCACGACGTAGGCCATGTGTCATGCTCCGTTCGAATGTCGATGTGGGCGGGTGCGAGCGACCTCGACGCGCACGCCGTTGAAGACCGGCGAATCGGTGAGGGCTTCGAGGTGTTCGGCGTGTGCAGCCACGAGTTCATGCCTCGCGGCTGGCGACGGTTGATCATCAGCAGTCCGCCTTCGCGGCCGGGCCTCCGACGGAGCCGGTCGATATCGTCGACGAGCATCGCGGGAACCAGGTCGATGCGCCCGTTCGGTGTCCGCAGCACCTCTGGGATCCGCGGTCGAAGTGGCCCGAAGTCGATGCCCTCCGGACGCTGTTCGAGCGTCGCGAGGCTCAGACCGTCGACAAGACCGAACTGGTCGCCGTACGGCCCGCTGCGGAGTCGTAGATCGAGCAGTCGCAACGGCCCGGAACGCCCGGAGACGGCTTCCGCTGCACGCTCGACGTCGACGCCCGCCAGCTTCGCGGCCCGGCGGGTCGCCACCTGTGCGACTCGATCGTCCCAGTCGGCGGTCGACACGTCGGGCGTGCCCGACGCCGCGGCGGCGAGCCGGAGAAGGATCTGCCATTCGGCGAGTTCGTCGTCGGCGAGAGACCTCAGCGGAGCGCTGTACCGGGCGACGTTCCGAATCTGCATACAGGTGCCGATCCGCGAATGGGCGACCGCCGACGCAGCCTCGGCGAAGCCACGTGCGACTGTTTCGATGAGCTCGGTGTCGACACCGCATCGACAGGCCATCTCGCGAGGGTCGCGGTCGGGATCGTTTTCGACCCCGGCCAGCCCCAATCCCTTTCCACAGCAGTACCCACGACTGAAGACGTCGTCGTGGTTCGGCTCGACGTCCACGACCGCGCCGTCGTTGAGCGTGAAGAGCAGTCCGCAGGTCGATTCGCACAGCGGACAGATGCGGGCACCTCGGGTTGTGACCGCCATCGACACCCCTTCCAAACCTACACTTGTTAGATTTAATTCTAGAGTACGCCCCCGCTGCCGCGGGCGGAGTTCCACACCGCGACGCCTTGCCAATTTAACCTACAGTCATTAGCTTTATCGACAGCGCATCACTCAAGAGAGCAGGAGCAGGCATGCCGGAGACAGATCTCGACGAGTTCCGCCGGATCTATGAGCGACACGTCGACCACGTACGGGTCGGCGACATGAAGGCGGCGATCGCCGACATGGTCAGCGAGAACGTACCCGCCGTCTTCGAGGGCGTCGACGTCCCCCGATCCGCGGTCGAGAGCGTCGAGATCGTCGAGGTCCGCGCCGACGGCGACCTCCGCGTCGGCGCGAGCGTGTATCGCCTTCCCGACCGCGCCATCGGACTCCGCTCATTCTGGGAACGCCGTGACGGCCGCTGGCTCGCCGCCCGCCTGGAGAACTTCGAGGCTCCGCAGGCAGGCGCGTGAGCACCGAGTCGGCGTACCCGTGGGGCCCCGCCGAGGACGGGCTCGACCAGCCGTACTGGGACGGGCTGCTTCAGCACGAACTGCGTCTACAGCGGTGCACCGAATGCCGCACGTGGATCTGGGGACCGCAGTGGATCTGCGCGCAGTGCCACACCTTCGAACCCGGGTGGGAGTCGGTGGAACCGACCGGCATCGTCTACGCGTGGTCCCGTAGCCACTACCCGTTCATCCGCGAGTACGGCGACCGCACACCGTACGTGACTGCGCTCGTTGAGCTCCCCCACGCGGGCGGTCGACGTGTCCTCGGGCTGATGCCCGACACACACGGCCACGACGTCCGCATCGGCGACGCGGTCGACGGGCGCTTCGAACTCGACAAGGACGCGATCTGGCCGCTGTTGCGGTGGCACCCGTCCGAGACCAGGAAGTAGACGATGACCATTGCACTGCGCGGCACGTCCGCCGTCGTCGGCGTCGCCGACCACCACTACAAACGCGGCGAGGCACCGTACGGCGAACTGCCGATGACCTTGGAGGCGATCGTCGCGGCGTGCGCCGACGCCGGCGTCAGCGCACGCGAAATCGACGGCTTCGTCTCGTACGCGGGAGGCGGCTTCGACGGCGCGACGCTCGGCGGCGCACTCGGCGTCGACGACGTCCGCTGGTCCACCATGATGTGGGGCGGCGGCGGAGGCGGTGTCGCGGCGGCGATCAACGACGCGAACGTCGCCATCGCCACCGGCCAGGCCGACACCGTCGTCGTCTTCCGATCGATGGCGCAGGCCGACACTGGCCGGCTCGGATACGCCTCCTACTTCTATGGACCCCACTATCTCGCGCACGGCGTCGGTTCCCCCGCGCAGGTCTGTGCGCTGCGGACCCAGCGGCTCCTCGAACACGACGGGGTCCCCCGGGAGGCACTGCGCGCGCTGGTCCTGGCCGACTACCGGCACGCCCAGAACAACCCGACCGCGGCGGGGTACGGCAGGCCGCTCGACGAAGCGACGTACGACGAGTCCCGGCTCATCACCGAACCGTTCCACCTCTACGACTGCTCGCGGGAGAACGACGGGGCCGTCGCCCTGATCGTGGTGTCCGCCGAACGCGCCCGCGCACTGCGTCCAGACGCTGCCTACCTGCTCGCCGGCGCGCAGGGCGCACCCGGTGGATACTCGTCGCTGATCGACAACGACGACCTCTACACCACCGCCGGGTTCGCCGGACGCGGCGAGCGCCCCGGTGTCGCCGGACGCCTGTGGGCCGCCGCCGGACTCGGCCCGACCGACGTCGACGTCACCCAGGTGTATGAGAACTTCTCCGGCCCGGCCGTCGCCGCGCTCATCGATCACGGTCTGGCGCCCACCGGCCCCGCAGCGGGCGAGGTGCTCACCGCAGACAATCTGACGGCGGGTATCGGCGAACTCCCGGTCAACACCAGCGGAGGGAACATCGCCGACAGCTTCGTCAACGGGATGGGGCTCGCCGTGGAGGCCGTCCGCCAGATCCGCGGCACGTCGACCAACCAGGTCGACGGCGCACGCACCTCCCTGTTCATCGGCGGGCCGATGGCCCCGTTGGTCTCCTCCACCCTGTTCGGCCACCAGGACACGCTCTAGACCTCGAAGGACATTCCATGACTGCATCGGCGATTCCCGAATCCGCACTGGATCGACTCGACCTCTTCGTCGACGGCCGCTGGGTGGCCCCAGCGGACGGCGCGAGTACCGAGGTCGTCGAGGCCGCGACCGAGAAGACTCTCGGCGCCGCTGCCGCGGCGTCGCCCAGCGACGTCGACCGAGCCGTCGACGCGGCCCGGCGTGCGCTGCCCGCCTGGCGCGGCATGTCCGCCGCGGCCCGAGCCGACCTCCTGGACGCCTTCGCCGCCCAGCTCAAGGCCCGCGCGAAGTCGACGGCGGCGCTGTCCAGCAGGGAGAACGGCATGCCGATCTCCCTGTCGGTCGGCGTCAACGGATATGCGCCGTCGATGATGGTCGCCTACTACGCCGACCTGATCCGCACCGCCGACGCAGACGACGTGCGGCCGAGTGCTCTCGGCAGCCGCACCGTGGTCCGCCACGACGCGGTCGGTGTCGTCGCGGCCATCACGCCGTGGAACTACCCGCAATCCCTCGCCGCGATGAAGATCGCGCCAGCGCTCGCCGCCGGGTGCACGGTGGTGCTCAAACCGTCACCGGAGACCGCATTGGACGCGTACGTCTTCGCAGACGCCGCACTGGCAGCAGGCCTGCCCGACGGCGTGTTGAACATCGTGTCCGGCGGACGCGAAGTCGGCGCGTACTTGGTGGAGCACCCGGGCGTGGACAAGGTCGCATTCACCGGTTCGACCGGCGCCGGACGCGCGATCGGACAGGCGTGCGGACGACTGCTCCGGCCCGTCACCCTCGAGCTGGGCGGCAAATCGGCGTCGATCATCCTCGACGACGCCGACATCGAGCAGTTCGCTGCACAGTTGGGAGCCGTCTCGCTGGTCAACAACGGACAGACCTGTCACGCCTGCACGCGCATCCTCGCGCCGCGCTCACGCTACGACGAGATCGTCGACGCGGTGACCTCCGCGGTGTCGGACCTCACGCTCGGCGACCCCCTCGACAAGGCGACGCGGATCGGTCCGCTCGTGACGCAGGCACAACGCGACCGAGTCCTGAACTACATCGAGATCGGCCGTTCCGCAGGCCACCGGTTGACGACGGGCGGCGGAGTACCCACCGGCCAAGACGTCGGCTGGTATGTCGCCCCGACCGTGTTCGCCGACGTCGACAACTCCGCACGCCTGGCGCAGGAGGAAGTCTTCGGCCCCGTTCTGACGATCACCGAGTACGCCGATGAGGACGAGGCGGTCGCCATCGCCAACGATTCCGAGTACGGGCTCGGCGGCACGGTGTGGACCGCGGACACCGAGCGCGGCATCGCGCTGGCCGACCGGGTCGAGTCCGGCACGGTCGGCGTCAACCACTATGCGCTCGATCTCGGCGCACCGTTCGGAGGGGTCAAGGCGTCCGGGCTCGGGCGTGAGCTCGGGCCCGAAGGCCTGACCCCGTACCTCCGTACCAAGTCCATCTACCTGTAGACGCGAAGCGAGTGATCCACATGTCTCAGTCTGGGGAGTCAGGTCTTCCTCTGGAATCAGTGCGCGTCCTCGACCTCACCGTCGGCTCCGCGGAGTCGGTCGGGCGGTTCCTCGCCGATCTGGGCGCCGACGTCGTCCACCTGGTCCGGTCCGATGCAGCCCCGTCGGGTGCCGACTCGGATCCGGCAGCGTCCGATGAGTGCGTCGCCGACGCACTGCGCAGTGCGAACAAGGCGCGCCTCGCCCTCGACCCGGCCGTCGCCGCGGACACGGTGGCCGGCTTGATCGCCCGCGCGGACATCGTGGTGACCTCGGACGCCCCCGGCAGCGACTCGGTATGGGGGGTCGACGCGGACTCCGCGCGGGCGACGACGCCCGCCCTCGTGTGGGTGTCGATCACCGCCTTCGGGTTGACCGGCCCGTACCGGCACCGGGTGGCCGACGAGCAGGTCCTCTACGCGATGTCCGGCGTGCTGTCGCGCTCCGGCGCTCCCGGCGAGACTCCGCTGCTCCCGCCTGCGGGTCTGGCCGAGGGAACTGTCGCGGCGCACGCCGCGTGGGCCGCACTACTGGCCTACTATCGCCGTGCCGAGACCGGACTCGGCGAGACCGTCGACGTGTCGGCGTTCGAGGCGATGGTCCACGGCTTCGACCCCGGTTTCGGTACACAGGGCTCGGCTGCGGCGGGGCGCGCGGAAGATTATCCGCGCAACCGTCCGGCAGCCGCCGAGTTCTACCCGGTGTTCGGATGCTCGGACGGCCGCGTCCGAATCTGCCTGCTCGCCAAACGGCAGTGGCGCGCGATGTTCGAATGGCTCGGCGAGCCCGAGGAGTTCGCCGATCCCCGCTACGACACGATCCCCGCACGCTTCGCCGCCGCCGACCGTCTGCACCCATTGATCGCGGACCTCTTTGCCGCTCACACTCAGGACGAACTCGTCGCCGAGGGAGCCCGCCGCGGCATCCCCGTCGGCGCCGTCTACACGCTCGGTCAGGCGCTCGCCGTCGACCACTTCGCCGAGTCCGGCGCGCTCATCGACGCCGAGCTGTACCCAGGCGTCACGACGCGTATCCCGTCCGGGCATGCGAGGGTCGGAGGCAGGCGAGCAGGTTTCCGAGCAGCCGTCACCATGGCGGACGGCCCGCCATCGTGGGGCACTCCAGGCGAGCCCTCCCCCGAGCCGTCGGTATCCGCCGCAGATGCGACGGCCGCGCCGCTCGCGGGGATCCGCGTCCTCGATCTCGGCGTGATCGTCTTCGGAGCCGAACTGAGCAGGCAGCTGGCCGACTACGGCGCCGACGTGATCAAGATCGAGAACGCCAACTACCCGGACGGGCTGCGCCAGTCCAAGCGTGGAGCCAAGCTCTCCGCATCGGTGGCCTGGGGCCACCGCAACAAGCGGAGTATCGGCGTGGACCTTCGCTCGGCCGAGGGCGCGGACGTCTTCCGACGGCTGGTCGCTGACGCCGATGTCGTGGTCGCCAACTTCAAACCGGGCACACTCGCCGCAATGGGGTTCTCCTACGAGTCGCTCGCCGAGATCAATCCGGGAATCATCGTGGCCGAGGCGAGCGCGTTCGGCAGCACCGGACCATGGCGGTCCCGGATGGGATACGGACCGCTGGTGCGCGCGGCATCGGGAGTGTCCGCGCTCTGGAGTTACCCGGACGACAGCGAACTCCTGTGCGACGGATCGACTGTGTACCCCGACCACATTGCCGGACACATCTGTGCCAGCACGCTGCTGGCCGCGCTGATCGCACGTCGCCAGACCGGCCGCGGAACATCGATCGAACTCGCTCAATCGGATGTGGCGCTCAACCACATCGGCGCTTCGCTCGTCGCCGAGGGTCTGCGCCCGGGCTCGGTCGTGCCGACCGGGAACAGCGACCCGCGTCATGCACCGAGTGGCGTGTTCGCGTGCGCGGGCGACGACGAGTGGTGCACGGTGACGGTCCGCACCGACGCACAGTGGGCCGCCGTCTGCACCGTCGCCGATCGGCCCGAGCTCATCACTGACGAACGTCTCGCGACCGCCTCAGCACGTCTGGCGAACCGCGGCGAAGCCGACGACGTCCTCGCACAGTGGACGGCAACGCGCACTCCCGCCGAGGTCGCCACCCAGCTCCAGAATGTCGGCGTGGCCGCCGGGCCGATGCTCCGGCTTCCCGAACTGCTGAACGACGAGCACTTGTGCGCCCGCAGCACGTACACGACGGTGACACACGAACTGATGCCGACCGCACTCCCCGCGACGGCCCGTGCCGCAGTCTTCAGCACGATCGCCGACCCGCCCGCACGTCAGGCGCCGACGGCCGGTGAGCACACCCGCGAGATCTGCACCGGACTACTCGGCATGAACGACGACGAGTACCAACGCCTCGTCGCGGCTGGAGCGCTGCAACCCGCCAACTGAGACTGGCCCGAGTCTCCTGTCAGCGAGTGACAGGAGACGTCGGGCCAGAAGGTTTCGGGCCAGAGTCGATGCGGCGACTACCGGTTGTTGTAACCCGCGTCGACCGGCATCGTCACACCGGTGACGTAGCGGGCCTCGTCGGACGCCAGGAACACAATGGCGTTGCTGATGTCGACGGCTTCGACGAGCTCGACGGGCATCGGGTTCTTGTAGGCGTCGTCGCTGGCGACCTCCGGGTGGCCGGCGATGAACTCGCCGTACTCGGCATTGGCGACCATCGGCGTGTTGACGCCCGTCGGGTGGATCGTGTTGACGCGGATGAAGTCCTTGGCCAGTTGCTTGGAGTAGAGCCGCATCAGACCGACCACCCCGTGCTTGGACGCGGTGTAACCGGCTTGGCCGGGGAAGGTGTTGAGTCCGATGCTGCGCAGCCCGGCAGCCGAACTCGTGATGGTGATGGTGCCGCCGCGTCCTTGCTCGATGAGGATGGGCGAGACTACGTCGAGCACCTGCCAGACACCGGTCAGCATGACATCGACCGCGTCGAACCAGGCCTGTCGCTGATCGCCGGGTCCGATTACCGGCATGATGCCCGCGTTGGCGATGACCGTGTCGATGTGGCCGAACTGCTCGATGCCCGCAGCCAGGGCGGCCTCGATGTCCTCACGTCTGCGCACGTCGCCGATCGTCGTGACGATCTCGCCGCCCGCCTCCTTGACCAGCCGTTCGGTCTCGGCCAGATCCTCGCGGGTGGCCATCGGGTAGAAGACTGTGGGGATCTGGTCACAGATGTCGATGCCGATGATCGACGCGCCCTCCTCAGCCAGCCGCACCGCGTGCGACCGCCCCTGTCCACGGGCGATACCCGTGATGAAGGCGACCTTTCCGTCTAAACGAGCCATGTTCTCATTCCTTTCTTGGGTGAAACTCCGGTAAACGGGTCCGGCGCGACCGCAGGCCGTCGCAGAAGTCGACGATCCCGGCGCTCAGCATGTCGTTGTCATCGCCTGCGACCATGTGGCCCGCCCCGCGCACTTCGACGTGCTGAGCGCCGGGGATGAGGGCGAGCAGGTCGTCGACTCCGTCCTCGGCGACAACCTCCGACTCCGCGCCGTGGACGAGCAGCGTCGGTATGGTGATCGTCCGCGCCGCCGATCTGGCTGCACGTTCGCGTTCATCCGCGGCCTCCACAGAGTTCTCGCGCTGCGCGAGGATCCGCGGATCCCAGTGCCAATACCACCGTCCGTCACGGTGCCGCAGGTTCTTGCGCAGCCCGTCGACTCGCGGCGAGCGTCGCCGGCTCGGGTTGTAGGCGACGACGGCGGCCAACGCGTCGTCGAGTGAGTCGAACCCGTCGATCCCACTGGACATGAAGTCGTGGATCTTAGCGAGCCCTTCGGGCCGCGCCTTGGGCGTGATGTCGACGAGGACCAGCGCCCGCGCAAGGCACTCGTCGGCAGACTGCGCCATCAACGACGCCATCCCGCCAAGTGAGGCTCCGACCAGGACGGGCGGCTCGGGCAGACTCGCGGTCACCGCGCGAACGTCGCGCGCGTGCGCGGCGATCGTGTAGTCGCCGTCTGGCGCCCACTGGCTGTCCCCGTGCCCACGGAGGTCGACGGCGTGCACCAACCAGCCTTCCCGTGCCAGACGTCTGCCGGTGCGCTGCCACGAATGCCGTGTCTGCCCGCCTCCGTGCAGCAGCACGATGGTCCCCGTCGGTTCGTCTTCGGGCGCCCATCTGCTCGCCGCGAGATCGACGCCGTCACCTCGAAAGTACTGCGGGATATCAGTGAGGGGCATGCAGAAACCACCTTGAATCGGGCGAACAGCCCACGAGAGTCGTTGTAGGCCAATCGGTCCGCGTCGCCATCCGGCCAGCGCAGTTGCTCGCATAAAACTAATATCATAAGATTAATGGGCACTCAACCGTTTTCTGGAAGGCTCCGCATGCCACCCACCCACCGCACGCTGCGCGTGATCGCCAAGGACGAGGTGGCCGACCAGGTCGCCTCCGTCGTCCTGGAGGACTCCGCAGGCGGTGCACTGCCCGAATGGCGGCCGGGCGCCCACATCGACGTCGAACTAGACAACGGTGTGACCCGCCAATACTCACTGTGCGGCGACCCGGCCGACGACCATTGGCGAATCGCGGTGCTGCGTGAGCCCGCCAGTCGAGGCGGCTCGGCGTACGTGCACGACGAACTCGTCGTCGGCTCGGAGATCGGCACCCAGGGGCCACGTAACCATTTCGCGTTCGTGGAGGCGTCGTCGTACCTGTTCATCGCGGGCGGCATCGGCATCACGCCCCTCATCCCAATGATCGGCGCGGCCGTCCGTTCGGGCGCGTCCTGGCGTCTGCTTTACGGCGGGCGCACCCGGGCCAGCATGGCGTTCGCCGACGTCCTTGCCCGGGCACATCCAGATCAGGTGACGCTGGCACCCACCGACGAGGTCGGGCTGCTCGATCTCGAGTCAGCGCTGGGCTCGGTCGACGACGGATGCGTCGCCTACTGCTGCGGACCCGAGCCTCTTCTCCTGGCTGTGGAAGAAGTCAGTCATCGTCTCGGTGTTCCGCTCCACGTCGAGCGGTTCGCCGCGAAGGAGGTCCCCGACGATGCCGTCAACACTGCCTTCGAGGTCGAACTGGCGCAGTCGGGCACGACCGTCCAGGTCGGCGCGGACGAGTCCGTCCTCGACGCGGTCCTCGATGCGGGCGTCGACGCCGATTTCTCATGCCGCGAAGGGACCTGCGGCACCTGCGAAGTAGCGGTGCTCAGCGGGGACATCGACCACCGCGACTCGGTTCTCGACGAGGATGAGGCAGCCGAAGGCGACGTCATGATGATCTGCGTATCCCGCTGCCTGTCGAAGCGCCTGGTCATCGACCTGTAGCGGTCAAGGCCGACGCGAGAGACTTACGCCCCGGTCGGTTGGGACGCGGCGCCCTGAGGTGCCCCGGCGGCCTGCGCCGACGGCAGAAACGCAGGCAGCACGAAGGTGCGGAGCATCTCACGGTGCGAAGGGTCGCCGGGCTTGTCGAAGTCCAGTCGGCCGACGAGGATGAACTGGAGCAGAGCGATCCACTCGGCCATCTTGCGTCGATCCAGGTCGTCCCGGATCTCGCCGCGTTCGAGCGCACGGTCGAGCACCGGCTCCCACATCTCGGCAGTCAGCCGAGCAGCCAACCCGGAACTGCCGACCAGCGGCTCGGCGAGCTGCATGTGCTCCGGCGAGACCAACACCCTGATCAGTGGATCCTGCCGTCCCCGATCGACGAGGAAGATCAGCCCTTCGACCAGTTGATCGGCGAACGTCGGCTGGTCGAGTAGAAACTTGCGAGCCTTGACGAACAGCATCCGCGAGCGACGTTCGATGAGCGCCGAGATCAGCGCGTCCCGACCGGAGAAATAGCGATAGACGGTCGGGCGCGAGACTCCCGCCTCGCGCCCGATGTCGTCCATCGTCGTCTTCGCCGGACCGTATTTGGCAAACACCTTCTCGGCAGCGAGCATGATCTGATGGCGAGCCTCGTCGGCGTCCCCCGAGAGAACATTGCCGGTTTTCCTGCGCGCCATCATCTGGTCCTATCGTCGTGCCACACGACCCACACGATACATGAGACGCCTACTGTTCTATGTCAGCGGGCGGAAATCGAGGTCGCGCATGTGGTCACTCACGGCGTCACCGAACACAGCCGGTCGCTTCTCCAAGAAGGATGCAACGCCTTCGCGGACGTCGTCGGACTGGCCGCGCTCTACTAGCAGAACCGACTCGACCTGGTGAGCTCGCCGGGGGTCGTCGGCCGCCGACATCTGCCACATCAACGCGCGCGTGAGCGCCACGGACACCGGAGCGGTGCCGTCTGTGAACTCGTCGGCGATAGTCAGCGCGCGTTGCAGCACCTCCGCCTTGGGGACGATCTCCGAGACGAGGCCCGCCTCGAGGGCCTGGACCGCAGACACCGTCGCACCGGACATGGCCCATCTCAGGGCGGTCGCCATTCCGACGATGCGCGGAAGGAACCACGTCGAGCACGCTTCGGGAACGAGTCCACGCCGAGTGAACACGAACGCGAACTTCGCGTCGTCAGACGCGATGCGGACGTCGGCAGGCAGCGTCATCGTCACGCCCACGCCCGCTGACGGTCCGTTGACGGCGACGATCACCGGCTTGCACGAGTCGAAGATCCGCAGCGACGCGACGCCGCCGGAATCGGGCGGGACGTCGCCGCGCCCTTCCTCGGGAACGAAGGTGTCGCCTCCCGCCTGAAGGTCCGCGCCTGCACAGAACGCCCGCCCGGTGCCGGTGAGGACGACGGCCCGCACCGAATCGTCGGCGTCGGTCGCGTCGAAGGCCGCGACGATGTCATCGCGCATCGCATAGGTGAAGGCGTTCAACCTGTCCGGCCGATTCAGCCAGACGACGGCGGTCGATCCGGCTCGCTGCACCCACAGCGTGGGCCGTTCGAGCAGCACGTCCGCCTTCGCCGCGGCGGTGGAGTCGGAGATCAACGCACCTTCTCGAATCGCACGTGCACGTCCTGGTAGGCGTCGCGGATCGCGGTCTTGGCGATCTTGCCGGAGGGCAGCCGCGGCAACGGGTCCCGGGTGACCACGACATACCGCGGCACCTTGAAGTCGGCGAGCACCGTCGAGCAGTGCTCGACGATGGTCTCCGCGTCTACGTCGCCTTTGACAGTCACTATGGCAGCGGGGGTCTCCCCGAACCGATCGTCGGCTGCCGCGATCACCGCGACCTCGACGACCCCGTCCACCGCACCGATCGCGATCTCCAGTTCCACCGGTGAGATGTTGATACCGCCGGAAATGATCAGGTCTTTGAGCCGGTCGACGAACTTCACCCGCCCGTCAGCGTCCGCTTCGCCCAGGTCACCGCTGTGCAACCAGCCGCCGCGCAACGCTTGCGCGGTCGTCTCGGGATCGTTCCAATAGCCGGGCGTCACACCCGGGCCCCGGACCACCAGTTCACCGGTCTCGCCCGGCGCTGCGGGGCGGTCGTCGGAGTCGAAGACCTTCACCTCGGTGAAGATCGAGCCCGTACCGCATCGATCCGGGTACGCCATGGCCTCGGACGCGATAGTCGCGGTGGCGACGCCGCCCGCTTCAGTCATGCCGTAGATCTGCCGCAGCAGAACGCCCTTATCCGCCCACCGTTGGAGGAGGTCCGTCGGAACGGCGGCGCCGCCGACGATCGCGGTCTTCAGCGACGTCAGGTCGGCGTCAGCGAATTCCGGTGCTCGCGAGATCGCTTCGAAGATGAGTGGAACGCCGAAGATCGCCTCCACCGCATGCTTCTCCAGCAGCGTGACCGCTCGCGACGGGACGAGCTCGGGTTCCACGACGAGCGTTCCGCCGAGCACCGTGGTGATCAACAGTCCGTAGACGAGCCCTGGGGTGAACGCGAGCGGCAACACCAGCAGTGTCGTGGTGCCCGGCCGGAAGCCCTCCTCGGTCAGCGTGTTCTCCAGAACGATGGCCAGCAGCGTCCGGTTGGTCAACACGACGCCCTTCGACAGGCCTGTCGAACCGCTAGTGAACAGGATCGTCGTCGGCTCGTCGGCCTCGACGTCGACGCGGAAACTATCGGGCTCCCCCTCGCGCAACTCGACCAGATCCGCGTACGGCACGATCGTGAAACCCGCTCCCATCGCGGCGGTAGCTTCAGCGAGACCTTCGAACCCGGGAGCCACGACGACCACGGACAGACCGGCCTCGTCGGCGATCTTCCGCAGCTCAGCGGGCTGATATCGACTGTTCAGCGGAACGAGGACACCGCCGGACTTCAGGATCGACAGCGCGCCGACAGGCCACTCGATCGAGTTCGGCCCGAGAAGCCCGACGCGGTCGCCCGGCGCCACCTTCACCGTCTCGACGAGGTGACGGGCCGCACGACCGGTCCAGTTCCGCAGCTCACCGTACGTGATCTCCGAGTCGTTGAAGACCAGCGAAACGGCTTCCGGTTTCGTTCTTCCCCACCAGTCGAGGGCTGCTCCGATGGATTCAGTCATGGCGTGCGTTCCTTCTTGTCGAGCGATCTGGGTTCGAGCAGTGCCGGCGGAGAGAGCGCTGCCGGGTCAAACGGTCGGGCGGGCCAGTTCATGACGGCCGATGATGTGTTTCATGATCTCGTTGGTACCTCCGTAGATCCGCTGGATCCGGGCATCGGTGAACGCGCGACCGACCGGGTACTCGAGCATGTATCCGTACCCGCCGTGCAACTGCACGCAGGCGTCGATGACCGCCCACTGGTTCTCGGTGGCGATCAACTTGACCTTCGCGCCGTCCTCGGCCGACAGCGTTCCCGCGTTATGCTGGGCGACCGCGCGGTCGACGTAGGCGCGACATGCCTCGGTGCGAGTGATGTGGTCGGCGATGGTGAACGACGTGTTCTGGAAGTCTCCGATCGCCTTGCCGAAGGCACGACGCTCCCGCACGTAGTCGACCGTCCATCGGAGTGTGGCCTCGGCCGAGAACTGACCGGCGAGCGCGATCCCGAGTCGCTCCAGCGGCAGGCTCTCCATCAGGTATCCGAAGCCGCCGCCGACCTCGCCCAGGACGTTCGCGTCGGGCACGAACACGTCGTCGAAGAACAGTTCTGCGGTGTCCTGAGCCTGGAGTCCGACCTTGCGGAGCTTGCGGCCGCGGCGGAATCCCGGCATGCCCTCCTCCACGACCAGCAGGGTGAAGCCCTTGGACCCCGCGGAGATGTCGGTCCGTGCGACCACGATCACCAGGTCTGCGAGAATGCCGCTGGTGATGAACGTCTTGGAGCCCGACAGGCTCCAGCCGCCGTCGACCCGGGAAGCGCTGGTGATGATCCCCTGCAAGTCGCTTCCGGTGCCCGGCTCGCTCATCGCGATGGCGCCGATCGTCTCGCCGGTCGTGAAACCACGCAGCCACCGTGCCGACTGCTCCTCATCTGCCAGACGCAGCAGATAGTTCAGGACTATGTCGTCGTTGGTCGAGAAGCCCGACTGCAGCGAGCTGGCGCCGACACGAGCGAGCTCGTTGATGAGTGCGGCTCGGAACCGGTAGTCGGTCACCGCGCTGCCCCCAAAGCGTTCAGGGACCGACAGACCGAGCAGACCCTGCCTACCGGCCGCGGTCCAGACCCCGCGATCGATTTCGCGTGCGTCCTCCCACTCCTCCAGGTGGGGCACGACTTCGCGGGCGACGAATCCTCGCACAGCGTCCGCGTAGGCGAGATGATCGCCCTCGAAGAGGTCACTTTTCATGGACGTGTTTCTCCTTCAACGAATCTCGTATTGAACGTCGGTGCGGTCATGCTGGAATCCGGTGCGTCGGCTCACCGCCACGAGCACGTCGTCGGTCGACGCCGCGTAGGCGATGAGACCGTCGAGACCGGCAGCCGCGGCTCGTGCGCCGGCCGACACCAGAAGGTGCGCAAGGACGTCGCGGCGTTGTGCGTCACCGAGTCGGCCCGTGACTCCGAGATAGGTGACGCTGGCACACCTGCCGAATTCGTCGACGTACAACGGGGCGAGGTCCAGTTCGAGCAACCCGGCGAGTCCGGGTTCCGCTCGAATGCCGAGCACGCGACGACGGTCGGCGCCGCCGCCAGCACTCTCCCCCACGCGGTCGCGTTCGCCCGCAGACACGCCGAGGTCGGTGAGCAGCGCGTCGATCGCGGCGGTGTCGGCGTCGCCGAGTTCGTCCGCGAGCCTGTCGTCGCCGTCGACGCATTCGCTGCTGGGATGCACGAGTTTCCACACCCGTCGGGTACTCGGCAGCAGGTTCCGGTCACCGATGCGTCCAGACGCCGGATGGTTGCCGCGCGCCCACGATCGGATGCCGACGAAACCGCTGCCGAGCCAGCCGTCGGCACCGGATGCCTCGACGCCTTCGCGTTCGAGTAGGAGCGTGACGACGCCGATCGAGCGGAGTTCCGGGTCGATGACGATGGTTCCGTCGGCCCACCCGTCACCCCGCGGCACGAGGCGGATCACGCCTGCGACGCGCTCGGGCTCATCGGGACCTTCCAGGGTGACCGGCCGAGCACTCAGCCAGATGACCAGGTGTCGTACCCCGGTGTCGGACGCCAGGTCGTTGAGCACCTCGTCGGCGTCGATCGTGTTGTACTCGGGTTCCGCGTCGTAGGTCGCGGCGCGGACCAGCAGATCTCTCAGCTGCTCGGCGTCCGCGTCGCCGAGTTCCGAACGCCATTCGTAGCGAATCATGAGGTCGCGCCGGATCTACTGTGCTGCCACCGCGGCGCGCCCGTCCGCGACGAGCTTGCGCGTCTCGCGCCGGAACACCTGGTTGGCGATCTCATTGCGGCCCAGCATCATCTCGCCGGCGTCGGCGCTGGCCATCCCTCGCTGCGAGCCGCGCAGCAGCGGGAAGTCCTCGTTGTGGAGGACGGCGAGCAGGATGTCCCAGTTTTTGGTCCACAGCCGCTCCCAGCGCGACTCCTCAAGTCCACTGTCCTCGACCTTCGGCACGATGAGACGTTGCTCCATGCGTGACTGGGTCGGATCGGACGGGTGCGGCCGGAACGTCAACAGCTGGAAATGATCCGGCTGGCGAAGCAGCGTCGAGTTCGGCAGCAGGAAGTGGGTCTCCGTGACGTACTTGTCGAGTGCCTCGTCGCCGGGATCCTCTTCGAGGAAGCGGTCGATCGACTTACGTGGCGCGATGAAGCGGCAATGCCGACCGAAGTCCTCGAAGGCCATCACATTGGTGTGGATGATCTTTCCGGCGGTGTTCGGATGGGCATACTGGATGTGGTAGCCGTCAAGGAACGCGTCCTGCATGATCTTCCAGTTGGTCGGCTCGTCGAAGCCCCCGGCTTTGAAGCACACCGAGTCCTCGAGCCGGTACTCGGCGAGGATGCCGTCCATCTCGGGTCCGAGCCAGTCCGCGACGTCGATGGTGGCGTTCGCATTGTCGATCACCCAGATGAATCCGTGACGCTCCTGCACCGGAATCTCGATCAACCCGTGCTCGGACCGGTCGACGTCGCCGAAGGTCGTGTCGCGAGTGATGGTCCGCAGCGAACCGTCAGGATCGTACGACCACCGGTGATAGGGGCAGGAGAAGATTCGGCAGCGCCCCTTCTCCCGATCTTCGAGCAGCGCACCGCGATGCCGGCAGAGGTTGACGAACGCCTTGACGCTGTGGTCCTTCTGCCGCACGACGATGATGCTGTTACGCGGCATCTGGACCGTCATGAAGTCGTTGGGCTTCGCCAGTTCCGAGCTGTGGGCGACGATCGACGGCACGGTGCCGAAGATGTGGTCACGCTCGTCCTGAGCGAGCGCCGGGTCGGTGAACTCGGCAGGCGCGAAGTCGATCACGTTGTCGAATTTGTCGGTGGTCTCGTTTCGCAGCAGTTCGAGCGCGCGCCGGATCCGATCCTGGCGAGGCAGTGATGTCGTCATGATTTCTTTCCCGTCGTCATCAGATTTCTCAGCGGTGCGCGCTGGTGCCGCACCAGGTGGAGTGGACTCCCATAAACCTATCGTCTATAGGTTTATGGCGCAACGATATGCATAAAACGGCCGGTCCGAGCACACCGGGTCGAGCGCCCCTCAGGCGTCCGACCCGGCGTGGCGTCAGGAGACGCTAGGCCTCCGGTGTGAATTCGATCGGCATCCGCAAGCAGCCGCGCACCTGCGACGCCTGGAAGACCGGCGGATCGGACTCAACGAACCGGTAGTCGGGCAAGCGCTCATGGATCGCCTCCATCGCCACCTTCATCTCGATGCGCGCGAGGTGCGAGCCGATGCAGCGGTGCGGGCCACCACCGAAGGACAGGTGCCGGTTCGGGCTGCGGGTCACGTCGAGGACCGCCGGGTCATCGAACTCCTCGCTGTCACGATTCGCCGAGCACAACAGCAAGATCATCTGGTCTCCAGCCGCTATGTGTTGACCACCGAGAACCGTGTCGCGTGTCGCGCGTCGCCCGGGAACAACCTGCGCCTCGATTCGCAAGATCTCCTCCACCGCGTTCGGAATCGCCTCCGGATCGTCGACGACTTCCTGACGCTGCTCAGGATTGTCGATGAAGTGCTTGATCATCCACGCCAATGACCCTTGGACGGTGTGCAGACCGGCAATGAGCAGGAGGAAGAACAGTCGATTGAGCTCCTCATCGTTGAGTAGACGCACACCGTCCTCGAGTTCGACCTCGGTGTGGATCAGCGTCGACGTTATGTCGTCGCCCGGATTCGCGCGACGCTCGTCCACCATGTTCTGGAAGTAGCCGAACATCTGCATCGCGGCCATTGCACGTGCCTCGAGCGACTCCTGCTCACTCGCGCCGGGCTTGCCAAGCAAGGCGACGTCGGTAGCTTCGGTGAACAGCGGAGCGTCGGCCACCGGCCAGTCCATCAGCGCCAGGAAGACCCGCGCGGGGAGTTCGTGAGCGAACTCCGACACATACTCTGCGCTCCCGCGCTTGGCGAAGCTGTCGATCAGATCGTTGACCACCGCGCGAATGTCGTCGGTGAGCTTCTTCATGCGCGCCGGGCCGAACAACGGCTGGAGCGCCTTGCGATAGCCAGTGTGCTCCGGCGGATCCAACTCGATCGGCAGGAACTTGCCGAACGCCTCGTTCGTCACGAGGTTGTTCGGATAACTCGAGTAGGTGTCCGCATCCCGGAGAACCTCGTGGATCTCCTCGTACGCGGTGACGATCCAATGCCCGCCGTACTTCGGCGACCATACGACCGGTCCGACGGCGGCGAGCTCTTTAGCTCGATCCTGAAACAGGTCGACGGGGGCCGCCAGCGCGGGATCGTAGACGTCGAAGTCGACGGTGACTTCTTCAGGTGCTTTCTGGGCTGTGGTCATGACATCTCCTTGAAGGGTTGCGAAATTGAGGTCGACGCCGGCGACTTCGTCCTACGAGGCCGACGCTGTCGCCTCGACGAGCGACAGCGCACGCTCGGGACACGCCGCGACGGCGTCATGTGCCGCGGCTGTCTCGTCGTCCGACAGACGCCGTTCGGGAAGGATCGGATCGCCCTGGTCGTCGCAGTCGATCAAGTCGGGCGCCGTGCCGTAGCACATGCCGTGGCCTGCACACGCGGATCTGTCGACGGCGAGCATCTGCGACGCAGCCATCACTGTTCGTTCGGATTCGGCTGGTTCAGGTCCTCGGCGAACCACATGCCGACCCGCGAGAGCGTGCCACCATCGGCGGATCCGAGCACAGTTCCGGACGTGTATGCCGAATCGTCCGAGACGAGGAACAGTGCGACCTTCGCGTTGTCGAGCAGTGACGGCGGGCGGTTCAGCTTGAGCGGGATCGGCGAGACGAACGGATCCCACGGCCCGGAGACCTCTTCATACGACTGGCCGACGACCGGCGAGCCGGCGGGCATGAGGAAGTTCGGTGACATGCCGTGTGTCGGGGCGATCCCGTTGACGCGGATTCCATACGGACCGAGATCCAGACTGAGTCCCCGGACCATGCCGTTCACGCCGGCCTTCGTCGCGCTGTAGAACGAGATGTCGTGATACGCGGTCAGGGACGCGGCGGACGACGTGGCGAGGATGACGCCACCGCCATTCGCTTTGAGTGCGGGCACCGCGGCCTGTGCCGTGAAGATGACCCCGGAGAGATTGACACCGAGGACATCGTTCCAGTCGTCGACCGTCAAGTCTTCGAAGAGAACCTGCTCGCCGCCCGCCACCGTCGGAACGCCGCCGCGTGACACGATTCCCGCATTCGCCCAGGCGATGTCGAGCTTACCGAAGGTCGAGACCGTCTCGGCGACCGCAGCGGTGATCTGGTCGCGCTGCGAGACGTCGGCGGTGATCGCGATCGCCTCGCCGCCCTGCTCCTTGACTAGCTCTACAGTCCCGGCAGCACGTTCGGCGTCGATGTCGACGACGGCGACCTTCGCGCCTTCGGACGAGAACAACTGCGAGGACTGCCGACCGAGCCCGGATCCCGCCCCGGTGATGAGCGCGACTTTACCTTCGAGTTTCATATGGTTCTTCTCCCTTGAGGGTCGGGTGATTTCTTGACGTCAGACCGGCGAGCCGGATGGATGCTCTCCGGGGCTGTGACCTGCCGGATCGAGGTGGACGTCCGATACATCGAGCTGTGATGCGTGCCACTCTCACCATCCAAGCTAATACACCCGACATGAGACGTCAAGTGATATTTGTCAGCAGCTCGAAACGCGCCACGCCACACCCCGTGCGCCGATCACAGCCGTGGGTAAACCTATGCTCTACAGGTATGTGCGCGGATCGACCCACGCACGTCGGTTATCCGCCAGTCGAACGAAAGGCGCGGAATGGCTCGCCCGTCCAAACCCCTGATCAGCCGCGATGCCGCGGTGAACGCATCCATCGAGATCATCGACTCCGAGGGTCTGGACGCCTTCAGCCTGCCGAAGCTCGCCAAGCACCTCGGTGTCCGCGCGCCGTCGCTCTATCACCACTTCGCGGACAAGAACGAGATCTTCACCGAGGTCGCGAGATACATCGCAGGCACCACGGTGGCGACCCCGCGTCGCCGACCGGGGCCGGACTGGCCGGAGTTCTTCGTGTCGCTCGCCCTGAACTTCCGACAATCGATTCTGCGTCATCGCAACGCCGCCCCCGTCCTCCTGCAACACCTCCCACGCGACCTGTTCGTGTCGACGTACGAGGACACCGCGCAGTTCATGCTCGAGTCGAACGTGCCGATCGAGTTGCACGTTCGCATCCTCGACGGAATGGAGACACTGGCGATCGGCGCGGTACTGATGGAGGCGATGCGCAAGCCGAGCACCAAGTCGACGATCTTCCCTAACGTCGACGCAGCGTCTCAGCCGATCCTGGCGGAGGCGCTCGAAAGCAACGAACTGACGCAGAAGAAGCTGTTCGAAGAGACGGTGCGTAGCTTCCTGCACGGCGTGATCCGCGACCACATGTAACCGCGGTCCGCGCCGTGCGAGAGCCGAGCGACGATCAGGACAGGTGGATGGTCTTGGTCTCGAAGAACTCGTCGAGCCCTTCGGGCCCTCCTTCGCGCCCCACGCCGGACTGCTTGTAGCCGCCGAACGGGATGGTGAAGTCGATGACTCCGCCGTTGACGTTCACCGTTCCCGTGCGGATGCGCTTGGCGATCTCGTAGGCACGCTCGGCATCGGCGGAGAACACCGCGCCCGACAGCCCATACTGCGAGTCGTTGGCGATCGCGACCGCGTCGTCCTCATCCTTGTACGTGATGATCGAGATGACCGGCCCGAACACCTCTTCCTGCGCGATGCTCATGTCGTTGGTGACATTGTCGACGATGGTCGGCTCGACGAAGTAGCCGTGGTCGAAACCGCCGCGCCCCCCGCCGTGCGCAATCGTTGCACCCTCGGACTTGGCGCTCTCGATGTAGGCCTCCACGCGGTCACGCTGTCGCGCAGACGCCAACGGGCCGAGGAAGTTCGTCTCCTGCCACGGATCGCCGAGGGGCAGCATGTCCAGCGCAGCCTTGTACGCCGCAACAACCTCGTCGTGACGCTTCTCCGACACCAGAACGCGGGTCAGGGCGATGCACGCTTGACCCGACTGCATACAGCCACCCATCGGCAGCGACTGCATCACCGAACTGAGGTCGGCGTCGTCGAGAACGATGGCCGCAGATTTGCCGCCGAGCTCCAGCGACACCTTGGCGACTCGCTCACTGGCGAGCGCCATGATCCGACGGCCGACCGCCGTCGAACCGGTGAACGTGACGTGGTCGACCCGCGGATCGACCACCAGTGCCTCCGAGACCTCACGATCGGCGGCGACCACACTGACGACCCCCTCGGGGATACGGCCTTCCGCAACGAGTTCCCCAATGACGTCAGCGAAGATCGACGGCGACAGCGGAGCCTCCGGAGACGTCTTGAGCACGATCGAACATCCCGCGGCGAGAGCGGGAATCGCCTTGAACGCGATGGTTCCGATCGGCCCATTCCACGGGATGATCACGCCGGCGACACCGTTCGGCTCCTTCACCACATGCGAGACGCCTCCGTCGGCGCGTGTGCGCTCGTCGACGAGCGTCACATTCCGAGCCTCGTTCGCGACCGCCCGGAACAACCCGATCGTCATCTCCTGAGTCATCGCACTGACCGGCACCGTGACGCCGACCTCGGCAATGCCCACCTGGATGAGCTCGGGGAGTCGCGCGTCCAGCCGGTTCGCGATCTCGTCGATCACGTCGGCACGCACCTCGATCGGGGTCGACGCCCACACTCCAGCATCGAAAGACGCACGGGCAGCACCGACCGCGGCCGCGACGTCGTCGGCCGAAGCGGACCGCACACGCGCCACCACACCCTCGGACCACGAGTCGATTACGTCGATCCATTCATCACTCGTCGACTCGACCCATTTCCCGCCGATGAAGACGTCCGGTCGGTCGTCGAACGTGATGGCCGCGGTACGCGGATCTGTGGTGGTCATCGTGAAGATCTCCTCGAAAGTCGTTGTCAGCACACGAATCCCAATACTTCTGTGAACCGTGTCACAGCCGAGTATAGTTTACCTACACCCATTAGGTCAACAGATGACAGAATCCGTTCGCTGTATCACGGCTTGGGGCGTGCATCGGCTCAGACCAGGTCGACGAGGCCGCCCGCGCCATCCACCCGAGCGGTCGACCCGATCACGTCGTCGGCGGTCAACGCCGCCAGCAGGCCGGCCTCCTCTGTGCCGACAAGCGACCGTTCGCCGTCGGACGTGCGGACCGCCGCAAAAGCCCGCACGGGGTCGCCCGCACGGTCGTAGGCCACCGAGCACGACTCCACCCGAGCCTGCCCGGCGAAGTCGTCTCGGGCAGCGACCGTCCCGAGCGCGTCGACCTCGGGCTGCACGTCGCGGTGCACGAACGGCCGCTCGGGCGGCTGGGTTCCATAGACCCCGACCGCATGTTTCGTCAGGTAACCGCCGTTGGCCGTGATCAACCCTCGATGTCCGGGATTCGCGCGCAGCGTCGTCGCCATCGTGGCGATCGCATGGGTGCTGTAGTTGTTCCACGGACCACCGGCGAACGTCAGCCCACCCGTCACCGTCAGCGATCGGGCCGGGTCGTCGATCGGCAGACCGAGTTCGCGCGCCGCCACCTGGACCGCGGACGGAAAGCACGAGTACAGGTCGACGTGCTCGATCTCGTCGATGCCGACGCCCGCATCCTCGAGCGCACGAGATCCGGCGATCCTGATCGCCGCACTCCCGTCGAGCCGCTCGCGCTCGGTGATGTCGTAGGTGTCGTGCGCATCGGTCGCCGAATGGATGAAGACCCAGTTGTCGCGCGGAATGCCGAGTTCAGTGGCCACCCCGACCGAACACACGACCACCGCGGCTGCCTGTTCGACCATGTTGTTCGAGTTCAACAGCTTGGTGTAGGGCCGACAGATCCATCGGTTGCGTTCACTCGGTGTGATGATGTCGGCGGCCGAGTGCGGAGTGCGCGTCCAGGCGAACGGGTTGGCGACGGCCACGTCGGCGAACCGGGACCACAGTCGACCGATCGCGTCTCGATGCTCGTCGACGCCACGGCCGAGCGAGGCGCGCAGCGCCTCTTCGAAGAGCGGATAGACGAATGCGGGACGATCGAGGCCGATCCGCTTGTGCGCGTCGAACACCATTGGCACGTCGCCGATCGCCTGCTCGGGCGCATCGACATTCTCGTCCTGCACAGTCCAGTCGGGCCGCTGCCCGTCCGCGCGAAGCTTCATCCGTGTCCGCCACGCCTCGGCTCCGCCGACCAGGACGGCCTCACACCGCCCCGCCAGAATGTCGCGCGCCGCCGCGGACACCAACGTCTGCGGGCAGTTGCCGCCGTCGCCCGTGTACGCGGTGTGCACGACCGGCGCGCCGAGACGCTCGGCAACGAGAAGTCCAGCGTTGCGGTAGCGCCACGACAGCATCCGGACGAGCCGGATCGAGTCGATGCGCCGCAGGATCCGGTCCGAGCCCGCTTCAGCGGCGGCAGCACGTGCGGCCTGGGCGATCAGATCGACCGGCTCGACACCGCCATCACGATTGTTGAGCTGCCCCCCACCGACGAGGATCGGGGTGCGCGGATCAAGTGCCATCGGGACTCCAAGTTCGTTAGTCGAATTGACGGATCCCGATGACTCTATCTAAAATCATTAGTTTACGTTGCGAGGCCACCCACGGTCCGCACCCAGTCCGCGAGTTGGCGTGCGGCTGCGTCGACGACCTGCGGCCACTCCATCGCCGAGTCGTCCGCCTGATCGCTGACCGCCTTCACCAGCGTGAGCGGTATCCGATAGTGAGCGCACACCTGCGCGATCGCCGCACCCTCCATGTCCACGAGGTCGGCGCGTTCGGCCAGCTGTGCGCGGCGCGCGGGGTCGGTGACGAACGTGTCGCCGGTCGCGAGGACGCTACCGTCGCCGTCGTCGAACTCCCACCGGTCGACGGTGTCGTAGCCGATGGCGGTCAAGGCCGCGGCGCTGATGTCGTGCTCGACGACCGCCGACGGAACAAACAGACCCGAGTGGTGGTCGTGCAGGGCTCCGGCGGTGCCGATGTTGATCACCCGCGTATAGTCGCCGCGCTCGAGTCGTCGGGTCACCGCCATCGCAGCGCGGACCTTGCCGATTCCCGTGACGAGGACGTCCGTGCGCGCGCCGAGGTGCGCCGCCTCAGCGTGTGTCGCGGAGACGATGAGGGTCGTGCTCACGTCAGTCGGTCCGCCCCGTCCGAGTCGACGCCGCCCCCTCGGGCGCGCCGTCGAAGGCGCCGAGGCCGGCGATCCGGGAGAGCTGGTCGAACCGGTTGTTCGCAATCCGCATCGCGACCTCGTATGGGAACGCGAACTTGCGCGCCCACCAGTACCCGAACCGGACGTCGAACGACGTGTAGACCATGAACTTGTTCTTGACGACCCCGCGGATGATGGCGTTCGCGGCCTTCTCCGGCGTCACTGCGATCTTTCCGAAACTGTCGACCTGCTTCGCCACTCGTGGGTCGTCGCGGTCGAGACCGACGATCTCGACGGTCCCGACGAGCGGCGTCGCGACGCCGCCCGGACACACCAGCGACACGCCGATGCCGTGACGCCGGAGGTCGTAACGCAGCACTTCGGACACCCCGCGGATACCGAACTTGCTGGCACTGTAGGCGGCGTGCCACGGCAGTGCGAGGAGCCCGGCAGCCGACGACACGTTGACCACGTGGCCGCCGGCGCCGCGGCGCACCATCTGCGGGACGAAGCTCTCGATGATGTGGATCGGACCCATCAGGTTGACGTCGACGAGCTTGCGCCAATGCGAGTGCTTGAGGTGCTCGACGGTCCCCCACGCCGAGATTCCGGCGACGTTCATGACGACGTCCATCACGCCGACCTCCGCGTCCACGGCGCGCGCGAACGACGCGACCCAGTCGTAGTCGGACACGTCGCCTGCCGCGTGATAGACCACCGAGCCGCCGTCGCCTGCGATGTCGGCGACCACGGCGTTCAGCGGGTCGGCATGTAAGTCGGTGAGGACGAGCTGCGCGCCGTCGCGTGCGGCGGCAACCGCCGTCGCACGACCGATCCCGCTGGCGGCACCGGTGATCAACACCGTGCGCCCGCGCAGAGACGGAACCGGGGTCGGGACCCAGAACAGGTCGCGGATCGTGGTCAGCGTGCGCAGCGGATCGAGGCCCATGTCACAACCCTAACCCGATGCGTTCCCGCGCCATCGGATCACCATTGGCGGGATCAGACCGGCAGTTTGCCGCCGAAGACCGCGTAGACCACCGACAGCATCGACTTGAGCACGTCGGCTGACACGTCCTGCCCCTCGCTCAACAGGATCCGTTGCGCCTCCTGCGCGCTCTTGGCGTCTGCGATCTTGTCGAACAGCGGACCGATCGCGGCGAGGCCTGCGAGGTCGACGCCGTCACCGCTGTCGTCGGATTCGGGCGCGGCCTGATCCTGCGGGTTCACGCCCTGCCCGGACTTGTCGTCCCCTGGTGCGGGGACCGGTGCGGTCGGGTTCGCGGGCCCGGCCTTGCCTTCGACGTACGACGTGATTCCGTCGGTGATCGCGACCGCATACTTCGCCGCACCCTGTGCAGACGACAGCGACTTGGCTTCGGCCGGGTTCGATAGGTTGCCCATTTCGAGGAACACGGCCGGGACGCGAGTGAGGTTGACACCCGCAATGTCCGAGCGTGTCTGGATCCCGTCGACGGCGCCCGCGTAGCCCGCGGGGGCGAAGCCCGCCTTGACCATCGCGTCGCGCATCGAGTTGGACGCCTTGCGACCTTCGCCCGCCTGCGCGGTGTCCGCCGCCTTATCGGGCAGCGGCAGCGTCGGCACGATCAGGTGGAACCCCTTCTTGCCGGCGTCGGCCGCTGTGCTCGTCGAGTCGGCGTGCAGGCTGACTGCGACTGCCGCGCCCGACCGACTCGCCGCCTCGGCGCGCTCGTCGACGCATCCACCCCATCCGGTGTCGTCCTTGCGGCTCAGCACCACTCGGGCTCCCTTGCCCTCGAGCGCGGCCTTCACAAGCTGAGAGACTTCCCAGTTGACGGTGTGCTCGGCTTTGCCGCTCACCGCGGTGGCTCCGGTGGTCTGGCAGTCCTTCTTGCCGCCCCGACCGTCCGGAACCTGCTTGCCGAGGTCGTGTCCGGCCGCCGATCCCTGGTGTCCCGGATCGAGGAAGATCGTCTTCCCGGCCAGTGCTTTCCCGGCCCTCGGCGAGGGGGCGGCGTCCGCGGACGGCACGTTGACCATCCCCAGACCGAGCGCTGCGGTCGCGGCCAGCGATGCCCCTGCGAGAACTCCACGACGTACACGGACACCATTCATCGGCGCTGCTCCCCTTCCAAACGACACATCAATCGTCACATTGATCACTTGCGTAACAGTGAACCAGTAGTCGAGGGTCGCTGTCGAACGGGAACCTTCCACGGCACCGAATCGTTAACCCGCTGTGACCCGACCGCCTGTAGAGTCTGGGCGTTCCAACGAGACGACTCGAAAGCCACGCATGTTCGCGAAACTCGGTGCGAGATACCACAATCTCCGGCACAACCATCGGTACGGCTTCGTCCTGCGCTATGTGACGATCGTCGTCGGCGTGCTCGTGACCGCCGTCGGCGTCGTCGCGATCCCGTACCCCGGCCCCGGCTGGGCGATGGTCTTCCTCGGCCTGCTGATCCTGTCGCAGGAACTCGAATGGGCGGCCCGGCTGCGGCGGTGGATCATGGACAAGCTCAACACGTTCTACCGTCGCTACATCGACGACAATCTCGTCGCACAGATTATTCTCGGTGTCGCGACCTGCGCGATCGTAATCGCCACCCTGTGGGTCACCGACGCGCTGGACCTCGTCGCCGGCTGGGTCGGCATCCACGCCGATTGGCTCGACTCACCGGTCTTCTGACAGTTCGGGTCAGTCGACGATGTACCGGGTGATGTGCAGGATTCCGTGCTCGTCCGTGGGATCGGGCGGTTCGACGAGCGCGGCGAGCGCGTGGTCGGCGGCGTCGACGTCCAGGCCCGCACCGATCACCACCAGGGATGTCCGGACCGGCCTGCCCGCCCATGCCTGAGTGGTCACGCGGACGATGCCGCCGACCGCCTGGATCACGTAGGCGTGGTCGCGATGCCCCGGCAGATCGATGTGAGCCTCTCCTTTGATCCGGTACGCACCGGCTGGCGGTCGTTCCAGGAAGCGCGCGAGTCTGCGCGGGTCGACGGCATCGGCCGTCGCCAGTGACGTGGACTGGAACGACGCGTGCAGGTGGGAACTGTGATCGTGGTCCGCCGGCTCGTCTGCCAACAGTTCGTCGAAGGTGAGCTGTCGGGCGCCGACGTCGGCGGCGCGCTCGGGCGCATCGTCGAACAGCATCGCCGGGTCGACCGCCGCCTCGCTGACCACGACAGTCGAGGCCGTCGGATTCAGTTCGGCGACAAGATCGCGCACCCCGGAGAGCACCGTCTCGTCGACGAGGTCCGCCTTGTTGCAGACCACGAGGTCGGCGACCCCGATGTGGTCGCGCACCGACGGGTGTTCGTCGACGGTCCGGGCGAGCGCGGACGAGTCGACGACGTAGACCAGTCCCCCGTACGATGCCGTCGCCCCGCACGCCGCCAGCACGAGCCTGATCAACGCGCTCGGCTCGGCGATCCCGCTCGCCTCGATCACGATCGCGTCGAGGCCCGCGGTCGGTGCCGACAACGCACCGACGGCCTCCTCGAGACCGTCCGCGTCGGTTGTGCAGCACATGCAGCCGTTCTCGAGCGTGACGGTGCCGCCAGCCACTCCGGAGACGAGCATCGCGTCGACGTTGATGGATCCGAAGTCGTTGACCAGAACACCGATTCGTCGTCCTCCCGCATTAGCGAGGACATTGTTGAGCAACGTGGTCTTACCGGCTCCTAAGAATCCCGCCAGCACGACAACTGGAATGTGTCGTTCACGCACCGGTCGGCACGCATTCTTCGCAGACCACCGCCAACTCGCGCCCCCGCCGGTCCGGGTGATTGACGACGCGCGACGTCGGCGCCTGGCATTCGGCGCATCGCCCGATGACCGCGGGGGCGCCGAAATCTATCGACATTCGCTTGTCGAAGACGTAGAGAGAGCCCTCCCACAGTCCGCGGTCTGCGAACCGCTCGCCGTACCGCACAATTCCCCCGTCCAGTTGATAGACGTCGGTGAATCCTCGATGCCGCATGATCGCAGTGAGGACTTCACAGCGGACGCCACCGGTGCAGTACGTCACGACCGGTTTGTGTTTGAGGTGGTCGAGTTCGCCACTTTCCAGAAGTGGAATGAAGTCGCGTGTGGTCTCCACGTCCGGCACGATCGCGCCTCGAAAACGTCCGATCTGCGCCTCGATCGCATTCCGGCCGTCGAGGAATGCGACGTCGCCGCCGCGTTCTTCGATCAACGCGTGGAGCTCATCCGGATTGAGGTGAGTGCCGCCTCCGATGATGCCGTTCTCGTCGACCTCGACCTCGTCGGGCGCGCCGAACGTGACTATCTCTGCGCGCACCTTCACCGTCAGTCGGGGAAAGTCGTCACCGACACCGTCCGACCATTTGATGTCCGCTCTGCGGAACGGCGTGTACTCGCGGGTGGCTCTCACGTACTGTTTCACTTCACGGATGTCGCCACCCACTGTGGCGTTTATCCCGTGGGATGACACGATGATCCTGCCGTGCAGGCCGAGGGACTCGCATACCCGGTGCTGCCAGAGGCGAACGGCCTCCGGATCGGGCAGCGGCGTGAACACATAGAACAGTACGATTTTGGGGGTCGCCACAGTGCAAGGGTACGGACCACGCGGCGGGGTCGCCGCCATAGCCCTGCTCGGGCTGCTCACGCTCAGCGGCTGTGGGCTACTCACTGATCAGGGAACCCCCGACCGGATCGTCATTCCCAGCACCGACGACCTCTCGACCGAGACCAAGCCGTCGACGCTGTCGGCGACCTCGACGACCGAGCGTTCGCATTCGAACGATGTCCCGTCCGAGTGGAGTTACGAAAGAGTCATCAAAAGCGCTCCGCGAGTGAGCAACTCTGAATATCAGATCGGCGCCTCCACCGCGGACGGAAGCCGAGAGGACGTTTCCGGATACCACTTCACTTCGGCCGACCGTGAAATCCGTTGCTCGACGGGCAACAACGGCGCGAATGCGTTGACGTGCGCCTCCGACGAGGTGAACGGTCCGGCGAACCCGCCTGCGAACGAGGATGCTGGCTGTTCCTGGGACCGGGATCTCGCAGTGCTGTCTGGTGACGGAGTATCCCGAGGCGCTTGCGATAACCGTTACTCTGTCTTGTTCCGATCGCGCAGCATCCCGTCCGGATCGACGATTTCCGTCGCCCGCTTCGCTTGTCTGTCGCAGGATTCGGGACTGTATTGCGTCGAGTCGGACTCCGGCTCAGGTTTTGCGTTGACCGACGACGGATTCTCTGAGATCAGAGCAGACGAAAGGGCTCCGGAATCGTTGACCGGAGTGGAATCGGAATCATCTTCTTCGACCTCTGCTTCTCGTGTGGTATCGACGCGCTGATCATGTGTACAGTAGGCGACGAAATACCCACAGATTTCTATTAAGGGGCGCCCCGTGGCAAAGAAGACCGTGATCAAGATCGTCGACGACATCGACGGCGCAGAGCTCGATGAATATGAAACCGTCCGCTGGAGCCTCGATGGCAAGAACTTCGAGTTCGACACATCGCCTGCGCACGCCGAAGAGTTCCGTAACCACGTGGCCACGTATGTCGCCGCGTCGCGGTCGGTCGGTCGCGCGACGCCTCGTCGTGGCGCAGGATCGGCGCGCCCGGCCGCGAACACACGCGTCATTCGCCAGTGGGCCAACGAGAACGGGCACCCGGTGAGCGACCGCGGTCGCATCCCCGCCGACGTCCTGGCCGCCTACGAGGCTGCCCACTGACTTCCCGCGGTTAACGATCGGGGCTCCGGACCACACGGTCCGGGGCCCCGATCGTTGTCATGGCACCCTTTGCTCAGGCCGGACTTTTCCCCAGCCCGGTTGTATCTATGGGCCGCGGTATTCGGCCGCGATACTCTGACCAACCATGACTGTCCTTCATAAGGCTCAGCGGCGGGTTCCCGCACTGCCCTCTCCTCGCAGGTGGTTGCCGCTGCTGATCGCGGTGCTCCTGATCGGTGCGCTCGCAGCGTGCGGTTCCTCGTCGTCGGACGAGACCGACGATGAGGGTCTGTGCGCCCCGCCCGGAGTCAACAGCGCGTCGGCGGCGCCGACGAACCTCGCGACGAGCGCCCAGGCGCCCGACAAGTTCACGACGCCGACCGTGACGCCGATCGACGAGATCGATACGTCCGACCTCGGCCTCATCAAGCCGGGCACGATCATCGTCGGCACCCTCGGCGACGCCCCGCCGAGCATCTGCGTCAACTCCAAGCAGCAGTACACGGGCATGGACAACGAGATGCTGCGCGCCATGGCCGACAAGCTCGGCTTGCAGGTCGAATTCGTCGGCACCGAGTTCTCCAGTCTGCTGGCCCAGGTCGCAGGCAAGCGGTTCGACGTCGGGTCGTCGTCGATCACGACCACCGACGAACGTCGCCAGACCGTCGGCTTCACCAACGGCTACGACTTCGGCTATTTCGCGCTCGCCGCGAAGGTCGACGGCGAGGTGCAGAGCTTCGACGACCTGAATGCGGGCACCCGCATCGGCGTCGTCCAGGGCACCGTGCAGGACGACTACGTCGCCAACACGCTGGGCCTGAACCCGGTCAAGTTCCCCGACTACGCGACCGCTTACGCGAATCTGCGGTCCGGGCAGATCGACGCGTGGGTCGCGCCCAGCCAGCAGGCCGAAGGCACCGTCCAGGCGTCCGACGGGATCGGGATCCTCGAGAACACGTTCAGCATCAACAACTTCACCGGCTGGGCCGTCAACAAGGGCAACCCGAAGCTGGCCGACGCGCTCAACAGCGCACTCGACGCGATCATCGCCGATGGCACCTGGTCGAGACTGTACGAGGACTGGGCGCCGCGTGAACTGCCGGCAGGTTGGAAGCCCGGTTCCAAAGCCGCACCGTCGCCGAAGCTCCCGGACTTCGCGAAGATCGCCGAAGCGAACGCGGCCGATCAGACGAAGACCGAGGCCGTCGCACCGAAGAGCACTCTGGAACAACTCGGCGACACCTTCTTCAGCGGCGAACAGTTCCGCAAGGCATTGCCCGAGCTGGTCACGACGGGTCTGCCGAACACGCTGAAGATCGCGATCACGTCCGGCGTCATCGGCACCGTCCTCGGCATGCTGCTCGCGGTCGCGGGAATTTCGCGCACCCGTTGGCTCCGCTGGCCGGCCCGCGTCTACACCGATGTCTTCCGTGGGCTGCCCGCCGTCGTCGTCATCCTGATGGTCGGGCTCGGCTTCGGCCCGGTGGTCAAGAACATCACCGGCGGCAATCCGTTCTGGCTCGGTTCCATCGCGCTGGGACTGCTCGCCGCCGCCTACATCGGCGAGATCTTCCGATCAGGCATCCAGAGTGTGGAGGACGGCCAGATGGAGGCCTCCCGCGCGCTGGGATTCTCGTATCGGTCGTCGATGTCACTCGTGGTGATCCCGCAGGGGGTCCGCCGCGTCCTGCCCGCACTGATGAACCAGTTCATCGTGCTGATCAAGGACTCGTCACTGATCTACTTCCTCGGTCTGACCGTGTCTGAGCGCGACCTGTTCGCAGTCGGCAAGGATTTCAACGCCGACAGCGGCAATCTGACACCGCTGCTCGCCGCAGGCCTGCTGTATCTGGTCCTGACCGTCCCGCTGACCCACCTGGTCAACTACATCGACAAGCGCCTGCGCACCGGAAAGGCCTGATCTCACCATGAGCACTCCTACCCCACCGGTCGCCCACCCTCTGGTCAGCAGCGATTCCGCGATCTCGTTGACCGGCACCGACCTGCACCTCTCGTTCGGTGACAATCATGTGCTGCGCGGCGTCGACATCCAGGTGGACGCAGGAACCACGACGACAGTCATCGGGCCATCCGGTTCGGGCAAGTCGACGTTGCTTCGCGTGCTGAACCGTCTCCACGAGCCGCAGCAGGGAGACATCCTCATCGATGGCCGCTCGGTCCTCGGCGACAACCCGGACGAACTCCGACGCCGAATCGGCATGGTCTTCCAGCAGTTCAATCTGTTCCCGCACAAGACTGTCGCACAGAACGTCGCTCTGGCGCCCCGCAAGCTGCGCGGCTTGAGCAAGGACGAGGCCCACCAGCTGGCGCTCACCCAGCTCGACGCCGTCGGACTCAAACACAAAGCCGACGTCCGGCCGTCCACGCTGTCGGGCGGTCAGCAGCAGCGTGTCGCGATCGCGCGGGCCTTGGCGATGAAACCCGAGATCATGTTCTTCGACGAGGCGACGAGCGCGCTCGACCCCGAACTCGTCAAGGGCGTCCTCGCCCTGATGGCCGAACTGTCGACGGAGGGTATGACGATGATCGTCGTGACCCACGAGATGGGGTATGCGCGCGACGTCGCCGACAACGTCGTCTTCATGGACGAAGGGTCGGTCGTCGAGACCGGCACCCCGGAGAAACTGTTCGAAGACGCCCAGAGCGGTCGGCTGCGCGCATTCCTGTCACAGGTGCTGTAGCGCCTCGGTGAACGCGCGCGAGGCATAGAACGGCGCGAGACGTCGTCGCAGTGCGGCCTCCAGGAAGCCCCGGCTGTTGATCTCGGCGATGACCGGCGGACCGAATCGGTGCGCTTCCTCGATGAGGTCGTCGTAGCCGATCCCGAGGTCGGCCAAGAGGTCCGCGAGCGCCGTGTCGCCGTAGGTGTCGAAGACCTCGTCGACGCCGTCGGCGAGGAGCCGAGCGAAGTAGTAGGTCTCGCGGAAGAGGCGCCAGAACTCGAAGACCAGGACGACGACGTCTTCCACGTCACCGGGTTCGACGAGCGAACCGAGTGCGCCGGCGCCCGGCGCGGCGGCAGCCCGCGACAGCTCGCGCATCGTGTCCGCGAGCAGCTCATCCGATTCGGATCTGTTGGCACGCAATACGAACGACGCTGCCCGACGGGTCACCGACTCCACCGCGCCGTCGACGTACCGGCGCAGGCTCTGCGGCAGGCGTGAGGAGTCGACGGACCGCTGGACGGCTTCGACGACGGTGTCGACGGTGTCGGGCGAGTCGAGCACTCGCTCCACCAGCCTGCGCGACAGGCCGAGCTGCGCGATGTCGTCGGTCAGGTCGTCGGCGTGCTTCCGACCGATCAGTTCGGCCAGGACGACGTCGTCGGTCGCGGAGTCGTGGTACAGCCGCGCCGCGACCCGACCGACGAGCTCGGGGATCGCGCCCTCCACCGGGAACGCGACCGCGTACTTGTGTGCGACGGCCTTGATGAGGTCCCGCGACACCGCTTCAGACAGGGTGATGTGCGCGGCGTCGTCGAGGACGTGAGTGATCTCCTCGTGCACCAGTGCGGCGAACTCCTCCGGATCGGTGAGCTGACCGCACATGAACTCGACGTGTGCGTCGAGCAGCCGGGCGGCCAGGTCGTCGTCGGCGACGGGGTTCTCAGCGGTCATGCCTGTGCACCCTACTCATCCGAGGAGTTCGCTCAACACGGTGACCACGCCGTGCTCGACGTTCGACGGCGCACGGAAGCGGGCGCGAGCGGCCACCTCGGGGTGCGCGTTGTCCATCGCGTAGGAGAGGTCCGCCGCGTCGAGCATCTCGAGATCGTTGAGGTAGTCGCCGAAGACGACGGTCCGCGCGGCGCTCACTCCGAAATGCTCTTGCAGCCGGCGGACGCCGACACCCTTGTGCACGCCGCGCCCAGTGATGTCGAGCCAGTGCGCGCCCGAGACCACGAGCGCGTGGTCGTCACCGAGGTGGGCGAGGACGCCGTTCGCGGTCGCCGCCGCGTCGTCGAAGTCGTAGACGGCGATCTTGACGACACCGTCGGTGTCGGCGGTCAGATCGTCGACCTGATGCAGCACCGCGCAATAGGTGGCGGCGTGGGCGGCGAAGTCGGGGTCGGCCGATTCGATGGACGCACCGTCCGCGCGGCACGCGATCGCACGGAGCCGAGCGCCGTCGTCGTTCGCGGCGCGAACCGCGCGGACCGCACGTCGCACGAAGTCGGGATCCATCGCGGCCGCATGCAGCAGTTCGCCCTCGCGGACGGCGACGGCCCCGTTCTCCGCGACGTACGACAGCGTTCCGGGGAACCGGTCGAACAGCCGAACCAGACTCTGGTACTGGCGGCCGCTGGCCGGAACGAAGGCGATGCCCCGCGCGGTCATCTCGTGCAGGAGCGGCCAGAACCCCTCGGGCACGAGCCCGTCGGCGTCGAGCAGCGTGCCGTCCATGTCGCAGACCACGAGTCCTATATCGGCGGCGGGTTCGGGCACGGCGCATGCACCTCTCATCGGCAGGACACCCGGGAGTCCGGGGATGGTCCGCCCAGTCTATTGCCGAACGCACAGTCGGTTGCCGACCGTCCCGGCGCCGACCGCTTTTTTGTTAATGATTTTCATTACCGATACTCTGGCGGCATGAAGGTTCGGAACTCGCTCAAGTCGCTCAAGAATCAGCCCGGCGCCCAGATCGTCCGACGACGCGGTCGCACATTCGTCATCAACAAGCAGAACCCCCGCTTCAAAGGCCGACAGGGCTGACCGCCGCGCCGACGCGCGAAACGATCGAAACGCTAGTTACGCGCACGCCCGATCGTCCGCAGACGACGCGACTGCGGAATCGGCGGGAGGGCCCGGACGGGGCGACAGAGAAGGCGACGATCACGGTCCTTACCGTGCTTCCTTCTGCATTGGGGCTTTCTTCTGCATCGGGGCTTCCTTCTGCATCGGGGCTTTCTTCTGCAGCGGGGCCTTCTTCTGCAGCGGGGCCTTCTTCCGTAGCGGGATGCGATCGCGGGCGACGAGCCATTTGGCCGCGGGTGTACGCAACAGCAGGTCGACGGCGATCAGCGAGAGCACCAGCACGACGATCACCAGGACCGTCGAGCGGGTGGCCGCCGACCTCGGGAACCACTCGTACAGGTCAGGAGTGAATCCGACGCGGTTGAGGATGTCGAGGATCAACGGATGGATGGCGAACACGCCGAACGCGCGGATCGTCGCGTACGAGACCGCCCGCGCCCCCACCTTTCGGCCGCCGACGCGGAGTGCGTCCCACCCCATCGCCACCAGCCACAGCAGGACGACGCCGCTGACCAGCCACAGCAGCAACGACGGGTTCCACGGCGTGGTCGCCTGCCACGGCACCTCGCCCGGCTCGGTCATCCACAGATAGACGGCAATGCTCGCCGCGGTACCGAGGGCGCACGCGCTCACGACCGAGACGACGTGGGCGCGTAACCAACTCTGCACCTGGTCGAGGTGCAGAGCGGTGAGCCCGCCGATCGCCACGAACAACGTGTACATCGGCAGCGTCTTCCACGCGTGCTCGTACACCTGGTCCCATGCGGAACCGCTGGGGCGAGGCAGCCACTGGTAGGTCACGAACGTCAAGATCTGAATCGCGGCCGCACCCGCCAACAACAGCCACGGGTGTCTGATCGTCCGCTCGAGGATCCACGAGATCACCGGAAAGAACAGGTAGATCTGCATGGAGATGAGCAGGAAGTAGAGCTGATACTTACCGGTGCCTGCGACGACCGACCAGCCGAGGTCCTCGAAGAACTGGCCGACTCCCGGGAACGGATCGTCGGCGATCAACAGGTGGTCGGACACGACGTACACGACCGTCCACACGAGATACGGGACGACGATCAGGCCGAATCGTCGCCGCCAGAACTGGACGGGGCTCATCGTCCGTCCGCGCATGCTGAGCACGAGGACGAACAGGGTGACCGCCACGAACCCGTAGCGGGTCACGTGCAGCAGGGTGCCGACGAGTTGCGCCGAACGCAGGACGTCCGGGCTGGTGTTGATGCCGCTGACGCTGTGTGCGATGACGACGCCCGCGAACAGCACGACGCGCACGAAGTCGGCGGTCAGCGCGCGGCCGCCCGTGCGGGGCGCAGGTTTCTCGGACGTCGGTTTCTCGGACGTCGCCGGTCCTGCGGTGCTCGATGGAGCAGACGGTGCGTCACCGACGACGGTCTGCCCTTCGCCGGTCCTCACACGCTCCGTCTCCTCGACGGTCTGCTCCACTCTCGACACCTCCGCGAGTCTTCGTTCACCCCACGACCCCGCCCCGCGCCGGAGTCTACGGACCGAACCTGGGAACGGCACACAGGAACTCCTCTGGCGCGTCGCGTGGAATACTCGCGGAATGGATGAGGACCGCCCGCAGGCGCCGATCGACGAGGTGATCGCGTTCGAGACCGCCACCCGCGATCTCGTCGGCGTCGCGTTGCGCAGCGTCGAACGACTCGACGTCTCGCTGTCCCAGTTCCGCCTGCTACTGGTCTTGCATGAGCACGGCCCGTCGAGTTCGGTCGCGTGCGCGCGAGCGCTCGGTGTCGTCGGTTCGTCGGTCACCCGGCTCGCTGATCGGCTGCATGCCTCCGGTCACCTCCTGCGCGGCGCGGATCCCGCCAACCGGAGCGCGGTGACCCTGCGGTTGACCGATGTCGGACGCCGGGTCGTCCAGGAGGTCACCGACCGTCGCAGGCGGGAGCTGTCCGAGGCCATCGGCAGCCTGGACCCGGCGGAGCGTGCAGCGTGCGCACGCGCGCTGCGGAGTCTGCACCGCTCGCTCGACGGCACGACGTCGGGCGACGAACTGCACCGCAACCTGCCGTTCTGACACCCCGGGCGGGGGCTTCGCCTAAGCGAATCGACCGAGTGAGACCTCTCGCACGGTTCGCCTGATTCATGTCTTGCGTTATGCAACACTTGCGTCTGGAATGCCTTCTGGCCGTGGCCGAAGACTCACGACCGGCCGTCCGACCCGACGATTGGAGACACCTCATGACCACCACCGCAGACGCCACCGTCAGCGAGATCCGAGGACCGCGCAAGCTGGGCCCTCTCACGCCGCTGGTCGGCGAATGGGAGGGAGATGTCGGCGTCGACCTCTCGTACCACAACGACGACGACGTCACCGACCGCACGTCGTACTTCGAAAAGGCGTCGTTCGCGCCGATCCCCATCCAGGAGAACGGCCAGCAGAAGCTGTGGGGTCTGAAGTACTCGATGACCGCGTGGCGGCACGGCGAGGAGGCGATGGACCCCTTCCACGACGAGTTCGGCTTCCTCCTCTGGGACAAGGCGAACGGTCAGGTGATGCGCAATGTCGTGTTCGGTCGCGGCATCGCGATCCTGGCGGGCAGCGACGCCGGATCGCACGACACCCAGTTGCACTTCAACGCCACGCCCGGCGACCCGTCATACGGCATTCTGCAGAACAAGTATCTGATGGAGCGCGCCGAGATCGAGGACTTCACGAGTTCGTTCACGATCATCGACGACGAGACGATCAGCTATACGTCCGATCTGGTCCTACGTTTAGCGGCGGCGGGCGTCACGATGCACCACACCGACGAGAACACGCTGCGCCGAGTGAAGCGATTCCACCCGAGCCAGGCCTGAGGGCACCTGGCTTCAGTCAGTGGACCCGTGGCTGGGCAGGACGCATACCGCGTCGATACCCAGCACCCGGTTGAGGCGGCCGAACGCCAACCACGAGCCCAGACACATCGACAGTTCGACGATCTCCCGGTCCGCGTAGGCGGCCCGCATCCGTGTCCAGAAATCGTCATCGAGTCCGTGGTGGTCGAGTGCGTACCGTTCGGCGTATTCGGCAGCCAGACGTGTGCGCTCGTCGAAAGCGTCGGTCACGCGCCACTGCTCGACCGCGGCGTCGAAGGTGTCCTCCACCTTCTGCCCGTCGCGTTCGGTACGCCAGTCCTGACAGAACAGACAGCCGTTGATCTGCGCGATGCGCAGTCGCGCCGCCTCGAACTCGCGGAGTCCGAGTGTGCTGTGTTCGTAGACGCTGGTCGCCAACGTCGCGGCGGCCGGACCGATGCCGGGAACGAGCTCGCCCCACACGTATCCGATGGGGTCTTTACCGTCGGGAATGTCGATGATCACGGTCAACTCCTGGAGTCGGTGTGGGAGGTCAGGGTTTCGGGGTGTCGGGGGTCAGGGCATCGGGGGTGGGGGCATCGGGGGGTCAGGGCATCGGGGGTGGGGTTCGGAGGTAGACGGAGGGTGTGAGCGGAACCTCGAGTCCGTCGTACAGTCCCGGTTCGGCGTCGCGAAGCCAGGGAATCGCGTTGACGATGCGGTCGGCCGCCGTCGCATTGCCACCCGCCGACCGGTTGCCGTCCTCGTCGGTCGCCTCGACGTTGATCTCGATGCGCGGACGGCCCTCGATGACGACGCGGTGTGCCCCGTCGCCGCCTGCCGGCGGGGCCGGCCAGTCGGGCGCGACATCGGCGACGATGCGGGTGACGTGCTCGATGACGATCAGCGCCCGGCCGTCGACGACGCCCTGCACCTCGAATCGCAACGCTCCCTGCATCCCCTCGCCGAAGTCGCCGAGGGCGGTGGTGACCTGTTCGGTCAACGGCTGTCGATCGACCACTTCGCGGATCTCGTCGAGTCGAACGCCGAGCGCCCGCGCGATGAGGCGGATCTGCCCGCCCCAGACCATCGTCGGCACCCCTGCCCCGACCATCGGGGGCTCGTAGTCCATCGGCTGCCCCATGCCGACGAGGTAGCGGACGGAGTCCTCGGCGTCGTAGGTGGAGTAGTCGAAGATCTCCTGACACCGAATCTGCTCGATACGCGCGCCGAGCCCACTGACGAGAACCGGAAGCAGATCGTTGCCCCACCCGGGGTCGATCCCGCTGACGAACAGTGCCGATCGGCCGGCGGCGCACGCCTGCTCGACGGGATCCCGCACTTCCGGTGGTGCGCTGTGATGGTCGTAGAGCGCGTACACCGAGGTGCTGACGACGACGGCGCCTGCGGCGAGCGCTCGAACGATGTCGGCGACCGCCTCGTCCGGCCGCAGTTCGCCCGACACCGCGTACACGAGCGCGCCGCCGCCGCCGAGGCTCGCGAGGGCTGCGTCGACGTCGCGGGTGGCGCGCACTCCGAGGTCGCCTGCGACACCGACGGGGAGGTCGGCGAGCCGCCCCGCGTCACATCCCACCTTCGACTCCGACGCGACGATCACGGCTGCGAGGGCGAGATCGGGATGCGCGTGGACGGCCCGGATCGCCGCTCGGCCGACGTTCCCCGTACCCCACACGACGACCGGGATCGGCGAGTGACACACGTTACAGTCCACCATGGTCTGAGCGTAGCCGCCAGTCACGCCGACGGGCGCGCGTTCTCCTCCTTTAGGGTGAGACACATGAGCGCCAGTGACGACGACGTCCGAGTCGGGACCCCCGAACGAGAACGCGCCATCGGCTTTCTCAACGACGCGTTCTCAACCGGATACCTCGACATCTCCGAGTTCGAGGAACGCTCGGGCATCGTCTACGGCGCGCGTACCCGCGGCGACCTGCGAGGAGTGGTCGCGGACCTCCCCAACGCCGCGATGTTGTTCCCCGACGCGCCGACCGCGACCGGCGTCCCTACGGCGCCGACTGCCCCGACCACGTTGAGCTCCGACTGGGAGACTGTGCGCCGCAAGGGTTCCTGGCAAGTCCCGCCGAGACTGATCCTCACCGGGTCGATGGGCACGTTCGACCTCGACTTCCGGCAAGCCGTGTTCACGACGCCGACAATCGAGATCGAGGTCCAGGTCTCGGCGACCAACGTCAAGCTGCGTCTGGGACCCGACCACGAGGTCCGCGCCGACGAGGTGGTGAAGTCCGGCTGGTCGAGCACGAAGGACAAGGCAGGCCCACCGGCCCGGCCGGGCGGCCCGATCGTCGTCGTACGCGGTTCGCTGGCGGCGGCGTCCGGGCTGATCATCAAGCGGTAGCGCGCTCTCCTCGGCAAGCCGGATCGACATTTCAGGCTGCCGCAGAATTACACATCTGTTATTAACGCTCCCAGGTTTCCCAACGCGTCACTGTGACGTACGGTGCAGAAGACGACTCGTGTTGCGAGGGGGACGAATGTTAAGGGAGTTCACGCCAGATGCGAGTTGATTCCGGTGCGCGATGGTTTGCGCGCGGTTGCGCGACGGGTGCAGTGGCCCTGGCCGCAACGCTCGCCGCCGGACCCGCGATCGCCGAACCGACCAAGGCCAACCCGGTCGCGTCGTTGATCAATCAGATCGCCGACGTCGACCAGACGTTGACGAACCTGTCGGACGCGGTCGCGACCAGACAGGGCGATGTGAACAAGGCGCTCGTCGACTTCCAGAACGCGGTGGCCGCCCGGCAGTTGGCGGTCGAAGCGAACAGCGGCGCGAAGTCGTCGCTGGCTAAGGTCGGCGGCGAGGTCGAACGCGCCCAACGCGACTTCGACGCATTCGTGCGGTCGGTCTACCGCGAAGGCGGCAGCCGGGGCGCCATGACGAAGTACGTGGCGTCCGACGACCCGGACAAGGTTCTCGAGCAGATGTCGGCCGTCGACCGGGTCACCAGCCAGCAGCAGCGAGTGATCCGCAAACTCCAGGTCGCACGCAACCAGCAGGCCAACCGGGTCGCCGCCACCGAGGTGACCAAGCGACAGACCGTCGCGACCGCTCGGGACGCGGAGTCGCGACGCGACGACGCCGTCGCCGCTTACCGCGCCGCCCAGGCGGCGATGCGCGATCAACAGACCAAGCGCACAGACCTCCTCGAGCAACGCGACTCGCTCGCGACCCGGCTCGCGAAACTGCGCGGCAAGCCCGCTGCCACCGCGCCGGAGCGCGGCGAGCAGCGGCAGCAGCCGGCCGTCCCCGGAGTGCCGAAGGAGGTGACCGACGGGCTCGGGCGCGCAGTCGACGCGATTCCCGCCAAGCCCGTCGAAGGCGACGATGCGCTGGCTCAGGCCGCGGAGGCGGCCGCGACACTGGCCACCGACACCGGACAGGCACTGCTCGCGAGTCTCGTCGGACAGCAGCAGATCCCGCACTCGAAACTCCTCGACGAGATCGGGATCGGCGGGACCAGCCCGTTCGAGCAGGGGGACAACAACACGTTCACCCGCCTCGGCAACGGGTCGTTGGGCTCGCTGTTCGGTGGACAGGGTGGCGCTCCCGGTGCGATCCGCCCCGGGCTGCGCGGGCCGCAGGCGATCGAGGTCGTCGTCAACCGGATGAAGTCTCAGCTGGGCGTCCCCTACTCGTGGGGCGGCGGCGACGCGAACGGACCGACGCTCGGGGTGCGCGACGGCGGCGTCGCCGACAGCTACGGCGACTACCAGAAGGTGGGTTTCGACTGCTCAGGCCTGATGGTCTACGGCTTCGCCGGGGTCGGCATCGACCTGCCGAAGTACTCGGGTTACCAATACACAGCGGGCCCACAGGTCCCGTTGTCGGAGGCCAAGCGCGGCGACATGATCTTCTACGGCCCCGGCGGCACCACGCACGTGGCCCTGGTCCTCGGCGACGGCACCATGCTCGAAGCCCCCTACTCGGGTTCGGCGGTCAAGATCTCCCCGATGCGCACCGCGGGCGCCGAGCCGATGGTCGTCCGCATGCTGTGAGTCTCGGCGACCCGGCCCGAGTCCACTCCCCGGTCATAGCTGGCTGACCCGTCCGGCCTCCACACGCCAACGTCGATCGACGTCGACGTTCGCGAGCATCCGTCGATCGTGCGTCACCAACAGGAGAGCGCCGTCGTACGACGCCAACGCCGACTCGAGCTGTTCGATGGCGGCCAAGTCGAGGTGGTTGGTCGGCTCGTCGAGCACCAGGACGTTGGTCCCCTGCGCCTGCAGCAGCGCGAGGGCTGCGCGTGTGCGCTCCCCCGGCGACAGATCGTCGACCGCGCGGTCGACGTGGTCGGCGCGCAGACCGAACTTGGCGAGCAGGGTGCGGACGTCGGCGGTCGTGAACTCCGGCACGAGTCGCTCGAACCGTTCGGCGAGCGGATCCGCGCCGGAGAACAGTCCGCGAGCCTGATCGATCTCCCCGATCGCCACGCTCGCACCGAGCTGCGCGGAGCCCTCGTCCGGGGCGATCTGCCCGAGGAGCATCCGCAGCAGCGTCGACTTCCCCGCACCGTTCGGTCCGGTGATCCCGATCCGCTCGCCCGCATCGACCTGCAGCGACACCGGCCCCAGAACGAAGTCGCCCTGACGCACCACCGCCTCGTTGAGGGTCGACACCACCGAGCTCGATCGCGGCGCCGACCCGATCGTGAACTCGAGCACCCACTCCTTGCGTGGTTCGACGACCTCCTCCAGTCGGGCGATGCGACTCTCCATCTGACGCACCTTCTGCGCCTGCTTCTCGCTCGACTCGGACGCCGCCCGGCGACGGACCTTGTCGTTGTCGGGGTTCTTGCGCATCGCGTTGCGCACCCCCTGGCTCGACCATTCGCGTTGCGTGCGGGCACGAGCGACGAGGTCGGCTTTACGGTCGGCGTACTCTTCGTACTCGTCGCGCCGATGCTTGCGGGCGACTGCGCGCTCGTGAAGATAGCTGTCGTAACCGCCACCGAAGGCCGTGTTCGTATGCTGCGCGAGATCCAACTCGAGGACACGGGTCACACTGCGCGCCAAGAACTCTCGATCATGACTGACGAGCACCACGCCGCCGCGCATCCCGCTGACGATGTCTTCGAGGCGGTCGAGCCCGTCGAGGTCGAGGTCGTTCGTCGGCTCGTCGAGCAGGACGACGTCGAACCGCGAGCACAGCAGCGCGGCCAGACCGACGCGCGCCGCCTGGCCGCCGGACAGCCCGGTCATCAACGCCGATTCCGGCGCCACGGCACCGGGGACGAACCCGAGGCCGGCGAGCACCTCCGGCAGCCGCTCGTCGAGGTCGGCCGCCCCGGTCGCCAACCAGTGGTCCAGTGCCGCTGCGTACACGTCGTTCGGATCTTCGGGGCCAGCCGCATCCGGCTCGGCCAGCGCCGCGGCCGCATCGTCCATCGCCCGCGCCGCCGCCGCGCACCCGGTCCGGCGGGCGACGTACTGTCCGACGGTCTCCCCCGGCACTCGCTCGTGTTCCTGCGGAAGCCAGCCGACGAACGCGTCCGACGGCGACCGCGACACCGTGCCTGCCAGCGGTGCCAGCTCGCCGGCCAGGATGCGCAGCAACGTCGACTTCCCCGCGCCGTTCGCGCCGACGACGCCGACCACGTCGCCCGGCGCGACGGTCAAGTCCAGGTGATCGAACAGGACGCGGTGCGCGTACCCGCCGGAGACGTCCTTCGCGACGAACGTTGCGGTCATGCACATATGGTTGCACTCGTGCCCCCACGTCCTCGCGCCGCCCGCTATGCCCGACGCCGCAAGACCCGGATGGCCGCCCGCACACACGACCTCACCGACGAGCAGTGGATGTCGCTGCAGGACGCGTGGGGCGGGTGCGCCTACTGCGCGGCGCCCGGTCCCGGCCTGCAGAAGGACTGCATGCAACCCATCTCGCGCGGCGGCCGGTACACGCTTGAGAACGTCGTCCCCGCATGTCGGTCGTGCAACGCGAGCAAATGCAACACCGAACTGACGACGTGGATGCGGCGCAAGAAGCACAACGAACGCCTGTTCCTCGAACGACACGTGTTGATCGTGCGGGAGCTCACTGGTGCTCGTCGGTCTCCCGAGAGTCCGTGAGCGTGGACGCTCCCCACAGCGCGATCACGCCGACGACAACGGCGAGGACCGCGTAGGCGATCCGCTCGCCGTGGAAGAACGACTCGACGAGGTCGCCGCTCCAGACGCCCCGCACGAGGCCCGCCGTCGAGCCGCCGAGAAGCACCGCACCGATCACGCACGCGACCCGGTGTCCGAACCTCTTCACGAGATGTTCGGAGACGGGTGTGCCCAGCAGCCATTCCCAACCGACGTGCGCGAGCATCGTGCCGCCCCACACGGGCCCGAGGACAAATCCGCTCATGCCGACGACGATCATCACCGTCATCGCACGCATGCGGAGCGCAGTGTCGCCCGAAACGGTCGGCGATCGACCCGGCGGTCAGTAGCAGTCCGCCGAAGGTCAGCGAGTACGCGCCCGTCATCCACTGCAGGGCAGTCGTGCCGCTGCCGAGGTCGCGGCCGATGGTCGGCAGCGCGATCGTCAGCAGCGTGTTGTCGACCATCTCCACGACGAAGGCCAGACACAGCGCGAACATCGGAATCCACGCGGCACGCAGGGAGGTATACGTGCGGGTCGAGCACATCCTCGGCGAGGTCGTCGACCAGACCGACGGGTTCGCCGACACCGACGATCCGATCGCCGATCTGCGCGCCGTCGCGATCGCCTTGTTCGCGGCCGTCGTCGAACGGCCGTGGTTAGGTCGATACCTGATGCGCGACAATGGAACTCAGCCGAACGGTGTGCGCATGTACGAGGAACTTGGTCGGCACGTGATGCGGTTGGGCCTCAGCCCGCGCGACACCTTCCACGGGGTGTCCGCGGTGCTCGGATTCGTCATCGGCACCGCGACCGACCTGGGCCAGCAGGTGCCGGCAGAGGTGCGCGACGGAACCGTCTCCGGCGAGGAGCTGATCGCGCGCGCCGCCGACCAGTTCCGCGCGGGTCTGGACCTCGTACTTGCCGGGCTCCGCCTGCAGGCCGACGCGTGAAATGACTTCGGCACTTTCTTTCGGCGTGACGCCGAAAGAAAGTGCCGAAGTTCTGTCAGAGGATCAGTTCTCGCTGTAGTCGTAGAACCCGCGGCCGCTCTTGCGGCCGAGGCGGCCCGCGTCGACCATGCGGCGCAGGAGCGCGGGCGGCGCGAAATGCGGCTCGGCGAACTCGGCGTACAGCGACTCGGCGGCAGCGAGACAGATGTCGAGACCGACTGTGTCGCAGAGGGTCAGCGGGCCCATCGGGTAGCCGCAGCCGCCCTTCATCGCGGCGTCGATGTCTTCGGCGGTCGCGTACCCCGAGTCGTACATGCGAATGGCCTGGCAGAGGTACGGGATGAGGAGAGCGTTGACGATGAAACCCGACCGGTCGCCCGCCTGGACCGTGGTCTTGCCGAGCACGTCGCCCGCGTAGGCGGTGACGGCGGCAGCGGTTTCGTCCGAGGTCAGCAGGGTCGAGATGATCTCGACGAGCGGCATCACCGGGACCGGGTTGAAGAAGTGGACGCCGACCACACGCTCGGGCCGCTTGGTCTCGGCAGCGATCTTGATGACCGGGATCGACGACGTGTTGGTCGCGAGAACGGTCTCGGGCTTCACGACCTCGTCGAGCTTGGCGAAGATGTCGTGCTTGATGGACTCGACCTCGGGGGCGGCCTCGATGACCAGTTCGCGGTCGGCGAACTCGGCGACGTCGAGCGTGACCCGGACGCGCGCGATGGCGGCGTCGGCGTCCTCCTGCGAGATCTTGCCCTTGGTCACACCTCGGCTGATGGACTTGGTGATCCGTGCGTTCGCCGCATCGGCGAACTCCTGCTTGGTCTCCAGGACGAGCACGTCGCTCCCGGCCTTGGCACACACTTCTGCGATACCGGCACCCATGGTGCCGCCACCGATCACGCCGATGAGGTTCACTCTCACTCCAAATCAACACGGGCCACCGCCAACGGGCGGCCGAATTTCGGTTGTCGCCTCATAGGTTAGTTGCTGCGTCGGTGGACTAGCGCCGCCGGTGCGCGATAGTGACGGCCGTCGCGAGGATCAACGACCTGTCGACGTGAGCTATCAGCTCAGGGGGTAGTCGTAGCGGGAGGTCGGCACGACATCTATGTTCTTCTCTGCTCCGATCCGACTGACGCTCGCGAGCATCGCGGTGATGCGACGGTTCAACTCGTCTCGGTCGCCGCCGCTGCCGTAAAAGGCGTGGACGTCGGAGATCGCCTCCATCGGAAAGAGTTCTTCGACGATCGCGACGACACCGGTCGGGTCGTCGGTCAGCGGCTCGGCGACGATGTTCTGGTAGTAGCCGAACGTCGCCTGCGTGTCGATCGCGACCGGGGTGTGGTCGTCGAGCCAGCGGCGTCGCCATTCGTCGTACGCCAGGTCGTCGGGGCGGCGGAGGAAGGCGACATTGGCGAGCGCGTCGACCCGCTCCCCGACGGGCAGGTCAGGGTCGAGAGGGGCGCGCAGCGCGGTCCGCCACGCCTGCACGGTTCCGGCGACGCCGCCGAGCGCCGCGAGCACATCGGCACTGTCGCCGCCGGTGACGGCGACGACCGCCTCGATCGGCTGTTCGAAGTGGTTCATCGCGAGTCCGCCACGAGCGTCGTCGTCGCAGACGTTCACCTGCAGTCGGGTCGCACCGAGTGCGGCCAGGGCCGCGTGGAGGCGTTCATCGCGCAGGGCGTCGGCGTCGACGTCCCAGAGCGCCGCGATCAGTCGCATCGGAAGTCCGGTCATGCTCGTCATCGTAGGCCGCGGCGCGTCAGCCGTGGAGTTTCGCGCCGATGTCGGCGGTGGTCGTCACTTCGCCGAGCTTGGGGAAGATCGTGGCGACCGAGAAGTCGTGCGCGGCCGGAAGTGAATCGGTCATCGCGTCTTCGACGAGGACCACGTGATAGCCGAGCTCGTAGGCGCTGCGGGCGGTCGACTCGACGCCGATCGACGTCGAGATGCCGGTCATGACGATCTGGGTGACGCCGAGTTCGCGGAGTCGTGCGTCGAGATCGGTGTTCGTGAACGCACCCCAGGCGCGTTTGGTGATTCTGATGTCTGCGGCGTCGGATCCGAGCGCTGCGTCGATCACGATGTCTGCCGCAGCGAACTCTGCGGTGCTCGTGCCCGCATCCGTGCGGCCCGGTGGACGGGTCGCGACGTTCACCAGCACCACCGGCCGGCCCGCGGCACGGAAGTCGGCGGCGAGCGCCGCCGCGTTCGTCACGATCGGGCGCGCGGCGTCGCCGAGCATGCCGACGATGTTGCGTTGAAGGTCGATGACGACCAGTGCGGAGTTCTCATCGATCTGGGTAAGCGGCATCAGGGCTCCTGTCGTTCGCGGTTGTCGTTGTTCGCGGTTGTCGTCATTCGGCAAGCCGGGCCAGCAGCGGCAACGCTGCGTCGACCGTCTCGCGTTCGGCGTCGGTGAGTCGTTCGGCGACGGCTTGGGTGAGCCACTCCTCGCGGGTGCGGCGCGTTCCGTCGACGAATGCGCGGCCGGCGGCCGACAGCGAGAGGAGTTGCCGGCGACCGTCGTTCGGGTCGGGAGCGCGGTCGACGAAGCCCCGGCTGACGAGGACGGCGACGGTCGCGGCCATCGACTGCGGGCGGACCCGCTCGGCCGCGGCGAGGTCGCTCGACGACGCGTCGGCGCCTACGAGGCGACTGAGCACGGAGGTCTGCGACGGCGTGAGCTCGTCGAACTGGGAGACTTCGCGGAATCGTCGTCGGAGGCGGCTGAACACGACTCTGATCTCGCCAGCCGTAGTCCTCGCGTGGTCCCGGTTCGCCATAATCTTCAGTCTAGGCTGAACGATTGCCAGCATCGTGTTCAACGACCTCTTCTACCCCGACACGAGTGCGTTCGTCGGCACGATGCTCGCGTTCGCGACGTTCGCGGTCGGGTTCGTGATGCGTCCGGTCGGCGGCATGGTCTTCGGCCACATCGGCGACCGGATCGGACGGAAACGCACGCTCGCTCTGACGATGGTGACGATGGCTGTTCGGCTTCATCCCGCAGGTGGGTCTCGCTGATCCTGACCGCGCTCCTCGGCGCCGCGCACGGCTCCCCGTGGCTCGCGTGCGGGTACCTGGTCGCCACGTCGGCGATCAGTGTCGTCGCGTCGGCGTTGGTCCGACGCGCCGACACGTATCTGCGTTGATCAACTCAATGCGACGAGTTCGTGCAGGGTGCTGCCCGCGACGGACTCGACGGAGCCGTCGGCCTGCGTCACGTCGAGGGTGAAGTCCGACTGGAATCGGAAGTAGCCGGGTTTGCCGACCAGCCGGTCGGCGATCGGACGCATCATCTTGGCGCCGATGACCGGGATCTCCTCGATCAGCGAATGCGACTGCAACACCTGCTGGACGCGCATCTCGAGTCGGAACCTGCCGGGAGCGGCCAACGTGAACGTCTCCGGGTAGTCCTGCCGCGCGACGTCGTCGTAGACCGACGGCCCGACGGTGAACTCGACTTCGCCGGTCGACAGGAGGACTTCGTCACCCTTGGCGAGCATCACCGGCATGATCTGCAGGTTGTTGTATTTCTCGTTGCAGGCGACGACGGCGTAGAGCAGCGAGTACTCGTCGGTGTAGAGCCTGCCCCAATGCCAGCGTTCGATGACACGCGGCATGTTGCCGACGCCCCAGTTGTGGTCGGCGTATCCGCGGCCGGTCACCTCCCAACTGTCGTCGCCGATCACGACGGTGCCGCGCACCGCGGCGCGGGGTGCGCCGACGCACCATCCGAAGATGCCGCCGTCACCGAACTGTGTCTCGCCGCGCCCAGGCATCCACGGCAGGATCTCGTTGCGGAACTCCAGGTCGAGCCGGACGCCGTCCTCGTCGAAGGTCACGAAGTAGGTCGGTATGCCGTTCTCGTCGAACTCGACGCGAGCCGAATTCGGTCCGATCCGCACGTCCACTTCCTCGGTGGAGAAGCGCGTTGCGCGTTCGGGGTATCGCTGCGCGATCTGCAGCCTGCTGCCGTCCGGCTTGTAGACGATGATCTCGACCCAGGGTCGCGACATCGGCGGATCTTCCGGACGGCGCTTCACCAGGAAGCCGACGACCGTGTAGCCGTTGTCCAAGTGCGCGTCGAAGTACCAGTGCTCGAATGCTGTCCGCTCTGTACGGGCGTGCAGGGCGTTGTGTTCGGGTCGGACGGTGGTGATGGTCCCGTCGCCACGGCCGGGGCCGTTCCATGCCTCGACGGCGTCGATGGTCTTCATGAGATCTCGTTTCTGTGCATTTCGCTTCGTTCTACCGTCGGCGCCGTCCGGCCCCGACTCAGATCACTCCGGTGGCGGCGAGCTCGGCGAGCCGGTGCTCGTCGATCCCGAGCAGGTCGGTGTACACCTCGGTGTTGTGTTGGCCGACGCGTGCGGGCCCGGACGACCGGATGGAGCCGGGTGTGGCGGAGAGCTTCGGCACCACCCCGGGCCCGAGGACTGCGCGGCCGAGCCGCTCGTCCGGATGTGGCACGAGCATGTCGCGCGCCTGGAACTGTTCGTCGGCGACGACGTCGGCGACCGTGTTGACCGGCCCGGCGACCACACCTGCGTCGGCCATCAGCTCGATGACCGTCGCACCGTCACGCTCGGCGACCCACGCGCCGATGATCTCGTCGAGCAGATCCTCGTGCTTGCCGCGGGCCACGTGGTCTCGGGTGCGTTCGTCGTCGATCAGGTCGTCGCGGCCGATCACCGTGCACAGTCGCCGAAAGACGGTGTCCTGGTTGGCGGCGATAATCACCCACCGTTCATCCCTGGTCAGGTACAGGTTGGACGGCGCGATGCCGGTGAGCCTGGTGCCGGACGGTTCACGGACGATACCGCCGAGATCGTAGTCCGGGATCGTCGATTCGAGCATCGCCAGGCAGGCCTCGGTGAGCGCCACGTCGACCACCTGGCCGCGCCCGGTGAGGTGGCGGGTGTGCAGGGCGGCGAGCACGCCCTGCACCGCGAACATTCCGGCGAGCGAGTCACCGATGGACAGCGACATCCGCGGCGCGGGTCCGCCAGGGAAGCCGTTGATGTAGCGGAGTCCGCTCACTCCTTCGGCCACCGACGCGTAGCCGGCTTTGAACGCGGCCGGGCCGGTCTGCCCGTAGCCGGAGACCCGAGCCACGATGACGCCCGGATTCCGTTCGGCCAGCACGTCGTAGCCGAGCTGCCACTTCTCCAGGGTGCCCGGCCGGAAGTTCTCGACGATGATGTCGCTGCGTTCGACGAGATCGAGGAAGATCTCGCGTCCCTCGGCGGAGCGCAGGTCCAGGCTGATGGCCCGCTTGTTGCGGGCCTGCACGGTCCAGAAGGCCCGCTCCCCGTCCTGTTCGGCCTGGCCCCAGGTGCGTAACGGATCGGCTCTGCCCGGCGCCTCGATCTTGATGACGTCGGCTCCGAGGTCGCCGAGCAACCTTCCTGCGAACGGGCCTGCGATCAGGGTGCCCAACTCCAAGACCCGCAGGTCAGCGAGCGCTCCGGTGTTCTCAGAAGGCCCTGGGTGTTCAGAAAGCCCTGTGTTCTCAGAAGGCCCTGTGTTTTCAGAAAGCCCTGCGTGTTCAGAAGGCAAGGTGGACGGTCTTCTCTTCGGTGTTGGCATGGATACCAGACTGCCCCAGTTCGCGACCGTAGCCGCTGGCTTCGCGGCCGCCCCACGGCAGGCCCGGCTCGGGGACGCCCCAGCCGTTGACCCACACCATGCCGACCCGCAGTCGTGGGATCACGGCGTGCGCGGTGGACAGGCTGCTGGTGTGAATCATGGCGTTGAGGCCATATTTGGTGTCGTTGGCGATCTGCACCGCTTCGTCGGTGGTGGAGAACGGGATGACGGTGGCGACGGGCCCGAAGATCTCTTCGCGGGCGATCGTCAGGTCGTTGTGTCCGCGGAACACGGTCGGCTCGACGAAGTAGCCTGCACGGTCCACGACGTTGCCGCCGGTGATGAGTTCGGCGTTCTCACTCTTGCCCGCGTCGATGTACCGCTCGATGGTGTCGAGTTGTTTGCGGTTGACGATGGTGCCCATGGTGCTCGACGCGTCGCGCGGGTCGCCGATGACGGCGGCTTCGGCGGCTGCGACCAGGCCTGCGATCACTTCGTCGACGCGCGACTCGTGGACGAGCACGCGGGTTCCCGCCGCACAGACCTGCCCCTGGTGGTAGAAGTTGCCCATCGCGATCCACGGCATCGACTCGTCGAGGTTCGCGTCGGCGAACACGAGTTGCGGTGACTTGCCGCCGAGTTCGAGGGTCATCTTGCGGAACTTGTCACCCGCGCGGGGTTGGATGGTGCGGCCGACGCGGGCGCTGCCGGTGAAGCTGATCTTGTCGATGCCCTCGTGGCCGGCGAGCGCCGCACCGGCTTTCTCGCCGAGACCGGTCACCACGTTGAGTACGCCTTCGGGCACTCCGGCTTCGACGAGGAGTTCGGCGAGACGGATGGTCGAGAGCGAGGCGTCCTCGGCTGGTTTGATGACCGCGGTGTTGCCTGCGGCCAGCGCCGGAGCCAGCTTCCAGCCCGCGATCACGGCGGGGTTGTTCCACGGCGTGATGGCGCCGACGACGCCGAGCGGCTGGCGCAGGGTGTACCCGAAACGCTGCTGCGGACCGTAGCTGGGGAGTACGGAGGTCTGCCCGACGATCTTGTCGGCCCAGCCCGCAAAGTGCCGGAAGGTGCCCGCCGTGGCCGGGATGTCGCCGTTGACACTGTCGACGAACAGCTTGCCCATCTCGACCGATTCGAGGGCGGCGAGGTTCTCTGCGTCGGCTTCGATCAGATCGGCGGCACGCGAGAGGATCCGTCCGCGCTCGGCTCCGGGCAGGTCGGACCAGATGCCGGACTCGAACGTCTCGCGAGCGGCGGCGACCGCGTCGTCGACGTCGGCCGCGGTGCCCGCGGGAAGTTCGGCGACAACGCTCTCGTCGGCCGGGTTGGACGAGACGTAGGTCGCCCCGCCGGTCGCGGCGCGACGGGTGCTCCCGATGCGCAGACTGACGTCCGGAATCGTCGGTTCGTAGCGAGTCGCGGTGGCCTCGGTCATCGGTGTCTCCTTCTGGAGTGTTGGTGGGTGAGCGAAATCTGGGTCGGTCAACGACGCAGTGCGGCGACGGCCGGGAACCGGGCAACGACCCACAGGAGGCCGGGCAGCGCGTTGGGCATGTCGTGTTTGGCGTAGGTCCGCGGGAACATGAACAGCCTCGCGTAGGTCGCGTAGATCGCTGCGTTGTAGCGTTCCCGCAGGCTGTCGGCGATGGTTTCGGGATACCAGCTGTTGCGCACGCCGACGATGTGGCCCATGTACCGCTGGAAGTGGATGAGGGCGTAGATCTCCTTGCGGGTGGTCGGCGACGCGTCGGCGCACCGATACGTGCATGACGCGCACCAGCATCGCGGTGGCGCGCCCCCTGCTGCCAGGTGTGAGCAGGCCACCGGGTTCGGAGACGTCGATCCAGAAGCGCGACGTCTCCAGGGTCTCGCCGCCCGCGACGCGGTGGGTGTCGGCCGCTTCACCGCGTGCTGATCGTCGAGTGAACTCGCGTCCTGTACGGTCATGTCGATACCGCCGTACTCGATCCTTGGCGATTCGATCCTTGGCGATTCGTTGACACCGAGACGACCCGCCACGATGAGGCCCCATGACGCGTAGCCATGACACACCCGAGAACACTGATGACCGGCTCCGCCCGACGAACCAGAAGAGGCGTGATCGCGGCGGAGAGCAGAGCTTTCGCGGCGGTCGCCGCCGTCATGGGACCACCCGGTACCGCAGCATCATGTCGTGATCCTCGTGGTCGAGAATGTGGCAGTGCCAGACGTATCCCTGCAGGTCTTTGGTGACCATGCCGTGCGCGGGGGTGGCGCCCGCGTGGCGGCCGTGCATCGAGGACGGCGACGGTGTCACCGCGTGCCCGTGCGACGGACGGGTCCAGTTCTGGGTCGGATCTGACGAGAAGATCGCGTCAGGATCGAAGTCGAGTTCGTCGGCTGTCGGGAACCGCACGATGATCGAGGTGACGTGTCCGCCGGGAGCGAGCACAGTGTCCTTCCATCCGGCCTCCCACGCCGAGGGAGAGCGCATCGGTCCGGCGTAGAAGCCGCTCGGATCGGGAGCCCACCTGGTGCCGATCGGCGGCTGTGGATGGGCGGCCTGGTAGTCGACGGTGCGCAGCGGTCGGCGGCCCAGGATCCGGAACATCACCAGGTGCAGATGGATCGGGTGCGGGTCGGGCGTGATGTTGACGATGTCCCAACGCTCGGTGGTCCCCTGCCTCGGCTTCTCGATCTGCGGATCCGCGTAACGCAGATTGTTCAGCGACATGATCGCGGGCGGCACCCGCAGCTCGTAGGGCTGGGACACCGAGACTCGTCGGACCTTCTGCGGCTTGGCGATCGGCGGAAGGCGATCGGGTTGACGCGCTGCGCCGCGCAGGCGGCTCGGCACCCCGCGTCGATCGCCTCGACCCGCGCCCGCGATGAATCGACAGAAGCGCGGCATGGCGACCTCGCCGAGGACCGCGGCCTGGAAAGGCGGAGCCATGTCGTTGCACAGGTCGACGGTCTCCCCCGGCGCGAGGGCGCTGAAGTCGACCAGCAGGTCGAAGCGTTCGGCGGGAGCCGCCTTGATCGACCGAGTCCGGACCGGCGCGTTGAGCAGGCCGCCCTCGTTTCCGATCACCCAGAAGGGCATTCGGTTGGAGAAGAACAGATTCCACACCGAGTACGACGCCGCGTTGATGAGCCGGAATCGGTACAGACCTCGGTCCACGGTCGTCTTCGGCCACACCTTGCCGTTGACGAGACCGCGGTCGCCGACCGCGCCGCCCTCCCACAGCCCCTCCGGAACGACGGGGGTCGACCGCAGCGACTGGTGGCCGTCGTCGCGGAAGATCTTCTCCTGCAAGATCAGCGGAACCTCGTGCTCGCCTGCCGGCAGGCCGAGTGGATTCGTCGACGTTCCGGTGTCATAGTCGTCGCGCAGAAAGTACATGCCGGCCAGGCCCGCGTACACGTTGGCGCGGGTGATCGCCATCGCGTGGTCGTGGTACCAGAGGTGGCCGGCCTCCTGCCGGTTCGGAAACTTGAACAGCGACGTTCCGTGGTGCGGCAGCATCAATCGTTCCGGGTTGCCGTCGAACTCGGGCGGGGTCGCACCGCCGTGCAGATGCATGGAGGTGACCGGGGTGTCCCGGTACTTGGCGGTGACGCCGTGCAGCGAGGTGTCCAGGTCTGCGGCGAAGATGTGCTTGCCGAGTTCGCTGCGGTACTCGATGGTCGTCTGCTCACCGACGTGCGCCTCGATGGTCGGTCCGAGGTACGACTCGTCGTTGTAGGCCATCGTCGGCACCTTCGGCTGATGCCGATGGAAGCGGCTGCTGGTGGTGCGGGCGACGATCTCGATCGGCTCCGACGGGGACGACGTGATGGTGCTCGGCACGGAGAGGTCGTCCACGTACTTCGCCATCGGCGGCGAATGGAAGATCGTAGGCCACTTGATGTCCGACACCGGATCAGCGCTTGCGGCACCGCCGCCGAGCCGACTCGACAGCACGCCCGAGGCGGCCGCTGCCGCAGCCCCCAGCAGAAATTCACGACGGTTGACCCTTGCGCCCACTCGGTTCCCTCACTCGGCTGCTATTGAGACGAACAGCACAGTACCATACGGTATGGTTTGTTAACTATGACTCGTCGCCCTCCTCTCTCCCCCGCGTCACCGCTGGTCACAGCGGCCGTTGCGGCCCTCACTGCTGTCGCGACCCTCGCTGCACTAGCTGTCACACCGACGCAGGCGCAGGCGGCTCCGGCCGTCAGGTGTCCGCAGCAGTACGTGTACCTGCACGACATGGCAGGCACCGCCGCCGAGATGGCCGACTTCGCCGACACCGTCGGCGCCCCGGAGCAGTGTTCGTTCGTCGCCGACTACGGCCGCACCCGACTCACTGACGCCGTGGTCGACGCGGGCGGAGCGCCGGTGGCCGGATTCGCCGCGATCGACGACAGTGCGACGCAGGTCGCCGGCCTCATGCGCGCAGAGCAGCGCACCGAGGCCGAGGGTTGGACGGTGGTTGCGCACGGTGCCGGCGCACTCGTCGCACAGCGCGTCGTGCAGACCCAGACCGTCCCGAAGCCGATCACCGGGATCGTCGCGATCGGGCCGATGTGGCGCGGCACCAACGTCGGATTCCTCGGCGACACCGAGGACATCAGCAGACGTCTCGGCACCTATGACGCGGTCCTGCGCTTGGAGAAGCCACTCATCGACCCGTGGTGCGAAGGCTGTCGAGAGTTGGTCCGCGGTTCGGATCTGCTGGTTTCCTTACGGCGAGCAGGCCTTCCATCTCACGGGGTCCGATACACTAACGTCATCTCGCCCATCGACGGTCTGGTGAGTGATCCGTTGTCGGCAGCTCTGCCGGGCATGGACAATCGGATCCTCGACCCGGCGCGCACCCGGCACGTGACACACCACTTCGCGCTGTTGTCGGAGCCCTCGGTGGCGAACGTCGTCCGCCACGCCGTAGGAGGGTCCACCGACCGATGAGGAAGTCGCGCCGCTCACCTCGCCTCACCGCCACCGACTGGGTCGACGCCGCACTCGCACTGATCACGTCCGAGGGGGTGCGCGGAGTCAAGATCAGCCAGCTGTGCGAGGAGCTCGGCGTCACCAAGGGCAGCTTCTACTGGCACTTCAAAGATCTCGACGCACTGTGGGAGGCGATGGCGGTGCGGTGGCAGGAGATCAACCGGCTGAGGATTGCCGAACTCCACGAGCTCACCGAGATGCCTGCCGATGCCCGGCTCATCGCACTGTCGACGATGTTGATCAGCGACAGCCATCTGACCGTGGAGACCGCCATCCGCGACTGGGCTCGCAGCAACGACAAGGTCGCCGAGACGGTGCGGAGCATCGACGGCGAAGTCTTCGACGTCGTCGACCGCACACTGCGCGAGCTGGCGATGAGCCCGAGCCAGGCACGTCTGCTGGCCGGGCTGCTCGTCTACGCGGGCATCGGCTACATCCACGGCCACGAGGGACTGCCGACACCGACGCCAGACGAACTGCAGCACGCGATCTCCGCGCTGCTGTCCGCCGCCGTCGCACCACCCATCGGGAACTGACCTAATGTTCCCCGCTCAGCGCCACCATCGGGCCAGGGAACGATGTCGAGGCTGAGCGGGGAACAGTAGGTCACGCTCGGATCCCGCGACCTCTCTGTCCGGTCCGCTCGGCCTACCGGATCGAAATGAGTAGGTCGCGTAGCGTCGACGGGGAGACGATCTTCTCTACCCTGGAGGATTCTGGACGATGGAGACGACGATGATGCCCGCAGCGTTCCTCGGGCACGGCAACCCGATGAACGCGCTGGAACGCAACCGCTACACCGAGTCGTGGAAGGCGTTCGGGGCAGCGGTGCCCACCCCGCGCGCGATCCTGGTGATCTCGGCGCACTGGTACACGAACGCGACCGCCGTCACCGCGATGCAACTGCCCCGGACGATCCACGACTTCTACGGTTTCCCCCAAGAGCTCTTCGACGTGGAGTATCCGTCGCCCGGCGCACCGGAGATCGCCGAATTGGTGGCCGACGTCGCGAAGCCGACCTGGGTCGGGCTGGACGTGGACAGCTGGGGCATCGATCACGGCACCTGGTCGGTGCTGCGGCATGCTTTCCCGGATGCCTCGATTCCGGTGGTTCAGTTGTCGCTCAACGCGTTCAAGGATTTCGACCACCACATGGACATCGGCCGCAAACTGGCTCCGCTGCGCGAGGAAGGCGTGCTCATCATCGGCAGCGGCAACATCGTGCACAACCTCCGCGCGATCGACTTCTCGCAACCCGACGCGGGCTTCGACTGGGCGCACCGATTCGACGACGCGGCCGGAGAGCTGTTGCAGGACACACCGAGCGAGGTCCTCACCCTCGATTCCCACGCGGACTTCTCGGCCGCGGTGCCCACCCCCGATCACTTCCTGCCGATGCTCTACATCGCGGGACTCGCCGACGATCAGCCGCTGCAGCCGCTGATCAAGGGTTATGCAGCGGGCTCGTTGTCGATGACCGCCTACACCTTGGGACTCGATCAGGACCTGCGGGCCGCCGAGGGCGTCCCCGGGGCCGCCGAACTGCCTGAGGGGTTCCCGACCCTCGACTCGAATCTGTAGACCGCGCACGACACGCGACACTAGGTCGCGGACCGTTTCAGTCGTTCGATGATGTCGTCGCGGCTGGCGACCACGGTCACCCGCCCGCCCTCACCGGGGTCGGGATCGGGCAGCACTCGGTCTGGGTCGACGAGATAGACGTCGTGCCCGTCGAGAGTCAGTCGACGGACGGCTTCCAGAAGCATCCGGCGGGCGACGTCTCCAACCGTGGTGACACGCACCAAGCTGATCGCCACTGTCTTCTGTGTGAGCGGCTCGTCCTCGAGTTCACGGAGTACACGTTCTGCGCCGGCGAAACGGATGCTGCCCTGTAGGGACACGACCTGTATCGCGTGCTTGCCGGCACCGAGCAGTCGGCGTCCGCGCACCACGGACGGGCCGGACGGAGGAACTTCCATCAGATGCATTCCCATATCCGATGTGAAACGGCGAAACAGATCCACACCGCGCACGCTGTTGCCGTGCTGGTCCAGTCGCGGCGAGAACGTCGCGATCCCCGCCTGACCGGGCAACGCACCGATCAGTCCGCCCGCGACACCACTCTTGGCCGGGATGCCGACGCGTGTCATCCAGTCCCCGGCGCCGTCGTACATGCCGCAGGTGGCCATCACGCTGAGTACCTGGCGGACGACGGGCGCGGGCACGACCGGTGCACCGGTGACCGGGTTGACGCCGCGGTTCGCAAGTGTGGCAGCCATCATCGCCAGATCCTTGACCGTCACTAGAAGCGAGCACTGGCGGGTGTAGCCCACCACCGCCTCCAGCGGCTCGCCGCCGATGATCTCGTTGGCGCGCAACATGTTCGCCAAGGCTCGGTTGCGGTAGGCGGTGGTGATCTCGGACTCGAAGACTCCGTTGTCGACCGTCAGTTGTCGTCCAGCGAAAGCGCTGAGACCGTGGATGATCCGGGACGTCCGCTCCGTCGGGGTCGCGCCGCGCGGACCGGCGAGGGTATGCGCGGCGATCGCTCCCGCGTTGATCATCGGGTTCAACGGTCGGCCGGTACCGGGCTCGAACGAGATCTCGTTGAACGCGTCGCCGCTCGGTTCGACGCTCACTTTCTCCAGGACTTCGTCGAAGCCACGGTCGGCCAGCGCCAGCGCGTAGACGAACGGCTTCGAGATCGACTGGATGCTGAACGCCTGATCGCAGTCGCCTTGTGAGTAGAGGCGTCCGTCGTGGGTGCACATCGCGACGGCGAGCCGATCGGGGTCGGCTGACGCGAGTTCGGGAATGTAGTCGGCGGTCTGCCCGGACTGATCGGCCTCGACGGACAGCAGCGCTTCGGCGAGGTAATCGGGAATCGGCGATCGCACCTCCACAACCTACCCCGGCGTCATGCGGTCGCGAGGTCCATCGTCGGATGCACCCTCAGCACCGTCGGCGATGTTTATGCAGCGGCGCACCGGGTACCTCACTGTCATGACCGACACCGCATCGGTATCGGCGTCGGAGTGTCCGGGGCGGGACTGCTGGTCGTTCTGTTCGGTCTCGGCGCACTGACCGCGGCGGCGGTGCTGGGTCTGGCCACCGCCGTGGCGGGCTGGTTGGCCGCCCTGATCATCGGCGCCGTGCTCGTCGTGGTCGGCGCGGCGACTGCAGGGGTGGGCGCCATGCGCGCCCGCTCAGCGACACCACCGGTACCGGAGAACACCGCCGACAGCATTCGCTCGGATGTCACCACCGTGAAGGAGCACCTATGAGCACCGACCCGAACAACGACCCGATTCTGGGATCCACCGACGACGTCGATCCCGATCTGGCCACCACCTCCCCTATCGAACCGGTCGACGACACCCCGGCGCCGCCGCAACCCGCAGCACAGCAGCGTGCCGAACTTGCCGACACTGTCGACGCGCTGCACGATCGCCTCGATGTCCGGCGGCGAGCGATCGACGAAGCATCCGTCCGAACGGACCAGGTGAAACAGCAGGCCGTCGAGCATAAGAACACACTCCTCGGCGTGGCCGGTGGCGTCGGCGCTGTCGCCGTCCTCGTGATCGTCGCCCGCCGTCGGCGGAGCGACCGACAAGGCAGGGAGCGCTGAATGAGAGCCGGTGCCCGCGGGTTCGAGAAGCTCACCCATTCCGACCCGTCGCCGACACGGAACTCGCCGAAGTAGCGGCTCGATACCTGCCGCGTCCACGACAGCGGACGACCGCGGCAGTCATTACGGACAAAAGGTCACACCGACGAGCGGCGACACTTTACGATCGGCGACAGCGGAAAACGTCTCCTCGATCGAGGACCCTCCCCGCCCGATCGGCAGGCGGGGCCGCCATGGACCGAGAGGGATGCGCCAGTGCGAACCGTACGTGAAGCGACGTTCGACCTCCTACGCGAGTTGGGCTTGACCACTGTCTTCGGCAATCCCGGATCGACCGAAGAGACTTTCCTGCAGAACTTTCCGGGCGACTTCCAGTATGTCCTCGGGCTGCACGAGGCCAGCGTCGTCGCCGCCGCGGACGGCTACGCCCAGATCACCCGCGGACCGGCACTGGTCAACGTGCACACTGCGGCGGGGATCAGCAACGCGATGGGCACCTTGATCTCCTCCGCCCAGAACAAGACGCCGCTGATCGTCACCGCGGGCCAGCAGACGCGGGAGATGCTGCTACTCGAACCGTGGCTGGTCAACCCGCAGCCGGAGGTACTGGCGCAGCCGTGGGTGAAGTGGTCGTACCAGCCGCAGCGGCCGCAGGACGTACCCGCCGCGTTCATGCGGGCGTACGCGGTGGCGCTGCAGCCGCCCGCCGGGCCGGTGTTCCTGTCGCTGCCCCTCGACGATTGGGATGCACCCGCCACCGTGCCCACGGCTGTCCGCAGCGTCGGTCGTCGCGTCGGTCCTGACCCCGAGCGTCTCGCCGAGTTCGCTGCCGCGATAGCCGACGCGGCCCACCCGGTGTTGATCTTCGGTTCCGACATCGCCCGCGCCGACGCGTGGGGACCGGCCGTGGCACTGGCCGAGCGGCTCGGCGCACCGGTCTGGGCTGCTCCGTCGTCCGAGCGTCCGCCGTTCCCCGAGGACCATCCGCTCTACGCGGGCGGCCTCCCTTTCGCGCAGGGCCTGCTCTCGCAACGTTTGACCGGGCACGACCTCATCGTGGTCGTCGGCGCACCCGTGTTCCGCTACTACCCGTGGATCCCCGGCGAATACATTCCTGCGGGATCCCGACTGCTGCACATCACCGACGATCCGGCGGAGGCCGGCCGCGCGCCGGTCGGCGACAGCCTGGTCGCCGACGCCGGACTCGCTCTCGAGGCGCTGACCGCGACGGTCCCGGCCCGCACAACCCAGGCCACCGTGATCACCCAGGCCCACCGTCTGGCCCCACACCCGCCCGCCGAGGCCGAGATCACCGATCCGACCGACGACGGCCCCCTCACTCCGCGCCAGCTCTTCCGAGTCCTGCGCGCCGCGGCGCCCGCGGACACGGTGATCGTGCAGGAGTCGCCCTCGAACCTCGCCGATTTGCACGCTGAATGGGAGATCACCCGGCCGGACTCGTATTTCGCGATGGCGAGCGGCGCTCTCGGCTGGGATCTGCCTGCGGCCGTCGGTATCGCACTGGCCGAGCGGGACCTCGGCCGGAACCGTCCCGTGCTGGCCGTGATCGGCGACGGCTCGCTGCAGTTCTCCTCGCAGGCACTCTACACTGCCGCGCAACACCGGCTCCCGCTGGTGGTCGTCGTCCCAAACAACCGCGAGTACGGGATCCTCAAGGCTTTCGCGGTGCTGGAAAAGAGTCCCGACGTCCCCGGCCTCGACCTGCCTGGGCTCAAACCCGCACTGCTGGCCCAGAGTTACGGCGCGGCAGGAGTGGTGGCCGAGACCGCCGCACAGGTGCGCGCCGCGCTCGCTGAGGCCTGGGAACGCAAGGGGCCGACGGTCATCGAGGTGCCGACGGACCCCACCGTGCCGAACCTCGTCTGAGTCGGCACGGTGGGCACGGCGCGCTGATCGCCAGGTACGACGTGTCAGGGTGTGGCGATGATCTTGTACTCCGTCAGCAACTTGCCGACCTCGTTGTTCTGGAACTTGTCATACAGCTTCTCGCGTAGGAAGTGTGGGCCGGGCAGTTCGGTCTCCTCCCCGTCTCGCAGGCGTGCGGTGGCGTTCAGCAGCTCGCGGACGTCGTAGGTTGAGCCGTACACCTCGGGAACGCCGCGCTCGATGTCGAGCAGCGTGTACACCGCTTCCATCGGGGTGCGCACCGAGTACTCGGTGGTGAAAATACAGTCGCGCGTTGCACTTTCGGCGAACTGGCCGATGAAGGCGAAGTTCGACGCCCCCTCGGGCACCACCGCGGGCCGGTCACCTGCCCGGCGCGGCATGAAGAACGCCGTGACATACGGCATCATGCAGGGCACCGATTTGGCGCCGGTGGCCGCGAGCTCGTCGATCTGATCCTCCGGCACCCCCACGTGGTACAGCCATTCGCGAGTGATCTCCTCACCGGTGCAGGCGGAGATCGACTTCTTCACGTAGTCGCCCTCCACGTCGGAGAACAGCGCGTAGACCCAGACGACGATCTGGTCGGCGGGCTGCTGCTTGAAATGCGGCTGGCGATTCACCGTCCAGCTCATCAGCCAGCTCGAATCCTTGGCGGTCACGATGCCGCCGGTCACCACCTTGCCGCTGAACGGGTCGCGCTTACATATCTTCTGAATGTATTCCGGAATCCGCTTGTCCAGCGTGGTCACCGTGCACGACTCCCACTTGGTCGCGTCGATGTCGCCTGCGAAGACATCGGGCCGCCCGAACGCGGGGTCCTTGGCGGCGATGGTCCGCCACAGGTCCCAGGCGGGCGCGGGCCCGGTGTTGAGCGTGGCCGGGGTGTGGTGATCGCCCTCGTCGGAGTTCTCGGTGAGCGAGCCGATCGTCATGAACGCCAGGTCGTTCGGGCCCAGTTCGGTGGTGCCGTCCTCGCCGTTGTGCGTCCAGTGGATCCGGGTGGCCTGTTTGCGCGTCTGGTCGATGTCGAAGTCGACGTCGGTGACGGTAGTCGAGAACTGGAAGTGGACGCCCTGATCGAGCAGCCAGCGGTAGAGCGGCAGGACTAGCGACTCGTACTGATTGTATTTGGTGAACTTCAGCGCAGACAGGTCCGGCAGCCCCTTGATGTGATGAATGAAGCGATGCAGGTACAGCTTGAACTCGAGTGCGCTGTGCCAGTTCTCGAAGGCGAACATGGTTCGCCAGTACAGCCAGAAGTTGCTGCCCAGAAACTCTGCGCTCATCACCTCGTCGATGCGCTTGTTCTCCATCTCCTCGCGGGTGGCGAGGAACAGCTTCGTCAGCTCCTTCTGTGCTTTGTCGCTGAGCCCGAACTTGAAGTCCGTGTGCGCATCCTGCCCTTGATCCATCGTGACGCGCTGCAGTGAAGAGTTCGGATCGTCGTTGTTGAGCCAGAAGAACTCGTCGAGGACACTCGCCCCGTCGATCTCGATCGACGGGATCGAGCGGTACAGATCCCAGAGGCACTCGAAGTGGTTCTCCATCTCACGGCCGCCGCGGATGACGAAACCCTTCTTAGGCTCTTTGATGCCGTCGAGCGCGCCACCGGGAAGATCGAGTTCTTCGAAGACGGAGATCTTGTCGCCTGCCATCTGGCCGTCGCGGATCAGGAACGCCGCCCCAGCCATCGAGGCGAGTCCTGCCCCGACGAACCAGGCGGTCTTCTCGTCGACACCCGCCGGCTTCCTCGGCCGGGCGAAGGCTTCATAGTTTCCCGCGCTGTAGTGCATCGATCCTCCTGGTCGGTACGAGGACAGCGGGAGTGTCGTCTACGGCTGCACGCACCCCGTCCGCATGCCGTGAACGGCGGCGTCGAATGATGACCTGTCCGATTAATCCCGTAGCGGAACCTTAACGCCTCAGCCCAGCCCGCGGGTCAGTCTTCGCTGACGGTGCGGTCGCGGATCCGCCGGCTGACACAGGATCAGCAGGCGAGGGCGTCGACGACCGGGTGTGCGGGTGGCCTTGTCGAATGCATGGAGAGTCTTGTCGTAGCCGTAGTCACTGAGCCACATATCTTCGTCTCGATGAACACCCGAAGAGTAGCGTTTGGGCTATCGCAGTGCGCTGGTGAAGGGGAGGCGATGAGCACGACGACCACTCCCGCGGCCACCATCCCTGGCGTCTACTGGGGGCACACCTCCCCGGCGCCTAGTGCGAGTCTGTCGCGATGACTGCGGCCTGGACCTGTGTCACCTGCGGCAACGAGTATCCGCCCGGGCCGACGCCCGTCGCCTGTCTGATCTGCGTCGACGAACGACAGTATGTACCCGCGGAGGGACAGCGATGGGCGCAACTCGATCCAGGCGAAACCCGGTCGGTGGCCGTCCGAACGCCCGAACCCGGCCTCTCCGAGTTCGCCATCGATCCCGCCGTGGGCATCGGTCAGCGCACCTTCCTCGTGCACACTTCGGCCGGCAACATCCTGTGGGAGCCGCCCGGATTCATCGGCTCCGCTCTCGTCGAGCAGTTGCTGGCAGCCGGCCCGGTCTGCGCGATCGTCTCGAGTCATCCGCATCTGATCGGGGCGAGCGTGTCGTTGAGCCGCATGCTCGGCGGGGCGCCCGTCTACGTCAATGAATTCGACCGACGCTGGATCACCCGGCCCGATCCGGTGATCGCGTTCTGGCGCGAGACGCTGGAGCTCACGCCAGGGGTCCGGCTCCGGCGATGCGGCGGCCACTTCCCCGGCAGCTGTGTACTGCATGTCGCCGCCGGAGCCGACGGGCGGGGGCTGCTGCTCACCGGCGACACCATGATGGTCGGGGCCGACCGCGCGAGCGTGTCGTTCATGCGCAGCTACCCGAACTTGATTCCGCTCTCCCCCAGGCTGGTCCGCGAGATCGTCGGCGCGGTCGAACCGCTGGCCTTCGACCGGATCTACGGCGCCTTCGGAGACGTGATCGACTCCGGGGCGAGCCTGGCGGTGTGCGCCTCGGCCGAACGCTACATCGGCTGGGTCACCGATCAGATTCGCGATCCCGACGAGCCGGAGCCGTCATGAAGGCCTTCGCGCCGGTGACAGGCCCGGTGGATCCGGTGACCGCGCTCTCGCGTATCGCCTGGTTGCTCGAGCGTGACCGGCAGAAGACTTATCGGGTGGAGGCCTTCCGCCGGGCCTCGGCCACGGTCTCGGCGCTGGCCCCAGCCGAACTCGTGGAGCGCAGCCGCGCAGGCACCCTCACCGCGCTGCCGGGGATCGGCAAGGTCACCGCAGCGGTGGTCACCGAGGCCGTCGACGGCGCGCTGCCGAGCTATCTCGACACACTGCAGCAGGCGCCGTCGCCGATGCCGGACGGCGAACCGCTCGCGCCCCTGCTGCGCGGCGACCTGCACGCGCACACCGACTGGAGCGACGGCGGCGCGCCGCTGTCGGAGATGGCCGCCGCCGCAGTGGCGCTGGACTACCAATGGTTGGCGATCACCGACCATTCGCCGCGCCTGACGGTGGCCAACGGCCTCAGCGCGGAACGCCTGAGTCGCCAGCTCGACCTCATCGACACCTGGAACCGCGAGCACGACAACGGCTTTCGTCTGATGTCCGGGATCGAAGTGGACATCCTCGACGACGGATCGCTGGATCAGTCGCCGGACATGCTCGATCGGCTCGACGTGGTGACCGCGTCACTGCATTCGAAACTGCGGATGAGCCACGACCCGATGACTGCCCGGCTGGTGGCAGCGGTGAGCAATCCACGCGTGCAGGTGCTCGGACACTGCACAGGTCGGCTGATCGCCGGCCGCGGGCGTCCGCCGTCGACCTTCGACGCCGCGGCCGTGTTCAGCGCGTGCGCCGAGCACGGCACCGCGGTCGAGATCAATTCGCGTCCCGAACGGGTCGACCCGCCCGACGACTTGCTGGCGCTGGCCCACGAGTTCGGCTGCCTGTTCGCCGTCGACTCCGACGCCCACGCGCCGGGGCAACTCGAGTTCAGCCGGCTCGGTGCCGAGCGGGCCGTGCAGCACGGCATCGAGTCCGACCGGATAGTGAATACCTGGTCGGAGGAGCGCTTATCGGCATGGGCGCGTCGCTGACCGTTTGGAATCGGGTCGCCGCGGGTACGCAGAGTCCGCCCCCGATCCGTGCACACCTGATCTGTGCGCCTGATTGAATGGAGATCTACGTGAGCGAGACCGCTGACGCCACCGGCGCCTTCGATGCGCTGGTGGCGGTCGACCGCCCGCTCTACGTGGTGACGACTCGTTCGGCCGACGGCCTGTCCGGTTGTCTGGTGGGCTTCGCCACCCAGACCAGTATCGATCCGCCGCGGTTCTTCGTCGGAATCTCGCGCGCCAACCACACCCACGGGGTCGCCGCGAATGCCAATCATCTCGCGGTGCACCTGATCGCGCGTGAGCACGCGGAGTTGGCTCGGCTCTTCGGCGGCGAGACCGGGGATTCGGTCGACAAGTTCGCCGCCTGCCAGTGGGTGGAGGGCCCACACGACCTGCCGGTACTCACCGATGCCGGCGTGTGGTTCGTCGGGCGCGTCATCGACCGGATCGACGTCGGCGATCACACGGGTTACCTCCTCGCCCCGGTCGCCGGCGAGGTCCGACACCAGGACCCCGAATTGTCTGCGTGGGTGAGCCTGGCGATCGGCGATTCGATCGAACCGGGACATTCGGCGTGAACAACGCCGTAGTGCCCGGCAGCAGCGGGCCGGAGTTCGACGTCCTCGCTTTCGCCGAGCAGTCGTATGCCGATCAACCGCCCGGTCTGCGCACCAACATGGTGATGAGCCTTGATGGGGCGGTGAGCTTCCGCGGTCGCGTCGGACCACTCTCGTCGCACACCGACCGCGCGCTGTTCCACGCGCTGAGAGCGCTCTCGGACGTCGTACTGGTCGGCGGGGCCACAGCCCGCGCCGAGAGGTACGGTCCGGTGGAGCTGAGCGACGATCTGCAGGGACTGCGTTCGCGAGTCCGGCCGGGTGCACCCGCTACCCCGCCGATGGCCATCGTCACTGCGTCCTGCGAACTGCCCGAGCGGATGCTCGCCGCATCCTCCGCGGCCGGCATGCCACGCCCGATCGTGATCACCTCCGGGCGCGCGGAGACGACCGCGGTCCGCGATCACGTGGACCTCATCGTCGCGGGGGCCGACGAAGTGGATCTGCCTGCGGCGCTCGCCGAGCTCCGGGCCCGGGGCATGCACCGGATTCTCTGCGAGGGCGGTCCGACCCTGATCGACCGCCTGACCGAGGACGACCTGGTGGACGAGTTGTGCGTCACGCTCACCCCGCAACTCACCGCGGAGGCTTTGCCCGTCGCGCGGCTGTCGAACACCGCCACGGCACTGCCGTCCCCGCGCCGCTTCGCACTGCGGCATGCGCGGGCGCACGACGACGAGCTGTTCCTGCGCTACTCCCGGCCGCGATAGCGCAGGACCATCGCTCCGGAACGGAACTCCTCACGGCCGACGAGCGTGAGGTCTATCGGTTGCTCCAGGCCGTCGAACAGCCGAGGTCCATGACCGATCACGCGCGGATGCACGAGGAACTGGTACTCGTCGATCAATCCCCACTGCGCCAACGCCGTCGGCAGTTGCACCCCGCCGACGTACAGGCCGTTTCCTGGCCGGTTCTTGAGTTCGGTGACGGCCTGACGTAGGTCCCCGCCCAGAAGCTCTGCATTCCAGTCGACCTCGGTGAGCACGCTGGAGACGACGTACTTCTTCGCCGCCCCAATGGCGGTGGCGAAAGACTGCATCCATTCGGGCATCGCCGCCACCTGATCCGGATCGCGCCAGCCCTCTTCCATCATGAGATAGGTCGTGCGGCCGAGAATCAGCGCGTCGGCCTCGGCGATCATCCGTTCGGCGTGCTTATGCATCTGCGGCTCAGGGACGCCTTCGCGATGGTCGACGCAGCCGTCGAGGGTGGTGTTGATCGAATATCGCAGTGGGCGCATACGACGACGCTAGGCGCTGACCGGCGGGTCTGCCGCCGATTCCACCGCGAAGATCCGCCCACCTGGAGCAGTCGTGGGAGAATGCGCTAACCAGACGGGCCTCGCAGACCTCGTAACTGACTGATAGCCCGTCACGAACCGACAGGAGGGCGAGGATTTGCAGCAGGAGACGCCCACGAGCGCGTTGCCCGGCGATCCGTTGGCTTTCCGCCTGAGTCTCATCAAGGACGTGGACGCGCAGAACGAGCGGATCTTCGAGCTCCGACGCAAGGCCGCGCGAAGCGAGCCCTCGCTCCCGGTACGGGGGCAGCAATGATCAATCGGCAGACCGCGGAGTGGCTGAGTCACGCACGGACCCCACAGACGCGGGCACGGATACGTCAGTGGTCGCGGCGGGACGACCTGTCCGTGGTGATTCTCCTCGTCGGCTTCGTGGCGTTCGTCGTGGCGATCCCGGTCGGCATCGGGCTCGGCATCTGGTTCTGGATCGACGGCATCGACCGGCTTGAGGTCTTCTACTGGCTGTACGGATCGAGCCTGGGGGTACTACTTGTCGGGGTCGCCCTCAATGCCGTCACCACCTACCGGCTCACCGAAGCCCGGTTCGCAGACGGGCGATGCACCGTCGGCGTGATCGACGACGTGATCCGACTGCCCTCGAACGACGTGGACGCGAACCCCACCTACGAGCTCGCCGTCCGCGCCACGTCGCCGGAACAGGCTGCTGCACTCAGTCGCACCATCCACTGGGGATCAGGAGACTCATCCGGCCCCGACGACAGTTGGATCGGGCGAGCGATCCGATTCCGCCACAACACCTTCGACCCCGACGCCCAGCAGGACGCACTCTTCGACGGGTGGCCCGACGACACGGAGCGGAGCTGAGGATGAGTAGTGGACACTCGCGCTCATCGGCTCGATCGTCCTCCGACCGGACCGAACCGGGTGGCGGCAGTCGATAGTCTGTGACGATGGCGACCACTTCCGACCGTGACATTCCTGCGCGCGCGACGATGCGCGGTGCACTGGTCCGGCCCACCCGCGACGTCGTGGTCGAGCAACGACCGGTGCCCGCCCCCGAGCCCGAACAAGTACTTGTGCGCAGTTCCCTCGTCGGGATCTGCGGCTCGGACACGCATGCGCTCGCCGGCCACCACCCGTTCCTTGACAGCGACTACGCGCCCGGCCACGAAGCAGTAGGCGTCGTCACCGCGCTCGGCGCGTCCGTCTCGGACCTCACCGTGGGGCAGCGCGTTCTTCTCAAACCGAATGTGGCGTGCGGGCAGTGTCTGAACTGTCTGGCCGCCCGCAGCAATGCGTGCGAGCGGCTGTCGTGGATCGGCTGCGACGTCTCGCGGCATTGGGCCGGCGCGCTGGCCGAGTACTTCGTCGCCCCGGAACAGAATCTGTTTCCCGTCCCCGACCACGTGGACGACGCGACCGCGGTCCTCGTCGAGTGTCTCGCGACGCCGGTGCACGCGGTCCGGATCGCGGGCGACCTCACCGGCGCCCGCGTCGTCGTCCTCGGCGCGGGAACAATCGGGGTCTTGGCGGTCGTAGCCGCGGCACGCGCAGGCGCAGACCGAGTCGTCGTCACCGATATGGATCGGGGCAAGCTCGACCGTGCCGTCCGGGTCGGTGCCGCCGCAGGCGTCAGTGCCTGCGCCGCAGACGTCGACAACCAATTGCGGAGTGCGCTGGGCGGACCGGCCGACGTGGTCCTCGACTGTGTCGCGTCCCAAGGATCGCTCAATCAGGCGGTCGGCCTCCTTCGACGGGCCGGAACAGTCCTCGTGGTCGGCGTCCCCGCACGGGAAGCATCGCTCCCGATGCCGGTCGTGCAGGACTGGGAGATCCGGGTGCAGGGCTGTGCGGCGTACACCGAGGCCGACGTCGCCACAGCGCTGGCGATCGCGACCGACGGTGGAATCCCCACCGCCGAGATCGTCTCCCGGACCGTCCCAATCGACGACGTGGCGGCAGCGTTCGCCGCAGCGACCGCAGACTCGTCCGGGAAGGTGCTCATCGATCCGCGGCAGTGAGCACACCTGACGCCGACCGTGTCGTCGGGTCAGTGGTACCGCTCAGCAGGTAGGGCGGTCTATCAGGGCTCCTATGGCCGCATAGCGATACCACTGACGCGACTCGACGGCTCGCAAGCCGTGCCCGCTGTCAGATCAGGGCTGAACGCCGCGCTTCTTCAGCCAGGACTGCGGGTTGATTGGGTTACCGGCGGAGTTCCAGACCTCGTAGTGCAGGTGGGGTCCGGTGGAATTGCCTCGGCTGCCCACGGTGCCGATCTTCTCGCCCGCCTTCACTTTCTCGCCGGCGTGCACGAAGATCTGCTCGACGTGACCGAAGATTCCGGTGGTGCCGTCGTCCTGGCGGACCCGAATCCACTGTCCGTAGCCCGAGGCCGGGCCTGCTTCGAGGACTACGCCGTCGGTCACGGCGTATACCGGGGTGCCGGTCTTGTTCGCGATGTCGACACCGTCGTGGTGGGAGCCCCAGCGTCCGCCGTATGTCGAGGTGACTGTGCCGCTGACCGGCTTGACGGCGTGTCCCTGACCGGGACCGGTCCGCGGCAGCAGGTCGCGGAGCGCGGAGTCGACGTCCGGCGGCAAGTTCTTGGGCACCTGCAGGTTCTGCGGCAGATTTACGCCTTCCGGGAGCGTTATCGGCGACGAGGGCTTGGCGGCGACTTCACCGGCGGTGGCGCCGGCCAGACCGATCGCCCCGGCGAAGGCGGCGATGGCGCCGATACGCACCGGCAGCGCGGTCCGGCGCGTCTTGGCCACCCGATGGCGGCCCGCCCCGCGGGCCGGAGGGTTGATGCCGAGGTCGGCAGGAGTCGTTATGGAGTCAGCAGTTGCGCGGTGTAGAGACAAAGTCTGTCCGTTCGGAGATAGATAACGTTTCGGAAACGGTAAGGACACGGCGAGGCTACTTGGTTCGCGGCGAGGGACGCCAGTCGAAGCGCGATATGGGTGATGTCGGTCATGGTGGCGGCCGGTCACAAGCACCGACGCGACAGGTCTACTCCTCGCGGCGTGTTCGCGCATGTTCTTCGTGCCGGTGTCGATCCAGATGGCGTTGTGGACGATCCGGTCCATGATCGCATCGGCGCGGACTCCCGAGCCGAGCCGGGGATGCCAGTCCTTCTTCGCGTACTGGGCCGGACCAGTCGACCTCCACGCTCTGGCCCGCCTTATGCCCCACGCGCGAGGCCGCGCCCGTGACCAGGACGTGACGCTGGTAGGTGCGGCAGAACCGGTCATACCCCATCGCCGGATCCCCGGCCGCCGCGGTCGCGTCGAGGTACTCACCGTGCAGGAGCTTCAGCGTCACTCCGACCCGGGCCATCTCGCGGTGGACTCGTTCCCAGTCCGGCTGGGCGAACACGCTCTCGTGCTCACCCCGGCCCGGGAACAGCTTCGCGTAGACCTGCTCGTCCTCGAGCTCAGCCACCTCGTCCCACCCGATCCCCGCCGCATCCGCGGCGTCCAACACCGCGGCGATGCTCTTGCGGGACATGCCCTGCGACGCCGAGATCGCCCGGCCCGACAAGCCATCCGCGCGCAGCTGCAGAATCAGCTTCGCTCTGATCTTCCGTACCCTTTCTGATTGCTCCTTCCGCCGCGTGCCCAATACACGCGGCGGAGGGAGCGTAAGCAGGGTGGCCCCCGAGCACACCATCACTGGCCCCCACGTCCACTACCGGGCGAAGAGCGGACTGGCCCCCAGAACCGCTACCGATGGACCCCAGCGAGGCGAATATTCATAGCTTGAACATGGCCCAAGTGCTCGGCCAAGTGCATATCGAGAGAGCAATATCAGAGATATCTGAATTCGCTCCCAATTCGGATTTACCACAAGTGTTTCCAGTGCGGTGATTACATCAGGATGCTTGTTTCTGCTTGCGTCGGCGCATATTCTCCTGATGGTTTCAATCTGCTCTCGGCGAATCACCACGGCCACTTCCATCTACTAGCCATCCGGCTGAATACTTTAACTAGACCAGCGAATATTATCGCCCCGCCGACAGGCGCGGTCAGTGGTTGGGTGTTGGTGGTCATTCCACGTTCCCCCGGTGTATGGCTGGTGCCGAGCGGTCAGATGTTTCCCGATTGAGTGGGTTAGCGGGCGCGGGTTCGGTAGACGCGCACACCCACAGAGGCACAGGGGGTTAGAGCAGGTGGGGTGGGCACGGACAGGTGATCTGACCTACCCGCTACGCCGTCCGGCGAAGAATCCAACGCAGAATAGCCCGACGACGAGCGTAGACGCAATTTCCCAGATCGTCCTTCTCCCCCCCCGTAGTGGGGTCCATATATTCACCTTGAAAGCAGCCTCGATACTCATTCAAGAGAATATCGATAGCCTTCGGTCGTTTTCTATCACATGATTAGGAGTTGTCATTTCCTGCCCAGTGCTTACCGAATTTCACTCAGCCGTCGCCGGGCTTATCGAGGCCTTCCGGTTCCGAAAACACGAATACAAGTCCTGATAGCAGGAACCAGCACCCGACCGCCAGCCCAGCAATTGGGGAAACGCCGCTGAGTAGGGTGGCCGAGAGGGCCCCCGTTACAACGCTCAGGACCATGACGACGCCGCCCCGAACCCATGGAATGTCGTGACGAAATATCCGCGCAGCTAAGGCTGCCGCCAACGGGGCTGCCGCGACGGCTACATCGACGATCCAAGAAGTGTCACTCTGAGACATCCGGACCCCGAACAGCTTCCGCAATGAACCAATCTCTGAGGGGGGTGATCGCGTCTCTCAAGCTCTCTCTATCCTCGTCCCTGCAACTCAGGGTGTGTTGTCTAAGGAGTCCACGAGAAGTGTTGAATACGTACTGTGTATCCGACCATATATGTATATTGTCATAATGATAGGACCCGCTCATGCCAACCGAAAATGCCGAATTTGAGATATCGATCATCGATCTAAGAACGCCTGGACGGAACGTGCTCGCCAGTTCTAGGCGTGAATACTCGAGCACATCCTCGCGCGAAGGAATCGCTACCAATGAATATTCAATTACGACAGACGTCGGCGCCCACCCATCGGTAACAAATGAGTCGCACGTGAGCACATCAATAACATCGGCATCAACTCGGGACCAGCCGTCCAGCGCAGGCTGGATGCGTTCCATCTCCGCCGCAGCCAAAACTAGTCCCGCCGACTTCATTGAAGACGGAACGCTGACCGGAACGTCCATTCTAGTATTCAGCATCATCTATTCTGTTTCCCAATCTGCCCACGTACACGAAATGAAGTATGATTAAGCCAGGGATAACGATCCAGGTTTTCAACGGGAGAAACATCACCATTCCAATAATGGTGAGGACAAGCGCTCCTGTACGAGCCAAGGATGCTCGATCTATCCTAGACTCTTCGCGGAATTTGGAGCCGTCGTGCGTTATCCGATTTTTCGACCACGTTACAGCCACGATGAGCCACATGTAGGGACTGAATGCAATTAGAATTGCAAAGGTGACGTTTTCTAATCCGAGCGGCGACGATATCATGATGAGTCATCCGCCGAGTAGACTACGGAATCCGGAGCCGATTGCCCCGCCCACCTTTGTGCCGACCCCTGAACCCACGATGCCGCCGATCGCGCCACCCACAAGGGCACCAACAGGACCACCGACCATGGCTCCTGCAGTTGCTCCAGCTGCGGCTCCGCCCCAGCCTCCAACTGTGGTGCCACCCAACTCACCGACTGATTCGTAGATCCCTGCCCCGTTAGCGATGTCACCCACGGTGCTACCGACAGTCAGGATCGTGCCTGCGGGCCCGAGTGCCTTCCCGTACTTACCCATCTTCTTGAGCTGATCATTTGTGAAGTCCTGGTCTGGAGTGTATGCCCACCGTGTGTTTGCTATGGCATCTCCCTGTCGAGTAATCGCCTGCTCAAGGCCGAGAGCGGTCGAACCGGCTAGTGTTCCTGCCTGCGTCATTGTCTCAACAAGCCCGTCCGGGACGACGCCTTGTGGCGTACCGTCAGCGTCGCGGACTTCCCAGGTCGAGGGCTTGCCATCCTTGCCAATCTGCTCAGCTAGGACGCCGCCATCATCGAGTCGGATGGTGCGAGCTCCGGTAGCAGGGTCGACTGCGCCTTGAATCCACCGACCCGTGTCAGGATCGTAGAACCGGCCCGTAGATGCATCCGGTGGACCGCCGTCCGCGCGCACTTCGTTGCCTGCGCCATCGATCTCGGAAATGGAGCCGTCAAGGTTTCCGACTCGTCGCCCTAGATCGTCATTGACGACTGTGGAACGTTCTCCATCAGAGTTCTCCCTGAACTGCACGTCGCTAGTTGAGCCGTCAGGGTTGTCGACCGTCAGATCCGTTCCGTCTTCGCCCACTGGGACGTATGTCCCCGTGGACTGGGTTCCATCTGGGTTGTTTGCGACGATCGTCCCACTCCCTTGGGGATTCTCATCGACGGCTACAGTCGGATCTCCGTACACATCGCCGCCGTGGTACTGCTCGTTGTACTGCCCGCCCTCGCTGGGGAAGTTCGAGTAGCTCGCGCTCCCGGCGCTGTCGTTCGACCACGTCTGGTATCCGCCCTGGCCGTCGTTCACGCTCCGAACATCGGTGTACGTGGCGTCCGGGCGAACGACGCGGGTGTCCACCGTCTGACCGCCAGTGCCCTCGACCACATGGTGAACTGCGAGCTGTCCGTCACCGAGGTCCTGTGTCCAGGACTCTCCGTCGGCCCTGCCGGTGGTATCTACCAGCCCGACACTCGTCGGGTCCGCGAGGATCGGGTACAGCGCGTTGTCGGCGGGTTCGACGTGCTGGATCAAATCGCCGTTCTCATCGACGGTGTACCACGTCTTTTGTGGCCGCCCTGCTGCGTCGAACGCCCACGGACGTGCGATCTGGCGGACAGCGTTGCCGTCCTTGTCATATACGGTTGCTGATCCGTCGGGGTTGACTTCAGTGCGGCCGCCGGGTGGGACGTTCATCGCGAACCGGTAGGTGTTCGAGGACGTTTCGTCGTGAATCAACACCATCCTCGAGGGGCCGACCGTAGCCCGGGTCGACCCGCCACGCGAGAGAAGCGAGCGTGTCCGGGGGCTGGCCGCCGCTACTGCGGCCGCGCCGGCGATAGCCCACACCGGCAACGGAATCGATCCCTTACCGCCATCGTCTGATGGTGTCAGGAGTGCGCGATCCGAGGCGTCAGGAGAGTCTTGATTGACCGGTGCATTAGCTGGCGCGGTAGTCGTAACCGGAAGCGGTTCGGTGCCTCTCCGATCGCTACCATGAGGCTCACTCTGGTTCGTTGAGATCGTCGGTCGTGCCGGCGCCTGGGTCGTACCGCCGCCGGGCGACCCTTCCCGGGGCTCGGGGCGACTGGGTGTCCCGGTTCCGCCGATGATGGGTGTGCCGTTGCCTTGTCCTGGGCCGGGTCCGGGATCGCCGCCGATGACTGGGCCGTTGCCCGACGGGGATCCCGGAGCGTTCGGTGTGGTGGGCTGGGTGGGCATGGTTGGTGGTGGTGTGTAGGTCGGGACGGAGATGCATGGCCAGTTCGGTCCGTGTTGGGCGCGCATCTGATCACACAACGCATCCGCACCCGCATCACCAGCACCGCCGGTGAGTCCGGCAGTGAGGATCGCGCCAGTGAAACCGAGTGTCCCGATACCGGCCGCCAGCGCTGCTCCACGACGACTACTCCTGCGCGTGGTGCTCATGCATTATTCCTGCCGCGCACAGCGTTCCAGATGGCGTCGATACCGGTCCAGAACCAGCGGCCACCGATCGACATCATCATGAAGAACGCGAGGAAGACCAGGACGTTCCCGTAGTCGTCGCCCCATCGGGCCAGGTTCGGCAGATTCCACGCTGCGACCACCAGAATCGCGCACCCGGCGATGAACAGCAGCATCGTCCACACCGACACCGACCGGTCCACACCAGACGATGAGCCATCATCGGCAGCGTCGGCTGGTGTCGCGGGCGAAGTAGCCGGCGGCGTAGCTTCGCTGGCTTGCTGGCCCTGCGCTCGACGTGAATGCTTAGGCCCATCAGGTGCCGGCCGATCAGGTGCAGTCAGTGGTTGCGTGCTGGTGTTGGTGGTCATTCCATGTCCCCTGTTGGTGGCCGGATGGATGGTTAAGTGTTCAGGCTTTAGAGCAGATGCGGCTTGCCGTACAGGTTGAACGTGTTGTCATTCGCCTTGCTCGTCATCGCCACCCGTACATACGCCCGCACGGCTGGGCGTGCGCCGACGCATCCGGAGATCTCCACGCGGACACCGTCCAATCGGACACCAGCCGACGGACCCTGCAACGGCTTCTGCCCGAACGGGACATCGATCGACACACCGTTCTTCAACGTCGTGGAAATATTCGGCATCACCTGGGCGCCGAGCACGATCGCGGGCGGATAGGAGATGGACATTTGCGCGGTCGGGCCGCCGGTGACCCCGAGGTTGACGCCGTCCATCTGCCACTGGCACGAGACTTGGAAGCCCGTCGAGACGACCGCGGCGTCCACCGGCACCGTCCCGGACCCCGACATCTGCGCAGCACCACGCAACGACAAGAACGCCTCATACGAACCATGCCCACGACTCAGGGCCGGCACGCTCCGGATCTTCTCCCCCGACTTCGACAGTTTCACTGTCCACCCATCATCGGAATGGCGCGTCACGGACTTGTCAGCAAACGACCGCGTCGGACCAGCCGACGCATCACCAGGGGCCCCGAACGCGGCGACGCTGATCACCGCGACCAGAACAGCGCACATGACGCCGATGAACTTCTTCACGAATTTCCCCCACATTCACACGGCGACCACGGCGGGAGGAAAAGCCACAGCCCCCGACCCGAGGGATATCTAGTACTCGTATGTACGAGTAGTCGATCCCCCGGGTCAACCTGGACGATTCCTCCCGAATCGCCACAACAGATGAGACGGACGCTACAACCGGTAGCAGCAACCCGCAACCAGCCAGCAAATAGTGTGACGCGGGTTACTCTGTTGGGCCTGGCTTCGGGCACGCCTACGACCGCTCATGGAGCTGTACCCGCTCAAACGCTCTGCGCTTTACGCCACGATCGAGCGGGAGCGAGAGTGCCGCGACCTCGCAGGCGTTACCGACGCTTCTTTCGGCGAGGCGCCACGGGTAGGTTGATCACGTCGCGCTCGCGTGTAATCAGGTGGGAGATGCGCGCGTGGTAATCCCCCTTCCGGTAGCACCATGCGATTACATCCGGAACGCTCAGCAGCGTCTCGGAACGGGCCCTCGCGTGCTCCCAGCGGAACTCGTCGCGCACGCCTAGGTCCCGAGTCGCGGTGATCAGCGCCTGGTTATCCCAGGTCACCATGCCATCGTCTTGCTCGATGACGAGATGACCGATACCGGCTTCGACGGCGTCTGCGACCACGGCCCGCAGGCACGCTGCCCGGGCATCCTTCTCGGGGCCGGATCTACTCGTTGACCGATAGACCCACGCCTGCACCTCCATGCGGCCAACGACGTCCGCGATCTCGCGCTTGCGGCTGTCTCGCTCGTCTCACATATGGATGCGGGCTTGACCAGGCTTGGTTAACCCGCGCAGGACTTTGCGGATGTCGGTGAACTCTGAGCTGACGATTACGCCGGCGACGAGAACAAACCCGTTCTGCTTCGTCTCGTCGATGAAGATGCGGCGGGATGGCACTTACTATTTCTACCCCAGACAACGCGAAACCCCAGTGCACAGTCGTCCGGCTGTGTCTGGGGTTCACTTCCCGCAAGCTCAGCGCAAGGGGCTTGACACAACGATACGGCCAGTCCGCGACGCTGCGCAAGAACCAGTTCGGGCCGACTTCTGTCGGTGGGCCGCCGGCATGCTCACGGGCACGGTTCACCATCTTTGCGAGTGGGAACAAGGCCGAGGTGAAGAACGTCGCGAAAGACGACGGGAAGAGTGGCGTCGATACAGTCCGCGGGATTATCAGTGGGCAGACGACGGCGTCCGCCGTAACGCCCGCGGCATCTGCTTCGCCCGTAGCGCCCAACGCGGCGCCTCCCCCACCGCCGCCGTCGATGCCCGCCGGCTGGTACCAGGACCCCGACCTCCTGAGGTACTGGGACAACGGGTGGACTGAGCGCACCGCCCCCGCACCCGCGTAGCCGAGACACGCGTTCGTCCGAACGGGTGAATATTGTGACTGCGGTAACCGCGCGCGTCACTGATGAGCGACTGACCGCCGCACCTGAGATGCTGTCGAAGGCGATAGGGCAAAGTTAGGACACATCGCCCGTCCACACATCGGACCAGAACAAAAAGAAACCCCCTCCGACGCAGTTCGGAGGCGGTTTCTTATGAGTGGAGCTAAGGGGACTCGAACCCCTGACCCCCACACTGCCAGGGTGAATATACGTCCCCGTCCGTTACTGAGCAGGCCCGGTGATTCCGCTTGACCTGCGTTTCTACTGCCGTATGGTCCGAACCGGTCCCTGCCTGTTCCTGTCAGTCTTAGGCACAAGTTAGGAACGTCGCACGTCTGTTCCAACCCGCCAGTTGAAGACGAGGCGGTCGCCGCGGGGTGCAGCCGACTCGTTGACGACGATCGTGTCGACGACGGACCGGATCACCGCGCGCCGGTCGTCCTCGGCGGCGGTGTCTACCCACCACTCGACGACAGACTCCTCCGTGAGCGCGGGCAGCCCGTCGACAGCGGCGAGCGTCGCGAGATGCCGCTCGGCGTCGGCGAGGGTGCGGCGTGCCGCAACCATCCCCGCGTCGAATGCCTCCTGCGGTCCGCCCGACCCGAACTCCTCCGCGAGCCGAACCATCCGCTGATGCGTGTCCTCAACGACCGCCCGCCAGTGCGCCGCCCCCTGCTCGGCGACGGGGCGTAGCGCGTCGAGCCACGGACCCGACGTGATCCGCACGAGTACCCGCTCAGACGCTTCGGTCTCTGCGATCGCCTGCCGGATCGTGAGCGGCTTAGGGCACGCGCCCGCCCCGCACATGTAGTTGACGCCCGTCAGGTACATGGGGCGGCCACACGACGCGCAGCGCAGCACGTCCGCGAGAAGGGGACTCTGCCGCCGCCGCTGCGGCGTGAACCGTTTGCGGTCGGCGTCGTTGATGCGGTCGCGTACCCGCTCCCACAAGGCGACGTCGAGAATCGGGTCGACGTCGGGGTCGGAGGTGAGTTCGCCGTTGCGCTCCCGGAGTCCGACGGCGCGCGGGCTGGTGACGGATCGGCTGATCGTGCGCGACGACCACGGACGGCCGGACACGGTAGGGATACCGCGCTCGTTGAGGTCGGCGGCGACCTTCTTGATGGGTTCGCCGTCGGCGACGCGCTCCGCGAGTTCACGGAGCACGTCGGCTTCGGCGTCGACGATCTGGCCCTTGTTCCATCCGTAGGCTCTCACCGCGAGCCACCCGAGGTTACAGTCATAAACCGTAACCTTACAGGTTCGGTGCTACAGGAACTCCTTCAGGATTTCCGGCGGGGCCTTCACCTCGTGGTCCGGGTCGATACGGCGGATCGTGCCGACGAGGTCCCGAATGTACGAGAGTGCCGCGAAGAACCGGCGGTTCGTCTCGGTCAGCTTCTTCTCCAAGCCGTCGACCCGCTCCGACAGCTCCTCAAAGTCCTCATTGACCCGGTCGTACTGGCGGCTGATGCGCGCTATCTCCGCCTCCTGCTTCTCATACGAGGAGGACCGCCTAGCCTCGACCTGGTTGTCCGGTTGCCGCGCCTGCCACCACCGCGCCCCCGCACCCAACACCGACGGCAGCTTCGCCGCCGACTTAGAGAGAAGCGCCGGAGAACCGAACAGCAGAAACAACACCAGCACGAGCCAGCTCGGCAGCCCGTCCGGCGGGTTCACGAGGCAGCCTTCAGCGCCCGCTCGTTCCGCGTCTGGTTAAGGTAGCCGAGCGCCGCCGACCAGCACGTCGCCGCGAAGATAGCGAACATCATCGGGGTACGGAACCCGTCTCCGCCCCGCTCCACACACTTAACGATCAACCCGATAGCGAGCGCCGCATACGTGCACCCCATGACGTGCAGCCCGGCGATGGTGATGTTCGGCCAACGCCCGAGGAACCCCGCCGCCACCGTGACCCCTGCAGCCAGGAACAGCACACCCCACATCTGCAGCGGCATCGCCGTCTCGACGAACGTCAGGCTCGACGTCGTGCCCGGTAGGTCGCCGGTCACGTAGTCGATGCCGCGTGCGATCGGTTCGAGCGTCCACAGGGCGAGGATCGGCCAGCGGAAAGTCGTCGGTATCAGCGGCACCCAGCGGCCGCGCCGCACCCTACCCACCGGACGTCGCCCCCTCGGCCTTACGGTGGCGGCCGACGTACCCTTCCAGGTCGTCGATCTGCCTCCGGGTGACACCGTTCGGGGTGAGCTTCACGCCGACGGCACCGAGTCCCTGGATCGCGGCGGCGACCGCACCTATCACCGTCGGATCAATATCGACACCGAGCGACACCAGCACCCACAACACGTTGACGCCGAGCGTCACGACGGTCGTCACGGTGTTCGCGTACGTCTTGTACCAGGGCTGCGCGGCGAGCTTGTCGCGGAGGAACCCAGCGAGGTCCTGCTCCGGCGCGGTCATGACTGCACCGTCTTCACAGCGCCGGACGCATCCCACGACAGCGACCCGTTCTCGAACCGCTGCACCCGGCCGCCGGTCCCGTTGTCCTCCTCATCCGATACCGGCCAGCCGAGCGGTCCCGTCTCGAACCCCTCCGCGGCCCACCGCTCACCGATGATGCCGCGCACCGGGAAACCGGGCTGCCCGTACCGCCGGTAAATGACGCCGCCCTCGAACGCCTGCACGTCGCCGACGCCCGCGATGATCGTGTGCCGACGCTTGGGGTAGCCGAGGAACCCGTTCTCCCAGTCCAGCGCCGCCCACGCCTCCATGATGTGAGCCGGTACCGCGGTCGCCAACCCCTTGCGGACCTTGGGGTGCCAGTAGATCGAGCCGTTCTCGAAGTCCGCGAACTTGCCTCCGCGTGCGGCGTCCTTCTCCCCGTCGGTGAGCCGCTTACCGATCCACCCCTTAGCGACGTCCGCCTCGACGTTGATCTGGTTGACCAGCGGCACTGTGGTCGTCGCGCCCGCTTTCGCGTAGGCCAACACCTTGTCGTACGGGAAGTTCGGGCCGGGGTCGGTGTGGTCGGTGCCGCCCCACACCTGAGTGTCCACATGGCCGAGGACGCCCGGCAGACCGGCCGCGGTCACCTTCTTCAGCGGGACGCTGTACTTGTCCGACCAGTACCGGATCACCGTGGCACCGGCCCGGAGCATCTTGTCCTGGGCCAGCCACTCCGCGCGCGTCTGCCGTGCCGACCCCACGAAACAGATATGGAGCAACACGTCGTTGCCCTTGTTGCCGGTGGCCCACACCGTCCAGTCGTCGGTGTTCTGGCGGATGCGTTCACCGTCCACCCCGACCATGATGTGATAACTACCCGTGCGCGAGGTGCACTGGTAGGTGGTGGTGTTGTCGTCTGTCTCGTCGGTCGCCTGCGCCGAGGTGACGCCCTCCGTGTCGTGCACGCATATACCGGCGATCGGTAGCGTCCGCGGACCACCGAAGTCGAACTCGTCGCTCCGGTCGGTGTCGTAGTAGGTACCCACAGGTGTGCCTCCTCCACCGGCGGCGAGCCGGTCGTATAGCTGTTGTGCTTCGTTCATGCGTTGCCCGTATCGGTCCGGGTACGCCGACCCCTGGACTGCCTGCGCGTGCGCGCCCGCGTCGCCGGTCATGTAGTTGCGTTTCGCCAGGCGCTCGAAGAACAGCCGCGCCGACGACTCCGGACCCATGCACGTTTCGGCGTCGCCCCACCACCAGCCGTTACCCATAACGACCTGCTGCTGGAAGATGCCGACCGATTTACCGTCCGAAGCGACGGCGTCGTGCGGGAGCCGCATCGACTCCGGCACCTTCGGGTTCGCGTACACCTTGATGTTCGATTCGGCGAGACCGGTCGCGATACCGATGACGATGCCGCGCGGCTGAATCCCCATCGCGCGGCCGACAGCGATTATCCGACGGACGTATCCGTCGCGTGAGTCCAGGGAGTAAGCCACAGGGCCTCCGACGTTGCAACGTCGCCCGGCCCCTACCGCCAGTCAGCTATACGGATGATCGTATCGCGGCGGTCATGACCAAGATCGGAACCGGTACCACGCCTGTCCGCGTGCGCCTGCCGCGCCGCGGGTACGCGACCCGAAGAAGCCACCGTTACCGCCTGCCCCTGCTGCGCCCGGAGCGGTCGGCGAACCGGCATTCCCGGTGCCGCCCGCCCCGCCGGTATAGACGACGCCCTCGAACGTCGAGTTGCCGGGACTTGCGCCGTTCTGGCCGCTCGTCGTGCCGGAGCCGCCCGCCGCCGACAGGCCCGACCCGATCCCCGTCGCCGTCGTCGCCTGCCCGGCGTTCGGTCCGCCCTTGTCCGAGTTCGGTGCCTGCGCGCCGCCCGCACCAACCGAGAACGACAGCGTCGGCGTCCCGTTGAAGTCGACGCCCCGCTCGAACCGCCGCGTCACCCATGCCCCGGCGTTGCCGCCGTCACCGGCGGACGCGTTCGCGCCGCTGCCGGTCTGCCCGGACGCTCCACCGCCGAGAAGGACCACGTCGACCCACCGGACCCACAACGGCACAACGACCGCCCCGGTGTCCGTGAAGCTGCCGGAGTCAGGGTCACGTTTCCAGTGCAGGACGTCGCCGAGATAGATACCCCACGGCATCGTGTCGCCGACGTATATCTGGCCTGCGGGCTGGCCCCCCAGATAGATCACCGCGGTTACCCCGTCCTGAACGTGATCTGCGTACCCGCCGCACCAGACGGGGCCGCCGCCTGCACAACGATGCTGTACCCGCGCATCACTGTCGCCGGGAGCCGTGCGAGGTCGAGCGTCCCCGCGTTCACGTCCGACGCGTTATGCGTGTGCGCGGCGGCCGCCTTCCCCGCCAGCTCCGCGACCAGCCCGACAATGTCCGCCATCGCGTGCGTGTGCGACACCGGTGTCCGCGCGTTCGACAGCCGCGGATCGTTGCCTTCGGCAGCGGTGCCCGCGTCCGTCCCGTACTTGACCGAGAACGAACGATCGGCCGCTAGGGTGCCGCCGCCGTCGAGTCCTGTACCGGCGGTCATCGCGGTTGTCTTGTCGGCCTTCGCGCCGATCTGGGCCGCTATCGTCGCGGCGAAGTTCGGGTCGTTGCCGAGCGCCGCCGCCAACTCCGACAGGGTATCGAGCGCCGTCGGCGACCCATCGATGAGCGCCGCCACCGCATCACTGACAGCCTGATTCAGTTCCGCCTCCGACACCTCCCCGGCAGGCCCCTGGTCACCCTTCGGTCCGGGCGGCAGCGTCAGGTTCAGTTCTTGCTCCGGCGAAGTCCCCGTAATCGTCGCGGCCGCCGGACCCTCGACGACCGTACCGATCGACAGATGGTTTGCCGGACCGGCCGGACCCGGCACCGTCGACACCGGACCGGTGCCGCCAGTCTCGCCCTTCTCGCCCTGCGGCAGCACCAGACTGAGCACCTGGTTCGGGGACTCGCCCGACAAGGATGCGTCGGCGGTCTCGCCGCCCGTCACGGTCCCGATCGTGAGCGTCGACGACGGACCCGTCGGCCCCGGCTTGCCTCGCGGCCCCGGAGCGCCCGGAGACACCAACACCGTCCCCGACTGCGGAGCCTCCACCTTTTGCGGCGGAGCGCCCGGCGCGGTCACCTTCACCGTGCCGACCAGCGGCGGATACGTTGTCATCGTCGTGTCCTCTTCACTATGTCCTCGAACCACGCGTACTCCGTGGTCTCCGGCGTCGTCGGGTAGCGGACGTAGATCGTGTACGGGGTGCCGTTCTTCACCGGGTCGGTGACCTCCGCCTCGACCTTGAACGCGACGATGCCCTCCGTCGCGTCGACCGCACCATCCCACTGAGGCAGGTCGCCGACCTGCACCCAGCACGTAGTGCCCTCCGGCCACTCGCCGTCTATGTCGAGCGTGCACACCCAGTCCGCGCCCGTCGATAGCAGTAGCTTGCTCTTGTTCGGTTCATACCCGAGTGCCATTGTTTTCCCCTTCACCACTGGTAATAGAAGACGACGCCGCCGTCCTTGTCTGATGTGCCGAGACTGTGCGCGAATGTTGTGATCCCGTACTGGGTTGTGCCGTTGGACAGGTTGCCGCCGTCAGCGGAAGACACCCCCGCGAAGCTGCAGTGCGCGCCGTCCTTGCCGTCGGAGCCGCTTACCCCGGAGTACAGCGAGTCGCTGCCGTCCGTGCCGTCGCCGCCGTCCGTGCCGTACCCGGTTGCGTCTCTGCCGTCGGTACCGTTCGAGCCGTCCGAACCGCTGTTGCCGTTGCCGCCCTTGCTCCCGCGCTGCCCCCCGCTGACAGGCTCACTCTCCTGGGTTACGACAGCGGCGATCATTCGTCCGGGGCCGCCCGCACCGCCTGCACCGCCCGCGCCGCCTGAACCGCCCGCGCCGCCGCGCCCGCCCGAGCCGCCCGAGCCGGACGTCCCGGAGCCGCCCGCGCTTCCCCTCGAACCCGTCGAACTACCGCCGCCCGTCTTCCCGGCTGCCCCGTTGTTGCCGCCGCGGCCGCCTGGCCCGCCCCCGCGCCCGTCGCCGCCGTCACCACCACGACCGCCGTCACCGCCGCGATCGTTGGTCCCACTGCCCGCGGGACCGCCGTCACCGCCGTCGCCACCGTCGCCGCCCGAGCCGCCCTCGCCGCCGTCACCGCCGGAGCCGCCGCCACCCTGATACACCCACGCGCGGAGAGACTTCACGCCGTCCGGCCGGTTCCACGTCGAGTTCGGGGCGGCAATATCCCACGTCGCGTTATTGATGAACGCCTCGCGGTACTTCGCATCCGACAGCGGAATCGTCGACTCCTCCGACCAGAAGAACCAGAACCCCGGAGTCTTCTCCGCGAACCACGCCCACCCCGACAACGCGTTACAGGTGAGCGTCTTGCCGTTCGTCGTGATGAGGTCGCCGAACAGTGCGCTCGTCGTGCCGAGCGCCTTCGACTCGTTGAAGTCGATCAGTGCCGTGAACGACACCTGGTTATTGAGGAGTCCGCCCGCGGGGACACACTTCAGGTAGACGTTCGACCAGTACAGTGCTGCAGTCGTCGCGGTTGTCGTGTACTTGGTGCCGCCGTTGGTTTGCACCGCGACAGTGACCGTCGTACCGGTGCGGCTGATCTGCACCGTGTTGTTACCCGAGGCACCGCCGAGCGTCACCGAGCCGCCGTCACCAACGAACACCGACAGCAAGAAGTCACGCGAGCTGCCGTTCGTTACCGCGACCGACCCGCCCTCCGCGAGGACCCGCTGCGCGCCGGACCGCTCGCACAACCACTTCGACGCCTGATTTACCGGCCGATCCCACAGGGTCGGGTCCGACTGCCGAGACCACGAGCGGCGCACCAGGAACCCCATCAGACGTACCGGCCCATCACGCTGACGCTCATGTTCGCGGCCTGCGACGTCACCGTCGACACGTAGAACGTGATGCGGTCGCCCTTCGCGACGGACAGGTTCAGCGTCGACGACGCGTAGGTGTTGCTGCCGCCGTTCCACGTACCGGTGTGAATCACCGTCCCGTTCTTCCGGGTCTCGACGACAATCGACCCCGAACCGATGTGGTCGTTCGAGTAGAATTGAATGTCGGTGATCTTCCCCGAGAACGGCATCCCGAACCCGAGCGGCACATCGTTGAACCCGAGCGTGACCGGTCCCGCCGCGACGTAGAGTTCCTGCCCCCACTTCGTGCCGCCGTCACCAAAGATCGAGTCGATAACGTCCTGGATCGCTGCGGAGATAGCAGCCGTGATCGCCTGCGCGAACGCGCCGATACCGTTCATGCCGTCGACCACCGCATCGACAGCAGCGTCGACAGCGTTCGAGACGGCGTCGGAGATAGCCTGCTCCGTGTCCGAGACGCGGCCCTCGAAGTCAGTCCAGAAGTCGGAGACCTGTTGCGGAGTCGAGCCGTTGCCGCCGAGCACCCCGGTGAATATCTCCAACAGCTTGCGGAGCGGCGCGAACAGCGCCTCGATAGCGTTCAGGACGTCGTCGTCGCCCTCGTACTGCCCGAGCATCGCGTCGAGTAAGTCCTGCAGGCTTTGCACCACGTCGAAGATGAAGTCGCCGAGCTTCGACTGCACGAACTCCGCCATAGCCTCCAACGACGCGGTCTCGCCCGTCGTGATGAACTCCTGCAGGTCCGTGATGATCGTGCCGAGACCATCCGTGATCCACGAGACGACACCACCCAGCGGCCCCGCGATGTTCTCGATCTGGGTCTGTATGTAGTCTTCGGCCTGCATCGCCTGCGACGCAGCGAGACCGACAGCGTTCGCAGCATCCTTGAAGTCGTCGAGGTCGCTCGCCGATGAATAGTTCGGTGAGGTCACTTGCCTGCCTCCTTACGTGCACGCTTAGCGGCCGCCCAACGGCGCGCCTGCGACGGCGTCACCATCACGGTCGTGCCGTCCTTGCGGAGATAGGGCACCTTCTCGTCGGGTGCCGTCTTCGGGGGGCCGGGCACCTTCGGTTTGGGCGGATCATCGTCTAGCCCGAACCGTTCGCGTAGCTGCGCCTTCTGCTCCGGCGACAGCTTCTTCGCTGCCTCCTCGCCCGGCTCTGGGTCGTCGATCGGCACCCACGTCCCCGGATTCGACAGGAAATGCGGATCGCCCACCCGAGGCTTGCGGTACTTGATCGTCCGCAACTCCGGGTGGTACCTGAACCCGGCATCCCACAAGCGCCGCGACACCAGCCGGAGAATCTTCACCGGCAGCGGCAGCGGTGCGCCGTTCTGCCCCGGCAACCCGACCAACGCCCACACCGCATACATGGTTGGGTCGTTCGGGTCGCAGTTGTCGACCGTCGGGAAGTCCGGCACCGAGATACGCGGCTTCTTCGGCGGCCGGTTCTGATTACGTCGGCCCATCGGGCACCCCTCGAACTTGGTAGCAGTCCCTTCGCATCCTAGTCGGCACGGTCACACCAACCCGACGTCATGCAGGCCCGACGTCACCGAGCGGATACGGTCGAGCGCATCCTCGAACGGATCACGGTTCTTCGCATCCTCGCCGACAGTGATCGTCCAGTCAGGGTGGAACGTCGTCTCGTCCGCGGACAGAACGACCTTCTTGATGCGGTCGACCCACACACGGCCGGAGTCGTCGCGCGGCTTCGTCGTGCCGACACGATCCCCCACCCACATGTGACCGATGCCGTTGTCGCCAAGCATCCACGGACACGAGTCGATCAGCTTGACCTCGTGCGAGGACCACCGCCGTGTCGCCCACAACCCGGTACGAATCACCATCAGGCTGTTGAGCGTGTACGCCTGGTCCGCGCCGTCCTGGAAGAACTCGACATACCTCGACCAGCCGAGCTTCTGCGCCCGCGGGAACGACTTCGTATCGGTCCACGCCATTATCGTGTCGGTGTACAGGGGGCGCAGCAGCGTATCTATCGCGCCGCCAATCGATCCGACGCCGTACCCCTGGAACGAGATGTTATCGCCGACGACGTCACCGATCGCCTGAATCAGCGCGCCGATACCCTCGTTCACGCCCGGAGCTGACTTACCCCCGGTGATGATCTTCGGCACCTTCTCCGGCGTGAAGATGAACTTCGCCGACTCGACGCCCGGCGTCACGCCCGGCCGGAGGATCACGTACGGCATCGTCTTGTTGGTGCTCTTGACGCCGATCTGCATGTACTCGTTCGGGACCGGGGTCTCGGTCAGCAGCGCGAGCGACGTGTCGAGGAAGTCCTCGGAGAACTCCGCGATCGTCGATTCGAGTCCGCCGAACAGGTTGCCGAACTCCGACGTGCCCGAGTTGTAGCGGCCGCTCTTGTCCACGATCGACACCACAAGCGTGCCGTTGCGGAGGTTCGCGCCCGGCCACGGCTCGTCATCGCCTTCGAGCCAGCGGTCACACTGCACCGACAGTTCCGCGTCGGCGAGCATCGCCGCGAACGCATCGTGCCAGTACTTCATGCGGATGATCGGCATTCCCCACAGGACGCCCGACTGCATCGCCGCAATGAACGACACCGGGTTCACCACGATCTGCCAGTTCGACAGGTTGAACCCTCCGGTCCACTCGTCGAGGTCGAGCGGATCGTCGGGGATCGTCAGCGGAGTCTCGTCGCGCATCAGGTTGCAGAACAAGGTGGTGAGCGCGCACCAGTTGACCGGCCCCAGCAGCATCCACGCCCGCGGAAACTGTGTGATAGCCGGGAGGAACGGGTTAGGGAAGCACTCGATCCACTTCAGGTTCTCGTAGTCGTGCATGAACGTCGCCGTGACGATCTGATCGCCGGTCGACGTCTCCTCTATCGATACGTCTTCCATGCGGCCGCCCCACCGCGCGCCGACATAGTCCGCCGTGATGTGCGGAGCTGCGCCTTCGCCGCGGAGGTCGCGGCCCTCGAAGTCCAACAACCACTGCCCGACAGGGTCCTCCGCGAGCACAACTAGTTCGCCGGTGCCCGAGTCCAACTCGATCCACTCGAACTCGTAGCTGAGCGGATTGTTCGCGACGTGCTGCAGATGCCACTCCGCGTCCCACAGCCGCATGACAGGCGACTCGCGGCGGACCGCGGACTCGTCGCGGACCGTGCCCTGCGACGCCTTCCAGATCGACTCGCACTGGTCGAGCAACGACTGCGAATCGACGCCGTCCATCGCCTCGTGTGCGCGCTGCGCCCGCACCCCAAGGACCGCCTTTGCTTCGGCCGTCAGGAACGCGCCCATATCAGACCCTCCCCCACGGCTTACGGAACCGGCGCGGTTGTCGTAGTGTCATGGCGGCCCCGGCCGCGGGCACGTTCGTCGCGGTCACGTCGAGGGTCTGCTCCTGCGTGAACCGCGGGATCAGATACTTCGGGAAGTCGCCCTGAACCGGCATCGCGCCGATCAGGTTGGTGTCGTATGCGTCGCGGACAGGTAACTGCATCGGGTCCATATCGACGATCAGGCCACCGTTATCGGCTGTCAGGTCCGGGTAGGGGACCGTCCGGGTAGGCCACAGGCCGCCCGGCTTACGGTCCCAGCTCCGCCCCTCCCACGAGTTGTCCGGGAGTTTCCACGTCGCCACCGTCCCCGACCACTTGTGCGCCATATCGACGCCCGTCGGATTCGACACCGTGATCGGCTTCGTCGTGCCGGACTCCGCTTGCGTGAACTCGACGCTCGTCACCTCGTCGTCCTCCTGCCAGAACGGCACATAGGCTTTCAGGTGAATCTCCCACTCCCACTCACCGTCTGAGTGGGGCACCTTCTCCGTCTCGTACGAGCTGCCCTCCGCGAGCACGACTTCCAGCCAGCGCGTCGAATCCCCGGTCTCCCACTCGATGCGCGCGAGCGTGCTATCCGGGTAGTACGGGTCCAGCTCGAAACTGAACGCTTCGCGGAGCGCACCGTCGACCTGCCCGAACTCGTTGACCTGGTCGCCCTTCACGATCACCGTGATGACCGGCTCCATCACCGCGGTCTTCACCGAGCGGAGAATCGCGCCGTCCATGCGGACCGGTGTCCGCTCCACCGTCCTGATCGGTGCTTCGTACAGGTCTTCCAGCCCGCCGAGCTTCAGCGTGGCCCCAGTCGTCCCGGCGTCCTCGCCGTGGATAGGGTGCACTTCGCCGTCGTCGCACCCGATGATCCTGATGTTCGACGTCGACCCGCCTGGTCCGCATCCGGTCACTTGCCGTACCTCCGTGCTTTCCGTCGACGATTGCCGTCGAGCTTGCGTGCGAGTTCTTCAGCGTTGGCGTCGCCGTAGTTGTTGATGACCGTCTTTCCGAACCCGGCCGACACCAGATCACGCGTCAGGTCGACGAGGTCCTTCTTCGTCGCGGTGTCGCCGGTGCCCTCGTCCTTGTTGTCGGCCATGTAGGTGCCGATCGCATCGAGGAACGGCGGCTGCACGTCGAGTCCGAGAATCCCCAGCGCCGACGACGCCTGCCCCGCCACCGCCTTATCGGCGACACCACCCAGCCGCGACCCGAGAGACGTCTTCGCGTTCTCGTTGTCGAAGTCGCCCAGCAGTCCGGGGTGATCCTTGATCCACGCATCGAGACCAGTCGCGGCGGCAGTGTTCGCGTAGCCGCCCGCCTGCGCCGACAGCGCCGACCCGCCGACAGTCACCTCGACCTCCGTCTTCTCCGGGGTCGTTGTAGCGTCCGGCGTCGCGGTCGCATCCGGTGCCGTTGTGGTGTCCGGGGTGGTTGTCGTGGTGGTGTCCGGGGTCGCCAGCGACGGCGTCGTCGCGGTGTCGCCGGTGTTCAGCCCACCGGTCACCTCGACCGGCACATTCCCGGCCGGAGTGACCGGCACCGTGTTCGCCTTCGCGATCAGCCGCTCGGCCTCCGCTTGCTTCGCCGCGTAGTTCGAGCCGTCAGCGAACGCCGACCGCTGCACCGCCTGCGACCGCGCCGCCACCGACATACCCTCACGGCCGTCGACGTCCTTCAACGTGTCGTAGTACTTGCCGATCGCATACGTCGGGTCCATCAGTTGGTCATCGCTGCCCCAACCCATCCCCGACTGCTGCTGCATCACGCCGAGGCTCTTACCGTCCGAGCCGACAGCATCATGTGGCCGAGCCTCCGACCCGGCGACGTTGCTGTTCGCGTAGTTCTTGCCGTCCGACTCGGCGAGCATCACAGCGACAGCAGATTCGATGTCTTTGTCGCTCATGTTCTTCTCTTTGCCGACCCGAACGACCTCCGCGACCATCTCCTCCTTGGTCGCGCCCTTCTTCAAGTCCTTCGCCGGGGCCGCGGCTGCCGGGGTAGTACCCAGCCCGCCGGTCGTGTCGGTGCCGGTCGCCAGCGAGCCGCCGCTACCGCCACCAATCGACGCGGGCCAGTTCTCCACCCACACCGGAGTCAGCCCGGATGCTTTCGCCTCCTTGGCGGAGTTCGCCGCCGACCCGCCGCCCGAGTTGCCCCACGACGCCGACCCGCCACCCGACGAGATACCCGAACCGATCGGGGTCGAGCCGCCACCAGTGCCGCCGGTAGCGCCGAGGCCACCTGCACTACCCGCGGTAGGTGCGCCCGCATCCAGACCGCCAAAGAAGTCCGGCGGCAGGTGCGCGTGATCCGAGAACTGCGGGTCGTTCGCGCCTGCAGCCTGCCCGCCGTACTGTCCGTCGCCGCGGTTGCCGCCCATCTCGAAGTTCGTGCCGTTCGGCAGGGTTGCGGCGGTGTGGCCGCCGTACGGGCCGCCATTGAACCAACCAATGTTCAGCGACCCCGCCGGACCCAGCCCCGACTTGAACCCGCGCTTCTTCAGCTCCTCCGCTTCCGAACCGGTAGCGAACCGCGACGCGAACGGATCAGCGCCGGTCGCAAAGTTTGCGATCGCCGAAACCGCCCCCGAGCAATCTCCCCAGTTGGTGCCGCCCCACACATAAGGCTTGCCCTCGACGCCCTTCGCAAACTGCACGAGCTTGTCCGCCGACACCGGGCCGCCCCCGGCCAACGCGAGCATCTGCCCGAGCCGCTTGCCGGAGTTCATCGCGACGAGCATCGGCATGATCCCGGCAGCCTGCTCCGGCGGCACGTAGTATTCGCCGCGCGATACCGCCGCGACCGTCTTGCCGCCCCACTTGCCCGCGATCGAATCGGACGTGCCGGTGCCCGGACCGGACAGGACACGGCCCTTCGGCGCGACGCGCGACAGCAGCTTCTTGTTCTGCTTGGTCGCGCCCGCGTTCACGATGTAGCCGCCCGGCTTGATCGGCGTCGACGCCTTGCTCACAGCGCCCGCGGAGCCGCCCGCGGCGAGCGCCGGAATCGCGCCACCCGACGCGAACTTCGGCACCCAGCCGCCCACCGACAAGAACGGGACGAACCGTTCGATGGGGTCCGGGACTATCGACTTGATCGCGTCGCCGATCATGCCGCCCATCGACTTAATGCCGTTGATCAGGCCCTCGATAATCTTCTTACCCATGTCGATCAGCCACGACCCGGCATCGGAGAAGATGTTCTTGACCTTGCCCGGCAGCTCCTTCACGAAGTTGACCGCCGTCGTCACACCGTTCGAGAACCCGTTCGACACCTTGTTCCACAAGTCCTGCACCGCTTGCCAGCCGCGCGCGACAAGATCGGTGAAGAACCCGATCACGCTCGACACCCAACCGGACACCGTCGACACGACGGTCGTCACCATGTTGACGAACCCAGTGATGATGCCCGTCACCCAGCCGATGATGAGCGCGAGCGCCTGCGCGACGAAACCAATAATCATGCCGAGGAGCTGCGCGAACGCCGCCACCACCCGCACGATGATGAGCACCACCGGCATGATCGCCGTGACGAGCATCGCGAACACCTGCGCGCCCATCGTGATGATCGGCAGCAGTGCCGTGACCAACTGGATGAGCGGCGGCAGCAGCGCCGACACAATCTGGATCAGCGGCGGGATCAGCGGAGTCAGCGCGGTGACGATCTGCAGCCACGCCGTAGCCATCTGCTGCAGCATCGGCGCGAGCGCCGTAATGATCTGGATGAGCGCATCACCAATCACCGGGAGCAACGGCTGCAGGGCCGCCATCACCTGCGAGAAGCCCTCGGCTATCGGCGGAATGATCGGGACGATCGCCTGGATCGCAGCCACCAGAACGTCTGCGAGCACCGATGCAATCTGCGTTAGTACCGGCGAGAGGGCCTGGAATACCTGGCCGATCGGTCCGATAGCGGGTTTCAGTGCCTCGAACGCGGCAGCTAGCCCCTCGCCGATCGCCGACACAACCGGGGCCAGAGCCTCCACCAATGACCCCAGTACCGGCCCCGCGACCTCGACGAACTTCGCGATGAGTTCCCCGAGGATCGGCAGCACCGGAGCGAGCGCGGTGCCGATCTGCGCGAGCGCATCCCCGAGCGGCCCAATAGCGGGCTGCAGCGCCGCAAACGCTAGACCGATCTGTTCGACGATTGTTCCCAGCGTCGGCCCGATAGCGGTGATGAGGTCCGCGATCATGGGTGCGACCTGCCCGCCGATGATCCCCGCAACCTGCAGGAACACCGGCATAATCGCGCCGACGGCCTGACCGATCGACGAGAAGAACGACGTGAGCGCCTGCTGCCCCGGCCCGTTCACCCACTCGTTGATCTGCGTCAGCGAGTTCATGATGTTGCCGAACGGGTTACCGTCCCCGGCAGCCTTCGCCGCCGCGAACACCCCGCCAATGATCCCGCCAAGCTGCCCCAGCGCCGCACCGATCTGCTTCGCCGTGTCGAGCAACCCCTTCATCTTCGCCTGCAGTTCGCCGGTCTGCTGCATCTGCAGCATGGTCTCGGACCACTTGCCTGCCATAGCTCCGATGCCAGTTGACATCGGAGCGAGAACCGACGTAGCCGCCGAGCCAATCGACAGGAACCCCGGAACCAGCGCGACGAGCGCATTACCGAAGTCGCCCGCGAGTTTCCCCGAATCAGCGAGCAGAGAGTTCACCATCGACGTGCCCTGCGTGGTGCTGATCATTCGCAGGACACCGTTCGCGGCGTCGTTGAAGCCCCCGGCTACGTCGACGAGAGAATCCCGCAACGGGATCATGAACCGCTGCAGCGCCGCGATCTTCGGTGCGAGACCGGCGAACATCGCCTCCTGGACTGGCTTCTTCACTATGTCGGCGTACGTCTTGCCGAGGCCCTGCATAGACCGGACCGCCGACTGAGCCGCCGGGGTGAGCTTGGCGACGGCTTCTTCGAACTTCTCGGCGTTCTCCGGGTCGAACGCGTTCGATAGCGCATCACCAACACCCGAGAACGCGGTCTTCAGTGCGGCACCGGCCGCGACGACCGCGAACAGTCCGCCGACCGCAACCGTGCCCGCCGCCCCGCCCAACGCAACCAGCCCCGCCCCGAGCGCACCAATCACCGGCACCAGCGACCCGACAGCAACCACAGCCGCGCCCGCGATACCCGCGAACTTGCCGATCGTCCCGACAGCCGACAGCCCCGACTTAGCGAACCGCGCGAACCCGCCGCCCAACTTCCCCAGACCGCGGTGCAAGCTCTCCACCCGCGACGACGCCCGCCGATCTACGTCGACGTCGACGTCGACAGTCTGCCGCCGCGGCAGCGCGCGCAGCGCCGCCGACAGCTCCCGCACCTCCGCAATACCCGACACCGAGACGTCGATCTGCACACGAATATTGCCCTGCGACCGCTGCAGCCGGTTGATAGCCGACGACAGCGCACGCACGTCGGCGACCTCCGCGCCGCGCATCTGCACGTCGATCGTCGCTATCGTGTTCTGCTGGATACGGGCGAGGGTGCGGTTGATCGCCGCGACGCCCGTCATGGTGCGCCGCTCCATCCGCTTCATCGCGGTGTCGTAGTGGTCGCCGACCTGATCGAACGAGCGGCGCGCGTTACCCGCCAGCTTGCCGAAGTTCCGAGACGCTGCACGCTGCGCAATATCCGAGGCGCGCGTCAGCCGCCGAATCAGTTGTTCGTCGAGGTTGGACCAGTCGAGTTCAACATCGACGTGCGCTGACGCCCAAGGCTCGGTCATGCCACGGCCTCCCAGCCACAGCACCCGGCCCCTACCGCCAGTCAGCGCACACTTAGAATCTCGATCACCAGGGTATCGGGTCGCGCCCGATCCTCTGCGCTACTGCGACGCGATCAACCGTTGGAGTTCTGCCTGGTCGTCGGCGGGCATAGGCTTCTCGGCTTCGCGGAGGACCACGCGGCGCGGCTCGTGCCTCATATCCTTCTGAAACTTCTTCCACGCCTTATCGTCCTGCGAGAGCTGCCCCCGTAACCACGCGTACACGGTGTTCGTTGCGCGGGCAGGCGGCAGCAGCGACACGTCGACGCCCCGCCCGAGGAGGTCCCCGTCGACCTCCGGCCACGCACCCAGCGCCGCCCGCCACACGAACTCCGCCTCCCACCGGTGCCAGCCCGTCAGCCTCTCGACGATGACGTCCGCCGCATGATCGAACACGTCGAGCGGGGTGCCGCTGTAGGCGCGCTCCGCAATGCGCCACCGGTCCGCGGGCGCGGTGCACTCGTACGCGACCCACAAACCAGGCCCGTACTCGTCTTTCATCGTGAGGACCGAAACGAAACTGGTGGTCGCCGGAGCGTGCACCCGCATCGGGTATCCGTCCAACGACCACCAGCTAGCGGCACGGCCCCACGGCGGACCGAGACCCAACTACCTGCGCGCAGACGCGCGAAGTGCTGCGCGGTTCTGCGCGGGCTTCGCGGCGGCGGTGTCGGTGTTGAGTTCGTCGGCCATTGTCGGTGCCCACCGGTTGAAGATCGTCTCCATCAGGGTCGACAGCAGCCCCTCGTCGAACGAGTTGTCCGAGTTCATGATCGCCGCGCGGACGACGCGCACACCATCGGAGTCGAGACACTTGTCGATGATGTTCATCATGGTGCGAATACGGTCTTCGAGGGACGTCTCCGTCGACACCAGCGCCGACCCGAGCAGCAGCAGCATCGCGCGCGACGGCTCGTACAGGTAGTGAGGGCGGCCGTTCAGGCTGATGAGTACCTTCTCCGGCTCACGCGACTCGCCGGAGTCGGTCGAGAACTGCAGCTCTTCCGGCACCTGGTCGGCGAGCTTCGGGTTCGGCGACGGCCGGTAGTCGTTCACCTGGTCGGCGACAGGGTTCGGGGCGTCGTCGAAGTCGAGGTCGACGTCCGGCTCCGCGACAGGCGCGAGCGCCTTCTTTGCCGGTGCGCGGCGCGGGGCGGCCTTCTTCGCGGGGGTCTTGCTGGTTGCCATTCTTCATCTCCTGGTTGGGGTCTATCGGGTTCGGCGTCGGACGGCACCGATCACGGCTTCGAGCGCGTCGGCGAGGAACGGGTTCGGCTTGATGCCCTTGACGGACTTCGCGAACACGAACCCGCGCTTGTCTTTGCTGCGGGTGTTCACGCCTCCGCCGTCCCACTTGAACTTCAGGGCCTTCCGCGTGACCGGCACGATCGGTGTGCCCTTCGGCCCGTAGATGCCGGTTCCCGTGTGTAGGTATTCGGCGTAGGGCAGCGGCGACCCGATGACGACCTTCGCGCTGCCGTTCTCGACGGTGGCGACGTAGTCGATCGATGCGCGGAGGGTGCCCTCGTCGACGGGCGCGCGGCGTTTCGCTTCGTTGACGGTGCGCGTGCCGATGCGGTGCGCCCACCTGTACGCGGCTCGTTGTGTGCCGCGCTGCAGGGCCGCGCGGTGGAGTTCAACGTGTCCCATCGGTGGCCCCCTGTTCGACGATCAGGTGCCCGGCGGTGATGTGCCGGTCGATGAGGAGTGTTCGTTCGACGGTGACGACGGCGTCGGCGTACAGCCCGAGAACGGGCTGAACAGCGCGAACGGTGACCTCACTCATGGTCGTGACGATACCAGCGAGGGTCAGGTTGCAGTTTGACCGTAACCTCACTGGGGGCGGGTCGCTGTCGTTGTGTCCTATGCGCGGGGATCGCCGGGCATCATCGGTGAGCGCGGCTCCGTGTAGTCGCCCATGCCGACCCGCACCGACACGGTCAGCTTCGAGCCATGCACCCCGCCACGCGGCGGCACCGGCTGCCACCCCGACACCAGCGGCTCCTCATCCTCGAACGCATCCCGGACCGCGCGGCGCATCGCCTCCGCGTCGTCGAGAATGTCGCGGGACGCCGAATCGACCGCCGCCAACGCCGGAGCGCCGTTGTTCTCCTCCGTCGGGTAGCAGCGCGCCACACCGACCACCATCTCCACGTCCCACGAGATAGCGCACGCCGACCCGCGGCCGCCGCCCGCCGCCGGACGGATCGACCCAATACCCACCCACGCCATACCGTCCGGGCAGAACTCGATCGCCGGATCGACGTGCGGATAGACCGCCAACCGATCCGGGACGCCGCCGCGGGTATCGCGTAGGTTCGCCTCCAACGCGGCCGCCAGCATCGCAGCCAGCCGGTACGGTGAGCACTCCATCTCAGCGGCTCCGCACGTAGCGGGGCGAGTCCGGCGACGTCACCCGTCCGGGCCGCTTCGACTTGAACGGGTTCACGCTCATAATCCACAAGTCGACCGACTCCACACCCGTCACGCCGTTCGTGAACCACTCGCGCATATCCGCTAGCTCGACCGTGATGCCCTGCCGCGACACCGACGTCGCACCCGACGGCAGCGCACACACCCCGCCAGACAGACCGCGCAGCAACTCCACCGCGAGGCGGCCGCCCGCGTACAGCCCGTCGGCCGGGATCGGCAGGCCCCGCTCGTAGCGGATAGTGAACGCGCCCGGCCCGTCGTCCGGCGCGTGCAAGTCCTGATGGGTCGGCCAGCGGCCGCCGTCGACCCGATGCAGCCACCGGTGATTCTCGATCCGATAGTCGGCCGGGGCGACAACCTCGCCGTCGACAACGACCTCCGTGATCGACGCAATCGGCCCCGGCAACGCGACCCGGTCGTAACCGACCTCGCTGCAGCCCTCCGAACAGCCACACGGACCCGACGCGGCCGGGTCACCTGTTAGGAGACCCGGCCAAAACACGGCACCAGCACCGCGGTACGTCGTGTGGTCCTGCGGCTGAAAACACGGCCGAACCGTCTCCGGGCACGTACCGAACACCTGCCCGGTCAACGTCCACAGGATGCGGCCCGCCGCCTGCTGCGCGCGCTCGCGTAGCTCGGCCGGTGCCGCCTGCCACTCGTCCGCCAGATCGGCCGGAATAGTGACCGCCCATCCACAGAATCCCACGTCCGCTGCCCGCCTTCGTTGCTGGTGTGTGCGCGTCTGTTGTCGGCCCGATCCTGCCCCGCCGACGCGCTATTCGCCGGGGTACAGGTCCGCGGCCGGGTACACGTCAGTACCCGGCCGCGGGGCCTCTAGGGGTTTTCCGGGTCCGTCTCACCGGCGGTCAGCTCGACCGCGCCGTCCGTCGGCTCCGGCGGAGCGACAGTCGTCTGCTGGAACCAGATGTGGTGAGACGACTTCAGACCGGTCAGCAGCGGCACCGCGACGTCGGTCTCGTCACGGACCACGTTGTACGGACCCGACGCCCAACCGTTGCCCGGCTTAGTCTGCGCCGACAGCGTGAACTCCGCCGCCGACACCGACAGCTCGACGTCGCCCAAACGGCCCGACCCGATGAACGGGATCAGCCAGTACCCAAACGGCTGGAACCCGGACGCGCCACACGCGGCACCGGGTACGTCGGTCCACAGTTCCAGCGCGAAGTTCGCTTCGATCGGCTGCGAACCGAGCGCGATACCGACAGCATTCGCGGCACCATCGGTGACCACGTCCTGCCCGGTGATCATCGCCCACGCCTCCGGGTCGACACCACAGAACTCAATCTCCGGTGCCATGTACTTGAGCTGATCGGGGTCCTTGTGCTGGACACAAATGTCGCCGTTGCCGTCCTTCTTGACGGTGTCTTCGCCGTCTTCGTATTCGGCGGTGAGCGACACCTTCACGATGCCCTTCGTGACGAGCATGGACTTGTTACCGGCGGTGGTGATCGGCTGACCACAGCCGTCGAGCTTGGTCAGGCGCATCTTCTTCGCGTGGATGGACGGCCAGGTCGAGTTCGGCATGACTACCTCTCAGGGTTTGATACCGGCCCGGCCCCTACCGCCAGTCGACCAAGTTGTTCAGTTGTGTTGCTGCGGAGCGTGTTACGCGCCGCCCGCGGCCGCTTCCAGAGCAGCCAGGCGCGTTTCGAGGTCGGCAGTCACCGACGTCGACGCCTTGCCGTCGAGAGCAGCCTGCAGCCCGGACACCTGCGCCACGGTGTGCGTGTGCGATGCCGGAGCGGCACCAACGTCGGCCGCGGTATGGGTGTGGTTACCGGCGGCCGCATCGGTTGCGCCGGTGCCGATCTTCGGCGCGAAGGTGCTCGGCTTGTTCGCCACGCTGCCCCACGTCGCCGTCGACGCGGCCGACTCGATCGCGGCGTCGCGCTCGTTCAGCCGCTCCGCGGACAACGGGGTGCCGCCCTCTGTGCCGTCCTGCCAGTCGTTCAGTGCCATTGTCATGCTCCTTGTTCGGGGTACACGTTCAGTCCCGGATAGGACTGGACTCCGGGGAACCCTGTGTTCGGGTCGATCGGGGTGCCCTCGCCCGCGAGGCCAACCAGCGCGGCCGCCTGCACGCCTTCCCACCCGACGACGTAGACGCGTTCGGCGTGACCGAGCGCGGTGTTCGTCGAGTAGTCGAAGTAGGCGGAGCCGTTCGCGCCCGGCACCCGGACCGGCGACCGCCGAACCCGGACCGTGCCCGACGCGACGATCCACGCCTGCCCCGCCGGAGCGGCCGCCCCAGCCGGACCGGTCGCCGGGTACGCGCCCGCCGACACCGCCGTACCCAGCGGGGTAACCAGGCGGCCGTTCTTCTCCGCTACCTGACGATCGGCGACGAGGAACGGCACGAGCTGCCGCGGCACATGCAGCACACCGGTGCCGCCGTAGTTGTCCCACAGCCACCGTTCGAGCGCGCCGAGACCGGCAAGCATCGGCACCGCCGACGTCCCGGCCGGGGTCACGGTGTCGTCCGACATAAGCGGCGACGTCGACGACGACCAGATCGCCGACTCGACGGAATTGCTTTCACTCACCGACAGCGCGAGACGCGCCCGCTCATGCACTTCGTCGGCGGAGAACGCCGCGTGCGGCAGCGTGAAGTTCGCCCACACGCGCAGCGACCCATCAACAACGGTGTCCATCGTGTCGGCGGTAGGGGTCAGGGGGTCCGGGTCGCAATCGACGCCAGACGTCGAACCCGACGGGGTCGGGTTCGGGAGATGTTCAGTTCCGTTCTGCCAGTGCAGATCGGGGTCGTCGACAATCTCAGCGACCGACAGCAGCCCGAACCGCGGCGGTGTCAGAGTCGGTGTCGGGACCAGGAGCGGAGGGGCGACTACAGCCATGAGTTGTCCTCGTGTCGAGTGGGGGCGGTGGGAACCGGGGCGGGCGGCGGGCGCATTGCCTGCGCTGCCCGCCCCGGCGTCACTGGACTACTCGCCGCTGGCAGCGACCAGACCGTTGTGATCCAGCGCGAGGCCGGTGCCGGTCGTGCCGTTGACCGCGACCGGGATGGTCACGTTCAGGGCCTTGTGGGCGCGCTTGTGAACGAGCAGCTTCTCCTCCATGAACATCGACAGGAAATCGTTGTTCTTGATGCCCTGCGAGTCGTAGACGGTGTCGAGGTTGACGACGTCGCCACGGCCACGCACGAACGTGCCCGCCGCGTACACGAGGACGTTGACCTCGTCCGGGAACCCGGTCAGCGGGGTCTCGCCACCGAACCCGGTCGCCGGGTTCGTGGTGAACGCGTCCTGCCAGTCGTAGACCCACGACACCTTGACGCCGCGAGCAGCGAAGTAGCCGTCGATCTGGGCGTCGTTGACCTGCACGTACTGACCGTCACCGGCGCGCAGCGACAGGTCGGCGCGGATGACCTCCTTCAGCCACATCGGAGCGACAGCTTCGAGGGTGAGCGTCGGCGACGCACGGAACCCGTACCGGTAGTCTGTCGCGACCAGACCGAGACCGTTCAGCGTCGACGAGGTAGCCGACGGGCCGATCGTGGTCGTGAGGTCGACCTCGTCCGACAGCGCGACAATCCGCGAGATGGACGATGCGTTCACGCGGTGCGCGTGCACAGCGAGCAGCCCTTCGAGGGTCTGCTTGGTGACCTCGGGGTACGCGTTGTCCTGCAGGAACCCGACCTGCAGACCGGAGTAGATGACGTCCGCGCGGGTCTCCTTGAACTCCGGGCACTCCGGCCGGTAGAGAGCCTTCTCGACGTACGGGTCGGCCTCCTCGTTGGCCTCGGTGCGGATCAGGCCAGCGTTACCGGCCCACACGGTGCGGAAGTCGACGCCTCCGGCGGTCTCGATGCCGCCGCGCTTCACCGCAATCTCCGGCATCGACAGGATGCCCGCGTTCGGGTCGGCGAGCATCGGAGTCAGCTCGTACATGCGCTCCGACGGGGCGCACCAACCGCCGGACGCGGTCAGCGAACCACCCTTCAGGCGCGACTCCGACGCCGCGAACTCGATCTGAGCGTCGGCACGCTTGGCCGAAGCGACCAGGCTGTCGGGCCACTCCGCGCGGAGCTGAGCGACACCGGCCTTCACGTATGCGCCTTCGAGGCCGCGGGGCATCGCCTCCACGCGGGCGAGCGCAGCCGCGACCAGCCCGTCCATGCCTTCGAGGTCCTGGCCGGTAGCGAAGCCGCGGACGTCGGCCGCCGCGGTGATCGCGACACCGGTGCTGTCCTTCGCTGCGGGCGACTTGTGCTGCGGCACGTTGCGGAGCACGAACCGGCGCGACGGGGCACCCGCCGCGGTGACCGGAGTAGCAGCGTCGGCGACGGCCGCCTCAGCCTCGGCGACAACCTCGGCACCGGCAGCGTCTCCGCCGTCGGTAGCTGCGGGGGCCTCCTCGGTGGTGGCCTCAGCCTCCGCGGGGGCCTCGCCCTCGGGAGTCTCGGCCGGGGCCTCCTCGGTGCCGTTGACCTTGGCAGCGAGTTCGTCGCGCTGCGAGCGCACCCGCTCGACCTCGGCGTCCATCTCGCCCTGCACGTCGCGAGCGGTGACAGCGATAGCCGTCAACAGTTCGAGACCGTGAATCGAATCGGCGTCCGTGGGGTCGGACTCGTTGAGTTCGTTGAACTTACCGACAGCGTCCGAGACGAGCGTGTCGACCTCGGCGCGTTCGGGGTTGGCTTCGGTGATAGCCGACTTGATCGCCGCGATGCGGTCCTCAGCGGATGCACCGGCGTTATGTGCGGCGTCGAGAATGGCCTGCAGATCGAGCTTCACGATAGGCTCCTAGCTGGTTCGTCCCAGCCCGGCCCCTACCGCCAGTCAGCTATCGATCGCCAGAATACAGGCATAGGTTGCGATCACTTAGCAACCTGGGCTATCTGCGCGTAGCGACCGCCGTTTCGGGCGACCTCCTTGCGGGCCTCGGCCTCGGTGAGATACCGCTTCACCTTGCTGCCGTTGTGGACCTCGTGCACGATGATCCGGCGGCCGTTACTGCAGTTGCACCCGCCCATTACCGGACCTCCTGCGCGGCGGCCTTCACGCGCTGCTCGATGCCCGCGTGCCGGTCGGAGAGGTTCTTCCGACGGCCGGACCGCCACGCGGCGGCGAGAATCCCCGACGTGTAGGGACTCCTCGCCGACAGCTCCGACGTGAGGCCACCTTGGTACGCCTCCTGGTACTGCTCCCGCGTGACGTTCTCGGTCATTGAAGGTAATCCCCTTGGCTACGGTGGCGGCCGCGCCACTGGCTGAATGCCACCTGGATCGACTCAGGTTCGAAGTTCTCGGACAGTGTACCGTCCTCGATCATGCCGACGAGGTCCGTCTTTGAGACACGGCCACCGACGTCGTCGAGGAACAGTTTCGCCTCCGGCGACAGGTACGTACGCGCCTCGTTATCGGTCATCGAGAACAGCGACTTGCTCTCCTTGTTCCACTTCTCCCAGAACTTGTCGTCGTGCGTGTGCTTCGCATCGATGTAGTGCCCCCTCGTGGCCTCCTCCATCTTCAGCTCCATCTCGGTGCGGTACTCCATGTGTGCCTCGTCAACGAGACCCTTGAAAGACGTCGACCGGTAGCCGAGTTCGGTGCCGCGGCGCACGGCCTCGCGCCGCCGGACCTGCTCGGGTTCGAGTCCCTGCACCCGTCCGAGGGCTTCTTCGTAGGTGATGCCCTCCTCATTGGACAGCTTCTCGGCCTGCTCCATGACCGCCCACTGTTTGCGCTGCGCCGCGGACACGTTCAGCTCCGCGGTGCCGTCCTTGTCGGTGTGCTCGACCATCTCGCCGTCGGCCGCGTCCGCGGCCTTCTTGTTGGTCGCTGCCAGCTTCTCCTCGTGGTCGATGATCGCCGAGTAGACCTGCCACCGGTCGAGGTCGTCTTGGAAGTCGCCGTCGTTGTCGTGCGCGTTGCCGTCGAGCCGTTCGAGCGCGGCGTCACGTTCGGCCGCGAGTACGAACAGCCTGTCCGACTCGGTCGGGTCCGGCCCGTCGTCCCAAGGGTCGGGGTGCGGGGGTTCGACCGGCTCCGGCTTGCGGCGCATCCACTCGGACATTGCCGCCTCGTACACCTGCGGGTTCTTATCGTGTGCGATCGTGTCGCCCAACAGTTCCGCGATGTGGTCGTCGTCCATGTTCGACAGGTTCACCGACTTGTTCCCGCGGCTGACGATGATCGACCCGACGGGTTGCTTGTAGCGCGCTGCACCGGCCGCGGTCCGCACACGACGGACCGCGGCGGCGGTCAGCGCGCGCGGCGGAAAGGGCGACCACCACCGAACAGGCGGGCCTTCATGCGGACGTACCCGGACGCGGCGAGCGCGCCGTCGGGTGTCGACTGCCGCCAGACCGCGCCGTCGGTTTCGGTGCCGTCGTCGTAGCGTGCGATCCCCCCGGAGAAGTCGACGAGCTGCCCGCCGTTTGCTCCGGTGTCGGGTGCCTCGTCCTCCTCCATCGGGTGATCGGTGCCCGCGCCGACGTCCTTACGCGGCGGCACGTTCGACTCGATCGCTTGCCCGACGGTCGTGCCTTCACCAAGGTCGGCCATGCCCTCCGGGTTGGCGGCCGGATCAGTCTCGTCGATGGTCGCCGTGTCCTCCGGCGGTGGCATTGCGCCCGGCCCGTCGCCGATCTGCCACGTCATGCCGTCGGTGTAGCTGCCGTCGTCGTAGTAGGCGGTCCCGTCCTTGACGGCCGACAGCTCGCCGCCGAGCGCACCACTGTCAGGGGCCTGGTCCTCCTCCAATCGGCCCTCACCGCTCTTACGGGGCGGCGGCGCATCGTCGGGGATCGCCGGAGGCACCGGAGCCTCCGGCTCGACGGGTTCCTTCGGTTCGGAGGGCGGCTCGGGCTTCTTGTCGGCCTCCGGCTTGGCCGGCGGCTTCGGCTTCGCGGGGTCGCCGTCGCCGACGGTCTCCGCGGGACCGTGCTCGTCGTTCTTCTCCGCCTTCGGCTTAGCGTCCTTCTTCGGGGCGGGCGGCAGCTTCAGCCCACCGACGTCCTTACCGCCGTCCTTCTCCGCGTCGGGCTTGTCGACGTCCTTGGGCTTGTCGGCGTCCTTGCCGTCGTCGGGCTTGGGTGCGTCCTTCTTCGGGGCGTCGCCACCCTTACCGTCGTCCTTCTTTCCGTCGTCCTTCTTGCGGTCGGGGTCGATCAGGTCGGCGACGTCCTCGCCTGCCTTCGCTGCGGCCTTCCCGGCGTTCTTTTGCGCGTCGAGGATCGCCTTCGGGATCAAGTCGCCGACACCGACCCCATACCGGTCCGCACCCGACTTCGACCGGACACGACGACCCGCCGCCACCACCGCGCCACTACCCGGCCCGACAGGGTTGTCGCCCTTGCGTTCGCCCGGCCAGATACCGAACACCGACTTGAACAGGTTCGCCGCGAGACCCTTAATCGCGGAGTCGGGCTTGCCCTTAATCTCGCGCTTCAGTGCGTGCACCAGCGACGTGTACGGGTGCGGGGACTCCGCCCACCGCGCCAGCCCGGCCCCCTTCGTCCAGTACCGGTGCAACTGTCCCGGCATGTGTCCGGGCACCGCGGCCGTCAGGTCCATCGACTCGCCTGCACGCGCAGCCGCGACACGCTCCATCTCGTCGACCGCGGCCGCCCGCCGGTCAGCGTTCGCCGACGCGACCAGCGACTCCATCGACGACCGGGCACGCTGCAGCCGCTCCCGACCCGACATAGCAGCGGCGACACGGCCGTCGACGAGCGCCGACACCATCGCGTCGAACTCGTCCTGCGTCGACGGCATCGACGGCGGAGCAACCACCCCAGCCGCGACAAGGGTCTGCACCCCGCCCGCGGCGACTAGCTGCTCGGTTCGCGGCACCGGGAACCCCGGCACATTCACCGCGAGCGCCGCCACCAGCTCCATGCTGCCGTCGATACCGCGCCAGTCGCCGGATACCCCGGATCGCCGCAACTCGTCGATGCGTTCGGGCGGGGTGCCGGGCACGATACGGCCCGCGAGCCAGATGCCGTGTTCGTCCTCGCCTGCGCGCGCGACAGCAACCGTCGACCCGGTGTTGTCGTAGTGGGCGGCGGCGGTCGTCGCGGACTCGCCGAGCGCAGCGTGGCCGGTACCAAGGGTGATCTTCCCGACCGGTAGATCGCCCTCCGGCGTCGAGACGACACCCTGGTGGAAATACTGGTAGGCGCGCTCGGACGACGGCGGCGTCACGCATTGGCCGGTGTGCCCGATATGGCACGTACCCCAGCTAGCGAGGTGCCCGAACACGCGGCCGTCGGCGGTGACGGTGAGCGCGGTCGGCCGGTCGAGCTTCGGATCGGAGAAGTCACCGGTGGTGAATCGGACACCGGCGGCGGTTAGGGCTTGCAGGGTCTTCATAGCGGCTGCTCCCGAAAGGTTGAGACAGCCCGGCCCCTACCGCCAGTCGACTACTGACGACCAGTATCCACCACGCACGCCCGACCGTTGTGTACCTGCAGCACGAGACCGGACTGCATCGGGTGCGGTCCGGTCTCGGTACTAGCTGTGGGGTTACGCTGCGTGCGTCGCCAGGAGGTCGCCATACCCGCGGCGGCGGATGCTGCGAATCAGCCTGTCCGACGGGGTGTTCGCGGCGAGCCAGCGGCGTATACCGGCCCGGCGTGATGCGTCGTCGGCCGTAGTGAGCCGGAGGTTCGCCATAAGCTGACCTAAGCTCTGCGGAGCGGGGCGCGGCGTGCCACGCGGAACGAATACCGAGTCGTCCCAGAGTCGTTCATTGCTCAACACCGGGGTCACCTCACTTCCACGTCGATCACGGGCACAGCCCCGTCGGTTACACCAAGGATAACTATCTCCGATGCGCGGAGCAATAACTCACGTTGCTCAGCGAGCGCGGGGTCCCCGGCCCCCGCCACCCACAGGTGCCCCATTCCCGCGCGGACAGCGACGCGGAGAAGCCCCTTCAGCTTGCCGGGGATCGTGAAGGACGTAGCGACCTCGGGCGACGTGCTGGCAGCGGTGAACCCCGCTAGCGGGATCGATTCACCGATAAGCGAGGCGAGGTTACGGGCGGCGTCGCCGAACATCGCCTCTAGGTTGCGGACTCCGCGCCACACCAGCACCGGCCGCGGCAGCGGGTTACGTGCGATCAGGTCATCGAGGAGGTCGCGGACATCGTCGGCTTCGTCGTCGTCGGGTCCGTCTTCGCGTTCGAGTGCCTGCACACGCTGGTAGAACCGGTCCATACCCTGCCAGCGGTACACCGCGGACTGCTCCGCGCGGGACACGACGAAGTCCGCGTTCAGCTCGTCTAGGTACTGGGTTAGCTCGTCGGCGTCCGCGTCGTCAGGGCCGCCAAGAATGTCGTCGTCGATGTACGAATCATCCCCTACGGCATCCGGCCCGGTGTCGCGCGGTTCTTCGCGGTCGTCGGGTAGTAGCGTCCGCCGGTCGTACTCGTCGCGGGCGGCTTCGTACCGGCCGTCGAGGTCGTCGGCGGTATCGACCATCATCTTCAGCAGCTCATCGTCTGTATATCCTCTCAGGTCTATGTCGGCGGCTTCCGGCTCCCGGTACACCGGGGCGTCGCGTTCGTCCGTCAGCGCGACGTCCGCGGTGTCCGGCGGTGGGGCCTGTCCGTGGTGTTCGCCGCGCGCCTCCACATCGGGCGGCAGTTCGCGGTGTTCGGCCTCCGCGGTCTCGACGATCACGCGTGCTGCCTCGTCGGGGTCGTCGGTACCCAACCGGACACCGCCCGGCTCCACAGCACCGTTCGACGCGTCCGGCCCCTGTAGCTCGTCCTGCACCGCGTCCGGGTCGTGAACCAGCATCGTGCACCTGCAGTTGATGACCTCATGCGGCGCGACAACAATCGGATCGCCGGGGAAGTCCAACAGGAACCCGCCCACCCGAAACTTGCCGCTGATCGGCACGAGCTGCCCGTCGGCGACACGATGCGTCACGCGGGTGCGGGGGTCGTCGGTAGCGAGCCACCGCTTGTACCAAGTCTCGCCGGTGTCGGCTTCGATCTGCCGGGCCGACGCTATCTGCCCGGCGTTCACCGCCCCATGCGCCTCCGTGCGGGCGATACGCCGCGCCTTCCACTCCCAGTCCGACAGTTCGGCGTCGTGCTCGTCCCACAACTGTCGGCGGAGCGCGCGGAGTTCGCGGCGGTCGTCGCCCTCGACGGTCGGGTCGGCGAGCTGCGCCTCCACCTCGTTGATGCGGGCCTTCGTCTCACGAGAGTCGGAATCAATTTCTAAGACGCGGCCGACACGGTCCTTCACCTGCTCGATGGTTTCCGCTTCGGCGAGCGCTTCAACCAGCTCCGGCCGTAGCTTCTCGAACGCACCCTCGGGCCAGATGCGGAGCCTGTCGGCGACACGCTCCATGTGTTCCTGCTGCGCCGCGAACGACCCGGTGCCGCGGTTCGCGCGGCGCACCTGCTGGAACCCTTCACCGAACGCGATCGACACCGCGGGCAGCACGTTGTTGTCGACGCTGCGCCGCCAATCGTTGTAGGCGGCGGTCGCGGCATCGACAGCAGCATCCGGGGACGTCGGATATCCGGCCGCGGTGATCCCCCGCTGGTCCATCACTTCGCGGATCACGAGGTAGCCGACAGCCTGCAGCCAGTCGCGCATCGCGCGCAGCACCGCGGCCTCGACCGCCGCCTCGACGACCGCGAGTTTGCGGTCGGCAGCTTCGCGGAGGAGTTCAGCCGACAGCGACGGCATCGACTTGGTCCAGATATGCGCGCAGCGCGGCGACGTCGTGCGGGGCCTGCGCGAGCACAAGCTGCCGAACGTACTCGTGGCAGGCGCGCATGATGAGCTGGATATGCGGGATCGCGGCCTCGTCGAGCACCGACGGCAACCCCCACCACCGCGAGAACGACGTCTCGAACTGGTCGACTTCGTGCGCGGCCGGTGCCGGTGTCAGCACGAGATACAGGTCCGAGTCGGCGACGCCCCGGTACGCGCCGCGCGAGGCGCGGCCCCGCTTGTTACGGATCGACCGCCCGGCCGCCTCCAACGTCATGCGGACAGCGAGGTCACACGCGAGCAACACGTCGTCGGTGGCGGCGGTCATTGGGGGCCTTCGTTCGTGGGCGGCCCGTTTTCTGCCTCCGCCGCGACACCCTCCGAGCCGGGCAGCACCACGGCGGTGTCGGCGGCCGGAGCGTCCGCGGCCGGGGCCTCACCCTCCGCTACCCCCGGTGTGCCGAGGTCGATACCGAGCTTCGGGAGAATCTGCTCGGACAGGTCCGGGCGTATCTGCAGCAGTTGCCACAGGCGGTCACGTTCGGACTCGTCGGCGGCGGGTGCGTCGCCGTCGTTGAATCCGTTCTCGCGACGCAACACTTCGAGGCTGATCGCCTTCTTGTCGTAGAGGGCCTGCGAGTCCTTCGACCGGTCCGGGCGGACCTGCAGCGGAGTCGCGTCGTACCAGACGACGTACTTCGACGCGTCCGCGATGTCCTCCGATTCGAGGAGCGGCTGCAGCAGCCCGACAGTGAGCGCGTGGCAGATAGTCGCGACGGTCGGGATCACCCCGTACTGGACTTCGTTCTCGTCGATCTGCCACGCCGACCAATGGTTCGACGACGCCTGCCCCAACAGGACCGACGGGTCGGAGTCCATGCCGAGACCGATACGGCGGATCGCTTCGTCGCGGAGCGCGGGGGCCTGCGCGTCGAGCGGAGAGTCGAACGTGATGTGTTGGATCTTGTCGATCAGGTCCGGCGGCACCGTCGCCATGAACGGCACCACCGCGGCCGCGCTGTCGCGGTTCTTGATCGGCTCGATGAAGTACTCGGTCAGCTCGTCGGCGAACGTGTACTCCTCGTCGGCGTCGTCGCCGCTGTCGGCCTGCGAGTGCATCGACTCGATACCCTGCGGCAGCAGCAGCAGACCCGCACCAGCAAGCCGCGAATCAACCTGCGACGACACGTACATCGTCAGTGCGCGGAGTTCACGCGCGGCCGGGAGCACCGCCCGGACCGGGGCGTCAGCGAGTGCACCCTTCTCCGGGTGCGGAGTCCACGCGCGGATCACGCGTTCGTTGTCCTCGTCTATGTCGCGGGGGGTCATGCCGTCGTTGAGTTTCCACTTACCGGAGCTGCCGGTGAGTTCCTGCGGCGAGTGGGTCGCCCATTCGAGACCGCGCTGCCCTTCGGTGACGAGGATGATCGACTCGCCATTGAAGATGATGTGCTGCGCGGCGCGCTTCAGTGACTGCTCGACCGCCGCATGGTTCGAGAACAGCGCCGACGACAACTCTGCCGGGCGGCCGTCCTTCACTGGTTCGGGTTCGCCGTCGACGGCAGTCTTCTCGCCGACGAACAACCGGACCTGACTGCAGGCGCGGGCCTGCCGGTCGCCGATGAACCGGAGTTCGCCTATCTCGTCGCGGAGTTTCCACGCGTCCTGCTGCCAGTCCTGCGTAGCCGGGCGGCGGACGTCGCGTTTCACCTTCTTGCTCGCGAGAACCTGCGCCGACGCCGTGATAGCGCGCGGTCTGCGGCTGGTGTCCTGCGGGTTGTCCGCGGTGAAGTGCGCTATCTGCGCGCCTTCGGGTGCGCGGAGCCGCCGCAACATCGACGGCTTCTTCGGTAGGTAGGCGGGCAGGTTCGAGTCGGGGGCGCGCATCACTCACCGTCCTCGTGGTCTGCGGGGTCGAGCCAGTTCGCGGCCCACCCGGTCAGCAGAGACGCGGTACCGGCGAGCGTCATCACGAACCACCAGCGGGTATCCCCCCACCAAAATGCAGCAAGCCCCACGCCCGCACCGGTCCAGACGGACAGACACCACGAGCACGTCACTAGGTACGCGATCGGGTTATCTGGTCCGAGCTTGACGACGATGCGTGCGCGGAGCTTGTAGGTGATCTGGTCAGCGACCAGCAGACGAGTGAGCCGGATGATGAACCCGACAGTGAGCAACGTTGCGAGAGTGGACACCGCGGCAACCTCCGAGACTAGGTGACGGTGTCATCGTAACCAGCCTTCCCCTGAGTATCCCGCTCCCGCATCAGGCAGGTGTGGCACGCGGCGATACCCCAGGCGTTCACCTGCGCCCCGCATTTCGGGCACCGGGGGTATTCGCCGCGCCCCATCAGAACGGCGGTTCTGTGTCGCTGTAGCCGCCCGCCGGTGCGCTACCCCACGGATCGTCAGCCGGGCCGGTGGACGTGGCTGCACCCCTCGAACTGCCTCGCCCACCCCCTTGCTTACGCGTGACGTCCGCCGTCGCGAACCGGAGCGTCGGCCCGACGTCGGTCGCCTCCAACTCGACGGACGTTCGCCGTTCGCCGTCCTTCTCCCACGAGCGCTGCTTCAACTTGCCCTGGACGATGACCTGCATCCCCTTCTTCAGCGACTCCGCGATGTTCTCGGCGTAGTCACGCCAGATGGAGCAGCGGAGGAACAGGGCCTCGCCGTCTTTCCAATCGTTCGTCTGTTTGTCGAACGAGCGCGGCGTCGACGCGACGGTGAAGTTCACAACGGGCGCACCCGACGGCGTGAACCGGAGTTCCGGGTCGGCCGTCAGGTTGCCGACCACGGTGATGATCGTGTCGGTCATGGGTCAGTTGCCCCCGACAGGGTAGATGCACACCCACTGATAGATCGGGTCGCCGTTGTCGTCGGTGCCGACGTACGTCCACGAGTTCGAGACTGCGCCCGGCTTCGGGCAGCGCGACACACCGGGCGACTCGTAGTTCGGGCGGCGGTCGGGGTCGCGGTCGCCTTGGGTGATGGTGCCGCGGTCGGGTGTGTAGGTGGTGTCGGGGCCGCCCTGCACGATGGTGCCGGAGTCGGGCGCGTAGGTCGCGTCCGGTCCGCCCTGCGTGATGGTCGAGTCGGCGGCGGCGATGCCCGCCCCTGCACCGGTGAGCGCGAGAGCCGCGATAACGGCTGCGATGGACTTACGGAACATGGTGTTCTCCTTCTTCTTGGGTTGTGGACGTCGCCGGGGTGGCGGGTCCGTGGGTGTTGGTTTGGTCGGGGCCACTGCAGGTGCACGCGCCGCACACGCGGCAGTCGGCGCACTGGTCGTCGTTGTCCCAGAGGCAGAACTCGGCGAGGATCGATTCGCCTTCGGGGGTGACGGTCTGCGAGTTGCACGCCGGGCAGGTGCCGAGGGACGTCGGGGTGAAGAAGCAGTCGCCGGTCACAGGTCTTCTCCGTGGTCGTTGTTCATGGCCTGCAGGCAGTCGCGGCAGACGCGGTCGTACAGGGTCGGGGTGATGCCACACTCCGGGCAGGCGATGTGTTCCCACTCGCCCGTCGCCGGGTCCATGCGCGGCGGGTTACGTTTCACTGCAGGTCTCCGTCGCGGACGATGAAGTGACGGTCGACCGGGCGGGCGCGCTGCGCGCGGTGCTGGCGGCGAGTGAGGTATTCGCGGGCGAAGCTGATGAGGCCGAGGACCGCGAGGCCGAGGAACATGACGAACATCGTGTCCACCACCAGCCAGTCCAATCGATAGGTCGCCATGTTATTTCCTCCTGAATAGTAGGGGCGGCCCCCATCCCCATAGGGGCCGCCCCGGTCGGTTGGTCTAGAACTGGGAGGCTGCGCCGTGCTCGGCCTGCGCCTGCGTGAATCCCTCGAACACGAGCTGGTCGGTGAGTGCCTGCTGGCTGAACGAGGAGTAGTCCATGTATTCCTTCGCCTTCTCGACGGACTGCTCGTTCCAGTCAATGTTGAGGTAGTCGGCGGCGAACGTCGCGTCGGCGTTGGCGAAGCCTTCGAACTCCAACTGGCGGATGAGTCCGTCGCGGCTGAACGAGGAGTAGTCGAGGTAGTCGGACGCCTTATCGACGGCGTTCTCCTGTGAGCTGGTCAGGTTGCTGACGTCGGCGGTGGTGTCGGCGAGCCGCACATCGGTCGCGGCGGCGGTGGGTCCGGCCGGGACGGAGAGGTCGGTGGGGTCGCACGCGGTGGTGATACCGATGACGGCTGCGGCGACGATGACGGTGGCGGCGATGGTCTTGCGCACGGTGTGTTCCTTCTTCGAGTTGGGGTCGGGGCCGTTCTGGCCTCCGGTAGCGCGTCCGTGCGGGACGGGCGCGGAGCCGGAGGTCAGAGCAGCCCGTCGAGTTCGTCAATCGCGCGGTTGAGATGCTTACAGGCGGTGGCGATGCTGCCTGCGGCGTGCCGCTCGGCGCGGCTGGCCTCGTCCCAGTCGGCCGCGATTGCGTCACGCTTCTCCTGTAGCCGGGTACGGATCGCGGAGAGTTCGGCGGCGAGTTCTTCGGCGAGCATGTCGCGGGTGATGGTGTTGCTCATCTAAGTGCTCCTTCTTCGGTGGTTGGCTGGGTTTAGAGGGCGTCGACGGCGCGGATGCACCAGTTACCGGTGCCGTACTTGGCGTCGAGGCGGCGGGCGGCGCGGTGGCACGCGTTGTCGCTGCTGGTTGCGGCGACGGTGACTTCGCCGCTGGTCGATCCGACGATCGTGTAGCGGACGCTGTACCGGCCCATCGGGTGCTCCTTCTTCGGGGTGTGTGCTGCGGTGGTTGGCCGCTGCGGTTGTTGCGGTTGTAACCGTAGCTCGTGTCTAGGTTACTTTGCAACCGTAACCTCCAGTTTGGGGTGAAATGGCTGGTCACGATATGCGGCGCGCAGCCAGACCCGACCGGCGCGGCATCCCATCCCGCGACTTACGCGCCGGATTCGCCATAGTCCCCGACCGCACCTGCGGCAGCAGCGCCATAGCCACATGCACCCCAGCGTCGAGCGCGCCCGGCGACCACGTACTGCCCGGCTCCCACATCTGCCATTCCGTCGTGAGCTGCTTCAGCGACGCCCCCTGCACAAACTTGACGCGCCCCGTCTTGATCGCCTGCGCGATCGGCTCCGCGCGGAGTTGCTTCGACTTACGCGACGACACCCCATCCACATACGGGCACGCCCCCGATACCAGCTTCTCCGCCGCGAGCCTGTCCCACGCCTGCGTCACGAGGGTGGTTGCTTGGTCGCCGCCGTAGTTCGTCTCGATGACGACCCGGTCGGCGTCGTGTTCGTACGCTGCCAGGCACGCGGCGCGAGGCCACTCGATCGACGTCATGTGTGCGGTGCGGTCCTCCATGAACCAGACGTGCCCGCCCGACGGCCCAGCAACGACAACACCGGCGGAGTCGCGGCCGCCGCCCGACGGGTCCACCCCGACCGCCGTCCGCGAGAACGAACCCGGCGGGGGTGCGGTCGCTGCACGTATGTCCGTCTCGGACAGCAGCGCACCCTCCGCGGAGAACGGCACGCCGAGGTACATAGAGTTCCAGTCGCGGTCGGTCGAGCGAGCGCGCTGACCGCTCCAATGCCGGATCAGTCCGTCGGTGTCGCCAGGTTCGATCTTCGGATGACTGAGGGGTTCGCCGACCTCGCGAGCGAGCGGGTCGCCATAGATGCCGCGGGCGCGGTCCTCTGCTAGTGCGATCGCGGGCATGTGCAGGACCACCCACTCGCCGCCCTCCTCCACACGTCCATCGCGGTCGAGGAGCCGCCCAGCTAGGTCGTCCTGGTGCCAGCGCGTCATGATGATGACTTCGCGGGCGGTCGGGCTGCGGCGCGCGGACCAGACGCCGGAGTACCAGTTCCACGCGGCTTCGCGCATCGTCGGGCTGTCGGCTTCAGCGCGGCCCGCGAACGGGTCGTCGATTATGCCGAGGTCCATCGGGTGTCCAGACAGGCCACCGCGAACACCGACGGATCGCAGCCCGCCGCCGGTAGTGAGTTCCCATGCAGCTTTCGTGGACTGTTTCGGCGATAGGCGCAGCCCGTAGTCGCCGCCGTACATCGATACGTAGTCACGGACGACACCGCCGTGGGTTTGGGCGAGGGATGCGGCGAACGAGGCGAGGATGATCCGGTCGCGCGGCCGCATCGTGAGCCACCAGAACGGGAACCAGCGCGCGCCACGCGCCGACTTACCGATCTGTGGAGGCGAGAAGATCATGACGCGGGCGTTCGGCTTCGAGAGCAGCGGTGTGAGGACGTTGTCGATCGCTCGGGTGTGTGGTCTTTCGACGGTGACTCCGAGGTCGCACCGCGAGGCGAGCGCGCCGGGTGACGACACGGCGGGTAGTTCGAGTCCGGCTTGCGCCATGCGTTCGGCGAGTGCCCGCTTCAGTTCCAGCTTCTCGTCGTAGGTGAGGCCGTCGAGCTGCGACACCTGTTACTCCTCCACCGATTCGACGATGCCGTCGAGCACTGGCATGGCGGGGGCGTCGATGCCAGCGGCGTCGGCGTCGGCGCGAGCCTTGTCCCGTAGTGCCTGCGCCATGCCTGCGAGTTCGCGGTCGATGTCGGAGGTTTGGGTGATGGTGACTTCGGTGCGCTGAGGTTGGTCGAGGCCCAGCAGTTTCGTCTTAGAGTCGAGAACTCCGCGGGCGGCGGAGATGAGTTGCGCGCGGCCGACTTCGCGGCCGTTCTTTGACTCGTCGAGGGCGCGACACGCTTCGTCCCATAGTCGGTCGTAGCGGGCGAGCTGTAGGTCGAGGGCGAGGTCGGCGAGTTCGCGGCGTTCGGCTGCCGCTTCAGCGAGCGCCCGGAGGATGACGTCGCGGACGGAGGTGTAGTGGACGCCGTAGGTATCGGCGATGTGCACGAACGTCGCGCCGCCGGTGTAGAGCTGCAGCCATTCGGTGTGGCGAGTGGCGCGGTTGAGTTGAACGCGCTTGCTGGTGTTGGCGTTGCCGCTGGACTTGTCGGTCGTCATGGGTGCTGCTACCTCCTCGTTCTCTCCGAGTTTAGGTTACGGTTGCACAGCCACTTATCCGGTTGCTACGGTATTAATTGCCGTCAGGTTGATCGCTTGCCCATCAGGCCGTCAGACGTCCTCACCAGCCGTCCGATGAAACACGGTGGCGGTACCTCCGCTACCTCTACCCATTTGATCGAAGGAGACACACATGAGCATTGACACCTACCCGCGGGACACGCGGTACATCGAAGCACTCGCCGACGCGCACAAGCTGCAGCAGCAGCTCGGGATCGGGTCAGTCACGGTGACCGAGACGATGGTCGACGTCGATTCCGACGCCGAGGTGCACCGGTTCACGGCGACATACGCGGGCGGACCGTGGGACGCCGCACTGACCGCCACCGCTGCAGGCGAGGAGGTCACGCCGTGACCGGATTCAACCAAGCGAACTACACGACGGCCGCAGTCGTGCTCAACCTGTCGAGCGCGGAGCGCGTGTACGCGGACGTGCGCTCAGTGTGCAGGTCTGCACGGTCGGCGGAGTCGGCGGCCCCGATGCTGCGGGCGTACGTGGAGACGCTGCAGGGGATGCCGATTCTGCTGCACCGATACGAGCTGACGGAGATTCAAGCGGCCGACGTGAAGCGCGTCGACTGGGTTGCGGTCGCCGAGGATATGTTCGGCGAGCAGATGCGCGACGAGGGTCGCTGGGAGGACGAGCAGTGATCTACACACTGACGGATATGGGCGGCCGGGTCGTCGAGCGCGGGACCGTGCTGAGCCGCCCGATGCTGACCAACCGTGTGATGCAGGTGTTCCCCGGTTCGCGGGGCGCGGCGGGTATCGGGGATACCGCGAACACGTACGGGCTGATCATGAACTGGGGCGCGGAGCTGCTGGGGCACTGGCGGATCGAGGGGTCGGAGGAGGTGGCTATCGATGACTGAGGAACTGCTGGACACCAAGGGTCTCGCGGCGTTGGCGCGGGTGTCGGTGGGGTCGATGCGCGTGTATGTCGCGCATTCGGCGGCGGCCCGCCGTGACGGTGCCGAGGTTGAGCCGGGCGCGAAGAACGCTATCCCGCCGGAGGATTACAGGTTCGGGCAGTCGCCGGTGTGGTTGCGGTCGACGGTCGAGCCGTGGCTGGCTGCGCGATCGGAGTCGCAAGGTAACTTGCACACACGAGGTCGGCAAGGTAACTTGTAGGTATGCAGAACGTACGAATCGGGAACCCCGCCTACCGGCACGGGATCAGCGAGGACGACATTCTGTACGGATACCACCACCGCTTCTACATCGTCGACGGAACCGATGACATGTCCATCGCGATCGGCCCGATCAACGACGGACACGGACTCATCGAGATTGGGTTCATCAGCGACACGGAGGGCGGGGTGGTCATCCTTCACGCCATGCACGCACGACGGAAGTACGTCGGAGAGATGAGAAGGTGATAACCATGCCGAAGACAGTTGAGGAGATACTGGCCCACGCCGACGAGCTGGCAGACAAGTTCGAGTCGGACGACTTCGAGGTTACGGGCGTCTACTCCCCCGCCGAGTTTGAACTACTGCAGGCGGTACGGCTGCGCGCCGACGCCGAGCGGAAGATCACGGAGGCAGTCGTTCACACCCGCGAGGAGGGCGGATCATGGGCGACCGTCGGGAAGATCGTCGGTACGTCCGGTGAAGCGGCCCGGCAGCGGTACGCCAGCGCCGCCCGCTAGACCCCACACGACAGGCCCCCGGAGGATCAACCTCCGGGGGCCTGCTTCGATTCTGGTTAGAGTTCCGCGATGGTTTCGGGTAGGCGGATGCCGCGCCGGTGTGCGGTGGTGCGGAGTCCTTCGAGGTTGGTGCCTGCGCGGCGGGCGGCGGCTTCGGGGCTGATGCCGTAGCCGAGCATGAACTCGTATTCTTCGAGGGTGTTGCGGAAGCGTTCGTCGGCGTAGGCGGTGCGGCCGTCGACGCGTTCGGTGGGGCGGTGCGCGGTGGTCACGGTTGCTCTCCTTCGTGCGGGCAGGTGTAGTCGCGGCGGATGAGTTCGCCCGCGCCGGTGATGTAGTCGGTGACGTTGTACAGGTCGCCACAGCAGGGGCATTCGCCGAGGGGCTGGTCGTCGAGTTGGATCATCGCGGGTGTGCCTTCTCCTGGGTGATGGTTGTGCCGGTGATGGTTTCGCGGCCGAGGTCGTTACCGTCGGGGTCCTGGTATTCGTACGCGTGGGTGCCGGGCGGGTAGTGGACGCGGCGGTGCGGGTCGGGGAGGGTGCTGTCCTCACGTATGCGGATCATCGGCGTGCGACTCCTCCCCCGCCTTGGGGCGGCCGCGGTGGTGCCGGGTTGTGTCCAGCGGCGACGCGCTGCAGGTACAGGTCGGGGTCGGCGAGGTAGGCGGTGTTCTGTCGGTCGGCGTCGCGGCGGAGGCGTTCGGCTTCCGGGAGTGGCCGCGGCCGGGTCACCGGGGTGCTCCGCTGCGGGTGTGTCCTTGCCAGCGGCGGCGGGCGCGCCACTTCATGCGCGGGTAGTTGTCGGGGTCGCGCGCCCAGGGGTCGATGAGACGGATCGTTGCTGAACCGGCCGCGCCGGGCTTGAGGCGGGCGCGGAACTTGAACGTGCACGCGATCCCGCGCTCGTCGGAATGCCGGGTGCTAGATGCGGTCATCGTGTTCTCCCGGTTCGGGTGTAGCCGAGCCTCCGGCGGAGTGCTCGGTGTTTCATGCGGGGGCGGCGGAGCGACGGGAGTCCGGTGAGTAGCCAGACGGCGGCGGGGTTGACGTCGGTGACGGTGAACGTGGCCGTTGTGCTGCACCAGCTACCGGTGTCGATCGGGTCGTCCGGTATCTGCCAGGTGTCGGCTTCCATCTCCGCGGATATGAGGGCGTCGCCGAGGGCACGCTCGAAGCCGAGAGTCGGCCGGAAGGGTGTCGTCGTGCTGAGGGTGTCTGTCCGTATCGCGGCGAGGCTGTCGCGGGTCATCGTCCGTCTCCCCACGGTGGGGTCTGCTGGAATAGCCCGACGCTGTTGTTGTCACAGCCGCGGGCGGCGAGTTGTTTGCATCGGGCGTCGACGGCGGCGGCGACGTAGGCGCGGGCTTGCTCGAACGTCCGAAACGTCGGCCCTCCGAACACGTACGGCGGCCGGGTCGCGACGACGCTACTGATCCTCCAATGGGGTGCAGGACCGAACAGCGGGGTGCAGTCCACTGCTATCCACCAGCGGCGCGGCTCCGCGGTGCCGAATGTGTTCGGACAGATTTCTTCGATGAGGCGCGTGACTAGCCTGTGGTCGTCGCTCATTCGCTGACCGCCTTGATGGTGATGGGGCGTAGCTCGAACGTGAAGTACTGGGAGCCGCGGCCGTCGTAGTCGAGGCTGATGTTTGCGACGTGCCGGGGGTTGAGTCCGGCGAGCGCGCATAGGTGCTCGTAGTACAGGCGGTCGCGTTCGTGCGGGGGTACGTCGGCGTCGACGGTGACAGTGACGGGCAGCGTGATGTGGTCGGCGGGGGTGCCGATCTGGTTTGCCTTCACTGCTCGACCTCCTCCTCGTACGTCTCGGCGAATATGTCAGCGCGGCATGGGTAGAACTCGCCTGCGACGCCTTGGATGATCCAGTCGCCGGGGTTGGCGAGCATCCTGCCTTCGAGGGTGTCGACGGTGAGGTACGCCGCGTCGGGCGCGTCCGCGTCCCATTCTCCGGGTGCCCAGTAGTTGACGGTGACTCCGCGTGCGTGCGCCCAGTCGATGATCGGCCCCGCTCCGGGGTTGGTTCCGTCCCATTGCATCGCGTGGACGGTGACGGGCTTCTTCCGGTAGGCGCGGGGTCCTTCGGTGTCGGACCCTTCCCTGCCGGTGACGACGGTGACGCGCCCGTCTTTCACGACGACTCGCCGGTCCGGTTCGGCGTCCGGTGTGCCCGCGTTGCCTCCGGCACCTCCGCTGCCGCCGTTGGCGGCGGTGAACGCGGCCGTGGGATCGGCGATGGACGTGAAGAACGCTTGCAGCTTGTCGAGGTAGGCGTGACTGTCGGCGCGTTCTTCCGGGGTGAGGTACGGGTCGATACCCGTCGTGATCCACGATGCGATGTTCACGAGGTCCATCGGGTCGGCGGGGCCGCTGCGGGGTGCGAGTCCTCCGACTTGGTGGACGAGGACTGTGCGGGCGAGGTCGAGTGCTTTCGCGCGCTGCTGCTGCTCGCCGGTGAGGACGTCGATCGTGAGGACGGTCGGGGCGGTGGTGTCGGTCATCAGTTCGTCTCCTTGTGGTCGATTACGGCTTGTCGGACGGCGCAGTCCTTGGCCTCGACGAGCTTGCGGAGGCCCGCGGACAGTTCAGCGCCGTCGTGCAGATGGATCACGAGTTCGTGGGCGAGTTGCTCGAACTTGGCGGAGACCAGCGCCAGGTGCGGCGGTAGGTGCCCGTACTCGAACAGGGCGAGGAGGTGGGTGGTGGAGGGGTGGCGGTCGGTCATCGGTTCTTCTTCCATGTGCGGCCCTGCGGGCAGGTGGTGAAGTGGGCTAGGTGGAGGTTCTGGTTTTGTGCGCGCATTGCTGCGGCTTTCGCTTTCGGGACGACGACGGCGCGCATGGTGCCGCCGTCGGGGTAGATCGACACGTTGCCGCGTACGCGGTCGGGGTGCGGGTCGACGGGCATGGGTTTGCCTTTGTCGGTGACGCACCAGTAGATGGGTGCGCGGCAGGATCGGCACTGGTCGAGGTGGTTCGCGCTCACGGTGTCTCCTGTCGTATGGCGCACGTAGCGCACACGAGTTCGTAGTTGCCGCCTAGCAGGGGTACGCGGGCGTAGGCGTGCCCGTTGGGGATGAGGTCGCGGCAGGCGATGCAGCGGAGTCCGTGGGGGAAGCCTTCGGGGGTGACGAGTCCGGCGTCACCGTCCATCGGGTCACTCATGGCTGCCCTCCTGTCACGGCTATGTGGACCATGCGTCCATCTCCGATCTTGAACGCGGCCTGCCTACCCTCGTGAGACTCGGCGATGTCGGCCAGTTCCCGGAGGACGATGTTCGACAGTGGATTGTCGGCCCGTAGGACCTTGATGCCACTCATGACTGCCCCTCCCCATCGATCGCGGCCCGAATCTGCACCCAACGGTCGTGGCTGTATTGCGGGTCGTGCCCCCACTCGTCAGCCAGCTTCCGCACACGGTCGAGAGCCTCGCGTGCCTCGTTGTGCTGGTTGATCGCTTCATCAACCTGCGTCCGGAGGCCGTCGACAACTTCGGGCGCAGTGCTGTGCAGGTCACATGGCTCAGACTCGACGGGGATGCCGCACTCTCAGCAGACAACGCCACCTGGGGGGAGGGTGTCGTCCCACACCTCGTTGCGGTGATCGAGCCGCACACGGTCGAGAGCGGCGAGGACTTGCTTATGTGCCTTCTGGTGGTCTAGCGCCTCGCCCGCTGCCTCATACGCGCGGCGTTGCCACTCGTCCCGTTCTGCCGCGAACCATGCCGCCCACGCCTGGGAGTCGTCCCAGGCGTTGCCGTCATCTTCGATTGCGTCCGCGAAGTGATCGCATCGTGCAGCGAGTCGTTCGTTCTTGGCGAGGAGCTTCCGCACCTTCGCGGCTGCCTCGGTGCCGGTGATACGGCTCCCAAGCGGCAGTCCGAGGGCTTGGCCGAGTTCCTGTAGCTCCGCCATGACCCGGCCTGCTTCGGCTTTCCACTGCTGTAGCTGTTCGTTCTCGGCGAGGAGTTCCCGCACCAGGCGAGGAGACGAGGCGATGAAGTCGGCGTCACGCTTGTCGATGCTGTTCGTCAGGAATATCGGCGCGGAGCCATGATCGACCGGATAGGCACCGCCTCGGTACGAACTGCTGCCGTCCTCGTACTGGACGCCGTCTAGTAGCGACGCCCGCCACTCGCCTGCCGTGGTGCCGTCGAGGAGTTCTCGCGCCTCCCGCGTGATGTCACTGCTCATCGTGACCACCCGCGCTCTTTCGGCACTTGCCGCAGTAGTCGTAACCGTTGCGGCTGGACCAGCCGAGCTTTGCGCTGTCCGCGCGGCAGCCTCTTACGGTGGTGTGGATTCCGTGGTCGAAGACTTCGCCGCACGCATCGCACGTGAGCGTGACGAATCGGTATGCGCTCATTTCTCGGTCACCGCCTCGGCGAGTAGGCCAGCGTCGACGACTGCGCGGAGTCCCGACCGCACACGGTTGCCTGAGTCTCCACGCGAGTCGGCTTCATGCCACGCCTCCTTAAACACGCGCTCGGCCTCGGCGAACCGTGCGTCGGCTTGCTGCGCGGCCTTGTGCTCGGCTTCGAGGCGGTTGGCGAGCAAGCTCAACGCGTCGAGCCACAGCATGTTGCCGTCAGTGTCACTGACAACCTGCCGCGCCTGTCGCAGAATCTCCCACTTGGTGGGCTGCTGGTCGGCGGGGCGGAGGACGGTGACCCCGCGGTCGGAGCACCACCTTTGCTCCCCGTAGTTCGCGAGGATTGACCAGGGGGCGCAGTCATCGGGGTCTACCCGCTGGCCGATCACGTCGCGGTCGACGCCGGAGACGCGCACCCAGAACGGGGTGTCAGCGGGGCAAGTGGCGGGGTCGATGGTCATGCGGTTGCTCCTTCTTCGGTGGTTGGGGGTGTGTAGCGGATGGGCCATTCGGGGCTGACGTCGTCGGCGGGTTTCCCTTGGCTGCGGAGGTAGTCGGCGAACTCGTTCTGCCGGTCGGCGTGCCAGGCGGCTTGTGAGGCCATGAGGGTGTCGGTGTCGGCGATGGTGGCGAGTTCGGGGCGGCGCAACAGTTTGTAGGCGAGGCGGGCGGTGGCGAGTGCGTCGCCGTTGCTGCTGTGGGCGTCGGTGAGTTCGATGCCGTAGTGGTCGCACAATGCGGTGAGGGTGCGGCGGCCGCGCCGGTATTTGTCGATCTGCCGGTCGATGACCATCGGGTCGATGACGGGGCCGACCTGCAGGGGCGGGTAGCCGAGCCGTATGCCTTCCCAGTGGATGAGGGATAGGTCGAACGCGGCGTTCATGATTGCGACGAGCCGGTCGTTCGCCCACAAGGTTTCGAGGGTGGAGCGGATCGCTCTGTACCCGACGTCGTAGCCAAGCCCGTCAGCTTGTGCCTTCTCGGTGGTGATGCCGTGGACGTCGGACGCTCCGGTGGGTATTTCGATGCCGGGGTCGACTAGCCATTCGTCGGTGTGCGCGTCGGTGCCGTTGATGGTGATGATCGATGCGGTGACGATGCGGTCCGCGTGGACGTTGACGCCGGTGGTTTCGGTGTCGAATGCGGCGAGGGGTAGGTCGGTGAGCATGGGTTTGGCTCCTTCTTCGGTGGTTGCTGTCTAGGTTACCGTGCGACGGTAACCTTGCCTAGTCAGGCGCGCGATGTGCCCCGTTGTGCCGGTCGAGGCAGGCGTAGTGGGCGTCGGGGTAGGTGCGGTGGATGCGGCGGCGGAGTACCCACCACGGCAGTGCGTGCGGGAAGGTGCGGCGGTGGTCGGCGAGGTCGTCGATGCTGTAGCTGCCGCCCTCGTTGCCGGGCAGTCCGTGGCGCGGGCCGCGCGCCTTGCCGATGGGGCGCAGGTAGTAGTCGCCTCCGGGAGTGCCGTAGTCGACGCGGTAGCCGAGGGCCTGCAGGTAGGCGTCGAAGTTGTATGCGGTGTCGGTCATGGGTATCTCCGTGCGATCTGTAGCGGTTTGCCGTTGGGTAGCTCGATGACGTGGTCGCCGGTCTCGTGTGCCTGCAGGACACATCGGCGTGTGAGGACGTCCATGCCGCCGTCGGGGCGGGGCTGGATGCCGTCGGCGGTGAACGCGCACCGGCCCTCGTTGTCGCTGTCGTAGTCGGTCATGCGCCTTCGCTCCGGTAGACGTGCGGCCAGACGAGGTCGTAGACGTACTGGACTCCTGCCGCCTCGTTCGCGTACCGCGACGTTGTCGCGGCGTTGTCGGCGGCGAGCATGGCCTGCGTGAGTTCGTCGTACCTTTCGCGGACCTGCGCTAGTGCGGCGGCGATGGGCGCGAGGGCTTCGCGGGCGATAGCGGCCTCGTGCGGGTTGGGTTCACGGCCAAGGTTGCGGCGACGGGCAGCGTCGATTGCGGGGTCGGTCATCAGATGCTCCGGTTCGGGTTGAGGGCGGGCCACGAGATACCGGACACGGACAGTTTGTGTCGTTCGAGGACGGTGACGGGGAGTGCCCGGAAGTCGGTGTGGACGGCCGCCATTGTGGCGAGCGCGAGCGCGTCGAACTGGTTGTTGTCGGTCGGGTTGGCGAGGTCTTTCCACAGTCGGGTCATGTGTGCGGCGACCGCTGTTTTGTCGGCGTTGCCTTTGTCGGTGGCGAACTTCTTGACGGTGGTTGGGGGTATGGCGACGTAGGGGATGGTGAGGGCGTCGAGGGCGGTGATGATGGACCACCAGAGTCCGGCGCGGTCCCATACTGATCCGACGTTGCTGCTGTAGGCGGGGGCTTCGATTGCGACGAGGTCGCTGTGGAGGCAGTGGTCGACGATGGTGTTGCGGAGGCGGCGGAGGCGGTCTGTTCGCATGGGGAGGGTGTCGGTTTTTCTGCCTGCGCTGGTGATGGTGTGGGTGGTGGGGTTGGTGCTCGTTTCGATGTGGGCGATTCCGGTGGCGGTGAGGCTGAGGTCGAGTCCGGTGTGTCGCATTTTGTCTTCTTTCGTTTGTGGGGCTGTGTGGCGTTCTGCGGGTTTGGGGTACCGGGTGTACCGGAGGGGCGGTGTTCGTCGCTCTCTGTTGTAGCCAGGGGGCAATGCGACCGCGTCCTAGTCGGGCTGGCGGTTCTTCATTCGCTGTTTGAGTTGTTTCATGAACTCGGCGCGGGTTTCGTCACTGGCGGGCTTCTTCTCGATCGCGAGGACGTCGTCGGCGTGTGCGGGCTGTCGGCGGGCGAGTTTGATCCGGTCGGTGATGTGTCCGGGCATGAGCCATTTCGTTGACTCGGCGTAGTGGGCGTGGATGGCGTCGAGGGCTTCGGGGTAGGTCCAGCCGATGCGGCGTGCCGCTTCGTGCCAGGCGGCGATGTCGCCTTTGCCGACGGTGCGGCGGTCGTAGGCGGCGATGACGGTCAGCAGGTCGACGGTCTGGTCGTGGTCGATGCTCATTCGAGTTCCCTTCTCGGCTGGGTGGGTGTCGCGGTTTTGAGGGCTTGGATCGCTGCCATGCGGTCGTCGGTTGTGGAGGGGCGGCGGCTGGCTGCGGGGGCGGTGCGTGCTCGTGCTGCGTCGGCGACGAGGTTCGGGAGGAGGCGTGGCCCGGCTCCGGGGCGGCGCGCCCACTCGGCGAGTCCGGCCTCGACGTCAGCGCGGTCGATGCCGCGTTCGCGGCCGAGGCGGTCGACCTGTTCGGCGAGTTGCCGCTTGACCGCTCGGGGGATGCCTTGGCCGATGTGGAGCCGGACGAGGGTCTTGGCGGAGTCGGTGGGTTCGGGGGTGCGTGTGGGGCGGGCGGCGGTCTCGACGAACTCGGGTGTCCAGTCCGGGACGGGGACGAGCGTCGGGGGTTCGTCGTCGCGTTCGGGTTCGGGCGGGATCATCGTGCCGTCGGCGAATCGGGTGCTCGGTTGCGGCTGCTCGCCGTCGCCTCGCGTTACGGAACTAGCAGCAGCAGCGTTAGGAGGTAAGTAGTTACGGGTCGGGTCGGGTCGGGCAACCGCGCGCGCGTGGGCACTGTTACTAACAGCGTTACGCCCGTCGCCTGTAACGCTGTTACTACCCCGCCCAGTAACACCGTTACCTTCTGGCTTGCTCGCCCTATTTTCCGCGGCCCGCGCCTTCTCCTCACGCTTACGTTTACGGTGCTCAGCTACCCTTTTACGGGTCTCAGCGCGGTCCGCTTCGACGTCGACCTTGGAGGGTTGCCGCTCGGACCATTCGTGGAACGAATAGCCGTCGGGATGCTCGTGCCAGAGCTGAGCGTTTAGAAGGCAAGTGATCTGCGATTTGGTACCCATCTGGCGTGCGATTCGTCGCGGGATCACACCGTCAGTGAGGTTCATTCCGCACCACGAACCGGCCCGGACCCATAGACCCATCGCCGCGTTTCCGGCCTCCAACGTCTTCTTGTGGAAGGCGAGATTGTCGTCGACTTTGAACCAAGTCATGGTTAGATCGTGTCCTCGATTCGGGGTAGGTGGGCGGCCTTGTCGGAGAGTTTCGCTCCGGTGGGGCCGTGGCAGGTGGTGCCGGGGGCGGCCCCGCACTCGCGGCAGAGAACGGTCTCTGCCGCGAGGCGGGTAGCCAGCCAGTCGAACCGTTTCCGGGTCGGCTTGGGCCCGGGCTTGCTCATCGGGTGTTCGCCTCCGCCAGACCCCCGACAGGTCTGCGGCCCGTCATGACGCACAGATTCCCGGCGGTGTCGTAATGCGCCCACACGGTTTTCCGTGCCTGCACGAGCTGCAGGCAGACCGGGCAGACGGTTATGTCGGGGGCGGCGGAGACGGTCACGGCTGTACGACCTTGAACGGGTTGTCGTTCGGGCGTCCGTCGTCGGTGTCGTCGGCGGCCTCGGGGTCGAGTCCGTCCTTCTGTGCCGGGTCGAACGGCGGCGGCGTGTAGTCGCCATAGGTGCCGCCGTCGCGGTCCTCGACGTCATCGATCGACGTCTGGTTCGGGTCCTGCCCGTCGGCGCGGGCGACGAACTTCGGCGGTGCGGAGTCGACGACCCGGAACTGCAGAATCTCGCGGGGGCCTTCGTTCGTGCGGTCGGAGACGACGGCCTTCAGCTCGACGCGGACGTTCATCGAGAACGTGTCACCGATGTGCAGGTGCGGGTCTCCCGACGGGAAACTGAACTGGTCGATTCCCCCACCGCTGTACTTGTGGAGGTAGAGGCCTTCGCTCGTCCCGCCCTCGCCGTTGAACTTCGTAACCTTGCTCATACTGATTCCCTTTCCATTTTCCGGCGGCGCGCATTGCCCGCTCGGCTTGACTCGTTCTTGCAGGCGCGGCAACCACGGCCGCGCCCCGGACGGACGATCGTGTTCGCCTCGTCGTACGGGTGCCCCTGCTTGCAGTGGGTCTTCCGTGCGTGGTGGTGATTGCCGTGCCGGACCTTGTCGAACTGGTTCGCCGATGGGGTATCCCAGCGGAGGTTCCCGACGGTGTTGTTCGCGGGGTCTCCGTCGGCGTGGCAGGCGTGCATCCCGTCCGGCCGCGGACGAACGAACGCTTCGAGCACGAGACTGTGCACCGTCCGCATGGTGATCGCGCCGTCACGCCAGAGTCCGACTCCGCGGTGCCCCTGCGTGCCGTGCGGTCCGTCGCTCCGCGTCCTGGACTTGTAGGTGCGGGTCGTTCCGTCGGAGAACTCAACGGTCCGCTCGACGCTGCGAACGTGCCCCTGGTCACTGACTTCGTAGTAGCCTTCCCACCCGACGACGGGCCTCCACTCCTCAGCCATTGGCGGGCTTGGTGGGTCGGTGGGTGGTGGCGCGGCCGCGGGCGCACCGCTTACAGCGGGGCGAGTGGTTGCTGTCGCCGCGGCACGCTTTCCGCTGCCCGATCAGGCGGGCGACCTGCAGGTGGGTGATGGTCATGGGTTACTGCTCCTTCTTCTTGTTGGCGAGGGCGGTGAGGGTGCCCTGCAGTTCTTCGTCGGACAGTTCGCCGACGCCCGCGATCTGGTCGCCGAACTGTTTGGAGAGGAAGTCGGCGACGTCGGTGATTCCGGCCTCGTCCATCCCTGCGAGCACCGCGGCCTCCAACGAGTCGCGGTCGACGGGGGCCGCGGCGGGCGGTTCGGTGACGTCCTCGGACTGGCCTTCGATGTAGTCGGGCTGGGCGTCGACTCCGGCCGGGGTGTAGTCGACGCGGACCGCGCCGTCGTGGGTCATGGCGCGCACAACCTCCGGCGACTTCGGCAGCATCTTCGCGAGCTGCCGGACCATCGTCTTCTTCCCCATCTCGACGAACTGGGTGACCCACGGCCCGACGACGGTGCCGTCCTTCTTCTTCGCCATTGCGTACTTGTCGCGGTGCTGCTCCATGTCGGCGCGGCTCATCACGTCGGTCATGGCGTAGCCGCCGCCCTTCATGCGGGCGATCGCGTAGAACGCGACGACGTCGCCGCGCGGCCCGGTCATCGGGGGCCGGTGGATGAGCTGATCTTCGGCGAGTCCGTACTCGTACATGAACTCGTCGTTCTCGTGGACGGTGCGGGCGGCGACCATGTTGACGCTGTCGCTGCGGTACACCAGCTCGACGAGGCCCTGGTAGCCCATGATGAGTTGCGCTTCGCGGCGGCGGGTCTTCCCGTTCCACAGCGGGAGGAGGTACGCCTGCCCCAGCACGCCGGGGCGGAGGCCGAGTTGCGCGCACGTCATGAGTGCACCGAGGACGGTCGACGGTTCGCACTCGGTGAGTTGCGGTGTCTGCCGGAGGCACGTCTGCGCGTCGCGGATGAGTTGCGCGGCTTCGGTGCCCTTCGGCATGGCGAGCTGGAACGCCCGCTCCATATCTCCGATCTGTGCCGCGATGGGCTTCGGCCCGTTCTGTGCGGGGGCGCTCATGGCGCGCTGTTTCAAGTCCTGAGCCATTGGTCAGTGTCCTTTCGTTACGTACTGCTCGAACATGGTGGCGACGGTGATGAGGTCTCCGGCGCTGTCCGCGTACGGCTCTGCGATGCGCAGCAGCTCGACGCGGAGTGCCGTCGGGTCGACGGCGGTATCGGGGGCCGCGGGCGGGGCGGCCGAGGTGTCGAGTTCGATGAACTCGTCGAAGTCGCTGCCGGGGGCCGCGGCGGGTGCCGGGGCGATACCGGGTAGTTCCTCGACGGTGATGCCGAGTGTCTTCGCGAGCGGCAGCAGTTCGTCGAACCGGATGCCGCGGCCGCCCAACTCGATGCGTGAGAGGGTCGCCTGGCTCCACGGCAGCCCGTAGCCGCGGGCGAGTTCGGCGAACTCCGCTTGCTTCATGCCGAGGGCGTGACGTCGCCCCTTGATCCATTCGCCGTTCACGCGCTCTTGCCTTTCGGGATGCGGACCGACACGGCTTGGAACCGGCGGTACAGGTCGGGGTCTTCGTTCTTCAGTGCGGCGGTGTCGACGGTCTCGATCTTGTGCATGAACAACGGGGCGAGGTCTGGCTCCTCGTCGACGAACCGCTTGGCCGCGAACCCTCCGCGCTGCAGGCGGAACAGCACATGCGTTATGTCGCCGGTCTCCTCGACGACTTCGGTGTGGCCGTGCGCGAGCTGGGCGAGGTTGTTGCGGGCCTCCTTCTTGGCTTCGTCGGCGGCCTTCGCGTCGGCGGTGGCGGCCGCGTACTTGTCGAGCCAGCGACGAACCTCGTGTGCCTGCTCCCCCGCGACGACGAGCGTCTTACTGTCCGGCCGTCCGGCGGAGGCGAGGATCGTGTTCACGCTGTCGCGCCACACAACCGGCGGCAGAGTCCCGTCGACGACGTGCGCCCACAGTGCCGCCTCCTCCGCGATCAGGTAGTCGATCAACTCCTGGTCGCGGTCGACGCGGCGGGTCACGATGCGCGACCCGCCGATCATCCCGGCGACGTACCCGTACGGCGCCCCGGAGACGCCGAGCTGGTGCTGCACCTGCAGTTCGGCGCGGTCGGGCACCTGGTCGTCGGCCCACTGCTCGGCGAGGAACTGCGAGGTGTTCTTCACCTCCAACGGGATCGGCCCGTCGTCGGGGACCAGAAGGACGGCGTCGAGCGATGCCCGGAACCAGTCGTGGGTGCGGGACTGCAGACCGCCGATGGTGCGGACCTCGAAGCCAAGGCGGCGGGCGGCAGTGTCACGGATGATGGGTTCGAGAATGTGCCCTAGCTCCATCGCCTCGTTCACCGCGGCGGACAACGGCACCTGGCCGGTCTTGTCGAGCCACACCGAATACGCGGTCGAGTACTTGTCGAGACCGAGCACGGCGGCGGCGTCGGATGCGCCGATACCCTCGCGGCGCTGCAGCAGCCAACTCGTTTCGTCTTCCGGGGTCGGGAGGAGACGAGCGTGCATCTCGTACGGATTCCAGCCGGTCGACGGCTTGAACGACGCGGTCACGCGCTGTACTCCATATCGGCCGGGGCGCTGATGCCTTCGGCGCGGAGGTACGCCGCCCACACGTATTGGCTGGACGGCGCGATACCGCCGTCGATCCACTTCTCGTAGGCTTCGCGCCCGGTGTCCCATGCGCGCTGCTCAGAGCGGAGGAACCCGTCGAGTTCGCTATCGGTGCGGTCCGCGGTGACGCGGTTGCGCTTGACGGTGATGCCGGGGACGCCGTGGAGGGTGTCGAGGAACGCGCCGTATGCGGCGACGGCTCCGGGCACACCGGCGACGAGGTCGAGGTCGACGGACGCTACTTCGACGGATTCGGTCTGGTAGCTCGGGAGGTCGGAGTGGTTCTCGGGTCGCATGTGCTTCTCCTTCGAGTGGATAAGTAGCGGTTGTTCCGCTACCTGGTTTGAACTGGGTAAGGCAGGGGGTCGGTAGAATCGTGGGTGCTCACTTCTTCGAGCACCGGAGTCGGGTCGTAGGGCTGGTTACCCGTCGGGACGTTCAGCGCGTCCCCGACCCGGCTTCATCAATTCAGCGAGTTCCGCGACCTGTGTCGCACTCGGCCCTGCGTGCGTGATACCGGCCGCCCGCTCCCGTGCGCGGCGCGCTTCGACGCGAGCGAGCAGCGCCCTGGCCGCGGGGCTCATACGGCGGCGAGTGCCAGCTTCAGTCAGGTTCGTCGTCATGCGTTCTTCTCCTCAAGTTCGGCGAGCCACGCGTTGATCGCCGAGGATCGCCAGCGGAGCGATTGGCCGACCTTCACCGCTGGCGGGAGCACACCGGTGTCGCGCAGGTAGTAGATGGATTTCCGGGTTTTCTGCAGGACCGTAGCGAGGTCGTCGACAGTCAAAAGCTGCTCGACGGCTTCGACTGGTCCGGGATGAAGTTCGACGACGTTGCTGCTCATGACTCGTCCTCGAAGTCGGAGAAGTCCTTACCCCATCCCTCCACGGCGATGCCAGCCATCGCGTTCGTGAGCCCAGCCCGTTCGATGATCGAACCAATGAGCAGGTCCATTCCGCGGAAGACGTTCGCGAACATGATTCCCGCGAGTTCGGGAGACTGGGCGAGCTTGAGAACCAAGGTGATCCATTCTTCGACGGAGTCCTCGTCGTGGCAGATCGCGAGGTACTCAGTGCCGAGCTTCGCGGCAACGATCTGCATGTGGCCGAAGTCCGGCACCGTGATGAACCCGGCGGGCATCCCGTCGAGGTCATGCCCCATCAGCGCCTTCTCGTGCGGGTCGAGTGGATGATCGGCGAGGTATTCCTCGCGGGCTGCAGCGATACGCAGTCGTGCAGCGATCAGGTTGTTGGTCATGGTGCCTCCGTGTCGGGCCAGATGATGGGGTTGGATCGTTCGATAACGGCAGTCGCGCCGTACGATTCGAGGAGGTCAGCACGATTTTTCGCGGTGCTGCGCGAGTGGTAGACTTTCCGGGTTGTCGGCCAGACAAACTCGCGGGTACCGACCAGTTCGACGTAGTTGCCCTCCGGTCGCCATCCCGGTGGAGCCCAGCCCTCGACGGGAATCAGATACGTCTCTTCGAAACCGTCATCGCTGTGACTCACAACCTCGTGCGACCCCTCGGGGAAGCTCATGACTCGAACTCGGTACAGGCGGAGCGGGCTCACTTGGTGACCGCCTGCGGTGCGAGGGTTCCGTACTGATCGACGTGAGCGATCACCCACTTCCATGCGATGTCCTGCCCCTTCGGGTACAGGTAGGTTGTGGCGGTGGCGTGCCCGTTCTTGACGTCCTTCTTCGTCCACGCCCACCCGGCCTTGACCGCGTGCGACGTCGCATGGTCACGATCGGAGCGTTCACCACCGATCGTCATCCCCTTGCGGCGCAGCAGCTCGTACACGTGGTCCTGAAGGACGTTGATGCCCTGTTTGGTTCCCCATGCCTGAACCTCGCGGGCGAAGGCCTGCCGGTGGATGGCCGAATCAGACGCTGTGTGCGCATCAGACTTGGCGATCTTCGGGGCGTCGACGACGACTTTCCGCTCCAACTGGAAGATCCGGGTCTCGCGCTGTTCGAGGACCTTCTGTGATTCGATAAGCGCGGCGGCAATCAGTTCCGGACCCTGCAACGCGGGCACGGCATGCCGGGTCTCGGCTTCACGGGTACGGATCGCGAAGTACGCCTGAGCCTCCGCGATACGGGGCATGTTCGGGTCGCCGTTCATGACCGTCAGGTAGGCCGCGAAACGGGTCAGCTCGAAGTCCTCAGCGGGACGTCCTCCGTCTTGTCCTGAGTTCTTCACCGATCGGCGAAAAACCTCATCGGGTTCGATGCCCTGGTTGCGCGCCGACGCCATCGCCCGCGTCAAGGGGTTCTTGAACTTCTCCCACGCGCTGTACTCCGTGACTCGCCGCAGGTCGCGCGCCGACCAGAACTCGGTGCCGTCGGGGTGCGTCTGCTTGATCGCGTCGAACGGCGACAGGTCAGCATCGGATAGGTCGAGCATCAGGTCCGTGCTCATGCGATCTCCTCCACGGGTCGGCCGGTGGTGATCGCTGCGAGCGGAACACCTAGGGTGTCCGCGATTCGCCGGGCCATTTCGGGCGTGCATCGCTTTCGGCCCGCTTCGATGTTCGACAGGTGCGAATGAGTCGTTTCGATCGCTTCCGCGAACTTCCCCAATCGCCACCCGTATGCCTCTCGTAGCGAAGTGATCACCGCGCCTATGTGTTTCATTTCGTCTCCGGCCACGCTCGGAGACGCATTCACATGAATGACTTCCGTTTCCATGCCACCAAGCTAGGAAACTTACTGGAACTTGTCAACACCCAGTGCCGTTTATATTCCACTTCTATTCATACTCGCAGGTCGCCGACCCTGCTTACGCTGGCCGCTGCTGCCTACGCACCCCAGTAGACGGGCCGAATAAACGGGAACTCTTCTTGAATGTTTCCGGACGTTTCTGCATGATGAGAGGCATGGAACCAGAAACAGACCTGGAACGACTTGGGCGACTCGTTGTCGCTCGACGCCGAGTCCGCGGCTGGCCAACCAGAGAAGAGTTCTCCTCGAACGTGGACTTGAGCTACCGAGTGCTGACAGACTTGGAGAACGGCAAACGCCGCCTTGGTGCTAAGGCATACTCGGCAATCGAGACTGCCCTCCACTGGACTCCGGGGAGCGTCGATGCAGTGCTGGAAGGTCGAGACCCTCAGCCAATCGACACCGGCGGGCAGTCGTCGCGCTTGCTCGCTGTACTACGCGCGAGGGACAAGCCTCCCAGTGAGCAAACCCCAGAGGAGCGGGCTGCGATATGGAAGACCGCCACCCGCGCGGAGGCGACTCGACGCGCTGAGGAGTTCAGCCAACGCGTGAGTAGATACCTCCAGTTGGTCGACCTAGCAGATGAAGCAGTCGACATGCTCTCAACCGGAGACCTTGAGTTGCTTGAGGGCACGCTGGAAGGAATGTCCTCCGAAGTCCGGAAACTCGCCGAGTCCGATGTGGGTGCGGACGCACTGCGCGTTGAGAGTGAGCACCGACAGCGAATGAGGGCTCTGGTGTTGGCGCACCGTGCAGGCGACGACGCCAGGATCGAATCGATCCTGAATGACGCTCGACCAGACGACGCCACACAACCCGGTCAGATGCTGTACGCCGCGCGACGGTTTGAAACCCCTTCACCGGGGGAGACTCTTCACGACCGCCTCGAAGGGATGGGGGAAGAATCACAGGTCGGACCGGACGACGACTAGTTCGATCGACCGACAAGTACCTCAGATGTGTCGGCGGTGACCGCTATTGTCCGCTTCACGTCCACAACACCAAATGAGAAGAGACACAATGCGATCCATCCCAGCCGTAGCCGTCATCGCCGTCGCGCTCGCCCTGACAGCCTGCGGAAGCGACGACAGCGATACCAGTCCGAGCGCTCCCCCATCGACGTCGACATCGGTTGCCGAGAGTTCTGCCGCCCCGAATAGTGAGACAGCGCTACGCGCACGGCTCGCCGACTTCTACAAGACAGTGCCGCAAGGCCACGACTGGGACAAAGCGTTCGACTACCAGTCCCCACGCTGCCAGCAACAGACGACCCGCGGAGCCCTCGCGACGATGATCGAAGAGGCCTACGGCGCTAACTCCGGTCGCGACTTCTCCGGTGATCCGACCTACCTGATCACGATGAACGGCGATACAGCCACGGTCGTCTCAAAGTCCTACGACAACAAGGGGACGATGGCCCCTCAGACGTGGACCTTCATTAACGGGAAGTGGAACCTCGACAACTGCTGACAGCACCGCTCATGGGTGCAGGAACGAAAGAAGCAACCGCATGATGTATCACCCGTGGCGGGACGCCCGCGATCGGCTACCCGACGTCGACATCGTGTTCGTCGACCACCTGCCAGACGGACAGCGCGGACAGATGTACGGAGACCGCATCGAGATAAACGCTCGACTCCTGTCATCGGCGGAGCGGCGCTGCACGCTGGCGCATGAGCTTGTCCACCACGAACGCGGGCCTACACCCTCCGACAGCATCCTCCTCGCGCGCGAAGAAGCTCTCGTCGAACGCACAGCGGCGCGCCGACTCATCGCACTCGACCAACTGATCGATGCTCTTCGCTGGACACGACACGCACCAGAGGTCGCCGACGAACTGTGGGTCGATGTCCCGATGCTCACAGCATTTGTGGAATCACTCAGCCCTGACGAACTCGCTGTCATTGCGACCGCACTCGATGATGACGCCGAGGTCGCGTGATGAGTGGGAAGGAGCGCGCTGAACGCGCCGACGATTCGATCCGCAAGCAGCCGAACGGACGTTGGCTCGCACGGCCGACACTCGGGATCGACCCGGTCACCGGGAAACAAGTCCGACCCGCGAAGCGCTTCGATCGAAAACAGGAAGCACGCGACTGGGTCCACGCCGAACGGCAGAAGTGGGCGGAGAAGTCGTGGGCCGCACGCAGCGAGCGCACGTTCTCCGACGCCGCCGATCACTGGCTGACCGTCCGCGACGCCGACGACAGTACCCGCGCGAACACGGTGCGCGCCGACCGTGAATCGCTCGCGTACGCGCGACGATCGTTCGGCGATGTACCGCTGCAGAGGATCACGCCGGAGCTCCTCGTTGACTGGACTCTCACGATGTCGACGAAGCCACGCCACACGAAGGACGGGAAGCCGATCCCGACGCGTCCTCTCGCGCCCGCGACTAAGCGCCGCGCGATCGTCAGCACGCAATCTGTGTTCGTCCACTGCAAGCGGATGCGGTGGATCAGCCACGACCCGTCTGAGTTCCTCGACGTTCCCGCGCAGAAGGTTGTCGTCGCGCTCGATGACGATGACGTCTGGACACCGACCGAGATGGACGGGTTCCTATCCCGCGTGGCGGGTGATCGTCTCGGTGGCTGCTACGCCCTCACGCTCCTCGGTCTGCGGCGCGAAGAGGTCGGAGGCCTGCAGTGGGGCGACTTCGACCTGACCGCCGCGACGTTGCAGATCGAGCGTGCCCGCGTAGATGTCAACGGGCACGATGTCACCGATGACCCGAAGAACCCGCGTAGCGCCCGCTCGTTGCCGATCCCTGCGCGCGAACTCGCGATTGTGAAGGCGATGCGCCGAACGCATCAGAAGGAGCGCCTGGCGCTAGGTCAGGCGTTCGCGGAGACGGATTTCCTCGTGTGCCGCGAGGACGGGACACCGATGCCCGTCCGTACCTACAGCAACCAGTTTCAGCAGATAACGAAGGAGCTCGGGTTGCGTCCGATCACCCTGCGGAATCTCCGTCACTCGTCGGTGTCGCGGATGCGTGAGGCGGGTGTTCCAGCCGATGTGGTTGCGGCGTGGCACGGCCACAGCGAGCGGATGACGCAGGCGATCTACGGCCGCGTGACGGATGAGCGGTTGAGCGCCGCGGCCGACGTCCTATCGAAAGCCGTAGGCACAAGTTAGGAACACGCGCCCGTTCGGTGCCGATGCCAGAGCATAAAGAAACCCCCTCCGATGCAGGTCGGAGGGGGTTTCTCGTGAGTGGAGCTAAGGGGACTCGAACCCCTGACCCCCACACTGCCAGTGTGGTGCGCTACCAGCTGCGCCATAGCCCCGTATTCGGTTGTACCCGGTCTCCGGGTGCGGTAGCTAACCTACCCCACCGCGTAAACGGCGGCCAAATCCGCTGGTCACTTCCTTCAGGGTTGCCTTATGCAAGACCTGGCCACGAGAACGTCGTAGTCTGGCGGCGAGTGGGACGGTCGGCCCCGGCCCCGTCCGTGATCGACGACAACGGAGGTCCGACTTCTCATGATCCGATGGTTCGCAGTACTCGCTCTCTGGGTCGTTTCGGCCGCGTCGCTGCTCCTCGTCTTCTGGCTCTCTCCCTGGTGGTTGTTTCTGAGCGTCCCCCTGGTGGCGGTGGCCGTCATCGGTGTGTACGACCTGCTGCAGCACCGGCACAACATCTTGCGGAACTACCCGGTACTAGGACATTTCCGATTCCTCCTCGAATCGATCCGGCCAGAAATCCAGCAGTACTTCATCGAACGAAACACCGACGGCACACCGTTCGACCGAAACACACGCAGCACCATCTACGAGCGGGCCAAGGACATCAAGGACGTCGACCCGTTCGGCACTCAACGCGACGTGAACAAGATCGGCTCCGAGTTCGTCCGACATTCCATCGCAGCCAAACCCGCACCCGCGGGTACTCCGCGTGTACGCATCGGCGGCCCGGCATGCACCCAGCCGTACGACATGGCGCTCTACAACGTGTCCGCCATGAGTTTCGGCGCGCTGTCCGCCAACGCGGTCCTCGCCCTCAACGGTGGGGCGGCCCGCGGCGGGTTCGCCCACGACACCGGCGAAGGCGGCCTGAGCCCGTACCACCTGCAGCCGGGCGGCGACCTCATCTGGGAGATCGGTACCGGCTACTTCGGCTGCCGGACCAGCGACGGCCAGTTCGACCCGGAAACGTTCGCCCAGAAGGTGAAGGCGCCGTCCGTCAAATGCGTCTCGATCAAACTGTCCCAGGGAGCCAAGCCCGGCCTCGGCGGCGTGATGCCGGGCCCGAAGGTCACCGCCGAGATCGCGCAGATGCGTGGCGTGCCCGTAGGCAAGACCGTCGTGTCACCGCCGTCGCACAATCGGTTCCACACCCCCGAAGGACTGTGCGAGTTCATCGGGCAACTGCGGGACCTGTCCGACGGCAAACCCGTCGGGTTCAAACTGTGCGTCGGCTCGCGCAGCGAGTTCCTCGGGATCTGCAAAGCGATCAACAAGACCGGGATCGCACCCGACTTCATCATCGTCGACGGCTCCGAAGGCGGCACCGGAGCCGCACCCGTCGAGTTCGAAGACCACGTCGGCATGCCGTTGACGCAAGGCCTAATGACCGTGCACAACGCGCTCGTCGGCACCGGGCTCCGCGGCCAGATCCGGGTCGGCGCATCCGGCAAGGTCACCAACGGCGTCGACATCGTCAAACGCATCATCCAGGGCGCCGACTTCACGCTGGCTGCCCGCGCCATGATGATGGCCGTCGGCTGCATCCAAGCCCAGGCCTGCCACACCAACAAGTGTCCGGTCGGCGTCACCACGCAAGACCCGCGACGGGCACGAGCACTCGACGTCGACGACAAGACCACACGCGTCTACAACCTGCAACGCAACGTCGTCGACAACGCCAAGCAGCTCATCGCGTCGATGGGTCTCGACAGCTTCGGCGATCTCAACGCGTCGATGCTGGTGCGGACTGTCGGACCGAACGAATCGAAGACGTATGTCGAGCTCTACGAGTGGCTCAGCCCGGGACAACTCCTGACCGATCCGCCCGAATCGTGGCGCGAGGACTGGGAATGCTCGCGCAGCGACGCCTTCGTCCTCTCCGCCATGTTCGAGGGCGAACCCGACGGATACACCCCGCCGATCACGACGACTGACGGACCGCTCGCCGTGTGAGTGCTCAGGACTTCGGCGGGTTCGCGATCAGTTCGTCGAGCCAGGCCGGACCGTCCAAGATGCCGTCGACCTGGGTGCCTGCGGAGAGCACGCTCGGCGTGCCGACGTTCCCGTCGTTCGAGTTCGCGAGCTGAGTGCTCGACTCGTCGGCCATCGAACGCGCCTCGTCGACCAGTTCGCCGTCGGCGATGCACTTCTGCGCGGCCGGGCCGGCCCCCGCATCGGCGGCGAGCTTCGCGATCTCCGCGTTCGACGGATCACCGCCTGCATTGGCGAACAACGCCGAATGCAGCTTCCAGAAGGCGTCCCGATCGTCGTTGCGGGCGACGCACAGGATCGCGGCCGCACCCCGCGACGAGAAGTCGCCGGAATCCGACTCGCCGTCCAAGAAGTTCAGCATGTGGTAGCGGACGCGGACCGTACCCTCGGTGACCTTCGCCTGGATCGCCGCGCCAGAGCTCTCTTCGAACTCCTTGCAGTGCGGGCAATGGAAGTCCTCGAACACGTCGATGGTCTCGGGCGCCGTCCGCTCGCCGACGATGAACGCCGCGTTCTCCGCGAGGACCTTGTCGTCGACCGGCGGATACGTCTTGTTCGACTGCCACAGGTATCCGCCGACCACCAGGACGACGACCACCACGACGCCCACGCCGATCAAGATGTACGACGTCATGCTCGACGTCGCCTGCGGTTCGTATTTGGAGTCGGTGCGTTCGCTGCTCTTGGCCACGGAGTCGACTCTAGCCGGGGGGGCGGAAGGACTCAGCGCAGGACGGAGTCGACGAGCGACTGGGCCTGCTCTTGGACGCGGGCGAGGTGGTCGGAGCCGAGGAACGATTCGGCGTAGATCTTGTAGACGTCCTCGGTGCCGGACGGGCGGGCCGCGAACCACGCGTTCTCGGTCGTCACCTTGAGACCGCCGATCGCGCGGCCGTTCCCCGGAGCCTCGGTGAGCACCGCGGTGATCGACTCCCCCGCCAACTCGGTCGCCGACACCTGGCTCGCCGTCAACGCACCCAGCCGCGACTTCTGTTCGCGGTCGGCGGGCGCGTCGATACGCGCATAGGCCGACTCGCCGAACTGTTCGGCGAGCTCGGCATACCGCTCCGACGGGGTCTTGCCCGTCACCGCGAGAATCTCCGACGCGAGCAGATTCATGATGATCCCGTCCTTGTCGGTCGACCACGGCGCACCGCCGAACGTCAGGAACGACGCTCCGGCGCTCTCCTCGCCGCCGAACGCGACCGACCCGTCGAGCAGCCCGTCGACGAAGTACTTGAAGCCGACCGGCACCTCCATCAGGTTGCGGCCGAGCCCGGCCACCACGCGGTCGATCAGCGATGACGACACCAGCGTCTTACCGACGGCGGCGTCGACACTCCAGCCGTCCCGATGCGAGAACAGGTAGTCGACGGCAACCGCCAGATAGTGGTTCGGGTTCATCAAACCCGCATCCCCGGTGACGATGCCGTGACGGTCGGCGTCGGCGTCGTTGCCGGTGGCGATGTCGAACTCGTCGCGGCGGGAGATCAGCGACGCCATCGCGTTCGGCGACGAACAGTCCATCCGGATCTTGCCGTCGGTGTCGAGCGTCATGAACCCGAACGCCGGATCGACCGTCGGATTCACCACCGTCATCGAGTCGAGCCCGTAGAAGTCCTTGATCTCCGACCAGTAGTTCACGGACGCGCCGCCCAGCGGGTCGGCGCCGATCTCGACGCCCGCCGCGCTGATGGCCGCGAGATTCACGACGTCGCCCAACGCGGTCACATACTCGCCGGAGAACGGGTAGTCGATCACCAGGTCGGACGTCCTCGCCTCCTCGAACCGGACACGCTGCACATCGCGCAGTCCGCGTGCGAGGATCTCGTTGGCGCGCTCGGCGATCGGCGTCGTGATCGGGGTGTCGGCTGGGCCGCCGCTCGGCGGGTTGTATTTGAACCCGCCCTCCGCGGGCGGGTTGTGCGACGGCGTCACCACGATCCCGTCGGCCTGTACGCCGGGATTCTCCGCGTTGAACCGCAGGATGGCGCGGCTCACCGCAGGCGTCGGCGTGTAATCGTCGTCGACGGCGGTGAACACGGGAACCCCGTTGCCGACGAGCACTTCGATCGCCGACCGCCACGCCGGTTTAGACAGCAGGTGCGTGTCGAAGCCGATGAACACCGGCCCGGCGATCCCCGCACGTCGACGATGCTCGACGATGGCCTGCGTCATCGCCAGGACGTGTGCCTCGTTGAACGACCCGGCCAGGCTCGCGCCGCGGTGGCCCGACGTCCCGAACACCACCCGCTGCCCCGGATCCTGCACGTCGGGAGTGCGTTCGTAGTACGCGTTCTCGACGGCTGCGACGTCGATCAGGTCGTCGGCGCGGGCGGGGGTTCCAGCTCTCGGGTGCGGCATGCGAACGATTCTGCCACCGGGAGTTGGCTATTGTCGGGGGCGAGGCGATCACCGGATGTGGGGGAATTCATGCACTTGTCGATACCGGGGCCCGAGCTGGCCGTCTTGGTCCTGCCCGGCGGCACCGACTTCAGCTACCGCCCGTTCTCGACGTTGCAGAGCTCGGCACTGCGCATGTACCCGTTCACCGCGTCCATTCAGGCCGCGTTCGGCGCACGCGTGCGCGTCCGCCAGTCCCGTTACCGCGTGTACGGGTGGAACGGCGACCAAGCCAGCCCGATGCCGTACGCCCGCAACGATCTCGAACAGCTCGCCCGCGCTTACCCGGACGTCCCGGTCGCCGTGATCGGGCATTCGATGGGCGGCCGGATCGCCGCGCAGCTCGGCGACGACGACCGCGTCACCGACATCCTCGCGCTGGCGCCGTGGTGGCAGTTCGCCGACTGGCGTCAGATCCGCGACGAGGCGCGAGTCGTCGCGATACACGGTGAATCCGACACCGTCACGCGGCCCAAGCGCACCGCGAAGGGCATCGCCGAGCTCGCCGCGCGCGGCCTCGACGCCACCTACGTGCCGGTGCCCGGCGGAGGCCATCCGATGCTCGATCACATCGGCTTCTGGCACGGCGAAGCGCTCTCGTTCGTCTCACATGCGCTCGAGCGTGCCCGCGTACGCGACAGCGTGACCGGATGACCACGCCGCCGCCCGCACTGACGGGCGTCGGCCTCGCACGATCGTTCGGCGCGCACCACGCCGTCGTCCACGCCGACATCGCATTGCACCCGGGGCGGATCACCGGCCTCGTCGGGCCCAACGGTGCGGGCAAGACCACGCTGCTGTTGATGCTCGCCGGGCTACTCGCCCCCGACCGCGGCGTCATCGCGACGGGCGACGGCGTCGCCGACCCGCAGGTGATGCGCAGCCGCATCGGGTGGATGCCCGACGTGTTCGGGACGTGGGAGTCGTTGACGCCGCGCGAGATCCTCGTCGCGTTCGGCCGACTCAACGGAGCCGACCGAGCGACCTCCGATCAGCGGGCCCGCGATCTGCTCGCCCAAGTCCATCTCGTCGAGTTCACCGACCATCCGGCGTCCGGCCTCTCCCGTGGGCAGAAGCAGCGTCTCGGCCTGGCCCGCGCGCTGGTCAACCACCCACGGATCCTGTTGCTCGATGAGCCCGCGTCCGGCATGGATCCGCGCTCGCGCATCGAGCTCCGCGGACAGCTGCGGGCCGTCGCCGACGCGGGCGCCGCCGTCCTCGTGTCCTCGCACATCCTCGGCGAACTCGAAGAGATGGTCGACGACGTCGTGATGATGACCGGCGGACGTACGCGGCCATCCGCGGCCTCGACCACGCGGCGGTGGCGGGTCCGACTGGTGAACCAGCCGACCGATCAGGCGGTCTTCATCGAACTCGCTGACGATGCGGCCGCGGCCGCCTACCTCGCACACTATGTCGCACAGGGCACACCGGTCGCCGAGTTCACCCGACTCGGCAACGGACTCGAACAGGCCTATCTCGATCTCGACGCGGACAGGACGTGACCGGAGTGAACCGCAACGCAGTGGCCGTCCTCGTCGGTCTGGAAGTCCGTCAGCGGATCCGGTCCACTCGCTGGAAGGTCACCGCGGGTCTCCTGTTCGCACTGACCAGCGTCCTGGTCCTCGGCTCCCTGTATCTGACGGTGGCCGTCGCGGGCGAGAGCTACCGGGACTGGGCGTCCAACCTCCTCGACATCACCCTGGCCGTGGTGCTGTTCCTCGGATTCGCGGCCGCGCCGACGTTGAGCGCGACGTCGATCAACGGTGACCGCCGGGATGCGACCCTCGCCCTCGTGCAGGCGGCTCCGATCTCCTCGTGGGACTTGGCGCTCGGCAAGCTCCTCGGCTCCTGGTTCGCTTCGCTCGCCCTGATCGGCGTCGCGCTGCCGTACCTGATCTGGGGTGCGGTATCGAGTCACACGTCTATTCTGTTCGCAATCCTCGCGATGATTGTGACCGCCGCGATCATGGGCGCCTACTGTGCGATCGGGTTGGCGTTCTCTTCGCTCACCTCCCGGCCGGCCGCGTCGGCGATGCTCACCCAGGCGACGGTGCTGCTCCTTCTGCTGGGCTCGCCGATAGCGTTCGGGCTGACCTATCCGATGACGCAACAGAATCATCGTGTGACGGTCGCCGGCTGGGACTTCGACGACGCTACCTCGGAAGCCAATTGCCGTCTCGACGAACGGGAGGAGCGGTTCAACCACACCGAGTACACGTGGTGGCTGCTGGCTCCGAACCCGGTGCTGATCGTGTCGGACGTCGTGTCGGCGGGCATCGACCGACCCGACGACTCGCCGTTCGTCGGTGGCGCGGGCTTCTTCGCATTCCTCCAGTCGGCCGCGCGTGCCGGACCTGATGTGCGCTCGGAGGGGTGCGACGCACTGACGACCCCCGGGCTGTCGGGCGACGACGAGCGGCTCGCCCGCCATGTCGGAGACAGCTGGTACATCGGCTTGGCCGTCACCGTCGTCATCGGCTGCGCATCCCTGGCGGTCGCAGCGCGTCGGCTGCGCGTGCCCGCGCACAAGCTCGGCAGGGGTGTGCGGGTGGCGTAACGTCGACGACGTGATCACCGTCGCCCGCGTCTACGATCCGCCGAACACCGACCGGGTGTTCGTCGACCGGCTGTGGCCGCGCGGCATCAGGAAAGACGACCCGCGCATCGGGCGGTGGTTCAAGGATGTGACGCCGTCGAACGAGTTGCGGTCCTGGTACCACGCACACCGTGACCGGTACGACGACTTCGTCGCGCGCTATCGCGAGGAACTCGCGTCGGGTCCGGCGGCACAGGCTCTCGACGAGCTGCGTGCGCTGGCCGCGGCAGGAGACGTGGAACTGGCGACCGCGGCGAAGGACGTCGAGCACAGTCATGTCCCAGTGCTGGTTGAGACCCTCACCGCGTGACCCGTTCGCGCACACCGAGCAACGCCCCGCATGACTGCGCAACCTTCGCCGCGTCGGGCTCCTCCCCACTGATCACGTTGGCGTAGACGAACGTCTCGGTGATGCGGACCAGGATGAGCGCCAGATCCGGCACCGGCATCGGCGGATCGAGCCGCCCGGCGACGACCTCGTAGTCGATGAACGCGGCAACCCGCTCGACGATGCGGGGCTGCACCCCGCCGACCTTCGTCGTCATTAGTCGCCACGCCCGTTCGGGCTCACGGGACAGGAAGTCGCGGAAGTACGCCGCACTGTTCGCGAGGACCGCGAACTCACGCATCATCGTCGCGATGCGCTCGCCGCCGACGCCGACGGCGCGTCGGGCGGCCGCATCCATCGTCATCTCGGTCAACGACCAGATCACTTCGCCGAGAAGTCCGTCGCGGCCGTTGAACCGACGGTAGAGGGTGCTGCGATTGATGCCCGCCGCGGCGGCGAGCTCCCCCACTTCGAGCCGTCGGCCCGACACGAACTGCCGCGTCGCCAGGACGAGCACCTCGTCGGACTTCACTCGCGATTCATCTCCTCGGCGACAACGCACCATCTTGGTGGAATGGTGCACCAAAGTGTGACTAATGTAGGAAACTAGTCGATAGCGGCGTGAGGCCGCTCACTTTTCGGCGAAACAAGTGCGAACCGACTCGCTCGGCGCAAACGAAGGAGACTCGATGATCCAGTCCACGATGCAACACGGCGCCCTGACCATCTCGAGCCTGGTCGAGTACAGCCGTCGCATCTTCCCCGAAGCACGGATTCGCACGTGGACGGGCGAAGGCTTCCGGGACGTGTCGTTCTCCGACATCGGCGACACCGGCGCGAAGATCGCCAACGCACTCGCCAAGCTCGGTATCGAACGCGGCGACCGCGTCGCCACCTTCATGTGGAACAACAACGAGCACCAGGCGATCTATGCGGGCGTCCCGTCGATGGGCGCCGTGCTCCACACGCTCAACCTGCGCTTGTCGCCGGAGCAGGCCGTCTTCATCATCAACCACGCCGACGACAAGGTGATCTTCGTCGACGCCACCGTCGCCCCCATGCTCTCGCAGTACCTGCCGGGCACGCCCAACGTGCAGCACGTGATTGTCGTCAACGGACCGGTCGACGCGATCGACGCGCCGGAGGGCATCACCGTCCACCAGTTCGACGAACTGATCGCCGACGAGCCGACGACGTACGCGTGGCCGGAGATCGACGAGAACGACGCTGCGGTCATGTGCTACACCTCCGGGACCACCGGCGACCCGAAGGGCGTGGTCTACTCACACCGCAGCATCTACCTGCACTCGCTGATCGTCACCACGACCATGGGCATGCGGTTGTCGAGCACCGACACCATGCTCGCGATCGTGCCGATGTTCCACGTCATGTCGTGGGGCCTGCCGTACGCCGCGATGATGGCGGGCGCGACGCTCATCATGCCCGACCGTTTCCTGCAGCCCGAGCCGCTGCTGACGATGATGGCTGAGGGACGCCCGACGGTGGCTGCCGCGGTCCCCACCATCTGGCAGGGTGTGTCCGCCCTGCTCGACGCGAAGCCGCAGGACATCACGCACTTGCGCGAGGTGGTCGTCGGCGGCGCAGCGGTGCCGCCCGCGATGATCAAGAAGTTCGACGGATACGGCGTCCGCATCACCCACGCGTGGGGCATGACCGAGACGTCGCCGCTGGGCAGCGTCGCCCGCCCGCCGATGGGGGTAGCCGACGAGGAGGCCGAGTTCGCCTACCGCGTCACCCAGGGGCGGTTCCCGTCGCCGGTCGCCGCACGGATCATCGGCGACGACGGCCAGGAGCAGCCGTGGGACGGCGAGGCCGTGGGCGAGCTCGAAGTGTCCGGACCGTGGATCACCGGCTCGTACTACCAGCCGGACGGCAACGTGACCGACGAATCGAAGTTCCACGACGGCTGGCTGCGCACCGGCGACGTCGCGACGGTCACCCCGGACGGCTTCATGACGATCGTCGACCGCGCCAAGGACATGATCAAGACGGGCGGCGAATGGATCTCGTCGGTGGAGCTCGAGAACATCATCGCCTCGAACCCGGCGGTCGTCGAAGCCACCGTCGTCGGCGTCCCCGATAAGAAGTGGGATGAGCGTCCGTTCGTCCTCGCCGTCGTCCGCAGCGACGACGACGCCGACATCGACGCCCACAAGAAGTACCTGGAAGACCAGGTGCCGCGCTGGCAGATCCCTGAGCGTTGGTCGTTCGTGACCGAGGTCCCCAAGACCTCGGTCGGCAAGTTCGACAAGAAGCGTGTGCGCAAGCACTACGCGGAGGGTGACTACACCGTTCTCGGCGATCCCGAGGCGTGAGGACTCGCAACTTCAAGTGACCGACGGTACCGTGGCAACGGTAATCGGTCTTCAAGTGACAGGAGCACATCATGATCGATCAAGCACTGTGGGAAGCCCTGCAGAACAACGACGCACTTCTGGGCGCACTCCGCCTCATGTTCTCGGGTCTGGCATAGACCGGTAGTGACCTACCGCGGCCCGCGCACCGTCCTCGGTGCGCGGGCCGTTCTGTCTGTGCGACACGTCGACCAGGGGCCGGCGACCTGTAGCCGTCAACCCGTACGTCCCGTCTAAACTCGCTGTGTGAGCCGCAGGAAGAAATTGACGCTGGTCGCACTCGGCACCGTCGTCGCCCTCGTCCTGGGCGTCACCGTGTGGGTCCTCGTCGCCAAGGATTATGCGTTCCACGAGGAGCGCGTGACGATTCCCGGTCCGCGCGGCGAACTCCACGGCATCCTCGCCACCCCGGCCAACGAGGAGGGACCGTACGGGCTCGTCGTCTTCGTCCACGACGACGGCCCCGTCGACGCCGATGACGGCGATCACCTCAAGCCGCTCTGGGACGCGTTCGCCGAGGCAGGCTTCGCCTCGTTGTCGTGGGACAAGCCCGGCGTGGAAGGCGCGCCCGGCGATTGGCTCGACCAGTCGATGCACGATCGCGCGACGGAGGTCGACTCGGCTATCGCGTGGGTGCATACTCGCGACGACATCGACCAGACGCGCGTCGGCGCGTGGGGTCTCGGTCAGGCGGGCTGGGTACTCCCCGAGGTCGCGCGGGCACGCCCCGATCTCCGTTTCATGATCGCCGTCGACCCTGCGATCAACTGGCTGCGCCAAGACGAGTTCGCGGCGCGCGCCGAAGCCGTGGCCGACGGCGATTCACCCGGAGAGCTCGCCGCCACCGTGGATCGTCGCACCAAGCGGGCGGCATTGATCCGGCGAAAGGCCGACTACACCGAGTACCTGGCTTCGCATGTCGACGTGGACCCGATGGCTGCCGACCGGTGGGCGTTCATCACACGCAACGCGGGCTCGGATTCGACGGCGTCCCTCACGTCCGTTCCCATCCCGACGCTGCTCCTCCTCGGCGGCCGCGACAGATCCGTCGACGTCGCCGAAACCGAACGCGTCTACCGCGACCGAATCGAGCCGGACTTGTTGACGGTGAAGGACTTTCCGGAGGGAACGCATCGGCTGACGCGCAACGACATCGAGTACCGCGGCAACGACATCCGCACTGTCGGACGCTCGATCCTGGCACCGAAGAGCGTCTACGTGCCGGGTTACCTGGACGCCCTCCGAGTCTTCGCCAAGCGGCAGACCGAATGACGTCCGTTTAGTCTAGTCTGTTCGCAGTACGTCAAACGACTTAACGAAGGGCTCTCCATGATCGACAGCATCCTGTGGGACACGATCTCCGGCAACGACTACGTCCTCAACGCTCTGCTCTACGTCTTCTCCGGGCTGGCCTAGGCCTCTCGCTCCACTGACGCACAAGAGCCCCACCTTGCCTAGCAGGTGGGGCTCTTGCGTTGGTCGATCTGTCGACGCCGCCAGGAAGGCGTGGTGACGCGAGACGTGAGGTAGGCACCCAACCGGGGCTTGCCGGGGGCCTCGGGGCGTCCGGCGTGAACGATTGTGGTTCCAATGGCGACTGGGGTTGTGTTCGTCATACCTCAACTGCAGACGTCTGCACGTCTATGGTCACGCCGACTTCCACGTGTGCCCGTCGTGGTCGTGCGGCCCGTCGTGGTCGCGCGGTCGGCGGCACGTGACGCGACGCCCGTCCACGGTCGTCCAGTACAACCAACGAAAAAGCCTCCCACCTGCGCTAACAGGTGGGAGGCCGGGGTGGAGCCGCCGGGAATTGAACCCGGGTCCTCCGTCACTTCGGTGGGGCTTCTCCGTGTGCAGTCCGCTATGTCTCTACTTGGATCTCCCGGTCTCACGAACAAGCCGGGATGACGATCCCAGTCGCTGTTTGATGTCCTGCCGTCGTCCGCGACCGACGCCGACAGTGAGTCCCCTAGCTGATGCCGGCATCCGGTTCCGGGAACTTAGAACCGGGCCGACAGACTAGCCTCGCTGATCAGGCAGCGAGTGCGTAGTCGCGCTGATTGGAATCGGCGCTTAATTGTTTGCTGCGACGCTTACGGTGGTCTCCAGCCTGCACCGACACGCTTCCCCCACCTCGATGCACGTAGTCGAAACCGATCGGCCCCGAGGTGGTCTCCCCTGTTTCCAGCGGAGTGGTGTCCCCTGTTTCCAGCGGACACCCCATCATAACGAACCCGACCGACACTTTCATCCCGGTATCACCGAAGACCCATCGATTCGGTCAGCCGATGCGCAGCAGCGCGCTATCGGTGGACGCCACCGGCACCGTGATCGTGCCGCCGGACGCGTGCACCCGACGACCGGTCCATACGTCTGTCGCGGCGACGACGTCGCCCGCGAGGTTCACCTCGTCGAGATCGAACGACATGTCGCGCGCCGCCGACTCCCCGTTGGTCAACGACACGATGAGCCCCTGCGAGCCGATGGCCCGCGAGAACCGCTCGTCGTCGCCGTTGATGGGCGCGCCCGCAGTCCGCCTGCTGTCGCGGCCGATCGCCAGCACGTCGCGGTTAGCGACGGTCGCGATGTGCGCGTCGTCGAGCAGAGCGGCCTCCCCGCTGAACACCAACGGTTGCGCCGCCATCACATGCCGGGTGATCGCGGTGCGCAGCGCGGGCAACGGGATGTCGGCCCGCATCGCGGCGCTCACGTCGGCGTCGTTGGACGGAATCACCGAGAGTCGCAGACCCTGCTCGTCGAGACGAGCGTGAAGCGCGGAATCATCGAGAGCGGCGGGCGCCTGCGCGGCGTCGCAGACCACATACAACGAGCGGTATCCGGCGTCCGCGAGACCGCGAGCGACGATACCGTCGCCGTCGGCGCGCACCCGATCGGGCGGCGTCGCGCACCCGTCGCCGACGACCCATCCGAGCACCGGCGTCGGTTCTTCGGCGGGCCGGGGGTCGGCGCCGCACGCGGACGCCGACAGTCCGCACGCAACGACGGCCAGCACTGCCAAGCACCGCGCCCGCACTGTCACGGCGGGTCTCACATGCCTTTCACGCGACGGCCGACGATGCGCTCGACCTCTCGTTTGGCAGTCCGTTCGGCGATGTCGCGCCGCTTGTCATGGGCCTGTTTACCGCGAGCCAACGCCAACTCGACCTTCGCATGTCCGTCGGAGAAGTACATCTGCAACGGGACCAACGTCAGGTTGCCGTCGCGGATCTTGCCGATCAGGTTGTCGATCTCGCGGCGGTGCATCAGCAACTTGCGTTTGCGACGCGGCGCGTGGTTGGTCCACGTCCCGCTGCCGTACTCGGCGATGTGCACCGCGTTGAGCCACACCTCGCCGTCGTCGATCGTGGCGAATGCGTCGACGAGCGACGCCTTGCCTTCGCGGAGGGCCTTGACCTCGGTGCCCTGCAGCACCATGCCGGCCTCGAACGTCTCGAGGATGGTGTAGTTGTGCCGGGCTTTGCGGTTGCTGGCGATCACCGACTTGCCCTTTTCTCTGGGCACGTTGCGCTCCTCCAGGTGTAGTCGGGGTGGTCCTACGGTCGGACCGGTTCACCACTGCCCGTGTTATTCACGGACGTAGACGCGCAACGTTCCGTACGAGGTGATGCCGGCCAAGACGATGCCGGCCAACACCAGCCACGGGGACACGAACCACACGTCCGCGTTCGTGATGCGCGCCAGGATGTTCACACCGTAGAGGTCTTCGAGCGCTTTGTCGAAGAAGAATATCTTGCCCAGAAACAGGCCGCCGATCGCAAGCACCGCGCCGATGACGGCGGCGATCACCGCCTCCAGCAGGAACGGCAGCTGCGTGTACCAGCGGGTGGCGCCGACCAGACGCATGATCGACACCTCCGTCCGTCTCGTATAGGCGGCTATCTGCACGGTGTTGACGATCAGCAGGATGGCCGCCACCGCCAGGACGGCCGCGATGGCGAACGCCGCGTTGCGCGCGCCGTCGAGCACACTGAAGATGCGTTTCACCAGGTCCCGCTGGTCGAGGACGCCGTCGACGCCCTGAGATTTCGAGAACTTGTCGAGGACCGCGCCGAACCGGTCCGGATCGTCCATGCGGACGCGGAGCGCACCCTGGTACGCCTCCTTGCGGATGAAGTCGGCGAGCTCGGGTGAATCCTTCTCCCACGCCGCCTTCGCGGTGCGGAACGCCTGATCCTGGCTGATGAAGGTCACCGACCCGACCCCCGGCTCGGCCTCCAGATCGTTCCGGAGCGTCGTGCACGGCGCTTCCAAGCAGTTCGGGTCCCGCTCGGTCACCTCGTCGTTGATGAAGAACTGCATCTCGACGCGGTCGAGGAAGATCTTCTGGCTCTTGTCGGCCATCTGGATCACCAGCATGCCGCCGCCGAGGATGCCGAGCGTGATGGCGGTCGTCAGGATCATGGCGACCGTCATGGTGATGTTGCGACGGAATCCGTTGAGGACTTCGCCGATGATGAAATTCGCGCGCATGCGTGCTCGCCTCTCGTAGTCTGCGAAGTCGTCGGTCAGCCGATGCCGTACACGCCGTATTGGTCGTTGCGGACGAGCTTGCCGTTGTCGAACTCGAGGACTCGACGTCGCATCGCGTCGACGATGTGGCGGTCGTGCGTCGCCATCACCACGGTCGTGCCGCGACGGTTGACCCGGTCGAGCACTTCGACGATGCCCTCGCTCGTCTCGGGGTCGAGGTTGCCGGTCGGCTCGTCGGCCAACAGCAACTGCGGACGGTTGACGATGGCGCGCGCGATGGCGACTCGCTGCATCTCACCGCCGGACAGCTCGAACGGCATCCGGTCGGCCTTGCCTGACAGGCCGACGTACTCCAGGGTCTCCGGCACCGCGTCGCGGATCGTCGACGACGGTTTGCCGATCACTTCGAGAGCGAACGCCACATTGTCGGCGACAGTCTTCTGCTGCAGCAACCGGAAGTCCTGGAACACGCAGCCGATGGACTGCCGCAGTTTCGGCACATCGCGGTTGCGAAGCGTGTTCACGTGGAAGTCGCCGACCTCGATCTCGCCGGACGTCGGCTTGTCCTCTTTGAGGAGCAACCGGAAGAACGTCGACTTCCCCGACCCCGACGGCCCGATCAGGAACGCGAACTCGCCCTTGTCGATCTCAAAAGACAGGTCCGACAAGGCGGGCCTGCTCGACTTCGCGTATTGCATCGTCACGTTCGACAGCTTGATCACGGTGACCAAGTGTACTGATCGATGCGGTCACCGACCGTCGCCGCTGCCCGGAGTCGTGTCGGTGCTCTCGTCCGGTGCGTCGAGCTCCGGCATGAGCTGCGTCGGCAGCGGTGCGGTCCGCCGCGGCGGCAACGGCGTCGTCGACTGCGTCTGCCCCGTCGTCTGCTCGGTGCCGTCGGTCGGCTCGGGGGTCGACTCCGTCGTCGACTCGACGCTGGTGCTCGGCGTCCGGGAGGTCGTCTCCGACGGCTCGGTGACCGGGGCCTGCGTGTCCACGGGCTGCTCGGTGGTCCGAGTCGGTTTCACCGCGTCCTTGGGCGGATAGTGATGCGACGTGAAGCCGTACAGCGCCAACAGCGCGAACCACAGCACGATCAACACGACCGTCGTCGTGCGCACCCGAGTGTGATAGACGTGCTTCAGCCGCTCCACGCGCGTCTGCTGCTGCCCGTCGGTCATTCGTCACCCCCGTCGCGGGCCTCGTCCGGCGTCGCATCGGCAGCTGTCTGCGCGACCGTCTGGTTGCGGACCGCCTTCGAGACGGTGACGCCGTGGCGGGCGAGCGCGAAGATGATCTCCGACCGCAACGCACGACCGATGTCGAACTGCTGACCCGGAAGCGTTCTGGCCACCATGCGCACCGTCGCCGAATCGAGTTCGAGGTTCGTCACCCCCAGCGGCTGCGGCGCGTCGAGCAGCAGCCGATGCCACCGCGGCTTCTCGTAGAACTCCTGCCCCACTTCGCGGAGCGTCGCGTTGACGACGTTGATGTCCGCGTCGAGCGGAACGGGGACGTCGACGACGGCGCGTGCCCAGTCCTTGGACAGGTTGGTCGCCTTGATCATCTGCCCGTTGGGCACGGTGATCAGCTCACCGTCGGAGTTCCGCAGCCGGGTGACGCGCAACGTCACATCTTCGACGGTGCCTTCGGCCTCCAGGCCGCCGGTCACCGCGAGATTCACGACGTCGCCGTAGCCGTACTGATGCTCGGCGATGATGAAGAAGCCGGCGAGCACATCCTGCACGACCCGCTGCGCGCCGAAACCGAGAGCCGCGCCGAGCACGGCGCTCAGACCGACGAGGCTCGACGTCGGGACCCACACCGCCAGGATCTTGAGGCCGACGACGATCACGACGACGGCGATCAACGTCCACGCGACCACGTCGACCAGGGCGCGCCGGTGCTTGAGGTCCTCGGATTGGACGATGTCTTCGCTGAGTTCGAACCGTGCCACCGCGCGCTGCGAGTACCGACCGGCGACCCAGCGGATGAAGCGGGCGATCAGGATGGCGCCGATGACCCACACCAGCATCTGGACGAAGTCGACGGCCAGCCAGCGTTCGATGGAGCGCAGCCACGAGGGCAGCCCGAATTCGTCGACGAGGTATGTCATCGCGGGCCGACTACGAGTCCTCGTCCATCCGCCAGCGGATGCCCGCTTCGATGAACTGATCGAGGTCGCCGTCGAGCACGTTGCTCGGGTTGTTGCTCTCGACGTTGGTCCGCAGGTCTTTGACCATCTGGTACGGGTGCAGCACGTACGAGCGCATCTGGTTGCCCCAGCTGGCGCCCGTGTCGCTCTTGAGCGCATCCATCTGGGCGCGCTCCTCCTGGCGTTTGCGTTCGAGGAGTTTGGCCTGCAGGACGCGCATCGCGGCCGCCTTGTTCTGCAGTTGACTCTTCTCGTTCTGGCAGGTGACGACGATACCGGTCGGCACGTGCGTCAGACGGACCGCCGAGTCGGTGGTGTTGACCGACTGGCCGCCGGGCCCGGACGACCGGTAGACGTCGACGCGCAGATCGTTCTCGTCGATGTCGATGTGGTCGGTGGTCTCGACGACGGGCAGGATCTCCACTTCGGCGAACGACGTCTGACGCCTGCCCTGGTTGTCGAACGGGCTGATGCGAACGAGTCGGTGCGTGCCCTGCTCCACCGACAGGGTGCCGTACATGTAGGGCGCCTTGACCGCGAACGTCGCCGACTTCAGTCCGGCCTCTTCGGCGTACGACGTGTCGTACACCTCCACCGAGTGGTCGTGCTGTTCGGCCCAGCGGATGTACATGCGCATCAACATCTGCGCCCAGTCGGCGGCGTCGACGCCACCCGCACCGGCACGGATGTTGACGACGGCCTCACGCGCGTCGTACTCGCCCGCGAGCATCGTTTTGACTTCCATCGCCTCAATGTCGCGCCTGAGGTCGGCTCGCTCGTTGTCTGCGTCGGCCACGGCTTCGGCAGCGGCGTCGCCCTCCTCGGCTTCGGCGAGTTCGTAGAGCACCGGCAGGTCGTCCAGCCGGGACCGCAGTTCGGAGACGCGACGCAGTTCGGCCTGGGCGTGCGAGAGCTCGCTCGTCACCCTCTGCGCGTGGTCCTGGTCGTTCCACAGACCCGGATCGGAGGCCTGCATCTCCAGCTCGTCGATGCGGCGACGAAGCTCGTCGAGGTCCATCACCTTCTCGACGGTGGTGAGAGTTGCGTCGAGGGATTCGAGGTCGGCAGAGGCTTCTGGATGCACTGAATCAGCCTACCGAGTCCGACAGGGTGCCGAAACGCCAGGTGGAATCCTCCTTGCCCGGCTTGAAGACGACGGGCTGGTCCAGACCGGGGTACGGCTCGACGGCCCCGGCAGGCACGACGATCCGCCCATAGACTTCCGCGGGCGAGGAATCGGCCGCCATGATCGTCCCGGCGACGGTGCACAGGCGGGCCCCGTCGCGGTCGGGGTCGCCGAGGACCGCGCTCGTGACCGTCATGACGCCTTCGACGTAGCCGCGTGCGGCGCTCGCACTGCCGAACCCCTGACCGCGGCGCGACATGTACAGCGAGACCACCGTGGCGATGAGGAACACGAGCAACAGCGCGGAGATCCAGTTCGGCATGGCCGCCATGGTACCTGCGAGTCTGCGTCGTCACGCCCCGTCGTGGCGGGTCGATGCTGGTAGCCTCGTCAGCCGTGGCCACCCTCCCAGACGGTTCTGTGTACGCGTCCGATCTCGCCCTCGCGCTGGACCTGGCGGACGCCGCCGACGCACTCACGACCGCCCGTTTCGGCGCGCTCGATCTGCGGGTCGATTCGAAACCGGATCTGACGCCGGTCTCCGACGCCGACCTCGCCTGCGAGCGTCTGATCCGTGCCCGGCTCGACGCCGACCGCCCGGACGACGCGGTGCTCGGGGAGGAGTTCGGCGGCGACGCCGTCCTGGACGGCAGACAGTGGGTGGTCGACCCGATCGACGGCACCAAGAACTTCGTCCGCGGCGTCCCCGTGTGGTCGACGTTGATCGCACTGCTCGTCGACGGCGTGCCCGTCGTCGGCGTGGTGAGCGCACCGGCGCTGAACCGTCGTTGGTGGGCGTCGTCGGGGGACGGTGCATTCGCGTCGTACGACGCAGGCGAGCCGCGACATCTCCGCGTGTCAGGAGTCGACGAGATCGAATCGTCGTCGCTGGCCTTCTCGAGCCTGTCCGGGTGGGCCGACCGCGGTATCCGCGACGATTTCATCGCTCTCACCGACCGCGTGTGGCGTGTCCGCGGCTACGGCGACTTCTTCAACTACTGTCTGGTCGCCGAGGGCGCGGTCGACGTGGCCGCCGAACCCGAAGTCTCGCTGTGGGACCTCGCCCCGCTCGACATCCTAGTCCGCGAAGCGGGCGGCCGGTTCACCGCGTTGGACGGGACACCGGGACCGGCAGGCGGGAGCGCCGTCGCGTCGAACGGACGGCTGCACGACGAGGTGCTCGCTGCCCTGACGTCGGACCGCTGACCCGGCGAACGACGCTGCACAGAGCGAGTAGTGTCCCGGAAGTATGAGGTTCACCCATCTTCTGCACTCTTGCGTACTGGCCGAACACGACGGAACCCGAGTGCTCTTCGATCCGGGCACGTTCGCGTCCGGATTCGAGGAGTTGACGGGCCTCGACGCGATCCTGGTGACCCACCAGCACGCCGATCATGCCGATCCGGCGCGGCTTCCCGCGCTGGTCGCCGCCAATCCGAACGCGGTCCGCAACGCCGATCCGCAGACGGCCGCACAGCTCAATGAACACGGCGACGCCGGGATCTGGTCGGTGATCGGACCTGGCCAGGTGGTGCGTGTCGGCTCCGTGACGGTCCGCGGGACGGGTGGCCGACACGCGGTGATCCATCCGGAACTTCCAGTCGTGGACAACATCTCGTACATCCTCGACACCGACGAACAACCCGGGGCGTTCTGCCATCCGGGCGACGCTCTCTACATTCCGTTCGAGAAGATCGACGTCCTGGCCATCCCCGCCGCCGCACCGTGGCTCAAGCTCAGCGAACCCGTCGACTACCTGCGCGCAGTGAATCCGCGTGTCGCGTTTCCGATCCACCAGGGAGTGCAGTCGTCGGCAGGAGTCACGATCCACAACAGCCGTATCGCCGACATGGCGCCCGCTGGCACCGACTTCCGCACGTTGGAGGCCGGAGTTCCGACACAGCTGTAAGGCCCTGCGGTAGGGCACCACAGCAGGCGGCCGCGGTAAACGCACCTAAGAGCGATGCGCTGCCCGTCGGGGGTGACAACCTCCTTACCGGCGAGTAAGGTCAGTTCTTACTACGGAGTAAGAATCACTCCCCCATTGAAATTCGCTCGAGAGACCTGGTGAGGAAATGACCACGAATACCGCACCCCGCGACGAGTCAGCCGTCGGCGCCGCACCCCACAAGCGCACCGCGATCGGCACGGCGATGCGCGTACTGACCGCGATCACCGGCTCCGAGGTCGCCGAGAAGTACGGCCTCCGCGAGCCCATCAATCGCGTCGCCTACGAGGCCACCAAGACGGGCTTCAAGACCCTCGGCGCCGCCAATCGCGCGTTCACCCAGGTCTCGGGCGTCGGCAAGCCGCAGCGCCCGGCGACCTCGTCCAAGGGCTACTTCGACCTGAACCCCGACGACGAGCAGTCGATGATCGCCGAGACCGTCAAGGAGTTCTCCACCGAGATCCTTCGGCCCGCGGCGTACGACGCAGACGCGGCCGCGAGCGCGCCCGAGGACATCCTCAAGCGGTCGGCCGAACTCGGCATCACCATGATCAACGTGCCCGAGGAGCTCGACGGTGCGGCGACCGATCGCAATGTGGTCACCAACGCACTGGTCGCCGAGGCGATGGCCTACGGCGACATGGGTCTGGCCGTTCCACTGCTCGCACCGAGTGGTGTCGCGACCACCCTCACCAACTTCGGCAGCGACAGCCAGCAGCGCACCTACCTGCCTGACTACGCGGGCGAGAACGTCCCGACGTCGGCCGTCGTGATCGCCGAGCCGAAGCCGCTGTTCGACGCTTTCGCCCTGGCCACCAAGGCGACGCGCGTGCCAAGCGGCTACCGACTGTCCGGCGTCAAGAGCTTCGTCCCGGCCGCGGGCAGCTCCGAGCTGTTCATCGTCGGCGCGCAGCTCGACGGCCGTCCGGCGCTCTTCATCGTCGAGTCGGACACCAAGGGTCTGTCCGTCGAGGCCGATCCGGGCATGGGTCTGCGCGCGGCGGGCATGGGCCGCCTGGTCCTCGACGACGTCTCGGTCCCGACCGGCGCGCTGCTCGGCGAAGTCGAGGGCGATCAGGCCGCCGACGCATACCGCGACGTAGTCCGACTCTCGCGTCTGGGCTGGTCGGCGCTGGCCGTCGGCACCGCCACCGCGATGCTCGACTACGTGGTCCCCTACGTCAACGAGCGCGAAGCGTTCGGTGAGCCGATCTCCAACCGCCAGGCGGTCGCGTTCATGGTCGCGAACATGGCGACCGAGATCGACGGCCTGCGATTGGTGACGCTGCGCGGCGCGTCGCGCGCCGAGCAGGGTCTGCCCTTCGCTCGCGAGGCGGCACTCGCCCGCAAGTTGACGATCGACAAGGGCTTGCAGGTCGGCCTCGACGGCGTCCAGTTGCTCGGTGGCCACGGTTTCACCAAGGAGCACCCGGTCGAGCGCTGGTACCGCGACCTGCGCGGTGCGGGCATCGGCGAAGGCGTCGTCGTCCTCTGAGAGGGCGGACGATCAAGGAGCACACATGGCTATCAATCTGGAACTGCCGAAGAAGCTGGACACGACGATCGACCAGGCGCGCCAGGCCGCGCTGCAGATCTTCCGTCCGATCAGCCGCAAGTACGACCTCGCCGAGCACACTTACCCGGTGGAGCTCGACACCCTCGCCAGCCTGTACAGCGGCCTCGCGGCGACCGGGCAGGCGGGCGCGGGCGCAGCCGGTGGGCGCGGCGACGCGAACAAGGAGCGCCCGGAGGGCTACGTCGCCAACGGCGGCAACATGCAGTCGGTCCTCAACTCGATGTGGGCGTCGTACGGGGACGTCGCGCTGATGCTGTCGATCCCCTACCAGGGGCTGGGCAACGCGGCGATCGCCGCGGTCGCGACCGATGAACAGCTGGAGATGCTTGGCGGCGGCGACGAGGTGTGGGCGTCGATGGCGATCACCGAGCCGAGCTTCGGCTCCGACTCGGCCGCGGTCACCACGACCGCGACCCGCGACGGCGACGACTACGTCATCAACGGCGAGAAGATCTTCGTCACCGCGGGCTCGCGTGCATCACACATCGTGGTGTGGGCGTCGGTGGACCGCAGCCTCGGTCGTGCCGCGATCAAGAGTTTCGTCGTCCCGCGCAAACACCCGGGCGTCACGATCGCCCGGTTGGAGCACAAGCTCGGCATCCGTGCGTCGGACACCGCGGTGATCCGATTCGAGGACTGCCGCATCCCGAAGGAGTACCTCCTCGGTTCACCGGAGGTGGACGTCAAGAAGGGCTTCGGCGGGGTCATGCAGACCTTCGACAACACGCGACCGATGGTGGCGGCGATGGCCGTCGGTGTCAGCCGGGCGTCGCTGGAAGAACTGCGCACGCTGCTGGAGGACGCAGGCGTCGAGATCGACTACGACCGCCCCGCTGCCGACCAGTCGGCGGCTGCTGCCGAGTTCATCCGCCTGGAGGCCGACTGGGAGGCGTCGTACCTCCTGACATTGCGTGCGGCGTGGATGGCCGACAACAAGGAGCCGAACTCGCTCGAGGCATCGATGTCGAAGGCCAAGGCCGGACGCACCGGCACCGATGTGACCAACAAGGCCGTCGAGCTCGCCTCGACATACGGCTACTCCGAGCGCACGCTCCTGGAGAAGTGGGCGCGCGACTCGAAGATCCTGGACATCTTCGAAGGCACCCAGCAGATCCAACAGCTGATCATCGCTCGCCGTGTGCTCGGGAAGAGCAGCGCCGAACTGAAGTGACTTGAGTTCGTTCCATACGAGACCCCCGCCCTCTTTCGGGCGGGGGTCTCGTGCGTGTTGTGACAAGTGGACGACGCTGCGCAACAACGGGTTCCGTCCATCACTGCTTTTGGGACTGCATTCGGAACCGCCACTGCGGTGGATGCTTGTGTGCCGGATCACTGTGAGGGTAGTCTCTCCCTCATATTGTGAAACACGTTCGTTTCACCCACATATTCACGAGGAGATACTTCGATGCGCCGACCGTTCGTCTTGACGCTCGTGGCCGCGGTGGCGGCCGCTCTCACGGCGGGCGCCGTCGCCGCACCGGTGACGGCCGCACCCCAGAGCGCGAACCCGAAGATCGCGCCCGCACCGCTGCTCCCGCTCCCCCAGGAGCTCGACCCGTCGTTCTACCGTCCGTCGCCGAAGAGGCTCGCCGCCGCCGAGAACGGCGAGATCATCGCGGCCCGTCGCATCACCCCCGCCAATTTCGGCGCCGTCCCGATCAACGTCGACGCCTGGCAGCTCTCGTTCCGGTCGACGAACACGTCCGGTGAGGCGATCCCGGCCGTCACGACCGTCCTCAAGCCCCGCGGCACCGTCAAGAAGGGCCCGCGCAAGGTGATCTCCATGCAGCTCGCCGAGGACTCGACGGCCGGCTACTGCGCAACCTCGTACGCCGTGCAGCATCTCAACGCGTCGTCGCTCCTCGGCCAAGCCGTCGCCCCCGCCGAACTCCTGATCGCCCAGGGCTTCCTCCACCAGGGGTACGCCGTCGTCTTGCCCGACCACGAAGGTCCCGAGCACGCGTACGCGGCGGGGCCGCTCGGCGCCCGCATCACTCTCGACAGTCTGCGCGCCGCCAGGTCGTTCGCGCCGTCGAGCATCAGCGACGCGTCGCCGATCGGCCTCTACGGCTATTCCGGCGGAGCGATCGTCACCGGGCACACCGCCGAGATCAAGCAGTCGTACGCCCCGGAACTGAATATCGTCGGCGCGGCCGAAGGGGGCGTGCCCGCCGACCTGAAGGTCGTGCTCAATGCCGCGCAAAACAACGTCACGAGCGGCCTGGTCCTCGGTGCGATCGCGGGACTGACCCGCGAGTACGACTACTTCGACAAGTTCCTCGACACGCACCTCAACCCGGCCGGCAAGGCACTCCTCGCCGCGAAGGGCCCGCTCTGCGTCCAGTACCAGGCGCTGACGTTCCCATTCCTGAACAACAAGGGATTCATCAACTGGCCCGGCGACCCGCTCGCGGCTCCGCCCGTCAAACGGGTCCTCACCGAGACCAAAATGGGCAGCATCCGGCCCGACATGCCGATGTACATCTGGAACTCGGCGCTCGACGAGGTGATCCCGGTCGGCCAGGTGGACACCATGGTCCGTTCGTACTGTCGCACGGCCGGACCGTCGATCACCTACACGCGCGATCACCTGTCCGAGCATATGATCGGCGAAGTGTCCGGCGCACCGATGGCATTGCTGTGGTTGACGGACCGACTCGACGGAAAACCCGCCGAGCCGGGCTGCACGACCCACGACGAACTCTCCATGGCGACCGACGCGGAGTGGTGGCCGACCTTCTCACAGACGATCGGCGCGGACCTGTCGGCACTTTTCGGCGCCGCCCTCGGCAAGGGGAAGTGATCGGTCGCCCCACGCAGCGGGCGCCCCACTAACCTGGTGCAGTGACCGAGACCCGAAACTACCGTGGCCGATCGATGGACGAACGCCGCACCGAACGTCGCGAGCGCTTCCTCGATGCCGCGTTGACCCTGTTCGGGACGACCGGGTACGCGGCGACGGCGGTTCCCGCGGTCTGCAAGGCCGCCGGGCTGTCGTCGCGGCAGTTCTACGAGTTGTTCTCCGATCGCGAAGATCTGCTCCGCGCGCTGTACGACCGGGTGCAGGACGAATCGATGACGGCTGTCTCCGAGGCGCTGGATGCGGCATTGAGCTCCACCGGAATCACTGTCGAGGAGGTGCTCGACGCCGGTATCAGAGCGTTCGTCGAGTACTACGCGTCGAGTACCGAACGCACCAGGGTGAGCTTCGTCGAGGTCGTCGGCGTGAGCCCGCGCTTCGAAGATCACCGGCACTCCCGGCGCGGCGAGTGGACGACGCTGCTCGACTCGGTGACCACCCTCGGACACGAGCGCGGTCTCGCCCTCAGCACATCGCCGCCCCTCGTGTGGAGCGGTTACATCGGTGCGGTGAACGCGCTGATCGTCGAACGCTCGGTGAACCCGGAGGTGACGGTCGATGAGCTGATGGACGCCATGCGCCGTCTGCTCCGGCCGGGCGCCATCGGGTGATTAGCCCGGATCTCTACCGTCTAAGCCTGCCGGCTACGGCTTCACGCACACTTTGGCACTCGAACCGCTCCTGGAGAACGGTTCGAGTGCCATCGTTCGTCAGCGGTGGCCGTCCTGCATCCGCACCCCGGCGACGGTCAGTGACCGAGCTGGTCGATCAGTGCGTCGAGGACCGCCGGGTCCTCGATGGTCGACGGGACCGCGTACTCTTCGCCGTCGACGATCTGCCGCATCGTCTTGCGCAAGATCTTGCCTGAGCGGGTCTTCGGCAGCGCGTCGACCACGGTGACGTCGCGGAAGGTCGCGACCGCACCGATCTCGTCGCGCACACGCTTCACGAGCTCGGTGCGGAGCGTGTCGCCGTCGATGTCGACTCCGGCCTTGAGGACCACGTAGCCGCTGGGGCGCTGGCCTTTCAAGTCGTCGTGGATGCCGACCACCGCGCATTCGGCGACGGCCGGATGCGCGGCGACCACCGCTTCGATCGCACCCGTCGACAAGCGGTGCCCGGCGACGTTGATGACGTCGTCCGATCGGCCCAGCACGAACACGTAGCCGTCGGAGTCGATGTAGCCGGAGTCGCCCGTCAGGTAATAGCCGTCGAAGGTGTTCAGGTACGACGCCCGGAACCGGGCCTCGTCGCGCCACAGTCCGGCGAGCGTGCCCGGCGGCAGCGGCAGTCGGACGACGATGTTGCCTTCGCCGCCGGCCGCGACCGGCGCGCCCGCCGCGTCGAGGATCTCGACGCGGTAGCCCGGCACCGGGACCGTCGGCGATCCGGCTTTGATCGGCATCGGTTCGAGGCCGCACAGGTTCGCCACGATCGCCCAGCCGGTCTCGGTCTGCCACCAGTGGTCGACGACGGGCACGCCGAGGACCTTCGACGCCCACGTGAACGTGTCGGGGTCCAGCCGCTCGCCCGCCGCGAACAGGGTGCGCAGCGATGAGACGTCGTACTTCGCGAGTTCGGCGGCGTCGGGGTCGGCTTTGCGCACGGCGCGGATCGCGGTCGGCGCGGTGAACAGCGCGACGGCACCGTGGTCGGAGATCACTCGCCAGAACGCGCCCGCATCCGGGGTGCCGACGGGTTTGCCCTCGTACATGACGGTGGTGGCGCCGACCAGCAGCGGGCCGTACACGATGTAACTGTGGCCGACCACCCAGCCGACGTCGGACGCCGTCCACCACACCTCGCCGGGTGAGATGCCGTAGACGTTCTTCATCGACCAGGTGAGCGCGACGGCGTGGCCGCCGTTGTCGCGGACCACACCCTTCGGCTTACCCGTCGTGCCTGACGTGTAGAGGATGTACAGCGGATCGGTCGCGGCGACGGCGGCGGGTTCGGCCGGCGCCGCGCCTGCGACCTCGGCGTCCCAGTCGAGCCATCCGCCGTGATCGGCTGCCGACCCGGGGACCTCGTCGCGGTTCTTGACGATCACGGTGCGCGGCGTGACGGCGGCCTTCTCGATCGCGGACGCGACGAGGGGGAGGTATTCGATGACCCGGCCCGGCTCGAGGCCGCCGGACGCGGTGACGACAGCGACCGGTTCGGCGTCGTCGATACGGGTCGCGAGCTCGGGTGCGGCGAATCCGCCGAACACCACCGAGTGGACCGCGCCGATGCGCGCGCACGCGAGCATCGCGATCGCGGCCTCGGGGATCATCGGCATGTAGATGACGACGCGGTCGCCCGCTGCGACGCCCTGTGCGGTGAGGACTCCGGCGAAGCGCGCGACCTCGTCGAGCAACTGCCGATAGGTGTACCGCTTCACCGTGCCGGTCATCGCCGAATCCCAGATCAGCGCGTCCTGGTCGCCGCGGCCGGCAGCCACGTGTCGGTCGAGTGCGTTGACACTCGTGTTGAGCGACGCACCGGGGAACCATCGGTAGATCGGGGCGGCGGTATCGTCGAGGGCCGCTGTCGGCGGGCTGATCCAGTCGACATCGCGGGCTGCGTCGAGCCAGAAGCCCTCCGGGTCGTCGGTACTGCGGGCAAACTCGTGCGCGTAATCGGACATGGGTCAACGGTATCGGCCGAACCCCCGATCATGAGTGCGGTTCGGCGTCGGAACGCCCTTCCTGATCGACCAACGGGCACATTCTCCCGGTGAGCGGTGCCACTTTTACGGCGTGTGACCAGTCACAACAAGGCTGTTTCAGATCACGGATCGATAACGGTCCGATGATGCCGATGACCTGCGGAAACCCCGGACACACCCTCGCTTGCTCCAGCTAGCACATTGTGACGGGCCCCACGAAACCGGGTGTGACCTTAGCTTTCACAGCACGTAGCGTCGCCTCCGACCCGTTGAGCGGCACCGATGAAACTGGTGCCGAACCGATACAGGAGTACACCTATGAGCTTGAAGAAGATCGCCATCCGTACCGCCGTCGCCGGCGCACTGACCGTCGCACCGCTGGCCATGACCGCGGGCATCGCGTCGGCCGACACCGGCCACAACTGGGATGCCGTCGCCGACTGCGAGAGCGGCGGCGACTGGTCGATCAACACCGGCAACGGCTACTACGGCGGACTGCAGTTCTCGCAGGAGACGTGGGCGGCCAACGGCGGCTCCGGCAGCGCCTCGGACGCGTCCCGCGAAGAGCAGATCCGCGTCGCCGAGAACGTCCTCGCCACGCAGGGTCCCGGCGCGTGGCCGGTGTGCGGCGCCTACCTGTAGGTCAGCCCCACGAGCGTGACTGCTCGACGATGAAGCCCGCGATGATCACGGCGCTTCCCCCGACCTCGCCCACGATGAGCGCCACCATGGCCGCCGTCATCGTGGGCGAGTTCGGGTGCATCTGATTGTCGGTGTCACGCAGCGCGCCGTGCAGACAGTACGACGCGATAGCCGAGACGAAGAAGAATACGACGACCGCCAGCGCCACCGTGTTGACGACGGTGCTCCAGGCACTGAACTGGACGAAGACGGCGAGCAGCCCGGTCGCGAACGCGTACATCAGCGCGGCTCGGTGCGCGATGTCCACGTAGATGTGCGCGTGCCCGGTGGGGCTGCGCATGATCTGTGCGAACTTCCACACGCCGAGCAGCAGCGCCCAGAGGAAGATCACGCCGGCCGCGATCAACGCCACCTGCGTGGCGGTCGTCAGAGTCATGAGTCGATGATGTCATGCAGCGCGCGGGCGTCGTCTGACGACGTTCGCCAACGGCGACCGCGCCGCCACCCACGCGCCGGCGTCGACGTCGACCCACGTCGCGACCTCGACCGCTGCGCGCAGGTCGGCCAACAGATCGCGACGGTGGATCGGTTCGTGATGCGCCGCCCGGTTTCGGACGGTGACGAGCCCGGCGAGGTTGCGTTCCACTCGGTGACGTCGTTCCCGGATGTCGCGGTAGCCGTTCGGGAACGCCTTGTTCAAGGCGGGCACCCACAGCGGCACAGATATCGCTGGGCCACCAGGCACCGCCAGAATCCGAAGCCGAGTTCGGCGACCGCCTTTCCATGGAAGTCGTTCCCGCCGCTCGACGACTCAGCCGCACGGCACGCACGTTCCAGGTCGGCGAGCGCTCGACCATCGACTGGGATCGAGTCGAACCAGGAGTCCTCGCCGCGGCGCGCGGCCCACGCCGTCAGCTGCGAGTCCATCGCGTTGCGTGCGATCACCTCGACCATCGCGACGGTCACCAGCACAGCGGCCGACGCGACGACGTTCCAGTCGTACAACCGCAGCGCCCCGTGCAGGTCACCACGCGCCGCCGCCCGGTAAGACCGCAGGCGGATCGGCGTGATCGCCCGCCCCACCGCGCCCTCGTCCCACTCCAGCTGCCACTCCGGCTCCGGTTCCAGCGCTGCTGACATCTCGACACCCCCGTATCGCCGACTCGCACCGAATGTACGACGCGCCTACGACAACGACAGCGTCGCCGGACCATGCGAGCGACCGGGCATGAGAAAGAAGAAGACCCGCACCGTCTCCGGTGCGGGTCTTCTTTTAGTAGCGGGGGCAGGATTTGAACCTACGACCTCTGGGTTATGAGCCCAGCGAGCTACCGAGCTGCTCCACCCCGCGTCGCCTTCGTGCATCATTATCGTACCGCACGACCCGCCCCTGCCCGAAATCCGCCCGGATGTTCGAGGCTGCGCCGTGGACTCCGGTTCACGGCGCACGCCCTCCCCAGGAAATGCGAAAGACCTCCTGGCCGGTAATCAATACCTGACCAGAAGGTCTTTCCTCGTAGCGGGGGCAGGATTTGAACCTACGACCTCTGGGTTATGAGCCCAGCGAGCTACCGAGCTGCTCCACCCCGCGCTGCGCCTGCCACGTTACACAGCGGTGAACAGCAGAGGCAAATCAATTGGCCGACAGCGTGACTGACGACACCTGCGGGGCGGCTGATCATCGACCCCGCCCCGCTCAGCGCTGGCGCACACCCATCAGACCGGCGAGCTGAGTGGCGATCGGGTTGAGGTTCAGCTTGTCGGGGTCGGCCTTGGGCTTGTCGTCCCACGGTTGGCCGAACTCCGGATTCGACAGGTCGGCGTTGTTGGCGCCGCGCACCGCCGTCGGATTGCCGGTCTCGACCGCGCAGCCCGCCTTCGTGTTGAACGGGAAGTCGTCGTAGTTGACGTCGAAATCCGGGTCTTTGCGCTTGATCTCGTCGAGCATCGTCTGCGTGCTCTCGTAGCCGCGCGTGCAACTCGCCGGATTGCCGGTCTCCAGCACGATCCCGAACTTGATCTGGCCGCCCCCGGACGACGTCGTATGGCTGCTCGCCGACAGCGACGACAGCATCGCGAACGTCATGCCGGTCGAGAACGACGTCGGCGCGATCTCGTGCACCGTCGACCCCAGTTGGTGGATCAGGGTCGTCGCGTCCTCACCGTTGGTGTCGAGGAAGTGCGTCAGCGCGCTCGCCGCGCGCGGGCCGTCGGTCAGGATCCGCCGCAGCGCCGGGTCGGACGACTCCAAGGTCGCGGCGACGACGTCCAGGTTCTTGGACCATTCGAGGATCTGGTCGGACTGCTCGGCCTGCGTCGCCAGGACTGGGTTCGCGTTCGTGATGAGCCCGATGGTGTCGTCGAGGTTCTCCACGCCCGTCTTCGACAGTTTGTCGAGCGAGTCGATGAGTCGGCTCAGATTCTCGCCCTGGCCGTCGAACGCCTTGCCGAGTTCGGTGACGGTGGTGCGCAGCGCGTCGACGGGCACCGTCTCGGTCAGCGTGATGGCTGACGCGAGGACCTCGTCGAGCTTCGGCGGGTACCTGATGTCGTCGATCACCGAGCCGTCGTGCAGGTACGGCCCCGTGTCGGAGGTGGGCTGGAGGTCGATGAACTGCTCGCCGATCGCCGACCGGTTCGCGACGACGGCCGCCGCGGACTCGGGGATCTTCGCGGCGCCGGACTCCATCACCAGCGTCACCTCGATGCCGTCCGCCGTCATCTGCATGTCGCGGACGCGTCCGGCCGCCACGCCACGGTAGGTGACTTCGGCTTCGGGGAAGATGCCGCCCGCGTCGGTCATCTCCAGCTTGACGCGGTAGACGCCGACACCGACCGCTTCGTCCATCCGGGCATACCGGATCCCGCCGTAGACCGCAGCGATGATGCCGACGAGGAGGACGACGACCAACTGGATCTTCACCAGGCGACTGAGCGGTGGCATGGAGACCTTTCTCGTAATGTGCCGGAACCCGACCATCCGACCAGTGAAGTCTAGGCGTCCGCGCACACCGCGGACCACTCCCGCACCGACCGCGTGAGCAACGATCACAACGCACATTGATGTGATTAGATTCACATTCGAGGTATGGTGAGATCCACCTGGACCGGACGAACGGCCCACGCACGTCAGGAGGCGACATGTCCAACTCTGATATCCACCACCACGAACCGCACGGAAATCACCCGATGAGCTTGATCGCGTTCGGTCTGCTGCTCATCGGCGGTGCCCTCTCGGCACTGTGGGTCATCACACTGGCCGGCCTACCTGAGAACCGGACTTTGAACATCACCTACGGTGTGCTCGCATTGGGTTGCCTGGTGTCCACGGCGATCATCTTCCGGTACCTGACCACCCACCTCCACCACTCGCCGGTCATGCCGGACAACACGCCGTCCGAGATCGAACGCTATCTGTCGAAGGTTCGCTGACTTCCCTGAGGACGAACGACGGCGCCCGCCCCGAGAGCCTCGGGGCGGGCGCCGTCGTTCGCGCTTGGTCCGCCAGTGTCAGTTCCCGGCTTGCGGGTACTTCGCCAACGCCTCCTTCAGATTCTTCAGTGCCTCACCGATCTGCGCGAGGTCGCCGCTCTTCTCGGCCTGCGTCATCTGATCCACGGCTCGACGGAGTTCGGTGACTGCCGCCTCGTCGGGGGCGTCGGACGGTGTGGGCGTCGTCGGCACCGACGGGCCGGTCTGCCCCTGCTCCTCGTCACCGTCCCCGCGCTCGGCTTCCGGCTCGGTGGCCAGACGCGGATCGATCCCCGACTGCATCAACGCTTCACCGATGGTGGGCGCAGCCCCGATCTCGACCTGCCCGTCCGGAGCCTTGTAGTACGTCAACATCCGGAACACCTTCGGCATGGCGGAGTCGCCGGCCTTCGACTCGGTGTACAACGGCTGGACGTACAACACGCCGTTCTTGCCGACCGGCAGGGTCAACAAGTTGCCGTAGATGACGTTGACCGAGCCCGCGACGAGCGTGATATCGCGTGCGACGGCGTTCTTCATCGCTTCCTGCACCTGTCGCGGACCGACCGTCTGCGAGTCCGTCGGCGTGGTCAGCACCGTCAGCTTGCCGTAGTCGGCCGGGTCGGACGCCGCCGTGATGTAGGCGGCGAGGTTCTGCCGTCGGAGCGGCGTCGTCACCGACGTCAACTGGAACGACGGTTTGCCACTCCCGTCCGGGTTGGCCGCCGTGAAGTAGTACGGCGGCTGCGGCAGGTTGCTGTCGTCCGCGGTCGGATCATTCGGCACGGACCAGAAGTTGTTCGCCTGGTAGAAGTCCGACGGATTGCTGACGTGGTATTTCGTCAGCAGTTCGCGCTGCAACTTGAACAAGTCCTCCGGGTACCGCAGGTGGCTGAGCAGGTCCGGCTTCTTATTCAGTTCCGACCGCGGCTTCACTGTTCCCGGGAACGCCTTCATCCAGGTCTTCAGGACCGGATCGTCCTCGTCGAACTGGTAGAGCTGGACTTTCCCCGTGTAGGCGTCGACGGTGGCCTTCACCGAGTTCCGGACGTACGAGACGTCCTTGTCGGCCTGAGTCCTGCCCGACTCGCCCGCGTTCTGCGCCCGCGAATCGGTCGTCGCGTCGGCCAACGCCATCCGCTGCGCGTACGGGTAGTTCTTCAACGTCGTGTAGCCGTCGACGATCCACTTGATCGATCCGTCCGCCATGACCGCCGGATACGTCTTCGAATCGGTGGTCAGCCACGGAGCGACCTTCGACACGCGGTCCCGCGGGTCGCGGTCGTAGAGGATGCGCGAGTTGTCGTTGATCGCGTCCGACAGGACGAAGTTCCGCTCGCCGTACTTGATCGCGTACAGCAGCCGGGTACCGATGTTGCTGAGGGCGACACCGCCGTCGCCGCCGTACGTGTACCGGACGCCCTCCTGGTCGTACTCGGTCTTCTCCCCGTCCTTGGAACCGACGATCGCGTAATCCGGGTCGACGTTGGAGATGAGTTCGCCGAAGTAGATGCGCGGCTGCTTCACCTGGATGGGCGCCGACTTGTAGTCGGGTTTGTTGATCGTGTCGAGGTCGGAAACATAGAACTTGGGGAGCCCGCCGCTGTCCGAACTCGCCGCGTCCTTCGGCGGCGCGTCCACCGTGTTCGCAGGCGCGGCGATGAACCCGTTGCCGTGCGTGTACACCGTGTGCTTGTTGATCCAGTTCTGCTGGCCCTCGTTGAAGCGCGACGGGTCGAGCTCACGCGCGGCGACGATGAAGTCCCGCATCTCCTTCTGCTGGCTGCCGTCGTCGGCCACCATGTACCGGTCCACGGCGAGCTGGCTCGGGAATCCGTAGAAGTTGCGCAACGACTGGCGCTGCACGAACGAGCGGGACACGACGGCAGGGTCGAGCACTCGGATGTTCGAGAGCGTCGAGACGTCGCCGTTCACCGCGGCCGGGTTCGCCGGATCACGCGTCCAGTTCGACTCGTATTCGACGTCCTTTCCGGAACGGACCCGGTAGGCCGACGTCGTCGCGTCGATGTTCCGTTCGATGTACTCGGCTTCCTTGCTCGCAGCACTCGGCTTCACCGAGAACTGCTCCATCGCGGCAGGCCAGATGACACCGATGACCAACGCCGCCAACAGCATCAGGACAGTCGCCATCGCCGGGATCCGCAAGTCGCGCAAAAAGATCGACGCGAAGAATGCGAGCGCGCACACGATGGCGATGGCCATCAGGATCAACTTCGACGGCATCACGACATTGATGTCGGTGTAGGTGCCGCCGGTGAAGATGTCACCGCGCCGATCGCTGCTGAGCAAGTCGTACCGGTCGAGCCAGTAGGCGACCGCCTTGAGCAGGATGAAGATTCCGACGATGACCGCCAACTGGATGCGTGCGGTGCGCGACACCACGCCTCGCCGCCCGCCGCCGCCCAGGCGGATGCCGCCGAAGACGTAGTGGGTCAGCAGGTTGCCGATGAAGGCGACGCCGACCGCGACGAACGCCAGGTTGAGGATCAACCGGACGAAGGGCAGCGTGAAGGCGTAGAAGCCGATGTCCATACCGAACTGCGGATCAGTCTCACCGAACGACTCGCCGTGGATGAACATCTGGATCGTCGCCCACGACGCCTGCGCCACGAGTCCCCCGATGAGCCCGAGCAGAATCGCCGGGATCAACGCGGTGAGCCACGGCTTCCGACCCGCGACCGCCCGATAGCGTTCGAGCGGATCGGCGGGCCCTGCCATCGGGACGAAGTCGGGCCGACCCCGGTATGCGACATAGACGCCTGCGAACACGATGCCGCCGACGACCAGCGCGGCGACGAAGAACGAGATGATTCGAGTCCACACCATCGTCGACATGACGCCCGAGTATCCGAGGTCCGAGTACCAGAGCCAGTCGGTGATGATCGCGACCAGGCGAGGCCCGATCAGCAGGATCAGCAGCAGTGCGACACCGATTCCGATCAGTATTTTCGATCTCCGCGACAGCGTCGGTCGTCCGATCGGACCGCGTGTACCAACCACGTTGAGTTCTCCTGTTTCTTTGAGGCCACCGCCGGAGCAGGCACCGGCTCACCCCCTACCCTACTGATCCGGTCGAATCCGGCCGACACGACGACGTCCGACTTCACGGAGCCCGGGTCTCCTGTGACAATGGCGTCGTGACTTTCGGATCCGACTCTCCGCAGCGTTTCTCCCAAGCCGATCTCGGCAACGCCCTCGCCCAGTGCGCCGGCTACGCCGCCGCGAGCGAGTGGGGTTCGCCCGCCACCCTGTTCGCACTCGTCCCGACCGCGGTCCTCGCCCGACAGGCGCCAGGCCTCGTGGACGACGACGACGATTCGGCGTTGAGTCCGGTCGTCCAGGAGTCCGGCGACGGTGACCTCGAATCACTCCTGACCGCAGTCAGTTGGCCCGACGCGGTGGTCGGCTGCGCCGTCGTCACCGAGATCACGGTCCTGCCGCCGGAGGCCGAGTCGACGCTCGACGAGGCCTTCGAACCGCTGCTCGCCGACCCGGAGGCCGCAGACGCCGCCGCACGCGAAGCCGCGAAGACACATCCGGAACGTCGGGACGCTCGCCTCATCGCGGGGGTGCTGCGCAGCGGTCAGCGCGTCGCACTGCTGTCCCTGCGCGCCCGCGACGGCGAGGACCGCTCCGTCGAGGCCGATCTGCGGACCCACCCGACCCTCGCGCCGAACGTGTTGGAAGCGCTCGCCTCGACGTTCTGAACGATACGAGGCACTAGCAGTGCGGGCGCGGCTTGTCTGTGCCGAGCGTCTTCAGCGCGTCGACCGCGCCGCCGAGCGTCTCGATCTTGACCAGTTCGATACCGTCCGGAGCCTTCGACTCGGCGAGCGAGCAGTTGCCTGCGGGCACCAGGAACACCGTCGCACCCGCCTCTTTCGCTGCGCGGATCTTGTGGTCGATACCGCCGATCTCGCCGACAGTCCCATTCGGGTCGATGGTGCCGGTGCCTGCGACGAACTCGCCGTGCGACAGATCGCCGGGCGTCATCTGGTCGATGATCGACAAGGTCATCATGGTGCCTGCCGACGGCCCCCCGATGTCGCCGACGTCGAACGTGACGTCGAGAGACGGATCCGCGGGCACCGACCGCATGGTGATGCCGAGGTACGCCTTGGCGGGGTCGTCCGGCCGCTTCGCCAACGTGACCTTCGCGGTCTCCTCGGCGGTTCCACGCAGGAATACGACGTCGACGGTGTCGCCTGGCTTGTGCTCGGCGAGAACGTGCGCCACGTCGGCCATCGTCGTGACGGCGGTGCCGTCGATCGACTTGACTCGGTCGCCTGCGGCGAGCACCGTCGACGCTGGCCCCTTGTCGGCGATCTCCTTCACCCCGATCGCAGTCGGCTTGTTCAGGTAGTTGAAGGCGGCCAGGGTCGCATCGTCCTCGCTGGTCGACATCTGCGCGAGATTCTCCTGACGTACTTCTTCCTCGCTCGTGCCCGGCTTGTAGTACGACTCGCGCGGCTGCAGCTCAGCCGACGGCGACAGCCACTTGCCCAACGCCTGGAACAGGGTGAGACCGTCGAGCAACGACACCGTCGTCAGGTTCAAGTTGCCCTTCGGGTTCGGATCCACGGCGCCGGCTACCTTCACCACCCGTTCGGGTCCGGCATCGGTCTCCACGGTGCCGAGGGTGTTGACGGTGGGACCGGGGCCGAGTGAGACGTACGGGACCCGGACGAACATTCCGACGGCGATGAACGCGGCCAACAGAATGACCGCCACATAGATGGTGATGATCCGTCGGCGGTTGGGGTTGCTCGTCATCTGGCCCAGGGTAATCGAGCGCCGTGCGCCGAGCCCGGCGGGAGGCGCTCGACGAACGGTACCGTGGAGGCATGAACGATCTCCCCTTCGGGTTCTCGTCGCACGGCGACAACGACGACGACCGTGATGACAAGGCCCAGAATCCGGGTGCGGCAGGCGGTTTCGATCCCAACATGCTTGGGCAGCTGTTCAACCAGCTCGGCAGCATGTTCAGCGGAATGGGTTCGGGCGCTGGCGGCGGAGCCCAGTCCGGTCCCGTCAACTACGAGGTCGCGGCGAACCTCGCGCGCCAGCAGATCGGCGACTTCACTCCGATGGTCGACAAGGAGGCGTCCGCTGTCGCCGACGCCGTCCGACTCGCCGAGGTGTGGCTCGACGAGCAGACCACCCTGCCCGCAGGCATCACGACCACCGCGGCGTGGACGCCCGTCGACTGGTTGGAGAACTCCATGCCGACGTGGCGCACACTGTGCGACCCGGTCGCCGAACAGATGGCGCGCGGCATGACCGACAACCTCCCCGAAGAGGCTCGCACGATGGCCGGGCCAATGCTCGGCATGCTCAGCCAACTGTCCGGCAGCATGTACGGCAGCCAGCTCGGGCAGGGCCTCGGAACGCTCGCGAAGGGCGTGCTGACGTCCACCGACATCGGCTTGCCCCTCGCACCCGACAACACCGGTGTGCTGCTGCCCGAAGCGATCGCCCGCTTCTCCGAGGGCCTCGATCTCCCAGCACAGGAGATCATCGTGTTCCTCGCGGCCCGCGAAGCCGCGCACGTCCGCCTCTTCACGCACGTGCCATGGCTCAAGCAGCGGCTGCTGGCGACCGTCGAGCAGTACGCGCGCGGCATCAGCATCGACTTCTCCGGCATGCAGGACCTCGCACAGGGCATCGACCCGCAGGAACTGTTCACCGACCCCGAGAAGATGGAACAGCTGATGGGTTCGGCTGCGGCATTCGAACCGAAGACCACCCCCGATCAGCAGGCTGCGCTCAACCGACTCGAGACGCTCCTCGCCCTCGTCGAAGGCTGGGTGGAGACCGTCGTCTCCGCGGCCCTCGGCGACCGTATCCCCAGCACCTCGGCCCTCACCGAGACGATGCGCCGCCGCCGCGCGACCGGCGGTCCCGCCGAGCAGACATTCGCGACTCTCATCGGTTTGGACCTTCGTCCGCGCAAGCTCCGGGAGGCCGCCGACCTGTGGCGCAAGCTCACCGAGGCGTCAGAGGTCACCGTGCGCGACGGTGTGTGGGGCCACCCCGACCTGATGCCCGACTCCGACGACATCGACTCCCCCGCCGGGTTCATCGACAGTGTCATCGGCGGCGGCACCTCGTCGTTCGACGACCCGATCGCCGAACTCGAGCGGACCATCGCCAAGGAGAAGGAAGAGCGCGGGGACACCGGGGAACACGGGGACGAAGAAGACGACGCCGGACGGTAGCGCCTGTGGAATTCATCCTCGACGGAACGGTGCCGCGGTGACATCGTGAGGCTATGACGTCGGGGGGCGAACTGACACTGCCGGTTCTCGTGCCGGGAATACCGGTGCTGGCGCGCGGCGACTCCGGGGTGCACGTCGGATGCGATCCGCGATCGGCGATCGTGCTCGCCCTGACACCTGGAACCGATGCGCGCGCCGTCGCCGACCTCCTTCAGGCACTGCGCGTCCCGGTCCGTTACCGAGACATCGCCAAACGGGTACGCGCCGCGGGACTCGACGCAGCGTCGTTCCGCGCGATGGTCGACCGGCTCGTCGCCGCTGGCAAGGCCGCCGTCGTCACGCCACCGAGGAACATGCCCGTGCACGTCCTCGGCTCCGGTGACGTCGCGACGGCCCTGTCGGTGTCGTTGACGAGTGCGGGCGTCAAGGTCCACGGCGCCGCCGACGGCGCCGGACTCGTCGTCGTCGCCGACCAGCCGGTCCCCGACCCGATCCTCGTCACTACCCTGATGGCGTCGGCGACACCGCATCTGAGCGTGCACCTCCGTGACGGTGTCGGGATCGTCGGCCCACTCGTCCTGCCGGGCACATCGGCGTGCCTGCGGTGCGTCGACCTGTACCGCGCCGACCTCGATCCGCAGTGGCCGGTCCTCGCCGCGTCGATGAACGCGATCGCGGGCTACGCTTCGTCCGCCGTCCTCGCGGCGACCGTCGCCGTCGCGTGCTCGCAGATCGAGGAGATCACCGCGGTGTCGGCCCGCGCGACACCTGCCTGCGTCGGTCGAACGTTCGAATTCTCCGACCACCCGGCACGGCTGTCCTCGCACGCTGTGACCCCACACCCGCGGTGTATGTGCGTTGTTGCATAGCTCACCTGATCCCAATTCCGGGCCGTCCACTATCCTCAGAGGCGGGGAAAGGACACCATGAGCGACATCACTCGCGGCCAAGGCCGTCGTAACGCGAAACTGGCATCGCTGCCACTGGGTATGGCCGGTCGTGCCGTCGGCGGATTCGGCAAGCGTATGACCGGTCGGAGCAGAGACGAAGTCAACGCCGAACTCATGAACAAGACCGCGGAACAACTGTTCTCGGTCCTCGGCGAATTGAAGGGCGGCGCGATGAAAGTCGGCCAAGCCCTGTCGATCATGGAAGCGGCGATCCCCGACGAGTTCGGCGAACCATTCCGTGAAGCGTTGACGAAACTGCAGGCCGAGGCGCCGCCGATGCCAACGGCCACCGTCCACAAGGTCCTCGACCAACAGCTCGGCACCAAATGGCGCGAGCGTTTCGTCTCCTTCGACGACGAGCCCGCCGCGTCCGCCAGCATCGGCCAGGTCCACAAGGGTCTGTGGAAGGACGGACGTGCCGTCGCCGTCAAGGTTCAGTATCCGGGTGCCGACCACGCGCTCAAAGCCGACCTGAAGACGTTGAGCCGCATGTCGGGTCTCATCCAGAAGCTGTCGCCCGGTACCGACGTCAAATCCATGTTCGACGAGCTCATCGACCGTACGGAGGACGAGCTCGACTACATCTCCGAAGCCGACAACCAGCGCGCGTTCGCGAAAGCCTTCGACGGCGACCCCGATTTCGTGGTCCCGAAGGTCGTCGCCAGCGCACCGAAGGTCATCGTCTCCGAGTGGGTCGACGGTAAGCGGCTGTCCAAGATCATCACCGACGGCACCCAGGAGGAACGCAACGCTGCCGCGACCAAGATGACGACCTTCGAAGTCAGTTCGCCGTCGCGCGTCGGACTCCTCCACGGTGATCCGCACCCAGGTAACTTCTTCGTCCTCGACGACGGCAGGTTCGGAATCCTGGACTTCGGAGCGATCGGCCACTATCCGGACGGCCTTCCCGCACAGACTGGCCAGATCCTCGCGTTGGCCCGCGACAAGAAGTACGACGAGTTGCGCGACCTCATGGTCGAGCACGACTTCATCCGTGCGTCCCACGCCGACCGGGTGACCGCCGACGATCTCGCGAATTATCTGCAGCCGTACGTCGACCCGCTTTACAACGACACCTTCCACTTCACCCGCAACTGGCTTCAGCGCGCTGCCGGCCAGGCCACCGACCTCACGGGCGACGTATACAAGACCTCGCGCAACCTCAACGTCCCCCGCGAGTACGTCATGGTGTTCCGTGTCCTCATCGGCTGTGTCGGTATCGCCGCCCAGCTCAACGCCGAGGCGCCGTACCGCGCGATCATGGCGGAGTGGGTGCCGGGCATCGCTTGAGTCGGCCGAGCTCTACCGGCTGCATTCGTCAACCGACACCGCTCAGGACGAACAGCACCGTGGAGCGCGGTGCTCGGCCTGAGCGGTGTAGGTTTTGCGAGACGTGCGGGGCAGGGCGTCACGCGACCGGGTTTTTGCGTGGGCGGCCACGGGGACGCTTGCGGGCGACGACGGTGCCGCCGGAGAAGATCTCTCCGCCCCAGACGCCCCACGGTTCGGCGTTCTCAAGTGCGACCTCGAGGCACTGCACACGGAGCGGGCACTCCTGGCAGAGCGCCTTGGCCTGTTCGAGGTGGCCGGGTTGTTCTGCGAACCACAGGTCGGCTTCGGCGCTCTGGCAGGGCAGTTCGATGGCTTTTCGCCGGGCCGAGTTCGGCGACAGCATTGGGGTACTCATGAAGTCGGGCTTTCTCATCTGGTGATGAACGGGTGTTCTCGATGTGAACCCCGGCCGACTCGATCGACGAACGAGTAAGGCCACGGTCCGCTTATCGCGATTCGCCGTGGCCTCGTCGGTTCCGTGCTAGCTGGTGACTAGGTGGTTCGGAACGGCTGTCGACAGCCGAGACGGGGTACGGGGAATCGCCGGCGCGCTCGCGCGACAGCTCCTGCTGCTGCAGCGGCGTCTGGTGCCACATGCCAGGTGTTCTTGATCATTTCGCGCAACTCCCTTCCGTCTTCGTCTCCACCACACGCCGAGATGGGCGTGTCACTTACTCGGACTACTCTATGCGCGAGCTCAGACTCGCACAACCTATTTTCTACCTGCGGTTTTGCCGACTTCTGGTCAGCCGAAGAGACCGTCGTCGACGACCGCGAGGACTTCGGCTCCGATGACGTCGGTCCGTTCGGCTCCGAAGCCGCGGACCGCGGCCAACTCGTCGAGGCCGGTCGGGAGTTCCGTCGCGATCCGCCGGATCATCATCGTGCTCATCACGTTGACCGGTGCGATGTCTTGTCGTTTCGCGTAGTCGGCGCGCCACGCAGTCAACGCTTTGACCACGTTGCGGTCCGGTTCCTCGCGAATCTCGTCGAGCCGGGCGGCCGACGACGACGGGAGCAGCCCGTCGAGGAACTGGGAACGTTTACGGGACGAGCGGCGTCCGTCGCCGCGCGACAGACTCCACGACAGATGCAGGTTCTCGCGTGCCCGCGTCACCCCGACGTAGAACAGGCGACGTTCCTCTTCGATCTCCTCGCGGCTACCGGTCGCCCGTCCCAGCGGGACCGACCCCTCGTGGAGCCCGGTGAGGAACACCGCATCCCATTCGAGCCCCTTGGCGGCGTGCATCGACGATAGGGTGACCCCGTCGACGACGAGCGCATGCCGCGACTTCGACCGATTGTCGAGCTCTTTGACGACTGTCGGGAAGTCAGCGGACGGTCGCTCGGCTGCGATGCCTTCGACGATCTCGACGAGACGCAACAGCTGCTGCCACCGGGCTTTCGCGTTGGCGCCCGCCGGCTCTGCTTCGGTGAGCCCGACGGGGGCGAGCACGTGACGTACGGCGTCGATCACCGTCATCGGCGGCGGTGGCCCTTCGGCGAGTGTCGTGAGTCGGCGCATGGCGGCGACGATCTCGGGCCGCGCGAAGAACCCCTGATCACCGCGTACCTGGTATTCGATACCGGCCTCGGACAACGCTTCCTCGTACTGCTGGGATTGCGCGTTGACTCGGTACAGAATCGCGATTTCGGTCGCGGGTACACCGGCGCGCAGCAGCTTCTTGCACTCGGCGACGACGCACACGACTTCGCTCGCGGCGTCCTCGTTCTCGGAGAACACCGGCGTCGGCCCGGACGCACGCTGACCGACGAGCTGCAATCGTGTTCCCGCGATACGGCCGACGGCGTTGCCGATCACCCGGTTCGCCAGGTCGACCACTTCGGGTGTGGAACGGTAGTCGCGTTGCAGACGGACGAGGGTGGCCTCCGGGAAGCGGCGGGTGAAGTCGAGCAGATAGTCCGGGGTCGCGCCGGTGAAACTGTAGATCGTCTGGTTGGCGTCGCCGACCACCGTGAGGTCGTCGCGCTCCCCCAGCCACGCGTCGAGCAGATTCTGTTGGATGGGCGTGACGTCCTGATACTCGTCGACGACGAAACTCCGATAGCGCGTCCGGAACTCTTCGGCGATCGACGGCTCGGCCTGCAGGATCATCGTCGTGTAGATGATGAGGTCTTCGAAGTCGAGGAGTCGGTCGCCGTCCGGCGACACCTTCGCGTCCTCATAGGCGGCGAACACTTCGGCGACCGTCCGCGCATCGGTCGGCAGGTCGCGGTGGCCATCGGCCGCTGCCGCCGGAAAGTCGGCGGGCCCGATGTTCGACGACTTCGCCCATTCGATCTCCGACGCCAGATCACGGATCAGATCGCGGTCGGCCGAGTCGAGGCCTGCGTCCCGTGCGACACGAGAGACGAGCCGAAACTTGTTGTCGAGGAGTTCCCACCGGGCCGCCCCCATGACGCGGGGCCAGAAGTACCGGAGTTGGCGCAATGCTGCGGCGTGGAAGGTCTGGGCGACGACCGTCCCGCCGGGACCGGACACCCCGAGACCCGCGAGTCGCTCACGCATCTCGGCCGCGGCCCGCGCCGTGAACGTCACCGCCAGCACTTGAGTCGGATTCACCTGCCCCGACTCGATGAGGTGAGCGATCCGCCGCGTGATGGTCCTGGTCTTACCGGTGCCCGCCCCGGCGAGCACGCACACCGGGCCCCGAGGCGCCGTCACCGCCGCACGCTGCTCGGGGTCCAGTCCGTCCAGTGCGTTCGTCCGAGTCTCTGCCATCACCGCCACATCCCGACACTCTCACACGCCCCCGACAACTCTCGGTCCGCCGACGCGCGAGCGCGAACGAAGCGAGTGGTCCTCTACATCAACCCCAGCTTCGACATCACTTCGCCGACCGCGGGATTCGTCGCCGTCGACCCGTCGCCGTACAGTGCGGTCGGCACGACGTGATTGCCGCCGTTGACGGAGCCGACGAATTCGGCTGCGGCGGGGTCCGCTTCGATGTCGATCTCGGTGTAGTCGACGTCGTTGCGGTCCAGTCCGGCTTTGAGTCGGTTGCAGAACGGGCACCAGCTGGTGGTGTACAGGGTCAGTGCGGGGTTCGTCGCGTCGCTCATACGGTCAATCCCAGCACACCGCGCGCCGATCTCACCACTTCGGGGCACCTCACGCCCGCGGCGCGTGTGCCCACGATTCGATGAGGCTGCGGGCGATGGAGATCGATCCGGGCACCATCAGTCGGGTGTCGGGGTCGTCGGCTCCCCAGTCGGCGTTGCGGTCGAGTGCGGCGAGCACGTCGTCGCGGTGGAACCATCGAGCGTCGCCGAGTTCGCCGTCGCGGAGTTCGATCGGCTCGGCGGGATCGCCGACGGCTTCGAAACCGCACATGAGCGACCGCGGGAAGGGCCACGGCTGGGAGCCGAGGTATCGCGGATCGTGCACGGTGATGCCTGCTTCTTCGAGGGCTTCACGTCGCACGCACTGTTCCAGGGACTCGCCGGGTTCGACGAAACCGGCGAGTGTGGAGAACCATTTGTCGGGCCACACGGTCTGCCTGCCGAGGAGGACGTGGTCGGCTCCGTCGTGGATCACCATGATGACGGCTGGGTCGGTGCGCGGGAACTCGTCGACTCCTGCGTCGTTGCGCATCAGCCAACCGCCTTGCGCCGGGACGGTCGTCGAACCGTCGACGGGCGAATGGCCGGCGGCCCGATGCCAGTTGAGCATGCCGATGGCGGTGGCGAGGAGCCCGGCGTCGTCGTGCGACAGGCGGTGTGCGCCGGTGCGGGGGTCGGCGTGGTCGCCCGCCACGTGGTCGACTCGGACGGCCCACCGGTAGCCGTCGGCGTCGCCGAGGAACACCGCGCGTGCGGGCGGCTGGTCGCCGTCGGCGTGCTGCCAGGCGATGGCGCCGTCGGCGTCCACCGGGTAGCGCCCCTGGTGATCGACGTGGAGCACTGCGGCCCCGGCCCAGGCTCGGGCGAGCCGGTCGGGATGTTTCCGAATCTGGTCGGCGCGGTCGAATGCGGCGCGCGCCAGCATCGGTGGTTCGATGAGTTCGAACGTCGCCATCAGGCGGGGCCTCCCTGTCGGACGTAGAGGAGTCGGTCGCCCACCTCGATGGCCTCGACTTCCGGGTCGCCGACCCGGTACAGCTTCCCTTCGCGTACGACGCCGAGGACGAGGTCCTTGGTGTGTGCGGGCGAGCCGCCGGACTCGGAGGGCTCCACTTCGCGTTCGGCGATGGCGTAGCCCTCTTCGGGGCTGAGGAGGTCTTCGACGACTTCGACGACGGACGGGGTGATGGTCGCGATGCCGAGGAGTCGGCCTGCGGTCTCGGAGGAGACGACGACGGAGTTGGCGCCCGACTGTCGCATGAGGTGCGTGTTCTCGGCTTCGCGGATGGACGCGACGATCTTGGCGCGCGGGTTGATCTCGCGGGCGGTGAGCGTGGCCAGGACCGCGGTGTCGTCGCGGTTGGCGGCGATGACGATCGCAGCGGCGTACTGCACACCCGCCAGGCGCAGGACGTCCGACTTGGTGGCGTCGCCGCGGACGGTGACGAGGCCGTGAGCCGCTGCGGCTTCGAGCGCCGCGGTGTCGTTGTCGACGACGACGATCTCGGCGGGCTTACCCCCGTCTGCGATGACCGCGTCGACGGCGGTCCGTCCCTTGGTGCCGTAGCCGACGACGATCGTGTGGTTACGCACGCGGTTCCTCCAGTTCTGGATCTTGATGGCCTGTCGGGACCGTTCGGTGAGCACTTCCAGGGTCGTACCGATGAGCACGATCAGGAACAGCACGCGGAGCGGCGTGATGAAGATGACGTTCACCAGTCGCGCGGACTCGGTGACCGGTGTGACGTCGCCGTATCCGGTGGTCGACAGGGTGACCGCCGAATAGTAGAGCGCGTCGAGGTAGCTGAGCGCGGTGCCTTTCGCGTCCCGGTACCCGCCGCGGTCGAGGTAGACGACGATGGAGCAGACGAACAGCGCGATGAGCGCCCACAGGATGCGTTTGCCGATCGCCCGCGCCGGGCTCTGTTCGAGTTCCGGGATCCGGACGACGCCGACGAGCGCGTAGTCGGGCTCGTCTACCAGGCCGCCTCTGCGACGCAGTCGTTTGCGCACAGGCTGAGGCTACTGCATCGAGCCCGGCGGCACGGATGTCGACGGTCTGCCGGTCTGGGGCTGGACGGTCTGGGGCTGGACGGTCTGGGAGTGGGCGGCCTGGGAGTGTCCGGCCTGGGAGTGGGCGGCGAGCATCTCGGCGAGTCGGTCGGCGTCCGGCAGCACGTCGGGTTCGAGGGTGAAGCCGTGCCGGACGTACACGAACGCGGCGCGCACCTGGTCGAGGTCGACGTCGGCGAGCTGCGCCCACGCGACCCGGTAGGCGGCGAGCTGCACGAACAGCGACGCGCGTTTGGCCGGTTCGGGGATGGCTCCGGTCTTCCAGTCGACGACGAGCCAACCGTCGCCGTCGCGGAACACGGCGTCCATCCGGCCGCGGACGACGGTCTCGCCGATGACGGTCTCGAAACCGACTTCGACGTCAACGGGTGTCCGGTCGGCCCACGGCGAGGCGAGGAACTTCTCCCGGAGGACGGCGAGGTCGTCGTCGGCGACGTCACCGGTTGCGGCGTCGGCGGCGCCCGGAAGTTCGTCCATGTCGAGGAGTCGGGTGGCGCCGAACCGGCGTTCGAGCCACGCGTGGAACGCGGTGCCACGCCGCGCGAGCGGGTTGGGCCGGAACGGGACAGGTCGCCTCAGCCGCGCGGCGAACGCCTGTTCGTCGGTGTCGAGTTCGACGAGTTCGCTCACCGAGAGGTGGCCGGGCAGTGCGACGTCGACGACGGGGTCGCGCTCGCTCGCGTGTTCGTCGAGGAGGACGGTGACTTCGTCGCGCCAGGCGAGGATGTCGGGGTCGTCGGTCGGCGCGTCGTCGACGGTGAACAGTCCGTGGGCGGCGCGCGCCGACGCGACGAGGTCGGCTGCGGCCGTCATGGGCGCGCGGCGGTCGCCGAGACGGTCGACGGGCCAGGCGACGGCGACTTGTTGTTCGATGAGCGGGTTGACGTCGCCTGGCTCCGGGTCGGGGGCGTCGACATCGATCGAGAAGGCTGCGGGATCGACTCCGGAAACCATTCCGTCGGCGGCGGTTGCGACGTGTTCGGCGAGCTCGGTGTAGAACGGCGATCCGCCGCGCGGCTTGTCGCCGGTCTCGGACCAGTGGTGGGCCGACACGAGCAGGGTGTGTTTGGCGCGGGTCAGCGCCACGTAGAGGAGTCGTCGGTCCTCGTCGAGGCGGCGTTCGCCGACGGCGGCCTTGTGGTCGTCGATCGCGGCCTCGAGTTCTTTGCGGTCGGCGAGGCCGGCCAGGTCGATCGGCGGGTAGCCTTCGCCGCCCGCTTCGTCGGCGAGGTCACCGCGCAGCGCTGCCGGAAGTTCGCGGGCCGACCCGAGCCAGGTGGTCTCGGCTTTGCCGCTCGGGAAGATCCGATCGGCGACGTGCGGCAACGCGACCACGTCCCATTCGAGGCCTTTGGCTGCGTGGACGGTGAGGATCTGTACGCGCTCTTCGGCGACCTCGACGCGTCCGGCTTCGAGCCCCTTCTCGACGGCTTCGGCGGTGTCCAGGAAGGCGAGCAGTCCCGGCAGGGTGGCGCCGGAGCGTTCGGCGTAGTGGGTCACATAGTCGGCGAACGCGTCGAGGTGTTCACGGCCGGTGATGCGGCCGCGCATGCGGCGCGCCCGGATCTGCGCTTCGACGGCCACTCCGATGGTCTGTTCGACGTCGGCGACGAGTTCGGGCAGCGGCTGGCCGATCCGTCGACGGAGCGCTTCCAACTGTTTCCCGAAGGTCACGATGCGTTCGTGGCCTGCCGCGCTGTATCTGCCTGCCGGCCCGGGGTCGGCGAGGGCGTCGCACAGTCCGGCCGAGTCGACGGCTTCTCCGGGCAGGGCCGCGTCGAGCGCGTCGCCGAGAGCGTCGGGGGTGGTGACCGCCCCCGTGGTCGGCGCAGCGGCTCCGGCGGCGAGTTCGCGGGCACGCCGCCACAGGGCGGCGAGGTCGGCGGCGCCGAGCTGCCAGCGTGCTCCGGTCAGTAGTCGCATGGCCGCGGTTCCGGCCATCGGGTCGGCCATCAGTCGGAGTGTGGCGACGATGTCGGTGATCTCCGGGACGTGCAGCAGTCCGCCGATGCCGACGACTTCGGCGGGAATGCCTCGTCGTTCGAGTTCGGCGGCGAGCGGCGCCGAGTCTTCGTTCCGCCGCACCAGGATCGCGGTGGTCGGCGGGGCCGTCTGCTCGCGTTCGGCGCTCCGGTAGTAGTCCTCGATCCGGTCGGCGATCCATTCGCGTTCGGCGACGACAGTCTCGGTCAACGCGAGTCGGACGGTGCCGTCGGGTGCATCCGGGCGGGCGCGGAGCACGCTGACGGGGACGCCGCGGCGACGGAGTCCTTCGGAGGTCTCGTTGGCGAGGTGGAGCGCGGCACGACAGTTGCGCCAGCTCGTCAACAGTTCGCGACGGCGCGCGCCCGTCCCGTCGTTGCGGGGGAAGTCGAGCGCGAACCGCGGAAGGTTGGCTGCCGACGCGCCACGCCAGCCGTAGATCGATTGAATAGGGTCGCCGACGGCGGTCACCGCAATCGCGGGCGTCCCGGTCGGTTGGACGCCGCCGAACAGCTTGGACAGGAGGATGCGTTGGGAGTGGCCGGTGTCCTGATATTCGTCGAGGAGGACGGCGCGGATCCCGGACCGTTCGGCGGACACCACTTCCGGATGGGTGGCGACGAGCCGTGCGGCGAGCGACATCTGGCTGCCGAAGTCGAGTGCGCCCTGAGCGGTCATGGCCTCGCCGAGCGCGACGACGAGCGGGATGAGTTCGCGTCGTTCGTCGATGACGGCCTGGTAGTCGCGCAGCCTTTTACTCGGCTCGTCCTTCTGCCGCGCACCTTTGGGCAGGGTGTCGATCAGCTGGTACAGGTCGTGGCCCGCGGCCCGCAGATCGTCGACGTCGACGAGGTGTTCGGCCATCTCCGAGTAGAGGCGGAGGACGGCCTCGGTCACCGATGACGGCACCTTGGTCGTGGTCAGTTCACCGGGCCACGAGGTGACGACGGAGAACGCGAGCTGCCACAGTTCGGTCTCGCTGAGCAGCGTCGATGTGGGCTCCACCGGCAGGAGCAGCCCGTAGTCGGCGATGAGTCGTCCGGCGTAGGCGTGGTACGTGCTGACTTCGGCGTCCGCGCTGCGCAGCCTGCTCGCGAGCGTGCCGCCCGGATCCCATTCGAGGAGGGCCGGACTGCCCGCGAGCATCGAGAGTCGGCGCCGGATGCGTGCGGCGAGTTCGCTGGCCGCCTTCCGCGTGAACGTCAGGCCGAGGATCTCCTCGGGCCCGACGAGCTGGTTGGCGACAAGCCACACCACGCGGGAGGCCATGGTCTCCGTCTTGCCCGCGCCTGCCCCCGCGACGACGAGCATCGGTTCCATCGGCGCTTCGATGACGTCGACCTGCTCGTCGGTCGGCGGCGGCAGCCCGAGCGCCGCAGCGATCGAGCGGGCCCCGATGCGCGAACGGTCAGTCATCGGTGACCGCCTTTCCACGCAGTTGCGCCGGGCAGGCGGCGTGCAGCGAGCAGTGCCCGCACCCGGAGTTCGGGGTCGCTTCGAAGACCGGCCCGACGCTCGATGCGGCGGCACTGCGGACCACGCCGATCCACTCGTCGACCTGGTCGGGGGTCAGCGGCGGCTGCAGCCGTTCGGCGGCCCCGGTCTTCTTGTTCGCCGAGTTCACGTAGACCAGGCGTCCGCCGCCCGGCTCCGTCGCGGACACTCCGTCGACCCCGCCGAGCATCAGCGCGAGTTGGTAGGCGGCGAGCTGCGGATGCTCGTGCGCGTCGGCGACGCTGATGACGGTCTTACCGGTCTTCACGTCGACGATCACGGGTCGGCCCGACTCATCGGTCTCGAGCCGGTCGATCCGGCCGACGAGTCGGACAGCCATGTCGTCGGGCCGGTCCTGCGGCAGATCGGCGGACAGTTCCACTTCGACGCCAGCCTCGGACAGTTCTGCGCGCGAGGCCCGCAGCCAGTCGCGGAAGTGGGTGAGCATCGCTTCGGCGCGTTCGAGTTCGCGCGCCGAATACCACTGTGCCGGCGACGCGACTCTCCCCCACACCTCGTGGAGGGCTGCGCTGACCTGGGCGGGGTCCATCGCGCCCGCGACGGCTTGCACGAGGGTGTGCACCAGCGTGCCGGTGACGGCTTGCTCGGCGTCGCCGTCGCGCCCGCCGTGGCGTTCCATCATCCAGCGCAGTGAGCATCGGGTGAGCGCTTCGACGTTCGACGGCGACAACGACCGAGCTCCCCGTTCGGGCGTCCACAGCGGTTCGTCGGTGCTGGGTCCGACGAGGCCGAACCATTCGGCCGGGTCGGCGCCCGGAACACCGGCCTGCGCCAACCGCGCGAGCAGCGAGGCGGCGGACGACGTCCGTTCGTCCGGTGTCTCGACGTCGCCGGCGAGGACGGTTTCGGCTCCGGTGACGACGGCGGCGCGCAGGTCGGCGACCAGAGACGGCAACGACAGCACGCGGTCGACACCCGGGTCGAGCGGTACCTCGTCGGCCGAGTCGGCGGTCTGGTCGCCGCGAACCGACTCGTCACCATAGCCGCCGAGGGCGTCGGCGATCTCCGGAACGAAGCGGGACGGCGACGCATCGCCGGTGCCGTCTTCGACCGCGGTCACCAGCAGTTGCGACCGCGCACGCGAGCACGCGACGAGCAGCAGTCGACGTTCGTCGGCGAGCATCACCGAACCGCGGGAGATCGAGTCGAGGGCGTCCGCGTCGACACCGTCGAGCAGGTCGAGCAGCGCGGGCGTGTGCAGGATGCTGCCGCGGCTGCGCAGCGACGGCCACAGTCCGTCGAGGACGCCCGGCACTGCGACGACCTCCCACTCCCGGCCGGACGCGGCGTGCGCGGACAGGACGGCGACGGTGTCGGACGCGGCGACCGCGACACGTGAGGACCGCGGGATCTGCAATTGTCCGAGGTAGTCGACGAATCCGCGCAGCGACGCGGACGGCAGGTTGTCGGTGAACGATCCGGCGGCCTCGAACATGGCGAGCATCGCGTCGAGGTCGCGGTCGGCCTGGTCGCCGATGCGTCCGCCCCGCAACGACCGGGCGCGCCAGCGCCGTTCCAGACCGCTCGCCTGCCAGGCCCGCCACAGGGTCTCCTCGACACCGACACCGGCCTGATCGGCGCGTCGAGCGGCCCCGATCACCTTCGTGACCTGCTTGAGCGGCAGGCCTTCGAAGTCGGTCATCGAATCCAGATACTCGGCGGCCGCGTCCTCGGAGGTGAGCGCCAGTCCGAGGGAGGTCAGCGAGTCCCGGTCGACGCCTGCGGCTTCGTCGATCCGCCGCACGCCGCGCCGTAGGCGGCGCAGTTGCGCCGGATCGGCCGACCCGATCGGACTGGAGAAGAGGGCGATCGTCTCGTCGCCGTCGACGGCGTCGCCCGCCGCGAGACGCAGAGCCAGAGTGAACGCCTGTACGGCCCGTTGCTGATGGATCGGCACATCGCTCGTCGGCGTCGCCATCGGTACGCCGGCCGACGAGAACGCGCGACGCAGCGCGGGCAGTGCGCGCGGCACCGACCGGACGATCACCGCCATCTGCGACCACGGGACGCCGTCGAACAGGTGGGCACGACGCATCATGTCGGCGACGGCGGTCGCTTCCTTCGCGTCCGAGGAGAACACTCGCACCGTGGCGTCGCCTGTGTCCTCGGGCCGGCTCGGGATCGCCGCAGCCGCCGGGTGCGGCCGTGCCCCCGGCAGTCGAGCAGTCAGGGCTCGCGTCACCGTGTTGATCCGCTCCCTACTCCGGTGGTCGACGTCGAGCACCACATCGCGGCCGCCGTCGGCGGCGAGCCCGTCGGCGAAGCGCGGGCTCGCGCCACGGAACCCGAACACGGACTGGTCGGTGTCGGCGGCGACCACCACCGAATCTGCTCCGGTGCCGAGCGCTTCGACGAGGCGGGCCGCCTGCGGGTCGAGGTGCTGCGCGTCGTCGACGAGCAGGTGGCGGATGCGTTGGCGTTGCGCGGCGAGCAGTTCCGCATCGATCGCGAACGCCGACAGCGCTGAACCGATCAGTTCGGCGGCGTCGACGGCGGTCGCGCTCGCGAGCGGAGCGTCCAGACCGACGGCTCCGCGTAACAGCATGCCCTGCTCGTACTGTCGGTACGCGTGGGCGGCGGCCACCCACTCCGGTTTGCGATGGCGGCGTCCGAGCTCGGCGAGGTCTTCGGGGCCGAGACCCCGCTCGGCAGCCCGCATCAGGAGATCGCGCAGCGCCTGCGCGAACCCGTTCGTGGTCAGTGCCGGACGCAAAGACGCGGGCCAGTAGTCGGCGCCGTCTTCGACGTCGCCTGCCAGCAGTTCGCGCAGGACCACGTCTTGTTCAGATCCGGTGACCAGTCGGGGCGGCGGATTGCCGTGCGCCTGAGCCTGCAACCGGAGGACCGCGAACGCGTACGAGTGGACGGTGCGAACCAGCGGTTCGCGCAGCGCGCCGCCGAGCCGGCCGCCCGCGGACAGCACGCGTCGGGTGATCTCGTCGCGCAAGGCCGTGGTCGCCCGCCGGTTCGCGGCGAGTACGAGCACGGATTCGGGATCGACGGTCGGGTCGAGCAGTCGCGCGACGGCGGTGTCGACGAGCAGTGCGGTCTTGCCGGTGCCCGGACCGCCGTGGACCCGGTACGGGTGCCACGGGCGCGCCGAATCGGTGGTGTGCGGCCCGTCGATCAGGGCACGCGCACGCTCGGGCCACGCACGTTCGACCGGGCCGACATCGGTCGGCGCGGTGACGAGTCGCGTGTTCGGGCGGGCCATGCACAACATCGAACCACGCGCCTCCGACAGGGCGGATGCGCGCTGGCCGAACGTGCGCGCCACGAGGTCGGTCGGCTTGTCAGCACCGGGACCTACACTCGTCCCCATGATGATCCGCGGAGCCGTACTCGAAGACATCGGACGCCCGACCCCGTACGCGGACTCTCGCCCGCTGTCTGTCTCCGAGCTGGATCTGGCCGCACCTGAGCCCGGCGAACTACTGGTCCGCATCGAGGCCGCCGGACTGTGCCATTCGGATCTGTCCGTCGTCGACGGCAACCGGGTGCGGCCGACACCGATGGTGCTGGGCCACGAAGCCGCGGGCATCGTCGAAGCGGTCGGTTCCGGTGAGGACTCCGCCCTGATCGGCCGCCGCGTGGTGATGACGTTCCTGCCGCGCTGCGGCGACTGTGCGGGCTGCCGGACCGATGGGCGTACCCCGTGCGTGGTCGGTTCGGCGGCCAACAACGAGGGCGTTCTCCTGGCCGGTGGCACTCGTCTGCACCGTGGCGGTGCGCCGGTCGCCCACCATCTCGGCGTGTCTGGGTTCGCTTCGCATGCGGTCGTCGACCGTCGCTCGGTGGTGCCCGTCGACGACGATCTGCCGCCCGCTGTCGCCGCGGTCCTCGGGTGCGCGGTGCTCACCGGCGGCGGCGCGCTGTTGAACGCGGCGCCGCCGCAGACGTCCGACTCGATCATGGTGGTCGGTCTCGGCGGCGTCGGCATGGCCGCTCTCCTCGTCGCCACGTCGCTGGCGACCGGCAGCGACGTCATCGCGGTCGATTCGGTTCCCGAGAAGCTCGCCCTGGCACGTGAGCTGGGCGCGACGCGGACGTTGACGCCGGCCGAACTTGGCGACATCCGCGCCGACATCGTGGTCGAGGCCGCAGGCAACGCGCGTGCCTTCGAGACCGCGGTGGCCGCGACCGCCGTCGGCGGGACGACCGTCACCGTCGGGCTCCCGTCGCCGTCCGCCCGTGCGACGATCTCGCCGCTCAGCCTGGTCGCCGAGGCCCGCACGGTGATCGGAAGCTATCTCGGGTCGGCGGTGCCCTCGCGCGACATCCCGCGTTACGTCGAACTGTGGCGCGCCGGGCGCCTCCCACTCGAGAAGCTCATCACCTCGCGCATCGGCTTGGACGACGTCAACGAGGCGATGGACGCGCTCGTCGCGGGCCGCGAGGTCCGGCAGATCATCGAGTTCTGAGCACCCGATAGCGTGTCCGGTATGACGTCACCGGTGTTCGACCCCCACTCGTTGAGCAGCTATCGGGCGACGTGGTCGGTCGACACCCGGTGGGAGGACAACGACCACTACGGCCATGTGAACAACGTGAAGTACTACTCGTATGTCGACACGGCGGTGAACGGCTGGCTGATGGAGACGACCGGGGTGGACGTCCGAGACCTCTCGGCGATCGGCGTGGTCGCCGAATCGGGTTGCAAGTATCTCGCGTCGATCTCGTTCCCGGACACGCTGACGATCGGGATCGCTGTGGAACGCCTCGGCACGCGGAGCGTGACGTACACGCTGGGGCTGTTCGTCGACGGTGACGAGCCGACATGCGCCGCGACATGCCGCTTCGTGCACGTGTACGTCGACGGCCAGTCGCGGCGCCCCGTCCCCGTGCCGACCGAGATCGCCGCCGTCGCCGCTCCCCTCGTCCTCGAATGACCGCGCAGCCGCTGCACACCCACGTGTTCGGGACCGACGACCCCGACGCTCCGGTCGTGCTGGCGTTGCACGGCCTCACCGGGCACGGACGGCGGTGGGGCCGTCTCGCCGACCACCTGCCCGGCGTCCGACTGCTCGCGCCCGACCTCCTGGGCCACGGGCACAGTTCGTGGGCGCCGCCGTGGGGTGCCGCCGACCATGCGACAGCCGTCGCCGAGACGGTGAAGGCACTGGTCCCCGCGAATCGGTCGATCGTCGTCGTCGCCCATTCGTTCGGGTCGGTGGTCGCGCTCGCCCTCGCGCGCCGGTGCCCCGACCTCGTCGCGGGGCTGGTGCTGCTCGATCCGGCGCACGGCCTCGACCCGGCGCAGGCTCGCGTGTACGCCGAGGCGACACTCGCGCACTGGGGGTACGCGGACGCCGACGCCGCGATCGCAGCCAAACGCGCCGAAGGCTGGTATGACGTCCCGACCGCGATCCTCATTGACGAACTCGACCACCACCTGATGTCCGACGACGCAGGCGGGGTCGTCTGGCGGGTGTCGCCGCCCGCGGTTGCGACGGCGTGGAGCGAGATGGCCCGCCCGTTCCGGTTGCCGCCGGAGTCGGTCCCGACGCACGTCGTCGTCGCGGGCCGCGTCGATCCGCCGTTCGTCCGCCCGGAGTTCCTCGCCGCGTGCGCGGCCGAGCGTCCGACGACGGTGACCGTCCACCACGTCGACACCGAGCACATGGTGCCGTTCCTGGCGCCCGACCTGTGCGCCCGGCTCGTCCTCGACCTGGTGCACTCGTGAGTGCGGTGACCGACGGGCAGGTCGAGACGGTTCGAGCCCTCGTCGCGGCGATTCCCACCGGCCGGGTCCGCACGTACGGCGACATCGCCGACGAGGCCGGTTTGTCGAATGCACGCATCGTCGGCTGGATCATGCGAACCGATTCGTCCGACCTGCCGTGGCACCGCGTCGTACCGGCGAGCGGTCGACCGGCACCCGCAGTCCGGACGCGTCAACTGCAGTTGCTCCGCAGCGAAGGCACGCCGATGGTCGACGACCGGATCGTGATGAGGCGCGCGCGGATGTAAGGCTCTACACCATCATCCGGACGAGGTCGACGACGCGGAGAAGGCCCGGTAGCGCCCCGACTGTCGAACGCGGATGGAGTGCGTGGACGGCGAGCCGGAACATCGTGGCGCGCAACATCATCTGCGACCACTCCGGGTGATCGGACCAGCGTTCGACGAGTTCCTCTTCGGCGCCGCCCCACGCGAGCGCGTCGACGACGGTGACCGCCGACGCCCACGAGGCGGGCCGCCAGTACGGGACCAGGTCGGTGATCGCCGGGGCCGCGGCACCCGCGAACAGCACCGTGCCGAACAGGTCGCCGTGCACGAGTTGGGACGGCAGGTCGACGGGCCGCCGCAGTTGTGCGAGAGTCTTGACCTCGTCGAGGCTGCGTCTGCCGTCGTCGCTGGTCGGCTCGCTCATCCCCGCGCCGCGGGCCGACCGCATCGGAACCTCTTCCCAGGCGGCCCGGTCGGCCGCGGTGAAGACGTCGACGTCGTTGAACGGCGGAGCGGGCGGCTGCAGCAGGAATCGGGGTCGTTCGAACTTCGCGGTCGCCTCGTGCAGGCGATCGGCGACGGCGAGGACCTCGTCGTGCCGCGGCTCCGGACTCCCCGCGACATAGGTGTCCGCGCGCCACCCCGACACCACGTATCGGCCGTCGGACGCTCGGATCGGGCGGGCGATGCGCATCCCTTCCACGTACAGGTTCTCGCGGGCCGTCGCCGACCACGCCGCACGTGCGTGATCGGGCACCAGCGAGAGCACCACTTCCCCGACCCGCCAGCCGACACCGTCCATCGCGATCGGCGGATGCGAGGTCAGGCCGAATGTCGTCAAAACCTGCTCAGGTGGCTCGACAATGGTGGTCACGCCGCCAGATTACCCACGGCACCATGCGTTTCCCGGCAACCACACCGTGGCGCGTGCCGTCGGATCCGCTGCGACGTCAGCTCACCGGTGACGGGAACCGCTTCGCCGCACGCGCCCGAGCCTTCTCCGCCTCCGCCTCGCGATCCTTCGGCGGAGCCGCCGTCGTGAGCTCGGCCATCAGCCGTCGGGTGACGTCGGCGATCTCGTCGACAGCGGCGTCGAACGCCTCGGTGTTCGCCTGACTCGGCGCGTTGAAGCCCGACACCTTCCGCACGAACTGCAGGCTCGCAGCATGCACTTCGTCGTCGGTCACGGGCGGTTCGAAGTTGAACAGTGGTTTGATGTTGCGGCACATGAGCAATCCCTTCGTCCACCATCCATGATGCCCCGACTCCGCTTGACTCCGCTCGACTCCGCTTGACTCCGCTCGACCCGCTCGACTCACCGACGCCGAGGCGGGCACGTCAATAGACGGGCATGTCGGGGTCGACGGTCGACGCCCACGCCGAGATGCCTCCGCCGAGATGGACTGCGTCGTCGAAACCGTTGCGGTGCAAGGCGGCGAGCGCGTCCGCGGAGCGGATCCCGGTCTTGCAGTACACGACGATCCGCCGGTCGTGCGGGAGGTCGCCGAGCGCTCGACCCGACACGATCTCATCCTTCGGGATCAGCACGGCCCCGCCGATCGAGGTGATCTCCCATTCGACGGGTTCCCGGACGTCGATCACGACGGGTGGGTCCTCACCGTCGAGCGCGTCCGCGAGTTCGGCCGGCGTCCACGTGGCGCCGTCGACGGCCCGCGCCGCGTCGTCGGAGACGACACCGCAGAACTCGTCGTAGTCGATCAACGCGGTGATCTGCGCGCCCGCCGGATCCTTCTCGACGCGCACCGTCCGATAGTTCATCGTCAACGCGTCGTAGATCATCAGCCTGCCGAGCAGCGGCTCGCCCAGCCCGCAGACGAGCTTGATCGCCTCGGTCGCCATGATCGAACCGATCGACGCGCACAGCACACCGAGGACGCCGCCCTCCGCGCACGACGGGACGCTCCCCGGTGGCGGAGCCTGCGGATAGAGGTCGCGCAGGTTGAGTCCGCGTCCGTCCGGCGCGGCCTCCCAGAACACCGATGCCTGGCCGCCGAACCGGTAGATCGACCCCCACACCAGCGGTCTGCCCGCGAGGACCGCGGCGTCGTTGCACAGGTAACGGGTCGCGAAGTTGTCGGTGCCGTCGATGATCAGGTCGTACTGCGCGAACAGTTCGACGGCGCCTGCCGGCTCCAACCGGTGTTCGTGCAGGACGACGTCGACGTGCGGATTCACCGCTGCGATCGAGTCGCGCGCGCTGCGCGTCTTCGGCCGGTCAAGGTCGGCGACACCGTGGATCACCTGGCGTTGCAGATTGGACTCGTCGACCGTGTCGAAGTCGACGATCCCGATGGTGCCGACACCGGCGGCCGCCAGGTACAGGAGGGTCGGCGACCCGAGACCGCCCGCACCCATCACCAGGATCCGCGCGTTCTTCAACCGCCGCTGTCCGGTCACCCCGACGTCCGGGATGATCAGGTGCCTGCTGTAGCGCGCCACCTCGTCACGGGTCAGCTCGACGCCGGGTTCGACCAACGGGGGCAGCGCAGGCACGTCGATCAGCCCGGGAACGGCCAGGCGTTCGGCTTGCACACCAGGGACCGGTCGGCCTTCATGTCGGGGTCGAGCGCCAGGATCTCGCTGTTCGCGGTACCGAACGTCTGCTGCATCATGATCGGTGCGAGCGCGCCGTTCTCCTCGCAGGGACGATGCTTCTCGTACCCGATGCCGTGCCCGACCTCGTGGTTGATCAGGTACTGCCGGTAGGTCATGTCGTCGCCCGCGAACACCGACGCACCGCGGACCCACCGCGCCTCGTTCAACGTCACGCGCGCTTCGGGCGGATAGAAGCACGACGTCTCGAGTTTGATCTGGTAGCCGCACAGTTCCCGGGCGGTCTCCGTGGACGCGAGGGTGATCCGCAGATCCGGGTCGCCGGAGTCGACGCGCCGGAACGACACGTTCCCGCCGCCGATCCAGCTGCGTTTGTTGGCGAGTGTGGTGTCGACGAGCTTCGCGAACGACTGGTCTCCGGAGTACTGGACCGGGTCGATGCCCTTCTCCACCTCGACGGTGTACGTGTACTCCTGGCCACCGGTGCCGATCTTCTTCCCGGTGCCGCGGACCACGCGATAGTCCTTGTCGCCGACCCGGGTGAACGGTCCACCGACGGGCAGCTCGCCCGACGGCAGCGCCTCCTCCTGAATGTCGCCGGTCGGCGCACCGATCGCGTGCGTCTCCTCGCTGACTTTCGCGTTGCGTTCGTCCGACGGCGTCGCCGCGGCCTCGCTCTGGTCGCCGCCGCCGCGGACGGTCGCCACCAGCAGGACGATCGTGAGGATCGCGAGGACGGGGATGGCGTACGCGCGCCACCCGAAGGTCTCGGCGAAGCGCGCGAACGCACTGCGGGACTCTTCCTGGTCATCGTTCTCGTGATCGTCGGCGATCGGGTCCCACCGAGCACGCAGCGGCTGGTCGGGCCGCGGACGGCGGGGGCGCTGCACCCCGGGCTCAGGATTTCCGGTCACCCATCAACTCTGCCACAACAACCACAGGGGTCGAAGTGAGCACCCTGCCCGGGCGGTTCGACTCGCTCACGCGGCGCAGTGACGCGCGAGTATTCTGAGACGATGACCACCGCCAATTCCGCCGTTCCCGCAGCCCCGACCCCGGCTGCCTCGGGCCGCGGCCAGACGCGCCTGCCCCGCAGCGCCCGTCGTCGCCAACTCCTCGACGCGGCCAGCGAGATCTTCGTCGAACGCGGCTACCACTCGGCAGGCATGGATGAGATCGCCGTGCACGCCGGTGTGAGCAAACCCGTTCTCTACCAACATTTCCCGTCCAAGCTAGACCTGTACATCGCGGTGGTCGACTCGCACGGCGAAAAGCTGGTCTCCGACGTGAACCAGGCGCTTCAGGGCACCACTGACAACCGTCAGCGAGTGCAGGCCGCCGTGCAGGCGTTCTTCGACTTCATCGACGAGGACAATTCCGGCTATCGGCTGATCTTCGCGTCCGACGCCATGGACCCCGCGGTGATCCGCCGCGTGGAGGGGGCGTCCGACGCCTGCGTGGACGCCGTCTACGGCCTGGTGATGCAGGATTCCGGTCTCGGCCCGTACCGTTCCCGAATGTTGGCCGCCGGTCTCGTCGGCGCGAGCCAGGTGAACGCCCGGTACTGGGTGGAGGCCAACCGCCCGATCGACAAGGCGTCGGCCGTCGAGACCACCGTCGCGCTCCTGTGGGGCGGCCTCGCGGGCGTCCCGATGCAGGATCTCGCGCGGGACTGATCCAGACCCGAGACACACCGCAGCGACGAGAAGACCGCCGGGCACGCCCGGCGGTCTTCGGTGATTCTGTGCTCGTGCGGGGTCAGGCGCCGAAACCGACGCGACGCGATTCGCTCGACCCGACCTCGACGTAGGCGATCTTCGTGGACGGTACGAGCATCTGCGAACCCTTCTCGTCGACGAGTTCCAGCACGGCGTCCGTGCCGTCCAGTGCCGCAGACACTCTCGCGTTCACTTCCGCACTGGTCCCGGGGATGGTCACCGCGAGTTCTCGGGGGTTGTTGTCGATGCCGATCTTCACCTCAACGCTCATGGCGACCGACTCTACCCGGATCGGCGACGACTGTTACGCGAGGCCGAGGTCGGCCATGCGCTGTGCGTGACGCTCGGCGATGCCGTCGAAGAACGACGCGGCCGTCGCCAACGTCGCGTCGCCGGTGAACAACAGATCCATCACCTCGTCCTCCTCGGCGAGAACCCACTGCATGTGCGTGATCGCCTCGCCGAGCAGCCTCCTGCCCCACAGCGCCAGCGCCGAGCGCGACGACGGGTCGGCGGCGATCGCCGCGCGCACCCGGTCGACGGCGAACTGCGACGAGCCGGTCGAGCCGAGCACCGAAGCGACGACCGGTTGCACGTCGGGCGATATCCGGTCGGCGAGCTCGGTGTAGAAGTCGGCGGCCAGACCGTCGCCGATGTACATCTTGACCAGCGCTTCGAGCCAGGAACTCGGCGTGGTGACTCGGTGGTAGTCGTCGAAGACCTTGGCGTGCGCGCTCACGGCCGCCTCCGGATCGCCGCCCACCCCGGACACCTGAGTCGCCAGTTCTTCGAAGTGCGCCATCTCGGCCGCGATCAGTCTCGCGATGGCGACCCGATCGGCAGTCGTCGGCGCCATCGTCGACTCGTCGATCAGGCGATAGCAGGCCGCGAACTCCCCGGCGAGGAGCAGTCCGTAGAGCTTGGCGGTGGCATTCGACGTGTTCGGCATGAGAGCAAGAGTAGGCAAGGCGGTACACTCGGGACCAGACGTGGACATAATCCCGCAGCGCAGCCGCCGATCACGAGTCGGTGAACACTGCCGCAGCGGCCACGTCCGACCTTGAGCGCGCACCGGAAGACGCCACGTGAGAGGGCCTGCCGAGAGCGGACCCCGCGATAGCCGTCGTGTGCGTGCACGAAGCACACGAGAGGCATACAACCGCACATGAGCACTGACGCAACCGTCACCGACGATTCAGTCCAGACGACCATCGTCGACGAGGGTCACCTGGCGCCGACCTTCACCGAACTCGGCGTCGACCCGCAGATCGTCGCCGCGCTCGAAGCCGACGGCAAGACCCGCACGTTCGCCATCCAGGAGTTGACGCTCCCCCTCGCCCTCGCGGGCAGCGACCTGATCGGTCAGGCACGCACCGGCATGGGCAAGACCTTCGGTTTCGGCGTTCCGCTGCTGCACCGGCTGGTCAACGCGGAGGCGACCAAGCTCCGCGCGCTGGACACCACGCCACGCGCACTCATCATCGTCCCGACACGCGAGCTGTGCGTCCAGGTGACCGAGGACCTCGAGGTCGCGGCGAAGGGCGTGCAGGTCACCGTCGACGGTGCCACGCGCCCGCTGTCGATCACGTCGATCTACGGCGGCCGCCCCTACGAGCAGCAGATCGCCGAACTGCAGAAGGGCGTCGACGTTGTCGTCGGCACCCCGGGGCGCCTCCTGGACCTCGCCCAGCAGGGCCACCTGGTGCTCGGCAAGGTCGGCATCCTGGTGCTCGACGAGGCCGACGAGATGCTCGACCTCGGCTTCCTCCCCGACATCGAGCGGATCATGGGGGCGCTGCCGACCGACCGTCAGACGATGCTGTTCTCGGCCACCATGCCCGGTCCGATCGTCACCCTCGCCCGCACGTTCCTGAACCGGCCGATGCACATCCGCGCCGAGCAGGCCAACGATTCGGCCGTCCACGAGCGCACCACCCAGCACGCCTACCGCGCGCACGCCCTCGACAAGGCCGAACTCGTCGCACGCATCCTGCAGGCCGAGGGTCGCGGCGCGACGATGATCTTCACCCGTACCAAGCGGACCGCGCAGAAGGTCGCCGACGACCTGGCAGAGCGCGGCTTCAAGGTCGGCGCCGTGCACGGTGATCTCGGCCAGGTGGCCCGCGAGAAGTCGCTCGGCAAATTCCGCGACGGAAGCGTCGACGTGCTCGTCGCGACGGACGTCGCGGCCCGCGGCATCGACATCGACGACGTCACGCACGTCATCAACTACCAGTGCCCCGACGACGACAAGACGTACGTGCACCGCATCGGCCGCACCGGACGCGCGGGCCGCACCGGCATCGCCGTCACCCTCGTCGACTGGGACGAACTCCACCGCTGGGAACTCATCGACAAGGCACTCGGCCTCGGAATGCCCGAACCGGTCGAGACGTACTCGACGTCCGACCACCTCCGCGAGGAGATGAACATCCCGGCCGATGCGGACGGCCGCGTCGCGGGCGCCCGACAGACGTCTGAGGAGCGCCGCGAGGCGCGCGCCGACCGACCCGAGAAGCGCCGGACGCGCGCCCGTCGCCGCACACGCGGCGGCGAAACGGTCGACGGGCAGGCACCGTCGAAGAAGACGGCGGGCGAGGCCCCGGAGAAGGCCACAGTAGAGACCGCGGACAAGACCGAGGCCGGGGACGAGACGCCGCGTCGTCCGCGTCGCCGTCGCCGCCGGTCGGGCGGCAAGCCCGCGGGCGAGGCCACGGCGGACTGACCTCTTCCGTACTGTCGCCGATATGGGAGTTCGGATCGCGCCGGAACGCCGTACCCGCCTCGACCTGATCGTGACCGCCGTCTTGGTGGTGGCTGTTGTCGTCGCGGGCGTCCTGGTGTGGGCTGGAAGCAGCGCACGACACTCCGACCTGACGACCGCTGCCGCGGCGCCCGACGCCCCGCTGCCCGCCGAGGCGACACCGGGCGCGCTCATCCAGGCGTGGTCGGCGCCGTCCGCGGACACCACAGTCCCGCAGTCGACTGCCGCGTCCGTGATCGTTGCCGACGACGGCACCGTCGCAGCGCTCGACCCGGTGTCCGGTGCGCAGCGCTGGCGCTACCACCGCGATCTGCCCCTGTGCGGGGCGTTGGCGGCGTGGCCGGGTGGCGAGGACCTCGTCCTCGGCGTGTACCGCGACCGGCGGGGCTGCAGCCAGGTGACCGCACTGAACGGTGGCACCGGGCTGCGGGTCGCCGAACGCGCCTCCGACGCCGACGGGGCGGTCGACCTGTCGTTCGACGGCGACTACGCCGTCTCGGCGGGCGCCACCCGACTCGAGACGTGGGGCACCAATCTGGTCCGCGGCATCGAATACGGTCGCGTCGACGCACCGGTGAATCCCGGCGTCGCACCCGACCGCTCGCATTGCCGTCTGTACTCGGCGCTCCCGGGCGCGAACCGCGTCGCCGTCATCGAACGCTGCGACGGCGATTACGGGTATCGACTGACCGTCCTCGGCTCGGCGGAGGACTCCGAGGAGAAGGTCGTCCAGTGGGGTACGACGATGCTCACCCAGACCTCGCACGGCCCGGCACCCCGGTTAGTGGCGGGCGGAGCCACGAGTTTCACGGTGTACGACCCGGGCACCGACGCGACCGGTGAGGTACACCGTGTGCCGGGACCGTCGGTACGGGTGTTCTCGACCCAGGCCGAGCCGGTAGCCACCCGGCCGATCGCCGGCGCTACCGAACCCGCCGGGCGGCCGTCGGTCGACGCGGGAGTCGTCATGTTCTGGACGGGCACTGGCACCGCAGTCCTCGACGGGACGAGCGGGAACGTCATGTTCGAGGTGCCCGGCACGGTCGGCACCGGCGCGGTGATGGCGGGCGAACTGCTGCTGCCGACTCCCGGTGGGATCAGCGTCCGTCAACTGTCCGATGGCCACGAGGTCCGCACCATCCCGTTCGATCGCGACGGCTACGACGGAACCGTCGCTCTCCGTGTCCTCGGCGACACCGTCGTCGAGCAGCGCGGCGACACCGTCGTCGGCCTGCGCCCGCCTGCCTGACGTCTCGCTGCGGTTCCCTCTACTGCTCCCCGGCCTCGTACGTGGCCAGGTCAGCACCGTCCCAGTAGGCGCGCAGGTTGTCGGCGAGTTCGCGGTAGGCGGTCGCGCCCTTGTTCTTGCGGCCGCGCATCACCGTCGATCCGGACGCCGATGCTTCGGCGAATCGGACGGTGCGCGGGATCGGCGGATCGAGGACCGGCATCTCGTAACGGTCGGCGACGTCGGCGAGCACGTCCCGGCTGTGGGTGGTGCGCGCATCGAACAGGGTCGCCACCGTGCCGAGCATCGTGAGCTCGGGGTTGGTGATCTGCTGGACCTCGGTCACGGTCCGGAGCAACTGGCCGACGCCTCGGTGTGCGAGCGTCTCGCACTGCAGCGGCACGACGACCTCGTCGGCCGCGGTCAGCCCGTTGAGGGTGAGGACGCCGAGTGACGGCGGGCAGTCGATGAGCACCACGTCGTAGTCCTGTGCGACTTCGGCGAGCGCGCGTTTGAGCGCATACTCACGGCCGGGACGCATCAGCAGGAGCGCTTCGGCGCCCGCGAGGTCGATGGTGGCCGGGAGCAGCGTCATGCCGTCATCGGTATCGAGGAGCACGTCGGCGATGTCCTCGGCGCCGATGAGCACATCGTGCACCGACTTGGAGATCTGGTCGGGATCGTGCCCGAGTGAGAAGGTCAAGCAGCCCTGCGGATCGAGGTCGACGACCAGAACGGACACGTCCTGGTCTGCGAGGGCCGCGCCGACCGACGCGGTCGTCGTGGTCTTCGCCACGCCGCCCTTCTGGTTTGCGATGGCAAGGATGCGCGTCATGGCCCATACCCTACGTCCCCCGTCCGGGGTCGAGGAGGGCGCTCCCTCAGCGCGCGTCGGGCGGCAGCGAGTCTGCGTTGAGCCAGGACAGGGAGGCGGGCGCGAACAACAGTCCCAGGCAGGCCAATGCGACGATCCCGACAGGAGCGCCCAGCAACGGCAGGTGACTGGCCGTGAGCAGCGCGTATGCAACCGGCAGTAACAGTATCTGCGCCATCATCCCGATGCCGCGCCCCCACCGGTGGCCCCGGATCAACGCGATCCCGCCTGCGAGCACGCCGCCGCCGATCACGGCGAACCAGACCGCCGAACCGTATCCGCTGATGGCGTCCTCGTGGTGGCCGCTCGCTTCGCGGATCACGTAGACCACGGCGACGACCACGCCTATCACGCCTTGCAGCGTGATAATCCATCCGGCCCAGCGCAGCGTCGACGGGACGGCAGGCGTCGTTCGCTCGGAATCGGGACTGCTCACGTACTCCAGGGTAGGTCGGGGCGCGCCGCGAGCGCTCGCCGGGGCCGTCGACGCGCCTAGAACACGGTGGCAGGTCGACGTGCGGTGACGACCTACACCGCACAGGACGTGCAGTGCTCTACCGATGGATGTGCGTGCTGTCCGGTGTAGGTTTACGCGCGTCGCAGGATCGACACGGGGTGGCCCGCGGGACGGGGCCGCCGCTCGATTGTGTCCGGACCGCGTAGACGCTATAACGTGTGCTCTCGTGCGTGTCATGCTCATCACGAACCCGTTCGCGACCTTCACCACGGCTGAAGGACGCGATGCGCTGGCCAACACCCTCGCGTCCCGATTCACCGTAGACATCGAGCGCACCACGCATCGGGGTCACGCCGGAGAGCTCGGCGCCCGCGCGGTCAAGGACGGATACGACGCCGTCGTCGTGCACGGCGGCGACGGTTCGGTGAACGAGGTGGCCAACGGAATGCTCGGCGCGCCGTCGGGAGCCGCCCCCGACCGCGGCACACTGCCTGCTCTGGGCGTGGTGCCCGGCGGCAGCGCTAACGTGTTCGCCCGCGCTCTCGACATCAGCCGTGATCCGCTCGCGGCGACCGCCCAACTCATGACGCTGCTCGACTCCGGAGCCCGCCGCCCCATCAGCCTCGGCCACACGTTGGACCGCTGGTTCCTGTTCAACGCCGGCATGGGCATGGACGCGATCGTCGTGCGCCGCATGGAGGAGTTGCGCCATAAAGGTCGCAAGGCGACGGCCGGACGCTATCTGCGAACCACGCTCGGCTCGTTCTTCCGGCCATCGGTGACGCCGCCCTCGTTCACCGTCGAAGTCCCCGACCACGCGCCGATCGACGGCGTCCGGTTCGGTTTCGTCAGCAACACCGGCCCGTGGACCTACTTGGGCACGACGCCGATCCGCACCAATCCCGGCACCGACTTCGAACACGGCCTCGGCATCTTCGCTGCGACGTCGGTCTCAGTCCCCCGGAACCTCATGCTCGGCTCGAAGCTGCTGCGCGCGAAGGATCCGAAGGCCGCACACCTGTACCGCGACGACGATGTCGAGTGGGTCCGGTTCCGGTGCGACGAGCCGGCCGACGTCCAGATGGACGGCGACTACCTGGGCGAATACACCGGACTCGACTTCGGCTACCGCCGTCATGTCCTCGATGTCGTAGCGGCTCCACTACCGAGTTGACGCAATAGTTACCTGCCGGTACGCATAAGTTGACTTCTCTGCCAACCCCTTGTGACGTATCCAGCATTCAGCGCCGGGCTATAGCCAAACGTAACCGCACAGTAGTACAACAGTTAATGACCGCAACAACCGGCCCCGCCTTTCTGTACTCACCACGGTTCAGATCTGATGGCGACTTCCGTCGTTGCAGCCCACAAAGACGAACGATGTACATTCGTGCGCCCTGCGCACGACAACGATGTTGTATTTGAAGGAGTAAGTGTCATGGACTGGCGCCACAAAGCCATCTGCCGCGATGAAGACCCGGAGCTGTTCTTCCCGGTCGGTACGAGCGGACCGGCGATCGCGCAGGTTGCTGATGCCAAGCTGGTATGCCAGCGCTGCCCGGTGACGGCAGACTGCCTCGCCTGGGCCCTCGAGACCGGCCAGGACGCAGGCGTCTGGGGCGGCATGAGCGAGGACGAGCGTCGCGCACTCAAGCGCCGCAACGCGCGCACCCGCGCCCGCAGCGTCGTCTGACACGCAGACAATCCATCAGGGAGGGCCTCGACCATCGGTCGGGGCCCTCCTTCGTGCACCAACCCAGCGGCGTCGGGCGCGCCGCTCGCCGACGCGGGTCAGTGCAGTGGGATGTCGAGCTCGACGCGGGTGCCTCTCGCGCCGGGCACCGGCCCGATCTCGATACGCCCCCGCAGGTCGTTGGAGACGAGAGTCCGCACGATCTGCAGGCCGAGACGGTCCGACGCCGCGAGATCGAAGCCTTCGGGCAGGCCCTTGCCGTTGTCGGTGACGCGCACCTGAAGCGCGCGGACGTCCCGCACCGCGTCGACGACGATCAGGGCGCCCTGCTGCCCCGGCGAGAAGCCGTGCTCGATCGAATTCTGCAGGACCTCGGTCAACACCATCACCAGTGGCATGGCGAGATCCGCGGACAGCACGCCGAGGCGACTGTCGCGGCGGATCGCCACCCGTGACCCGCCACCGTCCGGCAACGTCACGTCCACCAGCGACGTCGCGACTCGGTCGACGATCGCGTCGAGGTCCACTTCCTCGTCGACGCTTCCCGACAGCATCTCGTGCACCAGCGCGATCGAGGAGACGCGACGCACGGCCTCGCCAAGGGCCTGCGTCGTCTCCGGGTTGCTCGACCGACGCGCCTGCAGACGCAGCAGCGCCGACACCGATTGCAGATTGTTCTTGACGCGATGATGGATCTCGCGGATCGTCGCGTCCTTGCTGATCAAGGCGAGGTCACGACGCTTCACCTCGGTGACGTCGCGGATCAACAGCACCGCCCCCCGCGACTGTCCGCGCGCCCGCAGCGGGACCGCACGGACCAGCACGTTGGCCCGGCGTGCATCGAGTTCCATGCGCAGGGCGAGATCGGGGCCGGGCAGTGCGGTGCCCACGGCCGACTCGATCATCGCGGCCGCGTCGGCCGACTCGAACGGGTCGGTGAGCAGGCGCGCCACCAGGTCGGCGACGACCACACCCGAGAGATCGGTCGTCCACCCCATGCGGTGCACCGCCGACAGCGCGTTCGGGCTCGCGTACACGACGCGTCCCGCCGAGTCGACGCGGATGAATCCGTCACCCGCACGCGGTGTCGAGAGCCCTAGCGTGTTCGCCTCGTCGAGCGGGAACGTCCCCTCGACGACCATCTCGCACAATGTCTGGGCGGCGTCCCGGTATGCGGCCTCCAGCGGCGACGCGGGCCGGGTCTCCGAAGCGTCCGCGGCACGTCCGAGGACTGCGATCACCTGGCCGTCGAACGTCACCGGAACCGCGATCCGGTCGATGAGCAGATGCCCGAACCGCGTCGCGATCCCGTCCTGTTCGATGCGGCCGCTCGCCAACGCCGCCGTGATCAACGGATTGGCGCCCTGCGGGCTCGCGGGCCGCACCACGCGGTGACCGACCTCGTCCTGTTGGAAGACGGTCGACGCCGTGTTCGGTCGACACTGGGCGACGTAGACGAGGTTGCCGTCCTCACCGCTGACTGCGAGCAGGTAATCGGCGAACGAGAGGTCGGCCAGCAGCTGCCATTCGGCGACGAGACGCTGCAGATGCGCTGCGGCGGCGTCGGGCAGGCTGGTGTGTTCGGCGAGGAGATCGGAGAGGGTCGCCACGGGCCGCGCGCGTCAGACCCGGTACGTGGCGATGACGTCGCCCGCCTGGATGACGTCGCCCACCTTCACCTTGACGAGGCCGATCGTGCCGGGATCCTCGGCGAGCACCGGGATCTCCATCTTCATCGACTCCAACAGGACCAGGGTGTCGCCGACGGCGACCGGCTGGCCCTCGTCGACGGCGACCTCGAGGACGGTTGCGACGATTTCAGCGACGACGTCTTCAGGCATGGACTGATCGTAGCCGAGGCTGCGCGGCGTCCGGGCGCACCGCGCGATTAGCACAGTCCCGCCACGACGTGAAACAATGGCCGACGCACGTGCACACTGGAGAAGGAGGTCCGTCATGGGTAAGCGCGGACGTAAGAAGCGTAGCCGCAAGAAGAACGCAGCCAACCACGGCAAGCGTCCCAACGCCTGAGCGTGAATGCGGAAAACGGCCCGGTCCCCCTCGATGGGAGGACCGGGCCGTTCACGTTTCCCAGCTGCGTTTCGACGGCTACTGGTCGGCGCCGAACGTCCTCTGCTGGATGGTCACCGACCGACGGATCTCCACCCGGAGCCGTTCACGCAGCCCCTCGGGCGCCGCGTCACCGCCGCATTTGCGGCTGATGAGCGCCTTGAGCTGGCGCTGCACACCGTAATGTTCCAGGCAGCTCGGGCATCCGTCGAGATGCCCCTGCAGCCGTTCGCGGGCACCGGCATCGCACTCGTTGTCGAGCAGCAGCCAGATGTCGGCGACGACCGCCGAACAGTCGAGGATCTCGAACTGCTCGTCGCGCTCGGGTACTCCGGCACTCATCGGACGGCCTCCCCGGTCCGGCCGATGCCGCGCTCGGCGGCGACGTCGGCGAGCAGGCCGCGCAGTTGGCGGCGTCCACGATGCAGTCGGGACATCACCGTTCCGATGGGGGTGTCCATGATCTCGGCGATCTCCTTGTAGGGCAGACCTTCGACGTCCGCGTAATACACGGCCATTCGGAAGTCTTCGGGCAGTTGAGCCAGTGCGTCCTTGATCTGCTGGTCGGGCAGCGCGTCGAGCGCCTCGATCTCAGCGGACCGCAGTCCCGTCGACGTGTGTTCGGCGGTCGCCGCGAGCTGCCAGTCGGTGATCTCCTCGGTCGGGTACTGCGCGGGCTGGCGCTGCTTCTTCCGATACGAGTTGATGTAGGTGTTGGTGAGGATGCGATACATCCACGCCTTCAGATTGGTTCCTTCACGGAACGACGAGAAGGCGGAGAACGCCTTCACGTACGTCTCCTGCACGAGGTCTTCCGCGTCGGCCGGGTTGCGCGTCATTCGCAGCGCACCGCCGTAGAGCTGGTCGAGCAACGGGAGCGCATCGCGCTCGAATCGCTCGGTGAGCTCGGCTTCCGTCTCCTCGTGGCCGCTCGATTCGGGCGGGACCTGGGTGTCCGACACGGAGTTCCCTTCACTTGACGCTGGTTCGGTCAAGTCTAGCGATTCCGGTGCGCCGTCTTCGTCCAACGGCCACCCGATCACCAGTTTCGGCTCGAGCAGACCCGCAGTCGCTGTGGTCACGGCGTCGTTCACCTCCCAGTCGTTCTCGTGTATCCGGCGTTCTCGTCTACGAACCGGCTTCCCAGATCTTGCAACACCGGACCCGCCGATCTTGTTCCGTGCACACCGAACGTCTTCCGTGCCAGCATGTATCCCATGTGCGGACGCTATGCAGTGACCACCGATCCGGCACGGCTCGCCGCCGAGATCGACGCGCGAAACGAGGTGAGCGATTCCGACGCCGCCGAGAAGTTCGCAACCGGCAACTACAACGTCGCACCCACGAGCACCGTGATGACCGTCGTGCAGCGTCATGACTCCCACGAACCCGACAGCGACGCCGTCCGCCGGGTCCGGGCCATGCGGTGGGGGCTGGTGCCGTCGTGGACGAAGGAACTCGGCAAGGGGCCGCTCCTGTTCAATGCGCGCGCCGAGTCGCTCGCCGAGAAGCCGGCGTTCCGCACCTCGTTGAAGAGCAAGCGGGCACTCGTCCCGATGGACGGCTGGTACGAGTGGAAGCCGGGACCGCCGGGACCGGGCGGGAAGCCGACGAAGGTCCCGTACTTCATGTCGCCCGAGGACGGCACCCGACTGTTCATGGGCGCGCTGTGGGCCGCCTGGCGTCCCGCGCAGGCACGGGAGGCGGGCGACGATACGGCCTGGGTGTCGAGCACGACGATCATCACGACGGACGCTGTCGGGGCCCTCACCGACGTCCACCATCGGATGCCGCTGATCATGCCGTTGGAGCACTGGGACGCCTGGCTGGACCCGGATTCGCCCGTGGACCCTGCGCTGCTCGCGCCGCCCACGAACGACCTCGTCGACCGGATCACGATCCGCGAGGTGTCGCCGCTGGTGAATCGGGTCATGAACAACGGCCCCGAACTGCTCGACCCGCTCTAGCGAGGCGACCGATCTGCCCGGGACACGAACCATGAGATGATGGCGCACATGAGTGACACCCGGCCCGGCCCCTTGCAGAAGATCGGCTATCTGCTGGGCCGCCCACTCCCCGCATCCATGCGCGACTGGGTGCGCGAGGATCTCACCGGGCCCGGCCACGTCCGCCGGTATCTGGTCCGCGGACTCATCCCGGTGATCCCGCTGCTCGTCGCCTTCGCGTTCATTCCGGGGGAACTATGGATCCGCGGTGGCATGATGCTGCTGATCATCATCCCGTTCCTGTACTTCCAGATCGCGTTGATCCGCGTCTACCGGCGACATCTGCTGATCAACAACGGGCTCGACGCGTCGCTCGTCGACGCCGTGAAGTTCAAGCGCGCCGACGAGGTCGCCGAGGAGTATCGCAGCCGCTTCCGTTGATAAGGCGTCACGCGTAGGTGTAGTCGTCGAGCGGGAACGAATCCATCTCGCGCAGCGTCGACAGGGTCGACTGTGGGCGCAGGAGCGTCGCCTCACCGTGCTGGTTGAAGTAGTAGCTCCGCGACCGCGAGCAGTCGCCCGCATAGAACACCGAGTCACCCAGGCGTCGCGTCGCGTCGTCGAGGAACTTCTCGTTCGCCTCCGCCGTCACTTCGAATCGCGAGCTGCCGCGTCGCCGCAGCTCACCGAACAGCCTCGCCATGTGGCGCATCTGGCCCTCGATGGTGGTGAAGTACGACAGACCGCTGTACGAGTACGGGCTGTTGAGGGTCAGGAAGTTCGGGAATTCGGGGACGGTGATCCCCTCGTACGCCTGGAATCTGCCCTCGCGCCACCACTTCCCCAGGTCGCGACCGTCCCGGCCGGTGATGGTGAACGCCGGAAAGTTCACGTCCCACAGATTGAATCCGGTCGCCAGCACCAGAGTGTCGACCTCGACTTTGAGCTCCTCGCCGTCAGGCCCGTCGACGACGATCCCGTCGGGTTCCACCCGGACGATCGACGACGTCTGGAGGTCGACGTCGTCCCGGTTGAACGCTCGGAAGTAACTGTTGCTGAACGTCGGGCGTTTGCAGCCGAAGTCGTACGACGGGGTCAGCTGTCGGCGAGTCCCCGCGTCGCGGACCTGCATACGCAGATGTGCCTTCGCCAGCAGCGCCGCCAGCTGGTTTCCCGGCTTGGCCTGCCGGTAGTGCAGGACACCGAAGACCATCAGCATCTCCAGCAGGGACGTGTTGACCGCTCGTGCCGCCTTCTGCGTGACGGGGACGGCCGCGAAGAGCTTGCGCACCGGGCGCGGGATCGGGAAGTCGACCTTGGGCACCACCCAGATCGGGGTTCGCTGGAACACCGTGAGTCGGCGGGCGGTCCGCGCGATCTCCGGGATCAACTGCACAGCGGTCGCTCCGGTGCCGATCACCGCAGCCCTCTTGCCGGTGAAGTCGTAGCCGTCGCGCCATGCCGTGGTGTGGATGATCTCGCCCGCGAACGAGTCGATTCCGGGAAAGTCCGGGGTGTACGGCTGGGACAGGAACCCGGTCGCGGTCACCAGGTATCGCGTGGTCAGCGCACGGCCGTCGGCGGTGCGGACCGTCCACACGTCCGCGTCGTCGTCCCACGAGGCGCTCGCGACGACGACGCCGAACTCCATGTGCCGGCGCAGATCGTACTTGTCGGCGACGTGCTCGGCGTACTTCTTCAACTCTGCGCCGGGCGCGAACAGCCGCGACCACGACGGGTTCGGCTCGAAGGAGTACGAGTACGTGACGGACGCGATGTCGACGGCGAGCCCCGGGTAGTGGTTGACGTGCCAGGTGCCGCCGAGGTCGTCTTCGCGTTCGAGGATCGTGAGGCGTTCGACCCCTTGCCGTTTGAGTTCGATCGCGGCGCCCATGCCGCCGAAACCCGCCCCGACGATGATCGCCTCGAAATCGGTCGCTCGACTCATGTGCGTCCCCTCACCCAGTAGCTGTTACCTGGAGTCACACGGTATCCCGCACGGGCTGGACTGACAAGGTCTCGGGCGACTGACAAGGCTTCGAGCGACCGGTCGACCTCAGGGTTTGATGAGGTACTTGCCGCGCGGATGCCTACCGGACAGCGCCTCGAAGGCTCGCGCGGCGTCGCCGAGTGCGAACGTTCCCACGATGTCGACGGTGATCTGGCCGCCGGCGAGGGCGTCGAGCAGCGGCGTCACGGCGGCTCTGCGGTGCGCGCGACTGTCTGCGCTCGATCCGTTCAACAGCACGATGCCGTCGTCCGCGCGCCCCCAGGCTGCGATGCTGACGATCCGGTCGGCAGGCACCAACTGCAGGGAGGCGTCGATCGCGGCGTCGGTGCCTGCCGTGTCGATGACGGCGGTGACAGCGTCGGGCACGGCGTCGCGGGCTGCTGCCGCGATGTCGCCGTGATAGGAGATCGGCATCGCACCCAGGTCGCGGAGATGGTCGTGGTTCGCCGACGACGCGGTGGCGACGACGCGCGCACCGCGCGCGACGGCGAGTGCGACGGCTACCGAACCGACCGCGCCGGAGCCGCCGTGCACGAGGACCGTGTCGTCGGCGCCGAGGTCGAGCGTGGCGACGGTGTCGTAGGCGGTGACGCCTGCGAGAAGAAGCCCCGCCGCGGCGTCGACGGACGCTCCCTCGGGAATGCGATGAACGGCGTCGGCTGCGACGACGATACGTTCGGCGAACGCGCCGACCGCCGGATAGACGGCCACGCGGTCGCCGACGGAGACGTCGGTTCCAGGTCCGGTCTCCACGACAGTTCCTGCTGCTTCTCCGCCGAGGACCAACGGCAGAGCGGACAGGTTCGCACTCATGTCGCCGGTGACGCGTTTGACGTCGAACGGGTTGAGGCCTGCTGCGGTGACTGCGACGACCACCTGGCCGTCCCCTGCCGTCGGATCGGCTTCATCGACGACGGAGAGGACAGAGGCCGGTGAGCCGTAGTCGGTTGCGACGAGTCTGCGTGTCATACGGCCATCGTAGAGCTCGTCAGCTCTTCGCTTTGAAGATCGAGTAGGCGCCGACCACCGCGAGCGCGAACAGGCCGATCCAGAACACCGCCTTGACGATCGGCCCGATCAGCGAGACCACGACGAGGATCGCGATGACAATGGCGACGATCTTCCAGAACGACGTCCCGGACGAGGTACCCGTGTTGTTCTCTGTGAATGTACTCATGCGTCCACCGTGCCACCGCCACCTGGGAAAGGCAGTAGCCGAAAGCCGAAACCAGGGGAAGTTCAGGGTCCTCCCCCATCTGTCGGCGCCCTGTCGGTGCGCGCCCGGATCGGCCCCCTCGCGTGCCGTCGCTCTCGCGGGAATACCCGCCCCGCCGCGGCTCGTTGCACTACCCATGGCCGATAACACTGTTCCCACCCTCACCTTGAACAACGGCGTGCAGATCCCGCAGTTCGGGTTCGGTACCTTCCAGATCCCGCCCGCGGACACGAAGGCCGCTGTGCTGACCGCGCTGGAGGCCGGTTACCGCCACATCGACACCGCGCAGATGTACGGCAACGAGAAGCAGGTCGGCGAGGCCGTCCGCGAGTCCGGCCTCCCCCGCGACGAGGTCTTCGTCACCAGCAAACTGAACAACAATCGGCACGATCCGGCCGACGCCGTCGCCGGAATCGGCCTGTCCATCGACGCCCTCGACCTGGGTCCCCTCGACCTGTATCTGATCCACTGGCCGCTTCCCGAGGTCGGCGACTACGTCCAGACGTGGCGGGCGCTGGAAGGCGAGTACGAGAAGGGAAAGACGCGCGCGATCGGCGTCTCGAACTTCCAACAGACGCATCTGGAACGGCTCTTCGCCGAGACTGCGATCGTCCCGGCAGTCAACCAGATCGAAGTCCACCCCTACTTCCCGCAGCCGTCGCTGCGCGCCTTCAACACGGCCAACGGCATCATCACCGAGGCGTGGGCGCCGATCGGGCAGGGTGCCGTCCTCGACGACGCAGTGCTTGCGGCGATCGGCGCCGAGGTCGGTCGGACCGTCGCCCAGGTGACCTTGCGCTGGCACATCCAGCGCGGCGACATCATCTTCCCGAAGTCGTCGACGGCCGCCCGCGCAGCCGAGAACATCGCGCTCTTCGACTTCGAGTTGTCCGACGAGCAGATGTCACGCATCGATGCCCTCGACGCGAACCGACGCCTCGGCCCGAACCCCGACGAGTTCAACGTGGTGCCGAAGTAGCGCACTGGGCGACCGTTCTGACCGACCCGCGCTCAGCTTCGACGGGCGGGTCAGAACGGCCGCCACCCCTTCGCCGTCGTCAGTAGGATCCGGCGCCCCGCCGAGACGCCGCCTGCCGCGATCTCGGCGATCGCGGTGCCCGCATCCGTATACGACAACGACGGAAGTCCGGGAACGATCCGGACGTCGTCGAGCGGCCGCACTCCGATCTCGGGCGCCGAGGGCGAGTCCTTCAGGTTGACCGGATACACGATCGTGTAATCGAGTCCGGACTGCATGAGCAACCGGTCGGCGGCCGCCTTGTCCGCCAGGAACCGCTTCAGCGCAGTCCGGTAGACGAGGCGAGCGAGTCCCGACGCCTTCTCCGCGGTGTCGCCGGCCCCGAACACCGAGATCAGCACGATCCGTACGCCTCCGGCGCGACGCACGCCTTCGATCACGGCGGGGAGAGTCCGCTGCATGAACGTGGCGTCCCTCATCGACCCCGTGATCGATACCACCACGGTGTCCGCGTCCGCTGCCGCCGCGGCCACTGCGGCGGCGTCCGAGGCATCGCCCTGGACCACCGTGAGGCCGGGCGCCGGTGTAACCGTTTCCAGCCGACGCACAAACGCGACGACCTCGTTCCCCTGTGCTGCTGCGGCTGTCACTATTCGCGATCCGACGTTGCCGTTCGCTCCGATAACGACGATTCTCATCGATCCACCCATCCTTGCCCGCGTTTTGACTGCTTCCAGCTTGACAGTAACAGTAGTGACGTTACCATCTGGAGTGATCGGAGACACAAATGCCTCCGTGAGTCGCGGACAGAATTGAGGAACTCGTGAGCGAATCCGTCATCGTCGTTGGGGCCGGACCGGTCGGTTTGGGCGCAGCACTGGAGTTGGCTCGTTTCGGCGTGCCGTGCGTGGTGCTCGAGCAACGCACGCATCCGTCGCCCCACCCGAAGACACGCAACTTCAACACTCGAACGATGGAGATCACGCGCGGCTGGGGACCACTGGCCTACACGCGATTCCGGTCCGTCGACACCCCACCGGGTTGGAAGAGCCCGATCCGATTCTTCGACACGGTGACGGGCACCGAGTTCGGGACCATCGACTCCACCGGGTTCGCAGGCCCCGGGCCGACGATCAGTCCGGCGCTCCCGGTGATGTCGTCCCAGGATCTTCTCGAGTCGATCCTGCGCGACGCTGCGGCCGCCACCGGTCTGGTCGAGGTCCGTATGGGGCATCGCGTCGTCGACCTCACCCGGGGCTGGACCGACGACGCCGAGGACGTCGCGGTGACCGTCGAGACCGACGAGGGACGGTACGACCTGACCGGGTCGGCGTTGGTGGCCGCCGACGGCGTAGACAGCTTCGTGCGGGAGTCGATAGGGGTCCGACTCAATGGCCCGCAAGGAATCCATCACTTCGTCAACTGCTATTTTCGCGCCGACCTCGAGCAGTACGTCGGCGAACGCACCGGTGTCTTGCTCTATGTGGCGAATCCCGAAGCACTCGGGGTGCTCCAGCCGTTGGACGCAAAGGGCAGATGGCTGTGCCAGATCACGGTTTCGCCCGACGACTGGTCGCGGGAACGGTGGGACGACGACCGCGTGACCGCGTGGGTGCGCGGAGCTGTCGGCCTAGCCGACGTCGACGTCGACGTCGATGTCCGCAGTACCGGGCTCTGGCGAATGAACGTCACCGTCGCCGAACGATTCGTCCACGGCCGGATCGTGCTGTGCGGCGACGCCGCGCACCAGTTCCCGCCGACCGGCGGGCTGGGCGTCAACACCGGGTTGCAGGGAATGCACAATGTGATCTGGAAGCTCGCTCTACGCGTACAGGGCGTCGCAGCCCAGTCCCTGCTGGAGACTTACGACGACGAGCGTTCGGATCCGGCACGCCGGACCGCGGATCAGAGCTACCAGAACTTCCAGAACGTCCACAAGCTCGGCATGTCCATCTACGGCGTCGGCGACACTGGGCTCGATCCGGAAGAGATCATCCGCGAGACCCGCCGCTACGGTAACCATCTCGGTGTCGAGTTCGGTACCCAATTCTCGTCCGACGCCATTGTCTCCGACGGGAGCATCCCGCCGACCGTCCACGACGACTACTCCGACTACGCGCCGAGCGCCACCCCTGGCTGCCGCGCCCCACATGTGTGGCTCGGGCCCGACGGAACAATCTCGACGATCGATCTGTTCGCCACACCCGGATTCACAGTGCTGACCGGTGCGGATGGCGAGCCGTGGCGGCAGATGTGCGATCGGCTGCGGACCAAGGACGGCGTACCGATCTCGGCGTACACGATCGGCTCGGTCGGCCTCGACGACGACGGAACGTTCTTCGACACGTACGGTATCGAGGCGGACGGAGCCGTCCTGGTACGACCCGACGGGTACGTCGCGTGGCGCAGCGCCCGCGCGGCCGATCCGGCCGAGTTGAACTGCGCGGTCCAGCAGGTTCTCGGAGTGCCGGTTCGCGAGGTGCGGGCATGAGTGACGTGATTATCGTCGGCAGCGGTCTCGCCGGGCTGGTCGCCGCCCACGAACTCACCTCCCGCGGACGGACCGTGACCCTCGTCGAACAGGAGAACCACCGCAATCTGGGCGGGCAGGCGTTCTGGTCGTTCGGTGGACTGTTCCTCGTCGACTCGCCCGAACAACGGCGGTTCGGCGTGCAGGACTCCTTCGACCTGGCGTGGCACGACTGGCTCGGCAGCGCACAGTTCGACCGCCTCCCAGACGAAGACTCGTGGGCGGTCAAGTGGGCCCGCGCCTACGTCGAGTTCGCCGCAGGTGAGAAGCGATCGTGGATCAGGGCGAAGGGTATCGAACTGACGCCGCTCGTGGGCTGGGCCGAGCGCGGCGATCTGCGGGCCGACGGCCACGGCAACTCGGTTCCGCGCTTCCATGTCCCGTGGGGAACGGGCACCGGCATCGTCGGCCCGTTCGTCGACTTCGCGCATCGAGCGGAGCAGGACGGCCTCCTCACTTTCGCGTTCCGCCACCGCGTCGACGAGATCATGGTGACCGACGGGGTTGTCACCGGCGTGCGCGGCGCGATCCTCGCACCCGACGACTCTGCGCGAGGCGTGGCGTCGAATCGCGACGTCGTCGACGACTTCGAGTTCGCCGCGCCTGCCGTCATCATGACTACCGGCGGCATCGGCGGCAACCACGACCTCGTGCGTCGCTACTGGCCGGACAGCCTCGGGACGCCGCCCACAGATATGGTCACCGGGGTCCCCGAACATGTCGACGGTCGCGGGCTCGGGATCGCCGAATCCGCGGGCGCCCGTCTGGTCAACCGCGATCGCATGTGGCACTACACCGAAGGCCTGCACAATTGGGACCCGATCTGGTCGGGGCACGGGATCCGCATCCTCCCGGGCCCCTCATCGGTGTGGCTCGACGCCCTCGGGCGTAGGCTGCCGGCCCCGTACTTCCCCGGATACGACACCATTGGGACCCTCCGTTACCTGCGCACCACCTACGACATCGCACCGTACGACCATTCGTGGTTGGTGCTCAACGAACGGATCATCGCCAAGGAGTTCGTGCTGTCCGGGTCGGAACAGAATCCCGACATCACCGGTAGATCGAAGCGCGAAGTGATCAAGTCGCGTCTGGCCAAGGGCGTCCCCGGCCCCGTACGGGCGTTCATCGATCGCGGCACGGACTTCGTCGTGGCCGACACCCTCGACGAGCTCGTCGTGAAGATGAATGCGTTGACCGACGGACCGCTGCTCGACGCCGCGACTGTCCGCGCCAGCGTCGATGCCCGGGACACGCAGGCCGACAATCCGTTCTCGAAGGACGCCCAGATGCAGGGCATCCTCAATTCGCGGCGATATCTCGCCGACAAGATCAGTCGAACCGTCGCGCCGCATCGTCTCACTGATCCGGCCGCGGGACCGATGATAGCCGTGAAGATTCATGTGGTCACCCGTAAGACGCTTGGCGGTATCCAGACCGACCTCGGATCGAGAGCGCTCGGTGTCGACGGAAATCGCGTTCCCGGACTGTACGCGGCAGGCGAAGTCGCCGGATTCGGCGGCGGAGGAGTCCACGGATACAACGCCCTGGAAGGCACCTTCCTCGGCGGCTGCCTCTTCTCGGGGCGCCAGGCGGGCCGCACCGCGGCGGAGGATCTGGGCTGATGGCCGCGCCTTCCGCGCTGTCCATGGTCACCGGCCTACGGGCACCGTCACTGCAGCCGTGGCGTCGATTCTCCGAGCCGGCCGCGCGGCCCACCGGCGACGCGGTCCGGGTGATGTTCCTCGGTGTCTCGACGATGCTCATCACCGATGGCACGTCTACTGTGCTGACGGACGGCTTCTTCAGCCGCCCCGGCCTGCTCCGGGTCCGTGCGGGTCGGATCCGGCCGAACCGTCGGCGCATCGCAGCGGAACTGGACCGCTTCGGCGTCGATCGGGTCGACGCCGTCGTGGTGCTCCACTCCCACTTCGATCACGCGTTGGATTCGTCGATCGTCGCCGAGTCGACGGGAGCTCGACTGATCGGCTCGGAGTCGGCCAGGGAGATCGCGCGCGGGAACGGCTTCCCGGACAATCGTTTCGACCTCGTGCTCGTCGGCGAGCCGGTCGACGTCGGGCGGTTCCGCCTGACTGCGCTACCCGCCGTCCACAGTCCGGGCGACCTGGCGCCCGGCGAGATCGACGGCCCGTTCAATCCGCACGCCAAGGCCATCGACTACCTGTCCGGGAGTTGTTACACACTGCACGTGTGCCACGACGAGCGGGCGATGCTGATCCAGGCGAGCGCGAACACGCTGCCCGGCGCAGTCGACGGGTACCGGGCCGACACCGTCTACCTGGGCATCGGCACGCTCGGCAAACACGATGACGAGTTCCGCGAAGCGTACTGGCGACAGTACGTCACTGGAGTGTCCGCGAAGCGGGTGGTGCCGATCCACTGGGACGACTACACGAAGCCCCTCGATCGACAGTTGGTCCCGTTCCCAGCGTTCTTCGACGACATGACCACGTCCATGCGGTTCCTCGCGCTGCGCGCCGCACTCGACGAGGTCGACCTTGGGCTGCCGGTGGTGGGTCGTCTCACCGATCCGTTCCGGACATGATCGGGGCGCACACCGCCACGAGCAGGGTCGCGACCCGGTCGATGAGTTCGTCGGTGTCCAGGGCAAACCGGGACGGCTCATGGTCGCCGTACAGGAGATCCTGCTGTAGCACGCCCAATCCTGCACGCACGGCGAAGTCGACGTCACGGGCGAGCGCGTCCCGCTCGACGACCGGTACCCGGCCATCGATCCTTGCGGTCAGACGGCGCGAGACCGACCTGGTCAGTTCGGCCGCTCGGTCGTACATCAGCGGATTGTCGGCGAGCAGAACGCTGCGGAGTAGATTCTCATTGGTCCGGTAGACGTGGACGAGCGCCGTCACAACGTCCTTGACGACCTCTTCCGCGTCGCGCCGGTCGTCGTCTGACGAAGCGAAGGCCGTCGCGACCGCATCCGCGGCGCGAATCCGGAATCGTTCGTGGACTTCCAAGAGGAGCGCCTTCTTGTCGGAGAAGCGAGCATAGAACGCTGTCGGTGCGCTCCCTGATCGCGCGGAGATCTCCGCGATGGTGATCTTCTCGAAAGGCTTCTCGTCGAGGAGCTCTTCGGCTGCCGCCACGATCCGCTCCATCGTTGCCCGGCTGCGGACTTGCTGAGGAGGATTGACGTGCGGGTCAACGACGCTTTTCACCATGAACGAACCCTACCGGGGATCGGGTGACGGCTCGATCGCCGCTCACCCGGTCTGGGGCTCCCGGCATCGGATCCAGCGTGGCCAGAAGGAGTGAGGCTTGCGTCCCGTGATGTTCGGCGGGTCGTGGGATTGAAATTCAGACCCTGTAGTTGAGATCAGACCCTGTAGCCTGAGTTCAGATCCTGTAGTTATGCGCCCGGTTCCGTCCGCCATACGATGACTCGCATGCGATTCTCTCGCCGCGCCGAGGCGGTTTCCCCGTTCTTCGCCATGGAGTTCGGCAGGCGTGCCGCCGAACTCGAGGCGGACGGACATCACGTGGTGAAGCTCAACATCGGCGAGCCGGATTTCGGGGCTCCGCCCGCGTTCCTGGCGGCCGTCCGCGAGCTGAGCGACGGTCGGCCGCTCGCGTACACGGGCGCACTGGGTCTCCCCGACCTGCGGGCGGCGATCGCACGCTTCTCCGGCGAGCATTTCGGCGCACCCGTCGACCCGAGTCGAGTGGTCGTCACCACGGGAGCCTCCGCCGCCCTCCTGTTGGCGTGTGCGGCGCTCATCGATCCGGGTGACGAGGTTCTGGTCGGCGATCCGTCGTATCCGTGCAACCGGCGGTTCGCGGAGAGCTTCGGGGCCGACGTCCGTCTCCTGGCGACCGATCCGACGTCTCGTTTCCAACTCGACGCGGCGACCGTCGAACGGGCGTGGTCGGAGTCGACGCGCGGCGTTATGGTCGCGTCGCCGTCGAACCCGACGGGCACCTCGCTCGCATACGACGAACTCGTCGACCTGTGCGCGCTGGCCCGGGAACGGGACGGCTGGCGGATCGTCGACGAGATCTACCTCGGGCTGGCCGACGGTGATCGCCGCAGCGTCGCCGCGGACGACCCGGGCGCGATCGTCGTCAACAGTTTCTCCAAGTATTTCGGGATGACCGGCTGGCGTCTCGGGTGGGCGATCGTGCCCGACGAGATGGTGGCGGTCGCCGAACGGCTCGCCCAGAACTACTACATCTGTCCGCCCACTCCCGCCCAGTTCGCAGCATTGACGTGCTTCGAACCGGAGACGATCGCCGTCGCCGAGGAGCGCCGGGCGACGCTCCGTGATCGGCGCGCACAGGTGACCGACGGCCTCGCCCGCATCGGGCTCGACGTCCCTGTGCCGCCCGACGGTGCGTTCTACGTCTACGTCGACGTCAGCGCGACCGGCCTGTCCGCCACCGATTTCTGCGACCGCGCACTGGCGGACGCCCACGTCGCCCTCACCCCTGGCAAGGACTTCGGGGCCGTCGGGGCCGAGCAGTACGTCCGACTGTCGTATGCGGCGTCGTCGGCGGAGCTCTCGCTCGGCATCGAGCGTCTGGGCGGGCTCGTCGCAGCGTTGTAGTCAGCGCTGCGGCAACCGCGTCAGGAAGTCGCCCTGCTCCGCGTTGAGCTTGTCTGCAGCCGCGGCGAGCGTGAACCACCCGGCCCGATCGACTTCCGGAAATGTCTGCGTCCGACCGGATTTCGGCGGCCACACGAGTTCGAAGGTGTTGCTGACGATCGCCTGCGCATCCACGTCGCCTTCGACGGCGAACGCCCGGACACGTTTTCCACTCTTGAGCCGGACGTCCCCGAGGTCGTGGGGGTCGCCGTCGGGCACGTCGTGGCCGGTCTCCTCGACGAACTCGCGTCGCGCGGCGTCGAGCAGGTCCTCGTCGGGGTCGACGAGGCCTTTCGGAACCGACCAGGCGCCGTGATCTTTACGCGCGAAGAACGGCCCGCCGGGGTGGACGAGAAACACCTCGACCCCCGCAGAGGTTCTGCGGTACAGCAGGATTCCGGCGCTGAGCTCAGGCATCGTCGTCCTTGCCCGCCAGCACCTTCGGCACCGGGTCGAATTCCTTGGCCAGGTCGTACCCCGACGCCTCGCCCACGGGGAGGAGCGAAGCGAGGAGCGCGTGCCGAAGAGCCATCACCCCACCTTAGTCAAGCAGCCCTAGACAACTCGACGGTCCGGGACCACGCGCTGCGATTCGCAGACGACCATCGACGGTAGAACTCTCACCGGCTGCGACTTCATTCACGTGAAACGCTCCCCCGTCTCCCGCCCCGGAACGCCGAGCGCGCCGTTACCCTGGGCCCATGGAGATCCTGACGAGCCGCACCCTGCTGACCTCGACCGACCCGCAGGCCCTCGCCGCGTTCTACCGCGACGTACTCGGCCTGGCGATCGCACGTGAGTACCCCGGCGGCACGGTGTTCCACGCAGGCGCCGGTCTCATCGAGATCCCCGCGCACATGCCGGCGCACGACGGAACCGGCGACGTGCTCTGGTTACAGGTCCGCGACGTCGCCGCGGCTCGCGACGACCTCGTCGGCGCCGACGTCCCGATCGTCGCCGAACCGGAGACCAAGCCGTGGGGACTGATCGAGATGACCGTCCACGACCCGGACGGCCGGTCACTGATCCTCGTGCAGATCCCCGCCGACCATCCACTGCGCCGCGACCTGCGATAGCCCGCATGAAAGACTGAGACGCATGGTCACCTGGTCGTCCCCGTCTGTCAACGCCCCCGTCGACGCCGTCGTCGACCTTCCCGGCTCCAAGTCGATCACCAACCGGGCGCTGATCCTCGCGGCACTGGCCGACGGACCGTCGCGCGTCACCGGGACGCTGCGCAGTCGCGACACCGATCTGATGATCGACGCGCTCGTCGCCATGGGTGTCGCGATCACGCCAGCCATCGATGATCCGACGACCGTCGACGTGACGCCCGCACCCTTGCACGGCGCCCGCATCGACTGCGGCCTGGCAGGCACTGTCATGCGTTTCCTGCCCGCGGTCGGTGCGTTGGCCACCGGCGACGTCGAGTTCGACGGCGACGAACAGGCACGCAGCCGCCCGCTCCACACCGTTCTCGACGCCCTGCGCGACCTCGGCGCAGCGATCGACGGGTCGAGTCTCCCGTTCACCGTCCACGGCACGGGCGCGCTCACCGGCGGAGCGGTGACGCTCGACGCGTCGGCGTCGTCGCAGTTCGTCTCCGGTCTCCTGCTGTCGGCTGCCCGCTTCACCGACGGGATCGCCATCACCCACGACGGTCCGCCCGTCCCGTCGATGCCGCACATCGAGATGACGATCGCGATGCTCCGCGACGCGGGCGTCACCGTCACGAGCAGCACCGACCATTCCGGCGCGGTCGGATCGTGGACCGTCGCCCCCGGACCGATCCGCGCCGTCGACGCGGCGATCGAGCCCGATCTGTCGAACGCCGCAGCGTTCCTCGCGGCCGCTGCCGCGACCGGCGGACGCGTCGGCGTGCCCCGCTGGCCCGCCACCACCACCCAGCCGGGCGCAGAGATCGTATCGATCCTCGAGCAGATGGGCGCTGCGGTGGCCAGGTCCGACGACGGGCTCCTCACCGTCTCGGGCCCGGAACGACTGAACTCCATCGACGTCGACCTGCACGAAGTCGGTGAGCTCACACCGACGGTCGCGGCGCTCGCCGCACTCGCCGACGGAACGTCGACCCTGCGCGGCATCGCGCACCTGCGTGGCCACGAGACCGACCGGCTCACCGCCCTCTCCACCGAGATCAACCGGCTCGGCGGAGACGTGACCGAAACCGCCGACGGCCTCGTCGTGGTCGGCGCACCGCTGCACGCGGGCGTCTGGCGCACCTACGCCGACCATCGGATGGCGACGGCGGGTTCGCTGCTGGGACTTGTGGTCCCCGGTGTCGAGATCGAGAACGTCGAGACCACGTCGAAGACGCTTCCCGACTTCGTGGCGATGTGGGAGACGATGGCCGGGTCCGCGTTGTGAGCCGCCGCGCGCGGACGTACGACGAGTCGGATGTACGCATCCGGCCGAGTAAAGGCAGCCGTCCGCGCACCAAGACCCGACCCGCGCACGCCGACGCCGAGACTGCGATGGTCGTCTCCGTCGACCGCGGCCGCTGGGGATGTGTCCTCGACGACGACCCGGACCGCCGCATCGTCACGATGCGCGCGAGAGAACTCGGCCGCACCCCGGTGGTCGTCGGCGACCGAGTCGGCATCGTCGGCGACCTGTCCGGGCGACCCGACACCCTCGCGCGCATCGTCCGCGTCGAAGACCGGAAAACGGTGCTGCGACGCACCGCCGACGACACCGACCCGTACGAGCGGATCGTCGTCGCGAACGCCGACCAACTGCTCATCGTCACCGCGCTCGCCGATCCGCCGCCGCGCACCGGCTTCGTCGAACGTGCGCTCGCCGCCGCCTACGCGGGCGGTCTCGCGCCCATCCTGTGCTTGACGAAATCGGATCTCGCCGACCCGGACGAGTTCGTCGCCCAATTCGCCGACCTGGACCTGCGTGTGGTGGTCGCTGGACGCGACGACTCCGTCGACGAACTGCGCGAGATCCTCGAGCACCGACTGACCGCACTCATCGGCCACTCCGGAGTCGGCAAGTCGACCCTGGTCAACCGACTCGTCCCCGACGCCGACCGGGCCACCGGCATCGTCTCCGGCGTCGGCAAAGGGCGCCACACGTCGACGCAGTCCGTCGTACTGCCGCTCCCGGAGGTCGGTGGCAGGCGCGGCTGGGTGGTCGACACCCCGGGAATCCGATCGTTCGGTCTCGCGCACGTCACCCCGGACGAGATCATCCATGCCTTCGACGACCTGCGCGACGCCATCACCGACTGTCCTCGCGGCTGCACGCACCTGGGGCCGCCCGCCGACCCGGAATGCGCCCTCGACTCACTCGACGGTGCGTCGCACCGTCGGGCGATGGCTGTGCGGGAACTGCTGCGCTCGGTGACGGCGACAGTCGGCGACGAACCCCAGGCGCAGGGTGACACACCATGAGGGCCCTCCCGAACGGGTACCGCTAGCTGGCGGGCACTGCTCCGCGCTTGCGACGGGACTGCAGTTCGGTGAGCGCCGTCCGCAGACCCTTCGCGCGGGGCGTGATCGCGTCGAAGCGTCGTTCGGACGCGGTCTCGGGCGCATCGTCGGTGGTGTCGCGGAGGAAACGGTCGGGCAGCGCGAGCTTGTTGATCGTCCGCAGCGTCCGCAGGTACTGCATGGTGAACGAGCCGGTGTTGTACGGCAGGTCGTACTTGTCGCAGAGTTCGCGGACGCGGACCGAGATGTCGGCGTACCGGTTGCTCGGCAGATCCGGGAACAGGTGGTGTTCGATCTGGTACGACAGGTTGCCGCTCATGAAGGCGAGGACGGGCCCTGACTCGAAGTTGGCGCTGCCGAGCATCTGACGCAGATACCACTGGCCCTGCGTCTCGTTCTCGAGCGTGTCCACCGTGAACTTCTCGGCACCGTCCGGGAAGTGTCCACAGAAGATGACGACGTACGCCCACAGGTTGCGGACGAAGTTGGCCGTCAGGTTCGCGGTCAGCGTCTTCTTGGCGTTCGGGCCCGACAGGACGGGGAACAGTGCATAGTCCTTGGCCATCTGCCTGCCCGCCTTGTGGACGAACTTCCGGATCTCCGGGCGCGCGACCTCCATCGGCTTGCGGCCGGCGATGACCTCTTTGAGTTCGAGGTCGTGCAGCGCGATCCCCCACTCGAATGTGGCCGCCAACATGACGTTGAAGAACGGCTGGAACGCGCGCCGCGGCTCCCACGGCTCGTCGCGCGTCACCCGCAGGATCTTGTAGCCCACATCGTGATCCATGCCGAGCACGTTCGTGTACTTGTGGTGGATGAAGTTGTGCGAGTGCTTCCAATGGGGCGACGCGCACACCATGTCCCACTCCCACGACGTGGAATGCACTTCGGGATCGTTCATCCAATCCCACTGACCGTGCATCACGTTGTGGCCGAGTTCCATGTTCTCGATGATCTTCGCCAACGAGAGCGCACCGGTGCCCAGCCACCACAGCGGTTTGCGGTGACTGCCGAGCAGCGCGACGCGGCCGAGGATCTCCAAGCCCCGCTGCGCGCGGATCGTGCGCCGCAGGTACCGCGCGTCGCGCTCACCACGGCTGGACTCCACCTCCCGACGCACAGCGTCGAGCTCTGCGCCCAGAGCTTCGACGTCTGCGTCGGTCAGGTGTGCATACTCATTGATATCCGAGATCGCCATCAGGCCCCATTATGCGCTTGCACGCTCCCTGCGGCGCGTCCGGCCATCCGCGATCGCCGACTTCAAGCCACGACGACGACCCGTCCGGGTGTCGATCGCAGACGTCAGGCGCGGCTGACCGTCGTCGCGGAACCGGCGTTCCGACGCGGTCTCCGGAGCATCATCGCTGGTCGCACGCAAGTACTTGTTCGGAAGAGACAGCTTGGCGATGGTCCGCCAGGTCTTCGCGTACTGGACCGGGAAGGACCCGGTCGTGTACGGCAGGTCGTACTTCTCGCACAGCGCTTGCACGCGGATCGAGATCTCAGCCAGCCGATTGCTCGGCAGGTCCGGGAAGATGTGGTGCTCGATCTGGTACGACAGGTTCCCACTCATGAACCCGAGCACCGGGCCGCACCGGAAGTTGGCGCTGCCGAGCATCTGACGCAGATACCACTGGCCCTGCGTCTCGTTGTCCATGTCGGCCTTGGTGAACTTTTCGGCGCCGTCCGGGAAGTGACCGCAGAAGATCACCGCGTTGGTCCACACGTTGCGGATGATGTTCGCGAGCAGGTTCGCCGACGCCGTCTTCCGGGCCGCACGCGGTGACCGGTTGACGAGTCCGGAGATCGTCGGGAACAGCACGTAGTCCTTGGCGACCTGACGACCGATCTTGCGTCCGACGTCGTTGAGGTCGCGCTTGAACTCGGCCTTGGCTTCCGGCGTCTTGCGCTTCTTGCCGAGTTCGAGGTGCTGCGCGGCGACGCCGTACTCGAAGAACAGTGCGAGCACCGTGTTGTAGGCGAGGTTGCCGAGGTAGAACGGACGCCAGCGCTGATCACGGGTCACCCGGAGCACGCCGTAGCCCACGTCGTCGTCCATCCCGAGGACGTTCGTGTACTTGTGGTGAATGTAGTTGTGGGTGTGTTTCCAGTGCGCGCTCGGCCCGGTGATGTCCCATTCCCACGACGTCGAGTGCACTTCGGGATCGTTCATCCAATCCCACTGACCGTGCATCACGTTGTGGCCGAGTTCCATGTTCTCGACGATCTTCGCGACGCCGAGGGTAGCGGCGCCTGCCCACCAGACGGATCGACGGCTCGCACCCATCGTCAGCACTCGGCCGGTGAGCTCTAGGCCGCGCTGGAAACGGATTGTGTTGCGCAGGTAGCGGGCGTCCCGCTCGCCGCGGTCGGCTTCGATGTCGGTGCGGATGGCGTCCAGTTCGGCCGCCAGCGCTTCGACATCGGCATCGGTCAGGTGCGCGTATTCGGGCACATCGGCAATCGCCATTGTCTCTCCTTCTCGCACGGGGAACTAACTTACGCAATCGTAGGTTACGGAACCGTAGGTTGTCTAGCCCCCGATCGAGTCCGCCCTTCACCGATCCAACGGACTGGCGTTCACACATCCAGCGTGCAGTCCCCCGCCGCGGCCGTCACACACGTCTGCACGCGTTCGCCTTCGACGTGTTCATCACCGGTGCGCAGGTCGCGGACGCAACCCTTGTCCAGCATTACGACGCAGCTCTGGCAGATCCCCATCCGGCAGCCGAACGGCATGAGGACGCCCGCCTCCTCACCTGCTTCCAGGAGCGTCTGCGCGCCGTCTGCTTCGATCTGCTTCCCGCCGCGACCGAAGGTCACCGTGCCGCCCTGCGCACCCACCGCGCCGCGTTCGAGCGCGAACCGCTCCACGTGCAGACGGTCGTCGTGGCCCGCGTCCCGGAACAGCGCCGTCAGCATGTCAATGAATCCGCTCGGGCCGCACGCCCACGTCTGCCGTTCGCCCCAGTCGGGCACGAGTCGGTCGAGGGCGGTCGCGTCGAGACGGCCGTCGACGCTCGTCAGCCGAAGCGTGAGGTCGACCAGACCTGCGGCCTCGAACGAGCGCAGCTCGTCGAGGAACAGCACACCCTCCTCATCCGGCGCGGAGTGCACGAGCACCGCGTCGACGCGCTGCCCGCGACGAGCCAGGGTCCGCAGCATCGAGATGATCGGGGTGATGCCGCTGCCCGCGGTGGCGAACATCAGTTTCGCCGGTGGCGGGTCAGGCAGGGCGAACTCGCCCGCCGGCGCCGCCAGACGCACAACCGTGCCGGGCGTCAGCCCGTTCACCAGATGCGACGAGAGGAACCCCTCGGGCATCGCTTTGACGGTGATCGCGACGGTGCGGTCGGCCACGGAGCTGTCCGGCTCGGACGTCAGCGAATACGAGCGCCAGGTCCATCGTCCGCCGACGAGGACGCCGATCCCGATGTACTGCCCCGGGTGGTAGTCGAAGGTGAAGCCCCACCCGGGCTGGATGACGATGGTCGCACTGTCGGCGGTCACCGGCGTCACCGCGACGACCTTGCCGCGCAGTTCACGCGCCGACCACAGCGGGTTCACCAGGTGCAGGTAGTCGTCGGGCAACAGCGGTGTCGTCACGCGCGCCGCGGCCGCCCGCACCCAGTTCGCCGCTTTGCCGCCGGAGACTCCGGCGACCGGTGCCTCGAATCGTTCCCGCCAACCCATGCTCGACTCCTCCGCCCGTTCCGGTCCGATCCATCGAACCGCTGACCTGTGCCACTAACCTACGCTACCGTAGGTTAGTGGCTCGACGGCCGCCGAGCGAGCGATGCAGGTCAGGCGAGGAGAGTGCCCGGCTCCGCCCGGTACGGCGTGAAGAAGTCGTTGGCGGGAGCGCCGGCCAACGCGAGCACGAGCCCGGGCACCGACTGCCCGTCGATCTCCTCGCGGATGATGTCGGCGTGGCCTGCGTGCCGCGCGAACTCCTCGATCTGATGGCCGAGGTAGAAGCGATTCTTGATCGGTCGGGCGTCGAAGATCCCGGCCCACGGCGCGGGCGGCTCGACGGACTCGCCGTCCGGATCGCAGTCGCGTACGGCCGCCATGAACGCGGCCCGGTCGGCGTCGAAACGGTCGATGAGCGCGGCCGCCGTCTCGTCGTCGGTCAGCGCGAAGCTGCCCAGGTACGCCGCGAACGCCGCCTCGTCGACCGGGCGGTCGACGATCTCTCCGCGGAGTCGAACGGTCGCGGTCGGCAGCCCGTACGCGATGTGCTTGAGGATGCCGCCGACCGACAGGGCGCTGCGGCACGGGGTGAGTCGCGCCTGCTCCTCGGTCAGCCCGTACAGGGACGCGCGCAGATGGTCGAGTTGTTGGTCGATGTAGCCGGCGAATCCGGTGATCTCATTGTCGCGAGCCGGTGCGTACATGGTGTCCTCCATGGAGTCGGTGAGCTTGTACAGCAAGTCTGACCGCCCTATAGGACGGAATCTGTCCGCAATTGAGAATCTCTTTGCGGACAATTTCCGACCACTATCTCCGGCGCGTTACGGGAGGTCGAGTTCGCTACCGGAGGTCAAGCCCACTACAGGAGGTCAAGAAGGAACGGCAGTTCCTGCGTCGCGTACCACCCGAGATCGTGGTCTTCGACGTCGCCGACAGCCAGTTCGGCGTCTTCGTCACCGAGATCCGCTGCGTCGACGGCGTGCACCGCGGCGCGGACCGCGGCTTCGGCGGCGGCTCCGTCCACATGGACGGCCACGATGTCGGCCGCCGACACGCCGCCGGGCAGGCGCACCACTGCGTCGTCGAGATCCGGGCGCACAGTCGCGTCGGCGTCGGCCACGACGACCACTCGCCGAGCGGGCAGATCCGACTCGTCCGCCGACAGCAGGCGCAGCGAGGCTCGGGCGGCCTCCCGCAGCGCCACTTCGCCGAGCTCCTCGTCGTCACCCGACGTGTAGGCCTCGCGCAATGCGGGAGTCACGGCGAATCCCGTACCGCTCAGGGGCACGAACTCGGAGCCGCCGCCGGCGGTGGTCAACTCCTGGATCATCGCCAACGTCGCAGGCAGGTAGACACGCATCGTGTGGGTTCCCTCTTTCACGTCTTCTGGGGCTGTCATGGTTTCTGGACTGTCACGGCTTCTGGGCTGTCACGGCTTCTGGGCTGTCACGGCTTCTGGGGCGGCAGGCCGACCGGTCCGGCATGGAGCAGTTCGTCGAACGACTCGACGAGGTAACCGGACATCGCAGGCAGGTCGGAGACGACGGCCCGGTCGGCCAGGAACGCGAACTGCACCGAGTCGCCGTACTCGTTCACGCTGATCGCCAGGGCGCGCTGCGTCGCGAGCGTCGGCACCGTGTACAGCTCCTCGATGCGGTGACCGTTCAGGAAGCGGCTCGACACCCCGTCGCTCCAGAAGATCGGTACGTTGTACGACCGCTGGAAGATGCTGCTGAACGCGCGGCTGGAGAACTCACCGAACGGCACCATGCCCAGCTCCGGGAGAAGCGGCTTCATCTCCGACGTCATCCGGCTCGTCGAGCCCGCGTATCGGTCGGCGAGACCGGCCACCTGCATCAGCCGGACGACCGGCGAGTCCTCGCCGACCGGCAGATCGGTGACGAACTCGGGTCCGCTCGCAGGCATCCACGAGCCCGGGCCGTCCGACGCGGTGTCGGAGTCGCGCGCCCGCAGGGGCACGATCACGCGGACCGTCTCACCGTGACCGACCGAATCGGTCACCGACAGCGACCAGCGACGCAGCACGCCGGCCACCGCTGCGAGCAGGACATCGTTGAAGGTGCAGTCGAACCGGGAGGCGATCCGCACGCAGTCCCGGCGGGGCACCGCGGCCGTGGCGAACAGCCGCGCCGACGTGGTGACGGTGTTGAGCGGACTGTCGGGTGCGGCGTCGACGAGCTGTTGGACGGTCGACGTCACCAGCCGGGCCGACTTGTCGGCGACCGACCAGATGTCGGCCACCGGACCGTTGCCACGCAACAACGAATCCACGAGATCCCGGGGACGCGTCATCGCCTCGGCGAGGGCCCCGACCGTCATGGAGACCTGCCCCGGCGGGTCGGTCGGCAGCCACAGGTCCTCGTCCAGCCTCCGGCCGGCCACGACGTCGTCGGTGACGGCCTCGCTCAGTTCGCAGTTGTCCGGCACGCCGAACAGGCAACGATGCGACTTAGTGAGGACAGCGACACGCCCGCCTTCGAGCCCTTCGATCAGATACATCTCCCAGAGTGGACGCGACCGGTCGAGAGGCCGCGACAACAACCGTGCGATCAGCTCCTCCAACTGCACGGACGCGCCCGGTTGCGGCAACGCGGAGAGCCGCACGTGGTAGGTGACGTCGAACTCGGGGTCGTCCACCCACAGCGGCCGACCGAGGCCGAGCGCGACCTCCTTCACGACCTGGCGGTACCGCGGTACGAGCTGCAAGCGGCGCTCCACCAGCGACACCAGCGATGTGTAGTCGAGTCTGCCGCCGCCTGCGGAGTCGGCGACACCGGACGGGTCGACGATCATCAGCGCACCGGTGAGCGCGCTCGTTCCTGCCCCGTCGAGGAAGTAGTACATCGCGTCTTCCGCCGACAATCGATTCACCATGATGCGTCGAGTCTAATGTCCCGCCCCTCGTCTGCGGGGCGAGAGACCGCCGCACGAACGCGCGCCGAACCCGTCACATGACGCCGAACTCGGTCATCGTCCACCGTTCGACCACGCCCCGGCCGGGAGAACGCACGCGCCGCACCTCGACGCGACCGGCGACCGCTCGCGTCCGCAGCCCGCGTTCCACCGTGCCGAAATAGTTCGCCGCGCGCGGCGACACCATCTGCAAGTGGATGCGGCGCAGACGCACCGTCGGACCGCGGACCGGGGCCCGAGCGACCGCATCCTCCCGTTTGCGCAGCGCGAGCACGATCTGCTCGAACACCTCCTCGGTGAGGACCGGTGACAGGTGCTCGCAGGGTCGTCGGCCGTCGAGCACCTCGAGGATCCGCTGCAGCACCGCGATGACGCAGGTGCGCGCCGCACGCGCCGCCTCGACCGGCGGGCCGCCCCTCGTGCGTGTCTCGGCAGTGCGTGTCTCGGCTGTGTAGGTGTCCGCGGCGGCTCGAGCCGCGACCGGTGTGATGGTGCCCATACTCTTTGGACGCACGCCGATCCACCCCGGTTCCATGACACGCCGCGTTCGGGCGTGTCATGCCAACACCGGTCGGTGCCATCAGGCACTAGATCCGAGATCAGCTCAGTGCGCGGACGCGCGCACCTTGCCGCGCAGGGATCCGACGCCGTGCACGATCGCGAGGACGATGCCTCCCCACAGCACGCCGAACACCGCGGACGCGAGGGTGTTCGCGATCCATCCGATCGCTGCGCCGATCGACGGGATCAGATCGTGGAACCAGTGCTCGATGTGGTGGACCACGTCGTACGGGAACGCCCAACCGAGTTCGTCTGCACCCTGCAGGACGATGTGTCCGCCGACCCAGCACATGGCGACCACGCCGACGGCGCTCAGCGTGGACAGCACCACCGGCATCGCGGTGACCAGACCTCGGCCGAATGCGGCGACGACCTTCGACTGGCGTGTCGCCAGCGCGAGACCGATGTCGTCCATCTTCACGATCAGCGCGACGACACCGTACACGAGGAGGGTGATCAGGAGACCGACGATCACCAGGATCACCGCGCGCGACACGAACGGCTCGTCGGCGACCTCGTTGAGCGCGATCACCATGATCTCGGCGGACAGGATGAAGTCGGTGCGGACGGCGCCGGACACCACGGCCTTCTCCTGCTCGGGGCCGACCTTGTCGACGGTCTCCTCGGCTTTTCCGTGCCCGGAGAGGAGTTCCCAGACCTTCTCCGCCCCCTCGAAGCAGAGGTAGGTGCCGCCGACCATCAGGATCGGCGTCAGCAGCCACGGCAGCCACTGGCTGAGTACCAACGCGACGGGCAGGATGATCAACAGCTTGTTGCGCAGCGACCCCTTCGCGATCTTGCCGATGATCGGCAGCTCGCGTTGCGGACGCACGCCGTGCACGTACCGGGGGGTGACGGCGGTGTCGTCGACGACGACGCCGATGGCTTTCGTGCTGGCCCGGCCGGTGGCCGCCGCGACGTCGTCCAACGACGCTGCGGCCATCTTGGCCAGTACGGCGATGTCGTCCAGAAGGGCGGCGAGTCCTGCGCTCATATCGACAAACAATAGCGCCCGGCAGCATCGGCTACCGGGCGCTGTCGTCGCAGGCTACTTCTTGCGGCGGTTGCGCCGCTCGGCTTCGCGCCGTTCACGACGACTGCCGGTCGCCGGAGCGGGCTGGTTCGCTGGAGCCGGAGCGGGCGCCACACCCGCGAGCTCCTGGGCCTGCGAATGGATCTCCGCCGCCCCGTCCTCGCCGGGGCCGCTGAACGTGTGGGTCGCGTCGTCGTCGGCGTCGGCGGAGTCCCCACCGAAGCCCGACAGCATGTCGCTGACACTCGTGCCGAGCGCCGGAGCCGGAGCCTCCACCTGGACCTGTGCGTTGAAGAGGATCGAGACAGTCTCTTCCTTCATCGCGTCGAGCATCGCGGTGAACATGTCGTAACCTTCGCGCTGGTACTCGACCACCGGGTCACGCTGCGCCATCGACCGCAGGTGGATGCCTTCGCGCAGATAGTCCATCTCGTACAGGTGGTCGCGCCACTTGCGGTCGAGGACCTGCAGGAGCACCGACCGTTCCAGATTGGCCATGCCCTCGTCACCTGCGATGCCGACGATCTCGTCGACGCGCTTGTCGTAGGCGGCGAGCGCGTCGTCGACGATCTTCTCGCGCAGTTCGCCCCGCGAGATGTCGTCGCGCTCGTCGAACTCGTTCGCGCCGACGACGTCCTTCGCGTCGAGCGAGATCGGGTACAGCTCCTTCAACGCAGTCCACAGGGTGTCGAGGTCCCAGTCCTCGGCGTAACCGACCGCGGTCGCACCGTCGACGTACGCGCCGACGACGGTGGACACCATGTCGCGGATCTGGTCGCGGTGGGTCTCCCCTTCGAGGATGTCGCGGCGTTCGCCGTAGATCACCTTGCGCTGGGAGTTCATCACCTCGTCGTACTTGAGGACGTTCTTGCGGATCTCGAAGTTCTGTTCCTCGACCTGCGTCTGTGCGCTGCGGATGGCTCGCGTGACCATCTTCGCCTCGATCGGCACGTCTTCGGGCAGGTTGACGCGGGTCATGATCGATTCGAGGGCCGCACCGTTGAATCGGCGCATCAGCTCGTCGCCGAGCGACAGGTAGAAGCGCGACTCACCGGGGTCGCCCTGGCGGCCGGACCGGCCGCGCAGCTGGTTGTCGATGCGGCGCGACTCGTGGCGTTCGGTGCCGAGCACGTAGAGGCCGCCCGCCTCGCGGACGTCGTCGGCTTCGGCGGTCGCTGCTTCGCGCGCGACCGTGATCGCCTCATCCCACGCGGCCTCGTACTCGTCGGATGTGTTCACCGGGTCGAGTCCGGCCTTGCGCAGGCGGGTGTCGGCGATGATGTCCGGGTTTCCGCCCAGCACGACGTCGGTGCCTCGACCGGCCATGTTCGTGGCGACGGTGACGGCGGCGAGACGTCCGGCCTCCGCGACGATCTGGGCTTCCTGCTCGTGGAACTTCGCGTTGAGGACCGAATGGTCGACGCCTGCCTCCCCGAGCTTCTGCGACAGATACTCGGACCGTTCGACGCTGGTGGTGCCGATGAGGACGGGCTGTCCCTTGGCGTGCCGTTCGGCGACGTCGTCGACGACGGCGGCGAACTTGGCCTCTTCGGTCTTGTAGATGAGGTCGGCGCGGTCGGCGCGAACCATCGGCCGGTTCGTCGGGATCGGCACGACGCCCAGCTTGTAGATCTGCTGGAATTCGGCTGCCTCGGTCTCGGCGGTACCGGTCATGCCCGACAGCGTGTCGTAGAGGCGGAAGTAGTTCTGGAGCGTGATCGTGGCGAGAGTCTGGTTCTCCGCCTTGATCTCGACGCCTTCCTTCGCTTCGATCGCCTGGTGCAGACCCTCGTTGAACCGTCGGCCGTCGAGCACACGACCAGTGAACTCGTCGACGATGAGGACTTCGCCCTTGCGGACGATGTAGTCCTTGTCGCGGTGGAACAGTTCTTTGACCTTGATCGAGTTGTTCAAGTAGCTGACGAGCTGCGAGTTCTCCGGCTCGTACAGGTTCTCGATACCCAGGCGGTCCTCGACGAACGCGACACCGGACTCGTGGACGCCGACGGTCTTCTTCTTGATGTCCACCTCGTAGTGGACGTCCTTCTCCAGGAGCGGCGCGATTCGCGCGAACTCGCCGTACCACTTGCTCGACGAATCCGTCGGGCCGGAGATGATGAGTGGCGTACGAGCCTCGTCGACGAGGATCGAGTCGACCTCGTCGACGACGGCGAAGTTGTGGCCGCGCTGGACGAGTTCCTCGAGCGAGTGCGTCATGTTGTCGCGAAGGTAGTCGAAGCCGAACTCGTTGTTCGTGCCGTACGTGATGTCGGCGGCGTAGGCGGCACGACGCTGATCCGGCGACATGCCGGTGAGGATCACGTCGGTCTCGAGTCCGAGGAAGCGGTGGACGCGTCCCATCCACTCGGAGTCGCGCTTGGCGAGGTAGTCGTTGACGGTGACCACGTGCACGCCCTTGCCCGACAGTGCGTTCAGGTAGGCGGGCAGCACACAGGTCAGGGTCTTGCCCTCACCGGTCTTCATCTCCGCGATGTTGCCGAAGTGCAGCGCGGCCCCACCCATGATCTGCACGTGGAAGTGCTTCTGGTCCAGGACGCGCCAGGCGCCTTCGCGGGCGACGGCGAACGCCTCGAGGAGGATGTCGTCGAGCGTCTCCCCGTCGGCCAGACGCTTCTTGAACTCGTCGGTCTTCCCGCGCAGCTCGGCGTCGCTGAGCGCCTCCATCTCGTCAGAGAGCGCCTCGACGCTCGTCGCGTACGAATCCAGTCGCTTGACCAGACGTCCTTCGCCGAGTCGGAGCAGCTTGTTGAGCAACGGTAATCCTCTTGGTAGGCGGTCGAGTTCGCCGCCGGCCGACCGCAGAAGCGGCAACAGACCGGACAGACCTACCCCTCATGGTACGGGGCGCGCGCACACAGGCGTGTCGCGCACACTGCTAAAGCGTGTCTCGTCGGCCACGCAGACGACGAACCGGCCGCCCCCGAACGGTGCGGGGACGGCCGGAACGAGCCGGACCAGGCCAGTCTGATCAGGCGAGTCTGATCAGGCCAGTCTGATCAGGCCGTAGTCGAAGGCATGACGCCGGTAGACGACCGACGCCTTGTCGGTCTCCGAATCGTGGAACAGGAAGAAGTCGTGGCCGACCAGTTCCATCTCGTAGAGCGCGTCGTCGACGGTCATCGGGGACGCCGTGTGGTCCTTGACGCGGACCACTTGGCCGGGACGGTACTCGTCGTAGCCGTCGTCCCACGGGTCGGCCGCGTCGTCGAGTTCACCGACTTCGGCGATCGGCGGCATCGCCTCTGCCGACGCCTCAGCGAGCGACGTCGCCCGGTGTTGGCCGTCCTTGCGGATCTGCTTACGACGCTTGGAGCGGCGCAGCCGCTTCTGCAGTTTGTCGAAGGCGAGTTCGGTCGCGGCATAGAAGTTCTCGCCGGTTCCCTGCGCGCGAATGACGGGGCCGCGGCCGACGGCCGTCACCTCCACCACTTCGCTGTCCTTCGCTCGGCGAGGGTTGGGTTCGTGGTAGAGGACGACGTCGAACCGGAAGATCGAGTCGTCGAAGTGCTCGAGGCGGGAGAGTTTGTCACCGAGATATGCGCGGAAGTGATCGGGTATCTCCACATTGCGCCCGTTCCAGGACACGTCGGCCTTCGGAACGGACAGCTCTCCCGCGTTCGACGAACTCACCGGCGGCGTGAAGGCTGCGGACTGTTGCTCTCGTGACTGCGGCTCGGGACCCTTCGGTTCGCGCTGACCCTTGCGGTGAACGACCGTCATATCGAGTTCCTCCTCTGAATGCTCCCACTCGGGGCGAACCCGGGCGGGAAACCGATTCGCTTGGCGCACTGCACGGCTCTGTTCTCATCAGAAGCCTCGTGCGCAGCAGTGCAACGGGCACATCTGGCAGCGACGTCTCCGGCGACGGCAGGCACTCGTCAGGCTCGGAGAAAAGGTGCGTCACCTCCCGGCACTCGACGTTCATCACTGCCACTTCCGAAGGTATCCGCAAACTCACGTTCCGGCCACAGTTTCGTGATTCACCGCGACATGTGTCCGCTATTCGCACCCCGTCAGGCCCGGATTCGTACCGTCAGGCCCCGGCCAGCACCGCCACGACGTCCACGACGATCCCCGCGGCGGCCAGTCTGCGGATCGACGCGGCGGCCGTCGCACCCGTGGTGAGGACATCGTCGACGAGGACGACGACGGTGTCGTCGTCGAGCGCGGCGGCGGGCGGCGTACGGGACAGGTCGATCGACCCCGCCAGGTTGGCCGCCCGCGCCCCCGCGCCGAGTCCCGCGGAGTCGCGGGCGAGCGGCGCGGTCGCCAGGAGCGGCAGCACGCGGGCGCGCGGGCCAAGGAGACCGGTGGCCGACGCGGCGACGGCGGCCACCGGGTCGCCTCCGCGCCGACGCGCGGCGGACGCCTTCGTCGGTGCCGGGATCAGTGCCAGACGTCGGCCCGACGGCAGGTCGCCCCACTGCGCCAACGTCAGCAGCGCTGCGGCGAGCCCGTCGCCGAGGATCGGCGCGAGGTCGCGTCGTCCGTGCTCCTTGAGAGCGAGCACCGCCGCGCGCAGCGGACCGTCGTACCGTCCCACAGCCCACGCCGGAGCGTCGACCTCGACGCGCGGCGCCAACGCACGGGGCGCGTCGTGCAGTTGCGCGTCGCACACCGGGCACCACGGTGTGCCCGGCCGACCGCATCCGCCGCACACGAGGGGCACGGCGAGGTCACCGACGGCGGCGGCGACGCCACGCAGCGCTCGTAACGGCCCGACGGATCTCATCCCCTGATCATCGTCGACGACGGCCGGTGCGTCAGCCGCGCCATCCACAGGGCGAGCGCGGGTTCAGCCCGCGGGAACGACCGGCACGGTGCCCGAATCCATGTCGGGGCTCACTCCCGTCCAGTACTGGTCCGGCCGACCGGCGCCGATGCCCAGTTGTTGCACACCCTGGGTGTCGCCGACGTAGACGGTCTCCTCGCTGGCCGCGACCGACGACAGCGGCGGTTTGAGGTTGCCCGCCACGAGCCCGACGGACGGTCCGCCCGCGAGCGCTATCCGCATGACCGGCGACTCGGTGCCCGCTCGCACCGCGTACAGGACCGACGGGCCCGACCAGGCGATGTCGTCGACATCGGTGTCGATGTCGACGGCTGCGGGCCGCACTCCGGTCAACGACGGGATGCCGCGCTCGTTGATCGAGACGACCGCCAGCACCGGACGCCCGGCGACTACGAGCGCGACGCGCACGCCGTCGGGCGAGACGCTCATCGCGGTGATCGGTCCCGGAGCCTTCTGAGTCACTTCGGTGACGTCGAGGTCGATGGTGCCCGCGGTCCCCTGGGCGTCCAACGACCACTGGATCGGCCTGCCGTCGACGATCGCGTACCCCTCGCTCGGCTCGGCGCCGTACGACGGCGACGTCACCTCCCGGCCTGCGGCGACCTCGACCGGAGGTGCGCCGTACGGGCCCTCCACCAGGACTTCACGCGACCGACGTGCCAGGACCGCTGCCGCCCGCGACATGTCGACGGTCACTGCGGCGGCCCGCACCTCCCGAGTGGCGCCCAGCGGTCCGGGAATCGGAATCGCGTGCCCGGCCGTAGACCGGACGAGCGCGCCCTCGTACACCAGGTGCAACGGCGGCGGCCCGCTGTCCGGATCGGCGTCGAACGACTGGACGTCGGCGGTCCGCCACCCGCCGTCGTGCCCGGGGACCAGTGGGGCGCCGTCGGCGTTCAACACGTACGTGCCGGTGATCCCCGCACCGTTGAGCGTCCAAATCAGCTGTGCCGCGAGCACCGTCCGGTTGCGGGTGTCGTCGTCGGTCACGTTCTCCACGTCGACGGTGACCGTGTCGCCGTCGACGACGACGGGCCCCGACAGCGTCGCGCCCTTGTCCGCGCCCGTGCCGACCGCTCCGGCGAGGTCGGACGCCGGGCCGCGAAGCAGCATGCCGACGACGTCGGTCGCGACCGGGCTCGGACCGAACATCCATCGCGGATCGGTGACCAGTCGGCTCATGGTGCGGTCGGGGAAGTACAGATCCACCTGTCGGTACGCGGTGAGGAACTGCGCGCGATCGGTGATGGCTCCGCGCGGCAGGTCGCCTGCGATCCGCCAGGCTCCGCGGACCCGGGTCAACGACAGCGGCACGACCATCGGACCCGTCGCGGGAAGCAGTTGTCCGGTCGGCGTGAGCGTGCCGACCTTGTCGGCGGTGATCCGCAACCGGACGGCGTCCTCGGTGCGTTCGTCGACGACCACGCCGACATTGTCGACGACGGTCGTGTCCCCCTGGTCGTCCCAGCGGCCCGATGCCGCCGTCGTCAGGAACTTGCGTGCGGCCCGGTGCCCGGAACTCGGGTCGGCCATCGCCTTGAGCACATTGCGCGCCAGCGTCTCCGGATCGTCGCTGCGACGCGGGACGGGCACGGCGTTGAGCGGGTCCTTCCGGTCGAACACTTCGATCGGCTGCGGGGACGACGAATCGGGCACTGCGACACAGCCGGTCGACACCGCGGTGGCGACCACGAGAAGGCAGGCGACGACAGTGCGAGCGATGCGCTTCACTTGTTCACCTCCGTGGTCGACTTGAGCGGCAGCGGGCTGCCGAGCAGTTTGTGTCCGCGCAACAGCGGGAGCGTCAGGCGGAAGCACGAGCCGAGTCCAGGTTCGCCCCAGGCCTCCAACCGTCCGGCGTGCAGGCGCGCGTCCTCGATGCTGATCGCCAGCCCGAGGCCGGTGCCGCCGGAGCGCCGCACCCGCGACGGGTCCGACCGCCAGAACCGATTGAACACCAACTTCTCCTCGCCCGGCCGCAAGCCGATCCCTTGATCGCGCACGGTGATCGCGACGGCGTCGCCGTCGGACCGCATCGTGAGCGTGACGGGTCGGTGTTCGCCGTGGTCGATCGCGTTGGCGAGCAGGTTCCGCAGGATGCGCTCCACGCGGCGCGGATCGATCTCGGCGATCACCGGCTCGGCGGGCAGATTGACGATCAGTTCGGTGTCCGATTCGGCGGCCAGGTGGGTCACCGTCGACACCGCACCGTCGATCGGGATCGCGACGTCCATCCGCTCCGCGGCGAGGTCGGCCATGCCCGCATCGTGGCGGGAGATCTCGAGGAGTTCGGTGAGCAGCGTCTCGAACCGGTCGAGTTCCTTCGACAGCAGTTCCACCGATCGTCGCTGCATCGGGTCGAGTTCGTCACGACTCTCGTACAGGATGTCGGCGGCCATCTTGACCGTCGTCAACGGGGTGCGGAGTTCGTGGCTGACGTCGCTGGTGAACTGGCGTTGCAGGCCGCCGAACTCCTCCAGGTGCGTGATCTGGTTCGACAGGCTCTCCGCCATGTCGTTGAAGCTGACGGCCAGCCGCGCGAACTCGTCGTCGCCGTTGACCGGCATCCGTTCGGTGAGCCTGCCGTCGGCGAACCGCACAGCGATGCGGGACGCCGACCGCAGCGGCGCGATGACCTGCCGCGACACCAGCCACGCGATCGCGGCGAGCAGTCCGAGGAGGACGATGCCCGCCACCAGCAGGGTGCCGCGGACCAGGGCGACGGTGTTCGCTTCGCCGCTCAACGGGAAGACGAGGTACAACTCAAGGTCTTGCAGCGGTGACTCCACCGGGGTGCCGACGACGAGCGCTGGCACGGTGTCGCCGTCGCGGTCGACGGAGGTGTACTGGTAGGCGACCTGTCCGCCGCCGACCATCGACCGCAGCGACCGCGGGATCTCGTCGATCGGTCCTACCGACAGCCCCGCGCTGACCGATCCGCGGTCGCCGATGGTCAGTACGCTGTCGAACGTTCCGACGCCCGGCGACTGCGCGGTCTCCGCGTCTGCGTCGGACAACAGGGCCCGGGCGCGAGCCATCAGGTTCTGCGCGGACGAGCTGCTGTCGGATGAGCTCAGGATGCGTTCGACGGCTCCGCGTGCACGGTCGACCTCTTCGGTGGCCGCCGCCTGCTTCGCGTCGAGCAGGCTGCCGGTGATCTGGCTGATGAGCAGGAATCCGAGGACCAGCAGGACCACGATCGACAACACCATCGTCGACACGACGACCCGCAGCTGGAGCGAACGCGACCACATCGCGCCGAACGCGCGGCCGACGGAGCGGGCCGCGCGTTGAAGTCGTGCGATGGACCGATTGAACCGGCGCCGACCGTTCACGGCGGACCGGCCTTGTAGCCCACCCCTCTCACCGTGAGCACGATCTCCGGGTTCTCCGGGTCGGTCTCGACCTTGGCGCGCAGACGCTGGACGTGGACGTTCACCAACCGAGTGTCCGCCGGATGACGGTATCCCCACACCTGCTCGAGCAGAACGTCCCGCGTGAACACCTGCCGCGGCTTGCGGGCGAGTGCGACGAGCAGGTCGAACTCCAACGGTGTCAACGAGATCGGCACCTCGTCGCGGGTCACCTTGTGCGCCGGGACGTCGATCTGCACCGGTCCGATCGCGAGCAGCTCGGCGGGTTCGTCGTCGGTGCGACGGAGCCGAGCACGGATGCGCGCGACGAGTTCCTTCGGCTTGAACGGCTTCACCATGTAGTCGTCGGCGCCGGACTCGAGCCCGAGGACGACGTCCACGGTGTCCGACTTCGCGGTCAACATGACGATGGGGACACCGGAGTCCGAACGCAGCACACGACACACGTCGATCCCGTTCATCCCCGGCAGCATCAGGTCCAACAGGACCAGGTCGGGGCGTACTTCACGGACCGCGGTGAGGGCCTGCGTCCCGTCGCCGACGACGAACGGCTCGAAACCTTCGTTGCGAAGCACGATGGTCAGCATCTCGGCGAGAGCAGCGTCGTCGTCGACGACCAGGATGCGGGGCTTCATGGGAACCCATGGTGTCACCTCCACTCCCCGAACTGGTTCCGACTCGCCGAAGGAGCCCCGACGACTGCTTGCGCTGCGGTCCGCCGGTCAATCCGTAGACTGTCAGCCGTGGGCATCCTGGTGGCAATCGAAGGTCTTGACGGAGCCGGCAAGAGAACGATCGTCGGCCGTATCCACGACGCAGCGACCGCACGCGGTGCCCGCACCACCACTTTCACCTTTCCCCGGTACGGCGAGTCGATCACCGCCGACCTCGCGTCGGAGGCCCTGCACGGCGAGCACGGGGACCTGCCCGACAGTGTGTACGGGATGGCCGTGATGTTCGCGCTCGACCGCGCGGCCGCAGGCCCCGCACTGCAAGCGGCGTGCGGAGACCACGACCTCGTCCTGTGCGACCGGTACGTCGCGTCGAACGCCGCCTACAGTGCGGCGCGCCTCGGCGAGCCGATCGGCGCGTCGCCGGTCGTCGACTGGGTCACCGGCCTCGAGTTCGGCCGGTTCCGCCTGCCGACCCCCGACCACCAGTTGTTGCTCGGGGTTCCGCCGGAGGTCGCGATGACGCGGGCGTCCGGGCGGGCCGCCACCGACGCCGACCGACCGGTCGACCATTACGAACGCGACGCCGACCTGCAGTCGGCCGTCTATCGAGCGTATTCGGATCTGGCCGCGACCGGCTGGATGTCGCCGTGGTCGCACGCCGCCGACGACGCGGCGGTCGCCGCCGTCATCGACCTGCTCGGGTAGGAATGGGACTTTTCACATTCGGCGAGCCCACGAAACCTACACCGCTGGCACCGAGCACCGAGCCATAGACCGATGCACGCCCCCAGCGGGGTAGGTTTCGCACGCGGGGCACAGATCGGATCGGCCGATCCGATCTGCCCCGGCCGGTGACTCAGTAGCGGTAGTGCTCGGGCTTGTACGGGCCTTCGACGTCGACGCCGATGTACTCGGCCTGTTCCTTGGTCAACTTGGTCAGGGTGCCGCCGAGCGCCTCGACGTGGATCTTGGCGACCTTCTCGTCGAGATGCTTGGGGAGGCGGTACACCTCGTTGTCGTACTCGTCCTTCTTGGTCCACAGTTCGATCTGCGCGATGACCTGGTTCGAGAAGCTGTTGCTCATGACGAACGACGGGTGGCCGGTCGCGTTGCCGAGGTTGAGCAGACGCCCCTCCGACAGCACGATGATCGAGTGTCCGTCTTCGAACACCCACTGGTCGACCTGCGGCTTGATGTTGATCCGGGTCATTCCCTCAGCGGATTCGAGGCCTGCCATGTCGATCTCGTTGTCGAAGTGGCCGATGTTGCCGAGGATGGCCTGGTTCTTCATCTTCGTCATCTGCTCGAAAGTGATGATGCCCAGGTTGCCCGTCGAGGTGATGACGATGTCGGCGTTGCCGATCGCGTCATCGACGGTGACGACGTCGAAGCCGTCCATCAGGGCCTGCAGCGCGTTGATCGGGTCGACCTCGGTGACCTGGACGCGAGCGCCCTGACCGGCAAGCGACTCAGCGCAGCCCTTACCGACGTCGCCGTACCCGCAGACGAGGGCCTTCTTGCCGCCGATGAGGACGTCGGTGCCACGGTTGATGCCGTCGATCAGCGAGTGGCGGGTGCCGTACTTGTTGTCGAACTTGCTCTTGGTGACCGAGTCGTTGACGTTGATCGCCGGGAAGCTGAGATCGCCCGCCGCTGCGAACTGGTACAGACGCAGCACACCCGTCGTGGTCTCCTCGGTGACACCCTGTACCGACTCGGAGACGGCCGTCCACTTGCCCGCGTCGGCGGCCAGCGACTTGCGCAGCAATTCCAGGAACACCTTGTACTCGGCCGGGTGGCTCTCGTCGGTCGGCGGGACGACACCGGCCTTCTCGAACTCGGCGCCACGCAGGACGAGCATGGTGGCGTCGCCGCCGTCGTCGAGGATCATGTTCGCGGGACGCGGCTCGCCGTCGGCGCCGGCCGGCCAGGTGAGCATCTTCTCCGCTGCCCACCAGTACTCTTCGAGGCTCTCACCCTTCCACGCGAACACCGGCACGCCCGCGGGCGCGTCCTCGGTGCCGTGCGGGCCGACGACGATCGCGGCCGCGGCCTCGTCCTGGGTGGAGAAGATGTTGCACGAGGCCCAGCGGACTTCGGCGCCGAGCGAGGTCAACGTCTCGATGAGGACGGCGGTCTGCACGGTCATGTGCAGCGATCCGGAGATACGCGCGCCCTTGAGCGGTGCGACGTCGGCGTATTCACGACGCAGTTCCATCAGGCCCGGCATCTCATGCTCGGCGAGACGAATCTCCTTGCGGCCGTACTCGGCGAGCGACAGGTCGGCGACCTTGAACTCGACTCCGTTGATGGTCTGGCTGGTCATGGCGTCCGAAGGCGCTGTCATCTGATCCCTCTCAGGTTTTACGTCGTTGACAGTCAAACGGTACCGGCAACCCGTCGAAGGGCCACCGGTACCGTGTCCAGGATTTCAGAGTATCGCGGTCACCCGGACGAGCCGGGACCACCGTCGCCCAGCGGCGCGGGGTCATCGGGGTCGCGCAGGTCGGCGACTTCCGGGTACCGGCGAATGAAGATCACGCTGGCGACCAAGCCGCCCCACACGATCAGCGACGCCACAACGAGCATGATGATCGCGGTGGTGCTCATCGTTGATTCTCCTTAGTCTTCACGCTTGCTTTCTGCGTGACTCCCAACTCGGGCCACGGCCGGAAGCCCGGATCGTCGCGCCCCTTCCAGGCGAAGAGCGGCCCGACGATCGCGAACAGGACGAGCAGGACGAGCGTGCCCCACCCGAACACTCCGACGAACCAGGTCGGGTAACCCTCGTACCCTTCGGTGATCAGGTCGATGAGTTTGTCGACCAAGATGATGCCCAGGAAGATCGGCGCGTACAGGCCGATCACGAACACCCACCACTTGCCGACCTTGAACGTCGAGACGGCGCTCAGATGCAGGCGGAGCTCCTCGATATTGCGCATGACCCACACCGAGAGCACACACATCACGATGGCGGAGAACACGATCCCGACGTTGTTCGAGAAGGCGTCGACAGTGTCCAGGGTGTAGAGGCCGGTGGTCGTCGAGAACAGCGCGAAGGAGATGATCGCGGCGACGACGCCGACCGTGACTGCCGCCGTTCGACGGTTGAGACCGAACTTCTCCTGAACGGCCGCGGAGACACCTTGGACGATGGAGACCAAGGATGTGAAGCCCGCGATCACCAGTGCCCCGAAGAAGAGGGCGCCGAACAGCGCGCTGCCCGGCATCTCCGATATGACGGCGGGGAACGTGACGAAGGAGAGGATCGGACCGGTCAGGCCTTCCAGCTCGCCTACCTGAATGTTGGACTGGTGCGCGAGGAAACCCAGGGCGGAGAACACCCCGATGCCCGCGAGGAGTTCGAACGACGAGTTCGCGAACCCCACGACGAGCCCCGACGACGTCATGTTCGCCTTGCGTCGCTGGTACGACGCATACGAGATCATGATGCCGAATGCGATCGACATGGAGAAGAAGATCTGGCCATACGCGGCGATCCACACCGAGAGGTCGCCGAGCGCGTTCCAGTCCGGGGTGAACAGTGCGTTCAGACCGTCGGAGGCGCCGGGGAGGGTCACCGACCGGATCACCAACGCGCCGAAGCCGATCACCAGAAGCGGGATTCCGAAGACGTTGAGTTTCTCGACGCCCTTAGCGACGCCCATCGCCAGCACTGCGACGATGGCGACCCAGACTCCGACGAGCGGCCACGCGACGCCTGCGACCAGTTCCGATGAGACGCCGACCTCATCGGGCAGCTTGAGGTACTCGCCGGTGAAGAATTCCGCTGGGTCGTCGCCCCACTTGGTGCCGAAGGAGAAGTAGAAGAAGCTCAGCGCCCAGGCGATGATCACCGCGTAATACACGGAGATGACGAACAGCAGTCCCACCTGGAACCAGCCCATCCCCTCCGCTTTGCGCTTCATGCGCCGGAAGGCGAGCGGCGGCGCGCCGCGATATCGGTGGCCGATCGCGTAATCGAGGAACAGCACCGGTATACCGACCGACAGCAGCGCGATCAGGTACGGAATGAGGAACGCGCCGCCGCCGCTCTCGTACGCGACACCGGGGAACCGCCAGATGTTGCCGAGGCCCACCGCGGAACCGATCGCCGCCATGATGAAGCCGCTGTTACTGGTCCACGACTCCCTCGCGGCACCGCTCCTGGGCTGCACTTCAGTCAAGGCGTGGCCCCTTTCGTAGTTCAAAACTGATGCGAACCTATCGCATCGACCTCAAGTGTCCGACCGCATTGCCAACACTGACGCGAGACGACAGTATTCACCGGGCTCGAGGAGCATCCGTCGACACACCGGCCTGACTCGAGGAATTAATCGGACCACGGTCCGGTTATGCTCGATGACACGCTCGGACACAACGCGGAGCGCACAGGAAAGCGAGAGGTCAATGCAGTTCGGGATCTTCAGCGTCGGCGATCTGACCGCCGACCCCACCACCGGAACCACGATCAGCGAGCACGAGCGGATCAACGCGATCACCGCCATCGCGCTCAAGGCCGAGGAGGTCGGACTGGACGTCTTCGCGACCGGCGAGCACCACAACCCGCCGTTCGTACCGAGTTCGCCGACCACGCTGCTCGGCTGGATCGCCGCACGTACCGAGACGCTCAAGCTGTCGACGGCGACGACACTCATCACCACGAACGATCCGGTGAAGATCGCCGAAGACTACGCGATGCTGCAGCATCTGTCCGACGGCCGGATCGATCTGACGTTGGGCCGAGGTAACACCGGCCCCGTGTATCCGTGGTTCGGCAAGGACATCCGCAAGGGCATCCCGATGGCCGTCGAGAACTACCACCTGCTGCGGCGTCTGTGGCGGGAGGACTCGGTCGACTGGCAGGGCGAGTTCCGTACGCCGCTGCAGGGATTCACGTCGACCCCGGCGCCCCTCGACGCCACCCCGCCGTTCGTGTGGCACGGTTCGATCCGGTCTCCGGAGATCGCCGAACAGGCAGCCTTCTACGGCGACGGGTTCTTCCACAACAACATCTTCTGGAATACCGAGCACACCGAACAGATGGTGAATCTGTACCGGCAGCGCTTCGAACACTACGGTCACGGGAGCGCCGACCAGGCGATCGTCGGTCTCGGCGGCCAGGTGTTCATGGCCGGAACCGAGGCCGAGGCGAAGCGACGTTTCCGGCCGTACTTCGACAACGCACCCGTGTACGGGCACGGTCCGTCGTTGGAGGAGTTCGCCGAGATGACACCGCTGACGGTCGGCACACCCGAGCAGGTCATCGCCAAGACGTTGACCTTCGCCGACTATGCGGGTGACTACCAGCGCCAACTGTTCCTCCTCGACCATGCGGGCTTGCCGCTCGAACTGGTGTTGGAGCAGGTCGAGATGCTGGGTCGCGACGTGGTGCCGACGCTGCGCGCCGAGTTCGAGCGTCGTCGTCCGTCGCATGTGCCGTCCGACCCGCCGACGCACGCAAGTCTCGTCGCGGCAGGCCCGGACAGCGCACACCGCCGAGTGATCCCGAATGAGGCCGTCGCCGCGGGAGCCGACCGATGACGCGGCGAGTGGTGGTCGTCAACGCCGGAGTGTCGGCGGCGTCATCGACCAAACTGTTGGCCGAGCAGCTGGCAGGCGCCGTCGACGCCGCGGTGTCGGCGCGCGGCGAGCAGGTGCAGATCGACTACATCGACGTGTCCCCGCTCGCTCGGGACCTGGCGACCGCGATCACCTCGGGTGTGCCGTCCGCCGAGGTGCGTGCGGCGCACGACGTGGTGGCCGACGCCGACGGGTTGATCGTCGCGACCCCTGTGTTCACCGCGTCGTACAGCGGCATCTTCAAGATGTTCTTCGACACGCTCGACCCCGATGCGATCACCGGGGTTCCGGTTCTCGCGGCAGCCACCGCGGGCACCGCGCGCCACTCGTTGGTGATCGATCACGCGATCCGTCCTCTGCTCGCCTATCTGCGGGCCGATGTGCTGCCGACGGGTGTGTTCGCGGCGACCGACGACTTCGGGGCGCCCGAGCTCGGCGACCGCATCTCACGGGCGGGAGCCGAACTGGCACAACGTCTCGTGTCCGACGGAGTAGTCGCCGGATTCGGCGGCCCCACCGACGCCGGGTCTGCTCCTCGCCGCAGCGGTCGCAGCAACGATCTGGGCCCGGTGACGGACTTCGCGACCCTGTTGAACGGCCACACCGGGCAGACGTGATCCGTCTGCCCGGCCGCGCCGAGCCCGATGCCTGCGCCGCATCCCCCGACGAATGCAGCACCGGCGGTCAGGCACCGCTGGTCAGGCGCCGAAGGTACGGCTGACGCGCAGGTCGGTCTCACGCATCTGCGTCGCCGCACGCTGCACGCCGACGCCGAGGCTGTCGAGTCGGGTCCGTGCGTCGCCGAACAGCCGGTCCCACTGGGCCTGCGCCTGCTGGTACGACACCGCACCACCGGAATCCCAATGGCTGGCCAACGCGGTCACCTGCTTCTTCAGTTGCCCCGACAGCTCTTCGAGTCGCTGGAACTGGCCTCGCAGGTCACCCGACAGCGTGTCGAGCCCGGCGAAGTTGTAACGGATCACTCCGGACATGTGGTTCTCCCCCTCTGATCGTTGAATCTGCGACGCTTACAGCGCCAGCGTCCCGTTGCCCGAGCCGCCGACCATCGTGGCCGCCGTCGCGTCTTCGTCGTCGTATCCGCGGAAGCCGGTCGTCAGCTTCGCCTCGATCTCGTCGAGCGCGTGCTGCAGTCTGGTTGCGGTCCCGTGCCAGTCGGCGTGCGATCCGCCGAAGGCGTTGGACGCCTTGCCGTCCCAGGTGCTCTGCCCGGTGCCGGCCGCCGACTGGATCCGGCTGATGATCCCCTGCATCTCGCCCACGATCCCTTTGATCGACGCCGTCGACGCCTGGGAGGCGCCGAGGTCGACGTTGAGTCCTGTCGTCATACGATCTCCTTCTCTCTGTGCCGGATCAGACGGATCCGGCGAGGTCTGTGCGCACCGTGTCGAGGCGGAGTCCGACATCGACCCCGAACGGTTGCGCGAGCAGCGCCGACAGTTCGTCGGCGGGGTCGGCTTCGGCCGGTTCGGCGACGACGGCCGCCGGGTCGGCGAGTCGGAGACCGCTGCTCTCGGCGGAGCGCGCCGCACCCATCGCCGCGACGGGCGCCATCGGTGCTCCGCCGCCCACCACCCCGGAGGAGACAGGCGAGACGGACGTCGTCGACGAGGACGTCGTGGTGTCCGGGGCGACCGAGGCGTTGGTGGTTGTCGGCCGATCGGCCAACTCGATCGGTGGTTCGGCGGCGGCGACGCTCGGCACTGCGCCACTCGCATTGACGGTGGCAGCCGGCCGCATGGTCGTCTTCGACGCTGTCGTGTCCGATCCGGTCGACGTGGTGGTCGTCGGACCGGTGGTCGTAGTGGCAGCAGGGCTGGTTGTCGACGGTTCACACGCCGCGCAGCAGGGTGCGCCAGTCGTTCCCGTGGTCCCAGTCGTTCCCGTCGTGCCGGTCGTTCCCGTCGTGCCGGTCGTTCCCGTCGAGCCGTCGCTCACACCGAGCAGACCGCCGACGACCTGGACGCCTGCGTCGAACAGCGGACCGGCCTTCTGCAGCAGCGACGACAAGGTGTCTCCAGACAGCGCGGTCGGCGCGTCCGACACCGCCACCGGGGTGCCGACCGCGCTGATGTGGGCGGTCGGCGCAGTGAGCTGCGCGCGGGTGTCGGCGACGACTGCGAGTCCTTCCGTGAGACCTTCGGCGGCGATGCCCAGGGCCGCGACCTGGCCGGCCGGCGTCACCAGCGTCGGCGCTGCGGCCGCGAGCAGTCCGACGGTCTTCGCGACGACGCCCTGTAGGGCGGCCGTGCCCGCCGCGACGATCGCGGCGGCTGTCTGCACATCGGCGGCCATCGCCGTCCCCTGCGCGGCGATCTGCTCCGATTGGCCTGCGGTCCGTGTCGCGGTGCCGACCGCTGCGGTAGCCGCTTTCCCCGTCCAGTCGGTTCCGACGCTCGAGATCGCACTCAGGATCGTCGACGCACCAGACTGCAGCAGCCCGGCGAGGCTCCCCAACGATTCCACCGGGTTCGCCGCCCCCGACAGGCTTCCCGATCCGAACGTGCCGAGGAGGTCGACGATCGGTTTGACCAGCGCGGTCGGGTCCAGTCCGGGCAGGGTCGGCACGGCGGGCAGGTCGAATTCGGACAGGTCGGGAAGGCCGATGCTCGACGGCGCGGTCAACGACGGCAATCCGAGGTCGGTCAGCACGTCGGCGACGGGTGTGTCCAGGAAGGCGGTGAGCCCCGTCGGTTCCAGCACCTGTCCCATCGTGACGCCGCCGGTGGAGCCCGTCGCGGTCGACGCCGCGGGCTCGTCGCAGACGGTCATCGTGAGCTCACGCCGGTGGCGGCGGCCTCGTCGGCGGCCGAGAACCCGGCGAGACCGGCGGCCGTCGCAGCGGCTGTGCCCGTGTGCACCGCTGCGAGACGCCCCACGGCCTGCAGATGGTTGGTCTCGGCGACCGCGTACGCGGCGAGGAACTCCTGACCGATGAGGCCGAACGCCGCCGCCAGCATCGCGGCCTGAGCTGCGTCGACCGTCATCGCCCCGGCGGTCGCCGCGCCCAGAGTTCCTGACATCGCTCCGAACGCCGCGATCCCTGCGGGCACCACATCGACCTGACCACTCATGACTCCCCCTCTGTTACCGGCTCTCGAAAGGTTGGACGCAGCGACGGGCTGTTCGGTTCCACCGACTCGCCGGTGAGGTCGGCGAACTCGGCGAACTCGGCGACGAACTCCGACATGATCTCGGCACGCTCGGCGAACGCCTGGGTCGCGGCGCGCACCGCTGTCCGCACGATCGCATCGGCCAGTGCCGCGGGCCGCCCGTTCCCCGCCCCCGGCGCCAACTGCAGTCCGGTCATCGCGCCCGACACGTCGACGTGCACGATCACGCGTCCGTCGTCGCCGGTCTCCTGGACGGTCAGCGCGTTCAGCTTGCGTTGGACGTCTTCGAGCATGTCGAGTTGCCGTTCGGCCGTGCGTTGCACCTCGTCCATCACGCTCATCGCCGACTCCTCGCGGTGCGCGCCCGACCCGCGTCCGCGGCGTCCTCCGAGGCGAGGAGGTCGGCGCGTGACGGCAGGCCCAACAGCGCGAGCGTCTCCTCGGACACGCCGTCGGCGGCCAGCGTCGTCCGACGCCGCACTCCGGCGGTGACGCCCGCGAGACGACACAGCGCGAGGATGTCGGCGGCGAGGTCGGACGGATCGCGCCTGCACTGTGCCGGTTCGAGTCTCATCGCGACCGGCAGCCCGGTCGGCGTACAGGTCACGGCGATCCCGCCGCCGCGCGAACGCACCGTGGTGACGCCTTCGGGCTGCACGTGGTCTGGGTTCACGTGGTCTGGGTTCACGTGGTCTGGGTTCACGTGGTCTGGGTTCACGTGGTCTGGGTTCACGTGGTCTGGGTTCACGTGGTCTGGGTTCACGTGGTCTGGGTCAGCCTGTCCAGGTGTTTTCTCGGTCTCCATGAAAGGTCAGACGCACGCCGACCGCTTTCGGTTCCATCGATCTTCTTTCGGGCGAGTCGCCTGACGGCAGGCGTAGCGTTCGGCTCCACCGCGTCAGAGCACGCTCACCCAGCCGCAGCGAAGGGACCCGCCATGACCACCGACATCGCCACGCCCGGCGGCACCGGCCCGTACGACGCCGACACTCCGCCGTGGCTGGTCGGACCACCGCTGGTCGGACCACAGCTGGTCGGACCACGACCCGGGCAGGTCGACGACGCCGACGACGCACCGGTCGGCGAAGTCGACCTGTCGGGGATCGTGCCGCCGCCCACACCTGCGGTCCCCCCGCGACCGCCACTCGCCCAGCACGGCGTGGGGCCGCAGCAGGCAGCCGCGCCGACACCGGTCTACCGTCCTGCACCCCAACCCGTCCCGCCCCAACCCTCCCCGTCCCAGTCCTCCCCGCCCCAGTCCGCCCCGCGACAACCCGCTCAGCCACCGCCCCTGCGACAGCGGCCCGTTCAGCCCCGACCGTCCGGGCAGCGGTCGGGTCCCGCGCTCGACGAGGTCGGGTTGATCCGCAAGGCACGACGCCCGCCGGTCCGAGGTTGGCGCCGAGCCGTCCACACGTTGAGCGGGGGTGCCGTGAACCCCGGCGAGTCGTCGGCGGAACTGGAATACCGTGACCTGCTCGACCACGTCCGCCAACCGGTCCGCGGCGACTACCGGATCGCCGTGCTCTCGCTCAAAGGCGGCGTCGGCAAAACCACCACGACGATCGGGCTGGGTTCGACGTTCGCCTCGCTGCGCGGCGACCGGGTGATCGCGGTGGACGCCAACCCCGATCTCGGCACGCTCGCCCAACGCGTGCCACTACAGACGCAGTCCACCGTCCGGGACCTGCTGGCCGACCCCGTCGTCGCCCGCTACTCGGACGTTCGCGCCCATACCTCGCAGGCGCCGAGCCGACTGGAAGTCCTGGCGTCCGAGCGGGATCCGGCCGCCGCTGAAGCGTTCGACGAGGACGAGTACCGCGGGGTCATGTCGATCCTGCAGCGGTTCTACAACATCATTCTGACCGACTGCGGCACCGGTATGAGTCACAGCGCGATGCGCGGTGTACTCGATCTCGCCGACGCGATCGTTCTGGTCAGCTCGCCTGCGCTCGACGGAGCACGCAGCGCAGGCGCCACCCTCGACTGGCTCGGCGGCCACGGGTTCGGGCACCTGATCGCGCGCAGCGTCGTCGTCCTCAGTTCTGCACGACCGGGTGCGTCGTCGATCGACGTCGACGACCTGACCAGGCATTTCCTGACGCGCTGCCGCGCCGTCCACGAGATCTCGTTCGACGATCATCTCGCGGAAGGCGCCGACATCGATCTCGAACTTCTCGGCAAGCGCACTCGTCGAGCCTTCGTCGAACTGGCCGCGACGATCGCCGACGACTTCGGCGGCACCGTGCTGCGACGTCATCCGCCTTTCGAGGGGTGAGGCGGCGACGTGCAGCGGCCTGGAGACGCATCGGGGCGACCTCCAGGCCATGCGGCACGAGAGCGGCTGACCTCAGGCGGCTCTCTCTGCGCCACGCGGCCGGCGGGGCGACTCGCTCGCCGGCGCGGCCGCCGCGACCTGGGCGAAGCCGGGCCTGGCACGGCCGGCGAAGGCCTTGAACCAGGAGGCGATCGCGGCCACCCGGTTCCGGAATCCGACCAGGTAGAACAGGTGGACGGCCAACCAGGTGAACCAGCCGAGCACGCCGGTCAGCTTGATGCCGAACGGAGCGTCGACGACAGCGTTGTGCCGGTTGACGACGGCCATGCTGCCCTTGTCCAGGTAGACGAACTCGGTGCCCGCGGCCTTCTTCCCGCGGATCACGTCGGCGACGTGACGGCCCTGCTGCATGGCGACCGGGCTCTGCCCCGGGTAGCCCTTCAGGCTCGTCATGTCACCGATGGCGAAGACGTCGTCCCGGTCGCCGACCGTGAGGTCGTCGTCGATCAGAAGTCGGCCCGCGCGATCGGTGGCGCAGCCCGTCACCTCGGCGAGGACTCCGGCCAGTCCGGTCGCCTGCACACCCGCGGACCACACGATGGTCGCCGCGCGCAACACGCGATCCTCGTCGCCGCTGTGGACGGTGACCTCGACGCCGTCGATATCGGTGACGAAGGTGTCGGTGAGAACCTCGATGCCCGTCTTCTCCAACGTCTTTCGGGCGAACGCCGACAGCTTGCCGCCGTACACGGGAAGCAGGTCGCCCGCGCCCTCGACGAGATAGACGACGGCGGGCACCTCGGTGAAGTGGCGGGTGCTCAACTCGCGGATCTGCCCGGCGATCTCGACGCCGGTCGCACCGCCGCCGACCACCACGAAGGTGTGCGCCTCGGCGTCGTCGGCGGGCGCGGCAAAGCACTCGAGCAAGTGGGCGCGCAAGGCGACGGCGTCGTCGAGCGACTTCAACGAGAATGTGCGGTCGGCCCACTCGTCGTGCCCGAAGTATCCCTGCGCGACGCCGGCAGCGGCGACGAGACGGTCGTAGCCGACCTGCTCGTCACCGTCGTCGGTGCGGTAGGTGACGACCTTGCGATCGACGTCGATGTCGGTCACGTACCCGCGGACCACCGACACGGACTCTTTGGACTCGAGGACGTCGCCGATGTTCGGCGCGATCTCCTCGGTCGGCAACACTCCGGTCGCCACTTGATACAGCAGCGGCTGGAACAGGTGCTCGTCGGTCGCCGAGATCAGCAGCGTGTCGATCTTCGACTTCGCCAGACGCTTCGCGACGGCGAGCCCGCCGAAACCCGATCCGATGATCACCACGTCGGTCCTGCGCATGTTCCCTGCTCCTCTCGAGTCGGTGTGCCTCTCCCACCAGGTTGCTAGAACTCAGATCGATCAACAAGGTCAGCGAACAGGCATTCTCTTGTACTTACGATCTGTTCTATTCATAGAATGCTGGAATGGAGTTTCGTCAGCTCGAGTATGTGGTCGCGGTCGCCGAGACCGGTGGGTTCTCCCGTGCAGCGCACCGGTGCTTCGTCTCGCAGTCGGCCATCAGCCACCAGGTGGCGGCCCTCGAACGTGAGTTGGCGACCGAACTCTTCGACCGTTCGCAGCGACGCGTCCGACTCACCGAAGCGGGCGAGACGCTCGTCCCCTACGCGCGAGATCTGCTCGCGCTGCGCGACGACGCGATCGCCGCGACGTCCCCGCGACCGGACCGTGTCCGCATCGCCGCCAACATGTCGTTCGCCGGCGCCGCGCTGACCGCGGTGTCGGCGGTCCGCGAACGCAATCCGGAGGCCGAGATCGACTTCCTGATCAAACCGTTCACTCAGCGCATCGATGCCGTCGCGTCCGGTGAGGCCGACCTCGCACTGATCCGCGGCAGCGTCGACCGGGACGGCCTGTACCTCGATCCGCTCTGGGTGGACCAGCCGGTCATCGCGTTCAGCTCCCGCCATCCGCTGGCGGCAGGCGGGCAGGCGCCCAGCCCCGCCGACCTCGCCTCCTACCCGCTGATCCTGCCGCCCGCGGACCGCCAAGTACTGCTGCATCGACTCGTCGACCGCGCGTTCGTGCGCGCGGACGCCGAGGTCACCTACGGTCCGGAGATCCGCGAGGGCCACTCCGTCGCGTTCGAGCTCATCAACCATCCGACTGCGTGGACTCTCCTCTACGAGGATCCGCTGCAGCCCGGTATCGCGTGCCGACGCAGTCTGAACTTCACGCTCCCGGTATCGGCAGTGCTCCGCGTGGACGCGACACCCAACGAACTCGTCGCCGAACTGCTCACCGAACTCTCGAACGGGTTCCGCCGCATGTGAGAGTCACACGCGAGCCGCGAGAACCGCGTGTAGGGTCCGCCGCATCGAGTCGCGCCACGCGTCGTCGAGTCGCTCGTTGCGCCGCAGGAGCACCGCGGCGAGGGTTCCGCCGAAGGCGACCTCGATGACCATGGTCGGATCCTCCGACACCTCGACGCCGTCGCGAGCGGCAGCGTCCTGCAGCCGCTCGGTCAGGTCCGGCCAGACGATGTCGCGGAGTTCGTCGGTGAGCTGCGCCTTGACGTCCGCCTGCGGCCCCAGGTCGCTGATCAGCCCGAGGATGGCCCGGCGCATGGCCGAATCGGAGAAGATCGCGGCACAGGCGTCGACGATCGCCTCGACTTCGTCGGCGAGCGTCGCGGTCGGATTCCGCGGCGGCACCGCCACCGCGGTCGGGAACACCACGTGATGGACCAGATGCGCCTTGCCCGGCCACCGTCGACGAATCGCCGGAACCGACGTGCCTGCACGCGCCGCGACCTCGGTGAGCGTCAGCCCGTTGTAGCCGACCTCGCTGAGCAGTTCGCGCGCCGCGTCGAGGACCGCGTCATCGATCCGACCGTCCCGGGGCCTGCCCCCGCCGACCGTTCGCGACACTGCACCCTCCACCGACTCCACTGCTTGACTAGGTACCCGACAGTAGCTTATGTTTCGTTCTAGATACGAACGATATCCCGAACGGTGGCGTAAGACTCCCTCCCAGCCTCTCCACCCCACGAGACGGGCGCGCGAGCAATCGCACGCCCGTCTCACTCGTACCACCCAGCATCACGATTCGAGGAGACGTCGCGGACCGTCGCCGTGACGCCCGTACTCGTCGTGCGGATTCGCCAACGCGCACCGTTCCAGGGACAGGCAGCCGCAGCCGATGCACCCGTTGAAGTCGTCACGCAACTGCTGCAGCCGGTGAATCCGTTGATCGAGTTCGTCGCGCCACCCCTCCGACAGCCGCGTCCAATCGCGAGCCGTCGGCGTGCGCCCCTCCGGCAGTCGCGCCAGCGCGTCGCGGATGTCGGCCAGTGGAATGCCGACGCGCTGCGCGATCCTGATCAGAGCCACCCGACGCAGCGTGTCGCGCCGGTATCGCCGCTGGTTGCCACTCGTCCGACGTGCGTCGATCAGCCCCTCCCTCTCGTAGAAGTGAAGCGCCGAGACGGCGACGCCGCTGCGCGCGGACAGTTCGCCGACGGTCAGCTCCCGGCTGTTCCACGCGGGCCGATCGGTCATCAGCGATACACCTTTCCGAGACGAGGACTTGACCTAAACCTTAGTTGATGTTTCAAGCTCGAGTCATGAGCATGGAGACGACGGCATGGACAACGATGCACGCGGCGATGAACGCGACCACCGACCGCGGCCGGATCGACCCGGCGCTGCTACGACGGATCGCGCGGTTCGCCGCACCGCACCGGCGCCGGCTCGCCGGATTCGCGGTGGTCAGTGTGGTGATCGCGATCCTGACCGTCGCGACGCCGCTGCTCGCGGGCCGCGTCATCGACGCGATCACGCGCTCGGCGTCGGTGTCGGTCGTCGTGTGGCTGGCGTCGGTCATCGCGGTGGTCGCCGTCGCCGAAGCCGGGTTCGGGGTCGTCCAGCGCTGGCTGTCGGCGACGATCGGCGAGCATCTGATCTACGATTTGCGGACCGCCGTCTACGACCACGTTCAGACGATGCCGGTCGCCTTCTTCAGTCGCACCCGGACGGGCGCGCTGGTGAGCCGACTGAACAACGACGTGATCGGCGCGCAACGGGCGTTCAGCGATGCCTTCTCGGGCGTCATCAGCAACACCGTCACACTGCTGCTGGCCCTGGTCGCGATGCTGAGCCTGTCCTGGCCGATCACCCTCGCGACGTTGATCCTCCTGCCGATCTTCCTGTGGCCCGCGCGACGCTTCGGCGCTCGCCTCGCCCAGATGCAGCGGACGCGCGCCGGGCACAACGCGGCGATGGGCGATCGCATGACCGAACGCTTCAGCGCCCCGGGAGCGACGTTGATCAAGTTGTTCGGCGGCGCGGATCGCGAGTCCACCGAGTTCGCCGAGCGGGCGGGCAGTGTCCGCGACATCGGTGTGCGATCGGCGATGGTGCAGGAGGTCTTCTATCTCGCCCTGATGCTGGTGTCCGCGCTGGCGTTGGCGCTCGTCTACGGGATCGGCGGTGTGCTCGCTCTTCACGGGCAGATTCAGACGGGCACGATCGTGTCGTTGGCCATGTTGCTGACCCGGCTGTACGCGCCGCTCACCGCACTCGCCAACACCCGGGTGGAAGCGATGAGCGCGATCGTGAGCTTCGAGCGGGTCTTCGAGGTCCTCGACCTCGAACCCCTCATCCGGGACCGCGCGGACGCCCGCCCCGCCCCGACCGGCCCGGTAGGGGTTGAGTTCGACGGGGTCTCGTTCTCGTACCCGTCGGCCGCGCAGATCTCGCTGGCGTCGCTGGAAGAGGTCGCCGTCCTCGATCCACGACCCGCCGGCCGTGTGCTGCACGACGTGTCGTTCACCGTGGAGCCGGGGCAGACGGTCGCACTGGTCGGTACGTCAGGTGCGGGCAAGTCGACGATCGCCGGTCTCATCCCCCGGCTGTTCGACGTCGACTCCGGAGCGGTCCGCATCGGTGGAGTGGACGTGCGCGAACTCGACGCGGCATCGTTGCACGCGACGGTCGGCATGGTGACTCAGGACGGACACCTGTTCCACGACACGGTGCGGGCCAACGTCCGTCTCGCCCGCCGGGACGCGAGCGACGACGAGCTGTGGGAGGTCTTGCGCCGGGCTCGGCTCGACGGTGTGATCGCGGCCCTCCCCGACGGGCTCGACACGATCGTCGGCGAACGCGGCTACCGCTTCTCCGGCGGCGAACGCCAACGGTTGACGATCGCCCGTGTGCTGCTGGCCCGTCCGCGCGTGGTGATCCTCGACGAGGCGACCGCACACCTGGATGCGACGTCCGAGGCGCAGGTCCAACTCGCGTTGTCCGAAGCGCTCGCCGGACGCACTGCGATCGTGATCGCTCATCGGCTGGCGACGATCCGTGACGCGGACCGGATCCTCGTCGTCGAGGGCGGCCGGGTCATCGAGTCCGGTTCGCACGTCGAACTCGTCGACGCGGACGGCCGGTACGCGGAACTGTATCGCGCGTGAGGGCAGGTCCGGCCGCCAACCGGGCAGGGCGGAGTTCAGTCGCCGCAGCAGCCGCCGTCGAGGTCGGCCTCGTCGCGGACGTCGCGCGTGCGTTCGGCACGTGCGGCCCATTCCTCGGGCGGCGGGTACGCGACGTGCACGAGGCTCAGGCCGCGGGCCTGCGCGACGGGCACCTGCGCGGAACGCGTCTTCTCGGTGAGCAGCGACGCGCACCAGTCGAGGTCGCGACGCCCGTCGCCGGCCACGGCGACCGCGCCGACGAGGGAACGGACCATCGACCAGCAGAAGGCGTCGGCGCGGACCACCGCGATGAGGACGTCGTGCTCGTCGCGCCGCCACGTGAATGCCTGGAGTTCGCGGATCGTCGTCGATCCGGGACGGTAGCGACAGAAGGCGGCGAAGTCGTTGAGGCCGACCAGTCTCGCGGACGCCGCGTTCATGGCGTCGACGTCGAGTGCGCGCGGCCAGTCCGCGGTGGTGCGGGCCAGCGTGGGTTCGGCGCCCCACCGGGCATCGGCCAGTCGGTACTCGTAGGTGCGGGCGAGGGCCGCGAAGCGGGCGTCGAAGTCGTCCGAGACGGCGTCGACGGCTTTGACGCGGACGTCATCGGGAAGCATCTTGGCGAGCCTGCGGACGAGTCGGGTCGGGTCGCCGTCGATCGAGCGGGTCGCCAGTGAGGCGACGGGCACGTCACAGTGCGCCACCTGACCGGACGCGTGGACGCCTGCGTCTGTTCGGCCCGCGACCGTCAGTCGCACCGGGGCGCGGAGAATGGTCGCGAGAGTGGTCTCGATCGTCTCGCACACGGTGCGCCTGCCGGGTTGGGTCGCCCAACCGGAGAAGTCGGTGCCGTCGTATCCGATCGTCAATCGGAGACGGCACTGCCCGCCCTCGTCGGTGACGGGGGCGGGCAGTGCCGTGTCTGGCAGGATCAGTCTTCCTGCTGCGACGGCGGCAGCGAGTAGCCTGCTGCCTCTGCGTCCGCTTCAGTGGCGAACCAGATCTCCGCGACGGTCGACTCGTAGAAACGAGTGCCCGGGCGGTGGTACAGCTTCGACTGGGCGTTGCCCTTGATCGGGAAGCCCTCCGGCTGCTCGTCGCCCTCGATCGGAGCGTGCGAGCCTGCCGGAGCGTCGGCGTCGGCGACGACAGCTGCGGTCGACACGTCGTCGACGGCCTCAGCGACCGCTTCGGCGTTCTCGACCTGTGCGTCCGTCGCCTCGGCCTCGACGGCCTCGACGACGTTGTCGCCTTCGGCAGCCTTCTTCTTGGACGCCGCGGCACGTGCGACGCGGTTGGCCTCGTTCGACGCGGTGGCTTCGCGGACCAGCTCGATCACTGCCATGGGGGCGTTGTCGCCCTTGCGCGGCAGAGTCTTGATGATGCGCGTGTAGCCGCCATCGCGCTCGGCGAAGTGCGGGCCGATCTCGGCGAACAGCGTGTGAACGACATCCTTGTCGCGGATGTCCTTCAGCACCTGGCGACGGTTGGCGAGCGCGCCTGCCTTCGCGTGGGTGATGAGCTTCTCGGCGTACGGACGGAGCCGCTTGGCCTTCGCTTCGGTGGTGGTGATGCGGCCGTGCTCGAAGAGCGCCGTGGCGAGGTTCGCCAAGATCGCCTTCTGGTGGCTGGCCGACCCGCCGAGGCGGGCACCCTTTGTGGGCTTGGGCATTTCTCTCTCCTAGGAGGGGACTTGCGATCTGCAGACCGAAAGTCGTAGTGGTTCTAGCAGCCCCTTAGAGCTGTTCGGTCTCCGCGAAATCCTCACCGGAGTCGGCGTCGTACGACGCCTCGTCCGTCCATGTGCCGGTGGCCGGGTCGTAACCGGCGACCTGCGACGGGTCGAAGCTGGCCGGGCTGTCCTTGAGGGCCAGTCCCAGACCGTGGAGCTTCACCTTCACCTCGTCGATCGACTTCTGTCCGAAGTTGCGGATGTCGAGCAGATCCGATTCGGTGCGTGCGACCAGCTCGCCGACGGTGTGAACACCCTCGCGCTTGAGGCAGTTGTACGAACGAACGGTCAGCTCCAGATCCTCGATCGGCAGCGTGAACGCAGCGATGTGGTCGGCCTCGGCGGGCGAGGGTCCGATCTCGATGCCTTCTGCCTCGACGTTGAGCTCCCGAGCCAGGCCGAAGAGCTCGACCAGGGTCTTACCGGCGGAGGCGAGTGCATCGCGCGCGGTGATGGAGTTCTTGGTCTCCACGTCGAGCACCAGACGATCGAAGTCGGTGCGCTGCTCGACGCGGGTGGCCTCGACGTTGTAGGTCACCTTGAGGACCGGCGAGTAGATCGAGTCGACCGGGATGCGGCCGATCTCGGCGCCGGACGCCTTGTTCTGCACGGCGGGCACGTAACCGCGGCCCCGCTCGACGACGAGCTCGATCTCGAGCTTGCCCTTGTCGTTGAGGGTCGCGATGTGCAGGTCCGGGTTGTGGACGGTGACGCCTGCCGGCGGCACGATGTCGGCGCCGGTGACGGCTCCCGGACCCTGCTTGCGGACGTACATGGTGACCGGCTCGTCCTCTTCGGAGCTCACGACGAGTCCCTTGAGGTTCAGGATGATGTTGGTGACATCTTCCTTGACTCCGGGGACGGTGGTGAACTCGTGCAGAACGCCGTCGATGCGGATGCTGGTCACTGCCGCGCCCGGGATGGACGACAGCAGCGTGCGCCGCAGCGAGTTGCCGAGGGTGTAGCCGAATCCCGGTTCGAGCGGTTCGATGATGAACTTCGACCGGTCCTCGGCGATGACCTCTTCAGACAGTGAAGGTCGCTGTGAGATGAGCATTGAGGGTGTGTCTCCTTCGTGACCGCCCGCTATTTGACGGTCTGGAAGCGGAAACCAAACAGCATCTCGCTGCTGTTTGGGTCTTTTCTGTGTGAACGGCTCGCCGTTCAAGTTCTTTAACTCCAAGCGTATGTCCGGATTTCAAACCCAAGCCTAGAGACGGAGCCCAACTGGAAAGCCAGGCACTCAACTCGCCAACGCGGGTTCTTGTCCGGGGGCACTCGGGGGACGGAGTCCCCCGAGGGGTTACTTGGAGTAGAACTCGACGATGAGCTGCTCGGTCAGCGGGACCTCGATCTGAGCACGCTCGGGCACCGAGTGCACGAGGATGCGCAGCGTGGAGGGAACCACCTGCAGCCAAGCCGGGGTCGGTCGATCGCCGATGGTCTCCTTGGCGATCTGGAACGGCGTGGTCTGCAGCGACTTCGGACGAACGTCGATGATGTCGTACTGGCTGACGCGGTAGCTGGGCACGTCCACGCGAACACCGTTGACGGTGAAGTGGCCGTGGCTGACCATCTGGCGGGCCTGACGACGCGTGCGGGCGATGCCTGCACGGTAGACGACGTTGTCGAGACGGGTCTCCAAGATCTGGAGCAGCACGTCGCCGGTCTTGCCGGAGCGACGGTTCGCCTCTTCGTAGTAGCGGCGGAACTGCTTCTCCATGATGCCGTAGGTGAAGCGAGCCTTCTGCTTCTCCTGCAGCTGGAGCAGGTACTCGGATTCTTTGATCCGCGCGCGGCCGTGCTGGCCGGGCGGGTACGGGCGACGCTCGAACGATGCGTCTCCACCGACGAGGTCGACGCGGAGTCGACGAGACTTCTTAGTTGCGGGGCCGGTATAGCGAGCCATTGTTTATCTCTTCCTTTCCCGCTTAGACCCGGCGCCGCTTGGGCGGGCGGCAGCCGTTGTGCGGCTGCGGGGTCACGTCGGAGATGGTGCCGACCTCGAGGCCGGCTGCCTGCAGCGAACGGATGGCGGTCTCGCGACCTGAACCCGGTCCCTTGACGAATACGTCGACCTTCTTGACACCGTTCTCCTGCGCCTTGCGGGCCGCGTTCTCGGCAGCGAGCTGCGCGGCGAACGGGGTGCTCTTGCGCGAGCCCTTGAAGCCCACGTGGCCGGAGGAGGCCCAGCTGATCACGTTGCCCTCGGGGTCGGTGATCGAGACGATGGTGTTGTTGAACGTCGACTTGATGTGTGCGTGGCCGAGCGGGACGTTCTTCTTATCGCGACGGCGGGTGCCCTTCTTGGGGCCTGCGCTACGTGACTTCGGAGGCATTACTTCTTCTTCCCGGCGATGGTCTTCTTCGGTCCCTTGCGAGTGCGGGCGTTGGTCTTGGTGCGCTGACCGTGGACCGGCAGGCCGCGACGGTGCCGCAGACCCTGGTAGCAGCCGATCTCGATCTTGCGACGGATGTCGGCCTGCACCTCGCGGCGGAGGTCGCCCTCCACCTTCACCGATGCCTCGATGTATTCACGCAGTTTCGAAACGTCTGCGTCGGTCAGATCCTTCGCGCGGAGGTCGGCCGAGAGACCGGTTCCGGCGAGGATCTCTTTCGAAGTGGTGCGACCCACCCCGTAGATGTATGTGAGTGCGATCTCCAGCCGCTTTTCGCGGGGAAGATCCACACCAGCTACACGTGCCATGTGGCGATTCCTTCGTATTTCTCAGAGGTCTGCTTCTGGTCCGTCCCGAACTCATATGTCGGGCCCCGGCCTCTGCACCGGGGGTAGGTGTCCGCGCGTCTGCGAACACTGGTGCCAGAAGTTCATTCGCGATGTTCAGTTGTGTTTCTCAAGCGACCCGAAGAGGGGCGTTGATCAGCCCTGACGCTGCTTGTGACGCAGGTTTTCGCAGATCACCATGACCCGGCCGTTACGGCGGATCACTTTGCACTTCTCGCAGATCGGCTTGACGCTCGGCTTGACCTTCACGTCACCGTTCTCCTTGTTGAACTTCGAGGGTTACTTGTACCGGTAGACGATTCGTCCACGGGCCAGGTCGTAGGGCGAGAGCTCCACGACCACACGATCCTCGGGCAGGATGCGGATGTAGTGCTGCCGCATCTTGCCACTGATGTGGGCGAGAACCTTGTGTCCGTTCTCCAGCTCAATGCGAAACATTGCATTGGGCAGGGGTTCGACAACTCGACCCTCGACCTCGATGGCTCCGTCTTTCTTCGCCATGTCCTCCGCGATTCTCCGGCGCCGCGCGTTACGCGACTCCGGGCTGGATCCTTCGACTTCCGGTACGGTGGCACGCACTACGGATTCCTCCTCGCCGAGTGACTGTCGCCACTCGGTTACGGACACGCGGAAACCGCACGACGCACCGACGTTCGAGTCTACGCGAGGCATCCGGTTCCGACCAACTCGAACCGTGCGACATCAGCCCCGTCGCCTCCGCGCGTCCCGGCGTACCCACCCAGTGCCGTGCTTGCATTCCGGCCCCTCTGGCCAGACGCCGTTCACCCAACCCCGCCGCGCGGAGCCGCACCCAGTCGACGCATAGCTGTCGACGCACAACAGTCGATGCCTCGATATCGACGCAGGAACCCAGAACCCAGCCCGCTTGATGAAACACTTTTCGCATTCGTGTTACATCCGTGGTAGAAATCAACCGTCGCACAGAGGTGGCGGCCGACACACTGCGTGGCGTGACAGGCGCGGGAGCAGATTCCCGCAGACGAGACAGACGGGTCGGGGGATCCATTGGGCATTCCATCAACGTATGAACCCGGCTTCGCTCGGTGGTTCATCCGAGCGAAGGACGGCGTCGACCTCGCACTCGCCTATCTCGGCCAGTTCCTCACGTTCCTGTGGCAGACGGTCCGGTACATCCCGGTCACGCCGTTCCGCTATCCGCGACAGACCATCCGGACGATCACAGACCTCACGTGGGGTCGTGGCGCCGTCGTCATCGGCGGCGGAACGGCCTTGCTCATGGCGGGTCTGGGCATCGCGGCCGGAGCGACTGTCGCGATCATCGCCGACAGCACTCTGGACCTCGTCGGCCTCGGCTCGGTGACCGGTTCGGTGTCGTCGTTCGCGATCACGCGCGAATTCGCTCCGATCCTCGCCGCTGTCGCCTTCACCATCCAGGCCGGCTGCCGCATGACCGCCGAGATCGGCTCCATGCGCATCAGCGAGGAGATCGACGCCCTCGAGGTGATCGGCGTGCACTCGATGTCGTTCGTCGTCTCGACACGCGTCATCGCGGGCGTCCTCACCACCATCCCGACGTTCCTCGTCGCGCTGGTCGCCAGCTATCTGAGCAGTGCGTTCGTCGTCGTCTCCCGGGGCGGATCCCGCGGCGCCTACGCCCACTACTTCGACCAGTTCGTGAACTTCCCCGACATGCTGGCCGCGACCGTCAAGACCATCACGTTCATCGTGGCGATCACCCTCATCCACTGCTACAAGGGTTTCTTCGCGGCAGGCGGGCCAGAGGGCGTCGGCGTCGCATCCGGTCGAGCGGTCCGGGCCAGCCTCGTCACGATCATGGTTCTCGATCTCGCTCTGACGCTCGCGTTCTGGGGCGTCAACTCGCCGTTCCTGTTCCGAGGGTGACTCAATGACCGAATTTCGAATCCCCGGCATGTCCGCCACGGCGAGCGCATACCGAAACCGCGCATTGGCCACGATCATAACCGTCGCCGCCGTCGCCACCGCAACGGTCGTCGGGGTGCGCGCCCTCCCCGACGACACCACCGAGATCGTTCTGAAGACGAGTTCGGTGGCGGGCGGCATCCGCCCCGACGCCGCCGTCGTCCTCAACGGCTCCGAGGTCGGTGTCGTCAGCGAGATCGAGGTCACCGCCCCCGACACCTACACGGTGACCCTCGACCTGAGCGGCGACCGCGGCGACGACGCACTCGCCGTACTCACCGATCGGACCGTGGTGACGTACGCGCCGAAGAACCTGTTCGGCATATCCGCCGTCGTCCTGACCAGCCAGGCGGGTGGAACTCGGCTACACAACGGATCGACGCTCGACGCGGGCGACCCCGAGGACGCGACGATGACGACGCTGCTGCGCAAACTCAGCGACCTCCAGAACGAGGCGTTCGACCCGTACCTGAGCGACATCCTGACCGTCGCCGCGAAAGCGACCGACGGCCTCCTTCCGATTCTGGGCGTCGCAGGTCAGATCATGAACGACATCGCCGAAACCCAAGTGGTGAGCCCGCGCCGGACGTTGCCGCAGTTCGCGCAGTTGGTCGCCCAGGTTCGGGGCACCTTCGACGATCTCCTTCCGCCGATCCGACGACTCATGGACTGGCAGGCGCCACGGCGGCCGGGCTTCAGCGATCTCGCCGAACAGGGACTGTCGTTCACCGAGGGGCCGGTCATGGACGAGATCACCGCGCTGCTCTCCGACGCCGAACTCGGGCAGACCGCTCCCCTCATGCCGGTGCTGACCGCGCTCCTCGACCGGATCAACAACACGTTCCCCGACTCACGGACCAACGGCATCCAGATCGCGACGCTCATCGAGCGGCTCCGCCGAGCACTGCCCGCGGGCCCCGACGGCTCGCCGGTGCTCACCGTCGACGCGGTCCTGGCGTCCGCGCCGGGTTTGAAGGCGGTCCTCGATCAGCCGTCGGTGACGAAACGTGCAGCCGACCGCCCGACCGGACAGGAGGGAACCAGGTGACCAAGTTCCCTCGCGCACTGGTCTATCTGATCGTGTTCGCCGTCTTCTGCGTGGGTGGCGGCCTGTTCATCAGCAACGCCATCGTCCGCCCCGTCGACACCGCGACCACGAAATACACTGCCGACTTCACCAGCGTCGCAGGCCTGAAGGTCGGCAGCGATGTCCGCGTCCTCGGCGCACGCATCGGCAAGGTCACCGACATCGCCGTTCACCACGACGACCAGGACGGCGCCTCGGTCGGTCGTGTCGAATTCGAGATCGACACGAAGCAGAAGATCTACGACGGCACGCGGCTCGCCATCCGCTACCTCAACCTCACCGGCATCCGATACGTCGACGTGCAGCAACCGACGACGACGCCCGGCGTCCCGATCCGCAAGGGTCAGGTGATCGGCACCGACCACACCGACCCGTCGTTCGATGTGACCCGCGTGTTCCACGGTCTGGCACCGGTGTTCGCGACCATGAACACCGAGGACATCAACCATTTCTCCGAGAGTCTGCTCGCGGTGATCGAGGGCGACGGCTCCGGCTTCAGCGAGTTCGTCGCGTCCCTCACGAAAGTCGTCCGATTCGCTGACGACCGGGCCGCGGTGATCAACACGCTCGTCGACAATCTGGCCGAGCTCTCCGGTTCCGTGGCCGGACGGTCGCAGTACATCACGCCGATCATCGACTACGTCTCCCGCTTCGGCAGCGTCCTCGCGCAGTGGACGCCGTCGTTGCGTGAGCTCGCCGACAACACCGGTGCGCTCCTGGTCCAGGCGGACGATCTCCTGGCCTCGCTCGGCGTCGAGCCGAACGGGACCCCGGACGCGAGCTTCTTCCTCGCGCAGGCGAAACCGACTCTCGAGGCGGCCGTCTCGCTGCTGTCGCTGGCGCCCGTCCTGCTCGAGACGCTCAACACGGTGGTCCCCGCACCCGGTTCGAACCCGACCGGTTCGAACCCGACCGGTTCGAACCAAGCCCAGTCGACGTGTACCAGGGGTCGCGCCGAAATTCCGAAACAGTTGCAGCTGTTCATCCGGGAAAGCCAGGTGACCCTGTGCAAGCGATGAAGATCGTCACCGCACCGTTCCGTTGGATCGGCGGGATCATCAGGTGGGTCATCAACCCGCGCCAGCGAACCGAGTCGCACGATCGTGCGCTCGAATTCGGCTGGGGCGTCGTGGCCATCGGCGTCACCCTCGTCGCGATCGTCATCGGTGTCGCCGCGTACTGGTACTCCCCCGGTCACTACCGGGTGGTCGCCCAGTTCAGCGAAGCGGGACAGCTCGAATCCGGCGACAGCGTCCGCGTCGCGGGTGTACCCGTCGGCACCGTCAAGTCGGTCGAGCTTCGCAACGACCACGTCGACGTCGAGATGGCCGTGCGGTGGGGCACGTTCCTGGGCGACGAGACCAACGCCGACGTGAAGATGCTGACGCTCGTCGGCGGCAGCTACATCGATCTGACCACTGTCGGCACCGATCCGCTCGGCGACGACGTCATTCCCGAGAGCAGGACCAGCATCCCGTACAGCCTCGCGGAGACCTTCCAGAAGATGCAGCCCAAGCTCGACGAGATCGACGCCGCGCCCGCACGCAAGAGCATCGCCCAGATCGGTCAGGCGCTCGACGACAATCCGGACGCGTTACGCGAAAACCTGACGACGATCCAGTCGATGCTCACCAACTTGCAGAACCGTCAGGACGAGTTCGGCTCCATGTTGGCGCTGGCCGCCGACTACTCCGAGCAGATCAACGCCAACGGCGACGTGCTCACCCAGCTGGCACGCAACCTCGACTCGTTCGTCACCGAGTACTCGGTGTTCGGATCGCGCCTCAACGTCGTCCTCGACCACCTGGCACTGCTCCTGGAGCGGGTCCGCGGTCTGGCGATGATCTACATGCACGACATCGCGCCGCTCGTCGACCAGATCGACGCAGTCGGTCGGGAGTTCGGTCCTGCGCTCGAGCGCTACGGACCGATGATCAGCCGGGCCCGCGACCTCATCTACCGCCTCGAAGGGATGGTGCAGCCCGACGGCTCGATCGTCGTCGATCAAGGCAAGATCGTGCTTACCTCGGACTTTTGCATCCCGATGCCGGGGGTGACGTGCTGATGATCGCCAAGGTACTCAAATCGCGCTGGCTGATCACCGGCTGCGTCATCACCGTCATCCTCTCCGCCGTCGCCGGTTTCCTGATCGCCGATGTCAGCTCCTCGCGAGCCGCGAAATACTGCGCCGAGTTCAACGACGCGATCGGATTGTTCGTCGGCAATCAGGTGACCCGGCGCGGCGTTCCGATCGGCGAGATCACCGGCGTCGAGGCGGAGGGCGGGCACGCCGTGGTCCGATTCACCGTCAATGACGACGTACCGATCCCCGCCGACACGCAGGCCGCCACTGTGGCGCCGTCGGTGATCGCCGTCCGACAGCTCGCTCTCCTCGGCGACTACGACGGCGGCCCACGGCTGCAGCCCGGGCACTGCGTCCGGCTGGCGAACACGAACACCCCCGCGTCCATCTCCGAGTCGCTGCAAAGCCTGTCGGATGTCGCCTCCCAGCTGACGACCGCGGGCGGGCTCACCGAGTCGAAGCAGATGCTGTCGGCGATGTCGAACCTCGACGAGGCGTTGGCGGGCACCGGCCCGCTGCTGAACACGATCATCAAACAACTCGCGGCGCCCGGACGTTCGCCGATCACCGGGGCATTGGACGACACCTCACGCATCATCGACAGCGTCAGTTCGCTCTCCACCGGTCTCGCCGACAACTGGCCGTTCCTGGAATCGTTCATCACCGAGATCTCCGGCGTCGTCAAACCGTTGATCCTGCCGACCATCGGCAGTGTCAGCCGGATCATCGGCGCACTGCCGGAGACGCTCACCATGCTCACCAAGGTGATCGACAATTACAGCCACTTCGTGTGGCCCGCCGCGGACGTCGTGGTCCCGATCGCACGGGTCGTCGGCAACGGCATGCGCAATTTCGGCGACGTCCTGGGGATCGTGCCGGTGCTCATCCGAGCCTTCGACATCTCCTTCGATCAGAAGACGCTCGGCCTGCGCATCAAGTACACCCCGCCGACCACGCGCATCCCGGCCAAGAACCCGCAGACCACGTGCGCCAACATCAACCGCTATGCGCCGGGGCAATGCACGGTCACCGATCCCTCCGGGATGGAGATCGACGCGCTGTCACTGGCCCTGACCTTGACGGGAGCGGCCCGATGACCACCGTGACTCGCGTCGCGGCGCGCCCCATCCTCCGCATGATCGTGACCCTTCTGGTCGTCGCAGTGCCCCTCGTCGTCGCAGTGCCCCTCACCGGCTGCTCGGCGTACGCCGAGTTCGCCCCCGAGAACCTGCCGACTCCGCAGGGACTCCGGGACGGCCGTGAGATCAGCGCGCTGGTGCCGACCGCTGTCAACCTTCCGCTCGAGTCGAAGGTGCTCGTCAACGGCATCGACGCGGGCAGGGTGTCGGCGATCGTGCCCGACGACGGCGCCACCAGGATCACGATGCGGATCGACGACTCGACCGTCGTCTCGGCGACCGCGCGGCTGGAACTCAAACAGGACACGCTGCTCGGCGACACCTACGTGTCGATCACGAACCCGTCGGATCCGACCGCGAACGCGTTGCCCGCAGGCGGAACACTGCGCATCGAGCAGGTCGCCGAACCGGTCCAGATCGAACAACTGTTGTCGAGCCTGGCCAACTTCCTCGGCAGCGGAAGCCTTCTGCAACTCGGCGCCACCTTCAGCGCGGTCAACGACCAGTTCCCCGAGAACCCGAAGGACATCGTCGAGATCCAATCGGTCCTCGCCGACACCCTCGACACGTGGGCGTCGAACACCGATGATCTCGGGGCCATCCTCAGCGATGTCGCGGGCCTGTCGCAGCGGCTCACGAAGATGAAGGGCACCCTGGAGTTCGCGCTGAGCCCGGCGGGCGTCAACCAGTTCCGGGCGATCAGCAGCACCACGTACATGGTCGCGATCCTCGGCCGACTGTCCGACGCGCTCGGCCCGGCGATGCCGCTGGTACCGGTGTTGTCGAGCTTGACCCGGTTGATCGGCGACGTCGTCACACCGCTCCTGATCCCCGGTTTCCCCCAGAACGACGTCTCGAACGCCGAACTGCTCACCGACGTGATCGACGACAAGGTCCTCCCGTGGCTCAAGAACACACCGGGAGTGAACCTGAGGTCGGTGACGGTCGAGAACGACGTGTCCGACCGTGACCTCTCCCGAGAGATGGTCCGCGCCTTCCGCATGTTGGGAATGGTCCGATGAACCGGAGCAGCAGAATCGAACTGGCCTTGAACGTCCTCGCGTTCGCGACGGTGATCATCGTCTGCGGCACGTACCTGGCGACTCAGGCCTACCACTGGAAACCTCTCCAGGACACGAAGACCGCGTACGTCAGCCTCACCGACAGCAACCTGATCCTCGAGGACACGGGTGTGTTCGTCAGCGGAATCCGAATCGGGAGGGTGGCCGACGTCCGGATCAAACCGGACGGCGCCACCCTGGTGCTCGAGTACGACGCCGACAATTCGCTGCCGGCCGATTCCGTCCTGTCCATCGGTCTGCAGTCGGCGCTCGGCGAGCCCTACCTGAACTTCACCCCCGGCACGAGCGGTGGACCGTCCCTGAAGAACGGCGCGACGATCGCCGCGGAGAGTCTGGAGGAGCCCGAATCGATCCCCGGCATCTTCAACCAGATTTCGACGATGTCGTCGGTGTTCGACGCCGGGCCGATGTCGGGGATATTGAAGTCGTTCGCCGAAGCTCTCGACGGCACCGAGGGGTCACTCGACCGCATCACCGACGGCACGCGACTGGTGGCGACGATGCTGATGACACATTCGCCACAGATGCGGAAGATGTTCTCCAACACGCAGGTCTACACGGCCGACCTCGATTGGATCGTCAAGACGCTCCCGCAGTTCTCGGGCGGTCTGCACGACATCATCGTCACGTTCCTGTCCGCGTTGGAGGCGACCGGCGACCTCGTCGACAAAGGACATCTGAACTCGGCGATGCGCGACTCGGTGCAGCCGTTCTTCGCGAAGCTCAACCCGTACCTCGCCGACATCATCCCCCCGGTGATGGACGCCATCGGCCCGCTGATGCCGATCGCATTCGCGATCGACGACACCGTCCCGCAGATCGACATGAGCGCCTTCCTCGCCCAGGCGCTGGAGCTACTCGGCGGAGGAGACGGCGTCAAGCTCGTCATCACCCAACCGAACTGACCTGAACCCGACAGCACTTTCCGTATCGAACAGGAGTACCCGATGACTGAGGACAACACCGATCGCCACAACACCGATCGTGAAGACAGCGGTGGGGACCACGCCGACAGAAACGACGCCGACAGAAACGACGCCGATAGGGGTGCCGTGGCGACGCTGAACGAGCCCCAGATCGATGAGCAGGCCCCCGCAGACAAGACCGCTGACGACGGGACCGGCGACGAGAAGGCCGCCGAGACGCTGTCGCAGAAGAACGCCCGCGGATCGGGCGGCCGGCGTCAGGTGATGATGTCGATCCCTGCCCTGATCGCCTCACTGGTCGCCGGGCTGCTGATCATCGTCCTGGCCGCGACGGCCGTCCTGTTCGTGCTCCGCGACTCGTCCGCTCGCAGCGACCTCGACTCGATGCGTGCCACCGCAGCCGATGAAGCAGACGCGGAGATGGCGGCAGGCAAGTACGCGGTGTCGGCCGCGACGCTCGACTACCAGGATCTGACGCCCTGGATCACGGCGATGAAGAAAGGCGTGAGCCCGGAACTGTCCAAGCGCTACGACGCGGTCGGCCAGACGATGGAACAGATCATCACCCCGCTGCGAATGAAGACCAGTGCCGAACTGGTGACGACATCGCTCTCCGACTCCGAAGGAGACCTGTTCCGGGTCGACGCCGTCGTCAACGTCAACACCACGACGGTGCAGAATCCGAGCGGCGGCAACGCCGTCGCCGTCTACAAGTTGACGCTGGACCGCTCGAAGGATTGGCTCATCACCGAGGTCGGCGACCCGACGAACACCGTCGCGGGCAATCTCGGGTCCACATCGGACGCCCCGGCCGCGCCTGCCGCACCGGCGCCCGGCAACTGACATGCGCATCGAAGGGCGCTCCCGGCCGTCCGCGATCGGCGGGTTCACCGACAACTTCAACGACAACGCCCTCGGCCCGATCCGCACGTTGGGCCGAACGTTTCGGTTGGCGATCATCTCGATCGTTCAGATCGTCCTGGACATCGTCCGCGGCCAGTTGAAGATCCGGGAGACCGTCGTCATGGGCTGGTATCTCATCAGCGTCACCGCGGTGCCTGCCTTCCTCATGGCGATCCCGTTCGGCGTCATCGTCACCATCCAGATCGGCAACATCATCAATCAGCTGGGCGCCCAGTCGCTGCTGGGCGCTGCGAGCGGTTTCGCGGTGATCCAGCAGGCGGCGCCGCTGGCGTCGGGTGTCCTGCTGGGCGGTGCGGGAGCCTCGGCCATCGCCGCCGATCTGGGGGCCCGAACCGTCCGCGAGGAGATCAGTGCGATGCGCACGATGGGTATCGATCCCATTCAACGTCTCGTCGTGCCTCGCGTGCTTGCCGCCGCGATCGTCGCCCCGCTCCTCGCGCTGTTCATCATCCTGGTCGGTGTCATCGCGGCGTTCTACCTCGCCGTGATGATCCAAGGCGTCGGCCCAGGCAGCTACTGGCAGTCGTTCGGCTCGTTCGCGTCCGGACGCGACCTGATCCTCGGCGTCGTCAAGGCGATCGTCTTCGGCATCATCATCGGGGTCATCGGCTGTCAGCGCGGTCTGGAGGCGCGGGGCGGACCGCAGGGCGTCGCGAACGGTGTCAACGCGACCGTCGTCGTCTCCACGGTCGGCATCATCGGCGTCAACTTCATCATGACGCTCATCTACACGGTGTTCTTTCCGATTCAGATCGGCTGACGGGACGCTCGCTCAATCAACCGGCACCGATGATCGCCGCCAGGTCGGCAACCACGTCAGACGAGCCGAGAAGCTGGATGGCGACGTGGTCGGCTCCCGCTGCCAAGTGCTCGTCGATCTGTGCGCGGACCGTGGCGGCATCGCCGTGCGCGACCAACGCGTCGATGAGCGCGTCGCTGCCGCCGTCGGCGATGTCGGCGTCGGTGTAGCCGAGTCGCTTCAGGTTGGACGTGTAGTTCCGCAGGTGCAGGTACGGCTGGTCGACCGGCGGACGGCCGACGGCGCGGGCCGCGACCGGGTCGGTTCCGAGCACCACCTTGTGCTCGGGCGCCAACAGCACGCCGTCGCCCACCGTCTCGCGAGCCTGCGCAGTGTGTGCGGGGACCGTCAGATACGGGTGGGCGCCGAGTGCGCGCTCGGCGGAGAGGGCCAGCATGCGCGGGCCGAGCGCTGCGAGGACGCGACGGTTCACCGGGACACCACCGTCATCGAGCACGTCGAGGTACCGTTCGACGGCTCGGAAGGGGCTGGTGTATTCGGCGGTCGCTTCGGGATGTCCCGCGCCGATGCCGAGGTAGAAGCGCCCCGGGAAGTCGCGGTCGAGTTCGAGGTATTCGGCGGCGATCGCCGCGGGGTCGGTGTTCCAGATATTGACGATCCCGGTCGCGACGGTCAGGTTCTCGGTGGCCTCCAACATCTTTCGTGCGGGCCGCAAGTGGGCCGGTGACCCGCCGAGCCACAGCGCGCCGTAGCCGAGTCGTTCGATCTCACGCGCCGTGTCGGGCGAGAACTGGTTGAACCCGCCCCAGACGCCGTGCCTGCCGAACCGGACGATGTGTGCGGTCTTGTCGCTGCCTGTCATAGTCGGTGCAACCTGTCCGGTGTTCCGTTGTATTCCGGCGCGCTCGATCAAGCGGCTGCGGTCCGGCCTCGCTGAGTGCTCGCCGATCGTCCGCGCCGCGTGTCAATATGGACTCCATGCGCACATTCCTCGTCCGAAGCGCCCTCACCGGCGTCGCTCTGTGGATCGCGACTCTCATCGTGCCGGGCGTCGAGTTCGACTTCGGCGATCTTTCGTCCTGGTGGGCGAAAGTCGGCGTCGTCCTGCTCGTCGCTGCCGTCTTCGGCCTGGTGAACGGATTCATCAAACCGATCGTTCAGATCCTGTCGATACCGCTGTACATCGTCACCCTCGGCCTGATCCACGTGATCATCAACGCACTGATGCTGAAGCTGACGGCGTGGCTCACCGACAACGTCTTCCATGTCGGGTTGGAGGTCGACGACATCTTCTGGTCGGGCATCTTCGGCGCCATCGTCATCTCGATCGTCGGCTGGCTGACTGCGCTCGTCATGAAGGACAGGTTGGAAAACCTGTAGCACGGATGGGATGTCCGAGCGGGATCCCCGATCTCCGATCTCCATTAGCGCGACATAACTCCCCGACTGACCGATAGGCTGAACGCGTCGTATCCCTTGGCGTCCGAACAGCGTTTCGGCGCCGGACGAGTGAGGACGCCCATGACTCGCAAGCCGCCGGTAGACGATTTCACAGACGCGGGACTCACAGTCGGCCCTCCGGCCACGTGGGCGGTCGGTCTCCCTGCCATCGAGCACGCGATGCTGCCCGCGCTGGGCGAGCTCGATCCCGAACGAACGGCCAAAGTCGCCTTCTCGATCAATCACAAGAAGGGCTTCGACTGCCCGAGCTGTGCGTGGGCGAACCCAGACAAGTCCAAGCCGTTGGAGTTCTGCGAGAACGGCATGAAGTCGGTGGTGTGGGAGTCCATCCCGACCGTCGTCACCCGTGACTTCTTCGCCGAGCACTCGCTCACCGACATGGCCGACAAATCCGAGTACTGGCTGGGACTGCAGGGGCGCATCGGCGAACCGATGTACAAGGCCGCAGACTCCGACCATTACCGGCCGATCTCCTGGGACGACGCACTCGACCTCGTCGCCGACAAACTGCGGAGCCTCGACGATCCGAACGAGGCCGTCTTCTACACGAGCGGCCGCATCACCAACGAGCCCGCGTTCCTGTACCAGCTGCTCGTCCGGGCATACGGCACCAACAATCTGCCCGACTGCTCCAACATGTGTCACGAGGCGACCGGCGCGGGCATGGTCCCGGCGATCGGGGTCGGCAAGTCGACCATCCACTTCGACGACTTCGCCGACGCCGACCTGGTGATCGTCATGGGCCAGAACCCGGGCACCAACCATCCCCGCATGCTGAACTCGCTCCAGGACACCAAGGTCAACGGCGGACAGATGGTCGCCGTCAACGTCTTGCCGGAGGCCTCGCTGCTGCGATTCAAGAATCCGCAGAAGCCGGTCGGCGTGCTCGGCGACGGCATCGCGATGGCCGACCAGTTCGTACAGATCAAGATCGGCGGCGACATGCACCTGATCCAGGCTGTCGCCAAACGCGTCCTCCTCGCCGAACAGGTCTCGCCCGGACAGGTGCTCGATTGGGACTTCATCAACGCGCACTGCACCGGCTTCGAGTCGTACCGCGATCACATTCTCGCGATCGACGACGACGAGGTGCTCGCTGCAACCGGGCTGGACGCCGCCGAGATCGAGGAGCTCGCCGAACGCTATCTGAACTCCGACGCGACGATCGTCACGTGGGCGTTGGGCATCACCCAGCACAAGCAGGCGGTCGGCACGATCGCCGAGATCATGAACCTGCTCCTGTTGAAGGGCAACATCGGAAAGCCGGGCGCGGGCGCGTCGCCGATCCGCGGCCACTCCAATGTGCAGGGCGATCGGACGATGGGCGTCTGGGAGCAGATGTCCGCCGCGTTCTTGGACGAGTTGGGTAAGGCGTTCGCATTCGAGCCGCCGCGCGAGCACGGTCTGGACAGTGTGAACGCGATGAATGCGATGGACCGCGGGGACATCCGAGTGTTCTTCTCGATGGCCGGCAACCTCGTCGCCGCGATCTCCGACTCCGGACGCGCCGAGGCGGCGATCCGGTCGGCGGACCTCACGGTCTCGGTGACGACGAAACTCAACCGGTCACATGTGATCACCGGTGCCGAGTCGCTGCTGCTGCCGGTCATCGGCCGCACCGAGTACGACGAACAGGCCACCGGCCGCCAGGTGACCACTGTCGAAGACACCGTCTGCTTCGTCAATCAGAGCGGCGGCGAACTCCCGCCCGTGTCACCGGATCTCCTGTCCGATGTGTCCGTCCTCTGCCGGCTCGCGCAGCGTCTGGTCCCCGACGTCGGCGATATCGACTGGGCCGGTTTCGAAGCCGACTACGACCGGATCCGGGACGCCATCGAGAAGGTGATACCGGGTTTCGACGACTTCAACGAACGGCTCCACCGCGACCACGGGTTCCTGCTGCCGCACGGCCCCCGCGATTCGCGCACGTTCCCGACCGCGTCGGGTCGTGCCCAGTTCACCGTTCGCACCGCCGAACACGTCGCAGCGCCTGCGGGCCGTCTGATCTTGCAGACGATGCGCGCCCACGACCAGCACAACACCACCATGTACGGGCTCGGCGACCGGTACCGCGGCATCGCAGCCGGCCGGTTCGTGGTGTTCGTCAACCCGGACGACCTCACCGAACTCGGCCTGTCCGACGGCCAGACGGTCGACGTGTTCAGCGAATGGCCGGGCGAGGACGACCGTGTCCTGCGCGGCTACCGCGTCGTCGCCTACCCGACCAAGAAGGGGTGCGCCGCACTGTACTTCCCCGAGGGTAACGCGTTGATTCCGCGCGGCGCCGTCGCCGACGAGTGCAACACTCCTGCGTCCAAACAGGTCGTCGTCCGGATCGAACCGGGTGCCGCCCGCGCCGACAGCGGCAGGCCGATTACCGTCTAGTGCCATGACGTTGCATACGCCGCGATACCCGTGCTGTAGCATCCGGCCCGTGGGAATTACGAGCATCGCAGTGACCAGGTTCCGCCGCTTCTAGCGGCGGAGAGCTAACGTTTAACGCTCCGCCGCTCTCAGCATCTTCTTCGCTGGGCGGCGTATTCGTGCTGCCCGGGCCATCCGACTATTGCCCGGAGTGAATTCCCCAATGCCTACTTACCGTGCCGGCCGCCACGAGCTCGGCCAGAACTTCCTCACCGACCGCACAACAATCGACACGATCGTCGACCTCGTTTCTCGAACAGCTGGCCCCCTCATCGAGATCGGCTCCGGCGGTGGCGCGTTGACACTGCCCCTGCAAGCGTTGAGCCGACCGATCACAGTTATCGAGATCGATCCGCGACATGCGCACGAGCTTCGACATCGCGTCGATCCGAGTACGACAGTCGTGCACACAGACTTTCTGCAATACCGGCTGCCCCAAGCACCGCACACCGTCGTGGGGAACCTGTGACTGGCCGGTCCGGCGAAGTCGCGGTTGAGAAGTGGTTCGCTGACCAACGATTTCGGGGCACACCGCTGCCGCGCGACCTTTCACCCCAACAGTGGTCCGAGCTGTTCGCGGTCACCGGGCGACGGGCTCCGGCTACCGCTCGGAAGCAGGGCGGCCGACACTAATGGCGTGACGGGCACTAACCTGCCAGTCATGCGAGCAGTCCTTCAACGTGTCAGTGCAGCATCGGTCACGGTCGACGGCAAAGCGGTCGGCGCCCTCCAACTGTCGTCGGGCGCACAGGGACTCGTCGCGCTCGTCGGCGTCACCCACGACGACGACGAGTCGAATGCCCGCGCGCTGGCCGACAAGATCTGGGGGCTGCGCATCCTTGACGGCGACGAGGACCGGCCACAGGCGTCGGCCGCCGACCTGGGCGCGCCGATCCTGGTCGTCAGCCAGTTCACCCTGTACGCCGACACAGCGAAGGGACGTCGACCGTCGTGGAACGCGGCTGCGCCCGGCCCGGTCGCCGAGCCGCTGGTCGACGCCGTCGTCGCCGCTCTGCGGGATGCCGGCGCCACCGTCGAGACCGGCCGGTTCGGGGCCCACATGCACGTCGACATCGTCAACGACGGGCCGGTGACGATCGTCCTCGACGTGTGACCGAAATCCCCTGCCAGGTCGGCGTTTCCGCTGGCAGCACTGGTATTCTTGCGCGGTGACATCGTCGTTGACCCTCCGTGACCGCTCGCCCGCCGTACTAGTCGGAGCCGCCGCCGCGTTACTGACAGTCACGACCGCGCTCGGCGTCGCGTTCCACGCATGGCACGGTCACGTGGACCTCCTGGTGTATCGGCTCGGCGCCCAAGCCCTGCTCGACGGCGACGGGGTGTACGGGCCGCTTCCCGCGTTGCAGAACGGCGAGGTCCACCTCCCGTTCACGTATCCGCCGCTCGCCGCGGTCGTCTTCACGCCGTTGGCCGCTCTCCCCGAGAACGTGGCGGTCTTGCTCATGTTCGCGCTCTCGCTCGCCGCGATCGGCCTCACCGTGTGGCTCGTCCTCGACCGGATCAGGCCGTCGATGGACCGCGGCACCAGACTGGCGATCGTTCTCGCCGTCGTCGCCGTCGCCGAATACACCGAGCCGGTGCGCGGGACGCTCGGGTACGGCCAGGTCAACGCTCTACTGATGGCTGCGGTCGCCTTCGACGTGTTGAACCGCTGCGAGAGGTGGCCGCGCGGCATCCTCATCGGGATCACGGTGGCGATCAAGCTGACGCCGGCCGGGTTCCTGCTGCTGTTCCTGATTCGACGCGACTGGCGGGCGTTCGCGACGACCATCGTGTCGACGATCGTCTCGGTCGGTGTCGCCTGGCTCGTGATGCCAGATGACTCCCGCGAATACTGGTTCCACACGTTGAGCGAGACCGGCCGGATCGGTGCCCCGTACTTCGCGGGCAACCAGTCGTGGAAAGGTCTGGTCTACCGCCTCGGGTTGAGTGAGACCGCGGCGACCCTGTTGTGGCTGACGCTGTCGGCGGTGGTCGTGATCCTCGCCGCCGTGTGGATGCACCGGCTGCTCGTCGAACGCCGCCTGGCGACCGCGTTGGTCGTCAACTCAGCGGCGATCCTCCTCATCTCGCCGATCAGCTGGTCGCATCACTGGGTGTGGTTCGTTCCGGCACTCGTCATCGCCGGGAACGCGATCGTCGAGGGCCGTCGCGACCGCTGGTTCGTCGCGGCGACCGGAACGGCGTTCATCATGTTCTTCATCGGGCCGCACTGGTTGTTGCCCGGCAGCGACGACGTCGAGTTGCAATGGTCCTGGTGGCAGCAGATCATCGGTGCGTCCTATGTGATCTTCACAGCCGCCGTGCTGGCCGTCGGCGCGTGGCGCAGTCCCCGGACGTGGGACGTCCTCAGCCGACGTCCGTGATGCACCAGCCGTCGCTCTCGCGCCGCAGAGTCATCGGGGTCGGCACCGACGTCGAGCCGTAGCGCAGCGATGCGTCGACGGTAGCGGTGTCGCCGGTGATCGAGATGTCGTCGACGACGGTCTCGCCGTCGCGTACGGAACTGTCGCTCGACGGGAGGTCTGGAACGTCGCCGGTTCCGCTGACCACCGATCCGAGCGCCTGGCACATGCGTGTCGACGCCCCGCGCAGATCGGCGTGCGAGATGTCGTCGAGGTAACCTCTGGCCTGTTCGTCGACGAGCTCGGTGTCGGTCTTCGGGTCTGCGGAACTCACCGCACGGTAGGCGAACACGCCGCCGACGATCACCGCGACCACGCAGACCACGACGATCCCGATGGCGGCCAGCCGACGGTGACGATCCACTGCAGGCCGATCCTCTGCAGGCCGCCCCTCTGCGGATCGTGCGGTGCCGGGCTCACTCGGTTGCGTCGTCATGGTGTGAGAAAGCGTACTCCGCCCGGTAGACGACGAACGCGTCGCCGCACATTCTCGTGCGGCGACGCGCTCATCCGGGTGTATCGGCCGGGCTCGGGTCAGCTGGGTCGGACGGTGAGGATCCGCGGACCGTTCTCGGTGACGGCGACGGTGTGCTCCCAGTGCGAGGCACGGGTTCCGTCGTCGGTGACGACGGTCCACCCGTCGTCGAGTTCGGTGGTGTCCTCGGTGCCGAGGGTCAGCATCGGTTCGATGGCGAGCGTCGACCCCACGACGAGGCGCGGACCGCGATTGGCTTTGCCCTCGTTGGGCAGGAACGGTTCCATGTGCATCTCGCGCCCGATGCCGTGTCCGCCGTAGCCTGCGACGATGCCGAAGCGCCTGCCGAACTTCGTTGCGGCGGCATGCGTCCCGGCTTCGATGGCGGCAGACACGTCGGTGAGGCGTCCGCCGGGGACCATGGCCGCGATCCCGGCTTCCATCGACAGTCGGGTGGCTTCGTTGAGTTCGTGGTCGGCAGTCGACAGGTCACCGATGCCGAACGTCCACGCCGAGTCGCCGTGCCACCCGTCGTAGACGGCTCCGCAGTCGATGGAGACGAGGTCGTGGTCGGCGAGCACCACATCTCCGGATGGGATTCCGTGTACGACGACCTCGTTCACCGACGTGCAGATCGAACCGGGGAAACCGTGATAGCCCTTGAACGACGGGACCGCTCCGGCCTCGCGGATCACGGTTTCGGCGACCTCGTCGAGATCGAGGGTGCTGACGCCGACGCGTGCGGCCGCACGGACCGCGACGAGGGCGGCGCCGACGATCTCGCCTGCGGCCGCCATCGCGTCGAGTTCGCCGGCCGAACGGAACGGCACAGCTTTGGGTTTACGGAATCCCACGGGCCGGGTCAGGCCTTGCCGAGCGCCGACATTACGCGCTGATGGACCTCGGCCAACTCGCCGACGGCGTCGATGCTCTTGACGGTGCCCGCATAGTGGTCGAGCAGCGGAGCGGTCTCGGCGTCGTACACCGACATGCGGTTGCGGATGACGTCTTCAGTGTCATCGGCGCGGCCACGGGCCAGCATGCGTTCGACGACGACATCAGCGTCCACCTCGAACGACAGGACACCGTCGAGCTTGGTGCCGAGGTCGTCGAGGATTCCTTCGAGCGCGATCGCCTGCTCGGTGGAGCGGGGGAAGCCGTCCAGAATGAAGCCTTTCACGGCATCCGGCTCGGCGAGGCGTTCACGCACCATGTTGATGGTGATCTCCGGCGGCACGAGGTTTCCTGCGTCGAGGAACTTCTTTGCCTCGACACCGATCGGGGTGCCCTGCGAGATGTTCGCCCGGAACAGGTCTCCGGTCGAGATGTGCGGAATGCCTACCGCTTCCGACAGCAGCTCTGCCTGCGTGCCCTTGCCTGCTCCGGGAGGACCGAGGATGACGAGTCTCATTTCAGGAATCCTTCGTACTTGCGTTGCATCAACTGGCTGTTCACCTGCTTGATGGTGTCGAGGCCGACGGCCACGATGATCAGCAACGCCGTGCCGCCGAACGGAATGTTCTGCGCACTGCTGCCACCAAGGTCCATGAACAGGTTCGGGAGGATCGAGATGATGCCGAGGTACAGCGATCCCGGCAAGGTGATCCGGTTGAGCACATAGCCCAGGTATTCGGCGGTCGGACGTCCCGGTCGGATGCCGGGGATGAAGCCGCCGTAGCGCTTCATGTCGTCTGCGCGCTCTTCGGGGTTGAACGTGACGGCCACGTAGAAGAACGTGAAGAACATGATCAGCAGGAAGTAGACCACGATGTGGAACCAGCTGGACGGGTTGATCAGGTTGTCCTGCATCCACACCTGCCAGCCGGCGACATCGGTGTTGTTCTGGTTGGTGATCTGCAGGATCAGCTGCGGGATGTACAGCAGCGACGACGCGAAGATCACCGGGATGACGCCTGCGGTGTTCACCTTGATCGGCATGTAGGTCGACGATCCGCCGTACATCTTGCGGCCGACCATGCGCTTGGCGTATTGGACGGGGATCCGTCTCATGCCCTGCTCGATGAACACGACGGCGACGAGGATGATCAGGACGGCGACGATCACGAGGCCGAATGCGAGTCCGCCGCGCGACTGCAGGATGGTCCGGCCTTCGGACGGGAGGCGTGCTGCGATGCCCGCGAAGATCAGGATCGACATGCCGTTGCCGATGCCGCGTTCGGTGATGATCTCGCCGAACCACATGACGAGCATGGCGCCAGCGGTCATGACGAGCACGATGATGATGAGGCCGAAGATCGACCGGTCGGAGATGATCTCCTGGGAGTTGCAGTCTGCTCCGGTCGTCGGCAGCAGGTTGCCGCTGGCGGCGAGCGCGACGATGCCGGTGGACTGCAGGAGGGCGAGCGCCAAGGTCAGGTAACGCGTGTACTGCGTCATCTTGGTCTGGCCGGACTGGCCTTCCTTACGCAGCTGCTCGAACCGCGGAATGACAACGGTGAGCAGCTGAACGATGATGCTGGCCGTGATGTACGGCATGATGCCGATCGCGAACACCGACAGCTGCAGCAGTGCGCCGCCGGAGAACATGTTGATCAGCGAGTAGATCTGACCGGAGTCGCCTTGGCTGGCGGCTTCGACGCATCGATCGATCTCTTTGAAGTTCACGCCCGGCGACGGCATCGTCGCGCCCAGGCGGTACAGGACGAGGATTCCGAGGACGTAGAAGATCTTCTTCCTCAGGTCGGGCGTCCGGAAGGTCGCCACGAGGGGGGAAAGCACCAAGTCCTCCTATAAGCACCTGAGTATGCGGACCGCTGGCCAGCATTCTCGGCGATCACGCTCGAAAGATTCCGGGCACCCCGTCGTCAGGATGCCCCTACGAACTCTAACAGTCGTCCAACCACAGCCGGTCAGGCGAGCGGGTCGCGAACACGATGTGTCCGTTTTACGCTCGCCTGACCGGGTGATCAGATGTGCACCAAGTCTTACTGCTCGGTGGCGGTGCCGCCTGCGGCGGCGATCTTCTCTTTGGCGGAGCCGGTGAACTTGTCAGCGGTCACGTCGACCTTGACGTTCAGTTCGCCGTTGCCGAGAACCTTGACGAGACGGTTCTTGCGGACTGCGCCTGCTGCCACGAGCTCGGTGACGCCGATGGCGCCACCCTCCGGGAACAGCTTGGCGATGTCGCCGACGTTGACGACCTGGTACTCCACGCGGTTGCGGTTGGTGAAGCCCTTGAGCTTCGGCAGACGCATGTGAATGGGCATCTGGCCGCCTTCGAAGCCGGCAGGCACATTCTTACGAGCCTTGGTGCCCTTGGTGCCGCGACCCGCGGTCTTACCCTTCGAGCCCTCACCGCGACCCACGCGGGTCTTTTCGGTCTTCGCGCCCGGTGCGGGGCGAAGGTGGTGCAGCTTGATGGTCATGACTTAAACCTCTTCGACTGTCACGAGGTGCCGCACCACGTTGATGAGACCGCGGTTGATCGGCGTGTCCTCGCGGGTGACGGTCTTGCGGATGCCCTTGAGTCCAAGGGTGCGCAGGCTGTCACGCTGGTTCTTCTTGGTACCGATGGTGCCCTTGATCTGGGTGATCTTCAGTTCAGCCATGGCTTATGCTCCCTTGTTCGCTGCGGCGGCAGCGCGTGCGCGCAGCATGCCGGCGGGGGTGACCTCTTCGACGGTCAGTCCGCGACGAGCAGCGACCTCTTCGGGCTGCTGCAGCATCTTCAGGGCGGCGACCGTCGCGTGAACGACGTTGATCGCGTTGTCCGAGCCGAGGCTCTTCGCCAGGACGTCGCTGACGCCTGCGCACTCGAGGACGGCGCGGACGGCGCCACCGGCGATCACACCGGTACCCGAGCTGGCCGGGCGCAGCATGACGACACCGGCAGCCGCCTCACCCTGAACGGGGTGGGTGACGGTGCCCGCGATCAGCGGGACGCGGAAGAAGTTCTTGCGAGCCTCTTCGACGCCCTTCTGGATCGCTGCGGGAACTTCCTTGGCCTTGCCGTAGCCGACGCCGACCATGCCCTGGCCGTCGCCGACGACGACGAGAGCGGTGAAGCTGAAGCGTCGACCGCCCTTGACGACCTTGGACACGCGGTTGATCGTGACGACGCGCTCGAGCTGGTTCCGCTCTTCGCGGTCACGCCCTCCGCGGTTGTCGCGACGGTCTCCGCGGCCACGGCCGCGCTCGTTGCTGTTGGTGTTGCTGCTGTTTCCGGCGGGTCCGTTGCCGCCATCACGCTGACGTCCGGGCATCAGATGTCCCCTCCAGTGTTGGTCTTGTTGATCATCATCAGAACTTCAGGCCTCCCTCGCGGGCGGCGTCGGCCAGTGCCGCGATGCGGCCGTGGTACGCCTTGCCGCCGCGGTCGAAGACCACAGCGTCGATGCCTGCGGCCTTGGCGCGGGCGGCGACGAGCTCGCCGACCTTGCTGGCCTGTGCCGACTTGTCGCCACCGGCTGCGCGAACGTCAGCTTCGATGGTGCTGGCCGCTGCCAGCGTGCGACCGGTCAGATCGTCGATGACCTGCACGTGGATGTGACGGCTGCTGCGCTTGACGGCCAGGCGCGGACGCTCTGCCGTTCCGGCGATGTGCTTGCGCAGACGGAAGTGACGGCGGTTCGTCGCGGTGCGGCGGCGCGTCGACACGTCCTTGCCGAGGGGCTTGCGTGCTTTGGTGGTCGTTTGAGTTGTTTCAGACATGTCTACTTACCCGTCTTTCCGACCTTGCGGCGGATCTGCTCACCCTCGTAACGCACGCCCTTGCCCTTGTACGGGTCGGGGCGACGCAGACGGCGGATGTTCGCCGAGATCTGGCCGACTTGCTGCTTGTCGATGCCCGAGATCGAGAACTTGGTGGGCGATTCGACGGCGAAGGTGATGCCTTCCGGTGCCTCGATCGGCACGGGATGGCTGTAGCCGAGGGCGAACTCGAGGTCCTTGCCCTTGGCCTGGACGCGGTAGCCGACACCGTAGATTTCCATCTTCGTGGTGTAGCCCTGGGTCACGCCGACCACCAGGTTGTTGACGAGGGTACGGCTCAGTCCGTGCAGGGCACGGCTGCGACGCTCGTCGTTCGGGCGGGTGACGACGATGGAGCTCTCTTCCTTCGTCACCTCGATCGGCTCGGAGACAGTGAGGCTCAGTTCGCCCTTCGGGCCCTTGACCTTCACGTCCTGGCCGTCGATGTTGACGTCGACGCCGGCCGGGATTGCGATGGGATTCTTACCAATACGCGACATTTTTCTACGCTCCCCTACCAGACGAAGGCGAGGACTTCGCCGCCCACGCCCTGGTTGGCTGCCTGGCGATCAGTGAGCAGACCGGACGACGTGGAGATGATGGCCACGCCGAGGCCGCCCAGAACCTTGGGCAAGTTGGTGGACTTCGCGTACACCCGGAGGCCCGGCTTCGAGACGCGACGGAGACCAGCGATGCTGCGCTCCCGGCTCGGGCCGTACTTCAGGGTGACGACGAGCTTCTTGCCGACCTCTGCGTCTTCGACGCTGAAGTCGGTGATGTAGCCCTCGCGCTTGAGGATCTCGGCGATGTTCACCTTGATCTTCGACGACGGGAGGCTCACCTCGTCGTGAAACGCCGAGTTGGCGTTGCGCAGACGTGTCAGAAAGTCTGCGATCGGGTCAGTCATGGTCATGGTTGACCGTCAACCTTTCTCGTAGCGGTTCCCATACAGCGGTGACCTGCGATTTCTCGCATGATGCGCCGGTGGGCCTTCCACGAAGTGGATAGTTGTGCATTGTTCTCCCCCGCTGATGCCATTGGCTTTTCACCGGCACCCGCGAGCTATGAAGTTGTAAGTCCCGGGGGCACACTTCACCCAGGCAACTGGTCTAGTGTAGGGAACTCGCTGGCGAGGACCAAATCGGGCAGTCGGGCGAGGAGCCATCGACAGTTAATCGTGTAGATCGTTACCCGATTCGGGTAACGATCTACACGATTGATCGTCGGACAGCGCAGTCGGGCGAGGAACAGGGCGTCGGCGCGCCCGCCCAGCCGTGTCTGGCGAAGATCTTGCCCATCTTGACCGCGGTGACGCACGGCCGTACGAAGGACTGCCCCCAGCCGAGACGCTTGGTTTCGAGGCCCGACTCGATCGCCGCATCCAAGTCGCGTTCCATGTCGCGGTCGCGGTCGGCGACGCTGTCGTGGAAGGCCCGTCCGTCGAGTTCGACGACGAGGCCGAAGTCCGGATACTCCATGTCGCGGAATCCGCGGCGCCGTCCGCGAGTCGGGGATTGCCGAATGGGAGTCGGGAGACCGTGCGGACGTTCGACCTCGGTCAGATATGCGTGCTCGAGTGCGGAGCACGTTCCGTCGCGAATGTCGGCGAGGACCGCGAGGATGAGTTGTCGAGCACCGCTTCCTCGAGGCGGATGCGGGGAGGTGACAGATGGGCCTGCACAACGGCGTCGAACGACGCCCGATGATGAACGACGACACCGCGTCTGCGCGTGACACGTCGACCCTCGGCGACGGCGATATGGATCGCCTCCGCACGTCGGCCCTCGTCCGGACCCATCGCCGCACGCACCGACGACCCGTGACTCAACGCCGCAGGCCAGGCGCCAAGGACCGCACACCACGCTCGTTGTCGCCATGACAGTGGCCCGGTGTGCGTGACGTACACGCCCGGATCGACGCTCACCCACGCGCCGCTGCGGAGCCGACTGCGGACGAAGGCCGACCCCAGACCGCATGCCAGTACCTGCCGCCGGGCGACGACGCCGTCCTGGTCTCTAATCAATCGCGCGAGGCGAGCGCACGCCACCTGATCCCCCATACCCGAATCGTGACGCATGACCGACGATCACGGAAGGCCGCCATCGGCCGACCTGTGGATAACTCGGTAAGGCCTCCCTCACTCCGGGGACGACGGCCTGGGACGCTGCTGCCCGAAGGTCCCGAATGTCGCGAGAACGCCGATTCTGGCGGCATTTCAGGCATAGAGTCCGACCCATGCGGGAGTCTCACAGCGTGCAAGGCCCGGCGGCGCAAGCCCTACTCGATATCGGCAACTTCTTCACCAAATGGGATGAGAGCGACGACGGTCGCGCCGTGTTCCGCGACGGTGGCCGCAAGGGCGACGTCTTCTACCGGGATCGGTGGAGCCACGACAAGATCGTCCGGTCGACGCACGGCGTCAACTGCACCGGATCGTGTTCGTGGAAGGTGTACGTCAAAGACGGCATCATCACGTGGGAGACGCAGGAGACCGACTATCCGTCGGTCGGTCCCGACCGCCCCGAGTACGAGCCACGCGGCTGCCCGCGCGGCGCCGCGTTCTCCTGGTACACGTACTCCCCGACCCGAGTGCGGCACCCGTACGCACGGGGCGTCCTCGTCGAGATGTTCCGGGAGGCCAAGAAGAAGGTCGGCGGCGACCCGGTCCTCGCGTGGGCCGACGTCGTGAACGATCCGATGCGGCGTCGCTCCTATCAGCAGGCGCGCGGCAAGGGCGGACTGGTCCGGGTCACCTGGGACGAGGCGATCGAGATCGCCGCCGCGGCCCACGTGCACACCATCAAGACGTACGGGCCCGACCGTTGCTCCGGCTTCTCCCCGATCCCCGCGATGTCGATCGTGAGCCATTGCGTCGGCACCCGGTTCGTCCAGTTGATCGGCGGCGTCATGACGTCGTTCTACGACTGGTACGCCGACCTTCCCGTCGCGAGCCCGCAAGTGTTCGGCGACCAGACCGACGTGCCCGAGTCCGGCGACTGGTGGGACGCGTCGTACCTGATGATGTGGGGCTCCAACGTCCCGGTGACCCGCACTCCCGATGCGCACTGGATGGCCGAGGCACGGTACCGGGGCACCAAGGTCGTCACCGTCTCCCCCGACTACGCCGACAACACGAAGTTCGCCGACGAATGGCTCCCCGCCCAGGCGGGCACCGACGCCGCCCTCGCCATGGCGATGGGGCACGTGATCATGCGCGAGTTCTACGTCGACGGGCAGACCCCGTTCTTCGCCGACTACTCGCGCAAGTACACCGACCTGCCGTTCCTGATCCGCCTCGACGAGCGCGACGGCACCCTCGTCGCAGGCAAGTTCGTGACAGCCGACGAACTCGACGGCGCGCCGACCGACGGCCCAGACGACGCACCTGGCGCCGAGGAGCAGTGGAAACCGGTCGTCCTCGACTCGATCACCGACACCCCCGTCGCCCCGAACGGGTCGCTGGGGTTCCGGTACGCCGAATCCGGCGAAGGCAAATGGAACCTCGACCTCGGCGACGTCGTCCCCGCGCTCAGCCTCTACGACGGCGGCCACGAGCCGCGCGAAGTGAGCTTCCCAGCATTCGACGCCCCCGACGGCAGCGGAAGCGTCATCGTCCGCGGTGTGCCGACCCGCCGCATCCACGGACACCTCGTCACCACGGTGTTCGACCTGATGCTCGCCCAGTACGGCGTGCAACGAGACGGACTACCCGGCGTCTGGCCCACCGGCTACGACGACGCGTCCGTGCAATACACCCCCGCCTGGCAGGAGGCGATCACGTCGGTGCCCGCCGACACCGCGATCCGGGTGGCCCGCGAGTTCGCGACCAACGCCCGCGAGTCGGGCGGACGCTCGATGATCATCATGGGCGCGGGCATCTGCCAGTGGTTCCACGGCGACGCGACCTACCGTGCGATCCTCGCGATGCTGTTGTTGACCGGCAGCATGGGCCGGAACGGCGGCGGTTGGGCGCACTACGTCGGCCAGGAGAAGTGCCGTCCGATGACCGGCTGGATCTCCCTCGCCAACGGCCTCGACTGGTCGCGTCCACCGCGCACCCAGCCCGGCACCTCGTACTGGTACATGCACACCGACCAGTGGCGGGGCGACGGCTACTCGACGTCGGCGCTGGCGTCCCCGCTCTCGCAGGGCACGCTCGACCACGAGCACACCGCCGACGCGATCGCCCAGTCGGCGGCGCTCGGATGGATGCCGTTCTATCCGCAGTTCACCGCGAACCCGCTCGATGTCGCCGACGACGCGCAGGCCGCCGTCGCCGCGGGCGACGCGCCGGACGCAGCGTCGTATGTGGCGGAGAAGTTGCGCGACGGCGGACTCACCCCCGCGATCAGCGACGTCGACGCTCCCGAGAACTGGCCGCGCACCCTGGTGCTGTGGCGGTCGAATCTGCTCGGGTCGTCGGCGAAGGGCAACGAGTACTTCCTGCGACATCTCCTCGGCACCCACCACAACGTGCTCGGTTCCGAAGACCCGCAGACGCCGCGGCCGTCGAGCGTCGCCTGGCACGACACCGCACCCGAGGGCAAGCTCGACCTGATGCTGTCGGCGGACTTCCGCATGACGAGCACGACCCTGCTCTCGGACATCGTGCTGCCCGCGGCCACCTGGTACGAGAAGCACGATCTCAGTTCCACCGACATGCATCCGTTCGTACACGCCTTCACCCCGGCGATCGACCCGCCGTGGGAGGCCAAGAGCGACTTCGAACTGTTCCACCTGCTCGCCGAGAAGCTCTCCCACCTGGCGAAGACCCACCTGGGGACCCGCCACGACCTGGTCAGCACGCCCGTCCAGCACGACACCCCCGGTGAGACTGCGCAACCGCACGGCCGCGTCGTCGACTGGCGCGAGGAAGGCAACCCCGGAAAGCCGGGCGTCAACATGCCGACGTTCGCGGTGGTCGAACGCGACTACACGGCGATCGCCGACAAGTTGGCGACGGTCGGACCGTTGGCGGACACACTCGGTTTCACCGTCAAGAACGTCAACTACGACATCGCCTCGCAGATCCCGCGCTTGGCCGCCAAGAACGGTGTGATGCAGTCCGGTGCAGGCGCAGGCAGGCCCGCGATCGAAACCGACGAGAAACTCGCCGAAGCGATCCTGACGTTCTCCGGGACGACGAACGGCGCGCTCGCCGTCGACGGCTTCGAGAAATTGGAGAGACGTGTCGGTAAGACGCTCGTCGACCTCGCCTCCGGTTCGGAGGAGAAGCGGATCACGTTCCCCGACACACAGGCCGGACCGGTCCCGGTGATCACCTCGCCGGAATGGTCGGGGTCGGAGACCGGCGGGCGACGGTACGCCCCGTTCACCGTCAACATCGAACGCGACAAGCCGTTCCACACGCTCACCGGACGCATGCACTTCTACCTCGACCACGACTGGATGATCGACATCGGCGAATCCCTGCCGATCTACCGGCCGCCCCTCGACATGCACCGTCTGTTCGGCGAACCGAAGCTCGGAGCCAACGGTGAGAAGGAGATCACCGTCCGCTACCTGACCCCGCACAACAAGTGGTCGATCCACTCCGAATACCAGGACAACCTGTTGATGCTGTCGCTCTCCCGCGGCGGCCCGACGTGCTGGATGTCGGCGGAGGACGCGGAGTCGATCGACGTGAAGGACAACGACTGGATCGAATGCGTCAACGCCAACGGCGTGTTCGTCGCGCGCGCCGTCGTCAGCCACCGGATGCCCGAAGGCGTCTGCTACGTGCACCACGCGCAGGAACGCACCATCGACGTCCCCAAGTCGGAGGCCACGGGCCGACGCGGCGGCATTCACAACTCGGCGACGCGACTGCTGGTCAAGCCGTCGCACCTGATCGGCGGGTACGCGCAACTGTCGTACGCGTTCAACTATCTCGGTCCGACGGGAAATCAGCGGGACATGGTCTCGACAATCCGTAAACGCAGCCAGGAGGTCACGTACTGATGCGAGTCATGGCGCAGGTCGCGATGGTGATGAATCTCGACAAGTGCATCGGCTGCCACACCTGTTCGGTCACGTGCAAGCAGGCGTGGACCAACCGGGCGGGCACCGAATACGTCTGGTTCAACAATGTGGAGACCCGCCCCGGGCAGGGGTATCCGCGGCAGTACGAGGACCAGGAACGGTGGCGCGGCGGGTGGAAGCTCGATGGGCGAGGCCGGCTGCGATTGCGCGCGGGCGGACGGCTGCAGAAGCTGCTCACCATCTTCCACAGTCCCGTCCAGCCGACGTTGCACGACTACTACGAGCCGTGGACCTACGACTACGAGAAACTCATCAATGCTCCGCTGGGCGACGACTTCCCCGTCGCCCGACCGAAGTCGCTGATCACCGGCAAGGACACGAAGGTCACGTGGTCGGCGAACTGGGACGACAACCTCGGAGGCGGACCGGAGGCCGCCGAACTCGACCCGATCATCGCGAAGCTGCGCGCCGAGTCGGAGGCGCAGATCAAGTTCTCCTACGAGCAGACGTTCATGTTCTACCTCCCGCGGATCTGCGAGCACTGCCTCAACCCGTCGTGCATGGCCTCCTGTCCGTCTGGCGCCATCTACAAGCGGTCCGAGGACGGGATCGTCCTCGTCGACCAGGACCGATGCCGCGGCTGGCGGCAGTGCGTCACCGGCTGCCCGTACAAGAAGATCTACTTCAACCACCGGTCCGGCAAAGCCGAGAAGTGCACGTTCTGCTATCCGCGCATCGAGGTCGGGCAGCCGACGGTCTGCGCGGAGACCTGCGTGGGACGTCTGCGCTACATCGGTCTGGTCCTCTACGACGCCGACCGCGTCACCGAGGCCGCGTCCGTCGAGAACGACACCGACCTGTACGAGGCACAACTCGATCTGATGCTCGATCCGCAGGACCCGGAGGTGATTCGCCAGGCGCGCGCCGCGGGCATCACCGACGAATGGCTCGACGCGGCTCGACGCTCACCGGTGTACGCGCTGGCCAAGAAGTATCGGATCGCGCTGCCGCTGCACCCGGAGTATCGGACGATGCCGATGGTCTGGTACGTGCCGCCACTCTCGCCGATCGTCGACCTCCTCACCGAGCAGGGGCACGACGGCGAGGCGGCAGGCACGCTGTTCGGTGCGATCGACGCGCTGCGGATCCCGCTCGAATACCTCGCCGAACTGTTCACGGCAGGCGACACCGACAAGGTCGCGCACGTGCTGCGGACGTTGGCGGCGATGCGCTCGTACATGCGCGACATCAACCTGGGCCGCGAACCGGACGCGTCGATCCCGGCGTCGGTCGGCATGTCCGAGGAGACGATGTACGAGATGTACCGTCTCCTGGCGATCGCCAAATATCACGACCGATACGTCATCCCGACCGCGCACACCGAACAACACGAGCGCGCCAGTGAACTCGAGGAGCTCGCGTGTTCGCTCGACTACGACGGCGGTCCCGGAATGTACGGCTCCGGCGCGTTCGGCGAGGCCAGCGGCCGGCCGACCCCGGTGTCGGTCGAGACGTTCCACGCCTTGCAGGAACGTCAGACCAGCGAGGGTGCAGCGGGAGACGCGGCACTGCGCGGACGCACCAACCTGTTGAACTGGGACGGCAACGGTGTCCCCGACGGGCTCTACCCGGAGAGGAAGGCGTCGCAATGAGGCTGCGTCTACGGTCCGAACGATCGATCGCCGCCGACCACCGCGTCGTGCGTCTCGTCGCATCCTGGTGCCTCGCCTACCCGGACGACGATCTCCTCAGCAAGATCGGCATGTTGCGCGCAGGCCTGGCCGAGGCGCCGCAGACCGAGGCGAGCACCCTGCTCACGACGTTCCTCGACCACCTGTCGGAGACCGACCCGGCACGCCTGGCGCACGACTATGTCGACGTGTTCGACCTGTCCGGCAGGCAGACGTTGTTCCTGACCTATTGGACCGACGGCGACACCCGACGCCGCGGCGAGACCCTCGCCGCCATCAAACGCGTGTATCGAGACTCCGGCTTCGCCGTCGACCTGCGCGGCGAGCTGCCCGACTATCTTCCGGTGATCCTGGAGTTCGCGGCGCGCGTCGACCCGGAGCGCGGCGGCACGCTCCTTGCCGAGCACCGCGGCGCCCTCGAGTTGATCCGCTTCTCACTGCTCGACAAGGCGTCCCCGTACGCGCATGTGCTCGCCGCGGTCTGCGCGACGCTGCCGGGCGAGTCGCCGCCGGACCGTGCGTCGGCGATCGCGATGCGCGGGCACCGACCCGAAGTGGAGTCCGTCGGACTCGAACCGTTCGACCCACGACTACTTCCCCTGCACACCGGAGCCGAGGCGGGAGCCCTACGATGAGCATCTTCCTGTGGGGTGTCCTCCCCTACCTGGCGTTGATCGCAGTGATCGGCGGAACCATCTGGCGGTACCGCTACGACAAGTTCGGGTGGACGACCCGTTCGTCGGAGCTCTACGAATCTCGTCTCCTGCGATTCGGATCGCCGCTGTTCCACTACGGGATCCTGATGGTGATCGCCGGGCATGTGATCGGACTGGTGATCCCCGAATCGTGGACGGCTGCCATCGGCATCAGCGAGACCTTCTATCACTGGGTGGCCGCCGTCGGCGGAATCATCGCCGCAGTCGCCACCCTCGTCGGCGTCTCCCTTCTGGTCTACCGGCGTCGGACCGTCGGCCCGGTGTTCATGGCGACCACCCGCAACGACAAACTCATGTACGCGGTCCTGCTGGCCGCCCTCCTCGCGGGCAGCTACATCACGCTGGTCGGAATGATCGACCCGCACGGGCACGGGGTGAACTACCGCGAGACCGTCTCCCCGTGGTTCCGGTCGATCTTCGCCCTGCAGCCGGACATCTCCGCGATGGAGGCCGCGCCCCTGCGATTCCACATTCACGTCGTCATCGGCATGTGCATGTTCATCCTGGTGCCGTTCACCCGACTGGTGCACATCTTCACCGCACCGCTGCACTACCTGTTCCGCCCCTACATCGTCTACCGCAGTCGCGACGACCGGCCCGCTCCGGGCAACGCGCCGCCGCGCCGCGGCTGGTCGCCCATCGGAGTGAAGGATCGAGACTGATGACCGCACCCGGCGTTTCCGCCCCTGCCTCGGTCACCGGGCAGACCCGTAACCTCGCTCTGGCGACGGCCGCGTTCGCGATCAGCTTCTGGGCGTGGAACCTCGTCGGACCGCTCAGCAAGTACTACACCGAGACGTTAGACCTGTCGGCGAGCCAGAAATCGGTCCTCGTCGCCGTCCCCATCCTCGTCGGTTCCCTCGGGCGGATCGTGGTCGGCGTCCTCACCCCGAAGTACGGCGGGCGGGTCATGTTCCCCGCGCTGCTGGTGCTGACCGCACCATTCGTCGTCCTCATCGCCGTCGCCAGCAACCTCGGCTCGTATCCGATGATGATCGTGATCGGCTTCTTCCTCGGCATCGGCGGCACGACGTTCGCGGCGGGTATCCCGTTCGTCAACAACTGGTTCGAGCCGTCTCGGCGAGGTCTCGCGACGGGCGTGTTCGGTGCGGGTATGGGCGGCACCGCCCTGTCCGCATTCTTCACCCCTCGGTTCGTGAACTGGTTCGGGTACACCGCGACGCACATCATCATCGCGGTGGCGCTCGTCGTGGTGGCAGGCATCTGCTGGGCGTGGATGCGTGACGCGCCGTCGTTCGTGCCGAGCACCGAGCCCGGCTTCCCGAAGCTGATCAGCGCGTTGAAGCTGCCGATCACCTGGCAGATGTCGTTCCTGTACGCCGCGGCGTTCGGCGGCTTCGTCGCCTTCTCCACCTACCTGCCGACCTATCTGAACGACGTCTACGAGATCACCGATCCGACGTCGGCAGGCACCAGGACGGCCGGGTTCGCGATCGCCGCGGTCATCGCCCGCCCCATCGGCGGCGCGCTGTCGGACAAGTTCGGCGCACGGCTGATCACCGCGATCTCCTGCGGCGGCGCCGCCCTGCTCGCGGTCTGGATGATCACCAAGCCGTCGACCGGATCGGGTCTGGCCGCCGTCGACTTCATCGGCATGGCCATCATGATGGGACTCGGATCCGGTTCGGTGTTCGCCTGGGTCGCGACCGCGTCGCCCGCTGCGCGGGTCGGCGCCGTCACCGGTCTCGTCGGCGCCGCGGGCGGCCTCGGCGGATTCTTCCCGCCGCTGGTCATGGGGGCGACCTACGACGAGGCAGGCCACTCGTACACGATCGGCCTCGCACTCCTGGTCGCGTTCGCCGCGGCCGCCTGCCTGTTCACCGTGTTCGGCATCGGGCGCAGTGCCTCCGAGTCTGCGACGGAATCGAGAGTCAAGGAACCGAGAGTGGAGAAGTCATGAGTTCGGTATCGCTGCCCGCCGTTGTCGACGAGCTGATGTCCGAGGCGCGCGAGGCGAGTTCGGGCCGGTCGGCGCGCACCGTCCGCGGCCACGCCGAGCACACGCTCCGGCACACGGTCATCGCATTGGCCGCAGGCAACGGACTGTCGGATCACGAGAGTCCGGGCGAGGCCACTCTCCAGGTGCTGCGCGGCACCGTCCGACTCACCACCGCCGACGGCGAATGGCACGGCACGGCGGGCGATCTCGTCGACATCCCGAACGTGCGGCACGGGCTGATAGCAGACGAAGACTCGGCCGTGATGCTGACCGTCGCGCTGCGCGGCACCACGAGGGACGGGCGTAAACCTACACCGGACAGCGCACACACTCGCCGATAGACCAACGCAAGCCCTGAGCGGTGTAGGTCGCCGCACACTCCTCGACGCCAGGCCCCGCAAGCCCTCGAGTTCACGCCGGCGGTTCGGGGTGGCGCGGCACGGCGGGTATCCGCGACACAGTTCGTCGAGCATGTCGGGCACCGTCAGCAGCACATGGTCGGGGGCGGCCGCCATGAGCTCTTCCGGAGAGATGATCGGGCTGTCCGTGCCCGTCATCCGCCTGCCCTGTTTCGCATCCGCCACGTCGGCGACCCCGAGCAGCACGTCGGCCGTCAGACCGGCCGCATAGAACAACGACACCGCCCGGGAGGCCGCCGCATAGCCGTACACCCGTCGCCCGGCCGCCGCGCTCGCCTCGACCCAGTCCCGCAGCTGGGCGGTCTTCCGGTCGAACACCGCGGCCAGCGACGCGAGTCCACTCGGCTAGGTGACCCGCGCTCGATTGATCGCGGGTCGATCCCTCACAGTTCTGGAAACGCCGAAAGTAGCCAACTGCGCCGTGTCGCCCCCAGGACGGGACTGAACCTACACCGCGTAGCGCGAACACTTGTCTATAGACCGTTGCAAGGCCTGAGCGGTGTAGGGCGCCCCTGATACCGACTCATCAGACGCGGCAAGATCACCGACGTCGAGTTCGCGCGGATTCGTCCGACCGTTCCTGATTGCCGCCGACCTGTGGCGGCTGATCAAGGTGAGTCCGAGGAGCCCCGAGGTCGCCGCGATCGCCGCGTACGGCCGCTCGGCCTGACCCTCATTCGCCGCGCGACACGTAGTACGGTCGCGGGCCCCGCCATCCGTACCTGAGGGAGAGGAGTCGCGCGAAGATCACCAGCGCCGCGCAGATCAGTCCGATCCACGGCCGATACCAGTCGAAGTACATCAGGGCGGACGTCACCACCGCGCCGACGAACGCGGGGATCGCATACAGGGGTTCGTCCGTGCGCAGGATCGCGGGCACCTGGCCGGACAGCACGTCGCGGATGATGCCGCCGCCGACGCCGGTGGTGAGCCCGAGGAGCGCGGCGGCAGGCGGCGACACTCCCCACGCGTAACCGACCGCGGTGCCGGTGAGGACGAACATTCCGAGACCTATCGCGTCGGTCACGTCGAGCGGCCAGCGCGTCAACCGCGTGGGCGGATGCCAGAAGAAGATGATCAACCCGGTGACCGCCGCCGCGGCAAGGTACTGAAGATCGGTGAATGCGGTCGGCGGCGTGTTGCCGACCAGAACGTCGCGGATGATGCCACCGCCGAGCGCGGTGCTGACAGCCAGGAACACGATGCCGACGATGTCGAGGTTCCGGCGGACGGCCAACAGTGCTCCGGACGCGGCGAACGCGATGGTGCCGATCATCTCGCCGATCTCGTGGACGAGTGACGCCGCATCGTCGATGTCGGCCGCCAGCACGACCGACTGCGCAACACTCACATCCGCCTCCGCTCGCATCGGTTCGCTCCGACTCTTCGGATTGAGCGTAGCCACCGCCGGTAGCGCGGCCGCATCCGAGACAGGGAACATCGTTCGTACATCCGCTTCGAGCCGGGGGCCTTCGAGCCTGGATCTCAGTACACTGTGATCCGTGAAGCAGCTGTCGCCCGGCGAGAACCAGCCACTGCCGTCGTCGACGATCGGTGTGCAGGTCCGCTGCGCGTCGCAGGCGAACACATCGGCGATCCTGTTGACCGACAGCGGACGCGTCCGGTCCGACGCCGACTTCGTCTTCTACAACCAGCCGTCGGCGCGCGGGGTGCAGTACCGCGACGAGGGTGCGGTCGACACGATCGCCATCGACACCGGCTCCGTCGACCAGGATGTGGTGACCATCGCGATCACCGCGAGCCTCGACGGCACCGGCCCCGCATCGTTCGCGACCGCGGGCGTCCTGCAGGCGACGGTCTTCGACGCAGCCGGGACCGCGACCGCCGACTTCACTGTTCCCGGCCTGACGAGCGAGACCGCCGTCGTCTGCCTCGAGGTGTATCGCCGCGGCGACGCGTGGAAGGTCCGTGCCGTCGGACAGGGCTACGACACCGGGCTCGCCGGCCTCGCGTCCGCGTTCGGCATCTCCGTCGACGACGAGCCCGCGCAGCCGAGCGGGCCACCGATGGCCGACCCACAGCAGTGGCCGCCCACGCCGACTTCGATCCAGCAGCCGCCGTCACCGACGCCGGTGCCCAACCCCGCCGCGACCGCCAGCGTCGCGGGCCGCACCCCAGGAGGGTCCATGCAGAGCGAACTGTTCGCCCCCGCACACGCCGAAGTGCAGTCGCAGGGCATCGGCAAGCAGGGCAGCAAGATGTGCCGGGTCGGGCTCAGTGGCGAGGTCATGGCCCGCCAGGGTTCGATGGTCGCCTACCAGGGCGACCTCCGTTTCGAAGCACTCGGCGCGGGCGGCATGGGCCGGATGGTGCGTCAAGCGATGACCGGTGAGGGGGTGCCGCTGATGAAGGTGTCCGGTCGAGGCGATCTGTTCCTGGCCGACAACGCGTCCGACGTCCATCTCATCGACCTGGACGGGTCGGACGGGCTCACCATCAACGGCGCCAACGTGCTGGCCTTCGAACCGACGCTGCAGTACAACGTCGAACGCATGCACGGCGCAGGCGCGATGAGCAATGCGGGCATGTTCAACTGCGTGTTCACCGGCCGTGGACGCATCGCGATCACGACGAACGGTTCGCCCGTCGTACTGAACGTCGCCGGCGACACTTTCGCCGATCCGCAAGCCGCCGTCGCCTGGTCGTCGAGCCTGCGGACCACGGTGAAGACCAATGACAGTTTCGGTCTCAACACACTGTTGGGTCGCAGCACCGGGGAACGGTTTACCCTGGCCTTCGGCGGACAGGGTTTCGTCGTCGTCCAACCGTCCGAGCAGCCGCCCGGCGGGTTCATCGGCGGAACCGGCGGAGGAAACGATGCAGGTGTCGGCGGCATGCTCGGAGGATTCCTCGGCCGCTGAGGCGATCGGGCTACCCGGCTCGCGCGAGTACCTCGCGCAGAGCAGACGCGAATTCTGCGGCGTCCGGTCCGCGCAGACGCGCATAGTTCAGTACGAGACCTGAGACCGCATACCGGTGCGCCTGACTGCTCAACGATCGGGTCCGCCACCCCGCTGCCTCCAGAGCGCGGACGATCTCGTCGTCGTCCCGCCCTGGCAGCAACACGCACAGGTGCAGCCCCGCTTCGACACCGGTCACCGCCAAGTCGGGACACTCTCGGCAGAGCGCGGACACCAGCCGTGAGCGTCGGTCACTGTACACGCGGGCCGCCCTCGCGAGATGGCGATCCATCGCTCCCGATCCGATGAACTCCGCGAGCACATCGGCGGGCACCGACGACGGGCCGCGACGGTGCACGGCCAGCCATCGCTGCACACCGCGGCGCAACGTCGCAGGTGGCAGACACCACGCGACCCGGAGGTCGGGCGCGACGGATTTGGACGACGTCCCGACGTACGCCACGCTCTCCGCCCCACCGGGCAGTGTCGCGAGCGCGGGCAACGGGGCGACGCCGTAGCGGAACTCCCCGTCGTAGTCGTCCTCGATCACGAGTGAGCCGGTCGTGCGCGCCCACTCGACCAACGCCACACGACGGTCCACGCTCATCCGATACCCGAGCGGATAGTGGTGCGCCGGTGTCACGAAGACGATCGAGGGCTCGTCGCCGAGCAGGGCCGCGTCGAGGCCGTCGGGGTCTGCGGGATGCACTCGCACGGACAGTCCTTGCTCGCGCGCCATGAGCATTGCTCCGCGATAGCCGGGGTCCTCGATGTGAAACGGGGCCTGCCCGTCCGCCGCGAACGCCGCACACAGAGCCGCGACGGCCGATCGCGAGCTGTCGAACAGCATCGGGTCTGCATCGGCGATGCCTCGGTGACGCCGAAGATGCCCGGCCAGAGCCGCGCGGAGTGTCGGGCTCGGTTCCTCCCACGGATTCAATCCGGCCAGTCCTCCGACCGCAGCAGTTCGGACCGCGCTGCGCCAGGCCCGCGCGTCGACCAGCGTGGCGTCGGGGATTCCGGGCCGCAGGTCGCGGTGCGACCGACCGCGTCTCGGTTCGACGGTGGGCCCCGGAACTGCCTCGTCGCGCCCGCGTGTCCTCGCCCCGGCCCGTGCCGCCTGTGTCGCCCCGCCGCTGACACGCGTGCCCGACCCGTGCGTCGAGGAGATGAAGCCCGCGGCGGCGAGTTCGTCGAACGCCCGCACCACGGTTCCTCGGGAGAGTCCGGTCTGCCGAGCCAGCACGCGAGTGGACGGCACGGCGTCGCCGTCCGTGAGCGCGCCGTCGGCGATCCGGTCGACGATTGCGTTCACCAGGTCGGCGGCACCCGCCACATCGCCGAGGACTAGAGAACCGGGACCGGGGTTGCGTGGCATGGAACCCAGAATAGTGGTCCTGCGATAATGACAGAAGTGGATCTACCATGATGGCCACTTCGCGGGTGGAATAGCCGTATGACATCGTTCCGACAGTCCGACCGCCTCCGTAATGTCCGCTACGACGTCCGCGGCCCCATCCTCACCGAGGCCATGCGCCTCGAGGCCGAGGGCCACGACGTGCTGCGCCTCAACTTGGGCAACATGCACCCGTTCGGACTCGAGGCCCGCCCCGAGATCGTCGACGCCGTCGCCGCCGGCCTCGCTCCCGCGCAGGCGTACTCGGACTCCCGCGGAATCCCCGAGGCGAGAGAGGCGGTCGCCGAGCACTATCGGCGCTGCGGCATCGACGACGTGTCTGCCGACGACGTGTTCCTCGGCAACGGGGTCAGCGAGCTCATCACGCTCACACTCCAGGCGCTGGTGAACCCGGGCGACGAGATCCTCGTGCCCGCCCCCGACTATCCGACGTGGACCGGCGCGGTGAACCTCACCGGCGGGGTACCGGTGCATTATCTGGCCGACGAGGCCAACGGATGGAATCCGTCCATCGAGGACATCGAGTCGAAGGTGACCCCGCGAACTCGCGCTCTCGTGATGATCAACCCGAACAACCCGACGGGCGCCGTCTACAGCGAGGAGACGGTCCGCGGGATCGCCGACATCGCGCGCCGCCACGACCTGATCCTGCTCAGCGACGAGATCTACGAAGAGCTCGTGTTCGGCGACGCCCGCCACCACCATGCCGCCCGCACGGCGGGCGACGACGTCCTGTGTCTGACGTTCGGCGGCTTGTCGAAGGCCTACCGGGTGTGCGGCTACCGGGCGGGATGGGTGGTCGCGACCGGACCGCTGCATCGCGCGGCCGATCTGCTCGAAGGCGTCACCCTCCTGTCCAACATGCGTGTCTGCCCGAATGTGTCCGGCCAGTACGCGATTCCCGTCGCACTCGGCGCGGGCGCACCCGGTTCTCCGCTGCCCGCCGACATCGTCGATCCCGACGGGAGCCTGGAGCGTCGACTCGCACTGACCGCCGATGCGCTCAACGCGATCCCCGGCGTCACCTGCGTCCCGCCGCGCGGTGCACTGTACTGCTTCCCTCGGATCGATCGTGAGATGTTCGGTGTGGCCGACGACGAGGCTTTCGTGCTCGACCTGCTGCACACCGAGCACATCCTGGTGACACACGGAACGGGCTTCAACTGGCCCGAGCCCGACCATTTCCGGATCGTCTGTCTCCCCGACGAACAAGTCCTGACGCGGGCGGTCGCGTCGATCGGCGACTACCTCGCACGCCGCAGACGGTGAACCGTCACCGTTGCGGCGGATGCGATCACGGCCGAAGCAGGACCTTGCCCGACCGTCCCGGAGTCCCGCTGGCGTCGACCGCAGAGGCGATCTCGGCGAGCGGGAACACGCCGTCGACCGGCAGCGTGATGCGTCCGGTGGTGACGGAGTCGATGACCTCTCGCATCAGCGCCGCGCGCTTGGTCAGCGACATCTCTTGACTGACCGTGCGGCCCCAGAAGCCCTTCACCGTGAGTTCCTTGAAGATCGCCGCGTTGACCGGGATCTCCAGGAGCGCCTTCTGGCCCGCGCCGGGTGCGCTCATCGCACCGAACGAGACGAGTGTGCCGCGCAAGCCGAGCAATTCGGCGAGGTCGGTGCTCGCAGGACCGCCGATCGAATCGATCGCCGCGGCGAAGCCCGCCTCGCCGGCGAACGCCGCTGCCTTCTCTCGCCAGCCGTCCGTATCGGTGGACACGACATCGATGACGCCGGCCGCGGCGAGTTCGTCGACGGCCGCCGATCGACGGACGATGCCGACGACATTGACTCCACGAGCCTTCGCGAGCTGTGCCACCAGCCGTCCGACCATCCCGTTCGCGGTGTTCTGGATAACCCATTGGCCCGGCTCGACGTCGAGGTAGTCGAGCAGCGTCACCGCACTGAAGGGCATCGCGAACAGCTGTGCGGCCGCTTCGTCGGAAACGAGGTCGGACACCGGAAGCAGGCCGCTCGCACTCGCGACGAAGTACTCCGCCCAGGTTCCGAAGGCGGACCCGGTGGCCACGCGCTGCCCGACTTCAAGACCGCTGACACCGTCGCCGAGGGCATCGATCACGCCGACCGCCTCCGAGCCGGATCCGGCCGGCAGGCTGGGCTTGTAGCCGTAGTCGCCCTTGACCGTCCAGAGGTCGTGGTTGTGGATCGGCGCGAGCAGCGTGCGGACACGCACCTGGCCCGGGCGGGGTTCGGGAAGCGGGACGTCGCGGACGGACAGGACGGTAGCGGGATCGCCGAATTCGTCGTGTACGAGTGCGCGCATGAGTTCTCCTTGAGGTCAGTGGTCGAGCGGTGAGCGGTGGCCGAGCGTATTCGGTGGCGTCTGCGGTTCAGTCGTCAGAGACGGAGACGGCTACGTCGACGTTGCCTCGCACCGCGTTCGAGTACGGGCACACTTGATGCGCGGCGTCCGCGAGGGCCTGCGCAGCGTCGTGGTCGAGATCGGGAATGATCACCTCGAGGGCGACGGTGAGCTCGAATCCACCGGATCCGTTGGGGCCGATGCCGACCCGGGCTCCGACGCTCGAGTCACCGAGATCCACCTTCTGCGACCGGGCGACCATCTGCAGCGCCGAATGGAAACAGGCCGCATAGCCAGCAGCGAACAACTGCTCCGGGTTGGCACCCTCGCCCGAGCCGCCCATCTCCTTCGGGACGGCAAGTTGCAGATCGACGCGGGCGTCGGCGGTGCGGGTGCGCCCGTCGCGGCCTGCTCCGGTCGCGATGGCTTCAGCGATATAGACGGCATTCATCGTTAGTTCCTAACTCGATTGGGAGGGGTTGGGTGCACTGTGGGCCTCACAGAAGCGGACCGCGAGGTCGCGGAGCAAAACTGCATCGTCGACGGAGAGCTTGAATCCCTCGTAGACCCGCTCGCGAGCGGCGTCGACCACGGGCTGCAGTGCGTGTCCCGCCTCGGTCACGTGCACGGTGACCAGGCGTTCGTCGGACTGATCACGGCGTCGCTCGACGTACCCGCTCTTTTCGAGACGCCGGATCAGCGGCGACAGCGTGCCGCTGTCGAGGTGGAGTCGGTCGCCGAGATCACGGACAGTGACCGCATCCTCGTCCCACAGGGCGAGCAGCGTCACGTACTGGGTGTAGGTGAGTCCGAGTGCCGCGAGTTCTCCGCGGTAAGCACCCGAAGCCACCTTCGACGCCGAGTAGAGGGCGAAGCACAACTGCGATTCCAGCTTCCGATCTGCATCCACCCATTCATAGTTGCACATAACTCGATTGTGCGCAATCAAATTGTCGCGCTTAGGCCCTGGACGCCGCATCCGCGTTGCACGAAAACGCCGTCGGCCCCGCCTCCTGACAAGGGAGACGGGGCCGACAGCGTTATTGCGGTGTTCTCGGATCAGCGCAGAGAGAGGATCCGAGGGGTTGTCACCGGTGCAGTGTCACCAGCTCGACTTCTGCACGCCCGGCAGTTCGCCGGCGTGAGCCATGTCGCGCAGGCACACGCGGCACAGACCGAACTTGCGGTAGACCGAGTGCGGGCGACCGCACTTGTTGCAGCGCGTGTAGGCACGCACGGCGAACTTCGGCTTCTTGTTGGCCTTGTTGACCAGCGCCTTCTTTGCCATGTCAGTTGTCCTTAGCGTTGTTGTCCTTGAACGGGAAGCCCAGCGCGCGGAGCAGCGCACGGCCTTCGTCGTCCGTGGTGGCCGAGGTGACGACGGTGATGTCCATGCCGCGCGGCCGGTCGATGTTGTCGATGTTGATCTCGTGGAACATCGACTGCTCGGTCAGGCCGAACGTGTAGTTGCCGTTGCCGTCGAACTGACGGTCGCTCAGGCCGCGGAAGTCGCGGATACGCGGGAGGGCGATCGACACGAGGCGATCGAGGAACTCCCACATGCGGTCGCCGCGCAGCGTGGTGCGGGCGCCGATCGGCATGCCCTCACGAAGCTTGAACTGGGCGATCGACTTGCGAGCGCGACGGATCTCCGGCTGCTGGCCGGTGATCAGAGCGAGATCGGCGACGGCGCCGTTGATCAGCTTCGCGTCACGGGCGGCGTCACCGACACCCATGTTCACGACGACCTTGACGACGCCCGGGATCTGCATCACGTTGGCGTAGTTGAACTCGTTGTTGAGCGTTTCCCTGATTTCCTCGCGGTAACGCTGCTTCAGCCGCGGCTGAACCTTTTCGGTTGCGGTCATGTTCAGATGTCCTTCCCGGTCTTGCGCGAGATACGGACGTTCTTGCCGGTCTCGTCATCGACGCGGTAGCCGACGCGGGTCGGGTTGCCCTCGGAGTCGACGATCATCACGTTCGAGACGTGGATCGGAGCTTCCTGGGTCACGATGCCGCCGGAGCTCGCGCCGCGCTCGTTGGCGGAGTCTGCGACGTGCTTCTTGATGCGGTTGACGCCTTCGACGAGAACGCGCTCGCGCTTCGGGTAGGACTCGATGACCTTGCCCTTGGCGCCCTTGTCCTTGCCTGCGATGACGATGACAGTGTCACCCTTGTGGATCTTCATGAATCAGATCACCTCCGGTGCGAGCGACACGATCTTCATGAAGCGCTTGTCGCGAAGTTCACGGCCGACCGGGCCGAAGATGCGGGTGCCGCGCGGGTCGCTCTCGTTCTTGAGAAGCACTGCGGCGTTCTCGTCGAACTTGATGTACGAACCGTCGGGGCGGCGACGCTCCTTGGTGGTGCGAACGATGACGGCCTTGACGACCTCACCCTTCTTCACGTTTCCGCCGGGGATGGCGTCCTTGACGGTGGCGACAATGACGTCGCCAACGCCTGCATAACGACGCGCCGAACCACCGAGGACACGGATGCAAAGGACTTCCTTGGCACCGGTGTTGTCGGCGACGCGCACGCGGGATTCCTGCTGAATCACTGCTTGTCTCCTTGACCTGGATTTCTATGTCCGCCGGATTTCCGACCCGACGCACATGGTCTGCCGCCACCGAAACATGCGCCTGCCTGGTATTTCGCCGCGTGAACGGCTCCATGCCAGTGGGTTCGCATGCCGGCTCGCGGTGCACGCACCGCAGGCAACCGCTCTAGTGTAGGCGAAACGGCCGGTCAGGGACAAATTCCTAGCCACCGTCAATCACGAGCCGCCCCGAGCGAGTCGAGTCCGATGAGGGTTCACGCGAACTCCTGCAAGCTGACCGTGCCGTCGGCGGCGACGGAGATCGTCGCCGCGACCGCACGTCCGGCGGGCAGCAGCCGGACGGTGACATCTGCGCCTGGCTCCGCCTGATCGAGCGCGGCCGTCCCCGCGGCCCACACCCTCTCGACGAGTCGGGCACGATCGTCGCCCACGACGGCGAGCGTGGGCTCGTCCGCGACGGTGGGGTCGGTGTGGTCGTCGAGGAGGAGGACGCGGACCCCGCGCTTGCGCGCCGCCCATGCGGCGTCTGCCAGCGCGGGAACATCGAGTCCTGGTGCGCGGATCCGGTCCCGTAGCTGGGCTTCGACGAGCCGGCAGTGCGCCAGTTGCTCGTCGTCGAGGATTTCCCCCGCCGCGATCGACTGCAGCAGCGGCCGCACTCGCTCGTCCAGACGCGCCAACTGCTGGTCGCGGACGGCGCGGACGGCGAACGCCGCACTCTCCCGGCGAGCCTGTCGACGCAGCGCGAAGATCTGCTCGGCGCGCGGGCCGATCACCGTCGCGAACACCGTCATCAGGACGAGGACCCCGAGGTTGCCCGGGGTCATGATCACCAGATATTCACCGGAGTCGGCGCGGACCATCCCCGCCACCCCGATGGCCGAGGTCGAGACCACGAACGATATCCACGCGACGTCGACCCTCCCCCGCAGACACAGCAGGGCGCCGACGATCGCGGTGGCGCCCGCGCACGGCATGAGCGGTCCGCGCACCAGAGGTTCGACGGCCGCAATCACCCCGACGACGGCTGCGGTCTCGAGGACCACGACAGCGGCCGCCGACGACCGAGCCATCGGAGTGCCGGGAGCGCGCAGCGCGATTGCCCACGCCGCCCCCGTGCCGATGAACGACACCGCGTACAGGGCCGGCCACTGGAGCCCTCCTCCGCTGAGACCGAGGACGACGAACCCTGCCCAGACGATGACCGCCCCGATCATCACCTGCGGCGTCTGCAACCCGACGATCGCCGACGCGTCGTCGCGCGGACGTCCCCGCCACCAGATGTCTGGCACCTGAATGTCCGGCCCGGTCACGGTCGCGCCCAGCCGACCTCGACGGTCGTCCCCCGCCCGGGTGCGCTGCGCACCCGAGACCAGCCGCCCACCGAGTCCATCCGGTACCGCACACTCGATCGCAGGCCGAGTCGGTCGTTGGCGACCTCGGTGGGATCGAATCCGATCCCGTCGTCGGCGACCACCACCGACACTCGACCGTCTGCGACGTCGATGGCGACCATGACGTCGGCGTCGGCGCCCGCATGTGTTCGGGAGTTCCGGACCGCCTCGCCGACCGCCTCCGACAGTGCGCGGACCGTCGACGAATCGAACGACGATGCCGTCGACGTGTCGACGTGGACCACGGTCTCGACGGTCGAGTCGATCGCGGTGCGGATCCGGGCGACGAGCTCGGTGCCGGACACCTGTTCGTCGTCGCCGTCGTGGCCGGCGAGTGCGTCCAGTCGCGCCAGCGCAGACGACGCGAGGTCGACGACTCTCGGGTCTCGCCGATCGGCGCCGACGGCGACGAGGGTGGAGATGACGTGGTCGTGGATCAACCCGTCGAACCGGGTGAGCTCGTCGTTACGCACGCTCGCCGCCACCAGGTCGGCGGCTTCGGACCGGGACGCGTCCAACGATGCGCCAGCACGCACCACCATCGACGTCACGTAGACGAACGCCGAGGTGAACAGCATCCCGAAGACCGCTTCGCGGGCCATCGCCCCGACATCGACGCCGGGGCTGTGGGCGAGCGCGGTGTACGCCGCGGCGCTCTTGCACACGACGAGCACGAGGAGCGCTTCGCGTACTGGTCGGACGATGGCCACCGCGACCGCGGCCAGCCCGACGAAGTCGAGCATCCACACGGCGGGCTCGGCCGACTCGCCGACACCGGCCAGCCCCCACACCCCGGCGGCGGCCACGGCGCCGACCGGACAAGCGATCGCGGTGACGAGCGCGCGACGTTGCGGGGCCCGCGCCCACCGGACCGCGAGCAGTGCCAGGCCGGGACCGAACGCGAGGATCGTGCCGACGATCGGATACCAGCCCGCGACCACTCCGTTGGCCTCGACGAGCATCGCGGGCAGCGTCACGATCAGGTAGACGACGTATCCGACGGCGATGATCGTCGCCATGACGATGACGATGCGGTCGTGTTCGACCGATGGCCGGCGCCCACGACGGCGACTGGCCTCGACACCGTCCGGGGACGGCCTCGAGGCCAATCGTCTGAGTGCAGAGACAGTCGCCACGCGGCGCCTCAGCTGGTGGTCGCCGGACCGGTCACCAGACGTCGAGCGTGGTGTATCCGTCTTGCAGGGCACGTGCCAGCAGGTGCGCTTTGGTCGGCGCGGACCGTCTGACGGCGCCGTACTTCGCGCGGATCCGCGAGATGTGCGTACTGACCGTCGACGCCGAGATGAACAGACGCGCCGCCGCATCCTCTTTCGACTCGGAGGCCAGCCACGCGAGCAGCACCTCGACTTCGCGCGAGGACAACGCGGGCCGAACCAGCGTGGGGTCGCCCGTGGCGAAGAACGGTGGCACGCCCGCGGGTCTGTGCTGGGCGGGGCTGCTGAGGGAGACGACCGGCGTCTGACTCGGTGCGCTCATCGGCTCGACCTGAGTAAGGGGCTTGGGGGCAGCGGTCATGGGAGCAGCGGTCATGGGAGTCCTCCTGTGAGAAACCGACCAACGGGGTGAAACACCTACGTGCGGCATTCATCACGTCAGGCTCAAATACAACCGTACGAACACACGACATCCCGCGGTAGACCCAGAGCTGGTGACACCGGTTATCTGAACACCGGGACTGGGGTCACTCGCCTCGCGCGCGGTGCGGCATCGGCAACCACCCGTCCTCGACTGCGCGCTTGAACAGGTCGAGTTTGGTGTGGGTCGGCCGCCCGGCGTCGGCGTACTTCTGCCGGATGCGTTTGAGGTATTCGTTCACGGTGTCGGGAGCGACGCCGAGCTCCCGACCCACGCTCGTCGACGTGCCCCCGGACGCATAGAGAGTGAGCACCCGTTGCAGTTGCGGACTCAGGTCGACAGCGTCGAGATTGGGGTCGCCGTCCACGGCCGCGGCCCACTCGGTCGTGATGACGCCTTCGCCCGCCGCCGCGGCACGGACCGCGTCCAGGATCTCGTCCTCCGAGGCGGATTTCAGCACGACGCCGAGAGTGCCCGCGCGCGCCGCGGACCGCAACAGGTCCGGATGCTCGCCGGAGGTGTAGACGACGGTGCCTATCCCCCGCTCGGTGAGCCGCTCCACGTTCTCGCGCGGAGTGGTTCCGTCGTTGAGTCGGAGATCGAGGATGACGACATCGAGATCGGCGGCGGTCGTGAGGAGTTCGGTCACGGTGGCTGCCGCACAGACGAAATCAAGGTCGGCTTGAGGTTCCAGAATCCGGTCGATCCCCCACACCGGTGACGGATGGTCGTCGACCATCCCCACCCGTACTGCCGTTTGCGATTCCGTCATCACGACGTCCTTCTGCTGTTCGCCCCTGCTCCGACCACTTCATCGGAATCCTCTACCCAACGTAGTAGATACCTCGGACAATTCTCGCCTCATCGAATCGGCCACGAAGCCCGCCGGGCTCGCCTAGCGTCGACGACATGCCCGATTCGAGCCACCAGGTTCTCGGCACGCGAGTGTCGATGCCCGTCCATATCCGTTCCGCCCGCTGCTTCGTCGCCGGGTTCACCGCGTCCGAGTCCGCAGTCCGGTCCGCCATCGCCTCGCGGGGCGACGTCGAACTGGCGCCGTTGCGGGTCCGTCCCGGCCGCGCGATGTGCATGCTCGTGTTCGTCGATTACGTCGACGGCGATCTCGGTCCGTACAACGAGTTCGGCGTCTGCTTCCTCGTGCAGGATCCCGACCGTGCCGCGCCGTCGCCGCTGCGCGCGCTCGGGTCGTTGGTGAAGGGCGACGCACACGCACTCATCCACGAACTCCCGGTCGACGGCGAGTTCACCCTGGCCGCCGGGCGCGGGATCTGGGGTTTCCCCAAGGTGCTCGCCGACTTCGACGTCGACCACGACTCGGCGACGAAGACCGGTCGGGTGAGTCAGGACGGCAAGCTCATCGTCGATCTGGCGGTCCGACGCGGAATCGGCGTCCCGGACAGTACGTCCGAAGCGGTGCTTCAGTCGTATGCGCAGTTGGACGCGGTGACCCGGCGCACCCCCTGGCGGTTGACGTCGACGACGGGCACTCGCACTCGAATCGGCGGAGCGACGCTGCGTCTCGGTGACCATCCGATGGCTGACGAACTGCGTCGACTCCAGTTGTCCCGGCACGCCCTGATGACGAGTTCGGTCGAGAACCTGTCGATGGTGTTCGAGGACGCCGTCGACATCGGCTGACCACCGGAGTCCACGGCGCGCCTGGCCGTCAGCGCGCCTGTGCGTCGCGGGCGAGTTCGGCCACGTAGGCGGCGAGGCCGGCGAGCGTCTGGCGGCCGCCCTCGATCGCACCGTGCTTGCGCACCGCCTCGTCGCGAAGCTCCTCGGTGGCGAACACCGTCCGCATCTCGACCCGAGTCGTCTGCCCGATCGGTTCGAAGGTCAACACCGACTCGAACGTGTTCGGGTCGTCGCTGTATTCGCCGTGCAGCATGGCGATCCGCTCCGGCGAGTCGATCTCCGTCCACGTGATCCATTCGGGGTAGTCGGTCCCGTCAGGTCCGTGCATCACGAACTCCCACACTCCGCCTGCCCGGAATTCGAACGCCCGCGTAGTCGTCGTGAACCCGTGCGGCCCCCACCATCGCGACAGGTGACGCACCTGCGTGAACGCTTCGAACACCAGCTCTCGCGGTGCATCGATCACCCGGGAGATCACGATCTCGCGGCCGCCTGCGGACAGTGCCGCACCGGTTTCGGTCTCACTCATCGACTTGCCCTGCCTTCTTGTTGGGGTTGTTGCTGCCTTCTCGAGTTCGTGCTTCCTCTTTGAGTTCTTGCACGTAGTCGTCCAGCCGGTCGAAGCTCTCGTTCCAGAACTGCTCGAATCCACCGGCCCACTCGTGGACTGATCGCAGCCCGTGCGCATCGAGCGAGTAGAGACGCTGCTTGCCGTCCCTACGGTCCCGAACGAGGCCGACTTCACGGAGCACCCGCAGATGCTTGGACACTCCGGGTTGGGTGAGCCCCAGTTCCTCGGCGACCGCGGTCGCCGGACGCTCCCCGCCCCGAAGCAGCATCAGAATGTCCCGACGCCGCACTTCGGCGATCGCGTTGAAGACGTCGGACGTCGTCGCTGCTCGAGCCATGCCAACAATATATTCCCATATGGGAAAGTATTCAAGACGAATGGACTCGCATAGTTAGCGACCTGCGAACCTTCCGCCAGAAGACCGTCATGTTAGGTTTACCTCACACGAGGAAAGGAATCTCATGACCGTCTCTCCCGCTTGGCGTCGCCCGCTCGTCGGCGTCGTCGCTCTCGCCGCAGGCGCCGCCATCGCATTGACTGGTTGCTCGTCAGACGACGACACCGCAGCAGACTCGACCGCGATGTCGTCGACGTCGGCCGAGCAGTCCGCCGGACAGTCCGCTGAACTCGACAACGCGCAGGCCCAGACCATTCTGCGCACCGCTGTCGACCCGGCGACCCCCGAAGCGGACTTGGACGCGATCGTCGAGATCACGAACCCCGGCGTGAAGGCCGCTCTCGTCGGCTACGCCAAGGGTTCGTCGAAGGCCGGTTACACGCCGGACATCTACACCGTGAAGTCGGTGAAGGTCGACGGCGACAAGGCCACCGCCACCGTTGCGGTGAAGTCGCCGCACGCGCCAGCCCCGGTCGACATGGACTTCGCGTACGTGAACGTCGACGGCACATGGAAGCTGTCGGCGACTGCTGTGCAGGACCTCGCCTCACAGATGTCCGGTCACGGCCGCTAGTGCCACTCGGCACTTAGAAGCGCTGGCCGGTCAGTCGACCGACCCTCCAGAACGCCAGACGAGGACGCCACTGCGACGCCCGGCGACCCGACGGATGATTCCGTCCGCGGTCACCACGGTGATCACCGCGACGTCCTCGCGGCCGCTCGGCAGGATCCGAGCGGTCACCACTCCCGAACTCGCCGCGGCCAATGTCGCGGCGAGTTCGGTGTGCAGCACCGTGGCGTCGTCGGCGGACAACTCCGTCCGACTGTCATCGAGGACCCGCACCGCGACGCCCGCACCGCGCGCCGCCGCCAACGACGTCTTCGTCTGCGCCGACCACCACCCGCGGCCGCGCACCGCGTCCCGCAGGTTGTGCTCCACCAGGCTCGCGCGCATCGCAGCCGCCTCGTCGAACTCCGCACCGTCGGCCACTCGCTGCAGGTAGGGGCGGACTTCGTCATCGAAACGCCGGAGTCGTTGAGCGCGTTCGGCCGCCGTCGCAACGGTCACGGCAGCCGACCGAGCCGCCTGGACTCGGCGCTCCTCCAACGCACCGGTCAACCGGAGCATCGGCCGCACCAGCGACGCCATCAGCGTGGCGGGCAGCAACGCCATCACCATGCGCACGGTGAGCTGGCCGCCTGCGACCGCGGTGCCACCGCGCTGCATCGACCAGATCACGGCGATCGCCAGAGCCGCGCCGCACACCGTCCACGCGGCGGCGGCACGCCCGCGCAACGTCAACAGTCCCGCGACGACGGCGAACACGACGAGCGGAGCGCCCGCCTGCACCCAGACGCCCGCGGCGAGCGGGGTGGCCCACCACGCCGCGGCGACGGACGCGACTCCGACGACGGCGACAGCGAGCGTGCTGCGCGACGGCAGCGGGTCCTCGTCGCCGAGGAGGACGCGGTGCGCGGCCACCGACAGTCCGAGCACGGCGACCGCCTCCAGCACCCACTGCGCCGGTGTCCTCGCGTCGCCGAACGCGGTGGCGCGCACCGCGACATAGACCACGAGCAGTCCGGTCACCGCCACGTGCAGCCGCCGGGTCCGCAGGCCGAGCATCACCGGCATGCCCACATCCGTCGTCATCTGCCCAGACCCGATCTGCCCCTTCCCGATCTGCCCCGTCCCGATCTTCGCTGTCCCGATCTGTCCCGTCCCGATCTTCGCTGTCCCGCGGCGGGCAGTCATGAGCGCACCCATTCGAGGGAGACCATCGTTCCGTCGCTCGGCGAGGTACGGATGTCCGAACGGCCACCGGATAGTCCGGCCAGTCTGCCGGTGATCCCGACGGCGATCCCGGACCGGTCGGGGGCTATCGCGGCCAGGTCGAAACCGCACCCGTCGTCGACGATGCGTACCCGAATGCCCTCGGCGGCGATGTGTCCGACGACCGCCGTCGAGGCGTTCGGACCCGCGTGGGCGACGGCGTTCCCGACTGCTTCGTTCAGTGCGTCGCCCAGGATGTCCACGACGTCGTCGGGAAGGTCGACGGCATCGTCGGCGGCGTCGACCGCCACGAGCACGTCGTCGCCGAATGCGATCGCTGATTCGCGGAGTCGGACGACGGCGTCCGCGACGCTGGTCCGATGCCGCGCCGGGGCGTCCGCGACGATCCCGTCGAGCTCGTCCATGGCGATCTTCGCCTCGGCTCGGCGGCGGCCGTCGGGACGTCCGGGAGTGATGTCGCGCAGCACTCCGATGACGCGGTCGCGGACGACGGCGTCCATTCGCCGACGTTCGGCTCCGCGGGCCGCCGCGGTCGCGGTCTCGACAGTCTCGGCGAGCACTGCGCCCCGGCTGCGATCGACGTTGCGCGCCATGTGCATCGCGGTGCCGAGCATGGTGAGGAACACTGCGAGCATGCCGAACGTCATCGCCTGATTGAGGTAGGCGTCCCACCCCTGTCCCCCGAAACCGATCCGCTGTTGGACCGCGGCGAGGAGCGCGAGGCCGCCGAGCGCGTAGGCGAGCGACCACCAGACGGGAAAGACGGTGGCCAACGCCAACGCCGGAAGCGCCACGTTGTTCGCCATCCAGATCGGCGGTGATCCCCCGACGTCCGACACGGCCCCCGACCACGCGGGGAACCAGAGGATGAGCATGACGACGTCGACGGCGGCGAGGAGCACGATCGTGGCCCGCACGACGCCGATCCGCTGCTCGGCGCGACCGGAGGAGGTCCCGCCCCAGAGGGCTCCGGCGAACAGGAGCACTGCGGCGAACAGGAGCACTGCGGCGACGACCACAGCAGCCACCGACACCGGTGTCCACCAGGACGCCGTCAGTTGCGCGCCTTTGCGCATCGGGATCACCGATACGCACGAGACGACGATCGTGCAGACGGCCACCGTGAGCGACGCGGCACGACGCATCCGGGACTCGTTCACGCTTCGACCGTCCGCACGACGAAGCCGTCGGCCCCCAGTTCGATCCGTCGCCGGATCGCTCCGGACACGACGACGACGGTCGCGACGGGATCCCGCCCCGCGGGCGCGATGCGGGCGACGACGTCGCCGCTCGTCAGCGTCGCCAGCTCGGATTCGAGCACCACTGCCGCCGCCTCGACCACGGCGGCCGAACGGTCCGGGCCGAGGGCGTCGAGTCCACCGTCGTCGAGGACCGCCACCGATACACCCCGACGTCGCGCATCCCAGACCGAGGCACGCACCCGTGGCACGTCCAACGCACGACCGCGGATGCCGTCGCGCAGCTTCGCTTCCATCAGTCGCGCATCGATGACGTCGTCGTCGGTCACCTCGTGCCCGTCCGCGATACGACTCAACAGCGGTCGGACGCGGTCGTCGATCCGCCGAATCCGGTCCTCGCGGTCGGCGGCGTCGTGGCGGCGGTCCTGCACGTCCTTGTCGTCGGCCCGCTGCCGGCGCCCGAGGGCCCGCATCTCCGCCATCTGCGGGCCGAGTAGAACGGCTCCGCAGGTCCCGACGAACAGGATCGTCAGGCTCGCACGCGGCAGGACCGCGTTGAACCACCGTGCCGACTCGGTGAACGGGCCGAGGATCAGCCCGATTGTGATGTTCGAGGAGATCGCCGCCCACACCAAGGCAACGCGGCCTCCGAACATGAGGATCACCGCGACCACGGTGGCCGTGGCCAGCATCGGCTGGTAGGCGGCGAGACCGGGTGCGTGAGCGTACGCGGCCGATCCCCATGTCGCGGCGACGCCACCGACGGTCAGGAGCGCGATCGCCCGCGCCCGGGCGTCGGTGAGCTCCGCGAATATCGTGCTGCTCAGCGGGACCGCCGCAGCGACGAACAGCACGAACGCCGCACTCATGCCGATCCAGCTCACCGTGTCGAACCCGACCTCGATCCCACTGTGCACGGTGTACGCGCCAAGAGCGGCGAAGTAGATCACGACGACACCCAGGACGAGCATCCGCACGGCGGGCGGTCGCCCGAGCCGCTCACCGATCGACGGGTTCACGGCCTCTCCCACCGCAGACGCACGCGGGTGCCGTGGCCGGGCGCACTGAGGACGCTGCTCGACCCGCCGGGGACGGCAGCCATGCGGCCGGTGATGCCGAACGAGACGCCGAGCCTGCCGGGTGGAGTCTCGTCCGGGTCGTAGCCGATGCCGTCGTCGGCGACGGTCACGGTGATCTCGTCGTCATGCACCACGGCGAGCACCACGCACGATGCCTCCGCACCCGCGTGCCGGTGGAAGTTGCGGACGGCTTCGGCCGCCGAGTCCAGGAGCGCCGGGGTCGTGTCGCCGTGATAGCGAGCCGTGACCGACGCATCGACGTCCGCGCGGACGGCGACGTCGGCGCCCAGCCGCGCCACGGTGGTCCGAAGTCGTTGGACGAACTCTCGAGCGTCGACCGGGGCGTCCGCCTCGATCGGCTCGTCCCACCAGTGGTCGAGTTCATGGAGTACCGCCGCTGCCGCGGACCTCGTCGCAGACGTCGGGCGCCCCGGCGGGAGGGCGAGCAGGAAGGCGATGATCCGGTCGTGGACGAGAGCGTCGGCGCGCCGGCTCTCGATGTCGCGGATGTCCTCGCGTGCGAGGTCGCGGGCGGCCGCCACGGTCGCCGACCGGGTCTGATCGAGTCGGCGGGCGAAGGCGACGCTGGTGGCGCCCATCGCCAGGAAGACCGCGCACCACGCGATCGACCACACCGACCGAAGGACCGTGTCCAGACCGTAGTCGCCCGCCGAGGCGACGGCTTCGCTCAGCGCGCCTGCGACGACCAGGTTGGTGACCGCCAGGACGGGTCGTTCGGCGAGGACCAGCGCCAGACACGCCAGCGCGGGAATGATCGTGAACCAGACGATGATCGTCGGGTCGGCGTCGCCGCTCCGAGTGGACGTCCCGTTCCACGCGACGAACCACAACGTCATGAGGACCAGGTACGCGATCGCGGCGGCGGCGGCGACGGGCAGGAGACGGTCGAGTCGGCCGCTGACTCCCACCCAGAACAGGCCGAGTCCGCTCGCCACCACGACGACCATGCTCAGCGGGAGCCACCACGATGCGGCGAGACCGCCGAACCTGGCGAACGAACTGGTGGCCGCGATCAGGTAGACGAAGTATGCGGCGCCGGCGATCGCCGATCCGACCGCCTGGAGCGTCTGCAGGGACGAGCGGCCTGTCTCGGCACCGCTCACGACGGTAGCGAGCCGACGTACGAGAGGCATGTTCGGCTGATCGGTGAACACTCGCGGCGCGCTCCTCTCGATTCGGCACCTCATAATCGCATGAGGGGCTGCGCCGCAGAAACGAATCGGTCCGCCGGTCTGAATCAGACCGGCGGACCGATTCGAAGTCAGTGCGGGGTGTGCGAGTCAGCCGACCGATCGCAGGGTCGGCGCCGCAGTCACAGCCGGTGCGGCGGCGACATCGCGGCCGAGCCAGCGAATCATCTGGTCGACGACGCTGGCGCGCTCGGCGGGTTCGAGGTCGACGAGGCTCGGCGCGGTATGAAGCAGCGCACCGGTGAGAGCGCTTTCGAGGGACATCCCGTGTGTCCCGACGATGCGTCGGTAGTCGTTGATCGCTGCTTCCAGAGCGCCGAAGGTCACGGCGTCGCCGCTATGTCGGACCGCGACCATCCAGCTGCCGGTCTCCGACCGGTCTGCCACATGGATGCACAGGTCGGCAATCCACCGATCGCGAATGGCTTGATTGGTCGTGCCCATCGCCCGATCCCTCCGTCTCACTGCGTCCCCCAAGCGCCGCACCTGCCGGTGAAAGGCTGTACGCCTTGGGCCCTACGTCAGCGTAACTTAGGGATGACTCACCCGCTAGACTTCACAGCTCACGACCAGCAAACTTGTTCATTCGATCAACTGAATCGCAATCGTTCCAGATTCCATGACCTGGGGCGATCAAGGATCCTTGTCGTTCGAACGTACAAATCTGTTATGAAACCGTTACCCCAAAACGGCTCGCTACGTCCACCAAGGCTATTTTGACTTGTCGGCTTCCATCGCGTCGATGAGACTTTGCGGACGCAGATCGGTCCAGTTCTTCTCCACGTATTCCAGGCACGCAGCACGCGAGTCCTCGCCGAACACTTTGGTCCAGCCTGCCGGGATATCGGCGAACGTCGGCCACAGCGAATGCTGGTTCTCCTCGTTCACAAGCACGTAGAACCGGCCGTCTTCGTCATCGAACGGGTTGGTCATGTCTGTCCTTTCTCCATGCACGCATTCGTGCACAATTCTCCAGTAGGTTACCGCCGCGGCGCGTCATGCACTTGCGGTGTCGCGCTCCCTCGCCGACGCGGACGCGCCGTCATCTCAGCCGGTGCAACGCAGCCTCGATCACCGGTCCGATCACCGCCAACGAGTCCTCGTCGGCCATCCCGAGATGGTGTGTGTCCACGTCGGTGCCGAGGACTCGTCCGGAGACGAACGGCCGCCACCGCGCGGCCAGGTCCGTCCCTTCCGGCTTGTCACGCACCGCAGTGAACAGGTGCAACGGCCCGTCGAACACGTCGGCCCGGTGCGTCGGAGTCATCGCATCTGAGCGCACGAAACTGTCCATCACCCGCTGGACCTGGTCCTCCGTCAACAGTCCGGTGCGGACGATCGACGTCCGCACCACGTCCGCGACATCGTCTGCCCCCGCCGCCGAGGACTCCTCCGGAAGGTTGAACAGTTCGCGCCAACCGCCCAGCAGGTCGCCGACGACGTCCTGCGCCGACGTCTCAGACGCCGGGGCCGCGTGGTGATGGGCGGGCAGGTCATCGTCGCCCGCGGGCGCAGCATCCATCACCGCGAGGAAGTCGACCGTCTCGCCGCGGCCCTGGAGCTCGACTGCCATCGCGTGCGCGACGAGGCCGCCGAGCGACCAGCCCAGCAGGTGGTAGGGGCCGGTCGGCGACACGCGCCGGATCTCGTCGACATAGCGTTTCGCCAGCTCGGTGATCGAGGCCAGTTCCGGTTCGCCCGCGACCACCGCCGGATCCTGCAGCCCGTAGATGGGGCGGTCGGCGAGGTGCGGCGCCAGCCCGCCGTAGAACCACGCCAGGCCGCCTGCCGGATGGACACAGAACAACGGCGGTCGGCGGCCTTCGGTCCGCAGGCCGAGGAGCACCGACGCACCGGCGTCCACACCTCGCTGCTGCGCGTCGATCCGCGCCGCGAGCCCGCGGACGGTCGGGTCGTCGAACAGCCAGCCCAGCTGCGCGTCTGGGTCGAGTCGTTCACGCACGGCGGCAAGCACCCTGGTGGCAGACAATGAGTTGCCGCCCAAACTGAAGAAGCTCGCCGTGGCCGACGTCTTCTCGATGCCGAGCACGTCGGCGAAGATGTCGGCGAGAATCGTCTCCGCGTCACCGTCGGGTTCGACGTACTCCTCGTCCGACGCGGCGAAGTCGGGTGTCGGCAGCGCCTTGCGGTCGATCTTGCCCGCCGTGTTCAACACGATCTCGTCGATCACCGTCCAGACGGTCGGGCGCATGTACTCCGGCAACGAGTGAGCGGTCTGCGCGCGAACGTCGTCGAGGTCGACGTCCTGGCCCGGCACACCGGCGAGATAGGCGACGAGATGGTCGCCGCCACCGGGTGCCGTCGCCACCGTCGCGGCCGCGTGCATCACCGAGTCGATGCCGTTGAGCACCGCTTCGATCTCACCGAGTTCGATGCGTTGGCCGCGGAGCTTCACTTGGAAGTCGGTGCGACCCAAGTACTCCAGGGCTCCACCCGCACCGTGTCGCACGAGGTCGCCGGTCCGGTACAGGCGCGAGCCTGGCATCCCGAACGGGTCGGCGACGAAACGCTCAGCTGTCAGTTCGGAACGGTCCGCGTACCCCCGCGCCACTTGGACGCCGCCGACGTACAGCTCGCCGGGTGTGCCGAGCGGGACGGGTCGGAGCCGGTCGTCGAGCACGTACGCGGTGGAGTTCCACACCGGGACGCCGATCGGGACGGTGCTGTCGTCGGCGTGCGCCGACACCACGTTCGCGAAGGTGATCTCCACTGCGGCTTCGGTCGGGCCGTACAGGTTGTAGAGCGCGGCGTGAGCAAGCGCGGACCGAGTCTGCGCGGCGACCGACGGGGGCAACGCCTCACCCGTCGTCGACACGTACCTGATGCTCGTGAGCGCGCGAACGCGTTCGGTGCCTGCGATGTCGAGGAACACGGCGAGCATGGACGGAACGAAGTGCACCATCGTCACGCCGGTCTCGGTGATGACGTCGCACAGGTACATGGGGTCGAGATGCCCGTCGGCCTTCGCGACCACCATGCGGGCGCCGACCATGAGCGGCGCGTAGATCTCCGGGACCGAGCAGTCGAACGTGTACGGCGTCTTGAGCAGCACGGCGTCGGTGCGATCGAGAGGCATCTCGTCGAGTCCCCACCACAGCCGGTTGACGACCGCCCGGTGCGACAGAGTGACGCCCTTGGGGCGGCCCGTCGATCCGGACGTGAAAAGGGTGTACGCGGCGTTGTCGGTCCGCAGCGGCGAGATCCGGTCGCCATCGGTGACCGGGAGCGTCCGCGGGTCGCCGCGATCGACTGCGCTGTGCGCGTCGACCGACACGATCCGCACAGTGGAGCCGAGTTCGGCGATAGCGGGACTGACGTCGGCGTGCGCCGACACCAGCACGGTGGCCGCACCCGACGTGGCGAGCATGTAGTCGACACGCTCACTCGGCGCGTCGGTGTCGATCGGTACGTACGCGCCGCCTGCGGCGCCGATCGCATGGATCGCCAGCACCATCTCCACCGTGCGCGGCATGCAGACGGCGACCGCCCGATCGGGGCCGACTCCCGCGTCGATCAGGTCGCGGGCCAGCGCGCTCACCCATGCACCGAACTCCGCATAGTCGATGCTCCGCCCCTCGTACACGATGGCGGTCGCTGCGGGCGACGCCTCGATCTGCGAGTACAGCAGGTCCGGCAGGACGGACGGCGCCACGTCGTGGGAGGCTCCGACGGCCAGTCGGTCGGTCTCGCGCCGTTCATCGTCGGTCCGCAAGTCGACGTCGCCGACCGCTCGGTCCGGTGTCGCCGTCAGGTCGTCGAGCATTCGCACCAGGCGGTCGGCGAACGCGACGACCGTCGACTCGTCGAACAGGTCGGTCGCGTAGATGATCGAGCCGGCCCAGTCCTCGCCGTCGCCCGCGGTCCAGACACCGACGGTCAGGTCGACCTGTGCGACGGGGGCGCCCGGGTCGATCGGGGTCACCGTCAGCCCGGCGACGTCGAGGGAGCGAGTCCGTTCGACATCTGCCCCGCTGTCCTGGTCGAACGAGAGCTGCACCTGCATGAGCGGCGCGAACGCCTGCGATCGAGCCGGGTCCAGGCGCTCGACCAGGTATTCGAACGGGACGTCGGCGTTTGCCAGCGCGTCCAGTCCCACGCCTCGTGCTTGTCGCACCAGTTCGGTGAAGCTCATCGAACTCCGCACCTGAGTCCGCAAGACGAGCGTGTTCACGAACATGCCGATCATATCGTCGAGGACGGCCTGCCCACGGCCGCCGACATGTGTTCCGACGGCGACGTCGTCGACGGCCGCCAGGCGAGCGAGCACCGCGGCGAGACCGGCGTGCACCACCATGAACGGTGTCGCATCGACACGCGCGGCGAACGTCTTGATTCGGGCCGCTACGTCTGCGGGAACGGTGAACTCTGCTTTCGCGCCCGCCATCGTCGCGACCGCGGGTCGCGGCCGGTCGGTCGGCAGGTCGAGGACGTCCGGCAGTCCGGTCAACTGCGGGCCCCAGTAGTCGAGCTGTCGTCCGACCACCGAATCCGTGTCGTCGACGGAACCGAGTTCGCGGTGCTGCCAGAGGGCGAAGTCGGCGAACTCGATTGGGCGAGGCTCCCACGCCGGCGGCGAGCCCGCGGCCCGCGCGAGGTAGGCGGTCACCACGTCGCGTAGCAGCGGCGCGAGCGACTGTCCGTCGCCCGCGATGTGGTGCAGTACCAGCAGGAGCGCCGTCCGGTCGCCTTGATGCATGAGACGCGCTCGGATCGGAAGGTCGGTTCGGACGTCGAACCCGGCGTGCACCGCGGCGAGCACATCGTCGAGACGGTCGACGACCGCGACGTCGAGCAGGTCGGTCAGCCGACTGATCGGCGTGATCACCTGCTGCCCGTTCCCGGTCGGGCCGGTGGCGAACACCGTGCGCAGCACCTCGTGGCGGGTGAGGACATCGGTCAGCGCGGCCCGGAAGGTGTCGTCGTCGAGGTCGCCGTCGATCCACACCGCGAGCGGAATGTTGTACGCGGCGGAGTCGGGTTCGAGCTGGTTGATGAACCACATCCGCTGTTGCGCGAACGACAGCGGGATGTGCGCCGGTCGCGGGACCACCGCGGTGATCGGCGCGGCGGCACGCGCACGGCCGGCGACCGCCGCGACGAGTTCCCGCACGGTCGGCGCGTCGAACACGTCGCGAACACTCACCTCGGTGTCGAGGGCTTCGGCTGCCCTCGCGGCGAGTCGGGTGGCGGCGAGCGAGTTGCCGCCGAGGTCGAAGAACGATTCGACGACGCTCACCAGGTCCTGGCCGAGGAGGTCGCCGAAGACCGATGCGACCAGGGCCTCGGCGTCGCCGACGGGCGCCACGTATTCGGTGCTCCCGAACTCCGGCCGCGGCAGTGCGCGACGGTCGACCTTTCCGGAGGCGCCCAACGGCATCGTCGCGAGCCGGACCCACGTGGTCGGTCGCATGTAGTCGGGCAGCCGCTCGGCGAGCGTCGCGGCGACGTCGGCCTCGTCGACGGTGTCCGGGGCGAGGTATCCGACGAGTTGCGGCCCGCCCGGAGCCTCTACGACGGCGGCCGCCGCGTGGACCACGCCGGGCACGGCCGCGAGCGCCGCCTCCACCTCGCCGATCTCCAGGCGCTGGCCGCGCAATTTCACCTGGAAGTCGACGCGGCCGAGGTATTCGATCTCGCCGCGGGCGTTCCAGCGGACCCGGTCGCCGGTCCGATACAGTCGCCCGCCTGCCACGTCGAACGGGTCCGCGACGAAACGTTCGGCGGTGAGGTCGGGGCGGGACGCGTAACCGCGGGCCACCTGGGGGCCACCGAGATACAGTTCGCCCGGCACCCCGACAGGCACCACTCCGAGCGCGTCGTCGAGTACGTAGGTCGTCACTCCGGGCAGCGCGCTCCCGATCGGCACCGTCGGACGATCGTCGACGATGTGGTGGGAGGTGACGTCGACTGCCGCCTCGGTCGGCCCGTACTGATTCTCCAATCGCACGGCGGGCAGCGACCGACGCACCCGAGACACGAGTTCCGCGGCGAGCGCCTCGCCGCCGGACGTGATCCGGCGCAGTGACGTGAGGGTGCTGACGCGGTCGCCGAGGACGTCACAGAACGCGGCGAGCATCGGCGGGACGAAGAAGGCGACAGTGACGCCCGTCCGACCGATCACGTGCTCGAGGGCCGTCGGGTCGCCGTGCGCGCCCGGCGCTGCCACCACGAGCGTCGCCCCGGTCGCGATGGTCCCGAAGATCTCGACGACCGATATGTCGAACGTGATCGGCGCCTTGTGGAGGACCACGTCGCTGGTCGTCAACTTGCCCAGCGACGCTTCCGCCGCCAGCCGGTTGGTGATCGCCGCGTGCGAGACCGTCACGCCCTTGGGGCGGCCTGTCGATCCCGACGTGAACAGGGTGTAGGCGGCGGTGTCCGGACGGATCGGCCCCGACCGCTCCTCGTCCCGGACCGGCGCGGCGGCCTCCGCCGGCGATGAGCAGTCCACGACCACCACCGGTGCGAGACCGCGATAGCGGTCGCGCACCGATTGCGGATCACCGGAGGTCAGCACCAGCGCGACGCCCGCGGTCTCGACCATGTACCGGCAGCGGTCGTCGGGCAGGTCGGTGGTCATCGGCACGAACTGCCCACCCGCCGCCGACACCGCGTGCAGTGCGACGATGAGCTCCACGGAGCGGTCCATCTGGACGCCGACAGCCACCTCGGGTCCGACGCCCGCATCGATGAGTGCGCGGGCCAGCGTCGACACCCGATCGGCGAACTCGCCGTACGACACGGTGCGCTCGCCGAACACGATCGCCGCGCGGTCGGTCGGCACGATCGGCGCGACCATGCCCGGAACCGGCTGCGACGTCTCCTCGCGTACTCGATCAGTCACGCTGATCCACCTCCTGTACTCGGGTGTTCTCCTGGACTCGGGTGTTCAGGGCGGGCAATGTGCGCGCCGAACCGGTCGGCTCCGGTCCCCGCGACCACCGCAGTACCTGATCGCGTTCGGCGCGTGTCATCAACGGCACCGCCGAGATCGGCGTGTCCGGGTTCGTGGCGAACTCGTCGAGCATCGTGATGAAGCGGTCGCCGAACACTGTCGCGGTCGCTTCGTCGAACAGGTCGGTCGCATACACGATCCGGACCGCCCAGTCGCCGCCCCGGTTCGCCTCGACCGTCACCGACAGGTCGTAGTTCGCGGGCACGACCGGCGGTTGCACGGCCGACACCGACAGGCCTGCCACCTCGGGCGCATCGCCCGACGCGGTGGTATCGGTGAGGCTCACGATCACCTGCGCGAGCGCCGCGAACGCCTCGGACCGGGTGGGCTGCACCCGCTCCACGACAGACTCGAACGGTGCGTCGGCGTGGTCGAACGCCTCCACGTCGGTGTCACGGACGTCGGCGAGCAGGTCCGCGAACCGTGTCCGCGGCCGGATCGGCGTCCGCAGGATCAGGGTGTTGACGAACATGCCGACCAACGGCTCGATCTCACGCTGCCCGCGACCGGCGATCGGGGTCGCGACCGCGACATCGTCGGTCGCGGCCAGCCGCGACACCAGCACGGCGAGCGCCGCGTGGACGACCATGAAGGGTGTGACCCCGGAGTCGGCGGCGACCGCGTCGACCCGGGCACCGGTCGTCCGGTCGATCGGCAGCTGCACCATCGCACCGCGGTGCGACGCGACCGGCGGCCGCGGCCGGTCGGCAGGCAGATCGATCACGTCCGGCGACGCCGCGAGACGCTCGGCCCAATACTCGAGTTGGCCGCCGATCACCGAATCCGGGTCGTCGGGCGTGCCGAGTGTCTCGCGCTGCCAGATCGCGTAGTCGGCGAACTGCACCGGAAGCGGCGGGAAGGCCGGGGCCTGCCCGGCCTGCCGCGCGAGGTAGGCGGTGACGATGTCGGAGATGAGCGGGCGCATCGACTCGCCGTCGCCGATCAGGTGATGCAACACCGCGAACAGAATGTGCTCGTCGGGACCCACCTGGAGCAGACGGACCCGGAACGGCACCTGCGCCGCCACGTCGAAACCCGTGGCTGCGGCCTCTTCGACGGCGGCCATCGTGTCGACGACCTGCCAGTCCGGGGTGGCCTTCGGCGTACCAGCGTCGTGGACCAGTTGGTGCGGCTCGCCCGCCGACTGCCCGAATGTGGTCCGGAGGATCTCGTGGCGTGCCACCACGTCGTAGACCGCGCGGCGCATCGCGTCCGCGTCGAGGTCCCCGTGCAGGCGCACCCCGATCGGGATGTTGTACGCAGCGGTGCCGGGAGCGAACTGCTCGATGAACCAGATCCGCTGCTGGGCGAACGAGAGCGGGACGACGTCGGGGCGCGGCGACACCGCACGCACGGACCCGAGTGCCGGGCGGGCGTCTGCGGCGTCGATCACCGAGGCGAGTGCCGCCACGGTGTCCGCGCCGAACACGTCGCGCACCGACACCGCGGCGCCGGTCCGGTCGGACAGCTGGGCCGCATATCGTGCGGCCGACAGCGAGTCGCCGCCGAGTTCGAAGAAGCTCGCGTCGACAGACACCGTGTCGGGCTCGACGCCCAGGACTGCGGCCGCAACCTCGACGACGGCGAGTTCGGTCGGGCCGGTCGGCGCCGCGAACTCGCCGGTCTCGACGACCGGCTCGGGCAGCGCCCGCTTGTCGAGTTTCCCGACGGGCGTCAACGGCAATGCGTCGAGCACAGTGACCGATCCGGGAACCATGTGCGCGGGCAGTGCTCGACTCGCGAACGTGCGCAGCTCGCCCGGATCGACGGTGCCGTCGAGCACCACGTAGGCGGCGAGCGACGTGGCGACGGATCCGCCCACACCGACGACGACAGCCGACGCGACCGCCGGATGTCCGGCGAGTACCGCCTCGATCTCGCCGAGTTCGATGCGGAGCCCACGGAGCTTGACCTGCTCGTCGGACCGGCCCGTGTACTCGAGGGTCAGCGCTCCGTGACGATCGGTCGCCCACCGCACCACGTCGCCGGTCCGGTACATGCGGGCGCCCGCCGTGCCGTACGGGTCGGCGACGAACCGTTCCGAGGTCAGGCCGGGCTTGCCCGCGTACCCGCGCGAGAGCGCGTTGCCGACGACGTACAGTTCGCCCGGTATGCCGACCGGGACCGGCCGAAGCCGGTCGTCGAGCACCATCAGATCGACTCCGCCGATCGGGCCGCCGAGGTGGACCGGCTCGCCGACCTGCAACCTCGCGCTGATCGTGATGCCGATGGTCGTCTCGGTGGGACCGTACAGGTTATGCAGGTCGACGGCCGACGACCACTGGTCGACCACGGCCTGCGGCACCGCTTCACCGCCTGCGGCGACCGACGACAGACTCGGCACCCGGGCCGGATCGAGTGTCGCGAGCACCGACGGCGTCAGGAACGTGTGGGTCACACCGTGCCGGGCGATGAAGGCTTCGAGTGCGACGCCGCCGACCGCGTCGGACGGACGGTACGCGATGGTGCCCGCGTTGACCGTCGCCAGTAGGTATTCGAGCACCGAGGCGTCGAAGCTCGGCGACGCGAAGCCGAGCACGACCGGAGCCTGCTCGGCGTGCAGGCGCACCGACTCCTGGCCGGCGAAGTTCGCCAGGCCCGAGTGGGTCACCGCCACCCCCTTGGGGCGTCCCGTCGAACCCGACGTGTAGATCATGTACGCCAGGTTCTCCGGCGTGATCGGAGCGAGTCGTTCGGCCGAGCCGATCGGCGCGGGCGACCGACTCGCGACGTCTGCGGCTACGTCACGATCGTCGAGACGCACCCATTCGAGCGCGTCTGGCGACGACGGTCCCGAGTCGAGCGGCCCGCAGTCCGCCGTCGCCAGACCGAGCACCGCCGCCGAGTCCTCGACCATCGCTGCGACGCGATCGGCCGGATAGTCGGGGTCGATCGGCACATACGCACCGCCGGTCTTGGCGACGGCCCAGATCGCGGTCAACAACAGTGCCGAGCGGCGGATGGCCAGCGCGACGGGCCGTTCGGCTCCGACACCGCGTTCGATGAGCATCCGGGCCAGCCGGTTGGACCGCTCGTCGAGTTCGCGGTAGGTGAGCTCGACGCCGTCCGCGTCGACCACAGCGGAGCGTTCCGGAGCGCGCCGGGCCGCAGCGGTGAACATCTCCGGCAGCAGCACCGGCGGCGTGCCTGCGCCCGCGGTGGCGGGCAGGATGCCCTGGGCCTGCGCGTTCGGCACGTCGATCAACGCGAGATCGTCGAGGGTCAGGTCGCCGATCCCGCTCTCACCGTTCCCGCTCTCACCAATCCCGCTCTCACCAATCACCGTGAGAATACGGCCGAGCGTGTCGACGAGCGATCGAGCGCGTTCGGCCGGGACCTGGTCAGGCAGGAATTTCAACGTCAACGCGATCGACTGATCGTCGCCAGGGTGCGGTGCGGCCGACAGGGTCAACGGATAGTGCGTCGCATCCGATGCGTCCACGCCCGTCAGTTGCAGGGCATCGGACGGCTGGTCGCCGTCCGCGCCCGCCGTCGCGGGGTCGAGCGGATACGACTCGTAGACGAACAGCGTGTCGAACAGCACCGGGTGCCCGGTCGCCTCGCTGATCTCCGCCAACCCGATGTGCTGGTGGCCGAGGACCCTCGTCTTCGCGGCCTGCACCGCGACGGCAGCGTCAGCGACGGACACGCCACCGCCGACGGTGACGGCTGCGGGCAGCGTGTTGATGAACAGCCCAATGGTGGCGTCGGCGCCGTCGACCTCCGCGGGGCGTCCCGCGACCGTCTCGCCGAATACGACGGTCGGCGAGTCGACGAGTCGGGACAGCAGCACCGCCCAGCCGAGTTGGAGCAGCGTGGACGTGGTGACGCCGAGTTCACGCCCGCGGGCGTGAATCCGTGCGCCCACCCCGCCGTCGAGCTCGGTGCGAACCTCGAGGGGTTCGCTGTCGACCCGATGCCGATCGCCGCTGCCGACCAAGGTCGGTCCCGCCACGTCGGAGAGGACGTCGCGCCACGCCGCGCTGTCGGCCGCCGAGTCCGTGTCGCCCAGCCACCGCAGGAAACGGTGGTAACCGTCGACCGTCACCTGCGGTGCGGCATCCGCCGGACCGGCGTACGCCGACAGGATCTCCGCGAGGAGGAGCGGACCGGACCAGCCGTCGAGGACCAGGTGGTGGTTGGTGACGATCAAGCTCGACTCACCGTGTGATGCAGCCACCAGCGTGAACCGGATGAGAGGCCCCTCGGCCACGTCGAACGGGTTGCGGCGTTCGGCGGCTGCGACGGCGGCCACGTCGGCAGCCGGCTCCGCGATCTCCAGTCGGACGGTCGAGGCGTCCGGGACCACGGTGACCGGGGTGCCGGACGCGGTGCGTACGAACGTCGACCGCAGCGCGGCGTTGCGGCCGATCACTGTGGTCAGCGCGCGACGCAGACGACCGACGTCGACCTGTCCGCGCAAGCGTAGGACCGCCTGCGTGATGTACACGTCGAGTCCGTCGCCGACGATCTCGGACTGGAAGAACAGTCCGCGCTGCAGTGGCGAGAGCGGCCACAGGGCGGCGTTCGGGTTGCGGTCGACGAGGTCGTCGATCTCCGGTTGGGTCAGGCCCGCACCGGGGACGTCCATCGGGCTGGGCCCGACCTTCCCGCCCAGTTCGTCGACCCTGGCGACGAGACGCGCGAGTTCGCGCTGCCAGGTCTGCGCCAGTAGCGTCGACGTCTCGCGGTCGAGCACCGCGGCCGGGGCCGCGATCGACACGTCGAGGCGACGGCCCGCTTCGTCGCCGGTGACGGCGACGTCGACCGACAGAGCGTTCAACGCGGTCATCGCGCCGGACACGGACGCGGGTAGGACGGGACCGGGCACCGGCACGAGCAGGTCGGCGCCGTCGAATGCGGGTTCGACGTCGCCGCTGCGGCCCGCGCCCGCGAAGTTGAAACCGATCTCCGGCAACGGAGCGTCGGCGAGCGGCGAATCCGGGCGCAGGTAGCGGCGGGCGCCGAACGACAGGCCGCCGTCGGGATGGCTGGCCCGCGATTCGCGGACGGCCTTGACCGCGTGGACCGGGTCGTCGTCGACGCCGATCGCGATCGGTTCGAGCGCGGTGAACCAGCCGACCGTGCGCGTCAGGTCCGCGCCGGGCGCGACCTGTTCCTGGCGTCCGTGGCCCTCCAGCAGCAGGTTGACGCGGCGTCGCTCATCGTCGCCGAACACCCGCTGCACCGCAGAGGCGAAGGTGGCGACGAGAACGTCGATCGGGGCTCCGCCGAACAGTGCGGGCAGCGTGGTCAATGCCGATTCGGTGAGATCGGCAGGCATCTGCCATCCGGCCGCCTCGACAGTCGCCTGTCGATCACGGACTCGATCGAGCCCTCCCCCGGGCAGTCGGACGGACTCGGCGGCGGGAAGGTGTCCGAGCCAGTGCGCGTCGGCGCGGTCCGGATCGGGCGAGTCCCGCTCAGCCAGCTCGGCGAGGACGCCGGCCCAGCGCCGGGCCGATGTTCCTTCGTCGGCCAGTTCCACGTGGGCGCCCGCGGTCAGCTGTGCATCAGCCGCGGCGAGGTCGGCGAGGATCGTCTGCCACGACACGATGTCGACCGCGAGGTGGTGGGCGGCGACGACGAGGCGTCCGGCTCCGGAGTCGTCCCGTACGCCGACGGCCGCGAACACGGTTCCGTGGGACGGATCGAGAGCGGCGAGTGCAGTCCGGTGTGCGTCGAGAACGGCGTCATCCCAGTCCCGGACTGAACGGTGCGTGTCGATCGCGACGAACGGCGTCGCCTCCGCCGCCCCCGAGCGGAGGGCGGGCCGACCGTCGACCGTCGAGAGCACCGCGCGGAGCATCGGGTGGACGGCAACGACCGCGTCGACCACTGCGCCGAGGTGATCGAGCTCGACGCGGGAAGGCAGGTTGACGACGACGGCCTGCGAGAAGTCGTCGGCGTCACCGGGATCGACGACGTGGTCGAGCATCCAGCGCACCATGGGCGGCACCGGGAGAATGTCGCCACTGCCGCCGCCGTCGAATTCGGGGAGCGTGAGAGGTGCGGCGTCGACGACGGCGGCGAGGGCACGCACCGTCGGGTTCTCGAAGATGTCCCGCGGGCTCACCGGATGGCCGGCGGCGCGTAACGCCGACGCCAACTGAATCGACGCGATGGAGTCGCCGCCGAGCGCGAAGAACGACTCGGTGACACTGACGCCGGTCCGCCCAAGCACGCCCGCGAACACCTGCGCGATGGACGCCTCGACCTCGTCGGCGGGTGGCACCACGCCATCGCCCTGCGTCTCGGGCGGGGCCGGCAGCGCGTTTCGGTCGAGTTTGCCGAGGACCGTGGTCGGCATCTCGTCGAGTTCGACGATCGCCGACGGCATCATGTAGCCGGGCAGCCGCGCCGCGAGGGCGCCACGGACGTCCGTCTGGTCGACGGCGAGTCCGGGCCGCGCCACGAGATAGCTGATGAGCCGGGTCCGGCCGTCGGCGCCGACCCGGTCGAGCGTCACCGCTTGTGCGACGCCGGGCTGTGCGGCGAGGACCGCGTCGATCTCACCGAGTTCGACGCGCTGACCGTTGATCTTGACTTGGAAGTCGGACCGGCCGACGTATTCGAGGTCGCCGTGCCGGGTGTAACGGACGAGGTCGCCGGTCGCATACATCCGGGCGCCGGGCGCGGTGAAGTCGCACGCGACGAATCGCGATGCGGTGAGTCCTGCGCGGCGCAGGTAGCCGAGCGCGAGCGCGTCACCGGTCAGATACAGCTCGCCGGTCACTCCGGCGGGGACCGGACGCAGCCGTGGCCCCAACACCATCGCGGTCACGCCGGGGACTGGCAGACCGATGGTGACGGGCCGGTCGGTGGTGACCTCGCCCGCGGTGGCCCACACCGTGGTCTCGGACGGGCCGTACAGGTTGACCATCCGCCTGCCGATCGACCAGCGCGCCGCCAGGTCCGGCGGGCACGCCTCACCCGCGACAGTCACCGTCCGCACGGTCGGCACATCGTCGGGATCGAGGGTGGCGAGGACGGTCGGGGTGATCACGAGGTCGGTCACGGCCCCGCCGTCGACGACCTGCGCCAACTCATGTCCGCCATACACGTCGGGGGGCGACACCACGAGTTCGGCTCCGCGCGCATAAGCCCAGATCATCTCGAAGAAGGCCGCGTCAAAGCTCGGCGACGCGACGTGCAGAACACGACTGTCGGCGGCGGTGCCCAGCTCCGACGTCTGCGCGGCGACGAGGTTCGCGACGCCTCGGTTCGCGACCGCGACGGCCTTCGGCAGGCCCGTCGACCCGGACGTGTAGATGAGGTACGCGAGGTCGTCGAGCATGGGCTCACGACGTCGTTCCCCGCTCTGCAGCGGCGCGGTCGCGGTGTCGTCGAGCGCACGGCGCATCTCGTCGCCGTCGATGGACAGCCAGGCTCCGACCGACAACGACGGCCGGTCGGCTTCGGTGGTCAACCCGATGCGGACGTCCGCATCGGCCAACATGTGCGCGACCCGATCGGTTGCCAGGCGCGGATCCACCGGCACGTACGCGGCGCCGGACTTGACCACAGCCCACACCGCGAGCACCGAGTCGACGCCTCGACCGATGCCGAGCGCGACGACGTCGCCGGGGCCGACGCCGCGGTCGATCAGCTGTCGTGCGAGCGCATTGCTCCGGGCTTCGAACTCGCCGTACGTCAGGCGCCGGTCGTCACACCGCACCGCGGGTGCGTCGGCGTCGAGTACGCGTCGATCCAGCAGGTCGACGAGGGTCATCGGCTGCGCTGACGCGCCGTCGCCGAGAACCGGTGCGGGGTCGGCGGCGACGGTCAGGTCGATGTCGCCGACCGGCAGGTCCGGGGTGTCGACGAAGGCCTGCAGGATGGCGGTCAGCCGGTCGGCGAACTGGGCGATCGTCGCCTCGTCGAAGAGTGCGACCGCATAGTTGAACAGGCCGGTGACCGTCGTCGAGCCGTCCGCGGCGCGTCGACGCGACCACCCGAGGGACAGGTCGACCTTCGCGGTCGCCACGTCGGTGTCGACCCAGGCGACGTCGATGTCGGCGACGCGGATCGGCTGATCCTGCCCGGTGGACTGGCCTGCGGTGTGATCGGTGGACTGATAGGTCAAGCCGATCTGGAACAGCGGAGACACCGACAGGTCGCGTGCTCCGGCGACCGCGTCGACGAGCTCTTCGAACGGCAGGTCGGTCCGTGAGAGGGCTGCGACGTCGATGTCGCGGATGTCGGCCAGCACGGTTGCGGAGTCGGCGCCGAGATCGACCTCGGTGCGGAGCACCACCGTGTTGACGAACATGCCGATCAGCTCATCGAGTTCGGCCGCTCCTCGTCCGGCGACGGCGGCGCCGACCGCGATCTCGGTCTCGCCGGACAGGCGTGCGGCGAGCACACTCAACGCGGCGTGCACCACCATGAACTCGGTCAGCTGGTGTGCGCGCGCGATGCGGGCGATCCCGGACGCGAGATCGTCGGGGATCGCGAACTCGTAGTCGGCGCCACGCGCGTCGCGGATCGCCGGTCGGGGCCGGTCGGTCGGCAGCGTGAGCGCCTCCGGCGCTCCGGCGAGGCGGTTCCGCCAGTAGGCGAGCTGGCTGCCGACCACCGAATGGGGGTCGTCCACGCTGCCCAGATGACGACGCTGCCACAGCGCGTAGTCGGCGATCTGGACGGTGAGGTCGCCCAGTTCGGGTGCGACGCCGCGGGTGCGGGCCTCGTAGCCGGCGAGCAGCGCAGCGACCAGCGGGCGTAGGGACTCACCGTCGCCCGCGATGTGGTGGATGACGATCGCCAATGTGTACGCGGTCGCGTTCTCGCGGAGCAGGACCGCACGGACCGGCCACCCGCTGGCCACGTCGAAGCCGTCGGTGACCGCGCTGCGGAGCACCCCGGGATCGCTGGTCGTCGTCCAGTCGAGCCGTGATCGGACGTCGGCGGCGTCGGCGATCACCTGGTGCGGGACACCGTCGGGATCCGCCGGGAAGACAGTACGCAGCACCTCGTGGCGGACCACGACGTCGGCGACCGCTGCGGCGACGGCCTCGGCGTCGACCGGCCCGGACAGCGACAGAACGATCGGCACGTTGTACGCGCTCGCCGAGGTGTCGAACTGGTTGATGAACCACATCCGCTGCTGGGCGAACGACAGCGGGAGCCGGTCCGGCCGCGGCGTGACGGCGCGGATCGGCGGGACGACGGCCGCCGCATCCGACGAGCGCGCGTGCGCCACGAGTTCGCGGACGGTCGGCGACTCGAACATGTCGCGGACCGCTATGTCGACGCCGAGCGCGTCGCCGACTCGCGCCGCGACCCGCGCCGCGCTCAGCGAGTTGCCGCCGACGTCGAAGAACGACGCGGTCGCCGACACGCGGTCGACTCCCAGCACGTTCGCGACGATGCCGGCGACGATGCGTTCGGTGTCATCGGCGGGCGCGACGTATTCGTCGGCTTCGAACTGCGGCTCGGGCAGGGCTCGACGGTCGATCTTGCCCGCGGCGTTCAACGGCAGCTCGTCGAGGAGCATCCACCCGCCGGGCCGCATGAACGTCGGCAACGTGTCGACTGCGTGCTGTTTGAGCGTCGCCAGGTCGAGCGCGGCGCCCGACACGTACGCGACGAGTTGCTGACCGGCGGGCGTGTCGACGACCGCGGCCGCGACGTTCGCGACACCGGGGTGGCGGGCGAGGACTCCCTCGACCTCGCCCAGTTCGATGCGCTGGCCACGCAGCTTCACCTGGAAGTCGGCTCGTCCGATGTACTCGAGTTCGCCGAGACGGTTCCACCGCGCCAGGTCGCCGGTCCGATACATGCGCATGCCGGACTCGATGAACGGGTCGGCGACGAATCGGTCGACCGTCAGTCCTGGCCTGGCCTCGTAGCCGCGAGCCACCCGCACGCCGCCGTGGTACAACTCACCGACCACGCCCACGGGCACGGGTTTCAGGCGTTCGTCGAGAACGTACGAGGAGGTGTCGGCGACGGGCGCCCCCAGCGGGATCGTCCCTTCCGCGCCGACCACGCGATGTACCACCGAGTAGATCGTGGTTTCGGTCGGCCCGTACAGGTTGAACAGCCAGACGTGCGGCAGTCGTTCGTGGACGGCGGCGGCCAGCCCCGGCGACAGTGCTTCGCCGCCGACGCCGAGCGCACGGAGCGCGTCCAGTCCGGCCAGTTCCTCGTCGGTCGCGAGATCGAGCATGGCGGCCAGCAACGACGGAACCAGGACCACGGAGGTGACGCGTTCGCGGCGGATCACCTCAAGCATGTAGCGCGGGTCGCGTTCCCCGTCCGGACGGAGCATCACCGAACGACCACCGTCCGCGACGGGCCGGAGGAAATCGATGACTGACGGGTCGAACGTGATCGCCAACGCGAACAGGACGGAGTCCTCCGGCCCGAAGCCGAACCGCCGGAAGTCGTCGTCGACCATGGTTCGCAGCGCTCCGTGCGAGATGGTGACGCCCTTCGGCAGGCCGGTCGATCCGGAGGTGAAGACCGTGTACACCGATGTCTCGGGACGGATCGGTCCGAGTCGTTCGGCTTGCCTCAACGGCTGGACGCCGGTCGGCGGCAACGGACGGTCGGCGTCGAGCCTGATCAGGTGCAGCGCCGCGAACTCGACGTCCGACAAGATGGGCAGATCCGTCGGCTGGTCGGTGAGGACGACGACGGCGCCCGACGTCCGCAGCAGGTATGCGATGCGTTCGGACGGAGCCTGCGGATCGATCGGCACGTAGCGCCCGCCCGCGTCGAGGACCGCGTGGAAGGCGATCGCCAACTCGATCGAGCGCGGCATGCACACGGCCACCGCGACTTCGGGCCCCACGCCCGCGGCGATGAGGTCGCGCGCCGCGAGGGTCACTCGCTCATGCAGTTCTCGGTAGGTCAGGGTGCGGTCGCCGAGGGTGAGTGCGGGTGCGTCCGGGGTGCGTGCCGCGTGGTCGGTGAGCATCTCGGACACGATGGCGTCCTCGTCGACGCCGGCCAGAGCAGCGCGTGCGCTGTCGGTCCCCGCCAGCGCGGCCAGTCGGCCGCGCTCGGTCTCGAGCAGCAGGTCGGCGTCGCCCACAGCGGCTGCCGGGTTCCCGGTCAACTCGTCGAGGACCCGCACGAATCGGAGGACGATCCGGGCCACGGTCGACGGGTCGAACAGGTCACTCGCGTAGATGATCGACGCTTCCCACGCCTGGTCGGGGGCGGGTGCCACGGCGAACGTCAGATCGACCTTCGCCGGGATGCGGTCCGGTTCGACAGCGTCGACACGGAGGCCTGCGATGTCGGCGACCGGGCTGTCCGCGGCGGCGAGTGCCCCGCCCGCCAGTTCGATCATCGAGGCTCGTTCGAAGGTCAGGGCGATCTGCGACAGCGGCGCGAAAGCCTCCGAGCGCACCGGGTCGACCCGATCGACGACCACTTCGAACGGCACGTCGGCGTGGGCGAACGCCTCCAGGTCGATCTCCCGGATTCGGCCGACGAGAGCCGCGAACGACTCGGTCGAATCGACCCGGCTGCGGAGCACGAGGGTGTTGACGAACATGCCGACGAGATCGTCGAGCGACTGCTGTCCGCGGCCTGCCACGGGGGTCGACACGGTGACATCGCCTTCGCCTGACGCGCGTGCGATCAGGACTGCGAGGGCCGCCTGCACGACCATGAACTCGGTGGCTCCGGCGGCCGCGGCGAGAGCAGTCACCTGGGCGGCGACCGACGCGGGGATCTCGAATCGGTGGGCGGCACCACGCTGGGAGGCGACGGCGGGCCGCGGCCGGTCGGTCGGCAGCTCCACGACGTCCGGGGCGCCTGCCAGACGTTCCTGCCAGTAGGCCAACTGACGCCCGATCTCCGACTCCGGGTCGTCGACGGTGCCGAGTTCGCGGTGCTGCCACAGCGCGTAGTCGGCGAACTGCAGGTCGAGTTCGGGCACTGTCCACGCCTCGCCCGCACGGCGTGCGGTGTACGCGGAGACGAGGTCCGTGACGAACGGCCTCATCGATTCACCGTCGAATGCGATGTGGTGCAGCACCACCAGCAGTACGTGGTCGTCGGGGCCGCTCGCGAGGAGGCGTGCACGCACCGGCCAGTCGACGGTGACGTCGAAGCCTGTGGTCGCGGCGGCGGTGAGCGAGTCCGGATCGGACACGGTTGCCCAGTCGAGGGTCGAGGAGACCTCGGCCGCGTCGCCGACCTCTTGGTAGGGCACGCCGTCACGGTGTGGGAAGCACGTGCGCAGTACCTCGTGTCGTGTGACGACGTCGATGAGCGCTCCGTGCAGCGCGTCGACGTCCAACTCGCCGCGCAAACGCAGCGTGAGGGGCACGTTGTAGGCCGGCGACTGCGCGTCGTAGCGGTTGATGAACCACATACGCTGCTGCGCGAACGACAGCGGGACGTCGGCGGGACGGACCGCGTCCGCGACGATCGGCGCCGCCCCGCGTGCGGTGGCCGCCGTCGCGCGTGCAGCGAGCGCCCGCACCGTTGGGGCCTCGAATACGTCGCGGACCGTCACGGTGGTGTCGAGCGCCGCACCGACCCTCGCGGCCAGGCGTGTCGCCGACAACGAATCGCCGCCGACCTCGAAGAAGCTGTCGGTGGCTCCGACCCGGTCGATGTCCAGGAGGTCGGCGAAGATGTCCGCGACCCGGGTCTCGACGTCGTCGGCGGGCGGCACGTAGTCCTCGGAGGCGTCGATGGCGATCTCGGGCAGCGCCGCGCGGTCTAGTTTGCCGACCGGAGTCAGCGGCATCTCGTCGAGCATCATGACGCCCGCGGGCACCATGTAACCCGGCAGGTGATCGGCGAGGTGTTCGCGCAGTCGCGCAGGCGTCGCCGACGCACCGTCGGTGAGCACGACGTACGCGTGCAGGCGTGTCACCTGGGCGCCTTCGGTCACCGCGGTCACCGCGGCCATCCGAACCTCCGGATGTCCGTCGAGCACGTGCTCGATGTCGCCGAGTTCGAGTCGCTGGCCGCGGAGTTTCACCTGGAAGTCACTGCGCCCCATGTGTTCGAGGACCAGGTGTCCCTTATCGTCCCCGGCGATCCACCGCACGAGGTCGCCGGTGCGGTACATGCGGGCGCCGGGCTCACCGAACGGGCAGGCGACGAACGTGCCTGCGGTCTGGCCCGCGCGGTGCCGGTAACCGCGCGCGAGCGACGGGCCGAGGATGTACAGTTCGCCGACGGCCCCGACCGGGACGCCGGACAGCGTGTTGTCGAGGACGACCATGCCGGTGCCGGGGAGCGGGCCGCCGATGTCCATCGGGGCGTCGAGGGTCTTCGCAGAGCTCGCTGAGACCACCATGGTGGTCTCGCTGGGCCCGTACACGTTGTGGAACCGTGCGTGGGGAGCCCACCGGTTCCGCAGTTCGCTCGGCACGTTCTCGCCGCCGGTGCACACCATCTGCAGCGGGGTCCGCTCGGGCCGGAGAGTCTCGGTCACACGGGTGGTCAGGAACGCGTGTCTGATGTCGCGGCTGGTCAGGAATTCTTCGAGTTCGACGCCGCCGACGGCCGACGGCGGCCGGATGTGGAGGGTGCCGCCGACGGCGAGGGCCAGAAGCAGCTCGAGGACGGACGCGTCGAAGCTCGGCGACGCGAACGACAGCACGGTGCCGCCGTCGGCGACGTCGAGCGCCGCCGCGTGTGCAGCCGCATAGGGCGCGATCCCTCGGCCGGTGACTTCGACGCCCTTCGGGACGCCGGTCGAACCGGACGTGTAGATGACGTATGCGACGGCGTCGAGGAAGCGGCGACCGGCGGTCTCGCCCTCGGTCAACGCGTCAGTGCAGTACCCGTCGAGGCCGTTGCGCGACAGGTCGTCGATGTCCGTCCAGGTGAAGTCGGCGCCGGCCGGCGGCTGCGCCCCACCCGCGGACAGTCCCAGGTTCGCGCCGGAGTCGGCGAGCATGAACGCGATGCGGTCCGCCGGGTACTCGGTGTCGACCGGCAGGAAGCCTGCACCGGCCTTGGCGACCGCCCACATGCAGACGTGCAGATCGAGTGAACGGCCGATCGCGAGCGCGACGATGTCGTCGGCCCCGACGCCGCGGTCGATGAGCCAGCGGGCGAGAGCGTTCGATGCGCGGTCGAGTTCGGCGTAGGTCAGCGACTCGCCGGTGTCGTCGACGACCGCGGTCCGCTGGGGCCAGCGCGCGGCGGCAGCCGTCACGAGTTCTGCCAGTGTCGCCTGCGGTACGAGCGGCGGCGTGTCGACGGCGAGCAGCCGGTCGCGGTCGGTGTCGCTGAGGAGCCTCACGGCGCCCAACGGCATCCGGGGGTCGGTGGAGAACTGGTGCAGGACGGTGCGGAGTCCGTCGGCGACCGCTTCCGCCAGCCCCGGCGGCACCAAGTCGGGACGGTGCTTGATGGTCAACGACAGGTCATTGCCGTGGCTGGCCGCGGCCACGCTGACCGGGTAGTGCGTCGCGTCGGACGTCTGGACCGACGCGACGGACAGGCCCGCGAGGTCACCCGCGGCCGCGAGCGAGGCCGCATCCACCGGATACGACTCGTACACGACGAGCGAGTCGAACAGGACGGGCTCACCGAGCGCCGCCGAGATCTCCGGCAGACCGATGTACTGGTAGTCGAGGGTGGCCAGCTTCGCGTCAGCGAGTCTGGTCAACGCGTCGGCCACCGACTCCGCATCGTCGAGTTCCACCTGGACGGGCAGCGTGTTGATGAACAGACCGACCATGCGCTCGATGCCGTCGACCTCCGGGGGACGACCGGACACGGTCTCGCCGAAGACGACCGTGTGCTGCCCTGTGTAGCGGCCGAGGACGACGGCCCACGCCAATTGCAGGATCGTGGACACGGTGCTGCCGCTGGTTCGCGCCAACGATTCCAGGGCGCCGAACTCAGCTGGGCCCAGCATGGCGCGGTGGTCGACGGACACGCGCTGCCCCTCCGGGCGGACGCCGGTGGAGATCAGGGATGCGCCGCGGAATCCGGTGAGGGCCCGCGTCCACGCGGCGATCCCCTTCTCCCGGTCCTGGCGGGCCAGCCACCGCAGGTAGGTGTCGAAGTCGGCGCCGCCCAACTGGTCGGTGTCCACGCCCGCGTAGGCGCCGAACAGTTCGGCGAGCAGGATCGGTCCGGACCAGCCGTCGAGAACGATGTGATGGTTCGTGACGATCAGCGTCGCGGTGTCCTCGAACCGGACCAGGGCGAAACGGATCGCGCCCGGACTGCTCAGATCGAAGTGATCGGCGGCGGCGCGTGCCGCGATCTCGTCTACCGCGGCGGCGCGCTCTGCGGGGTCGGCGAGTCCGCTCATGTCGAACTCGGCCCACTCCGGGGTGGCGTCAGGCGAGATCACTGCGACCGCGGTGCCGTCGGGCGTCCGTACGAACGCGGCACGCAGTATCGCTCGCTGCGCCAGGACGGTGGAGGCTGCGGCCTGCAGCCGGGACGCATCCACCGGACCGTCCAAGTCGATGCGCACCTGCGAGGCGTAGAAGTCAACGGGGTCTGGGCCCTCGGTCGCCGAGGCACCGGCCTGCGCGATGTCGGATTCGAACAGCAGTCCGGCCTGCAGCGGGGTCAGTCGCCACACATCCCACCCGGCGAACTGCTCGTCCAGAATGTCCACTTCGTCTTGCGACAGCTCGACTCCGGGAATGTCCGACGGCGTTCGACCGATCGGCCGATCGGAGGCGAGCACGTCGGCGACGCCACGCAACTCCTCCATCCACAACCGGCAGATGTCGTCGACGTCGGCGGCGTCGACGATCGTGGGCAGGTGGCTGAGGCTCGCGTCGACGAGGTAACCGGTCTCCTGGTCACGGACGGACACGTTGACTGCGAGGCCTGCGACGGGAACGAGCCCGCCCGCCATCGATCCGGGAAGCCGGTGCGTCTCGGGCGCAGGCGCGAACGGCGGCAGGGACGCCGGATCTGAGACAGTGAGATCGCTGTCGGCGGTCCGCGTCACGCCCAGATAGTTGAAGGCTATCTCGGGCAGTGCGGCGGTCCGCAGCACGCGGAGGTCGGATGTGACGGCGCCGTCGGGGATCTCGCCCCACCGCAGCGCGCCGAAACCGACGCCGTTGTCCGCGGCAGTCGCCAATTCTTCCTTGACGGTCTTGACCGCGGCGATGCGTGACGTCGTTCCCGTGGGCACGCGGACCGCCGACACCGCGGTGAACCAGCCGACTGTCCGACCCAGGTCGGCGCCCGGCGCGATCTGTTCGGCCCGGCCGTGGCCTTCGATGAGGATCGGCACGCCGTCGACGTCCCCGCTCACCGGATCGGCCCACTGTGCGAGTGCGCGACCGAGGGTCGCGATCAGCACGTCCTGCGCGGTGCCGCCGAACGCGGCGGGGGCGTCCTCGACGATCGTCTGCGCCAGATCTGCGTCGATCTGCAACAGATGCGATGTCAGGTCGCGCTCACGGTCGACGCTCGGGTCGACCAGACGGCGCAGGATCGGGCGCCGCGTGACTGCCTCGACGCCACCGAGACGGTCGGCCCACAGCGCGGCCTCGTCGAGTCGCGCGACGGGCTGTTCGGCGATGGCGGTGTTCCAGCGGCGGACCGATGTGGCCTCCCCCGCCACCTCGACCGGTGTGCCCGTGCTCGCCTGCGCCCACGCGGTGGCGAGGTCGCCGATGATGATCGACCACGACACGGTGTCGACGGCGAGATGGTGCGCGGCGACGACGATGCGTCCGGCCGACGGCACGGTGACCGCGGAGAACATCCGCCCGGCCGCGGGATCGAGTAGAGACACCGCGTGCCGGTGTGCGCCGTCGACATCGGCGGCTCCGACGACCACCTGCTGGTCGGCGTCGAACTCGGCGTCGCCCGCCCGCACGATGTCCGTGTCCTGCTCACGGTGCAGGCGCGCGGTCAGCATCGGGTGTGCGCCCGCGACGGCCGCGAACGTCGCCCGAACCTGCTCCGGGTCGGCGTCCGAAGCGAGGACGAGGACGGCCGCCTGCGAATAGTCGGCGAGGTCGGCGACCGCGGGTGCACGGTCGAGGAGCCACCGCATGACCGGCGTCAACGGAGTGTCGCCGACACCACCGCCGGGAAGTTCGCGTAGGACGTCCGAGGATGCCTCGCGTGCCGCGAGGGCCAGGGCTCGCGCGGTGCGGTGCTCGAAAATATCCCGAGGCCGAAGGTCGAAACCGTTGGCGCGCAATGCGGCCGACAACGAGATCGAGACGATGGAGTCGCCGCCGAGCTCGAAGAACGAGTCGGTGGCCGACACCTCGTCGATGCCGAGGAGCGACGCGATGATCTCGGCGATGCGGGTCTCGCGTTCACCGACCGGCGCGACGAATGCGGTGTGTCCGGTGAGGACGGGCGCGGGCAGCGCGTCCCGGTCGAGTTTGCCCATCGCGGTGCGGGGAAGCTCGTCGAGGACCATGATCGCCGACGGAACCATGTAGTCGGCGAGGTGCTCGCGCAGGTTGCGTTCAACCGCCTCCACATCGATACCGGTGCCATCGATGCCGCTGCCGTCGACACCCACCACGTAGGACGCGAGGACGGTGCGGCCCGACGGGCCGGGCGCCCCGACGGTCACCGCCTGCGCGATGGCGGGCAGCGAGCGGAGCGCCGCGTCGATCTCGGCGAGCTCGACGCGCTGGCCGCGCACCTTGACCTGGAAGTCAGTGCGTCCGGCGAACTCGAGGTCAGCGTCCGCCGTCCAGCGGACGAGGTCACCGGTCCGGTACATGCGTGCCCCCGGCCGTCCGTACGGGTCGGCGACGAAACGGTCTGCGGTGAGGTCGGGACGGTGTAGGTAGCCGCGTGCCAGGCCGGGCGACGCGATGTACATCTCGCCGACGACTCCGATCGGCACAGGCTGCAGTCGGGCGTCGAGGACGAGTATCTCCACGTCGTTGATCGGACGGCCGATGGTGACCGGGCGTCCGGTCTGCAGCGGAGCCGACGTCGCCCAGATCGTCGTCTCGGTCGGGCCGTACAGGTTGATCATGGTGCGCCCGGGCGCCCATCGGTCCACCAGTTCGGGCGGACATGCCTCGCCTGCGGTCGTCAGGCGACGCAGGTGGGTGGCGCGCCCCTCGGGGACGGTTGCGAGGGCGGTCGGGGTGATGACCACGTCGGTGACGCGGTGGCGCTCGATCAAATCGGCGAGGTCGGCACCGCCGTACACGTCGGCGGGCGAGACGACGAGGGGGACGCTCGCGGCGTGCGCCCAGAACATCTCGAAGAACGCGGCGTCGAAGCTCGGCGACGCGACGTGCAGGACACGCGCGTCCGGGTCGTCGCCGGTCACCGCCCGCTGGGCCGCGGCCAGCGCGGCGAGGCCACGGTGCGGTACGGCGACCGCTTTGGGGCGTCCGGTGGATCCGGACGTGTAGATGACGTAGACGAGGTCGTCGAGTCGCGGTGCGCGGCGCAGCTCGGTGGTGTCGACCGGGTCGACGGACAACTCGGCGAGTTGGGCGGTCACCGTCGGGTCGTCGAGTGCGATCCACTCGCACGAGGCGGCGGCGGGGCCGAGGTCGTCGACGGTCAGGCCGAGGCGGACATCGGAGTCCGCGAGCATGTAGTCGATGCGGTCGGCGGGCAGACGCGGGTCGATCGGCAGATACGCCGCGCCCGCCGTGAGGACCGCCCACACTGCGAGGACGGACTCCCGCGACCGCGGGATGCATACGGCGACTACGTCGCCGGGCCCGATGCCTGCGGCGAGCAGCCATCGCGCCAACCGGTTCGTCACGGCGGCTGCTGCGGCGTTGTCGAGTTCGCCTGCCTCGTCGATGATCGCCGGAGCGTACGGCGACACGCTCCTTTGGGCGAGCAGGTCGACCAACGTCTCCGGTCCGGGCGCTCTCGACCCGGTCGCGGGGACCAGGTCGCCGCGCTGTGCCGGGGTGAGGAGACCGATGTCGCCGACCGGTGTGCTGCCGACGGTCGCGACGGCGGTCAACACCTGGAGCCAGGTGTCGGCGAAACGCTGCGCAGTCGACCGGTCGAACAATGCCGTCGCGAAGCTCATCTCGCCGGCGAGCACGACGCCGCCGTCGGTATTCCGACTCTCGATCACACCGAACTCGAGGTCGAACCGCGACATCGGGACCGCCAAGTCCTCGCCACGCACCCGCAGGCCCGCGACCGTCTGTTCCGCGTCGAATGCGGCGTCGCGACGCTGATAGGTCATACCGACCTGGAACAGCGGTGCGTACGCGGTGGAGCGTTCGGGGGCGAGGACGTCCACCAACTGCTCGAACGGTAGGTCGGCGTGCGCGAACGCGTCGAGGTCCACCCGCCGGAGTTCGTCGAGGAGTTCGGCCGCCGTAGCCTCGGGGCGGACCCGGGTGCGAAGCACCAAGGTGTTGACGAACATGCCGACCAGATCGTCGATCTCGGGACGGCCACGGCCGGCGATCGCGACACCGATCGAGACGTCGTCGGTCGACGCCAGACGTGCCATCGCGACCGCGACAGCCAGGTGCACCACCATGAACGGGGTCGCTCCCCGACGTGCTGCGAAGTCGACGACCGCGTCGGCCACCGACTGTGGGACGGTCAACGCAACCCGGTCGCCGGACTGGTCGACGACCGCGGGACGGCGGCGGTCGGCGGGCAGCGCGAGCGTCTCCGGCGCACCCGCGAGCTGCTCACGCCAATACGAGGCCTGCTGGGCCGCCAACGAGTCGGCGGTGTCCAGGTCACCGAGGCGCTCGCGGTGCCAGTGCGCGAAGTCCGCGTACTGGATCTGTAGGGGATCGAGACCGAACGGCTGCCCGGTGGCCCGTGCCGCGTACGCGGCCATCAGGTCGCGGGCCAGCAGGGGCACCGACTGTCCGTCGAAAGCGATGTGGTGGACGACCATCAGCAACGTGTGACGTTCGGGTTGCTCGACGATCCCCACCCGCACCGGCAGGTCGGCCGTGACGTCGAAGCCGACCAGCGCGGCGGCCTGCGCGTCGGCGAGTCGATCATGTCGCACCCACGTCACGCGCGCCGACGCGTCCGCGACATCGAGCACCCGCTGATACGGCTCGGACGATCCCGAACGCGTCGGGAAGAGCGTGCGCAGCACCTCGTGCCGTTCGAGGACGTCGGACACCGCGGCGCGCAGCGCACCGTGATCGAGCGCCCCGTCCAGATGCAGCACCATGGGGATGTTGTAGGCGGCTGACGAGGTGTCGAACTGGTTGATGAACCACAGCCGTTGCTGAGCGGGCGACAACGGCGGGAAAGCGCCCCGCTCCGACGGCGCCGCGATGACCGCCTGCGCCGACCCGTCGACACGCTCGGCGAGGTCGCGCGGTGACGGGGCGTCGAACAGGTCACGGATCGACGGCCCCGAACCGAGGGCGTCGTCGATCCGCGCGACGACTCGGGTCGCCGACAGCGAGTCGCCGCCGATGTCGAAGAACGACGCGGTCGCCGAGACCTCCGGCACGTCGAGGACGTCGGCGAAGATCGCCGCGATCGTCTTCTCGACGACGCCGGTCGGGGCGACGAACTCCTGCGCGACGAACTCCGGTGCGGGCAACGCCCGGCGGTCGAGTTTTCCGGCCGTGTTCAGCGGGATCGACTCGAGCACGGTCCACACGGTCGGCACCATGTACTCCGGGAGGGCACCCTCCGCGAATCGCCGCACCTCGTCGACGACCACCTCGTGGCCGGGCGCCGCCGCCAGATATCCGGCGAGCTGCTGTCCGCCGCCGGGTGCGACGGCGACGACGACCGCGGCGTGCGTGACGTCCGGCGCACCGGAGAGCACCGATTCGATCTCGCCGAGCTCGATCCGTTGCCCGTGCAACTTGACCTGGAAGTCGGCACGCCCGATGTAGTCGAGTTCGCCTCGCTGGTTCGCACGAACGAGGTCGCCGGTGCGGTACAGCCGCTCTCCGGCCGCGCCGAACGGGTCGGCGACGAATCGTTCCGCCGTCAGGTCGGGTCGGTCGGCGTACCCGCGCGCGAGTTGCACGCCGCCCAGATAGAGCTCGCCGACGACGTCGGGTCCGACGGGGTGGAGCCGGTCGTCGAGCACGTATGCGGTCGAGTTCCACATCGGACGGCCGATGGGAACCGAGACGGGGAGCTCGACGGCCGGATCGAACGTCACCTCATGGTAGGTGATCTCGACCGCGGCCTCCGTCGGCCCGTAGAGGTTGTACAGGCGGGTGTCGGGCAGCGCCGCGCGCACCTGGGCGGCGACGGTGGCGGGCAGGGCCTCGCCGGTCGTCGAGATGATTCGGAGACTGTCGAGCGCAGTGAGCCGGTCGTCGCCGAGCACGTCGACGAAGACGGACAGGACTGACGGCACGAAGTGCACCATCGTCGCGCCGGTCTCGGTGATCAGCCTCGCCATGTACACCGGTTCCAGGTGTCCGCCCGGGCGGGCGATGACGACGCGCGCGCCCGCCATCAGCGGCGCGAACAGTTCCGGGACCGAGCAGTCGAACGTGAACGGCGTCTTGAGCACCACGCGGTCGGCCGGCAGCACGTCGAGCCCCCACCGCAGCCGATTCATCACGGCTTCGTGGCTCAGCGTCACGCCCTTGGGCCTGCCCGTCGAGCCGGACGTGAACAGGGTGTACAACGCCGAGTCCGGCGTGATCGTGCCCCGCCGTTCGGCAGCGGCGACCGGAGCCACCGGGTCGGCAGGCAGTTCCGTGGAAGAGTCCACCCCGATCGTTGTCACGCCGTCGACGCCGTCGAGCACGATCGACGATCCGCCCGCCGTCGCGGCGGGCACGAGCGCGACCGTCACACCAGCGGTGTCCACCATGTATTGGACGCGCTCGGACGGTGTGTCCGCGTCGACCGGGACGTACTGGCCACCCGCGGTGATGATCGCGTGGATCGCGACGACGAGGTCGATCGACCGTGGGATCGCGACCGCGACCGCTGTCTCCGCGCGAACTCCTGCGGCGATCAGCTCGCGTGCCAGCAGTGCCACCCGGGCGCCGAGTTCGCGGTAGTCGACGTGCCTGCCCTCGAACACGAGCGACACCGCGTCCGGGGTGCGCTCCGCCTGTCGGGCGAGCGCGTCGCCGACGAGTTCGGGCTGCAGGCCGATGGCATCACCAGCCGCGAGGGCGACGACAGCTGCGCGGTCGTCTTCACCGAGGACCTCGACGTCGCCAACGGTCAGCGCGGGCTCGGTCAACAGCCCGTGCGCCACTCGCATGAACACGTCGATGAAGCCGCGGATCCGCTCCGCGTCGAACAGGTCGGTCGCGTACTCGATGACGCCGGACAGCGCACCGTGCCGGTCCGACGTCCCGTCCTGCAGGAAGGTGATCGCGAGGTCGTATTCGGTGAGGTCCCGATACTGTTCCATCCGTTCGACGCCGACACCCGGCAGCGACAGTTCGGCTCCGCGGGTGTCCTGCAGGACGAGGAGCACCTGGAACAGCGGGGCGTGCGCAGTGCTCCGGACCGGATCGAGGTCGTCGACGACCAGGTCGAACGGAATGTCCGCGTTGGCGAACGCGGCGAGGTCGTCGGTGCGGACCTGAGAGAGGAGTGCCGCCAGGTCGGCGGCCGGATCGATCTCGGTCCGCAACACCAGCGTGTTGACGAACATGCCGATCAGATCGTCGAGCGCTGCGTCGGTCCGCCCGCCGAACGGCGTGCCGATCGTCAGATCGCGGGCCCCGGCCAGACGGGACAGCGCCACCGCCCACAGCGCGTGCACCACCATGAAGACGGACGCGTTGTGCTCGTGTGCGGCCTCGTCGATCTTCCGGGCGAGGTCGGCGTCGACGTCGAAGGTGACCGATCCCGCCGACTTCCCGAGAACGTGTGGGCGCGGACGGTCGGTTGGCAGCGCGAGGACCTCGTCGACGCCTGCGAGCCGGCCGCGCCAGAACTGCAGCTGCTGGGCCGCGATCGAGCTCGGGTCGGACGGGTCGCCGACGACGGCGGTCTGCCAGGTCGAATAGTCGGCGTACTGGACGGGCAGCTCCGACCACGACGGCGGATGCCCTTCGGCGCGAGCCGCGTACGCGGTCATGAGGTCTCGCGCCAAAGGCGTCAGCGACGCGCCGTCGACGATGATGTGGTGTGCGACGAGGACGAAGACGTGGTCGCGCAGACCGACGCCACTGTCCTGGAGACTGTCGCCGTCTTGGATCCGGAACAGTCGTGCGCGCAACGGCGGCGCCGATCGCAGATCGAAGCCCGTGCCGAACAGTTCGGCGAGCGTGTGGTCGAGACCTGGTTCGGCGACCGCCGCGGGCACCGCGATCTGCACATCGGGCCGGTAACCGTCGTCGATGCCACATACGACCTGCTCAGGCACGCCGTCGACGGCTGGGAACCGGGTCCGTAACGACTCGTGGCGGCCGATCAGATCGTGCACCGCGGCGTCGAGGGCGACCGGGTCGAGGTCGCCGCGAAGTCGGAGCACGAGCGGAACGTTGTACGCCGAACTGCCCGGATCGAACTCGGCGAGGAACCACATGCGTCGCTGTTCCAGTGCCAGCGGGATTGGTCCACCGACGTCCGCGCGGCGCCGCAGCTGCGGCCGATCGCCGCGGGTCCGTCTGTTCAGGAGTACGCACAGCCCACGGACCGACGGCGCATCGAACACGTCGCGCACGCCGACGTGCACGTCGAGTGCGCGCCCGACCCGTGCCGCGATCTGCGTCGCCGCCAACGAGTTGCCGCCGAGGTCGAACATCGACTCGGTGACGCTCGGCTCGTCGATGCCGAGGACCTCGGCGAAGATCTCGGCGACGGCGGTCTCCTCGGCGCCGTCCGGCGCCGCGTACTCGTCGACCGATCCGGCCAGGACCGGCTCGGGCAACGCTCGACGGTCCAGCTTTCCGTTCACCGTCAACGGCAGCCTGTCGAGGATCACGACCACGTCCGGCACCATGTACGACGGCACGTGGAGCGATGCGGTGTGCCGGACCGCAGCCGGGTCGACCGCCGGTCCGTCAGCGGCCTCGACCACGTAACCGACGAGCAGTTCCATACCCGGACCGTCGGCGTCACCTGCGGTTCTCGTCTTGACCGCCGCGGCGGCCGCCGACACACCGTCCGCGGCGAGGAGCGCAGCCTCGACCTCGCCGAGTTCGATACGGAATCCGCGCAGCTTGACCTGGGCGTCTCCGCGTCCCAGATACTCGAGATTGCCTGCGTTCCAGACCCCGAGGTCGCCACTGCGGTACATGCGGGTGCCGCCGTCGCCTGCGAACGGATCGGCGACGAAGCGTCCCGCGCTCAAACCGGGTCTGCCGAGGTAGCCGCGGGTCACCTGTGTGCCGCTCACATAGATCTCGCCGGGCACACCGTCCGGGACGGGCCGTAGGCGCGCATCCAACAGGTGGATCGTCAGATCGGGCAGACCGACGCCGACGTCCGACGCCGCGGTCGCTTCGACGAGGTCGCGGTCGAGGGCCCGAAACGTCGAGTGGACTGTCGTCTCGGTGATGCCGTACATGTTGACCAGGATCGGACCGCCCCCGTCACCTGCCTCACCGCCGTCACCTGCCTCACTGCGGTCGGCGTACCACCGACGTACCTGGTGGAAGTCGAGGGCTTCGCCCGCGAAGATCATGTATCGGACCGACGGCGACAACCGTCCGACGTTCGGCCGCACCGATGCCGACAACTGGTAGTACGCCGACGGCGTCTGCGAGACGACGGTCACCTGTTCCTTCGAGAGGAGTACGGCGAACTCGTCCGGGCTGCGGGTCGTGACGTAGTCAACGACCACGAGGCGACCGCCGAACAGCAGTGCGCCCCACATCTCGAACACCGACACGTCGAACGCATACGAGTGGAACATCGTCCACACGTCGGTCTCGTCGACGTCGTACTCCTGTGCCGCGGCGGCCATCAGTGCCACGGCGTTCCGATGCTCGACGACGACGCCCTTGGGTCGGCCGGTGGAACCCGAGGTGTAGATCATGTACGCGGCGGAAGCAGGGTCGATCACGTTCGGCAGGTGGTGGGCGATCCCGTCGAATCCGGCGGCCGAGAGTTCGCCTATGCTCGCGCGGTCGGCGCCAAGGAAGCTCAATCGGTCGAGATCGGTGGGCTCTGCGATTACGAGAGCAGGATCGGCGTCTTCGACGACGAACGTCAGCCGGTCCTCTGGGTGAGCGGTGTCGAGCGGCAGGTACGCCGCGCCTACTTTGAGGACTCCCAAGACGGCGACGAGGACGTCGACTGTCCGATCCAGCGCCAGACCGACGACGTCTCCCGCGCTCACTCCTCGCGCAGCGAGCCCCGCCGCCAGCTCGTCGGATCGACGGTCCAGCTCTTGATACGAGAGGACGCGCCCCGCGGTGTCGCACACCGCGACGCGATCCGCGTGCAAGTGGGCCGCCGAACGGAACAGGCCGGCCAGCGATGCCCAGTCGACGGTGCCGGCCAACGCGCACGCACGCTCACGGATCTCCTCGACGACCCGGCCGACAGCGTTCGCGACCTCAGCGGGCGAACCGGCGGCACCGAGTGTCCCCGCGACGGCTGCGCTTACCGCAGCCTCCGGGTCGAGTCCTTGAGCTGCGAATATCTGCGCGGTCGTGGCGACCTGAGCATCGAGCGCGGCGAACGACACGGGCCCGGCGGCCCCGGTGAAGGCCTCGGCCTGCGGCGCGATCGCCGAACCGACTCCTACCAGCTGAGGTGTCGACGGCCGGTCCCCCCACATCCGTTGGAGGGTCGCTGCCACCGCGTCACCCGACACTGAATAACCACCGCCTTCTACTCGACTCCACTAGGAGAGCCCAGTATCGATCCCCGTCTTCCCCTCGTATAGTCCCCGCTGTCCGTCCCGGTGTTACGTGTTTCCCTGTAGTTCCCGGTCACGACTGTAGTTCCCGGTCACGCCTGTAGTTCCCAGTCACGACTGTAGTTCCCGGTCACGACAGTCCACCGCGTTGCGACGGATCGCCGCGAGCACGTCACCGAATGCGTCCGGCCCGGCCGCAGCCAACGTCGGCAGCGCGCTCATCAGCGCCATGGTGAGCGCGGTGTCGCGATCCGGCACCACCGCGGCCATCGCCGTCAGTGTCTGTTGAAGCTGGCCGAACGTCAATTCCGTGCCGCCGTGGGCCACCGCGACCGCATCGCGTGCGGCTTCGGCCGCAGTGGCGATCACATCGGGAAGCGCAACCAACGCATCATCCCCGTCGACGTCTTCGTCGACAGCCTGTTCGTCGGCCAGATGGATGTCGACGTCGCCGACCTCGACGCTCGGCTGATTCGCGAACGCGTCGAGGACCCGCGAGAACCGGTCAGCGAGTCGTTGGATCCGTTCCCGGTCGAACAGATCCGTCGCGAATACGAACCGTCCTTCGAGGTGGCTCGACGAGTCACTCGGCGGGCGCAACGTGAGTTGCAGGTCCACTTGGGCTCCGACGGTGTCCGGGTCCCGTCCGGACACGCGCAGGCCGGTCAGTTCCAGGTTCGGGAACGTGAAGTTCTGGAACGACAGCATCACCTGGAAGATCGGGTTGTGCGCGCCGGACGGCGAGTCCAGCAGTCGCCCGACGACGGACTCGAACGGAACGTCTGCGTGTGCGAAGTCGTCGAGACTATCGGTGTGCACCCGACCGACCAGCGTCGACAACGACTCGTCCGCCCGGATGCGGGTGCGCAGCGGAACTGAGTTGACGAACATGCCGACGACGTCGTCGAACGCCTGCTCGGACCGTCCGGCATACGGCGTGCCGATCACGATGTCCGGCTCACCGGTCATCCGGTGCAGCAGTACCGCGAACGCCGCCTGCAGCACGACGAACAGGGTCGACCCCTGCTCTCGGGCCATTGCGTCGAGCCGCGCCGCGACCTCCGGATCCACCTGGAACGCCACCTGGTCGCCTGCGAACGTCGGGGTCCGTGGGCGGCGGCGATCACCGGGAATCTCCAAGAGTTCCGGAACTCCGGCGAGCCGGTCCTCCCAGTAGTCGAGATGGCGCTCCTGAGCGCTCCGCCCGTCGTCGCCAACCTCCTGCAGACGCGCCGTCTGCCATGCCGCATAGTCGGCGTACTGCACGTCCAGCGGCAGCCATTGCGGTGCCCCGCCGAGTCGACGCGCTTCGTAGGCGACCATCAGGTCGCGGGCGAGCGGCACCATCGACGAGCCGTCCGCACTGATGTGATGGACGACGAACACCAGCACATAGTCGGCTGAGACATCGCTACCGTCGGTCTCGGATACCGGGAACAGGGTCAACCGCAGTGGCGGAGCCGATGCCAGATCGAACCCCCGGGTGGCTTCGGCCTCGATGGCGTCGACGATTGAGCCCTCGGGTTCGGACACCGTCAACCGCACGCCTGCGACCGCGTCGTCGACGGACAGGATCCGTTGCACCGGCACTCCGTCCACACCGGGGTAGACGGTCCGCAGCGACTCATGTCGGGCGAGCAGGTCGGTGAGCGCCTCCCGTAGATGGGATGTGTCGAGACGACCGCTCAATTCGAGGACGAGTCCGATGTTGTACGCCGACGAATCGGGGTCGGTCTGGTTCAACAGCCACATACCGCGTTGGGCGGCCGACACCGGCAGCGCCGACGTCCGATCGGCCAGCACCGGGATTGTTCTGCCTGCGGCCGGCGAGCTCGCTGCCTTCGGCAGTCGGTCCACCGCGGCCGCCAGATCGACGACGGACGGCGCTTCGAACACGTCGCGCACCGTGAACGACACGTCGAACGCCACTGCCAGCCGCGAGGCCAGCTTCGTCGCCGACAGCGAGTTGCCGCCCACGTCGAAGAACGACTCGGCGGCACTGACTTGGTCGACGCCCAGCACCGATGCCATCAGCTCGGCGACCGCGGACTCCGTCGCACCCGTCGGCAGCACGAGGTCGTCGCGGTCCGCGAAGTCGATGGCGGGCAGGGCCCGACGGTCCACCTTCCCGATCGGCGTCACCGGCAGCGACGGCAGAACCACGATCGTCTGCGGAACCAGATACTTCGGCAGCCTCGCACGCGCGAACTCCATCAGGCTGCGCGTCGAGACCACGTGGTCGTCGGCTGCGGCATAGGTCACCAGGACCTGGTCGCCGCCGGGCCCGGGGACTCCGAGACTGACCGCAGCACCGACGTCCGGGTGGGACGCCAGCACCGCATCGACTTCGCCGGGTTCGATTCGCAGACCCCGGATCTTCAACTGGAAGTCCGTCCGTCCGTGATAGACGAGGGCGTCCGAAGCCGTCCGTGTCACCCGGTCGCCGGTTCGATACATGCGCTGCCCCGGCGCGAAGGGGTGCGCAACGAAGCTGCGTGCGGTCAACCCGGGGCGGTTCAAGTACCCCAGGCCGGTCTGGTCGCCGGCCAGATACAGCTCGCCGGGCACGCCGACCGGCGTGGGACGCAATGCGCCGTCCAGTACGAGCGCTTCGACGCCTGGGAGCGGAGCCCCGATCGTCAGCGGTTCGCCCGCGGTCCGCGGACCGTCGACACTGACCCACACCGTCGCTTCGGTGGGCCCGTAGAGGTTGAAGAATCCGCCGGGCCCTCGACGTGCGTCGGCCCACCGGTCAGCCAGTCCGACCGGGCACGCCTCGCCGCCGCTGAGCACGGTCGTCAACGTCGGCACATCGTCGGGTTCGACGGTCGCGAGCACCGACGGCGTGAGCAGAGCGTGCGTGACGCGGGCCGCATTGATCAACGACGACAAGGGCTCGGACGCGTACACGTCGGGCGGTGCCACCACCAGTTCCGCGCCTGTCGAGAAGCCCAGCACCAACTCCAGCACCGACGCGTCGAAGCTCGGGGACGATACGTGGAGCACGCGGGTCGACGGTCCGGCCGTGAACATCGTCGCCAGGTTCTGCGCGAGCCCGGCCAGACCGCGGTGGCCGATGGCCGTCGCCTTCGGCCGCCCGGTGGAGCCCGAGGTGAATATCAGGTAGGCGGTGTCGTCGAGGCGGACCGGACGGAGCCGATCGGCGTCGCCGAGCGCATCACTCGATCGCGCGGCGATCGACCGTTCGACGTCGGGATCGGACAATTCGATCCAGGTCGGTCCGGTCGGGGCGACGCCGCTTCCCGCAAGGCGAATCCCGAGGCGGGCGCCCGCGTCGACGATCATCTCTTCCTGCCGGGCTACGGGTTGGGTCGGATCGATGAGGACGAATCCCGCGCCGGACTTGATCACCGCGAGGGTCGCCCGCACCGACTGGTGTGATCGCCCGATCGCGACGGCGACGATGTCGCCGGGACCGGCGCCTCGAACGATCAGTTCCCGCGCCAGCGCATTGGTCTGGACGGCCAACTCGCCGTACGTCCACGTCGCTGATCCCGATACCGCCGTTTCCGCTGCCGCCGTGCTCGATGTCGCCGTGCTCGATGTCGCGGTGACGGCCGGCGCGTCGGCGCCGGCTTGGCGGGCGCCGTCGTCGAGGAGTTCGGGGAAAGTACGCGTCGCGATCGACGTCGCGGGTGCCTGCATCGGATCGACGAGATCGAGTGCACCGACCCGGTAGTCGGGGCCCGCGGTCATGCCGCGCAGCACGTGCAGGAACGACTCGGTCAGTTGCGCTACCCGTTCGCGGTCGAACAGGTCTGTCGCGAAACCGAAGTCGGCGCTGATCGTGCGGCGCCCGTCGGCGCGCGTGGACACGCTGAACGACACCTCGAGGTCGGTCTTGACCACGGGGAGTCGCAGGGCGCGGACCGCTCCGGCGTCCGCTCTCGACAACGGATCGTCGTGCCATGTCATCGCGACCTGGTAGATCGGTGTGTATGCGAGCGACCGGTTCGGCGCGAGAGCTTCCACCACGTCCTCGAACGGCAGGTCCGCGTGATCGAGGGCCGCACCGAATGCGCGGCGGCCTGCGGCGAGCAATTCACCGACTGTGAGCTCCGGCGTCGGTCGAGCTCGCAGCACCACCGTGTTGACGAACATTCCGACGAGACGGTCGAGTTCGGGTGCGCCACGCCCGTGTACCGCGACCCCGACGGGTACGTCGTCGGATCCAGCCAACCGCCCGAGCACCACGGACATCGCCGCGTGCACGACGAGGAAGCTCGTCGTACCGGTCCGTTCCGCGAGAGCCTGCACGGCGTCGGCCACGTCCGAGGGCACGGTCATGGTGACGGCGTCGCCGCGACCGGAGGCGACTCGCGGACGTGGACGGTCGGTCGGCAGGTCGAGGAGTTCGGGTACTCCGGACAGCTCGGTCCGCCAGAACGCGAGGTCGCGGCCTGCCGTGGACACCGGGTCTGCCATGTCGCCGAGCGCCGCTATCCGGGCCAGCGCGTGGTCGGCGTACTGCGGTGTCAACGGTTCCCATCCGGGCGACTGCCCGTCCCGCCGAGCCGTGTACGCCCGCGTCAGGTCGTGCATCAGCGGGGCCAGCGATGCGCCGTCGCCTGCGATGTGGTGCAGAACGATCAGCAGAGTGTCGGTGTGGTCGTCCCGGAACAGCACTGCGCGCAACGGCGTCGCCGTGGTCAGGTCGAACCCACGCGAGGCGTGCGCGACCAGCGCAGTCTCGAGTTCGTCTGCCTGCGCCGGGACCGGGCCGACAAGGATGTCACCGGGCACGTCGGACGTCGCCAGGATGTGCTGGACCGGACGCCCGTCATCGGACACCGGGTGGATCGTGCGGAGGGGTTCGTGACGGTCGATGACGTCGCCGAACGCCGCGCGCAGCGCGTCGACGTCCACGGGATCGTCGAATGTGACCACACCGGCCATGTTGTACGTCGCGGCGCCCGGCTCCATTCGGTTGATCAGCCAGAGCCTCGACTGCGACGGTGACAACGGGATCTCGTCCGGGCGCACGAGCCGCCCCGCACGACTTCCGGCGTCCGAGCCCAAGTCCGAGGTCGAGTCCGAGTCCGAGTCACTGTGCGCGGCCAGGTCGGCGAGCGTGCCGCCGTCGAAGATGTCGGCGAGGCGCAGTTCCAGCCCGACGGTCCGCGCGCGGGACACGAGGCGGGCCGCGGTCAACGAGTCGCCGCCGAGCCCGAAGAGATGCTCGGTCATGCTCGGCGTCTGGTCGAGTCCGAGGAGTTCGGCGACCAGGTCGGCGAGGCGATGCTCGGCGGCGGTCCGTGGCGCGACGTGCTCGTCCGCCGGTGCGGACAGGACCGGCTCCGGCAGCGCTGCCCGATCCAGTTTCCCGTTGTCGGTGACCGGAAACTCGTCCATGACGACGACGGCGGTGGGCACCATGTGCGACGGGAGCTCGCGACGGCATGTCACCAGCACGTCGTCGTCGGTCACATTCCCACCGTCGGTGGGCCGGACGTACGCGACCACCATCGGGATCCCGGTGGGGCCGGACCGGACCGACACGACCGCCGACTCGATCATCGGATGGTCTCGGACGGTGCTCTCGATCTCGCCGAGCTCAACCCGCTGTCCGCGAATCTTGACTTGGAAGTCCGTACGACCGTGATAGCGAAGCTCGCCGTCGCTCCCCCAGCTCACGAGGTCGCCGGTGCGGTACATACGGGTGCCCGCATCGCCGAACGGAGCAGCCACAAACCGTTCCGCCGACAGGTCGGGCCTGCCCACATAGCCGGTCGCCAACTGGGGTCCGGCCAGATAGAGCTCGCCCGCGACTCCCACCGGGACCGGACGCAGGGTCTCGTCGAGAACGAGCACGTCCGTGTCTGGGACCGGTCGCCCGATCGGCACGTCGTCGACATCGCCGTCGACGACGTACTCGGTCACGTCGATAGCCGCCTCCGTCGGACCGTACAGGTTGACCAGGCGCACCGACCATTGGCGAGTCACGGCCTGCGCCAGGGTCGGGCTCAACGCCTCGCCGGAGGTGAACACGGTGTCGACGTGGGCCGCCAACTGTTCGCCGGAGTCGACGAACACTTCGAGCATCGACGGGACGAAGTGCATCGTGGTGACGCGCGACTCGTCAACGAGACGGGCCAGGTAGGCGGGATCCCGGTGGCCGTCGGGGGCGGCGATCACCATGCGCGCGCCGCTGATCAGCGGCCACACCAGTTCCCACACTGACACGTCGAAGGTGTACGGAGTCTTGTACAGGACGGCGTCACCGCTGCCGATCCGATGGCGGCGCTGCATCCACTCGAGCCGTCGGCGCAGCGCCGAATGCGTCACCTCGACGCCCTTGGGCGTACCTGTCGACCCCGACGTGAAGATCACGTACACGGGGACGTCCACCCGGGCGGGGTGGACGCCGACGGGCGCAGCCGGCCGGTCGGTCGCGTCCAGGTAATCGTCGTCGACGACGACCACCGGTCGAGCCGTGTCGAGGATCGCCCTCCGTCGGGTGGCTGGCAAGCCCGGATCGAGCGGAACATATGCCGCACCGATCAGGAGGGTCGCGTGGATGGCGACCACCTGCGCGATGCCGCGGTCCAGGCTCACCGCGACCCGGTCGCCCAGAGCGACGCCGTCCGCGGCCAACCGTCCGGCCAGGCTCCGTCGCTGCGCGTCGAACTCCTCGTACGTCATCGTGCGACCGGCGAAATCGAGGGCTACGGCCTCCGGTTGTTCGGCGACCCGCTCCGCGAGCAAGTCGAGGATCGTCGTCGCCTCATCGAATGATTCGAGTGCCGGTCCGCGCCCTCTCTCGACGAGTTCGGTCTGCTCGCCGGGCGCCACCAGTTCCACGTCGATCACCCGGCGATCGATGTCGTCCAACGCTCGGGTCAGAAATCTGACGAACCGCTGCACATGGGACCGCAGGTCGCTCGGTTCGTACAGATTCGGATTGCCGTGGAGGTCGACCGCCAACTGTTCGCCCGGTGCCGCCTGATACAGGTTGATGCGGAGGTCTTCGAGAATGCCGGACGAGAGAATGTGATAGCTCGTCTGCGCGCGGTCGACTTCGATCGGCGTGTCGAAGAACATCATGTTGACGACCGGGCCGAACGACGCACTGTTGCCCGCGCCCAACCCTGCGTCGACACGGATGTCCTCGAACCGGTAGCGCTGATGGCGGAGGGCTCCGGTCAGATCGACCTGCAACGCGCGCGCCAGTGATCGCATCGTGGACTGGGAGATATCTCGCGCCCGCACTGGCAGCATGTTCGACAGCATGCCGCCGGAATTCTTGACCTTGGCGGTCGACCGTCCGGTGACCGGCAGGCTCAGGACCACGTCGTCAGTGCCCGCCATTCGTCCCAGGAATGCGGAGAACGCGGCGACGAGCAGGACTGCCACCGAACAGCCAGCGTCTTTCGCGACCGACTCCAGCCGGGCCTGCGTCTGCGTGTCCAGTCGCTCCCCCGCCACCACGTTCTGCGGTGACAGTGGCGCCACCCTGTCGCGCCCGGACAAGCTCACTCGTTCCGGCAGGTCGGCGACCTGCTCGACCCAATAGTCCCGGTCTCGCTCGCGTCGGGAGCTCTCGGTGTACGCCTGATCGTCGGCGACCAGACCTGCGAGATCCAGACGGCGGGTCGGCGTGTACTCGTCACCGGTCCGGGCGGCGTTGTATCGGCGCACCGCCGACAGAAGACTGGTCAAGGCGGAGAAGCCATCGAAGACGATGTGGTGTCCGCGCATGTAGAGCAGCGTGTGGTCGTCGGCGACTCGAATGAGAGCGGCGACCGCGAGAGGATCGACCAGCACGTCCATCTGACGTTGGTAGTCCGCGGTCATCCAGTCCAGAGCCGCCTGGAACGGCGCGGCCTCGCCTCGCATGTCGATCCGTGCGACTTCGAAGCCGGATTCGCGGTCGACCCGTTGCTTCGGCACCCCGTCGACCTCGACGAGGGTGGTGCAGGGCGACTCGAAATCGACGGCTGCTTCTGCCGTGCACGCCTCGAGGAGGTCGTGATCGATCGGGGCGTCGACGGACCGAATGCTCAGGTAGTGCGCGATGATCACCGAATAGTCGGCCGAGAGACTCTCTGCGAACCACATGCCTCGCTGTGCGGCCGTCAGAGGCAACAGTTCGTCCTGGCCTCCGAGAGCAACAACGTGTGTCACCTGGTCACTCCATCCAACTAAGCATCGCTATGCTCCGAATTTCCCATTCGTCCGCGCTTCTCCTCACTCATGCACCGCACATCGGCGTCTAGTACATCGCGTTACACGACGTACATATCTGTAACCGAAGGGGCGGCGGCCACATGCAGTCGCAAGTTCAGAGTATTACCCGGCACCGCACCTTTCGTCTGGAATCATCTAGTTGTCGCGGCCCTGCGATATCCACGCAAAGCGGGGTATACACTGCACCCCACGAAAACTACGGTCCATATCATGACTTTGATAAAAGCCTCCAGCACTGGCCCCCCGACTGCAAATCCTCGCATCAACTCGATTGCCGGCGTCATGGGCTGGTTGGCGACTATCGGCTGCAGCCATCCGGGATAGGCGTCGATCGGCGAGAACCCCGAGTTGAAGAACATCAGGAGATTCGTCAATAGTCCGAGGTATTGGACGAGCGGAGCGCCGGGCGGAGAATTCACCGCGATCGCCAGCACGAAGACTGCGTACGCACCGCCGAACACCAAGGGTATCGCGAGGAGACCGAGCGCCCCGAGTAGACCCTGCTCGAACCGGAAGCCCATCACATAGCCGACGAGCAGCAGTTCCAGCGTCAGCACAAAGATGCGGATGATCTCGGCGACCACCCGGGACGTGAGGTCGGCGGCGCGATTGATCGGCAGCACGTACAGTCGCGCGAGCAGACCCGTCGACCGTTCCTTGTTCAGGCGGACCGCAGACACGACCGAACCGCCCATCGCTCCGATCAGGATCATCAACGGGACCGTCCCGTACAGGCTGTCCTGCCCGGTCGCCGACCCGACCGCGTCGCCGAGCACCACCTTGACCAGCACCATCGAGATGGCGGGCACGATGAACGACTGCAGGACTGTCGGCACGTCCCGCACATACACGAGCAGTTGTCGCCAGGTGAGTACGCGCGATGCGTCGAACCAGGCGCGCACCGACACCTCGCGCGGCCGTGCAGGCACCGCATCGGATCGGATCATCGTCATCGCCGCGCCCCCCGAACGCCGACCGTCAACAGGGCAACCGCGAGGACGGCGATCCCGACACACCACCAGACGGTCGGCGCCGCCACCGACCACGTCAACGACTCCGGCGAATCCGCTACCCGCAGCACGTCGACGAACTGCGACACAGGCTGGTTGCGAGCGAACCCGCGAATCCACTCGGGGAAGCGTTCTTCGGGCGAGAATCCGGTCGAGACCAGGCCGAGGATCATCATTGGCAGGCCGAGGAGCTGACTCGTGGCTTCCGGGCTGCTCGCGACTCCGCCTGCACCGTCCGACAGCAGCGCGAGCAGGATTCCGATGCCCAGCGCGATTGCGAACAGCGACACGGTGCCGCCGACACCGCCGGAGGGGCGCCATCCGATTATCAGGCAGGCCACCGCCGCACAGATCAACGAAATGATCAAGAGTGCGGCGTTCGTCGCAAGGCGCGCAAGCGGCGGAACGCTCCTCGGCATTGGCAGAATCCGGAATCTGGCACTGATCCCGTCGCTCACATCGAATGCCGATCGCATCGCAGCGGACGTGGCCGCGAAACTAATGGACAAGAGAATGATGATCGGTGTGAGGAATGTGCCGTAATCCATCCCCGGAACGGTGTCCATGATCTTCCGAAGCGGAACGTAAAAGCACACGGCCAGGAAGACTGGGGCGATGAATGCGAAGGCGAACTCCCCGTTGCGGAGAACCTTGACCAGCCCGCGAGCGGTCAGCGTCCACCACTGGCGAATCGCACGGACGCCACTCGACACGTCGACCTCGCCCGGGATCGTCTGAGCCCCGGCCTCCTGCCCTCCGACGACCTGCGTCACTCGGCGTCGTCCTCGTCGTCGAGCCGCGAGCTGGCTGTCGTCTTGTCGGTCAGAGCCAGGAAGACCTCGTCCAACGACGGACGGCGCAGCACGATGTCGGCCAGCGGAATCTTGGCAGCCTCGGTCCGACGGATCACTTCCGCGAGCGTCTGCGGGCCGTCCGGAGCGGGCACCGACACCGCACCGGCTTCGTCCGACGCGGTGTCGTCCACCGCCGAACCGCCCGATGCCTGGCCGTCGAACATGTCTTCGAGTCGCGCGCGCAGCCGAGGGAGGTACGCCGGGTGGGCGGGCGTCACTTCGCAGTACGCCGCCCCGGTCGCAGCCTTCAGTTCGTCGGACGTGCCTTCCGCGATCACTCGCCCGCCGTCGATGACCACGATGTTGTCGGACAGCCGATCGGCTTCTTCCAGGTACTGAGTCGTGAGAAGGATCGTCACACCCGAGTCCCGCAGTTGCTCGACCACCGTCCACACGTCCTGACGGCTCCGAGGGTCGAGGCCGGTCGTCGGCTCGTCGAGGAACACGACCTCGGGCCGGGTGACGAGACCGCACGCGATGTCGATGCGGCGGCGCATGCCGCCGGAGTACTTGCCGACGCGGCGACCCGCAGCCTCGGTGAGACCGAACTCGGCGAGCAGTTCGTCGGCGCGCACGGCGGCCCGTTTCTTCGGCAGGCCGAGCAGTCGCCCGAACAGGATCAGGTTCTCGCGCCCGGTCAGCGCTTCGTCGAGCGCGGCGAACTGTCCGGTGAGCATGATGTCACCGCGCACGGCCGACGCCGCCTCGACGATGTCGTGTCCGGCGACTACGGCTTCGCCGCCGTCGGGGGCGAGCAACGTGCACAGCATGTTCACTGTGGTGGTCTTGCCTGCACCGTTCGGGCCGAGGAGCGCGACGATCGTGCCCTTCGGGACGACGAACGACACGTCGTCGACCGCGGTGAAGTCGCCGAAGGTCTTCCGCAGATGAGACACGGTGATCGCAGCTTCGGCGGGAGGCCCATCCGGCGCGTTCACCGGGGTCAACGACGGAAAGGTGATCGTCTCGGCGGCGGCGTTCTCGACGTCTTCCGGGGACCGCAGCGGCTCCGGCGACGCCGTGGTCATCACATCCCAGGACGCGTGCCTCGGCGCGCGCGGCCGAGCACGGTCCACGCGAGGCTCGGTCGACTGGGGTAGTTCGCGCTTCCGGCGGCGCAGCACGGGCGCCGACGGCCCGACTGCGCGTTCGATCTGGGTCGGCGCATCGCGCGCCGTCGCATCGTCTGGTTCCGCAGCAGTGCGAGGCGACGACGTATCGACTGCGGCCATGCCCTGGGCGTCGGCTGCGGCCATGCCCTGGGCGTCGGCCGGGGTCCCGCCCAGCTCGTCCCGCCAGGCACGCAGCTCTTTGAGAACCGGATCGTCCTCCGGGACCCATGGCATCGTGTCCGCCAAAGCGTCGCGGGGAGGCTGCCGACGGGGACGGATGTGCTCATGCGGATCCGTACCGTGCTCCATGCATGCCTTCCTCGAACAATTCCATTACATCGCCCGAAAGAGAGTATCGTCCGGTGCCGCGGCAGCGTTTCACAATCTCTTCGGCGAGACAGAGCCGTGACCGTCTCGACCGTCCGTGATCAGTGCGCGCTCCCGCTCCAGCGGCCGGAACAAACGGTACGGACGCCACGTGCCCTCTGCGTCGTCCCACGGGCGCATGATGAGCCAGAGCACCGTCGCCATCGCGAACCGGAACGGCAGGTCTGCCCTCATCCGGCGTAACAGCCGACGGTCTCCCCTCGCTTTGGCAGTCCGGACACCGCCGGTGAGGTAGTGCCGGTTGCGGATCGGCGAGAACCGGAGCTGTCGTCCCGACGTATCGACGACCGCCCCGGGGACAAGGCGGCACCGCACTCCCTGTTCGACGAGCGCCAACGACAGGTCCAAGTCGTCCCACACGTCGTGCGCTCGGGTCAGTTTGGATTCGACGAGGCTCCAGCATTCACGGCGCAATGCCATGTTCGCGCCTGCGAGCGAATCGATGTCCTTTCCACCGGCGAACTTCTCCGCAGCTTTGGTCTGCATCTTCAGCAGCCTCTCGCGGGCCGGACCGTCCGAGAGCATGACGAGACCGGTCATCGCGCCGTACTCGCCGTTAGCGGGGTCGTCGAAGAAGCCCAGCACACGTTCGGCCCAGGCGGGGTCGGCCTGGCTGTCTGCATCGATGCGGGCCACCACGTCGCCTGCGGCTGCCGACATGCCTGCAGACACTGCTTCCACAACGCCCGGTGTGGGTTCGGGGAGCAGACGGATCCGACGTTCACTGTCGGTCGAGTATCGCCGGATGTACTCCACCACGATCTCGGCGGTGCCATCGGTCGACGCGTTGTCGACGACGACGATCTCATCCACCGGTCTCGTCTGGTTCAGCAGGTGGTCCAGACACCTGCCGATGGCGTCTTCCTCGTTGAATGCGGGTATGACCACGGACAGAGTCGTCATTCCACTCCTCGTCATCGACGGCGGGCGCTTCAGCTCACTCTAACGACTATGTCATCCGTTCAGGGGATGCCCTTCCCTACCCACGAAAACAAGAACGCCCCTCCCGGAATCCCGGGAGGGGCGATCTGTGTGGTTCACCGTCAGGCGACGAGAAGCCTACTTGGCCTTCTCGAGCACCTCGACCAGGCGCCAGCGCTTGGTGGCCGACATCGGTCGGGTCTCCATGATGCGAACGCGGTCGCCGACACCGGCGGTCTCGTTCTCATCGTGCGCCTTGACCTTGCTGGTCGTGCGGATGATCTTGCCGTAGAGCGGGTGGCTCTTACGATCTTCCAGCTCGACCGTGACGGTCTTGGTCATCTTGTCACTGACGACGTAACCGATCCGCTCCTTGCGGCGGTTGCGCTCTTCGACGTTCACGTTCTGGTCCTCACTCATGCGTCTTCACCTTCCGGTCCGGACGCCAGGCCCAGCTCGCGCTCACGCATAACGGTGTAGACGCGAGCGATCTCACGACGCACGGTGCGCAGGCGACGGTTGTTGTCGAGCTGGCCGGTTGCCATCTGGAAGCGAAGGTTGAACAACTCTTCCTTCGACTCCTTGAGGCGGTCGACCAGATCGGTGTCACTGAGCTCGCGGAGCTCAGACGCAGCGATTCCGAGTGCCATCAGAACTGCTCCTCTCTGGTCACGATCCGGGTCTTCATGGGGAGCTTGTGCTGTGCGCGACGCAGGGCCTCGCGAGCGGTCTCCTCATTGGGGTAGGTCATCTCGAACAGCACGCGGCCCGGCTTCACCGGTGCCACCCACCACTCGGGCGAACCCTTACCGGAACCCATGCGGGTCTCGGCGGGCTTCTTCGTGATCGGGCGGTCCGGGAAGATGTTGATCCAGACCTTGCCGCCACGCTTGATGTGGCGGTTGATCGCGATACGAGCGGACTCGATCTGACGGTTGGTGATGTAAGCACCCTCCAGGGCCTGGATACCGTAGTCGCCGAAGGTGACCTTGGTTCCGCCCGACGCCTGACCCTTCAGGCTGGGGTGGTGCTGCTTGCGGTGCTTGACCCGACGAGGGATCAACATGGGCTAGCCCTCCTGCTTCTCTGCCTGCGCAGGCGCAGACGCCTCTGCAGCCGCACCCTCGGCAGCCGCGCTGCGGCCCGCGTCGGTTCCGGTCGCGGTGGTGCCCGAGGCACCGCTGCGACGCGGACGGCTGGGACGACGCGGACGACGGTCTTCTGCCGGAGCGGCCGCAGCCAGCTCGCGACGACCACCGACGACGTCACCCTTGTAGATCCAGACCTTCACGCCGATCCGGCCGAAGGTCGTCTTGGCCTCGTAGAGTCCGTAATCGATGTCGGCACGCAGCGTGTGCAGCGGGACGCGACCTTCGCGGTAGAACTCCTTGCGGCTCATCTCAGCTCCGCCGAGACGGCCCGAGCACTGGACACGAATGCCCTTCACGCCCGGCTGGCGCATGGCCGACTGGATGGCCTTGCGCATCGCGCGGCGGAACGCCACACGGTTGGACAGCTGCTCGGCGACGCCCTGAGCAACGAGCTGGGCGTCGGCCTCGGGGTTCTTGACCTCGAGGATGTTCAGCTGAACCTGCTTGCCGGTGAGCTTCTCCAGGTCGCCGCGGATGCGATCGGCTTCGGCGCCGCGGCGGCCGATGACGATGCCCGGACGAGCGGTGTGGATGTCGACGCGAACACGGTCACGGGTGCGCTCGATCTCCACCTTGGAGATGCCTGCGCGCTCGAGGCCGGTGCTCAGCAGCTTGCGGATGGCGACGTCTTCCTTGACGTACTCCGCGTACTGCTTGTCGGCGTACCAACGCGAGCTCCAGTCGGTGGTGATGCCGAGGCGGAAGCCATGCGGGTTGATCTTCTGGCCCACGGTTCAGGCTCCCTTCTTCTTCTGCTGGCGCGAACGAGCACGTCCGCCGTTCTCCGCTGCAGCTGCAACGACCACGGTGATGTGGCTGGTGCGCTTGCGGATGCGGAACGCACGGCCCTGGGCGCGAGGCTGGAAGCGCTTCAAGGTCGGCCCCTCGTCGGCGTAAGCCTCCGAGATGACCAGGGTGCGACGATCCTGACCCTGGTTGTTCTCTGCGTTGGCGATCGCGCTGGCGAGCACCTTGTACACGGGCTCGCTGGCCGACTGCGGGGCGAACCGCAGAATGTCCAGGGCCTCGTCCACGTTCTTGCCGCGGACCAGGTCGAGGACGCGGCGAGCCTTCATCGGGGTGACGCGAACGAACTTCGCGGTCGCCCGTGCGGTCTGCACTGCGTTGTCAGTTTCAGTAGTCATGGTTTACCGGCGCTTCGCTTTCCGGTCATCCTTGATGTGACCCTTGAAGGTTCGGGTGGGTGCGAACTCGCCGAGCTTGTGCCCCACCATGGAATCCGACACGAACACCGGCACGTGCTTGCGACCGTCGTGGACGGCGAACGTGTGACCGATGAAGTCAGGCGTGATGGTCGAGCGGCGCGACCAGGTCTTGATGACCTGCTTGGTGCCCTTCTCGTTCTGAACGTCCACCTTCTTCAGGAGGTGGTCGTCGACGAACGGGCCCTTCTTCAGGCTGCGTGGCATTTTTTACCTCCTCCTATTATCGCTTGTTCTTGCCGGTACGACGGCGGCGGACGATCAGCTTGTCGCTGGGCTTGTTCTTGCGGGTGCGGCCTTCCGGCTGACCCCACGGGCTGACCGGGTGGCGACCACCGGACGTCTTGCCCTCGCCGCCACCGTGCGGGTGGTCGACCGGGTTCATGACGACACCGCGGACGGTCGGGCGCTTGCCCTTCCAGCGCATGCGGCCGGCCTTGCCCCAGTTGATGTTGCTCTGCTCGGCGTTGCCGACCTCGCCGACGGTTGCGCGGCAGCGCACGTCGACACGACGGATCTCACCGGACGGCATACGCAGCGTGGCGTAGGGGCCTTCCTTGCCGAGGAGCTGGATCGACGCACCGGCCGAGCGTGCCATCTTGGCGCCACCGCCCGGACGCAGTTCCACGTTGTGGATCTGGGTACCGGTCGGGATGTTGCGCAGCGGCAGGTTGTTGCCCGGCTTGATGTCGGCGTTCGGACCCGACTCGACGATGTCGCCCTGCTTCAGGTTCTTCGGCGCGATGATGTAGCGCTTCTCGCCGTCGACGAAGTGGAGCAGTGCGATCCGAGCCGTACGGTTCGGGTCGTACTCGATGTGAGCGACCTTGGCGTTGATGCCGTCCTTGTCGTTACGACGGAAGTCGATCAGACGGTAGGCACGCTTGTGGCCGCCACCCTTGTGACGAGTGGTGATGCGACCGTGGGCGTTGCGGCCACCGCTGGAAGACAGCGGGCGGACCAGCGACTTCTCGGGGTGCGAACGAGTGACCTCGGAGAAGTCGGCACCGCTCGAGCCGCGGCGACCCGGGGTCGTCGGCTTGTACTTACGAATTGCCATGAGTGTTAGTCCCTATCCTTCTCGCGGGCGGTCAGCTGACCGCTCCCCCGAAGATCTCGATGGGCTTGCTGTCAGCGGACAGCGTCACGATGGCGCGCTTGGTGTTCTTGCGCTTGCCGTAACCGAAGCGAGTGCGCTTGCGCTTGCCCTGACGGTTCGCGGTGTTGACGCTGGAGACCTTGACGTCGAAGATCGCCTCGATCGCGATCTTGATCTGGGTCTTGTTCGAATCCGGGTGCACCAGGAAGGTGTACACGTTGTCTTCGATCAGCCCGTAGGCCTTCTCCGAGATCACCGGCGCCAGGATGATGTCACGCGGATCTGCGTGCGTAGCCATTCCTAGGCCTCCTTCTTGTTCAGCTCGATGAAGACGTTCAGGGTCTCGACGCTGAACACGACCTCATCGGAATCGAGGATGTCGTACGTGTTGAGCTGATCAGCGGTGATGCCCAGCACGCCCGGCAGGTTCGCGATGCTCTTCCAGCCGGCCTCGTCTTCACGGGTGAGGACGACCAGGAACTTGCGACGGTCGCTCAGCAGTTCCAGGAACTTGCGGGCGGCCTTGGTCGACGGGGTCTGGCCGGCGACGAGCTCGGTCACGACGTGGATGCGCTCGCTGCGAGCACGGTCCGACAGGGCGCCACGGAGAGCGGCGACCTTCATCTTCTTGTTGACCTTCTGCGAGTAGTCACGCGGCTGCGGACCGTGAACGGTGCCGCCGCCGACGAACTGCGGTGCGCGGGTCGAACCCTGACGGGCGCGACCGGTGCCCTTCTGGCGGTACGGCTTGGCGCCGCCGCCGGCGACCAGTCCGCGCGTCTTGGTCGAGTGCGTGCCCTGACGGCCTGCGGCCTGCTGGGCGACGACGACCTGGTGCATCAGCGCGATGTTCGCGGTCTTGTCGAAAAGCTCAGCCGGCAGGTCGACGGTTCCGTTGACGGAGCCGTCGGCAGCGCGGACGTCGAGCGTCAGCTTGGTTGCGGTTTCGGTGCTCACTTGTTGCCACCCTTCACTGCCTCGCGGACCACCACGACGCCGCCCTTGCGGCCGGGGATCGCGCCCTTGATCAACAGGAGACCGGCGTCGGCGTCGACCTTGTGAACCGTCAGGTTCTGCGTGGTCACCTTGTCGTTACCCATACGGCCTGCCATGCGCATGCCCTTGAACACGCGGCCCGGAGTCGCACAGCCGCCGATGGAGCCCGGCGAACGGTGGACGCGGTGCGTACCGTGGCTCGCGCCCAGACCAGCGAAGCCGTGACGCTTCATGACGCCGGCGAAGCCCTTGCCCTTGGAGGTGCCGGTCACGTCGACCTTGACACCGTCGGTGAACAGGTCGGCTCCGAGTTCCTGGCCGACCTCGAACTCCGAGATGTCGTTGACACGAAGCTCGGTGAGGTGGCGGCGCGGGGTCACTCCGGCCTTGGCGAACTGGCCGGCGACCGGCTTGTTCACCTTGCGGGGGTCGATGGCGCCGTAGGCGAGCTGGACTGCCGTGTAGCCGTCACGCTCCGCAGTGCGGAGCTGGGTGACGACGTTGGAGCCGGTCGCGATGACGGTCACCGGGACGACCCGGTTGTTCTCGTCGAAGACCTGGGTCATGCCGAGCTTGGTGCCCAGGATGCCCTTGGTTGCATTCTGCTTGCTCATTTAATCCGATCCTCCGTCACTGAATGTTGACGTCGACGCTGGCAGGCAGGTCGATGCGCATAAGGGCATCGACCGTCTTGGGCGTCGGGTCGAGGATGTCGATGAGTCGTTTGTGAGTGCGCATCTCGAAGTGTTCGCGGCTGTCCTTGTACTTATGCGGCGAACGGATGACGCAGTACACGTTCTTTTCGGTGGGCAACGGCACCGGGCCGACCACACGTGCACCCGTGCGGGTCACGGTCTCCACGATCTTGCGCGCCGAAGCGTCGATCGCTTCGTGGTCGTAGGCCTTGAGCCTGATGCGGATCTTCTGTCCCGCCACGCTGTGTCCTCTTCCGTCTGATTGTCTCTCGACAGCAGAACACCGCGTGAACCCACACCCGCGCATGCACGGGCGGCAACTGAGCCACATGACCAACCCCGTGAGATCGGGCGATCGACGCTGTTCTTCTGTCGTTGTACGGTGCCGAACTCTCGTCCGGCTGCCGGCTCTCGCCGACTCGCCTCCGGTACCCCGCGGTCGGGCGTGTCGTGTCCGTGTCGATCAGCAAATCGCACGCGTTACACACCTGGCCCGCGGTTGCGGCCCTAGAAGTTGTGAGCCTCCGAACTGGAGGCAACCTGAACAGTATGCAGCACCTGGTCGGTGATCTCAAATCGTTTCACGAGGTCCGCTACGGTGACCTTCGTCTCGCTGCCGCAGCCTCAACTCTACTGACGCAGCCTCAGCGACGTCCTCGCCCCGTCTGCGCAGCCGACCGTATTTGTGCAGTCCGTCGAACTCACCGACGAGCCGGCACCGCCAATCGAAGTCGAACCGGTAGGTTTCGCCTGCGATTCGGTGCTCGCACTGCAGCGTCGGCGATGCGATTTTGGCTTCGATCATCTGGGCGCGACTCCAGGACTCACCGACGGATTCGGACAGCGGACTTCCGTGCGCCACGGCGGCGCGCGCGTTCACAGGACCCGGGCGATCGTCGGCCGCGGAGCCGCGCAGCGATCGCCTCCCTGGACGCGCCGGCCCGGAGCGCGCCGTGCACCTTTCGATGTCCGCGTGTCCCGCCTCCGTTGTTTCCGTTCCGGGTCACGTGCACCAGCCGGTGGTCGGCCTTGAGGAGGGGCAGCCGATGCAGAGCTGCCGCCGACTGGTGGCTGAGCGTGGTCGTACCGTGATCGCGAAGGACGGATTGAGGCTGCGCGAGCGCAGGTGAGGCTGCGGGACGGCTACCATCGAGCCATGAGTGACACTTCCGGTAACAGTAAGAGTCCGACGTACGCGCTCCGTCGCAGGCTGCCGCAGAACAAGATCGGCGACGCGCTGTTCTCGCTCGGCATGGTCGCGCGGGTCCCCTACTTCGGCACGATCCTGCCGTTCGTCGAGGAGATGGAGCCCGGATACTGCCGGGTGACCGCCCCCAAGTGGTTCGGCGTACACAATCACATCGGCACCTTCCACGCGATCGCGGCGTGCAACCTCGCGGAGACCGCGATGGGCATGCTGATGGAGGCCACCGTGCCGACGACGCACCGGTGGATCCCGAAGGGGATGAACACGCAGTACCTGACGAAGGCGAACACCCGGCTCACCGCGCACGCCGAACTCGCCGAACCGGTCGACTTCGACGCGATCACCGAGGGCACCGACGTCGTCGTGTCCATCCGCATCCTCGACCGCGAAAGCACCGAAGTGGTCCACTGCGACATCACGACCTGGGTGACGCCCGCTTAGGATGAGCGCATGAATGCACTCGGCCGTCACCGTCTCGTCCCCTCGCAAACGGTCCGCGCGGCCGCGTTCGGCTGCATCGTCGCCGCCGGAGCCCTCCTCGTCGGAGCCTGCGGAACAGACGGCACGCCGGTGTCCGACGGTTCGACCCCGTCCGCTGACACCTCCGCCGACACCTCAGCGTCGAGCACACCGTCCACCGGGGCGCCCGTGATGGCAGGCGGGGCGTTCCGCGTCACCGCCGCGGCCGGTCAGCCGAAAGTCGTGGTCACCATCATCGAAGACCTCGCCTGCCCGGCGTGCCAACAGTTCGAGAGCCTGACCGGAACGACCCTCGACGGTTACGCGGCCGACCCGGAGATCGCGATCGACTACCAGATCATCTCCTTCCTGGACCGCGTCTCCCCCGACCGCTACTCGTCGCGCGCAGCCAACGCGTCGTACTGCGTGTGGCATGCGGGCGACGGCTCGGTCACGAGTCAGGCGCGGTGGCGGGGATTCCAGCACACGATGTTCGAACGGCAGCCCGACGAGGGCGGCCCGGGCCTCGACGACGACGAGATCATCGCCATCGCCGCCGAGGCCGATGTACCCGACGTCGCCGATTGCATCACCAGCGGCCAGTACCGCGACGACGTGGCCGCCACGACCGACGCCGTGACCAACGACTCCGATTTCGAAGGCACTCCGACCGTCCTGGTGAACGGCGAGAAGGTCACGGCACGATCGGCGTCGGAGCTGAAAGCCGCGGTCGACGCCGCTCGACGCTGATCGACCGACCGGGGTCGGACGACCCGGACAGGCTGGATGCTCCGAGGTGTCTGTCATGCATCTCTCAGGGTGAAACCAGTACTCTTGCACCCGAGTACGCTTCGTCGCGCACCTAACGGTCGTCGAGCCCGGCGCGGCACCACCTGCGAAGGATGAACTGTGACCCAGAATCGTCGAACCGTCGTCGACCCGCGACAGGCAGAACGCCGCCGCTCCCTCATATTCAAGATCGGGGCGGCCGGGGTGCTGATCGCAGTAGCCGCAGGCATCGCGGTCTGGGCGGTGAACAGCAACAGCGAGGACTCGAGCACCGGCGCCTCCGCCACCCCGACCGTCGTCACCGAGGACGGCTTCATCCGGGTGTCGGCCGCGCCGAAGGGCACCGAGCCCAAGGCCGTGGTGTCGCTCGTCGAAGACTTCCAGTGCCCCGCCTGCCAGGCGTTCGAGACCAGGCACGGCGCGACGCTCCAGGAGCTCGCGAAGAACCCGAACGTCGCGGTCGATTACAAGCCGATCATCTTCCTCGATCGCGGCGGCCAGACCGAGTTCTCGGCGAACACGTCCAACGCGTCGATGTGCGTCGCCGAAGCGACCGGCAAGACCGGCGACATGTCGGTCTGGCTCAAGTTCCACAACCTCCTCTTCGCGAACCAGCAGCAGGAGGGCGGCCCCGGCCCGAGCGACGACCAGCTGCGTAAGTTCGCCGAGGAAGCGGGCGCGACCGGCGTCTCCCAATGCATCAAGGACGACCAGTTCGGCGACTGGCTGTCCGACCAGAGCTCCAGCACCATGCAGGACTCCGGCTTCCAGGGCACTCCGTGGGTCCGCCTCAACGGCGAGACCATCGACGCGATGAACATGTCGACCCAGCAGCTCACGGACGCCGTCAACGGCGCCGCGAAGTAGCCGACGATGACCGAGCAGGACGTCGCCGACGCACCCGAGCCAGACGGCCCCGGTCCGGCGACCGAACCTGTCGCCGCGTCCGGCGACGAATGGACCGGTCGTGCGCTGACCGAGCCGCGCGCGACGTCCCCGATCGCGGCGTGGGTGCTCCTGATCACTGGCATCCTCGGACTGACCGCGGCCGCGATGCTCACGATCGAACGCATCGAACTGCTGATCAACCCCGAAGCCAGCCTCTCGTGCAACTTCAACCCGATCATCTCGTGCGGATCGGTCATGGTCACCGAGCAGGGTCGTTTCTTCGGGTTCCCCAACCCCATCCTCGGCCTCCCCGCGTTCGCGGTGGTCATCGTGACCGCGGTCCTCGCGATCGGCCGGGTACGGCTCCCCCGCTGGTACTGGATCGGGCTGTCGATCGGCACCGCCCTGGGCTGGGTGTTCGTCCACTACCTGATCTTCCAGAGCATCTACCGCATCGGCGCTCTCTGCCCGTACTGCATGGTGGTTTGGGCCATTACCCCGCTGATCCTGGTGCTCAGCGTCTCGCGCGCTCTGCCCGACAACAGGATCGGCCGGTCGATCCGTGAATGGATGGGCGTCCTGCTGCCCGTCTGGTACGCCGCGGTGATCGCCGCGGGCGCCGTCGAGTTCTGGGACTACTGGCGGACCCTGTTCTGACGGTCGTCTCCGCGCGAGCGACCGACATCAGATTCGAGCAGCGAGCAGCACGGCGAGCATGACGATGCTCGCGTGCGGCCCGCTGTGCAGCGGGCCGGGCAGGATCGAGCCGTCGACCACCCGTAGACCGCGCCACCCCTGCACACGGCCGTCGGCATCGGTCGCCTCGCCTGCCGGTAACGATCCCCACGCGTGCTGGGACAGGCCGATCACCGGATCCACCCGCACCGACCCCGGTTCGACGAGGTCGGCGAACGTGCGGCCCTCGAGCATGTCGACCACCCGCCGGACACCGCGCGACATCCTCTCCGACGACGCCGCGTCCGGCACGCCCAGATCGATCGATTCGCCGTCGACGACACCCGAGGTGCCCGCCATGTCGGCGACACCGATCGGCGCCCCGGTCGGCTCCAGCGAGGTGAACGCCGCGAAGTCGTCTCCGTACGCCCTGATCTCCAGCCCGTCGACGTGCAGCACAGTCTGCAGCAATGCGGGAGCTCGCAGCGCCGTCCGCGGCGTGAATCGCACGATCCGTTCGGCGTGCTCGTGGACAGGCAGCGGACCGACCAGCGGTGCGACGAGTCGCGCGGTGCCGAGCGTGCCCGCGCAGACGATCACTTCGCCTGCCTCGATCAGTTCCCCGGTCGCCACGCGGACTCCGACCACCTCGTCCCCGGACGTCTCCAACGCGACGACGTCGACACCGGGTCGGATCGTCAACCCGGGCCGGCCCGCCGCCGCAGACAGAACGTGCCCGGCGGTCCACCGCGCGCCGTCGACGCGGTTGCTCCACACCCGGTTCAGCCCGTCGCTCGGCCACGGCCCGGTGTTCACGGGCCCACCGCACGCGGCCTCGAACGTACGCGCCAGCACGCCGAGTTCGTCGTCGGCGAACGGGGTCGCCCGCATCGACGCGGCGGCGGCATCGAACGCGGAGTCGACCTCGTCACCGCTCCACGGCCACGACCGGTAGTCGTCGCGGTGTCCGCGGAGGAAATAGGCGCCGTTGATCGCCGACGACCCGCCGACCCCGCTGCCCCGCACCACCGGCCTGCCGCCGCGTTCGACGATCGGCGTCGCCCGGTCGGGCGAATCGATGGGCAGACGGTCGAGCGGAGCCGCGAACGGTCCGCGGGGCCCGCGTTCGAGCACAGTCACTGCACGCGACGGGTCTCGCGACAGCCGTTCGGCGAGCACGCATCCGGCCGACCCCGCCCCGACGATCACGACGTCGGCGCTCGCCGGGTGGGGACTCACCGGGTCACCGGGAGATCACTGGGCGCAGCGCACCGACATCGCGACGTTTCAGCGCACCCTGCCACAGCCCTGCCCCGTACGCGAGGTCGTCGAGACGGCGGTAAGCGGCGTAGTGCAGTGGGCTCATCACCGGAGCCTCCGGGTCGACGAGTTGACAGCGCACCCACATCGCGACCGCTTCGGCAACCGCGACCCACGGCAACCAGCGACGGAAGCGACGGCTGCACGCGAACGCGAGCAACGACACGGGCCAGTAGTGCCGCAGCACCGCCGCGCACGCCTGCAGCAGACCGAAACCGACGGCGCGCGCCGTGTTCTGGGCGGCGATCGCCCGTGCCCGTGGCACGTCGCCGAGCAGCCGGCGCGTCCGCCGGTACACGAACGCGAGGATCACTGCGGCGACCAGCGCGCCCCACCGGCTGCGCATCATCAACCCGATGACCGCTGCGGCCAGCGGCACCGTCGTGACGACCGGCGCAGCCAGCGCACCGTGCCGGAGCGCCAGCTCCGCACCGCCCGTCCCATAGAATCGTCGCCGATTCAGCATGGCGCGCAACGTCTCTCGATGGTCATGGCCGACCGACGCAATGGGGTCGTACCGGATTCGCCAGCCGTGCTCGTGGGTCCGCCAGCACAGGTCGACGTCCTCGGCGACGCGCAGCGACTCGTCGAAGCCGAGGAATGCGTCACGGCGGATCACCATCGCTGCGCTCGGCACGTACGCGATGGGGCTGCCCGGAGCGACGAGAGCTTCCCGCGGCCCCATGTCGAGCGAGGAGAAGCGGTTGGCGTATTCGGCGACGGCCGACGAATCCGGTTGTTGCGCACCGCTGCAGACCATGCCGAGACCAACGATCCGCGGTGCGACGATCGCGACCGCGGGGTCCGCGAAATGGCCGAGCAGCATCGTCAGCCACCCGCTCTCCGGGACGGTGTCCGAGTCGAGGAACGCGACGAACTCGGTGTCGGCCGCTGCGGTTCCCGCGTTTCGGGCCGCGGCCGGCCCCTGATTGTCGTCGAATCTGATCGACCGGACTCCGGCAGGCACACGGATCGGCTCGTCGGAGGCGTCGTCGACGACGATCACTTCGACGTCGCCGAGCGCGCTGAGCAGGCGGTCGATCCCGGCCTGGTTGCCGTGCACCGGAATCACCACGGTCACATCGGAGACGTCGGGGCCGGACATGGGACGCGGGTGAGCGATGCCCGCATCGAGCAGTCGGCGCGCGAGAATTTGCGTTCCGGTGTCGTGTACTGCGATCCGGCCGTCACCCGACGTCATTCCCAACGCCGGGTCGGACAGTTTCATCACCCGCAACGGCGAACCGCCGACGAGGTGGCGCAGGTTTCCGCCGCGCGCGCACCGCGGATCGATCTGCACCTGGAATCCGGCGGGCAGCGACGTCGTCGCCGGGCCTGCCGTGCCTGCGTTCACGCGAGCCGCCCGTCGTCGCGCACGGTCCACGCCTGCAATGACGTCGCGAGTGCGCTCGCGCCCGCCGCGCGCATCGCCGCGCCGCGGGCAGCGTCGGCGGACGTCGGATCCCCGAGGACCCCGTTCGGGCTGACCGCGGCGACACCGCCGGAACGCAGCCCGTCCATCAGCTGGGCGACCGGCGTCGTGACGCCGGCCTCGACCGCGTCGACGCGCACCGCGCCCGGGCTCATCGACAGCAGCAGCGACGTCTCGGTGTCGCCTGCGTGCGCGTCGGCGTCCGCGAAAGCGCACGGCCACCACGCCGCGTCGCGTCCCTCGTATCGGAGGAGTGCGACGGCTGCGGCCAGCGCGAGCGCATTGCCGCCGTGCCCGTTCACGAACACGACGCGGGCGGCCCATCGGCACACGCTCCGGCCGTACTCGACGATCAGCCGTTCGAGCACGTCTGCGCCGATCGACACCGTCCCGGGGAACCCCTCGTGTTCACCGGACGCGCCGTAGGCGATGGCCGGCGCGAGGAGGACGTCGCCGTCGGCCACCGATTCGACTGCGTGGCGGGCGATGTCGGTGGCGATCCGACCGTCGGTGTCGACGGGCAGATGCGGTCCATGCTGTTCGACGGCCCCGACCGGTACGACGATCGTCAGATCTCTGTCGATCAAGTCGCTCCACACCCGGGCCCCCAATTCGAGCGCAGGGGTCATTCCAGTAACCCTACCGACGTGTCCGCCGTCGCCATAGGCCCGTCGACGTTTCCCCATAGCCGAGCCCGCAGCTGATACACCGATGCGGTGTGTGTAATGCTGAGTCGGAGTAGGTGATTCAGCACACGTCCGATTCGCAGAGGAATTCTCATGTCTACGTCGACCGATCGCGCCCCGTCGGGCCGTTCCGGCCCCCTGGCCTCCATCCGTGTCATCGAGTTCGCGGGCATCGGCCCGGGACCGCACGCCGCGATGCTTCTCGCCGATCTCGGCGCCGACGTGATCCGCGTCCAGCGCCCCGGCGACCTGCCGGATCCGAACCGCAAGGCCGACGCCATGCTGCGCGGCCGTCGCGTCGTCGAAGCGAACTTGAAGAACCCGTCCGACCGCGAGACGATCTTGAACCTCGTCGGGAAGGCCGACGTCGTCCTCGAAGGCTTCCGTCCGGGCGTCATGGAGCGTCTCGGATTCGGTCCGGACGATCTCGCGAAGGTCAACGACAGGCTGATCTACGGCCGGATGACCGGCTGGGGTCAGGACGGTCCGCGCTCCGAGCTCGCCGGACACGACATGAACTACATCTCGCTGACCGGCATGCTGCACGCGATCGGGCGCAGGGAAGAGCGCCCGACCCCGCCGTTGAACCTCGTCGGTGACTTCGGCGGCGGTTCGATGTTCCTCGTGATGGGTGTCCTCGCGGCGCTCGTCGAGCGCAGCGTCTCCGGCAAGGGCGAGGTCATCGACGCCGCGATGGTCGACGGCGCGTCGGCACTCGGCCAGATGATGTGGGCGTTCCGTGGCACCGGCCTGTGGCAGGACGCACGCGGGGTCAATCTGCTCGACACGGGTGCCCCCTACTACGAAGTCTACGAATGTTCGGACGGCAAATGGATGGCAGTCGGTGCCATCGAACCGCAGTTCTACGCGGAACTGCTCAACGGCCTCGGCTTGGACCCGGAAGCGATTCCGGGCCAGAACGACGTCGCCAAGTGGGGCGAGCTGAAGCAGATCTTCACCGACGCGTTCAGAACGAAGACGCGCGACGAGTGGGCCGCGATCTTCGAGGGCACCGATGCGTGCACTTCGCCGATCCTGGACTGGCAGGAAGCGCCGAACGATCCCCATCTGGCCGCCCGCGGCACCCTGGTGGACATCGACGGCGTGACCCAGGCACAGGTGGCGCCCCGCTTCTCCCGCTCGGCAACCGTCACGCCGGAGCCGCCCGCCCGCACCGCCACCGATCCCGCCGCGCTCTGGCAGGACTGACTTCCGCCTAGCTGACCTCAAGTTCCCCGCTCAGCGTCGACATCGCCTTGTGCGCGCATGCCGCCGCTGAGCGGGGAACTTGAGGTCACTCGGTCAATCCAGGTGATCGGCGAGCCGCCGTAACCATTGACTCAGCAGGGCGGTCTCGGCTTCCCCCAACACCTCCGGCACCCCTGATGCGAGGGAGGCCACTCGACGGACGTCATCACTCGACGCACTACCGCCGCCTTCTCCGGTAATGCCTGCAATCGTCGCCTCCCGCATCGCTACCGACAGCTCCGGATCCGACTCGGCGAGAATGATCCCGCGCAGGGTCACGCCGATGTTCGCCGCCAGGATGTGCGCCGCCGCCTGCTCAGGCGATACCGCTAGCCTGCCCTCCGCCGCGGCCCGTTCGGTCAGCTTCATCAGCAGCATCGTCGGCTTCGCTTGGGCCGCAGGCGAATAGCCAGGCCTCACCTTGCCGTACATGAGCGTGTAGAACCCGGGGTTCTCCAGCCCGAAACGGACGTGCGCGTCCCAGCCGCCGCGGATGTCCGCGATGGGATCTCCGCTGGACTCCTGGTCGCGCTTCGCCTCGAGATACAACTCGAACCCGTGCTCGACGACGGCGTCGATCAATCCCTGCTTGCTGCCGAAGAAGTGATAGAGCGTCGGCATGCGCACCCCGACCCGGTCGCAGACGTCCCGGAGGGAGAAGTCCTCGCCGGGCGAGGCCGCAATCAACTCCGCGGCAGCCTCCATCAACTGCGCGCGTGTATCGCTCTTCGCTACCTCTGGCACACCGCTACACTAATCATGTATCGTCGCTATAGTTCTACATATCAACGATATACAGGAGGCACCATGACCGTATACCCACTCGAGGGACGCAAGATCCTCGTCGCCGGCGGAGGAAAGAACCTCGGCGGACTCATCAGCCGTCAAGCGGCCTCCGCCGGCGCCGACGTCGCCATCCACTACAACAGCGAAGGCTCGCGGCCCGAAGCCGAAGCGACCCTCGCAGCAGTGCAGGCCGCCGGTCGCACCGGCGTCCTACTGACCGGTGACCTGACCGACCCCGACACCGTCGCTCGGGTCTTCGACGACGCAGTCGCCGCGCTGGGCGGACTCGACGTCGCCGTCAACACCGTCGGCAAAGTGCTGCGCAAGCCGATCGCCGAGACCACCGAGTCCGAGTACGACGGCATGTTCGACATCAACGCGAAGTCCGCGTACTTCTTCATCAAGGAAGCCGGGCGCACGTTGCACGACGGCGGCAAGATCATCACCATCGTCACCGCTCTGCTTGCCGCCTTCACGGACGGGTACTCGACGTACGCGGGCGGAAAGAGCCCCGTCGAACACTTCACCCGGGCCGCAGCCAAAGAGTATGCACCGCGCGGCATCTCGGTGACGGCGATCGCCCCCGGCCCGATGGACACTCCATTCTTCTACGGCCAGGAGACGCCCGAGCGCGTCGAGTTCCACAAGTCGCAGGCCATGGGCAACCAGCTGACCCAGATCGAGGACATCGCCCCGATCGTCAGCTTCCTGGCAACGGACGGCTGGTGGATCACCGGCCAGACGATCTTCGCCAATGGCGGCTACACGACCCGCTGATCATCTGCCGCACTACGAAAGGACGAGCATGACTACACCGATCCCCGTCCCAGTCACCGATTTCATCGACACGGTGAACCGCCATGACGAACAAGGTTTCCTGAACGCCTTCACCGACGACGGATTCGTCGACGACTGGGGCCGCGTCTTCACCGGCCGCGACGAGATCAAAGCGTGGAGTGACAAGGAGTTCATCGGAGCCACCGGGACGATGACCGTGACCGACACGCACGTCGATGGCTCGGTTGTCACCGTCGTCGCCGACTGGCGCAGCACCCACGCGAACGGACTGTCGACGTTCGTCTTCGACGTCGCGGGCGGCCGACTGGCCTCGATGACCATCCGCGAAGGCTGATCGGCGGCGGGGCCGCTCAGACCTTGGACGAGCCCATGTCGATCTGGAACTCGGCTCCAGTGACGGCCTTGGCGGTCGCCAGGTAGATGACGGCGTCGCTGAGGTCGTCGACGCTGGCGACCGGGTAGTGATCCATCATCGACGGGAAGTGGCGACCCCAGGTCTCGAAGGCTTCGAAGGCCGACTTGTCTTCCACACCCATCGGGGTGTTGACGGCGTACGGGTGCACCGAGTTGACACGGATATGCTTGTCGCCCAGCTCTTTTGCGACGGCCTGAGCGAGTCCACGCAGACCGAACTTCGACGACGCGTACCCGACCTGTGCGGGCATCGCCTTGAGTCCGGCGCACGACGAGATCACCGTGATGCTGCCGCCGTTGCGGGCTTCGAGCATCGCGGGGATGGACGCCTTGAGCGTCTTCCAGGTGCCGACCAGGTTGACGTCGATGAGGTCGGTGAACTGTTCTTCGGTCTGCTCCCACGACAGGCCCCACGACAGAATGCCCGCATTCGCGACGACGTGGTCGAGACGGCCGAACTGTTCGACACCGTCGGCGACGAGTTCCTGCTGGAATGCCAGGTCGCGAGTGTCGCCCCGGCGGGCCAGGACCTTGCCGCCCTCCAGTTCGACGAGCTTGATCGTCTCGGCGAGATCGTCGGCCGTCGCCGGCGGGTACGTCGTGTGGTCAGCAACGCGGTCGGCGATGTCCATCCCGATGATCGCCGCACCTTCACGCGCGAATCGGATCGCATGATTGCGTCCCTGACCTCGTGCGATGCCCGTGATGTACACGACCTGACCGTCGAACTGTCCCATTGGCGCACGCCTTCCCGAATCACTCAGCAGATGGGTGAACTGTAACACGTTCTAGTTAGGGTGGTCGGGTTCCGCTCCCGAACTCGCGTGCAGCGCACCCAGCGCCATCGCGGTCAACAACTCGCGCAGCGCCGGCTCGGGATACCGCGGCAGTCGGGGCGACGAGTTGAGGAGACCGAAGCCCGCATGGACACGCACCCGCGCCTCGTCCCGGGCGAGGCCGTCCCCCACCGCGTCGACGAGGACGTCCACCCAGCGTTCGACGTACCGACGCTGCAGCGAACGGACGGTCCGGTTGGCGTCGGGCGTCATCGACGTGAGATCACGGTCCTGCACGGTGATCAGGTCGGGCTTGGTGACGAGGACGTCGATGTGGAATTCGATGAGCCGCACCAGGACGTCGGCGGGCTCACCACCCGCGGCGACGACCCTCTCACCGCCCTCGTGCAGCCGCTCACTGATGTCCAGCAGCATCTGGTCGAGGAGATCGATCTTCGATTTGAAGTGTCGGTACATCGCGGGACCGCTGACGCCCGCCTCCGCACCGATGTCCTCCAACCGGACGGCGGCGAATCCGCTGCGCGCCATCTGTCGCGCGGCCGCGGAGATCAGCTCGGCCCGTCGTGCGGCTTTGGCCTGCGAACGACGCGTCCCCGGCACCGCATCGGGTTCAGCACGCTCGGGCACCGCCGCTCCTCGCCGGATCGTAAGGGATCGTCGAGGTGAACTCTATCCCGGCGTCGGCGTCACTCCGCGTACACCACCCTGGTCCGCAGCACGATGTCCTGGAGCGATCGCCGGCGCGGCGACAGCGCGACCCACGCCAACCCGAAGGGGAACACCGTGCAGAACACGGCGCGCAGCAGAAGCCAGTGCACCCGCACGCGGCCGCCTTTGGAATTCGCGACGCGCAACCCGAGCACCGCGTGGCCCACGGAGCGATCGGTGACGGACCAGCACACGAACAGGTAGGCGGCCGACGCGACGAAGAATCCGGTCGCGGTGAAGATCCACGGAACGGTCGGGAAGCTGAAGTCGCGCACGTCGACGGCGAACATGACGAACGCGATCGTGAGATAGCTGCCGCTCATCAGCACGAGGACCACGACGAGGTCGACGCCTGCCGCCAGTGACCGGCTGACGATGCCCGCGTCGCGCACCGATACCGGCGCTTGCCGGTCATTCATCGCGTGCCTTCCGCCGGAGCATCCGTCCCACGAGGTTCTCGACGGCGTCGTCGGCGCGTTCGCTCCCGCCGCGGACGTCGGTGATCATCTCCGTGGTCACCGTGGTGCTCGCACCGCGCACCATGGACGAGATGTCGACACCGTCGAGAAGAGCGTCGACGTCCACCCGGTCGAGCAGCGCATCCAAGTCGAGGTCGGCGAGCAGCGCGTCCAAGTCGAGTCGGGCGAGGAGCCTGGGCAGGTCGACGGAGTCCAGGACCGCGTTCAGGTCGACAGTCTCGAGGAGCGTGTTCAGGTCCACAGTCTCGAGGAGCTTGTTCAGATCGATCTTCTCGATCACGGCATTGACGTCGAGGGTTGCGACGATCCGATTCAGGTCGACGCCGGTCAATAGGACCCCGGTCAGGTCGATCTCCTCGGTGAGGTAGGTGAGCGCTTCGGACAGGACGAAGCGGATCGTCTTGCCCGGCAACGCGACCGCCCGCCCCACGGTCTCCGCGATCAGGCTCTGGATCATTGACTGATCATGCCAGAAATGCACGACGCCCCGATCGGCTTGCGGCCGATCGGGGCGTCGCGGCATGCGTTCGGGTGAACGCGATCCTCGTTACCGAATCACAGGGCTTCGAAGAGTTCGCGTGCGAGTCGAGCGGTCTCGCTCGGGGTCTTGCCGACCTTCACGCCTGCGGCTTCGAGAGCTTCCTTCTTCGCCTGCGCGGTGCCGGCGCTGCCGGACACGATCGCTCCCGCGTGACCCATCGTCTTGCCTTCGGGGGCGGTGAAGCCCGCGACGTAGCCGACGACCGGCTTGGAGACGTTCGCCTTGATGTACTCGGCCGCACGCTCTTCGGCGTCGCCGCCGATCTCACCGATCATGACGATCAGCTTCGTCTCGGGGTCGGCCTCGAACGCCTCGATGGCGTCGATGTGCGTGGTGCCGATGACCGGGTCGCCGCCGATACCGATGGCGGTCGAGAAGCCGAGGTCACGCAGCTCGTACATCATCTGGTAGGTGAGGGTGCCCGACTTGGAGACCAGGCCGATGGGACCCTTGTCGGTGATGTTGTTCGGCGTGATGCCGACCAGCGCCTCACCCGGGGTGATGACGCCCGGGCAGTTCGGACCGATGATGCGGGTCTTGGCGCCCTTCTCCACGTTGTAGGCCCAGGCGTACGCCGAGTCCTGCACCGGGATGCCCTCGGTGATCACCACGAGCAGCGGGATCTCGGCGTCGATGGCTTCGATGATCGCGTCCTTGGAGAACGCGGGCGGAACGAAGGCGATCGACGTGTCGGCGCCGGTGGACTCCATGGCTTCGGCGACGGAGCCGAAGACCGGCAGCTCGACGTCGTTGCCGTCAGCGTCCACGTGCGACACGGTGGTGCCTGCCTTGCGGGCGTTGACGCCGCCGACGACGTTGGTGCCTGCCTTGAGCATCAGCGCGGTGTGCTTGGTGCCCTCGCCGCCGGTGATGCCCTGGACGATGACCTTGTTGTTCTTGTTCAGGTAGATCGACATGTTTTCCGGCTCCTACTTGCTCGCCAGCTCGGCGGCCTTGTCGGCGCCGGCGTCCATGGTCTCCGCCAGGGTCACCAGCGGGTGGTTGGCGTCGGCCAGGATCTTGCGACCCTCTTCGACCTTGTTGCCGTCCAGGCGGACGACGAGCGGCTTGCTCGCGCCGTCGCCCAACTTCTCGAGGGCGCCCACGATGCCGTTGGCGACCGCGTCGCACGCGGTGATGCCACCGAAGACGTTCACGAAGACGCTCTTGACCTGCTCGTCACCGAGGATGACGTCCAGGCCCGCGGCCATGACGTCGGCCGAAGCGCCGCCGCCGATGTCCAGGAAGTTGGCGGGCTTCACGCCGCCGTGGTTCTCGCCTGCGTATGCGACGACATCCAGCGTCGACATGACCAGACCCGCACCGTTACCGATGATGCCGACCTGTCCGTCGAGCTTGACGTAGTTGAGGTCGTTCTCCTTGGCCTTGAGCTCAAGGGGATCGGTCGCTTCCTTGTCGGCGAACTCGGCGTGGCCGGGCTGACGGAAGTCGGCGTTCTCGTCGAGGGTCACCTTGCCGTCGAGGGCGAGGATCTCGTCATTGGGGGTGCGGACCAGCGGGTTGACCTCGACCAGGCTGGCGTCTTCGTTGATGAAGACTTCCCACAGCTTCTGGATGGTCACGGCTGCTGCGTCGAGGACCTCGGCCGGCAGGTGGCCTGCCTCGGCGATCTGACGCGCGAACGCCAGGTCGACGCCCTTGACCGCGTCGACGGCGATGCGGGCCAGGCGGTCCGGCTTCGTCGCGGCGACCTCTTCGATCTCCATGCCGCCTTCCACCGAGCACATGGCCAGGTAGGTGCGGTTGGACCGATCGAGCAGGAACGAGATGTAGTACTCCTCGGCGATGTCGCTGGCTTCCGCGACGAGAAGTCGCTTGACGACGTGGCCCTTGATATCGAGCCCGAGGATGTTTTCAGCGTGTGTCTGTGCGTCATCGGGGGTCGCGGCGTACTTGACGCCACCCGCCTTACCACGTCCGCCGACCTTGACCTGCGCCTTGATCATGACGGGCTTGCCGATTTCCTCGGCGATCGCCCGTGCATCAGCGGCAGTATCGGTCACCCGACCCGGTGTGGTGGGTACCCCATGCTTGGCGAACAGTTCCTTCGCCTGGTATTCGAAGAGATCCATTCAGCTCACCATCTGAAGTAAGTTTCGTCCGCTTCGGTGTAACGCGGACCATAACGGACTGTAATCCTGTTGCCCGCGTCGCTTCGCACTCGGTGCGAACCTTGTGCCCCATCTCACTCAGTCCTCGCCCAAGGTGGACTTCAGGCGGACTGTTGGTTACCGTCAACTGGGTTGGTAACAGGATGGTCACAGAGACCAGGCACGATACGAGGTGAGCAGACGGTGGCAGCAGGTAGCGCTTTGCGCTCGGAGAACCCCACCGCTCCCGTCGTCGAAGAACCCGCCACCCTCGACATTCCGCTTCCCTCCCGCAGCCTCCGGCTCGGGCTCGGCGCCACCCCGTGCAACGACGCGGTGTCCACCACCGAGATCCCCGTCGCCGACGGCGACATTCCGACGCCCACCGCTTCGGTGACCACGACGACGTCGCATCCCGAACCTCGCGGTCGCCACCGCCTCCGGGCGCCGTCCTCCGCGTTGAAAGCGCGCACCGCACTGGTCGCGATGGCCGCAGGCGCGGGCGCGTTCGCACTGTCCGGCTCGGGCGCGCAGCAGTCGACGCCGACCGCCGAACCGCCCGCCCCCGATGTGACGCTCGCCGCGGCGGGCACCGGCACAGACCTCGGTCCCGGCATCGCCGCGTCGACCCCCGAATCAGATATGAGCGTCTTCGACGATCAGCTTCCGCAGGGCGCGAAGCTCGCCAAGGCGAAAGCCGCCGCCCGCGAAGCGAAGCTCAGGCCCAAAGTGGCGAGCCCGATCCCGTTGGGGGGCTACGACCTGACGTCGGCGTTCGCGCCGCGATGGGGCGCCTTCCACGGGGGCATCGACTTGGCCGCGCCGCTCGGCACCCCGATCCACGCGGCGACCGACGGCGTCGTCGTCGAGGCGGGCCCGGCGTCCGGCTACGGCAACTGGGTGCAGATCAAGGCTCCGGACGGCACAATCACGATGTACGGCCACATGTCGTCGTCGGGTGTGCACGTCTCGAAGGGCCAGCACGTCACCGCGGGCGATACGATCGCCGTCGTCGGCAGCGAAGGTTTCTCCACCGGACCGCACGTCCACTTCGAGGTGTGGAAGGGCGGCAAGATGAAGATCGATCCCGCCGTCTGGCTCGCCGCGCAGGGCGTCCGCCTGTCCGCCCTCCACGGCTGACCCGCCGCACACCGGCGGCCACCCCCTCAACCCTGTTGCCGCAGCCTCAGCTCTCTCGTCGCAGCCTCAATGCGTCTTAGCAAGCTCCGCTCAGGCGGCTAAGACGCATTGAGGGTGCGACAACGTAGGTGAGGGTGCGGAAACGAGCGCTGAGCGCTCTACAGCTTCTCGCCCGGCAGACCACCGGCGGTCATCAGCGTGACGCGTCCGACGGAGCCGCCGAAGTCGAACGTGATCCGTTCGGTGATGCCACTGCCCTCCTTCGCGACGGCCTTGCCCATCCCGAACTTGGGGTGGTTCATGCGGTCCCCGATGTCGTAGTGCACGACCTTGCTGCGGGCACGTGTGGGATCGGGCGAGCCGAACGACGACCGGCGATTCCCCGAGTCCCCGAAGCCTGAACTGCCGAAGCCGGAACCACTGCTCGACGAGTAGCCGAACGCGCCCCGTGACTCCCGCGGTGCGCGACGCGGCTCGGTGCGTCGCCAGTCGATGAGGTGTTGCGGGATCTCTTGCAGGAAGCGCGATTCCGGGTTCGACACCGGTTGCCCCCAGGAGGCTCTGGACATCGCGCGCGTCAGATAGAGGCGCTGCCGGGCTCGGGTGATCCCGACGTAGGCGAGTCGTCGTTCCTCGCTGAGCTCGTTCGGGTCGCCGAGCGCGCGCATGTGCGGGAAGTGTCCGTCCTCCCAGCCGGTGACGAACACGACCGGGAACTCAAGCCCCTTCGCGGTGTGCAGCGTCATCATGGTGACGACACCGTCGCCTTCGTCGGGCACCTGGTCGGCGTCTGCGACGAGGGACACCTTCTCCAGGAAGGCGGCAAGCGAACCGGGTTCGGGCTCGCCCTCCTCCGCGGGAGCGGGCGCGTCCGGGTCGGCGGCGGTCTCGTCGTCGGCTTCGGCGCGCTGCGCGGCCTCCAGACTGAAGTCGCGGGCGACTGCGACGAGTTCGTTGATGTTGTCCAGTCGGGCGCCGTCCTGCGGGTCGTTGGACGCTTCGAGTTCACTGCGATACCCGGACCGGTCGATGATCGCGTCGACGAGGTCGCCGATGTCGGCGCCCTCGGTGGTCGCGTCGGCGACCGCTTCGTCCGCTGCGCCGCCGACCGCACCGAACGACATGAGGAAGTCGTTGCGGAGCCCTTCGATGAGCTCGACGAATGCGGTGATCTGTTTGACGGCGCGTGTATTGAGCAGTGCGACGCGGTTCTCCGTGGCGTCGAGCAGGCCTTGATAGAAGCTGACGCCGAGGTTCTCCGCGTGGACCGCCACGCACGCTTCGGCACGGTCGCCGATGCCGCGTCGCGGAGTGTTGAGGATGCGGCGCAGGCTCACCTGGTCATCGGGGTTGGAGACCACACGCAGGTAGGCGACGATGTCGCGCACCTCTTTGCGTTCGTAGAATTTGGTCCCGCCGACCACCTTGTACGGCATGCCGTGCCGCACGAAGACTTCTTCCAGTGCGCGCGAACCCGTGTTGGTTCGGTAGAAGACGGCGACGTCGGCGTAGGTGTGGCTCGCCGAACCACCGATCGAGTAGTCGACGAGCTGCTCGATCTCCTTGGCGATGAACGCGGCCTCCTCGCGGTCGGAGTCCGCGACGTACCCGGTGATGAGTTCGCCGTCGCCGGAGTCGGTCCACAGGCGCTTGTCGCGACGCCCCGTGTTACGGGAGATGACGGCGTTGGCCGCCGACAGGATGGTCTGCGTGGACCGGTAGTTCTGTTCGAGGAGGATCGTCTCGGCGTTCGGGTAGTCGCGTTCGAACTCTTCGATGTTGCGGATCGTCGCGCCACGGAAGGCATAGATCGACTGGTCGGCGTCGCCGACAACGCATAGTTCCGACGGTGCGACCGCCCCTCCGGGGCTATCCGATGCGGTCGGCTCGTCGCCGACGAGTTCGCGGACGAGGACGTACTGGGCGTGGTTGGTGTCCTGGTACTCGTCGATCAGCACGTGGCGGAAGCGGCGACGATAGTATTCGGCGACCTCCGGATGTCGCTGCAGCAGCGACACCGTCTCGCCGATCAAGTCGTCGAAGTCGAAGGCGTTAGCCGAGGCGAGGCGACGCTGGTACTCGGCGTAGATCTCGGCGATCGTCTGCGCCGTCGGATCGGGCTGGTCGCCTGCCGAAGCCTGCGCGGCGGCCTCGTCGGGCTCGACGAGCTCGTTCTTGTGGTTGGAGATCACGGTGCCGACGCCGCGCGGACTGAACTTCTTCGCGTCGAGCCCGAGGTCGCGGATCACCATGCCGAGGAGCCGACGGGAGTCGTCGGCGTCGTAGATCGAGAAGTTCGAGTTGCGGTTGCCCAGCAGTCCAGACTGCGCGCGGAGAATTCGGACGCACGTCGAGTGGAACGTGGACACCCACATGTAGGCGGCCCGCGGACCGACCAGGTCGATGACGCGTTCGCGCATCTCGGCCGCCGCTTTGTTGGTGAACGTGATCGCCAGGATCTGGCCGGGCGTCACATCCCGTTCGGCGAGCAGAAACGCGATGCGGCGCGTGAGCACCGCGGTCTTCCCCGAACCCGCACCCGCCACAATCAACAGCGGCACGCCCTGGTGGAGGACGGCCGCGCGCTGCTGCGGGTTGAGCCCGTCGAGCAGCTCTCGACCGCGGTCGGTGAGATCGGCGGCAGCTGGCCCGGGCGCAGGAGAGTTCGAGGAGTTCATCGCCTAGCCAGGCTACCCGCGAGGTCCGACAAGGACGACGACGGCTGGTGTCGCGTCGTACTCACCGAAGCGCACGACGACGTCATCCGATCCGGCTACGATCTCGGCAGACACAGTCAGCATGATGAGCCCGGCACCGGCTCCGACCTGCTGTTGCGCCGCTTCGCGGAGAGTTAGTCCCGAGCGACTACGGCGCCAGTCCGGCCATGACCGCGTTCCCGACCCGGCCCTCACCCGTGTGCAGGTGCAGTCCGGGCGTGACCGGACGGATCTGCACGCCGTCGCCGTGCCCGGTCAACTGCGCATACACCACGTGCAGACCCGACTGGACGGGTATCTGCAACGGATCGCCTCCGTCGAGCCGCAGTTCGATCTCGCCGTCGCGGTCCGCGCAATAGCTGATCTGCAAGGTCCACTGGAGGTCGAGGAGCGGCCCGTCGAGCGCCAACCGCTCCGGTCCCGCGATGCCCGGCCTGCGGCACGAGCCCGCACTGGGCTCGATCGTCCGTGCTCGCGTGACCGCCCCCTGCGTCGCCTTACCGGTCGGGTCGAGGACGACGAGGTCGTCGGTGTACGACCCGAACTCCGGCCGTTCGGGGAGGCGCCCGAAGATCCGACTGATCTGGTTGTCCGGGTAGGCCACCGGGAGCAGCACCTCCAACGGGACCGCCTGGTCGAACATGGTGCGCCCCGCGTTGTCCTTCATCGCCTGGCGCGCGTTCGCGAGATAGTCGGCGGTGGGGTCCTCGCGCCACGACGTCGAGTACGCGCTCGTGGCGATCATCGACGAAACGACCAGCAGCACCGCTCCGACGGCCACCGCGATCGTCGGACGCCGATCGGGTTCGGATGCGGCGGCGTGCGTTCCGCTGGCGCTCGGAGCTGCCGCGATCAATGCGAACGCGATGGTGAACACGAGCGCGGTGTCGGGCAGATACCTCATCGTCTGCGCGAGTTCGAGCGAGGTGAACTCGCCGGACCGCGTCCACAGGACGGGGGCCTGCGCGAGCACGGCGTAGAGCGCGGCGCACACCCAGACGGCGACGGCGCCGCGCGTCGCGCGCACCGTCGACACGACGAGCACCGCGATGATCACCCAGCCGAGCACGATCATCCAGACAGGCGCGAGACCCATCGGCGGCGACGGCACCCACCTCTCCCAATTCCACGGCCCGCCCGCGAACGACGGGACGATCGCGTTGTTGATGCTCCGCCACACCAGGTGCGCCGTCTGCGAGAACGAATGGCTGCCCTCCGTCGCGGTGGTGGTCGCGAAGAACAGGACGGCCCACGCCACGAACACCGTCCCGAGGATCGCCCACAAGTTGCGCGCCCGAGTGAACGTCACCGTCAACGCTGACGTCCGATAGTCGGTGTCGGGATGCTCGAATCGGTTGGTCCGACGGCGCGTCGCGAGCAGTGCCGCGACGAATGCGACGGGGAGTATCAGCAGCGACTTCTCGAAGAACGTGAGCGCGACCACGAAGGCGGCCACCGCGCAGACGACGAGCCGGGTCCGGCGAGCGTCGGACACGTCGTCGCGCACCAACACGACCGCGTTGCCGACGACATACGCGAGCGCTGCCTGCATCGGCAGGGTGTTCAGGCCCGCCGCCCACCACACATACGCACTGATCGTCATCGGGACGAAGAGATAGAACGCGAACGCTGCGAGCGCCGCCACGCCCGCACGCGGCGCGATGATCCGGATCATCCGCCACACCGCGAGGGACGCGATCGCCTGCAGCACGACGAGGGTCGCCGCGGGCAGCCACCATTGGACGGGCGCGATCACCGTCGACACTCCGGCCACCAGGAACGCTCCCGGCATGAAGTGCCCGTCGTGGCTGGTGCCGAGGTAGTCCCAGCTGAGGATCGGATCGCTCGACGCCTGCGAGATGAGGACGAGATCGTCCCAGTAGAAGTTGCCGCGAGCGACGAGCCATGCGCGTACGACGAGTTGCGCGACGAGGAGGGCTCCGGCGATGGGGACGACGGCGGCTGCAGGGACGGCGGGTGCAGGGACGAGCGTGCGGGCGTGCGGCATTCCAGCATTGTCGCGCACCCCGCGCGCCGTGGTGCCGGTCCCACGCCGGTCTCGCGACACGCGGCGGTCGACGCGTGGCAAAATCGATAGACGTGACTGAGCCAACCGACCCGGCGAACCGGGACCTGGGAATCGACGGCCTGAGCGCCGACGTCGCCGACCTCCCCGACGACATCGACACCCTGCGCTTGGAGATCGACCGGATGGACGCGGTCATCCTGGCCGCGATCCAGCGGCGCAGCGCCGTCTCGAAGAAGATCGGCGCGTACCGGATGGCGACCGGCGGGCCCCGGCTGGTGCACAGCCGCGAGGTCAAGGTTCTCGACCGCTTCTCGGCCCTCGGTTCGGAGGGGCACACCCTCGCGATGCTGCTGCTGCGTCTGGGACGCGGACCGCTCGGCCGCTAGTACGTCAGCGTCCCCGCTGGTCGCGATACCAGCGGACCAGTGCGTCGGTCGACGAATCGTGCGACGCCGCGGGCGCCGCGTCGCCGGTGAGGCCCTCGACGAGGGCGTTCGCCTTCTCCTTGCCGAGCTCGACTCCCCACTGGTCGAAGGGGTCGATGCCCCAGATCGTCGCTTTGACGAACGTGATGTGCTCGTAGAGCGCGATGAGCTGGCCGAGGACTGCCGGGGTGAGCCGCGGCGCGAGGACCGTCGTCGACGGCCGGTTCCCCGGCATCACCTTGTGCGGGATGCGGTCGGCGGGCACGCCTTCGGCGGCGAGGTCGTCTGCGGGCTTCCCGAACGCCAGCACCTCGGTCTGCGCGAAGAAGTTCGCCATCAGGATGTCGTGCATCGAACCGCCGGAGGCGCCGTCGAGGTCGTCGGTCGGCTGAGCGAACCCGATGAAGTCAGCGGGCACCAGCCACGTGCCCTGGTGCAGGAGCTGATAGAACGCGTGCTGTCCGTTGGTGCCGGGCTCGCCCCAGTAAACGGTGCCGGTCGGGGTGGTGACCGGTCGTCCGCCCGCGGTCACCGACTTGCCGTTCGACTCCATCGTCAACTGTTGCAGATACGCGGGGAACCGGGCGAGATCCTGCGCGTACGGCAGGACCGCCTGCGACTGTGCTTGGAAGAAGTTCGAGTACCAGACGCCGATCATGCCGAGCAGGACCGGCGCATTGCGTTCGAGGGGCTGCGTCGCGAAATGCTCGTCGACGGTGTGGAAGCCGTCGAGGAACTCGGCGAACCGTTCCCGGCCGACGGCGATCATCAGGCTCAGGCCGATCGCCGAGTCGACCGAGTAGCGGCCGCCGACCCACCCCCAGAACCCGAACATGTTCGCGGTGTCGATACCGAACTTCGCGACCTCGTCGGCGTTGGTGCTGACGGCGACGAAATGCTTGGCGACGACGTCGGCGGCACCGTCGTCGACGCCGAGGCCGGCGAGCAGCCAGCGTCGCGCGGCGACGGCGTTCGTGATGGTCTCCAACGTGGTGAACGTCTTCGAAGCGACGACGACGAGCGTCGTCTCCGGGTTCAGAGCGTCGAGAGTGGACAGCACGTCGACCGGGTCGATGTTGGAGACGAAGTGGCAGTGCAGGCCGTCCTGCCGATAGTGGCGGAGCGCTTCGTAGGCCATCGCGGGCCCGAGATCGCTGCCGCCGATCCCGATGTTGACGATGTCGGTGATCGGCTTGCCGGTGTGCCCGACCCAGTCGCCGCTGCGGACCCGGTCGGCGAAGTCGCCCATCGCGTCGAGGACGGCGTGCACGTCGGACACCACGTCCTGGCCGTCGACGACGAGTTCCGCGTCGCGCGGCAGACGCAGCGCGGTGTGGAGGGCGGCCCGATCCTCGGACGTGTTGACGTGCTCGCCCGCGAGCATGGCGTCGCGCCGGTCTTCCAGGCCCGCTTCGCGCGCCAGACTCAACAGCAGTTCGATCGTCTCGCCGGTGACGAGGTGCTTCGAGTAATCGATGTGCAGGTCGCCCGCGTCCACCACGAGCGTCGAACCGCGCTCGGGGTCCATGGCGAACAGTTCACGAAGATGCAGTGCGTAGACGTGCGGGTAGTGGGCGGCGAGCGCATGCCACGACACAGTCGCCGTTATGTCGTATTCGCCGGTGGCATCGGTGCGGGAGCCCAACATACTTCAACCCTATGTTGTCGCACGGCAATTCGCCGTTCGACGGGGTCAGATGAGGCGTGCGCTGATCGCGTCGGGGAGATACCGCAACGCCCACGAGATCGGCGTCCACGGCCATCCGGGGACGGCGGCGCGTGCGGGCTCGGCTTCGATGGCTTTGACCATCGCCGCGACACCCGCATCGGTGTCGGTCATCATCGAGGTCTTGACGCCCCGGTTGATGTCGGTCTCGATGTACCCGGGCAGCAGCACGGTGACGACGATGCCGGAGCCTTTCAGTTCCGCCTGCAACCCCTGGCCGAGCGTGGCCAAGCCGGCCTTGGACGCCGAGTACGCGGCCTGCGCCTTGGGGAGCCCGCGGACGGCGCTCATCGAGCTGACCAGGACGAGGTGGCCGCTGCCCTGCGCACGGAAGATCGCCAGCGCGGCCTCGATCTGGGTGAGGGCGCCGACGAGGTTGGTCTGGACGGTCTCGATGTTGGCGGCGGCCTTCCCCGTCCCGATCGGCGCGCCCTTGCCCAGTCCGGCGTTGACGATCACCCGGTCGACACCGCCGAGTTCGTCGGCGAGCTTCCCGAATGCGACGGGGACGGCGTCGACGTCGGTCACGTCGAGCTGTGCGACAGCGACTTTCCGCGCGGCCGGCTCGATTTCGGCGGCGAGCGATTCGAGTCGGTCGAGCCGTCGGGCGGCGAGCCCGAGGCTGCGTCCGCGGGCCGCGAACTGACGCGCCATGCCCTCGCCGAGTCCTGAGCTGGCGCCGGTGATAATGATCTTCTCGCGCGACATGGCAGCGAATATACCTGCGCGGGTTGCCAGATCGTGATGGGACGATCTTCGCGGTATCGCTTCATTCCGACGATCTTCGCCTGTACAACTGATTGGGACCGTATTATCCCCTCCCCCGGTAGAGGACCGAACGCGATGCGACGAATCACCCGAACTATCACGACCTTCGCGCTTACCGCAGCGATGGCCGCGGCAGCACTGACCGCCGTCGTCACACCGCCACCCGCTCAGGCGTCGGGCGCGTGCAGCAACTCCGGCACAGGCATCCCACTCCCGTTCGACTTCGGATCGCTCGGCTTTCCGCGCGGCGGCGCCGCACAGGGACCGCAGAAGCCGCTGCCGCACTTCGACAACGGACGCACCAAGACGATCTCCTGGGTCACCGGACCGCTCAGCCGCAACAAGACGTTCACTCGGTTCGGCATCTCCGGCACCGACGTCGGCGTCGCGTGGGACAACGGGCGAGGCCAGACGCTGATGGCGTTCGGCGACACGTTCGGGAACTGCCTGCGGCAGGACCGCGGATGGCGCAACAACACGTTGCTGCGCTCGACGGACACGAATCTGGCGAATGGCCTCACCCTGCAGCATCGCGGATACGCGGGGCCGATGTTCGGCGCGTTCGGATTCAGCGGTATCGAGAAGACGAAGATCCCTACCGCTGGCATCTCGATCGGCGGCAAACAGTACGTCAACTACATGTCGGTCCGCGCGTGGGGCCCGCCGAGCCGCTGGTTCACGAACTACTCGGCGACCGCCGTATCGTCGAACAACGGGCGCAGCTGGTTCACACCGCAGAGCACGATCCGGGTGAACGCAGGCGTCGACGTGGCATTGCCCGCCGGGTGGCCGTCGGTGAACCACGTGAACCCGCTGTTCCAGCAGAGCGCCTACCTGAAGGGCGTCGGTGACGACGCAGGCTGGGTCTACCAGTACGGCACGCCGAACGGCCGGTTCGGCGCGGCACACATCGCGCGGTTCCGCCCGGGCGACATCCTCGATCCGGGCAAGTACCAGTACTGGACCGGTTCCCGCTGGGCGGGCGGCGCGGCTCGGCCCGCGGCGATCGTCCGCGGCCCGGTGACCGAACTGTCGGTGGCGTGGAGCCCGTACCTGAACAAGTACGTGATGCTCGACAGCCCGAACGGCGTCAAGTTGCGCACCGCGAACCACCCGCAGGGGCCGTGGAGCGCCGGCCGGCGGATCGCTCCGTCGAGTCTCGAGCTGTACGCGCCGATGATGCTGCCGTCGTCGCCCGCGCTGCGCGGTACGGGACCGGAACTGTACTTCAACGCTTCCCGGTGGGATGACTACAACGTCGCCCTGATCCGCACCAAGGTGCGCTGACCACCAGCACCCGATCAATACGGCCGGCACCCAATCACCGCCGGCACCCAAACCGACACCGCCCAGAGCGAGCATCGGCCCATAGCCGGTCGTATCGCCTGAGCGGTGTCGGTTTGCGATCTCCGCACCGCTGCTCGCGGTGTCGGGACTCCTACTTCAACAGCCGCGACATCCGACGGTCGGCGAGAACCTTCCCGCCGGTCTGGCAGGTAGGGCAATACTGGAACGAGCGGTCGGTGTACGACACCTCGCGAACCGTGTCGCCGCACACCGGGCAGGGCAGCCCGGTCCGGGCGTGGACGCGCAGCCCCGTCCGCTTCTCCGATTTCATGGTCGCGACCTCGCGGCTCTCGAGTCGCTGCACGGCCTCGGTGAGGACGGTCCGCGTCGTCTCGTAGAGGTTGTCGACCTGGTCGTCGTCCAGGGTCTTGGCGGACGCGAACGGGGAGAGTCTCGCCGTGTGCAGGATCTCGTCGGAGTAGGCGTTCCCGACACCGCTGATGGTGCGTTGGTCGGTGAGGACGGTCTTGAGGCGCGACGTCGTCGCACCCAGGATCGCGGCGAACTCCTCGCGGGAGACGGCGAGGACATCGGGCCCGAGGGTCGCGATGCGTTCGACGTCGGACGGGTCGCGAACGATCCACGCGGCGAGCCGCTTCTGGGTGCCTGCCTCGGTCACGTCGAAGCCTTCACCGGGCAGTCCGCAGTGCACGCGCAGCGCGATGGGGCTCTTCCCACCGGGGCGGGGCGGCGTCTGCGACAGGGTGCTGCTCCATCGGACCCATCCGGCGCGCGAGAGGTGGATCACCAGGTCAATCTCCGGGTCGCTCGCGCCCGGACCGCGCTCGGGGCCGGGGACGGTGCGGATCACCAGGTATTTCCCGATGCGGTCGACGGCGCTCACGGTGCGCCCAGGCAGGTCCGTGTACTGCGGGTCGGCCGTCTTGAGGACCGACAGTGATGCGACGTCCACGCGACGAATCGGCAGACCCGCGGTGCGCGAGTCGAGGTATGCGGCGATCGCGGAGACCTCGGGAAGTTCCGGCATGTATCCAGTGTGGACCGGTTTCGGCGGCATGTCTTGCACCCGATGTGATTTGGTAGACGGATGCCCGTCCGCCTCTCCGATGCCGACCTCGCCGCCCATCTCGCCGAGGGCGCGGGTGAGATCTTGAACGGCATCCGCCACCGCGACCTACTCGACGGCCGTGTCGTCGGCGATGTCGGAGACATGCTCGCGCAGGCGTGGATCTCGACTGTGTTACGCGTGCACCGCCCGCACGACGCGGTGCTCTCCGAGGAGGCTGAGGACGTCGGCGACCGGTCGACGACGAGTCGTGTCTGGATCATCGACCCGTTGGACGGCACCAGCGAGTTCTCGTTGGGCACCGACAACTGGGCGGTGCATGTCGCGCTCGCCGTCGACGGCGTCCCCGAGGTGGCTGCGGTGTCGTTGCCCGCGCAGGGCGAATTGTTCCGCAGCGACACGGTCGACGAGGTGATGGGGCCGCTCACCGGTCGGCTCGCCGTCTCACGGTACGGGCATTCGTACCATTCGGCCGCCGTCGCCGACCGTCTGCGGATGGGTGCGGTGCAGATCGGTTCGGCCGGTGCGAAGGCGATGGCCGTGGTCCGCGGCGACGTCGACGCGTACGTGCATTCCGGTGGCCAGTACGAGTGGGACAACTGCGCTCCGGTCGGCGTGGCGCTCGCCGCGGGTCTGCACTGCAGCCGGATCGACGGCCGCCCGATCACCTACAACAATCCGCAGCCCTACATGCCGGACTTCGTCATCTGCCGCAGCGAGATCGCCGACGCCGTCCTCGACGCCCTGTCCACTCCCTGGTAGCTCGGAGCTCGAGACCCTATCCGCGGCCCTTCTGCAGCAGGTAGATGTCCATGATCCAGCCGAGTTCGTCGCGGACTCGCGCACGTGTGGCGGCGATCTCATCGGCCACGTCGGCGACGCGGCCGCTGACGAGGACCTCGTGCTCGGTGCCGAGGCAGGCGCCCCAGTAGACGGTGTCGTCGGGGTCCGCGGTCTCGCGGAAGGCGAGTGACGAGTCGAGCATGACGATCTGGTTCTGGTCGGCGCCGTCCGGTGTGGACGAGAGTCGTCGGCCGGTGGTGGTGAGGATCGGTTCGCCGACCGCATGCGCGACGATCCCGTGCGCGGCGGTGAGCGCCGATGCGCTCGTGACGCCGGGGACGACGTCGACGGACAGCGGACGCCGGCGCGCGAGGGCGTCGGTCAGACGCAGCGTCGAATCGTAGAGCGCCGGGTCGCCCCAGACGAGGAACGCCGCGGTCCCGCCGTCGGGCAGGTGCGCGGTGAGGGCGGCGTCGATGGCGTCGACTCGGGCGGCGTGCCAGCGGCGCACTTCGGTCGCGTAGTCGGCGGGGTCGCGGTCGCGCGGCGGATCCGGCACGGCGACGACGGTGTGCCCGGGCGCAGCATGCGCGTCGAGCATCTGCTGCCGCACACCGGTCAGCTCGGAGGTGCGGTCGCCTTTGTCGAGGATCAGGAACACGTCCGTCGCGGCGATGGCGTCGACGGCGTCGAGCGTGATCTGGCGCGGCCCTCCGGGACCTATTCCGATGACGCGGAGGGCTACCGGCTTCACGGACGGATCTTCGCGAGGCCGTGGATGCGCGCGGTGAGGTCGAGTACCAGCTGACGCGGCGCGACCCGTTGCAGCGCGAACACGACCGGCGCACGGTTTCCTCTGGCGTAGAACGGTTTCGGCTGTTCCGCGAGCGCAGCCTGCACGACGGTTTTCGCCATCGCGGTGCTGGAGATGCCGTTGGCTTCGTTGGCGCGGGTGGCTGCGGCGACCGTCTCGTACTCGGCGCGATACGGCGAGTCGTCACCGATGTGGATGGTGCGTCGCTCCCCGATACCGGTCGCGATGGTGCCGGGTTCGACGGTCACGACGCGGATACCGTACGGCGCGACTTCTCGACGCAACGCCATCGCGTACCCCTTGAGCGCGGCTTTGGTCGCGGCGTAGTTGGTGCGGAAGGCGACGGGGAAGCTCGCGAGCATCGAGCCGACCATCACGACGGTGCCGCGGCCTCGTTCCCGCATGCCGGGAAGGACGGCCTTGGTGAGTGCGACGGGACCGAACACGTTGACGGCGAACAGGTGCTCGACGGCGTCCATCGGGGTGTCTTCGAAGGCGCCTGCCGCACTCTCTCCCGCGTTGTTGATGAGAATGTCGACGGCGCCGACTTCGGCGGCACACGCGGCGGCCGAGGCGTAGTCGGCGTTGTCGAGCCGCACATAGGTGACGCCCGCGATCGGGTCTTCGACGGTGTCCGGGTTGCGGCTGGTGCCGTACACGCGGTGGCCGGCAGCCACCATCTGCCGTGCCACGTCCGCGCCGATTCCGCTGCTGGCGCCGGTCACGAGAACCGTGAGTGCGTCCGATGTCTGTGCAGTCATGGCGTCTACCGTATCCGGGGACGGCACGCGACTGGCACGACCATCCGCGGTCTTCGGCGACGTTCGCGGCGCTCATGAATGCCGCGGATGTCGCCGAACTGCGCGGATGCGTCCGAATGCCGCGGATACACGGCCGTGTCACTTGTGCTCCCGGCAGGATTCGAACCTGCGACACCCGCTTTAGGAGAGCGGTGCTCTATCCCCTGAGCTACGAGAGCAGGCGGCCGTGGTGGGGATTCGGCCGTCGCGAGAAGTCTACGACAGCGTGCAGGCGACTCCCGCACCGCCGTCCGCTCGAATAGATCCCGCATCAGGCAGAAAAACCCGTTGACCGGAGTCGGCCGTCCCCGTACGTTTCTACGTCGCGGACGCGCCGTCGCCGCCTTACCCAGCGAGAAGGCCTCGTCTGGGCTATTTTCTTGAGGGGAGGTAGGCCCGCCATGGCGATTCAAGCGATCGATGCGATACCGGTGATAGTCCGCAACGCCGACAACGCTGTGCTGCACCGTCGGCCGTTCCGCGACGTCGTCGCCAACCTCCTCGAGAACAAGATGTGGATGGTCGAGCGCTTCGACCCGCCGATCATCGCCCACTCGGTCTCGATGCAGGTCGAAGTCCCCCGCGAAGTGATCCTGCGCGAATACGTGTACCGCCCGTACGTCGAACGCGAGCACACCACACGGGAGAAGGTGCTACGGCGCGACAAACACCTCTGCGCCTACTGCGGCGAACACGCGCAGACGTGGGACCACGTGATGCCGCAGTCACGCGGCGGCGGCAACACCTGGGTGAACTGTGTCGCCGCGTGCGGCCCGTGCAACTGGGCCAAAGGCGATCGGACCCCTGAAGAAGCGGGCATCCGCCTGCTGTGGGAGCCATACCGCCCTACTTGGGCATAACTCTCTGGGGCTTAACTCTCTGGGGCATAACTTTCTGGGGCTTAACTCTCTGGGGCATAACTCTCTGGGGCACGGCCGCCGCCTCTCCCGGAGCAGGGGCGAGCGGACGTTCACCGTCGACGACACCGCTGAGATCAGTCGTCTCATCGCTCCGCTCCGGCAAATAGCCGGAACGGGGCGGTGAGCGTACTGATCTCAGCACCACCGGCGGTCGAACGCCGGTCTACACCGACGCCTTCCGGGTGATCTGAACCATCAGATAGATCAACGCGAGACCACCGACGCCCGCAGTGACGACCCCCACCGGCAGACCGGCGGGCAGGACGGTGCGGCAGAGTACTTCGCCGCCGATCACCAGCACCGAACCCATCAGCCCCGACGTGATCGCACCGGGGATCTCGGCGCGTGCCAGGCGCACCGCGACCTGCGGCGCGAGGAGCGCGACGAACGCGATCGGCCCCGCAGCCGACACCGCGACCGCCGCCAGGACGACCGCCGTCACGAAGACGACGCCCGTCACCGCACTGGTGCGGACGCCGAGGCTGCGGCTCACCTCGTCGCCCAGACTGATGATCGCGAGGTTCCGCGCATTGGCGGCGATGATCACCAACGCGACCGCGACGACGGCGACCAGCGGCCACACCTTGCTCCACGTCGCCCCGGACACCGAGCCGACGATCCACAGTTGCGCCTGCTGCACCTGGTTGACCTCGGCACGCGTCAACAGATACGCGATGAACGCCTGCATGCCCGCGGTCATCGCGACACCGACGAGGACCAGCCGGATCGGATCGATGCCGCGCCGCCACGTCATCAAGAACATGGCGAGTGCCGTCAACAGACCGCCGAGAAGTGCGGCCACCGTCAACCCGAGGTCGGCGAGCCACGACGCCCACGTCGCACCGAACGTGATGACGACGACGGCACCCGCGCTGGCCCCCGAAGTGATGCCCAGCATGTCTGCGGTGGCGAGCGGGTTGCGCAGCGTGACCTGTGTCAATGCGCCCGACGCGCCGAGCGCGAACCCGACGAGGAGACTCACGAGACCGATCGGGAGTTGCGAGTCGAAGACGACGACGTTCTCGAACTTGGTGCCGCCGCCGAGCAGGATCCGCCCCACGTCGATCGGCGTCATCGGCAACGAACTGGTGCCGATACTCACTGCGAACAGCACCAGGGCGACGGCGGCGAGCACCACGCCGAGACCCGCAGCCCACGGGTTGACGACGAACTGCACACTGCCCGCCCGGACGAACGTGCGGCGGGCCCGCTCGCCGTCGAGCGGGCGTTCGACGGCGAGCGGCTCATCGCCGGAATGCTTCGTGAGGTCCATCAGACGGCCACCAGCTTCTTCGCCTGCACCAGAACGATGAAGAACGGGGCGCCGATCGCCGCGAGAATGATGCCCGCCTGGACTTCGCCCGGACGGGCGATGACGCGGCCGACCACGTCGCTGCCGACCAGCAACAGTCCGCCGATCAACGCCGAATACGGGACGATCCACCGATAGTCGGGGCCCGTGATGAACCGCGCGATATGCGGAGCCACCAGGCCGAGGAACACGATCGGACCGCACGCCGCGGTCGCCGCGCCGACCAGCAACGTGATCCCGATGATCCCGATGATGCGAGCCTGCCGGACCCGAGTGCCCAACGCGTGCGCGATGTCGTCGCCCAGCGACAGGATGTTCAAGAAGAATCCGCTCGCCACCGCGAGGACCATGCCCGGGACGATGAACGGCAACGTCGCGACGATGACGTCCCAGCCGCGCCCCTCCGTCGAACCGACCTGCCAGAAACGCCACGCGTCCAACGACGCGGTGTCGATCAGGACGATCGCCGACGTGATCGCCATCAACAGGACCGACAGACCCGTACCCGCGAGAATCAACGTCAACGGGTTCGCACCCTTGCCCGCCGACGCGATCAGGAACATCAGACTCGACGCGACCAACGCACCGACCAGCCCGAACGCCATGTATTGGATCGGCGTCGTGATGCCGATGACATAGACGCCCACGACCACCGTGCACGCGGCGCCCGCGTTGACGCCCAGCAGACCCGGATCGGCCATCGGGTTACGCGTGTGCCCCTGAGTCAGCGCTCCCGCGGCGCCGATCGCGGCGCCTGCGACGAGACCGAGCACGGTCCGCGGGATCCGCAGACCGTGCACGATGCCGGAGATGTCGGTGCCGTCTTCGTTCCAGAGGATGTGCCAGACATCTCCGACCGGGATCGCCCGCGAACCGAAGGCGATCGACGCCACCGCCACCGCGACCAGAGCTGCCAGGAGCAACAGCAGTCCGCCGATTCTCTGTGGCGTCTTTCCCAACGTGTACGAACCTTGTCTATCTGTGAGGAGACGTTGCCGACTCCGCTCGAACCGGTAGACCGGCGGGCTTACTTCGCGTCGGACGCGGCCCGCAGAGCCGGCTTCATGTGGTCGAAGGCGTACGGGATCGAGTTCGGCGACGGCTCGTTGAGACCGGTGATCTCGAGTGTCGACAGCATCGCGACCGCGCCGGTCTTCACCGAGGTCAGGTTCTTGTAGCCGGGCAGGCCTTCGACCCGCTCCTGCAGCTTCGGCGTCTGGCTGGCGGCGACGAGAAGATCGGAGTCGAGGAGGTTGACGTTCTCGGTACTGATCTGGAAACGCGGCTGCCCCGTCTTGGTCGACTCGCGGATCGCCGTCGGCGACATCTTCAGACCGAGCTGCGAGAACAACTTGGCCGATCCGTCGGACTCGTCACCGAGAACCGAGATCTGGTCCGAACCGTAGAGGTACGCGAACGAGTAGGTCTTGCCCTTGAGACCGGAAAATTCGTCGGCGAGCGCCTTGATCTTGGCGTCGACACCGCCGATAATCTCCTTGGCCTTCTCCGGCTGGTGCAAGATGGTGCCCATCAGCGTCACCATGTCCTGCCAGGGATCGACCTGCTGACCGCTGATCTTGTCGATCGTCGGAGCCATCGCCTCGAGCTTGTCGAAGCCTTCGGCCATGGACGCGAAGCCCGGAGCCAGGATCAGGTCGGGTTCGAGCTTGGCGACCGATCCGACGACGTCGTCGTTCGGGTTCACCAAGACCGAGTCGTTGAGCTTGTCACCGAACCACGGAGCCTTCTTCCCGGTCTGAACCTCTTGCGCGTCGTAGTACCCGACGGGTGTGACACCGAACGACAACGCGATGTCGGTCCACTGTCCGCCGAGCGTCACGATGCGTGTCGGCGTATCCGGGATGTCGACCGTGCGGCCGTCGGGCAGATTGATCTTGACGGGCGCGGCGTCCGCGTCGTCCGGCGACGAGCATCCGCCGATGACGAGTGCGACGACTGCGACGATGATGAGAACAAGACTCGACTTCAGCCTGGTCATCGGGATTCTCCTACTGTAGGGACGCCTCGAGAGACGACCGATTTCGATGGGTCAGACCGTGCACTTGAGCATCGCGTATTCGGCGATGGTGCAGACGCTCGTGTTGGACAGCTTCCATTTGTTGTCCGTCCACACCCAGCTCAGATCGAGGTAGCGGGAGCCGTTACCGACCAGCGACATCTGCAGGCGAGCGTTCAGGGTGGTGCCGTTCTGGGTGACCGGCCCGACGACTTTGTAGCTGAATCCGGCTCCGCTGACCTTCAGCATCTGAGCCACGGCGTTCACCGACCCGAGTGCCTGCTGACCGCCCTGGAGTTCATCGGCACGCGTGGCGTTCGACGCGCCGGTGTTCATGATGGTCTTGACCTTGGTGTTGAGCTGTCCCGCGGTCAACGGTGCGGGCGTCGCCGACTGCGCCGGTGTCGTAGCGCCCTGACCTGCGTCACCCGTCTGCGGTGCGGTGCCGTTGTCGGTGCCGGTGCCCTGAGTGCCCTGGGTGCCCTGGGTGCCCGTCCCGGTGCCCGCGTCGCCGTTGCTCTCGGGGACGTTCTCCGTCGGCGCGCCGGCGACCGGCGTGCCCGCCGCCTGGTCGCCGGTGTTCTGCGGGGTGGTGACCCCGTTGGGCGTCTGCGTGCCCTGAGCGTTGCCGAGGTTGACGACCGTCGGCTGCGCGGCCGCCGTGTCGGTCCCGAACTTGTCCGACGTGGCGAGCCCGACGACACCGATGGTGACGATCAGCGCCGAGATGACGGCCGCGATACCCGCAGACGCCAGGATGGTTGGGACGTTGACCTTCGAGCCCGACGACCCCGCCGGCTGTGCGGACTCCCCCGACTGGGCGTACCCCCCTGGCTGCGCGTAGGGCTCGTCAGCGTATGGCTGCTCCCCGAACGAGTCTCCCTGCGACATGTGCGTCTCCATTTCATCGTCGAGGCAACCGAAAGCCCCGCTCGCATAATATAGGTCAGGCTAACCTGAATCTCAGGTAACATTCAAACCCGACCTGTCGGATTCGAGCAATACGATCCGCGTCACATGCCGGCCGCGGTCTCACGACTGGGATGTCAGGTGATGGATCCCGCGAACCGTCGATAGCCGACGACGTCGGGGCGCATCGACGCCGCGACGAGTTCCCAGAGCACTTCGTCGGTGCCGCCGCCCACGCGGGCGAGCTTCATGTCCCGCCACCACCGTGCGAGCGGCGTCTCGTCGGTGAGGAATCCCGAGCCGCCGAACAGGTGCATGCACTCGGAGACCACCTCCTCCCCCAGCCGCGCCGCGGACACCTTCATCGCTGCAGCGGTTCGCAGGTCCATCTTGCGGCCCGCGGCGATTCCATCGAGCGCGTACCGGAGCATGTCGACCCGCGACTGCAGGTCGGCGACGCGCAGCCGCAGTGCCTGGTGCTCGAACAAGGTCTTGCCGAACTGGGTGCGATCGTTCATCCGCGCGAGCGTCACGCCGATCACGGTGTCGCACGACGACGCAACCTGCGCCGCGATCGACAGTCGCTCGTGCGCGAGACCCCAGCTGACAGCGGCGAGTCCGGTTCCGGCCCGCGCGATCAGATGGTCGGCGGGCACGACGGTGTCGATGCTGACGGCTGCGGTGTCCAACGGGCCCGCGCTGGCCTTGCGGTAGGGCGGTTCGACGACGACCTGGGACGTCGGGACGAGCACGAGCGCCACATTTCCGTGGGTGCTCTCTGGCCCGTGGGTGCTCTCTGGCCCGTGCGTGCTCTCTGGCCCGTGCGTGCTGTCCGGCCCGTGCTCGACGCTGCGGGCCACCACCAGGATGTAGTCGGCGATCGGCGAGAGCGACACGAACTTCTTACGTCCGACGACGCGCAGTCCGTCGTCGCCGGTGCGGACGGTCGTCTCGACGATCTGAAGATCCGATCCGCCGGAGGACTCCGAGGCGGCCAGACACAGCACGGACTCCCCGCGAATCGCTTCGTCGGCGACCCGGCTCAATGTCTGCGATCGTCCGCCGAAACGGCGAAGCACCGCGATCGCCGAATCGTGCAGGCTCACACCGACACTGATCCCGGCCGACCCCTGGCGGCCGAGGCTGCTGCCCAGGGCGAACAGTTTCGCCAGATCCGGCTTCTTGTCGTCGCCCCACTTGTGGGTGAAGACGCCCGCGGCGCCGAGCTTCTCCAGAAGCTTGCGTGGGAAGCGCTCCGCGGTCTCGGCTTCCTCGACCCACGATCGGATCTCGTCGTCGAAGACGTCGTCGAGGAGCGAGCGATACTCGTCGAGCGGCATCGTCATGACAGGATTCCCGCGGTCACCATCTGCTTGGTCTCGAGTCGACGCAGCTTGCCCGACGTCGTGCGCGGCACGGTGCCGGGGTCGAGCAGGATCACGTCGGCGGGGACGATGCCGCATTCGGAGGCGACCGCCGAGACGACCGCCGACCGGGTCGCGACACGATCCGAACCGCGGTACTCGGCGACCACGACGAGTCCCGGTCGCGACGAGTCCTCGTCGCGCGCCATCGCGACGACACCGCCGCGTTTGACGCCGTCGACCGACGCCGCGGCCCGCTCCACCTCGACGGGAAACAGGTTCCGTCCGGCGACGATCACGATCTCCTTGGCGCGCCCACAGATCACGAGACGTCCGTCGAGGAGGTAGCCGAGGTCGCCGGTGTCGAACCATTCGTCCTCGCCGAGCTGCGGGTGGCCGAGGTAGCCGCTCATCATCGACGTACCGCGGATCTCGACGCGACCGACCTCCCGGTCATCGATCAGCGGAACATCGACGTTGGGTTCGACGATGCGGATCTCCATGCCGTCCAACGGCTTTCCGAGCACCGCGTAGCGGCGACGCCGGGGTTCGGAGCCGTCGCCGGGCGGCGTGACGGTCACCTCGTCGTAGGCCGCGCCTTCGCCGGTCGCGGGCATGGTGACCGCGCAGGTCGACTCGGCCATGCCGTACGCGGGCGCCGCCGCGGCCGGGTCGAACCCGAAGCGTTCGGTCTCGGCGAGGAACTTGTCGAACGCGTCCGGATCGATGGGCTCGCCACCGCTGATCGCGACGCGCAGGTTGCTCAGGTCAGCGGACTGCAGCAGCCGCCCGTAACGGCCCAGGATGTCGTAGGCGAAGTTGGGCGCCGCAGTGACGGTCGCTTTGGTCTCGGAGAGCCATTCGAGCCATTTGAACGGTGCGGCCGCGAACGCTGAGTTGGGCACGATGTACGTCTGGAATCCCGCCCCCATGCCCGCAAGCAGGAAGGTCAGCCCCATGTCGTGATAGAGCGGAAGCCAACTGAATCCGATGTCCCGGCTGTGGTGCATGCCGAGACGGGCGACGAGTTCGCCGGTGTTGGTGTGGACCGAGGACTCCGGCAGCGCGGCCGTCTTCGGGTCGCCGGTGGAGCCCGCGGTGCCCTGCAGGACGGCCGGCGCGTCGGGGCCCGCGACGACCGGGACGAACCCGGCGGTGTCGGCTCCGACCCCGTACTCGCGGGCCGGAGCCAGGTGCAGGTCGCCGTCGACGGCCGTGAGGAGATCGAACTGCGGGCCGTCGCCGAGGACCGTCCCGACGCCGATGCCCGCGAACCGCGTGTACGTGGCCTGCGCCCACCGATTCTCGTCGGCACCTCGGATCGGACCGGGCAGGATCGCCACGGCTGCGCCAGCGAGCCAGGCGCCCTGGATCGCGGCGATCAGGTCGACGGTCGGGTCGCCGATCAAGCCGACGTGTTCGACCTGCGCCTCATCGCCCCGCGCCGCGACGAGGGTCGCGGCGATCTCGACGGCGCGAGCGTGCACGTCGCGCCAGGTGCGGGTCTCCCACGCACCCGTCTCAGAGTCGAGGACGGACAGCGACCGGTCGCTGGTGAGCATGGCCCTGCTGAACGGTGCGGTGAACGCGCTGGGCGTTCCGGTCTCGTCGATCACAGTCGTCGGCGTCATAGCGCTTCTTTCGTCGAACCCATCGACAGGGATGCGTGTGCGAAGTCGGCGATCAGCCTGGCGATCGCCTCGGGGTCTTTCAGGTGCGGATGGTGTCCGTGGCCGGCGAGCAGGCGCGTCTGGACCGGCCCCGACGCGTGTTCGGCGACGGCGTCGAGGTGGATCGAAGTGCCGTACTCGTCGTCGACTCCTTGGGCGACGAGCAACGGGACGTCGATCCGCGGCAGCAGATCGGTGAGGTCGAACGAGGCGAACTCCTCGGACAGCCACACGCCCGACCACCGCGCGAACAGGCCGTCGGGATCGTCGTGGAACATCGCCAGCGACGGACGGACCTGCTCGTCGAAGCGGGCCGCGGTATCGCGGATCCCGGTCAACGTCGTGTCCTCGACGACGAGGTGGGGCGCGATGAGCACGGCGGCCCTCACCTGGTGTGTGCCCGCGGTGACGACCGCGATCGACGCACCGTCGCTGTGCCCGACGAGGAACGGTGTGTCGATGCCGAGCGCGTCGAGCACTTCCGGGAGGACGTCGGTCCCCTCGCGGTGCAGGTAGTCGGCGCCCTGCGGGCCGTCGCCGGCCGAACCGCCGTACCCGTGGCGCGAGTAGACGAGCGCACGCATCCCGGTGGCGTCGCTGACCAGCGACGGGAGCCGCCCCCACTGGCCGGCCGATCCGAGTCCTTCGTGCAGGAACACCAGGGTCGGCAAGTCGGGGTCGCCGTCGAGCAACACGTATTCGAGGTCACCGAGCGGGTGCGGCAGAGTCGGCATCGCGGGTCACCACCCGTGGTTGGAGACGTCGAACATGTTGGCGCCCAACGTCGACTTGCCGACGTAGTCGAGGCAGTCGGCGGGTTTCGCGGGCATGATCGAGCAGAACTGGACTTCCCGGAGCAGTCGCTGCAGCGGTTGGTCGGCGGCCATCGCCGCCGATCCGACGAGGGCGACGGCCTGCGCGGCCAGCGACTGCGCGGTCTCGCCCAGGTGATGCTTGGCCGCGTACACGGTCGCGTTGGTCGCCTGATCCGAGCGCCGGTCGACGACGCCGCGCGCAGCAGCCGTCGTCAGTGCTCGGGTCGCCTGCAGCGCGACCGTCATCGCGCCGAGACGTTGGACGTCGGCGGCCTGGCTCCGTCGTCGCTCGTCGGCGCCGAGTCGTTGCGCCGCGAAGTCGACGATCGCCTCCGACAGGCCCAGGTAGGCCCCGAGGTAGCCAGCCGCCATCCAGTGCGGGTCGCGGACGGCTTTGAACAGCGACATCCCCTCGACCCCGAGGAACAACCGGTCTGCGCGAATCCTGGTGTCGGCCAGGAACATCTGTGCAGTCGACGTGCCGCGGAGCGCGGTACCCGCCCATTCGGTCGAGAAGGAGACGCCCGGATCACCGGCGCTCACCACGAAGTGCGACACCTCGACGTCGGAGTCGTCGTCGTGGGGCCGTGCGGTCACCACATAGTGGTCGGCGACGCCGGCGAGCGACACGAACGACTTGTGTCCGTCGAGGACGTAGCCGTCGCCGTCGCGGCGGTAGACGGTCGAGATGCCGCGCAGGCGCGCGCCGGTCGCCGGCTCGGACGCCGCCGATGCGAACATCGTGCGGCCTACCACGACCTGGTCGATCACCCAGTCGCGGAAGGTGACACCGGTCGATCCGAGAGCGTCGACGTCGGCTTCGAACAGGGATCCGATCGCGACGTTGTGCATGTTGAAGCCGAGCGCGATCGCGCCGTTGGCTGCGGCGAGTTCGGCGAGGAGCCGCGTGTAGTCGGCGAAGTCGAGGCCGAGCCCGCCGTTCTCGATCGGGATCATCGCGGCGAGCAGTCCGGATTCCCGGATCAGGTCGTAGGCCACCTGTGGCGGTGTCTCGCCCCGATCGATCGGATCGGCGAGTTCGGTCAGGCGCGGCGTGATCGACGCGGCGAGGTCCAGCGCGGCGTCGACCGGGTGTATGGCGATCGTCATGTCAGTTCTCCACCGGAAGTCCGAGGTCACGGGCGATGGACACCCGCAACAGGTCGTTGGTGCCCGCATAGATGGATGCCGCGATCGCACTCGTCATGTTGATTCCGTATCCCGAGTCGGCGATCACCGAGCGTGCGCCGAACAGCGGCGCGGCAGCCGTCTCGAACGCGAGCAGGTCCTGCGCGCAGGAGATCTTGACCTGTGCCGCGTCCGTCGACAGTGCGCTCAGCGGGGTGGAACCCTCGTCGATGCGGCGAGCCATGTCGTACACGAGGGCGCGGACGCGGTAGCGGATGGTCGCGAGGTCCGAGACGCGCGACGCGACGAGCGGGTTCGAGCCGAGACTCCGGCCGAACTGTTCCCGATCACGCAGCCACCCGACGACCCGTTCGATCGTGGCGTGCAGGCCGCCGAGTGCGTAACTCATCAGCAATGCGCGCTCCCACGTCGTCGTGCTCGACAGGAAGGCGAGCCCTGATCCTTCCGCAGCCACCAGGTCAGCATCGGCCACGGCGACCCCGTCGAAGTCGACGGCACCCATCGGCACTTCGGTGAGCGCGACCTTGGCGAACGGCTCGGAACGGACGACGCCCGCTCGACTCGCGGGGATCAGGAACGCGCTCAGCGCGAACGGGTGACGCGCCTCGTCGGTGCGCGCGAACGTCAGGATCAGATCTGCTTCGGGCGCGGCGGTCACATACGCCTTGCGGCCGTCGAGCCGGTACCCGCTGTCGGTGACGGTGGCCGCGGTCCGCATGGACAGCGGGTCGGAGCCGCCGGTCTCTTCGGTGAGCGCGTGGCACAGGACGAGCGAGCCGTCGATGAGACCGTCGACGTAGGGAGCGAGCGGGTTGCGCGCCGAGGACGCCAGCGGCCACTGGATGCCGAAGATCTGCGAGGTGAACGCATAGCAGAGGCCTGCGGGAACGCCTGCGCGGCCGAGCCCTTCGATCACCGCGACCGCGTTGGTGACGACGCCGTCGCCGGTCGCACCGCGCAGCGAGTCGGCCATGACAGCCGAGACCGACGGGAGGGCCAGCAGGGCGCGCCACGCGTCCCGGAAGCTCATGTCGGCCAAGGCCGCGGCGATGTCGGCGGCCTCCGCCTCTACAGCTGCAGGTACATCGGCTGGGGGCACAGCGGCTGGGGGCACAGCGGCTAGACGGGGCACCGCCGTCATCAGACGCGCTCCGCGAGCACGGCGGTCACCGCGGTGTGCAGCGTGGTCGGCGTGCGGAAGTTGCGGGCGACGACCATGTCTTCGGGAAGTTTCCGACCGAGCCGCTTCTCGAGTTCGGCGACGATGTTCACGAGGGTGAGCGAGTCGAGCATGCCGGTGATCAGCATCTGCGTGTCCGCATCGATCGGCTCGGCCTTGCCGTGCCTGCGGACGATCGCCTCCGACACCACCTCGCACACGTCGTCGATGGCGAGCTGTCCGAGATCGTCCTGCGTCATGAGTGTGTCTCCTGCTGGTTGGTGAGCATGTCCGCTGCGAGTTCTTCCAAGCGGGGCCGGTCGACCTTGCCGCGACGGTTCGTCGGCAATGGGGAGTGCGCGACGACCCGGTCGGGCTGCGAATAGGTCGGCAGCCGTTCTCGCAGAGCGTGTTCGACGGTGTCGAGCACGGTGGTCGGCGACGTCGCTTCGACGTCGACGAAGAGGGTGATGTGTTGGTCGGCGCCGGTGGCGACGGCGGCCGCCCCGTGTGTGGCACCGGCTTCGGCGGCGATCGCCTCGATCCCGGACAGGTCGATGCGATAGCCGCGACGTTTGATCTGGCGGTCGACGCGACCGACGAGGACTAGGCGGCCGTCGTCGTCGCGGTACGCGCGGTCGCCGGTCCGGTAGGCGCGTCTGCGCTTCCCGTCGCCGAAGACGACGTCGACGGCGGGGTCGAAGACAACTCCGTCGACGACGTAGCCGGTCAGCAACGTGGGACCGGCGACGACGAGCTCGGCGTCGACGATCTCGACGAGCACCCCGTCGACGGCCTCGCCGATGGGCACCGGCGTCCCGGGCCGCCACTGCCGGGCGTCTTGCGCGGTGCACACGTTGGTCTCGGTTGGCCCGTACCAGTTGAGCACTCGGGCGTCGGGGAATGCGGCGAGAAGGTCGGTCAGCGCGGCCACCGGATACGGTTCGCCCGCGAACATGATGGTCGCCAGCGCGGGCAGTGTCGCCGACCGTCCGCCTGCCGCGACGATCCCCTTCATCAGGGTCGGGACCGCGTAGACGGCGGTGATCCGTTGTTCGGCGAGCCAGTCGACGGTGTCGGCCGGGAACGGCTTCAACCAGTCCGGGAGGATGACGGCCGTCGCTCCGGCGACCGCCGTGGCGAAGACGTCGAACGTGCTGAGGTCGAAGGTCAGGGCGGCCTGGGCAGCCACCCGGTCCTCGACGGTCAGGCCGGCGGATCGGGCGGCCCACCGCGCGAAGTGCGCGACGGCCTCACCCGAGAGGAGCACCCCCTTCGGGACGCCGGTGCTGCCCGACGTAAACAGCAGGTAGCCGCCCTCGAGGCGGGACGGCGTCGCGTCGCCGGCGACCACGGCGAGCCCCTCCCCGACGTCGACGGACGACGGTTCGCCGCTGCGCACCAGCAGATGGGAGATGCCCGCCTGCTCCAGGAGCGCGCGGACGCGTTCGGACGGATCGGTGACGTCCAGGGGTGCGACGACGGCTCCGGTGGCGATGACGGCGTGGATCGCGATGAGCGCGGAAGGCGAACGCGGCACGTGAACGGCGACGGCACGGCCGGGGCCGATACCCGCTTCACGGAGGCGCCCGGCGAGATCGGCGACCCGTGTCCCCAGTTCACGGTAGGTGATGCGCTCCGCTTCGGTGGCGATCGCGCAGCGTTCGGGATGGTCGGCCACGGCGGCGTCGAGGATCGTCGCGAGTTCGCTGACCGTCGAAGAAGTCGAGAGGGTGTCCATGTGCGTCTCAGCCGAGCAGGGTGCGGAGCGCGTTCTTGTCCATCTTGCCGAGCGGCGTCAACGGCATCTCGTCGATGATCCGCACGACGTCGGGCGCCTTATAGGCGGACAGGCCGACCGACTCGGTGAACGTCTGGAGGTCCCGACGCGTCAGCTCGGGGGCGCCGTCGTCGATGACGACGAAGGCCACCGACCGCTCGCCGAGCGTCTCGTCGGGTTCGCCGAGGATCGCCAGCGCTCGGATGTCGGGGTGTTCGAGCAGCGCGCCCTCGACCTCGGTCGCGGCGATCTTCTCGCCGCCGCGGTTGATCTGATCCTTGATGCGGCCGGAGACGATGAGGTGTCCGCTGTCGAGTCGGCGGACGAGGTCCCCGGTGCAGTAGAAGCCGTCGGCGGTGATCGCCTTCGCCGTCTGTTCCGGAGCGTCGAAGTAGCCGCGCAACGTGTATGGGCCGCGGACGGTCAGCTCGCCGATCTCGCCGTTCGGGACCACGACGCCCTCGGCGTCGATCACGCGGATCTCGTCGTACTCGGAGACCGGGACGCCCTGGGTGGTGGCGAGCAGTTCCGGGTCGTCGTCGAGGTGGGTCGCACAGAACAGCCCCTCGGACATGCCGAGGATCTGCTGAAGTGTCGCATCGAACTCGTCGATGATGCGGCGGGCCTCGTAGTCGGCCAGACGTGCCGAACCGATCTCGATGATCTTCAGGGAGCTGAGGTCGTTCTCGGTCCACTCCCGCTCGTCGAGCCACATCGGCGCGAGCTGCGGGTTGATCGCGGTCATGGTGACCTTCTCGCGTTCGATCAGCTCGAAGCACATCGCCGGGTCCTGGTTCGGTGCGAGGACCACGGTGCCGCCGACGCGGAACGTCGACAGGATGCCCGGGCAGTTCCAGGTGTAGTTGAACGCGATCGGCAGGATCGCGAGGTACACGCTGTCGGCGTCGAGACGGCTCCGGTCGCCCGCGACGCGCGAGTTGTACGCGTAGTCGTCGTGCGTTCGCCCGATGAGCTTGGGCATGCCCGTCGTCCCGCCGGACAGCAGGAGCAGGGCGATGTCCGACGGGTCCGCCGGGTCGCCCAGCCCACCGTCGTTGAGGCCCCCGTCGTTGAGCCCCATGTCGTTGAGCCCCCTGTCGTCGTCGACGTACAGCGAGTCGAAGGCACGGAAGCGGTCGTCGGCGGCGTGGTCGCCGAGCTCACCGGCGATGATCACTGAGGTCATGGACTCCACTTCGTCGGCCACCTGGCTCGCGAGCGCACGGTGGTCGAAGCGGGCGAGCTCGTCGGTGGTGATGTACGCGACGGCCCGAGTCGCGCCTGCGAGGTAGCTGACCTCGAGGTGGCGGTGTCCGGGCTGGGTGTGGACCGGCACCGCGCCGAGACGCTGCAACGCGAACCAGCCGATGACGAACTCGGCCGAGTTCGGCAACTGCAGGAGCACGGCGTCGCCCCGGCCGACGCCGATGTTCCGGAGGCCGTGCGCGAGACACGTCGCACGCGTCGCGAGGTCGCGGTAGGTGAACCGGCGGTCGCCGTCGACCACCGCCGTCGACGCCCCGTAGAGGTCGGCCCACTCGTCGAGGCGAGTGCTGAAGGTCTTGCCTTCCCACAGTCCGAGATCGCGGTAGCGCTGGGCGAAGTCAGCTGGCCAGTCCGGAATCAGGCTCCGGATCGTAGCGGTCTGCGCGTGATCGTCGACAGTGGTCATCGGTCAGCCTTTCTGCGTGAGAGGGAGCGTGAAGTCGGGTTGCCACCCAGCCCGACCCCGAATGAGGCTAGCCTAAACTTAGCATCTTGATCGAAGTCAGGTTAGGGTGGCCTCATGGGTAAAGGTTTCAGCGGGCTCGTCTTGAAAGCGATGGGCGGCAGCGACTACGTCCTGACCGTGACATCCACGCAGAAGATCACGGACGAGTACGTGCGTCTGGGCTTCACCGGCGGCGGACTGCTGGCCGACCATCCGATCCATCCGACCCAGTGGGTCCGACTCTGGATCCCGGACGGCGACGACGTCGCGCAGCGCGGCTACACCCTGTGCGACCCGAATGCCGACGCCGACACCTTCGACATGGAGTTCGCGATCCACAACGGCCCGGCGGCCCGGTGGGCGCTCGCCGCGGAGCCCGGCGACGAGATCGCCGCGACCGTGATGGGATCCAAGTTCGAGATTCCCGCCGTCACGCCGAGCGAGTACCTGATCTTCGGCGACACCGCGTCGCTCCCCGCGATCAATTCGCTGCTCGACGCGATCGGCGGCGTACCCGCGCGCGTCTGGATCGAATGGCAGTACCCGTCCGACCAGAGCCTCCCGCTCCGCGCGACCCCGACGACCGACGTCACCTGGGTCGAGCGCGTCAACGACGGCCAACTCCTGCGCGAAGCCGCCGACCAGCTCACCCCGGCCCCCGGCGCCTTCGCGTGGGTCGCCTGCGATGCGATGACCACCCGGTCGGTGACCAAGTCTCTCCGCGGCCACGGCATCGACAAGGCCTCGATCAAGGGCCGCGCCTACTGGAAGTAGGCGCGACAGCGAGGCGCCAGCCGCGGGCACGGTCGCGCTGGGCGACGAAGTCGGCGTAACGCCCCTCCCGGGACGCGAGTTCGGCATGCGTTCCGCGGTCGACCACTGTGCCGTCGTCGACCACCACGATCTGGTCGGCATGCGCGACCGTCGACAACTTGTGGGCCACCACCACGACCGTCTTGCCCTGCGTCAACTCGCGCAGGCCGTGCACCACCACCGCCTCGTTGTGCGGATCCAACGCACTCGTCGCCTCGTCGAGCAGCACGATCGGCGCGTCCTTGAGGAGCGCTCGCGCTATCGACACCCGCTGGCGTTCACCACCGGACAGGTTCGCGCCGCGCTCACCGACCATCGTGGCCCACCCCTGCGGCAGCCGTTCGACGATCTCGTCGACGGCGGCGACCCGCGCAGCCCGGCGGACGTCCTCGTCGGACGCGTCCGGCCGACCGATCCGAATGTTCTCCTCGATAGTCTGATTGAAGAGGTAGACGTCTTGGAAGACCGGCGACACCTGCGCCATCAGATCCTCCAACGACATGTCGGCGACGTCGACGCCACCGATCCGGACCGCTCCCCCGTCCACCGGGTAGAACCGAGCCGCGAGCCGCAGCAATGTCGTCTTGCCCGATCCGCTCGGCCCGACGATCGCCGTCGTCGTACCCGCGGGAACCGTGAACGAGACGTCGCGCGCCACCCGGACGCCGGGCTGATACCCGAACGAGACGCCGTCGAACGAGAGCGAGTTTTCGGCCGGCACCGCACTCTGCGCCGGGTCTCGGAGTTCGGGCGCGGCCAACAGATCGTGGACGCGGTCGACCGCCGCGCTCGCCCGGCGCGTGGACGTCGACACCTGCGCGAGCGCAGACACCGGATCGATGAACCGCGACGCCACCACGATCAAGCCGACCGCCGTCGCGGCGGCGAAGTCGCCGTCGGTCGCCCACACCGCGACCGCGTACACGAGCGCGACGAACACGATCTGCACGATGATCGCGAAAGCCGCCAGCCCGGGCACGCTCGCCGCGATCAATCCGCCCGACGCACGACGATGCCGGGCCAGCGCCGACTCCAACGCACGGTTACGCTCGCCGACCGCGCCGAACGCGCGCAGGACCGGCTGGGCGGTGGTGAACTCGAGGACACGAGCGTCCACCTCGGCGGCACTCGCGTGCAGCCGGTCGTCGGCGCTCCGGTACGAGCGGCCCGCCAGTGTGTCGACCGCAGCCATGACGGGCAGCGACACGAGCATGATGACTCCGAGCCGCCAGTCGATGAACAGGACGCCGATCCCGATGCCGATCGGGACGACGACGCCGGTCACCATCACTGCGAGCAGATGGGCGAAGAACTCGACGATCTCGCGGACGTCCGCCACCACCGTGCGGGTGATCGACGCGGTGGTGCGGCCGGAGAACCAGCCGAGCGGCAAGGCCGCAAGATGATCGCCGAGACGATGCGAGACACCGCGGAGCATGCCGACGCCCAGTTTCAATCCGAGCAGCGACTGGAAGTAGCCTGCGACCGCCGCGACGACGACCACGCCGGCCATCACGGCGAGCCACACCCCGGCCGCACCGGTGTCACCGTCGAACAGCGACTCGAGCAGCGGGATGAGCAGGACGAAGGCCGCGGCCTGCGCGACGCCGTAGATCAGCGTCGCCACCAGGTGAAACGGAATCAGATGCTGCCGGTCGGCCGGGACCAGCGCGAAAGCTCTGCGGATCATCGGGTGACCTCCTGCTCGTCGGCGAGAGTCGCCATCGCGTTCTCATTGGACTGCCATAGTCGTCGGTACAGGCCACCGGAAGCCACCAGCGCGTCGTGGACGCCGCGTTCGACGACCGCTCCGGCGTCGAGCACCACGATCTGGTCGACGTCGGTGATGGTGTGCAGACGGTGCGCGATCACCAGGACCGTGCGGTCGGCGATCGCCGACGCGAGTGCGTCCTGCACGGCGGCCTCCGACTCGGGGTCGGCGAAAGCGGTCGCCTCGTCGAGCACCAGGACCCGGCTGTCCGCGAGCAGCGTGCGCGCGATGGACAGGCGTTGCGCCTCGCCGCCGGAGAAGTTCACGTCGGAGCCGATCACCGAGTCGTAGCCGCGCGGGAGTTCGACGATCCGATCGTGGATCTGCGCGAGCCGCGCCGCATCCTCGAGGTCGGCGGGGCTCGCGTCCGGTCGCGCCAGACGGAGATTGTCGGCGACGGTGCCCGCGATCAGGTGCACGTCCTGGAAGACGAATCCGACGATCGAGTACAGGTCGGCGAGCGGCATGGCCGCGATGTCGCGGCCGTCGATCGTGATCGTGCCCGCGTCGACGTCGTGGAACCGCGCGAGAAGACGCGCGAGCGTCGTCTTGCCGGAACCGCTCGGGCCGACGAGCGCGGTGACGGTGCCCGGTTCGAGCGTCAGATCGATGCCGTGGAGCACCGGGGTGTCGACGCGGTATCCGAACGTGACGTCGTGGAAGCGAACAGCCCCGGCGACGTCGTCGACATCGGAGCTCGCCGCGGTCTGCGCGAGTTCGGGCAGTGCTTCGAGCTCGGTGATCCGGCGCGCGGCGGCCGCCCCTTGGCGGAGCGACTGCCCGGCGTACGCGAAGCCGAGGAAGCCTGCCCCCAGTCCGACGCCGACGAGCAGGAACGGAATGAGGTCGAGCGGGTCGATCCAGTCGAGGGCGGTCATGCCGACGGCGGCGGCGGTCACGACGAGCGTCGAGAAGACGGGTGCCAACAGCATGTCGGCCATCGCCTGGAGCCGGGTCATCGGTGTCTTCCACGCGTCGAGCGCGTCGGCGTAACCGTCGACGGCTGCGGAGAACGCCGCGGACGCCTTGCGCGTCTGACCGAACGCGCGGATGACGGCGATGCCGTCGACGAACTCGACCGCCGTGCTGTCGACGGCGCGCTGACCGGCGGTGAAACCGCCGAGCAGTCGGGTGAACTCCGGACTGGTCATGGCCTTCAGTGCGAACGCATAGCCGATCACCGGGATCAGCGTGACGAGCGCCAGCCGCCAGTCGGCGACGAACAGGTAGACGAGGATGACCAGTGGCGTCACCATCGCATTCACGTATTCCAGCCGGACGTGGGCGATCAGATAGTGCAGCGCTTCGACGTCGTCGGACAGCAGCCGTTTGACGTCGCCGGACGTCCGGGCGCTGAACCACCCCAGGGGCAGCCTGCTCGCCTTCGCCGCGAGACGACGGCGCAGCGTGAGCTGGAAGCCCGCGTCGACACGGTGCGTCCAGACGAGTCCGATGATCTGCAGGAGCCCGCGGAGGACGGCGACCGCGAAGGCGGCGACGACGAGAGCGGTGACGGTCCCGGTGTCGGTGTCGTCGCGCAGGAGTTGCCTGCAGACCTCGACGACGAGAATGAACGGCACCACCGAGGCGACGGCCGACATCGCGACGAGGATCGAGGCGAGTGAGATCGCCGAGCTGACCGGGGCCAGCAGATCCTTGGCCGCGATCTTGTCTCGTTTGGCCTGGGCGCGCAGGGCGACGTGGTCGGGAACCCGCGCGCCGGACGCGCTCGTCAGATTCCAGCCGTCGCCCTGTTCGACGGTCTCGGCCATCTCAAGTCTCCTGTCGGTCACGAGGTGTGCGATACCGCGAACCGGTGATGTTCGCGCACCCTCTGACCGTATAGGGAGATGCATCCGTTAGCCTAACCTAAGTGATGTAGCCTAACCTAAGTAATCGCCCGATACCGTGCTCCCAACGTGCATTCCACGCACGCCCCGGAGGCGGTTCCTCTACCGAAGTGGGGCCGATGAGTTCTTCTCCCGTGTCGATCCGGCACCTGTCGTCCACCAGGATCGACGCCGATCGCGATGCGCCGCTCGTGCACACCTGGCTGACCCATCCGAAGTCGAAGTACTGGGACATGCTGTCGTCGTCTGTCGACGAGGTCCACGCCTTTCTCGATGAGACGATGCGCGCAGCCGACGGCACCGACTACGGTCTGCGCATCGGTCGCACCGACGGCCGCGACGAGTTCATGTTCGAGCTGTACGACCCGTTGACCAGCGAACTCGCCGATCCCGACACCGGGTACGTGCACGCCGACGGCGATATCGGCATGCACCTGCTGGTGGCGCCCGCCGACCGACCGATATCCGGATTCACCGGCGAAGTGATGCTGCACATCATGCGCACCGCCTTCTTCGACGTCGGCGCTGCGCGCGTCGTCGTCGAGCCGGACGAGCGCAACGTCGACGTGCAGGCGCTCAACGCCGCCGTCGGATTCGAGGTGGCGGGCGACTACCCGGTGGGGAACAAGACCGGCCGCCTGAGCTACTGCACACGTGCGGACTTCGCCCGCGTCACCGACAACGGCACGAGGCTCGACATCGGCAAACGGGCGGCCGTCCGATGAGTGCTTCTCCCGACACCGGCGTCGCCGCGCGCTCACTGCGCGAGGTCTACGACCGCCGGATCGCGACCAAGGTGATCGCCGAGTTCTGTCATGAACGCGCTCTCGCGCCGTTGGAGACGAACCCCGGCCAGTTCATCCTCTTCTCCGATGACCGCCGGACCGAGTACGCGTTCACCGCCGACCTCCTGTCGCTCGACAGCTGGGCCGTCGACGAGACGTCGGTGCGTCGCACCCGCGCCGGGCGCGACCTGCCGGTGAGCTCGGTCGAACTGGTCGTCGATCTGCACGAACAACTCGGCATCACCAGTGAGAAGCTGCCCGAATATCTCGAAGAACTCGGGCACACGGTCGCGATCGGCGCGGACCGGTCCGACGACCGACGCATCAGCGCCGCCGACCTCGCCGCAGCCGACTTCCAGACCATCGAACGCACGATGACCGAAGGCCACCCGTGCTTCGTCGCCAACGCGGGCCGACTCGGCTTCAGCGCGCACGACGTGGTGGCGTACGCCCCCGAATCGGGCGGTCGCTACCACCTCATCTGGGTCGCCGCGCTCCGCGACGACTGCGACTTCGCGTCGATGAGCGACATCTCCTACGACGACCTGCTCCGTCACGAACTCGGCGGCGAGACCCTCGAGAAGTTCTCCGACGTCCTGCTGTTCCACGGACTCGATCCGAACGACTACACCTATCTGCCGGTGCACCCGTGGCAGTGGACGGAGAAGGCCGCGCGCCTGTACGCGGACGACATCGCACGGCAGCGGCTGGTGATCCTCGGGCCGTCGCCGGACCGATACCAGCCGCAGCAGTCGATCCGAACCCAGTTCAACGCGTCGACCCCCACGCGCCACTACGTGAAGACGGCGCTGTCGATCGTCAACATGGGATTCACTCGCGGCATGTCGGCCGACTACATGCGCACCACCCCGCTCATCAACGACTGGGTCCGCACCCGTGTCGGCGACGACCAGTACCTGCGCGCGCTCGGCTTCGAGATGCTGTACGAGGTGGCGGCGGTCGGCTACCGCAACCGGACGTTCACCGCGATCACCGAGCCGGGTTCGGAGTACCGCAAGGTGTTGTCGGCACTGTGGCGCCAGAGCCCGGTCCCCCGCGTCACCGACGACGAGCAGCTCGCCACGATGGCCGCCCTGCTGCACATCGACCATCTCGGCGCACCGCTGGTCGGCGCGTTCATCGACCGGTCCGGGCTGGCCGCCGACGAGTGGCTCGCCCGATACCTGCGCACCTACCTGCACCCGATCGCGTATCTGCTCTACCGGTACGAGCTCAAATTCTCTCCGCACGGCGAGAACCTGATCCTCGTCCTGCGCGACGGCGTACCGATCCGCGCGATCCTCAAGGACATCGGCGAGGAGGTCTGCATCTTCGACGAGCCCGCCGACCTCCCCGAGTCGTGCCGACGCGCGCTGACCGTCGAACCCGACGCCATCAGAAACCTCGGCGTCCTCTCCGACGTGTTCGACGACTTCCTGCGGCCGCTCGCCGCGATCATGCACCGCCACGGGCTACTCGACGATGCGCGGTTCTGGGCAGTGGTCGCCGACAGCGTGCGTGCATTCGTCGCCGACCATCCCGACCTGTCCGATCGCTTCGCGGCGTGGGACCTGTTCGCGCCGACGTTCCCCGCCGTCCACCTGAACGGACTGCAGCTCGGGGACAACCGTCGGATGGTGAACGCGGGCGACTCGTACGGCTCCATCCTCGACGCCGACCACCGACTGACCAACCCGATCGCCGATCCGCTCGCCGATCCACTCGCCGATCCTCAAGGGGCTCACCGTGCCTGATGACTTCAACCGTTTCGCGACGCCAGGCGTCGGATGGTCGGACGTCGGTGCGTCCCTGACCCGGATGGCGACGGCCGTCGCCGGACGCCACCACGGATCGCCCCTCCCCTACGGCGCGCCGGGCGACATGCTCGGCGCCGTCGCAGCGGTGCTCGGTCCTCAGCGCCTCCCCGACGACGGCATCGGCGAGGACGACGCGCTGACGAGAGTCGCCGAGCTCGTCGCCGTCTACGGCCTGGATCTGACGCACCGGCTCACCGCCGCGCACCTGCAACCGCCACCGTTGACGGTGTCGGTCGCGGCAGACGCGCTCGCGAGCGCCACGAACGCGTCGCTCGACACCTACGACTCCGGCCCCGCGACTCTTGCGATCGAGAAGTGGACGATCGCGGCGCTCGCCCGCCTCGCCGGGTTCGGCCCCTCCGCGGGCGGCGTCTTCGGGCCGGGCGGATCGTTCTCGAACCTTCTCGCCATGCTGATCGCCCGTGACCACGCCGCCGCCAGACTCCGTATCGACACCAGGCATCACGGTGTCGCCGGGCTGACGCGTCCGGTGGTGTTCTGCTCGCGGATCGCGCACTTCTCGATCAACCGCGCGTGCGCCACCCTCGGTCTCGGTGAGGCCGCCGTCGTCGCCGTCGACGTCGACGAGGACCATCGGATGATCCCCGCCGCGCTCGACGCCGCGCTCGCCTCCACCGACGGGACGCCGGTCGCGATCGTCGCGACGGCTGGCACGACTGACTTCGGGACCGTCGACCCGCTTCCGGAGATCGCCGACATCGCCGCGCGGCACGACGTGTGGTTGCACGTCGACGCCGCCTACGGATTCGGGTCGTTGTTCTCCGACCGCCTCGCGCACCTCGTGCACGGCATCGACCGGGCCGACTCGGTGACCCTCGACCTGCACAAGATCGGCTGGCAGCCCGCGGCGGCGAGCCTGCTGCTCCTGCGCGACGAGAATCTCTTCGCGGCCCTCAACCGGAACGTCGCATACCTCAACCCGGAGGACGACGAGGACGCCGGCTTCGGCGGTCTCCTCGGCCACACCCTCCAGACCACGCGCCGACCCGACGTCCTGAAAGTCTTGACCACGTTCCTGGCCTACGGACGTTCGGGGCTCGGCGAGATGCTCGAGGCATGCCACGACGTCGCCCGGCACGCCCAAGCCCGCATCGTCGCCGAACCGCAGCTCGAACTGGTCGCGTCGGTCACCTTGACGACGGTCGTGTTCCGGTACCGCTGCCAGGACCTCGACGCGGTGAACGCCGAACTCCGGCGCCGCCTGATCAGCTCGGGGACCGCGTTGATCGGTCGGACCCGCGTGCAGATCGCCGGTGACGCCGAGCCGTCGACGTGCCTCAAACTCACCCTGCTCAACCCGACGGCCACCGGGACGGACATCGACGAGCTCTTCGACGAGCTCCTGCGCCACGCTCTCGAAGTGGAGTCGGAGAGCACGATCGACGGGCCCGGGTACGCGACCACAGAGAAGGTGCGCGCACATGAGTGACCCCACCCCCGTCGATGTTCTGCCCGTCGACGTTCTAGCCGTCGACGTGCTGGCCGTCGGCTGCGGCCCGTTCAACCTCGGTCTGGCCGCGATGGCCGCCACCGCCGACGACGTCGACGTCCTCGTCGTCGATTCGGTCGACGAGTTCCGCTGGCATCCCGGTCTCCTGTTCGAGGAGGCCACCCTGCAGGTCAGCTTCCTGTCCGACCTGGTGACCCTCGTCGACCCGACACATCCGATGTCGTTCCTGGCATACCTCGCCGACGTCGACCGGCTGTACCCGTTCCTCGTGCGCGAACAGTTCTTCCCGACCCGCCGGGAGTACGAGGCGTACCTGTTGTGGGTCGTCGGCAAGCTCGACTCGCTCCGGTTCGGCACCACGGTGGACGAAGTCCGCTGGGACGACGACGCGCACCGTTTCGACGTGCTCGTCACCTCGGGCGGGGCACAGTCGGTGATCCACGCCGGCCACGTGGTCGTCGGCGTCGGAACCGAGCCGTCGGTCCCCGCCGCGATGGACTCGGATGCGGCGGGCGTGCTGCACAGCAGCGAGTACCTGTACCGGCGAGACGACGCGCACGCCGCGGACGCGGTGACCGTGATCGGCTCCGGCCAGTCCGGCGCCGAGATCGTCGTCGACCTGCTCGAAGCGAACCTCGACGGAGGGCCTGCGGTCACGTGGTGGACACGCACGCCGTGGTTCGCGCCGCTCGACTTCACCAAACTGTCGTTGGAGATGACGACGCCCGCGTACATGGACTACTTCCACTCCCTGCCCGAGGCGACGCGCGATCGCGTGCGCGACGGCCACTGGCAGTTCCACAAGGGCATCTCCACCGACACCCTCGACCGGATCCACGACCTGCTGTATCGGCGTCAGTTGCACGACGGGCTCGCTCCGGTCGAACTCCGCAACGGTGTCGTGGTCGAAGGACTCGACAGCCGCGGCGGACGCTTCACGGTCCGCGGCCGGCACCTCGACTCCGGTGACGCGCTCGCCCACGACGCCGACCTCGTCGTCACGGCCACCGGCTACCGCGAACGGGCACAACCGTTTCTGGCACCGATCGAATCCCGGCTGCACCGTGATTCGCAGGGGCGCCGGGAGATCGCGGCGAACCATTCGGTCGTCGCCGACGGCCCCCTCGGTGACCGCGTGTTCGTCGTGAACGCCGAGATGCACGCCCACGGCGTCTCCGCACCGAATCTGGACATCGGCGCCGTCCGCAACGCTCGCATCCTCAACACCGTCGCCCGCCGCGAGGTGTACCGGCTGCCCCAGAAGACGGCGTTCACGAGTTTCGCCGCCACCCAGACCTGACGGCTTCCGCCGCGTGAGCGGGGCCGGACCCGCTCGACCGACGCACAGACCACTTGAAGACTCACAGACCACCTGAAGACTCACTAGGAGTTGACGTGATTTCCCTCGAACAGATCCGCGCCGACGTCGCATCGCTGCTGGACGTAGATCCCGAGACGATCAGCGACACGGACGACCTGGTCCGTCACGGCATGCATTCGCTGCTCGTGATCAAGCTGACGAGCACGTGGCGTCGCGCCGGGCACCGGGTGCGCAGTTCGCAGCTCGCCGAGAATCCGACGATCGAGGCGTGGGCGGCGCTGTTGGGCGCCCACACGGTGACCCCCGAACCCGCACCCGCTCCGGTGCCCGCGACGCAGGACGACGACCCGGAGTTCTCGCTGGCCACCATGCAGCACGCGTACTGGGTGGGGCGGCAGGACGGTCAGGCGCTCGGTGGTGTCGCCGCCCACCTGTTCGCCGAGTTCGACGGGGAGGGCGTCGACGCCGCTCGGCTCGAGCGCGCAGTCGGACACGTCGTCGACCGTCACGAGATGCTCCGGGCCGCGTTCGGCGACACCGGTAAGCAGCTGATCCTCGACGCTCCGCCGACCCCGGTGTTCAGCGTCGTCGACCTGCGCGACGGCGTGGACGTGGACGCGCAGACCGAGCGCACCCGCGACCGGATGAGCCATCAGCTGTTGGACACCGCGGCGGGCAGTGTGGTCGAGTTCGTCTTGACGCTGCTGCCGGAGGGCCGTCACCGGCTGCACCTGGACGTCGACATGCTGGCCGCCGACGCGATGAGCTATCGCCGGGTCCTCGACGATCTCGCGACCGCGTACGAGACCGACGCCGCCCTGCCGTCGACGGAGTACACGTTCCGCGAATACCTCGCCGCCCGCGGCGACCACATCTCGGCCGACGAGTACGAGGGCGCCCGTGAGTGGTGGGCCGCCAAGGAGCCGACGTTGCCGGACACTCCGACGCTCCCGACGATCCCGGAGGACCGTCGTGCCGAACCCGATCGCAGTGTCCGCTACCACCACCAGTTGAACGCCCAGGAGAAGGACCGCCTGTACGCGGTGGCCTACGACAACGGCATCACACCCGCGGTCACGTTCGCGGCAGTGTTCTCCGAGGTCATCGCCCGCTGGTCGACCCACCAGCGGTTCCTGCTGAACGTCCCGTTGTTCAACCGGGAACCGACGCACGCCAACATCGACCAGGTGGTCGGCGACTTCACGAACTCGGTGCTGATCGACGCGGACGCCTCCCACACCGAGTCGATGATCGACCGCGGCCGCAGGCTGGCGCGCGAACTGCACGACTGCGCGGGCCACGCCGCGTACGAGGGCCTCGACGTCCTCCGTGACCTGGGTCGCCTCCGCGGAGCGCCCGTCACGCCGTCGCTGGTGTTCACGTCCGGTCTGGGCTTCGGCGAACTGTTCTCCGACCGCGTCCGCACCCTGTTCGGCGAGCCGGTGTGGATCCTCTCCCAGGGCCCGCAGGTCGACCTGGACGCACAGGTCGTCGAGCTCGACGGCGGTCTGCTCGTCAACTGGGACGTGCGCCGCGACGCACTGCCCGACGGCGTCATGGACGCGATGTTCGCCGAGTTCCGCGCGATCCTGACCGGCCTCGTCGCCGAGGACGCCGACTGGAACGACACGCTGTCGATCGCGCTCCCGAGCGCACAACGCGACGTCCGGGACACGGTCACCTCGACCGCCGCGGTCAGCGAACCGCGCACTCTGCACGGCGCGTTCTTCGACGTGGCCGCCCGCGAACCCGAGCGCGTCGCGCTGGTGACCGCGGACGGCCGCGAACTCTCCTACGGCGACGTCGCCGCGCAGGCTCGCGCGATCGCCGGTGCACTCGCCGCAGACGGCGTGGTCGGAGGCGACACCGTCGCGGTGATCGTGCCGAAGGGGCACGCCCAGGTGATCTCGGTGCTCGGCGTCCTCGCCGCCGGGGCCGCCTACCTCCCGATCGGAGTCGACCAGCCCGCGGCCCGCCGCGATCAGATCCTCGCGCGCGGCGACGTGAAAGCCGTCGTCATCGGTGACGAGACGGACGCCTCTCCGAGCGAGCCGAAGCCCATCCCGTTCGCCACCGCGCTCACCGCGGACCCGATCGACGATGTTCGCGCCGGCGACCCGGCAGGTCTCGCGTACGTGCTGTTCACCTCCGGGTCGACGGGCGAGCCGAAGGGTGTGGAGGTGAGCCATCGGGCCGCGGCGAACACGCTCGACGCGATCGCCCACGAGTTCGGTCTCGGCGCCGACGACCGCACCATCGGTCTGTCGGCCCTTGAGTTCGACCTGTCGGTGTTCGACGTGTTCAGCCCGCTGTCGCTCGGTGGAGCCCTCGTCTGCATCGACGCCGAGCGGACCCGCGACGCACAAGCGTGGGCGGCGCAGATCGCGGCGCATCGCGTCACGGTCCTCAACGCGGCGCCCGGCCTGATCGGCATGCTGCTCGACACCGCGTCGAACGACCAGCTGGCGAGCCTGCGCACGGTGATCACCGGCGGCGACCGCGTCGACGCCGAACTGGGGCGTCGTGCGCGCGCCGCCGTCCCGGGACTGCGCTTCGCCGGCCTCGGTGGTACCACCGAGACGGCCATCCACTCGACGGTGTTCGAAGTGACCGACGAGTTCCCAGCCGACTGGGACACCGTCCCGTACGGCCGCCCGATGGCGGGCTCGGCGTGCCGAGTCGTCAACGAGCGCGGCGAGGATGCCCCCGACTGGGTGACCGGCGAACTCTGGATCGGTGGCGCCGGTGTCGCCGACGGCTACCGCGGGGACCCCGAACGCAGTGCCGACCGGTTCGTCACCGTCGACGGGATCCGCTGGTACCGGACGGGCGACCTGGCCCGCTACCGTCCCGACGGGACCATCGAGTTCCTCGGGCGCGCCGACCACCAGGTCAAGATCCGCGGCTACCGCGTGGAGCTCGGCGAGGTCGAGTCGGCCGCACGCAGCGTCGACGGCGTCGGTGACGCGGTCGCCGCGCTGATCGGCGGACGGCTCAGTCTCGCGGCGACCGGCGAACACGGTGGCGCCGCGCCCGCCCCGGACGTGGTGACCGAATCGCTGAGCGGGCTGCTGCCCGACTACATGGTCCCCGAGATCGTCCTCGCCGTCGACGAGGTCCCGCTGACCGCCAACGGCAAGGTCGATCGGGCGTCGATCCGCGGCACCCTGCAGCGGGCCGTCGCAGGCACCACGCCGGGCGAATACGTCGCGCCCGGCAACGCCGTCGAGGCAGCCGTCGCATACATCGCCGAGCAGGTGCTGGGCGTCGATCGGCTCGGAGTGAGCACCGACTTCTTCGACGCGGGCGCCAACTCGATCCTGGCGACGACATTCGTCGCGAACGTGCGCAGCCTGCTCGCCGTGGAAGGCGTCGGGATCACCGCGGTCTTCAAGGCGCGGACCGTTCGCGGGTTCGCCGCGCTCCTGGCCGACCGCGAGCCGGTCCCCGGCCAGCTCGCCCAGGTCGCCGAGATCTTCCTGGAGGTCGCGGGCGTCGAGGCGCCCGCGGGCGATCTGGTCGGAGCGTCGAACTGATGCCGACTCTCGACGAGTTGCAGGCGGCGATGGCCGCCCGACTCTCTGATGCCGGGATCGCCGTCGAATCGGGTGTCCCGACGCGACGCGACCCCGAGCGGGCGCGGCTGTCGTTCAGCCAACGTCTGGTGTGGGCCCATCAGCAGCGGGTCCCCGACAGCACCGCGAACAACATCTGCCTCACCTTTACCTATACCGGTGATGTCGACGCCGACGCGCTCGGACGCGCGCTCCTCGCGGTAGTGCACCGGCACGAGGTCCTGCGGACGACCTATCACCCCGGTGAGGACGGCGGCGAACCGTTTCAGCGGATCCACGCCAGTTTCCCCCCGCCGGTGGTGACCGTCGACCTCGGCGACGCGGCCGACCCGGACGAGCGTCTTCGACGTCTCGTCGAGGACGCCGCGACCGAGGTGTTCGATCTGGCGACCGAGTCGTCTATTCGGTTGACGTTCGTGACACTGCCGCCCGCCGACGGACAGAAGCGGCTGGCGGTGGTGATCGCGATGCAGCACATCGTCTGGGACGGTATGACGTTGCCCGCGATGGCACGCGACGTCGCGCGCTTCTACACGGCGGCTCGCGAGGCTCCGGACCAGGAGTTGACGGTGGACGCGTTGTCGCCGCAGATCGCCGACTTCGCCGACTGGGAACGCGACCGCTTCGACGACACCGACCATTCGACGGACGTCGCATTCTGGGAGGACCAGTTCCGCGGCGCCGCCGCGACCGCGTCGCTCCCCTACGACCGGCGGCCGGAGAATCCGTCAGAGGTGAGCGCCCGCGCGGACCGAACACTGAGCCCGGCCGCGGAGAAGGGCTTGCGCGCGTTGGCCGCAGAACTGCGGATGCCGCCGTTCTCGGTGTTCCTCGCCGCCTACTACCTGGCGCTGCGCCAGCTGTCGGGGCGCGACGATCTGCTGATCGGCAGCACCGTCGCGAACCGCGAGGAGCGCGGCGCCCAAGCCTTGATCGGCAACTTCAGCAATTCGATCGCCCTGCGCATCCGTGGCCGAGCCGACGACACGTTCGGCGATCTCGTGCGGCGGGTGCGCGCGGTGACCGATGCGGCGTTCGAGCATCGAACGTTCCCGTTCGACGAGATCATCGAGATCGCGCGCCGGGTCACCGGTGACGAGACCGCGTACCCCTTCGACTCGCTGGTGCTGTTCCTCGACCAGAAGATCGACGGCATACATCTCCCCGACACGACGATGACCTGGGAGCTCGCCGACAAGGGGCGCGTCGCCCTGCCGTTGACTGTCGAGGCGTTCATGCACCCCGATCGCACCGAGGTGCAGATCGGCTATCAGGTCGACCTGTTCGACGCATGCACCGTCGACCGGCTGCACGACCTGATCGACGACGCGCTCGGCACGGCTGCGGTCTCGACGCCGTATGCCGCAGCGACGGTCACTGCCCGCTGACATCTCGGCCCGCGAACATCTCGGCCCAGTCACGCTCCACTACCCGTCACGCTCCACTACCCGACACCTCCACCAGCCCGACGAAAGACCGTTCCAGCATGAGCACTGTCCTCCGTGACGCCCACGGCATTCCCCACATCCGCGCCGCGTCCGCCCGGGAGGCGATCTTCACCCAGGGGTACACCACGGGTGTCGACCGCGCATGGCAGGTCGAGTTCCTGCGTCTGCGCGCCGAGGGTCGGACAGCGGAGGTGTTCGGGCCGGCCGGCGTCGGCTGGGACGAGTTCGCCCGGCGGGCCCAGATCGATCGGGCGGCCCGACGGATCCACGACGCGTCGTCCGACCGCACGCGGACGCTGTTGCGGGCGTACGCCGACGGCGTCAACCGGTCGCACGCCGACGCGTACGCCGTCGAGTTGACCGAGTTCGATCACGAGCCGACCGCGTGGAGTCCGTGGACGCCGATCGCGATCTTCATCGTCCAGCATCTGATGTTCGGTCGGTTCGCGACCAAGCTGTGGCGGCTGCACGCACGGCGGATGCTCGGCGCCGACGCGCTGGCGCTGCTCAACACCGAGGCAGGCGAACCGTCGCACGACCGTGTCCCCGCGATGCCGTCCGCGGAGTTCATGGACGAACTGCTTCGCCACCTCCCGCTGACCGCGCCCGACCCAGACGACGATGTGCCCGAGCCCGACGTGCCCGAGCCTGACGTGCCTGCGCTCGGTGACGCGATCTCCGGCAGCAACGCGTGGGGGGTCGCCGCGGCGGGCACCGACACCGGCGCACCGTTGATCGCGGGCGACCCACACCGGTTCATCGAGATTCCCGGCGTCTACCAGCAGTATCACCTGGCGTGTGACGAGTTCGACGTCGTCGGGCTCTCGTTCGCGGGCGTCCCCGGCCTCCCCCACTTCGCACACGCGTCGTCGGTTGCGTGGGGCATCACCAACGCGATGGCCGACTATCAGGACGTCTATGTCGAGAAGCTGCGACGAGTCGGCGAGTCGGTCGTCGCGGCTGCCTCCGACGGCGACGCACCGTGCGAGGTGTGGATCGAACAGGTCCGAGTGCGCGGCGGCGACCCCGTCGACGTGGAGATCATCGCGACCGCCAACGGTTCGGTGATCATCGGCGGCGCGGACGACCGGTGGGCGATGAGCCTGCGGACGCCGATGCTCTCCGACGCGACGTCGACGTTCGACGCGGTCCTCGATCTCTTGTTCGCGTCGTCGATCGACGACGTCGAACAGGCGTTGACGAACTGGGTGGAGCCACCCAACCGGATCGTCATCGGCGACTCGTCCGGCGGCCTGCGCCACCACACGGTCGGCCGGTTCCCGGTCCGCGCCGACGAGAACTACTGGCTGCCGGTGCCCGGGTGGGACGAGCGGTACACCTGGCAGGGGTACGCCGCGACGTCGCTGAGCGGCTACGACGCCGACGTGCCGACCCACGCCGTGATCGCGAACCAGCGGATCGCCGAATGCCCGCCGATGCAACCGATCACCACCGAGTGCGCTCCGGACGCGCGCGCGAGGCGAATCGACGCCCTGCTGTCCGACGATGTTCCGGTGTCGGTGGACGGCTGCGCCGACATCCACCGCGACGTCGCGAACGGGCACGTCCGCGGGCTCATCGGCCTGGTGTCCGGACTGCGCGGCCTGAGCGACGACGCGTCCGGACTTCAGTCGCGTCTGGCCTCGTGGGACGGTGCGATGCACCCCGACAGCGTCGACGCGTATCTGTTCGCCGAGTTCCGCAGCAGGTTCGTCACCGCGATCACCGCCGACGACGCGCTGGCCCCGCTCGGCGAGCCGAACGGTTTCCCGCGGTGGATGACCCCCTACTTCGTGGCCGGGACACGAATCGCCGCAGGCCTCGACGCGGCGATCGTGGGAGCACCACGAATCGGTGTGGATGTGCAGTCCATCGCCGTGCGAGTGCTCGAAGAGCTAGCGGTCGACACCGGGGGCGACGCCGGGGGCACCGCGACCGCGTGGGGCGACGTCCACGTGCTCGCCCCGTTCCACGGCATGGACTTCGCGGGCGTCACCGCGTCGTATCCGGAATTGTCCGCGTTGATGCGGCCCGAGCAGGTGCCGCTCGGCGGCGACGCCGAATGCGTGCTCGCGAACGCGAGCGCCGTCGGCTTCTCCCACGTGTGCCGTCTCGGCTCGGTCGCCCGGTACGTGTGGGACGTCGCCGACCGGGACGCCAGCCGATGGATCGTCCCGCTCGGCGTGAGCGGCGACCCGTCGTCCGACCATTTTCAAGACCAGACACGGGTGTGGGCGCGCGGCGACCTCATCGGGGTGGTCTCCGATTGGGACGTCCTCGCCCGTACCGCTGCAGCAGAGGAGATCTCGTGAGCATTCTGAACGACACCCAACGCGAACTGATGCGTCGACGGTTGGCCGCGGCAGGCATCGACGCACCGGTCGAGGACACCGCGTCTGCACCGTCGGAGCCGGCGGCCGCCGACGGCACGCTCGGCATCGCCGAACGCCGGATGTGGAAGATCTACGAGATCGACCCGACGTCCGACTCGCACAACTTCGCGGTGCATCTGACGTTCGGCGCGCCGTACACGCTCGAGCGACTCGTCGAGTCGATGGCGAAGCTCATCGCGTCGTCCGAGGTCGTCGGATCGGTGATCGACGTGACCGACGACGGACCGCGCCGTCGCCCTGCGCCACGCGTTGGCCGGTGGACGGTGCCGGGACGGGTGTGGGAGTTCGGTGACATCGCCGCCGACGTCGACGCCTCCGCGCGGGTCGTCGCACAGGCGCCGTTCGAGTTGACGCGCGAACAGCCGTGGCGGGTCCGGGTGCGGACGCTCGCTGACGGCACGGTCTCGGTGATCCTGGTGATCCACCACATCGGCGGCGACGAGACGATCCTGCCGCCGGTCCTGACCGCTCTCGTGTCCGGAAGGGCCGCGTCGTGGTCGGGCGGCGGCACCGCCGTCGACCCGTCGACACGCACCGGCGTCCACGCCGATGCCGCGGTGCGCCATGCCCAGTCCACGTGGGCCGCCGACGGGGTCCGCTATCCACTGTCGGGGGAACTGCCGTCGACCACTCCGGAGGAGAGTTGGGTGTCGGTGATGGGTGAGGGCCGCGGCGCGCTCCTGCACCGCAGGCTGCCCGACGAGGTGGTCGCACGTCTGATCGGGTTCGCCCGCACAGTCGACGCGACACCGAACTCACTGTTCGTCGCGGTGTCGGCGCTCACCGTCTACGCGGTCACCGGCACCGCCGACTTCGTGATCCTGGTGCCCGCCGACAATCGCGCACCGGCCGAGACCGTCGACCGCGTCGGCTACAGCGGCAACATCGTGCCGATGCGGTTCACGTTCGACCCGGCCGCGATGGTCGGCGACGCGGTCCGGTCCGCCGTCGCGACGGTGTTCGAGTCGATGGAGCATTCGTCGGTCGACTACGGCACGATCCTGACGGCCCTGCGTGGGTCCGGTGGACGATTCCCCGTCGCCGAGATCATGACGCTGGTCAAGAACGCTCCGTTGCGCGGCGTCCGGGTCCCCGACGGTGCTCGTGTCACGTGTGAGACGGTCTTCAAGGACGTCGTCCACTATCCGCTGAGCATCTCGTTCGAGTTCGACGAGCACGACGCGGTGCATCTGGAACTCGAGCACCGGACCGACGTCCTCGACGGCGCCTACGCCGAGCGGGTCGCCGACGTGGTGGACACCCTGACCTCACGACTCCCCGACTCCGCCGACGTCCCTCTCGCACAGTTCGTCGGCTGACGGCCGCGCACTAACCGCGGCCCAGTTCACATCTGGGCGGCTCGCGGCGGGTCCGCGCCGGGACGCGAGACGGTGACCGCGGCGGCTTTCGCCGCGAAACCGAGGACGTCGGCCCACGCATCGGCGGACATCGACGCGATCCCGTCGACTGTCAGGTCGTGTTCGAGATCGAGTCGCGCGACGAGGGCGCCGAGGACGGTGTCGCCTGCGCCGATGGTGTCGACGACCTCCGCCGCCACCCCGGGCACGCGCACCACACCGGCTGGCGTGATCGCCGCGATACCGTCACCGCCGAGCGTCACGACGACCGCTTCGACCCCGGCGTCCACCCACGCGAGCAGAGTCGGCGCGACGTCGTCGAAGGTCGAAGCCTCGGGACGATCGGTGAGCCAGGCGATGTCGTCGATCGAGGCTTTCACGATCGTGGTGTGCGCCAGACGTTCGACAAACCTGGCGCGGTACGCGGCGGGGTCGTCGACGAGCGCGGCTCGGATGTTGGGATCGACGACCGTGACGCGTCCGGCGGCTGCTTCGCGCGCGAGCACCGCGTCGTACACGGAGGCCCCGGGCTCGAGCACCATCGACACCGTGCCGAACACGACGGCGCGCACTTCGTCGGGGAGCGCACCGGGATCGGTGACGAGCCGGTCGGCGGTGCCGTCGACGTAGAACCCGTACTGGACCGCGCCCGGGTCCGAGGTGTCCGCGACCGCGAGGGTCGTCAGTTCGTCGCCGCGTTGCAGGAGCTCGAGGTCGACGCCCTCGGCACGTAGCCGCGCCACCAGCGAGTCACCGAAACCGTCGGTCGATATCCGCGACAGGAAACCGGTCCGGGCTCCGAGTCGCGCCGCCGCGATCGCCGCGTTGAACGGGCCGCCGCCCAACGCGGGCCGCAACGCGGGCGCCCCGTCGTCTGCCGTCACCGGGACCAGGTCCACCAGCGCTTCGCCACCGACCACGATCATGTCTCGACCACCTCCGGACTCCACCGTCTCACGTCGCGGGTGCGGGACGCAGCCTCCGGCTGACGGGATGCGACGTGCGGCCTCACGCAGACGCGGCCGCGATCACCTCGGTCAGCACCTCGACGAAACGTGCGGGGTACCCCGGCAGGGCGTCGGGGTCGGCGACGATGCCCAGCGTCGTCCGGTTCCCGAGGATCAGGCCGGTCACCGAGAACGAGTAGCCGATCAACGGCGACAGCGCGGTCAATTCGGCGATGTCGCGCCCCAGCACCGCGTGCACGCGAGTGAACCCAGGGTTGATGCCGATGTGGATGTCCGGGCTCATCCGCTTCATGGACTCGGCGACGATCGTGCGCATGTCCGACCACTCGATCGGCGGCGCGCCGTCGACAGCGGCCAACGCGAGGCCTAACCGTCCCTCGTCGATGAGGGCCAACTCCGAACGGGCATGCGCGATCTGACTGGCGAGGTCGGCGTCGTCGCCCGGCAGGTTGAGCAGGGACACGGCGACGGCGTTGCCGGTGTGCCGAAACTCCGGGTCGAGGGTCACGGGCAACGTGACCCGGATGTTCGACGACTGCGGACCGTCAGAGGCAGGCGGCGCGATGCTCACGGCGCGCCCGATCGCCGCGATGAGGAACTCGTGGACCGACGCGTCGTGCGCGCGGGCGGCCCGTCGAAGGGCACGGGTCGACGCCGAGAACACCGCGGTCTCGCGGCGCCCGTGCCCGGTGAGCGTCGGCCACGCGCGGCCTTCCGCACCGTCCGTCCACTGCTTCTCGAACGCCGCCCGAGCCGTCGCCAGCACGTCCTCGTCGGGATCGCCGACTCGGAAGCGAGGGCTGGTGGCGAAGCGGTCGAAACTCGCCAGGTCGTCGTCCGACCCGTCGGCGAGCAGCGCCGAGAACGCCGCACCGGCGATACCGTCCGACAGACTGTGGTGGACCTTGAGCAGGACGTGCTGCGTGTCCGGCGAGGTCAACAGGGTCAGGTGCCAGTACGGTCGCGGCTGCGGCAACGGCTGTTCGAGGAGAGCGGCCACCGGCACCGCCACGTCCCCGTCGAAGTGCACCTCGGTGACGTGAGCGGGTACGTCGACGACGTCGGCGACCACGATCTCGGGGGCCTCGTCGCGTCCGCCCCGCACACCGACGCGGAACAGTTCGTACCGTCCGACACGGTCGGCCACCCGCAGACGCACGGCGTCGAGCGTCAACGGTTCGCCGTCGGCCAGAGTCAGCAGCATTCCCCAGTGGGCGGGTGCGCCCGGGCCGTCCGAATGCAGATAGGTGAAGTCTGACGGACCGAATTCGGCGACAGACGGTTCGGCGGCAGGCGGTTCGGCGGCAGCAGTCACTGCGTGACGCCCAACTTGGCGCGGATCGCTTCTTCGAGGTCGCCGACGGTCTTGGCGTCGTAGATCTCGCGCTCGGCGAGCTTCACGCCCAGCTTCTCCTCGATCGCGACGACACCGATGGCGAACGCCACCGAATCCATGCCGAGATCGTCGATCAGCGACGACTCCTCGGTGACACCGTCGAGCGACAGGTCGAGATCCTCGTCGAGGATCTCCTTCAGCGACTCCCGTACCCGGTCAGACATTGACTACTCCTTCTGGTTGGTTCAACCCAGTGTGGTTCAGCGCAGTGTGGTTCGGCGCAGTGTGGTTCAACGCAGTGTGGTTCAGCGACCTTCGGACGCGCGCCGGTATCCGCGCACGGCCAACGGTCCGAAGACGGCGAGCAGACCGATGGTCCACACGATGGTCGCGGTGAGCGGCCCGGCGACGGGACCGCCCTCGGTCAAGCTGCGGATCGCGTCGATCGCCGGGCTCATCGGCTGATTGCGGACCACCGGCTGCAGCCAGCCCGGATACTCGGAGATCGGCGCGAAACCGCTGTTGAAGAACAGCAGGAACAGGAAGACGCCGCCGAGGAACTGCACCGACTGGGTACCCGATGCGACCGTCGCGAGCGCGATGACGGGGGCGGCGACGCCGACAGCGAAGATCATCGGCACCACCCATGCGCCGAGAGCCGGCAGCACACCCTGCTCGAAACCGAACCCCATCGTCATCGCGACGAGGAACAGCACGACGGTCGCCAACCCCGTCCGGACGGCTTCCGCGGTGAGACGGCCCGCGATGAATCCCGATCGCGACACGGGGAGCGTCCACATGCGCGCAAGCAGGCCGCTGTCCCGTTCGTGGATCAGCGACATCGCGGTCGCGATGGTCCCGTACAGCGCTCCGACGAGTGCGACGAGTCCGGTGTTGCCGAAGATGCTGTCGCCGGAACCGAGTGCGGTCACCGACTTGCCGAACACGAGTTGGAACATCAGCAGCATGAACGTCGGGAACGCCAACGACTGCACGACGATGCCGGGGTCGCGACTCCACGACCTCAACAGCGTGCCGGTGTGGACGGCGATCTGCGCGAGCGGGCCGACCGCACGTCGCGGCGGCCAGATCTGTGCGGTGGTCATCGGGTCGCCTGTCTCCGCGCGACGGCGGCGACCGCGAGCGCGCCCGCGGCCAGCAGACCCACCGCCCACCAGATCACGGCCGTCGGATTGAGGTCGGCACCGGTCGAGAGGGCGCGGAGCGCATCGGAGAACACCGACAGCGGCTGGTTCCGCACGAAGGGTTGGATCCAGCCGGGGAAGCTCTCGGCGGGGACCAGACCGGTCGACGCCATGACGAGGATCAGTTGCGGGATCATCAGGACGCTCGCGACCGCGAGGGAACTCGCGGCGACCGAGCCTGCGGCATCGGTGAGCAGGCTCAACGCCAGCCCGAAGAGGACCACCAGGACGAGGAAGCCGATCGTGTCGGCGGCATCGCCGTGGAAACGGAAACCGAGGCTGAATCCGACGATCAGACCGCCGCACACCGCCAGGCACATGCGGACGACAACCCACACCATGCGACCGAGGATCGGTGAGACGCGCGGGATCGGCAGGCTCATCAGGCGTTCGCGCACACCGGCGCGGGCGTCGGCGCCCGCCACCTCGGTCGCGGCGATCGCGGTGAAGATTCCGGTCTGCAGGAAGATGATCGGGGTCAGGAACTGGGCGTAGTCGCCGCCCGCTGCTTCGAACCGCCGGTGCAGCGGCACATAGAAGCAGAGGAAGAAGACGACGGGGCTCAATGTCGCGAACATCGCGTCGCCGGTCCGGAAGCCGGTGGCCACCTTCTGACGAGCGAGTGTCGCGGTCGCCGACAGCAGGCCGACGGACCGGCGTCGGACGGCGGCTTCGGGAGCCGACGGCACGGTCGGGGCGAGGGTCGCGGTCATCCGGCGTCGACCCCGGTCATCTGCAAGAACACTTCGTCGAGCGACGGTTGGCGCAGACCGATGTCGACGACGTCGATGTGCGCGGTGTCCAAGCGGGCGATGACGTCTCGGACGGCCGACATGCCGTCCGCGGCGCGGACCACGATCCTCGGGTGCGTCGCGGTGGACGCGTCGTCGTGTTCGATGACGTCCAGATCAGTCAGCGCGGCGAGGGCGGGTTCGACGTCGGACCGTTGCACCAGGCTCAGTTCGCACACGGCGGCGCCTGCCTGCTGTTTGAGGGTGCCCGGAGTGCCCGACGCCACGACCTTCCCGCCGTTGAGCATGACGATGTTGTCGGCGAGACGGTCGGCCTCTTCGAGGTACTGGGTGGTCAGCAGGACGGTGATGCCTTCGGCGCGGAGCCCGGCGACGGTGTCCCACACCGCCGCTCGGCTGCGCGGGTCGAGTCCTGTCGTCGGCTCGTCGAGGAACAGCACCTCCGGTCGCGTGATGAGGGCGCTTGCGATGTCGACACGTCGGCGCATGCCTCCCGACAGCGCGCCGACGCGGCGGGAACGGACATCGGCGAGGTCGAACTGGTCGACGAGATCGTCGATGCGGCCAGCCAACGCCGCACCGCGCAGACCGGTGAGGCGACCGAAGACCGACAGGTTCTCGGCGGCGGTCAGGCTGTCGTCCATCGACGCGTACTGCCCGGTGAGCGAGATCAGTTCGCGGACTCGCCCGGCTTCGGCGACCACGTCGTGTCCCGCGATCCGCGCGCTCCCCGCGGTGGGACGCTGCAGCGTCGACAGCAGCGTGACCGTGGTCGTCTTCCCGCTTCCGTTCGGTCCGAGGAGGCCGAGGATCTCACCGTGCGGCACCTCGAACGAGATCCCGTCGAGAGCGGTGACACTCCCGTACGTCTTGGTCAGATTCTCCACAGAGATCGCAGCGGGCGCTGACATGCGTCCTCCCCTTCGTGGGCGGTTCTCGACACCAGCAGATCACTGGAACATAGGTGAGCCTAACCAATTCGTGGCGGGTTGGCCACGGCGGGTGCTCGCGCACTCACCTGGACGATCTGCGTCCGTCCACGCATCCGCGGTGAATGGGTGCGTGGAACTTCGTGTCCGGCGCCGTCTCCGGCGCAGCAGCGCCGATCAGCCGAAGATCTCGGTGAACTTCTGCAACGACGTGTGCACGTCGCCTTTCACCGCGAGGGCCGCCGCCTTGCCGACCGGGCCCATCAGCGGGAGGCCGCCGAGGTCGATGAGGAAGCTGATCGTCGAACCGGCGCCGTCGGGCTTGACTGCCAGGTTCAGCTTCGCTTTGACACCGCCCTTGCCGGTACCCTTCAGGACGACTTCCCTGGGCCGATCGAACTTCTCGATCTCCCACGTGAACCGGACGCGGGTACCTTTCGCTTTGATCACCGACGACAACGTGGTGCCTTCGGCGAGCTCGTGTGCGGCGGGAAGCCGGCTGCGCCACCCGTCGTGCAACACCAGCCACTCCTCGTAGCGGGACAGGTCGGCGGCCGCCGCGAAGGTATCCTCGGGCGACAGATCGACATGAATGGAGTCACTCGTCTTGGCCATGGTCACCGAGCCTAGCGTCTGCGCACAGGCCCGCGGACTCCTCGGTCGCATCCTCACGTCGCACGGCGTGTCCGCGGTGATCACCGAGGTCGAGGCGTACGACGGCCCGCACGATCCGGCGTCGCACGCGTACACGCGGACCCCCCGATCAGAGACGATGTACGGGCCGCCGATGCGCCTCTACGTCTACCGGATCCACGGCCATCATTGCGCGAACATCGTGACCAGCCCAGAAGGCGCAGGGTCGGCGGTACTGATCCGGGCCGGCCGCGTCGTCGGCGGCCTCGACCTCGCCCGGCAACGACGCGCACCCAGGATCGACGACAAACGCAGGATCGACGACGAGTCTTTGGGCCGCGGGCCCGGCAACCTCGCCAAAGCGCTCGGCATCACCATGGCCGACCTGCGCACCGACGTCACGGCCCTGGGCGGCGTCCACCTCGGGGAGCGCGCTCAGACTCCCGAAACGATCGTCGCCGGGCCGCGTGTCGGCGTCCGGCTCGCCGCCGACGAACCGTGGCGGTTCTGGATCGGCGACGAACCGTCCGTGTCCGTGTATCGCCGCCACCCGAAAGCCTGCCGCCAGACTCGCAACTAGTGGCAAAAACAGCTAGTCCGCCGATCCGGACCACATGGTGGAACAGATCGGCGGACTACAGGATTCGCCGGACGAGTCCTACTTGCCTTCCGGCCTGTTCTCGCCGGGCTTGTTCTCGTCAGCCCGCTTCTCGTCAGCCCGCTTCTCGTCAGCACCGACTGCCTTGCGGGCCGCGTCCTGCGCCTTGTCGACCTGCGAAGCGAACTTGTTGCCGGTCGCCTTGTCGACGGCGTCGCCACCCTTCTCGATGAGGTCCGGGTTCGACTTCAGCGCACTCTTGGCCTTGTCAACGATTCCTTTGAGATCCATGGACGAAATTATAGTCACGCATTCAGCGACTCCGCCGACCGACGGCGGTCCACTACTGCGGCGAGCACACGACTGGACACCTCGACGGCGGCGCAACCGACCACCGCACACACCCCGGCGACGGCCATCATCCCGGCGTTCGACGAATCGAGATGGAACATCCGCTGGCTGAACGGCACCGTGAAGATCAGCACGTACGCGATCACCGACACTGCCACGAGCACGAGTTTCCACCATGTGTACGGGCGCGCGACCACGGCCAGGACGTACACCGCGATCGCGATCATCGTCGCCAACGCCGCCGTGGCGGCCTGCGTCTGCTGGGCGCCGATCGCCTGTGATGCTCCTGCGACCGCCGCGACCGTGTCCGACGGCGCCAACAGCACGTCGCCGGTGTAGCTCGCCAACGCACCCGAGTAGTCGCGGTTGACGAACATGAAGCAGACGAACGTCGCCAGGCCGATGATGATGCCGTTCGGAATCGCCTGGGTCAGCACGCGACGGACGAACCCGGTCTTCGCCCGCTCGTTGTTCGGCGCGAGCGACAGGATGAACGCCGGGATGCCGATCGTGAACCACGCCGAGATCGTCACGTGGATCGGCTGGAACGGGTAGCTGACGGGGTCCCAGCCGAACGCCCTCGCCAACAGTCCGGTGATGCCGATGAGGAGTGCCAACAGCACCGCGTACACAGTTTTTGTGAGGAACAGGTTCGAGACGCGTTCGATGTTGCCGATGACGCGTCGACCCTCGCCCACGACATACGGGAGCGTCGCGAACTTGTTGTCCAACAACACGATCTGGGCGACGGACCGGGCTGCCGACGAACCGGACCCCATCGCGACGCCGATGTCGGCGTCCTTGAGTGCGAGGACGTCGTTGACGCCGTCACCGGTCATCGCGACCGTGTGCCCCTCCCCCTGCAACGACGCGACCATGGCACGCTTCTGGTCTGGTCGGACACGGCCGAACGCGTCGGCGCGGTCGATCACCTGGGCGAGCTCGCGCTCCTGCGTCGGGAGCTTCCGCGCGTCGACGGCGGACTCCGGGTCGCCGAGGCCCAGCGATGCGGCGACCGCGCCGACCGAGAGCGCGTTGTCACCGGAGATCACCTTGACGGCGACGTTCTGTGAATCGAAGTATTCGATGGTGTCGCGGGCGTCGGGACGCACCCGCTGCTCCAAGACGATCAACCCGACCGGGGTGATCGCGCCGGGCAGCGTGGAGCCGGCCGCCGGTTCGGAGTCGACGAGCGTCGCGCACGTCGCGACGAGCAGGATCCGCAGCCCGGTCGAACCGAGTTCCTGCGCTGCCAGCGCGATCTCCGACTCCGGGTCGAGAAGCACGTCGGGTGCGCCGATCAACCAGTTGCCGCGGTCGACGCCGTCACCGTCGACGAACGAGATGCCGGAGAACTTGTTGGCCGAACTGAACGGCAGGATCGCCGACGTCGACCAACCGGGCGCCTCCGGATACGCCTCGGCCACCGCCTGGATGCTGGCGTTGGGGCGGGGGTCTGCCGCCGCCAGCGCAGCCATCGCGGTCTGCACCTGGATCGGGTCGAAGGCGTCGTCGACCACGCGGATCTCCGACAGGCGCATGCCGTTCTCGGTGAGCGTCCCCGTCTTGTCGGTGCACACGACGTCCACTCGGGCGAGGCCCTCGATCGCCGGGAGCTCGTTGACCAGGCACTGCCGCTGGCCGAGCCGGACGACACCGACCGCGAACGCGATCGACGTCATCAGGACCAGACCTTCGGGCACCATCGGCACCAGCGCGGCCACCATGCCGAGCAACGCGGTCCGGAGTCCGTTCTCACTGATGAACAGCTGGTTGACGATCGTCAGGATGCCTGCGGGGATCAACAGCCAGGTGATGACCTTGAGGATCTTGTCGATGCCCGCCCGCAGCTCCGACGAGACGAGCGTGAACTTGCTGGCCTCAGCGGCGAGCTTGGCCGCGTAGGCGTCCGGGCCGACCTTCGTCGCCCGGTAGGCGCCCGAACCGGAGACGACGAAGCTTCCCGACATGATCTCGTCGCCGAGCGACTTGTCGACAGCGTCGGCCTCACCGGTCAGCAGCGACTCGTCGATGTCGAGTGCTTCGGATTCGACGGTCTCGCCGTCGACCACGACCTGGTCGCCCGGCCCCAGTTCGATGATGTCGCCGACGACGACCTCGTCGGGCGCGATCTCCTGCGCTGCTCCGTCTCGGCGCACGATCGGCTTGGTCTGGCCGACGATCGCCAACCGGTCGAGAGTCCGCTTGGCTCGGATCTCCTGAATGATGCCGATACCGCTGTTCGCGATGATCAACAAGCCGAACAGCCCGTTGATGAACGACCCGGTGAACGCCACGATCGCGAACAACACACCGAGGATCGCGTTGATGCGGGTGAAGACGTTGGCCTTCACGATGTCGGCGACGCTGCGACCCGACTTGTCCGGCATCGTGTTGACCTGCCCGGCGGCCGTCCGTTCGGCGACCTCCGCCGAGGTCAGGCCGGGCAACCGGTCCATCGTCATGCTCATACGTGTCGCTCCCACCACGTCGGATCGTCTATCGCGGTTCCGACACGGTCGACCGCGTCGAGGGTGGAACCGGGTCGGGGCACGCACACGTCGATCCCGGCCGCTTCCGCCGCGGGCAGCAGCCGCCGGACAGGATCGCCCCACGAATGCCGCGCAAGGTTGAAAGTACCCCAGTGGATCGGGATCAGGAGACTGGCGCGCTCACCCCCGTTCACCAGATCATGAACGGTCACAGCCTCTTCCGGGTTGAGGTGGATGTCGGGCCACAACGGATCGTACGCCCCAATCGCGATGAGCGTCGCGTCGAACGCACCGTGCTGCTCGCCGATTTCCCGGTACCCGTCGGTGAAGCCGGTATCGCCCGAGAAGAAGAACGAGTGCGACGGTCCGCTCACCGCCCAGCTCGCCCACAGCGTCTCGTTCCGAGTAAACCCTCGACCCGAGAAATGCCGGGCCGGATACGCGTCGAACGTGAGTCGGGTGTCGCGCACCGAGACGGTGACGCTCCCGTGCCAGTCGGCGGTGCGGATCTTCTCCGCACCGATGCCCCAGTGGCGCAGGTGGGCGTCGACGCCGATCGGTGCGACGAACATCGCGTCCGGCTGCATCCGCGCGATCGTCGTGACCGTGCCGGTGTCGAGGTGGTCGTAGTGGTCATGGCTGAGCAGGACCACGTCGACGGCGGGCAGCGCCGCCGCCGTGATCGGGACGTCGTGCATCCGCTTGGGCCCCACCAGTTGCGACGGCGAGCATCGGGCACTCAGCACCGGGTCGAGGAGCACACGCACACCGTCGACGTCGACGATCGCGCTCGCATGCCCGAGCCAGGTGATCGAGAGCTCCGCAGGTACGGGCGCCACGACGGGGCGCAGCACCGGAATCACTCCGCTCGGCGCACCGGGGCGGCGCAGCATGTCGACGAACACGCCGGGACCCGGAGCGCCCTCCGCGACCGCGGCGGGCTCCCGGTTGGCGAAGACGCCGCCCGAACGATTCGGCGATCCCGCGGTGGCCTCCGCGATCGCAGCGGTCGACGCGCCCATCGCGCGCAACGGTCCAGGAATCACAGTCACCGATCCAGAATATGGTCTCGGGGCGTCGGCGCTCCGCGTGGCAGCCGAGAGAGAATGACTTCGGCACTTATTTTCGGCGTACGGCCGAAAATAAGTGCCGAAGTCCTTTCACCGACCCGACGGGCCTGTGTCATGATGATCACAAAAGTTGATCGATCGATCTACTTCCTAGACGGAGAGGCTGCACCCGATGCCGACGAGCACGTATGAGCCCGATTGGGCCGCTGTCGACGACGCCGTCCGCCGGGCCGGGCTCGACTCCCCCGTTCTGGCGCTCGACCTCGACGCGCTCGAAGCCAACATCAACGATCTGCGCCGTCGCGCGAACGGCGTCCCGATCCGCGTCGCGTCGAAGTCACTGCGGGTGCGTTCGATGATCGACCATGTCCTCGAACGCGACGGCTTCGCCGGAGTCTTAGCTTACGATGTCGCCGAAGCGCACTGGTTGGCGACCGAGTCGGGTGTCGGCGACGTCCTGCTCGGCTATCCGACCTGCCGCCGCGAAGCGCTCGCGGCTCTCCTCGCCGACGAGACCGCGTGCGCGCGAGTGACCCTCCTCGTCGACGACCGGGCCCAACTCGACGTCATCGACTCGGTGACCCCGCCCGGCAAGCGTCCGACAGTCCGCATCGCCATCGACCTCGATGCGTCACTCCGCATCGCGGGCGACCGCGTCCACCTGGGCGTCCGTCGGTCGCCCATCCACTCCGTCGGGCAGGCGACCGCTCTCGCCCGAGCGGTGCAGGCCCGCGACGGGTTCCGCCTGGTCGGCGTCATGTCGTACGAGGCGCAGGTCGCCGGGGTCGGGAACGGGGTCGACGGCAAGACCGCCATGAACACCGCTGTACGCGCGATGCAGGCGGTGTCGATGCGTGAGCTCCGACATCGGCGAGGCGACGTCGTCGCGGCGTTGCGGCACATCGCCGACCTCGAGATCGTCAACGCAGGCGGCACCGGATCACTCGAGGAGACGGCGAAGGACACGTCGGTCACCGACATCGCCGCGGGATCCGGGCTGTTCGGCGGGCACCTGTTCGACAACTACCGCCACTTTCGTCCCGCCCCGGCGATGGCCTTCGGCCTCGACGTGCTGCGACGGCCCGCTGACGGAATCGTCACATGCGGCAGCGGCGGATGGATCGCGTCCGGGCCGCCCGCCCTCGACCGTCTACCGAAACCCGTGTGGCCGGCAGGCCTGGAGTACGTGGGCACCGAGTCGGCAGGCGAAGTGCAGACTCCGCTCGCAGGCGAAGCTGCCGACGAGTTGTCGATCGGCGACCGAGTATGGTTCCGCCACACCAAGTCCGGCGAGGTCTGCGAACGATCCGAGCGGGTGGCGCTGATTCGGCGAGACGCGGCGGGCGTCGCCGACGTCGTGGACGTGGTCCCGACCTATCGAGGCGAAGGGAAGTGCTTCGGATGACTGGAATCTGGACTAACTGGGGCGGCACCGTCTCGTACACGCCGGCCGAGGTGATCACGCCGCGGACCGTCGACGACCTGGCCGACGCGGTCCGCGGGGCGGTCGGGCGCGGCGACCCGGTGAAACCGGTCGGCGCGGGCCACAGCTTCACACCGATCGCCGTCGCACCCGGCATCCAGGTGCACCTGTCGGGACTGCGCGGCGTCCGAGCCGTCGACCTGGACCGCAAACGAGTGACGCTCGCCGCGGGAACTCACCTGCACGAGATCCCGGGGATCCTGGAGCCGCTCGGGCTGGCGATGGAGAACCTCGGGGACATCGATCGTCAGACCATCGCCGGGGCGACGTCGACGGGCACCCACGGGACCGGCGCCCGGTTCGGCGGTATCTCCACGCAGATCCGCGGGGTACAGCTCGTCGACGGCACCGGCACGATCCGCGACATCGGCGAGGACGACCCCGACCTGAAGGCGGCTGCCCTCGGTCTCGGCGCGCTCGGTGTACTCACCGAGATCACCCTGCAGTGCGTCGACGCGTTCGCCGTCCGCGCCGTCGAAGGCCCCGGGGACGTCGACGACGTCGTCGACGGGTTCCTCGACCGGGTCGCCGAATTCGACCACTACGAGTTCTACTGGTTCCCGCACACGCGCGCGACGCTCACCAAGTCGAACAGCAGGCTGCCCGCGGACACCCCGTCCGACGGCCCGAGTCCGCTGCGCCGCTACATCGACGACGAACTGCTGGCCAACCGCACTCTCGGAGCGCTGACGGCTGCGGGGTCACGGGTGCCGCGAGTGGTCCCGGTGTTCAACCAGGTGGTCGGCCGCGCGTTGTCGGCGCGCGCCTACACCGACCGGTCGGACAAGGTGTTCGTCTCCGATCGTGATGTCCGTTTCCGCGAGATGGAGTATGCGCTCCCGCTCGCCGAGGTGCCGGACGCACTACGCGAGGTCCGGTCGGTGATCGAAGGTCGCCACCGCGTCAGCTTCCCGATCGAAGTACGGTCTGCAGCCGCAGACGATCTCATGCTGTCGACGGCGAGCGGCCGCCCGTCCGGCTACATCGCCGTTCACCGCTACCACCGCGACGACCCCGCCTCGGTGCGGGACTACTTCCGCGACGTCGAAGCGATCATGACGGCCCACGGCGGTCGCCCGCACTGGGGCAAGCTGCATACACGCGACGCCGACTACTTCCGCGAGGTGTATCCGCAGTTCGACGCGTTCCTCGCCGTGCGGGACCGCTTCGATCCGCAGCGTGTGTTCACGAACCCGTATCTGGAGACCGTCCTGGGTTCGTGACGCCTACTTGCCCTGGAAGACCGGCGGTCGCTTCTCGTCGCGGGCGGCGCGAGCCTCTTTCGCGTCGTCGCTCATCCATGCGGCGATCATCGCGTCGTGCCGGTCCTTCGGCGCCTCGTCGCGCGCGCCGTCGCCGGTGAAGACCATCTTGTAGTGGCGGAGCGTCAGCGGTGCGTAACCGGCGATGGTGGCGGCCCAGTGCTGGGCGTCGGCGAGGTCGCCGATCTTGTTGGCGAAGCCGAGATCGTAGGCGCGGTCCGCCGAGAGCGGCTCACAGCCGATCAGGATGCCGCGCGCGGGGCCGCCGCCGACGAGTGACACGAGACGCCGGATCGTCCATTCGTCGAGGGCGACGCCGATCTTCGCCGCCGGGATGCCTGCGACGGCTCCGGGAGCGATGACCCGCAGGTCCGCGGCCATCGCCAACTGGAGTCCGCCGCCGAGCGCCGGACCGTTGACGGCGGCGATCACCGGAATCGGTGTCGACTCGATCTGCTCGATCACCTCGACGAGCCGTTCGGGGAACGCCGGGTCGTACACCGGCCCCGACAGGTCGGCGCCCGCGCTGAACACCGGACCACGCCCGGTCAGGACGATGACGCGTGCACCCGCGTCGACGGCGTCGGTGAATGCCTGCGACAGGTCGCGCAGCATGTCGTAGTCGAGGGCGTTGCGCTTGGCCTCGCGGGCCAGCTCGATGGTGGTCACTGGGCCGGCTGTGCTGCTCACGATCATGGATGGCAGGATACCGAGGCCCGCGGGCGCACGCTCAGTCGGCGAGCGGATTCGGCGTGTCCATGGTCCCCCACCGGACGGCGAGACCGTCGAGCAGCAGATCGAGACCGAGCCGGTAGTCGTCGTCGACACCATCCTCGTCCTCGTCGGCGGGACCACCGATGTAGCCGCCGGAGAGCATCAGAGGCGCGAGGTACGGCAACCGCTCGACGGTGACCACTTCCCCGAGTTCGGCGAAGGCCTCGGCGCCGAACTCGACGTCTTCCTGCCCCGCCAGGTCCCGTTCGAGGCCGGCGAACGACGCCACGTACGACGAGAGCGCGAGGACCACCGAAATCTGTTCTCCACCGCCGAGGCCGAGTTCGCTGAGGGCGCGCATCCCCCGGTCGGCGATGTACATCGACACAGGCATCAACACGGACGTCGGCCCCCGCGGAACGTCGAGCATCCATGGATGCTCGCGATACATGTCCCGGAGAAGGTCGGCCCACGCGCGCAGATCCTCGCGCCAGCCCGCCGCGGGCACTTCGGCCGCCGACGGCGGTAGCAGCGACTCGGAGCCGATCATGAGCAGGAGCAGTTCGTCTTTGTTGGCGACGTACCGGTACAGGGACATGGTGGTGAAGCCGAGCTCTTTGGCGACTCTGGCCATGGTGACCGCCGCGATGCCCTCCGCGTCGGCGATCGCGATCGCCTGGGTGACGATCTGCTCGTGCGAGAGTCCGCGTCGCGGCCCGTTCTGCGACGGCACATACGTCCCCCACGCGATGGCGACCGGTCTGGGCAGTCCGCTCTCGGTCTTCTCCGTCATGCCCCCACCCTATGTCCGACCGAGAACTCTGTGTACATGACCCACTGTGTATGCCATACTCTGTCTATGTCATACACAGATGGTCCGATCATTCAGCTCACCGACCTCACCAAGCGCTACGGCGACCGCCCCGTGCTGACCGGCCTGTCCCTGACAGTGGCACCGGGCATCCACGCACTCCTCGGACCGAACGGCGCCGGGAAGACCACGCTCATCGACATCCTCACCACACTCCGCCCCCACGACGACGGCGCCGCGACCGTCCTCGGCCTTGACCTGGCCACGTCCGGAGCCGACATCCGCCGCCGAATCAGCGTGACGGGCCAGTTCGCGACCGTCGACGAAGTCCTCACCGGACGGGAGAACCTGATCATGATGGCGCGACTCCTCGGACTGTCGTCCCGCGCCGCACGTAGCCGGGCAGACGAACTCCTCGATCGCTTCGATCTCGCCGCCGCCGCAGATCGACGCGCCTCCACGTATTCCGGCGGCATGCGACGACGCCTCGACCTCGCCGTCAGCCTCATCTGGCCGCCCGAGATCCTCTTCCTCGACGAGCCGACCACCGGACTCGACGCGCACAGCAGGCTGGCGTTGTGGCAGCAGATCCGCGAACTCGCCGAGCACGGCACGAACGTCTTCCTCACCACCCAGTACTTGGAGGAGGCCGACGCACTCGCCGACGAGATCTCGGTGCTCGACCACGGCGGGATCGTCGCGCGCGGGAGCGCAGCCGAACTCAAGGAGCGAGTCGGCGGTGCGATGCTCACCCTGCTCGACGACGACGGCGTCGTCGTCGACGAGATCCCCACGGACGGATCGGCGCGCGACCTCGCACGCCTGACCGCCGCCGTCGCCGTCGACCGACCGGGGCTCGTCGTCGAACTGCGGCGCCCGACCCTCGACGACGCCTTCCTTCAACTCACCGGCCACATCGGTGGTCCCGCCACGACACCGGAGGCGGCGTGATGACCACTCCAGCCCCGGGCGTGAGCGCCCTCACCGCCTCGCGCATCCTCATCGGCCGATCGGTCCGCCACAGCGTCCGCGACATCGACGCGATGATCATGGCGGTGATGCTGCCTGTGATGCTCATGCTGCTGTTCGTCTTCGTCTTCGGCGGCGCGATCTCCGACACCGGCAGCTACCTCGACTACGTGGTACCCGGCATCGTGCTGACCTGCGCCGGGTTCGGTGCGGCGAGTACGGGGGTGTCGGTCAGCCAGGACATGACATCGGGCGCCATCGATCGGTTGCGGACCATGCCGGTGTCCGCGGCGACCGTTCTCGTCGGCCACACCGTGGCGAGCGTCCTCCGCAACCTGGTCGCGACCGGCGTCGTCGTCCTCGTCGCCGTCGCCCTCGGGTTCCGCCCCCACGCGAACATCGTCGACGCCGTCGGCGCGCTCGGCCTCATCGCGCTGTACATCCTGGCTATCACCTCGGTGTTCGCGATGCTCGGACTGGTCGCGGGATCGGCCGAAGCCGCCAGCGGCTACGGATTCGTCATCCTGTTCCTGCCGTACGCGTCCAGCGCATTCGTCCCCATCGACTCGATGCCCGGATGGCTCCAGGCGTTCGCGGCGCACCAGCCGGCGACCCCGGTGATCGAAGCGACTCGAGCGCTTCTGGCCGGCCAGGCGCCCGGCGGCGACGCGGTCATCGCCGTCGCCTGGTGTGTCGGGATCATCGCGGTCGCGGCCGCGCTGACCGCCTGGGTGTTCCCGCGCCGCACCGCGCGGTGAGCGCGAACCCGCAGACGACGCGACGCCCGGAACCATCGGTTCCGGGCGTCGCGTCGGTCAGTCTCAGGCGCCGAGCAGGTCGATCACGAAGATCAGCGTCTTACCCGAGAGGCGGTGTCCCGCCCCTTCGGGGCCGTACGCGAGCTCCGGCGGCACGACGAGGCGGCGGCGGCCGCCGACCTTCATGCCGGGGATGCCCTCCTGCCATCCGGGGATCAACGCCTCGAGCGGGAAGTTCGCGCTCTGGCCGCGGTCCCACGACGAGTCGAACTCTTCGCCGGTCTCGAACTCGACGCCAACGTAGTGCACGTCGACCATCCCGCCGCGCTGGGCTTCGGCGCCGTCGCCGACGACCAGATCGGTGATCTGGAGTTCGGTCGGGGCCGGGCCCTCGGGGAATTCGACGTCGGGTTTGGTGTTGTCAGCCATGGTTCTAACGATCTCCCATCGACACGAAGTCGCGCTCGGTGTAACCGGTGTACAGCTGGCGCGGACGGCCGATCTTGGTGGTCGGGTCGGCGTGCATCTCGCGCCAGTGCGCGATCCAACCGGGCAGACGTCCCAGCGCGAAGAGCACGGTGAACATGCGCGTCGGGAAACCCATCGCGCGGTAGATGACGCCGGTGTAGAAGTCGACGTTCGGGTAGAGCTTGCGCTCGATGAAGTAGTCGTCGCTGAGCGCGACTTCTTCCAGGCCCTTCGCGATGTCGAGGAGCTCGTCTTCGACGCCGAGCGAGGCGAGGATCTGATCGGCGGTCTTCTTCACGATCGCGGCACGCGGATCGTAGTTCTTGTAGACGCGGTGACCGAAGCCCATGAGCTTCACGCCGTCTTCCTTGTTCTTCACCTTGGTCATGAAGGCCTTGGTGTCGCCGCCCGACGCGCGGATCTCGTCGAGCATCTCCAGGACGGCCTGGTTGGCTCCGCCGTGCAGCGGGCCCCAGAGTGCGTTGATGCCGCCCGAGATCGACGTGAACAGGTTGGCCTGCGACGAACCGACGAGGCGGACCGTCGACGTCGAGCAGTTCTGCTCGTGGTCGGCGTGCAGGATGAACAGCATGTCGAGCGCCTTGGCGATCTCGGGATTCACCTCGTACGGCTCGGCGGGGAAGCCGAAGGTCATGCGCAGGAAGTTCTCGACGAGGCTCAGCGAGTTGTCCGGGTACAGGAACGGCTGACCCTGCGACTTCTTGTACGCGTAGGCGGCGATCGTCGGGAGCTTCGCGAGGAGTCGGATGGTCGCGAGCTCGACCTGCTCGGGATCCTTCGGATCGAGGGAGTCCTGGTAGTAGGCGCTCAGTGCGTTGACGGCGCTCGAAACCACCGGCATCGGGTGTGCGTTGCGCGGGAACCCGTCGAAGAAACGCTTGAGGTCCTCGTGCAGCAGCGTGTGGCGCTGGATGCGCGTGGTGAAGTCCTCGAGCTCACTCGGGGTCGGCAGCTCGCCGTAGATCAGCAGGTAGCTGACCTCGATGAACGTCGACCGCTCGGCGAGCTGGTCGATCGGGATGCCGCGGTAGCGCAGGATGCCCGCGTCACCGTCGATGTAGGTGATCGACGACTTGGTCGACGCGGTGTTCACGAAACCGCCGTCGAACGTCGTCAGGCCGGTCGTCGACAGGAACGAGCCGAGTGCGACCGAGTCGCTGCCCTCCGATGCCTTCAGTATAGGAAGATCGATCTTTCCACCGGGGTAGGTGAAAGTACCGGTCTGCTGATCGGCGGCGCCATTCTCCACGGACACACAAACCCCTTAGCAATCGCGGGTGAGCAGTTGTTGGTTACAACTTAGTCGGCTTTCGACTCGGCCGCCCACTGAGGGTCCCCCGGGGATCACCACGGGTTTGCTCACAGGGAAGCCTGCGACTTCTCTCGTCGCCCGCTCAGCTTACTCATATCCCGATACCGTGAGTTCATGCGCGAGTACCCGGCGGGAGACGACGCTCTCCTCCTCGACTTCAGCGGACACGACGACCCCGCATCCGCGGCGGCGCGCGCCGCGACTGCGTTGCGGAGGGCCGCGGACGACGGCCTACTGATTGTCGCCGATGTGGTGGCTGGAGCCGAAACGGTTCTGGTGGAAGCGCTTCCGGGCACCGGCGTGAACGAGTTGGGGGTTCGTCGCGTCGTGCACGACTTAGCGGCCGACCACCGGCGGGCCGACGACCCGGCGTCGAGTTCGGGCGATCCGGCGGTCATCGCGACGGTGTACGACGGGCCCGACCTCGCCGCCGCCGCATCGATCGCCCACTGTTCGGTCGACGACCTGATCCGAGCGCACACAGCGGTGCTCTGGCGGGTTCAGTTCATGGGGTTCGCCCCCGGGTTCGGATACCTGATCCCCGATGGTTCGAGTGAGATATCTGACATCGAGCTGCTCGCCCAAATCGGGCGTCGCGGCCAATCGCGACCCGCCGTCCCGTCCGGATCGGTCGCGGTCGCGGCCGGCTACAGCGCCGTCTATCCGCGCGAGAGCCCGGGCGGATGGCATCTCCTCGGTCGCACGACCCGCCGGATGTGGGACTCGTCCGCCGTCCCGCCCGCGGTCCTCTCGACGGGTTCGACCGTCCGTTTCGAGCAGGTGCGCGCATGACCGGCCCGCACGCCGAGTTCGAGGTCGCCTCGACGGGACTCCTCGCGACGGTGCAGGACCTCGGCAGGCCGGGGCACGCACACCTGGGCGTGCCCCGCTCGGGCGCCGCCGACCTCGAGTCGTTCGCGCTCGCCAACCGGCTCGTCGGCAATCTCGAGGACGCCGCGTGCGTCGAGGTGACGCTCGGCGGCTTCTCGGCTCGGCTCCACGGGACCGCTCTCGTCGCCGTCGCCGGGCCGACCACCGTCGTGCGGGTGGACGGGCGCGAGGTCGGCAGCCATTCGGCGATCGCGCTCAAGAACGGCCAGACGTTGTCGGTGACGGCTCCACGCCGCGGCTGCCGCAACTACGTGTCGGTCCGCGGCGGGTTCGCCGTGGCCGCCGAACTCGGCTCACGATCGACCGACACGCTGTCCGGGCTGGGGCCCGCGCCCCTCGCGGTCGGCGACGAGCTGCCGGTCGGCACCCTGTCGTCGACGTGGCCCGCGGTGATGCTCGCGCCGCCCGCTCCGTGCCCGGCGTCGCCAACCGTCACGCTGACCGTTCGCCTCGGTCCACGCGCCGACCGCCTCGTCGCTCCGGATTCGCTGACCGACGGGGCATGGGTGGTGAATCCGGCGAGCAATCGGATCGGCGTGCGCGTGGATCGCCCCACCGACAGCACCGAACCCGTTGTGGCACACCGTGATCTGCCGGAGCCCGCGTCCGAGGGCGTGCCGCTCGGCGGGGTGCAGATTCCATCGAGTGGACAGCCGGTGATGTTCCTCGCTGACCATCCGGTGACCGGCGGTTACCCGGTCGTCGCGGTCCTGACGCCGTCGTCGCTGCACCTCGCGGCCCAGCTCGTCGCCGGCGACCTTGTGCGGTTCGACCTCGGGTGAGCCATTGCCTTTAGGATGAGACGCATCTAGAGTTTCGTCTCATGACGGACGTGCTGCCCTACCAAGCGATCGACCCCGATACACAGACCCTGCCACCGCTCGGGCCCGACTCGGTCACCTGGCGGTACTTCGGCGACTGGCGAGGCATGCTGATGGGTCTGTGGTCGGGGTCGATGCAGAACATGCATCCGAAGCTGGCTGCGGGCGTCTGGGAGCACTCCGACTTCTTCGGCGAGCGCTGGGAACGCCTGATGCGCTCGCTGTATCCGATCTCGGGCGTCGTCTTCGACCAGACACCGGAGACCGGCCGAGAGGTCCGTGACTATCACCTGACGATCAAGGGCACGATGAACGACGGGCGGCGTTACCACGCACTCGACCCGGATGTCTTCTACTGGGCGCACGCAACGTTCTGGTACGGGAACATCCGGTGCGCGGAGGCGTTCGGCCCGCCCATCTCCGAGGCCGACAAGCGCGCCCTGTTCGAGGAGTCGCGCAACTGGTACGCCGCGTACGGAATCAGCATGCGCCCGTGCCCGGACACGTACGAGGAGTTCTTGGAGTACTGGGATCACATGTGCCGCAGGGTGCTCCGTGACCACGATGCGGTGCGCACCGTCCTCGACATCACGTCGCTGCCCGCCCCGCCGTGGGCGCAGCCGTGGATGCCGAACTGGGTGTGGAAACGGCAGGTGAGGGTGGTCCAGCGACTGTTCATGTGGATCACGACCGGCCTCTACGACGAGCCGATCCGCGAGATGATGGGTCTGACGTGGACCGATAAGGACGAACGGCGGTTCCGGCGGTTCGGCACGGCCGTCGACCGGACCCTGCGTCTGCTGCCTGCCCGCTACCGCCGCCACCCGCGCGCCCGTGACGCCGACGACCGGGTCAGCGGCCGCGTCGCGCCCGACGCTCCCCTCGTGGAGACACCGACCCGCAACCTGCCGACCGGCGCCGAGCGCGACAACCCGATCCACTACTGCCCCGTCCACGCGGGTCGCCGCGCCAACCTCCCGTGGCAGAGCAACGAGGTGAACGACTGAGCCGACCGGATTTCGAAGCCGATCACGCCTTCCGTTCGCGCACGATCACCCGGTACCGCCAGAACGCAGGCACCGCGAGGGCGGCGAGAACGGTTCCGATCACGGTGAGGACGCCGCCCCCGGCGACGGTCGCGGCCGTGCCCGCGACTGCGGCGGACCCACCGTGCGCGACGTCGGCGATGCGCGGACCACCGGCGACGATGACGGTGAAGACCCCCTGCAAGCGGCCGCGGACATCGTCGTTGGCGGCAGACTGCAGCATCGTCTGCCGGAAGGCGGCCGACGCCATGTCGGCGGCGCCGCCGACCATCAACGCGACCACGACCAGCGGCAGGACCGGGAGCGGCGAACCGTTCGCGAACAGCAGCAACACACCAGACACCGTGATCGCCAGACCCCACACGACGATGCAGATGATCACCGCGCGTCCCTGCCGCTGCACCCGCGACACCCACCCCGACAGCACCCCACCGACGACGGCGCCGAGCGGAATCGCGATGAACAGCAGCGCGAACGCGACACCGCCGTCGGTCGGTCCGCCGAAGTCCTCGTGCGCCATCTGCGGGAACAGCGCGCGCGGCATGCCGAAGATCATCGCGATGAGATCGACGACGAACGACATCAACAGCACTGGCTGCGTCTTCAAATAGACGAGGCCGTCGATCACCGACTTGAGGCCCGGCGTCGTCGGCCTGACTCCCTCGGGCAGTTCCGGCGGCAGCGACGGCAACGCGATCACCGCCCACAGTGTGGCGAGCAGACAGATCGAGTCCACGAGGTAGAGCAGCGAGAAGCCGAGCACCGGGATCAACGCGCCGCCGACCAGCGGGCCGGCGATCGCACCAGCCTGCATCACGGTCATGTTCAACGAGTTCGCCGCCGGGAGATCCTCCTGCTCCAGGATCCGCGGGAGGACGGCGGTACGCGTCGGCTGGTTGACGGCGAAGAACGCCTGCTGCAGCGAGAACACGCCCAGCAGGATCCACACATTGTTCCAGCCCGCCGCCGCCTGCGCCCAGAACAGCACGCCCGTCGCGATCAGCCCGAAGGTGGTGACGAGCAGGATGCGGCGGCGGTCGAACGTGTCGGCGAGCGCCCCGCCCCACAGACCGAAGACCACGAGCGGTACGAGACCGAACACTCCGGTCAACCCGACGTACGCCGAGCTCCCGGTCATCGCGTAGATCTGGGCGGGCACCGCGACCACCGTCAGCTGCGCGCCGATGACGGTGACGATGTTCGCCCACCACAGGCGACTGAAGTTCTTGTTCTTCAGCGGCGTGGTGTCGGCGAGGAGTCGAGCCACTACGGTTGCAGACGGTCGACGCGCCACGAATCGCCGTCACGCACCGCACGCACCCGATTGTGGAGGCGGTCGGCGCGTCCCTGCCAGAATTCGACGACCTCCGGCTCGATCCGGTAGCCGCCCCAGTCCGCCGGGACCGGGACGGGCCGGTCGGCGCCGAGGTCGGCGGCGACTCCGGCGGCCTTGGCCTCCAACGCCGCGCGCGACACGATGGGACGAGACTGGTCGGACGCCGACGCCGACACCTGCGATCCGCGCGGACGCGAACTCCAGTACGCGGCTGTCTCCGCGGCGCTCACCTTGACCACGCGCCCCCGGACGTGCACCTGCCGCTCCATCGCGATCCATGGAAACGTCGCCGACGCATACGGATTCGTCGCGAGCGCACGCCCTTTGTCGGAGCTGTATCCGGTGAAGAAGACGATTCCGTCGTCGCTCACGCCTTTGCAGAGGACTGTCCGGGTGGCCGGTCGACCGTCCGCGTCGACCGTGCCAACGATCATCGCGTTCGGTTCGGTGACGCCCGCGGTGATCGCGTCAGCTAGCCAGGCGTCGAACAGGGCGCGCCACGGCGGATCGCCGGTCAACCACGCCACGTCGAGGTTCTCGGCGACACCGTCGCGGCCCGTCGCGTCGGCCGCTCCGTACCCGACTCGCATGTTCTGCAATTCGACCTGCCCGTTCACGAGAACTGATGGTATTCCTGACGCTAGTGTGTCGCGCCACTGATTCGCGTCACACTAGACCGTCGGACAGACAGCCGAGGTGATGTAGTCGGCGATCTGTGCGTGCGACCACGATCGGACTCGACCACCACATCCCGATGACGTTCCACGGCGCGTTCCGGCCCGCCGGCCACCGGTTCGATGACCGGGCAGAAGTCTCCCGTCAGCGGTCGAGATGACCCGATACTCGGGTCGAGTGTCCATATACGGGAGAGTATTGCCCGGCGGCCGGGGCAGCAGACCGATCTGTTCTGTTCATACCGCAGCCTCCGGATCCTCATCGAACCGAATCGGTTCGAGGCGACCCGACGTTCTACGATGCTCACCATGACCGAGAACGCCGCGATCACCATCCCCGCCGACCTCCTTCCCGCCGACGGCCGCTTCGGCTGCGGACCGTCGAAGGTCCGTCCCGAGCAGTTGCAGTCGCTGGTCGACACCGGCGCATCGGTGTTCGGCACCAGTCACCGCCAGGCGCCCGTCAAGAACGTCGTCGGCGCGATCCGCAGCGGCCTGACCGACCTGTTCTCGCTGCCCGACGGCTACGAGGTGGTGCTCTCCAACGGTGGCACCACCGCGTTCTGGGATGCCGCGGCGTTCGGACTCGTCCGTGAGCGCGTCCTCAACCTGACGTACGGCGAGTTCTCGTCCAAGTTCGCGACCGTCACCAAGAAGGCCCCCTTCCTGGCCGACCCGAAGGTCATCTCGACCGACCCCGGCACCGCGCCCGATCCGGCCGCGATCACCGCGGCCGACGTCGCGGGCGGCGACGGACCCGCCGTCGACCTCATCGGCTGGGCGCAGAACGAGACGTCGACCGGTGTGGCCGTCCCGGTGCTCCGCCCCGAGGCCGCGGGCGACGCCCTGGTCGCCATCGACGCCACGTCGGGTGCGGGCGGGCTGCCCGTCGACATCTCGCAGACCGACGTCTACTACTTCGCTCCGCAGAAGTCGTTCGCGTCCGACGGCGGCCTCTGGATCGCCATCATGAGCCCGGCGGCGCTCGCGCGCGTCGACGAGATCAAGGCGTCGGACCGCTGGTGCCCGGAGTTCCTGTCGTTGCCGACCGCCGTCGACAACAGCGCCAAGAACCAGACGTACAACACGCCTGCGGTCGGCTCGCTGCTGCTGCTCGCTAACCAGATCGAGTGGATGAACACCAACGGCGGCCTCGACTTCTGCACCGGCCGCACCGCCGAGTCGAGCAGCATCCTCTACTCGTGGGCGCAGGCCAGCGACTACGCGTCGCCGTTCGCCGACGAAGCGCACCGCAGCCAGGTGGTCGGCACCATCGACTTCGCCGACTCGGTCGACGCGGCAGCCGTCGCGAAGACGCTGCGCGCCAACGGCGTCGTCGACACCGAGCCGTACCGCAAGCTCGGCCGCAACCAACTGCGCATCGGCATGTTCCCGGCCATCGATCCGGCCGACGTCCAGAAGCTGACCGAGTGCATCGACTACGTGGTCGGCAAACTCTGATCTAGGCCGGTAGAGGATGGACACGCGGAGAACTCCGCGTGTCCATCACTCGTCTGACCGGGCGGTGACTTACGCTGGAACAGGTATCCGCGTACGTCAGGACGCAGAGGAGGATCGATCGAGTGCGAAAGTTGAAGGCGCTGCGCGTCGATCCGGACGGGACGGTGATCTGTGTCGACACCGACTCCGGCGACCACTTCGCTCTGACGGTCGACGACGTGTTGCGCGAGGCCGTCACTCCGGCCGTCCCGACCCCCGAAGTCCCGACCGCGCCGGACATCACGTTGAGCCCGCGTGAGATTCAAGCCCGCGTCCGCGCCGGAGCGACGGTCGACGAACTCGCCGACGTGACCGGGGAACGCCCGGAGAAGATCTATCGGTTCGCCCATCCCGTACTCCTGGAACGCATGCGAGCGGCCGAGTTGGCGCGCGCATCGCACCCGGCGGGGATCGACGGGCCAAGCCTGAACACGCTCGGCGAACTCGTCTCCGAATGCCTGGCTCTGCGCGGCAACACCTCGGCCGAGGCATCGTGGGACGCGTGGCGCCCCGACGACGGCCGGTGGGTGGTCCAGATCGGGTGGACCAGCAACGGCCGCGACGAGTTCGCGCACTGGCGGTTCACTCCCGGATCGCACGGCGGTAGCACCGAGCCGCTGGACGATCTCGCGGTGGAACTGACCGAACCCGAACTGGCCCGCGCATCCCGTCGCTCGGTCATGTCCGTGGTGCCGACGACGCCCGAGCCGCCGCAGCACGAGGTCCTGCCCGACGGCCACGAGCAGGTCACGGTGAACGCGGACCAGATCATCGAACAGCAGTCGTCGTCTCCACTGGAATTGGAGTTCGAGGACGACCCGTCCGCCGAGCGCAGCGGCCGGGACCAACAACAGCACGGGCAGGGCCCTCGGCATCGCAGCGGAAAACGTGCGACGCCGAGCGTCCCAGCCTGGGAGGACGTCCTTTTGGGCGTCCGTAGTCACCCCGGAGAGTAATTGTTCGCCCACACCACCACATTGTGGTTCGTCGCCTGCCCGGACCCCGCCGAACAGCTTCGACGGGGGTCGGTCGCCGACCCGGACCGCACCGACGACCTGATGCGTCGCGCCTACGTCGACGACGTCCCGTCCGCTACCGCCGTCACGAACCTGTCGACGCTGGCCGATGCCGACGACGATGAGGTGTTCGCCGCGCACTTCGGTGACGTCGCGGTGTTGGCGGGCCGATCGTTGGCGACGGTGACGCCCGACGAGATCACCACGTTCGTGACCGGGCTGGAACCGGGCTGGACGGTTCTGCTGCTGTCGTTGGACCCGACGTCCAACACCGGGGTGTTCGCACGCTGGGAGGACGGACGGCTGCAGCGTGCGTTCGCGGCGTCACCCGACACGATCCACTCCGACCACGGCGTCCCGTTCCCGTTCGAGAGTCCGTTCTGGGCGGGTGAGCGTCCGCTGCAGTACCTGCCCGGCGCCGAAGCCGACCCACTGGATCTGCCGTTCCATCCCGCAGAGCTGGCCGAGGAGGCGAACCGTCAGTGGCTCGGCTTCCGGTTCACCCCGCCGACGGGCGACGGCGACACCGAGCTGACCCGCATCCCGGTGTTCACGTACCGCATCCTGTCCGAGGGTGCGGAGGCGACCCCCGCGTCCCAGGTGAAGCCGCTGCCGACGGCAGAGCCTGCGCCGTCGGCCGCCGACGAACCCGCAGACGTCCCCGAGGAACTCGCAAGCGTCCCCGCGGGCGCCTCGGCTGAGCTCACCGACGCGGAGGTGACGATGCCGCTCGCCGTCTCGACACCGCCCGGACCAGCTCCGGAGCCGAAGGCGCCCGGCCCGATCTCGCGGTACTTCGGTTTCCGCGGGCGCCTGTAACCAGCCCGCTGATCAGCGGCCCGATGATCAGCGACTCAGTGCTTCATAGAACGCGACCGCAGCGGCCGTCGCGACGTTGAGGGAATCGGTGCCCCGGCTCATCGGGATGTGCGCGCGAACGTCGCAGGAGCGCATCGTGTGCTCCTTCAGGCCGGGCCCCTCGGCGCCGACGAGGAACGCCAGCTTCTCGCCCTGCACCGCTTGCCGCAACGGCACACTGTCCTCCCCCGGTGTCAGGGCGATCGTGCGGAAGCCGTCGCCGCGCAACCGCTCCAGATCGCCGGCCCAGTCGTCCGACCTGGCGAACGGCACGAGCAGCGCATGCCCCATCGAGACGCGGACGCAGCGCCGGTACAGCGGGTCGGCGCAGCCGGGCCCGAAGATCACCGCGTCGACGCCGAGGCCTGCGGCATTGCGGAAGACGCTGCCGATGTTCTCGTGGTCGTTGACGCCTTCCAGGACCGCGACGGTCCGCGCCAAGGAGATCGCCGACGCCACCGTCAGCGCCTGCGGGCGACGCGCAGCGGAGAGCACGCCGCGGTTGAGGTGGAAGCCGATCACCTCGGCCATCACCTCCTTGGACGCACGATAGAACGGAATACCGCCCGCGCCCTCGACCACGTCGCCGGACAGTTCGGCGAGGCGACGGTCCACCCCGAACAGCGCATGCGGCGAGAACCGCGATGCGATCATCCGTTGGACGACGAGGACGCCTTCGGCGATCACCAGGGCCTTGCCGACGCTGCCGCCCGGCAGCGCCGGAAGGTCGGGTCGACGGTCCACGGAGTTGAGATCACGGAAGTCGTCGACCCGCTCGTCGGCGGGATCGGTGATGTCGATGACCTCGACGGTTAGACGCTGGCTCACCTGCAATACGGTGGCACACCTGAGCCACCAGACCCAAAATGGCAGAGTGGACACCGTGGACAACCTGACGATGACGCACGCGAGCGACGCCGATTGGCCCGAGATCATCGACTTGGACGCCCGCGCGTTCGCTCTGCCGAGCCCGCTCCCCCGCGACGAGATCACCGAGTTCCGCGCCAAGGTCCCCGATGAGGCGACCTACCTGATCCGCGACACCGGGACCGTCGAGGGGTCGTCGACGATCGTCGCGTTCTCGCTGTACTACGACCTGCCGTTGACCCTCCCCGGCGGCGCGGTCGCGTCGACCGCGGGTCTGTCGTGGGTCTCCGTGTCGGCGACACATCGCAGGCGTGGGCTGCTGCGCCGGATGATCGACGGCCAGTTCGCCGACTGGCGCGCCAACGGACATCCGCTGGCGCTCCTGACCGCGACCGAGGGCACGATCTACGAGCGGTTCGGATTCGGTCCCGCCGCGTTCGCGCACCGGGTCAGCGTCACGCCGTCGGCGGCGACGTTCCGAACGCCTGCCCCCGACGACTCGCGCGTGCGCTATGGCACACCCGAAGAGGTCGAGACGCATGTGCCCGCCGTCCACGCGCGGTGGGCGGCGGCGCGCGGCGGGGCGATCGGACGGCCGGACGCCTGGTGGCCGTCGTTACTGGCGGACCGAAGTTTCCGCCGGAACTCGCAGACATCCGGACTGCACTACCTGCTGCACCCGGACGGATACGCCGCGTACCGGATCGACGCCCGCGACCGGACCGCACTCGTCGACGACCTCGTCGCCGTGACGTCGCAGGCGCACGACGACCTGTGGCGTGTGCTGACGAGCCTCGACCTGATCTCGTCGGTCAATGCGTCGATCCCGGTGGACGATGCGCTCCCGCACCTGCTGACCGATGCGCGCGCGGTTGAGCTCCAGGCGCGGCCGGACACGCTGTGGGTGTCGATCCTCGACGTCGTCGACGCGTTGTCGCTGCGTACGTACTCCGAGGACGGAACACTCGTCATCGAGCTCGCCGACGCCTACTCCGACCGTGCGGGCCGCTACCGGCTGAGCGTCGTCGACGGTTCCGCCGACATATCGCGCACCGACGACGAGCCCAACGCGAGCATGGACATCTCCGTGCTGTCGAGCCTCTATCTCGGCGGCTCCGCCGCACGCGGGTTCGCCGAAGCCGGACGGATCGACATCGACTCCGCCGACTCCCTCACCCTCCTGGCCCGCATGTTCGACGTCGAGCACGCTCCGTTCGCAGGCACCTTCTTCTAGGGGCGCGCGGTCTGCGCTACGAGTTGATCAGCGTCTCGATGGGGCCGCGGGCGAAGTAGACGATGAACAGGACGGCGACGACCCAGAGCAGCGGGTGGACCTTCTTGATGTCGCCGCGCGCGGTCTGCAGCACCACCCAGGCGATGAAGCCGACGCCGATACCGTTGGCGATCGAGTAGGTGAACGGCATGACGACGATCGTCAGGAACGCGGGCAGCGCGTAGTCGAAGCGGCCGAAGTCGATCTCGCGGACCTGCCCCATCATCAGCGCGCCGACGACGATGAGCGCCGGCGCGACGGCTTCCATCGGAACGATCGTGTACAGCGGGGTGAAGAACATCGCCGCCAGGAACAACACGCCGCTCACCACATTCGCGAGGCCGGTGCGGGCGCCTTCGGCGATACCCGACGACGATTCGACGAACACCGTGTTCGACGACGACGACGCGGCACCGCCGACGACGGCTCCGACACCTTCGACGGCCAGCGCCTTACCGATGCCCGGCAGGTTGCCGTCCTTGTCGGTGAGACCGGCTTCCTTGCCGAGACCGGTCATCGTGCCCATCGCGTCGAAGAAGTTCGACAGCACGAGAGTGAACAGGAACACGCACGCGATCAGGATGCTGACATGCTCGAACGCTCCGGTGAACGCGCCGAACAGGTCGACGTCGCCGACCAGCGACAGGTCGGGCAGACCGCCGACGCCGTCGGGCATACCGGGCACGTTCATCGCCCATCCGCCTCGGTCGCCGGAATCCAGGTCGAGGACGGCTTCGACGATGATCGACACGATTGTCATGATCACGATGCCCAGCAGCAGACCGCCGGGCACCTTCCGCACGACGAGCACGCCCATCACGAGGACACCGATGCAGAACAGCAGCGTCGGGACGGTCGCGATCGAGCCGTCGATGCCGAGTTGGACGGGCGGTCCGCTCTCGGCGCCGTGCGTGACGAAGCCCGCGTTGGCGAGGCCGACGAGCGCGATGAACGCACCGATGCCTGCGGCGATCGCCGCCTTCAACTCGTTGGGGACCGCGTTGAACACCGCGGTCCGCACCCCGGTGAGACCGAGGATCACGATGACGATGCCGTCGAGCACCACCAGTCCCATCGCGGCAGGCCAGCTCATCTGCGGGGCGATCGTCACCGCGAGGAGACTGTTGATGCCCAGGCCCGCGGCGAACGCGAACGGGAAGTTCGCGACGACGCCGAACAGCACCGACATGATGCCTGCGACGAGCGCCGTCACCGCGGTCACCTGGTTGGGGTCCAGCGCGTGACCGAAGGCGTCGACGTTGGTGTCGGTGGCCGCGTTGCCGCCGATGATGATCGGGTTCAACACGACGATGTACGCCATCGCGAAGAAGGTGACGAGGCCGCCGCGGACCTCGCGTGAGAACGTCGACCCTCGTTCGGAGATCTTGAAGTAGCGGTCCAACACGCCGGTCGTCTTCCCAGCGGGATCGGTCATCGGTTCACCCTTCGCACATGCACGCTCGATCCGATGCGCGGTCAGCGCACCACGGGAGAAAAGCTACCCTGAACCCATGACCGATGAGACACCGATCCCGGAGCTCCCCGCCCGACTCCGCGCTCCGGAACCGGTGATCGTCGTCGGAATGCTCGCCTGGCTCGTCGCGACGATCGTCGTGTGGGCAGCCGATCTGGGCGGCGAGCGAGCGTTGACGGTGTGCTGGGTCGGCCTGCTGGTCGGCGTGGCGGGGACCATCCTGGTGCTCGCCCAGAGGGCAGCGGTACGCCGTGGATCACGCGGCGCTCAAGAAGGGCTCGACTGAGTCTTCCCGGTGCGGCGTGCGGCACGCGCGGCTTGCCTGCGACGCGAGGACTGCACGTGCACGGCCACGCACAACGTGACCCAGATCGCCCCGAACAGCCATCCGAACAACACGTCGCTCAGCCAGTGCACGCCCAGGTAGACCCGGCTGAATCCGATGAGCGCCACCAGCACCGGGCCGACCAGCAGCCACCCGGCGCGTTCGCGGACGCGCGGATACAACCGGTGCACGATGATCACCGCCAGCCCGTAGACGACGAGGCTGAGCATCGAGTGACCGGACGGGAACGAATAGCCGCCGATCTCGATGAGCCGGTCGTCTACCGGTGGTCTGTCGCGGGCGAAGATCACTTTCAGCAACGCCATCACCGCCCACCCGGACAGCGATCCGGCGACGATCATCGCCGCGAAGTCGATGCGGCCGGCCATCCAGGCGAGGACGGCGACCCCGATCACGACGAGCGTCAAGGTGAGGGTGTCGCCCCACACGGTGATGAACTGCATGAACGAGGTCCACGGCTCGCCTCGGTGCGACAGGATCCAGTCGGTCACCGTGTCGTCGACGCCGAACGGTTTCATCGTCGTCGAGCCTCTACTTCGCGAGCGAGCGCCCGATGACGAGTCGCTGGATCTGGTTGGTGCCTTCGAAGATCTGCATGATCTTGGCTTCGCGCATGAACCGCTCCACCCGGAAGTCTCGCGTGTAGCCGTTGCCGCCGAGCACCTGCACGGCGTCGGTCGTGACCTTCATCGCGGCGTCGGTCGCGACGAGTTTCGCGGTCGCCGCGGCGCGCGAGTAGTCGCGGCCCGCGTCGCGTCGCCGGGCGGCGTCGAGATAGGTGGCACGCGCCGAGTCGACGGCCGCAGCCATGTCGGCCAGCAGGAACGAGAGCCCCTGGTGGTCGATGATCGCCTTGCCGAACGTCTCGCGTTCCTTCGCGTAGTCGACGGCGGCGTCAAGTGCCGCCTGCGCGAGTCCCGTCGCGCACGCCGCGATGCCGAGCCTGCCCGAGTCGAGTGCCGAGAACGCGATCTGCAAGCCCTGCCCCTGCGCGCCGAGAAGTCGGTCGGCTCCGACGAAGGCGTCGCTGTACGACGCGGCAGTCGTCGGCACCGCGTGCAACCCCATCTTCTCCTCCGGCCGGCCGAACTCGAGTCCGTCGGTGTCGCGCGGGACCAGCAGGCAGGAGATCCCTTTGGCGCCCTCGCCGGTCCGCACGAAGGCGTTGTAGACGTCGGCGATGCCGCCGTGGGTGATCCACGACTTGGTTCCGGTCACCGAGTATCCGCCGTCGACGGCCTTCGCGCGGCAGGCCACCGCGGCGGCGTCCGATCCGGCCTGCGGCTCGGACAGGCTGTACGCGCCGATCAGCCGACCGTTCAACAGGTCGGGCAGCCACCGCTGCTTCTGCTCGTCGGTGCCGTACGTGAACAGCGGGAAGCACGCGAGTCCGTGAACGCTGACGGCCACGGCGACCGACGCCCACCGGCTCGACAGTTCTTCCAGGACTTGCAGATACACCTCGTAGGGCTGACCGCCGCCGTCGTCCTCCTCCGGATACGGCAGGCCGAGCAGGCCCGCCTCGCCCAACGCCCCGAACACGCCCTCGGGGTAGGTCTCGGCCTTCTCGTGGGCGTCGACGATCGGCTCGAGCAGCCGATCGCCGACATCGCGCACCAGGTCGATGAGGTCATGGGCCTCGTCGGACGGCAGCAGACGGTCAACCGGCATGTCTCAACCTCTTCTGTGGGGCAAGTCGTCTCGCGTCAACCGTACCGAGTCCGGTCAGGGCCCGACGCTCACGTGCACGGTACCCGCGTCGTCCACCCAGTGCGGCACGTCGAAGCGGTACTCGACCCCACCGTCATCCTGCCCAGCCTCATCCTGCCCAGCCCTGTCCTGCCCACCCCTGCCCCCACCGTCGTCGACGACCACCGCGACGGTGAGCGGGCGGTGCGCGACGACGCGCCCGGTCAGTGCTCGGCCCGTGGCCGCGGCCCACGCGACGATCTCGGCGGAGTCGGCGTCGACGGTCAGCCCGTCACTGACGGGGCCGCCCCGACACACGTGAGACGCGAGGTCCGCGTCGAGGACATCCGCGAGGATCTCGGCGTCCGCGGCGTCGACGGTCGGCCCGGAGAGGACGGCCCGGTCCGCGGGCACACCGAGCGCCCACCACGAGCGGTCGACGACGATCGGGCTGTCGGTCACGGTGCCCGCGAGCGTCCGAGCCCGGTCGATCGGGTCCAGTGCGGCGACGTCGACGCGACCCGACCTGACGGCGGCGACGAGGGCGGCGTGCGCGCGGGCCGCGACCCCGGGTGTCACGGCGCGGTCGGGGTCGCCGAGTCGATCGAGCCAGAACTGCGCGTCGTCGGTGTCGTCCGGCCCGGACCAGTCTCCTACCCCGCCGACGAACAGCGGCGACGCGGCGGCCGGCACATCGTCGGCGGTGTCGAAGAGACCCGCGAAGCGGGTGTCGTCGACGGTCCGCAGGTTCCGCAGCGGTGTCGCGTCGATCTGGGCGTAGCGGCGCAGCCACCACCGTGTGTAGCCGGTCGCGAGCAACCCGGCGGTCGCCTCGTCGGCGAGCAGAGCCAGCGCGTCACGCCACCGGCCCGGGTCGACCAGATCGAGGTCGCGGACCGCGTCGACGGTCTCCGGCGGCACGTCGTGGGTGTCCCACCACTGTTCTTCGTCGGGCAGATCGTGGTCGGGCCCGGTCGCCAGATCGTCGTGGACGACGGCGAACCCCCAGCCGACACCCAACGCGCGCAACGCCTTCGGCCCGTAGCGGTCGACGACCGACTGGTCGAGGGTGCCGAACGGCGAGTCGGCGACGAGCACCGCGCGCAGTGGAGCGTCGGGCAGCAGGAGCTCGTCGGCCGGCCAGTCCTCGCCGTCGTCGGCGCGCAGTTCGAGCGCACCGAGACCGGATACGTCGTCGAGGTCGCCGAGGACGATCAAGTCCAGGACCGCTGCCGACAACTCATCGTGAGTGTCCGCGGTGTCGATCGCCGCGCGCAGCGCCGGGTCGGCGAGCGCGTCGGCGACCCCGCAGTGTTCCAGACCGAGCCGGTCGAGCAGTGGGTCGTATGCGTCGGGATGCACGAGCGGCAGCCAGTCCGGGGGCTGCACCCGGCCGGTCGCGTGGACGAGTTCGTCGAGGACGAACAAACCGCGCGCGCCTCGATGCGTCCGACCGTCTGCGCGCGGGATCGGCAGCGCGCCGAGTTCGGCCGCGTCGTCGCCGGTCTGCACCAGCACCGCGAGCTCGGCGTACAGACTCCGCCACCACGACGGCTCCCGCTGCACGGCGGACAGTTCGTCGGCGAGGTCGGCGAGACCGATCTGTCGGGCCCCTGACCGGACGAGGGCCGACGCACCCGCCGGGTGGGAGAGGTCGGGATGCGCGAGCGGGTCGAGGACATCGGCCAGAACCGAGCCGAGACCGTCGGACAGTCCGGGCAGCACCCACGCACGTTCAGGAGCGAGCGCGTCGCCGCCCGCCGTCGCCGCCCACCGCGCGACCCGCAGGTCGGCGATGACCTGCTCGTGCAGCCGTGCGGCGGTCCGTCCCGCGGGGAGGGTCGGCCGCGGGATCAGGTGGTGCCGCTGATCGATCGGCGCCAACGCGACGAGCTCGGTATAGCCTGCGGCGGCCGACGAGACGTCCGCGTCGGGGTGCACATCTCGACGGTCCGGCGTCAACGGGAGGTGGGTGATGACGCGTGCGGGCAGCGCGAGCCGGACGGCGGTCGCGGTGGGACTGCGCAGGACGTCGCCGTCGAGCGGAACGATGCGGCCGTCCGCGTCCAGTCGCGTCGGGACCATCCAGCTGGTCGATCCGGCGCGCGCGACCAGCCATCGCGCGAGGGCCTCGCCGTTCCGGACGATGTCGATCCAGTCACCGTCCGTCTGCCTCTGGAATGACTCGCCGCCGACATCGATCCGGCTCAGCGCGGGCAGTTCGAGCAGCAAATCCGGCACCTGTTCGGCGAACCCGGCGTAGAGGGCCGCCGCGGCGGCGCCCGCATCGACCGACACCTGGGTGGTGAAACCCGCCGGCGGCACCGCGTCGGACGGCCAGGCGAGGCGTTGCGCAGGCACCTCGTCTGAGCCGATCTCGGCGGCGCTGCGCTGCCGGTCGAACTCGATGGAACCGCTGGTCGACGCGACCGTCACTCGGTCGGCGAAAGCCGTCGACCGGAAGCCGACGCCGAAGTGGCCGACGGTCTGCCCGCCCAGTGACGGTTTCGGCGAGACGCGTAGCGCAGTGAGCGATTCCACTCCGTCGCGGGTCAGCGGAACCCCGGTGTTCGCGAAGCGCAGCACGGTGCCGTCGCGGGTGATCGACAGGTGCCCGTCGCCGTCGACGGCGGCGTCCGCGGCGTTGGCGGCCAGTTCGGTCAGGAGACGTCCGCGGTACCCGATGTCGGACAGTTCGCGTTCGGCCGCGGCGTCCTCGGCCATCCGCGTGTGCGACGACCGCCACGTCTGCAGGGTCGCCGCGCGCAGCTCGGCGGTTCCGAAAGGGTCAGGAGTCGGCCGGGCCATCGGATCCGACGGACTCGGCAGGTCGGGCGACCACTTCGATGGCGCCGTCGTCGAACGCGTCGTACGCGGGGCTTCCGCTGCCCGACGGCGCCTTCACGTCCGAGTGGGCGCCGCAGCCGTACTCGGCGGAGACCACGTGCCCGTCAGCGGAGAACTCGTTGGCGCACACCCCGAATCCGGAGTGCAGCGCTCCGGCGACCGGTAGGTAGAAGCCGCAGGTGCCGCACGCGTGACGCGCGTTCCGCGCCATCGGCGACGCCGGACCGAAGTCACCGTCGTACCAGCGCTGGGCGGCGTCGGCCCGGCCTTCGAGCGACAGGAGCCGTTCGCGTCCGAGCCCGATCTCCGCCGACACCTGGCCGACCTCGTCGGCGTCGAGCAGGCTCACGTCCTGCGTGTCGACCTGCCCGGGGACCAGACGCGGATCGTCGGCGGGGGCGGCGAGCAGATCACCGGGCCCCAGGTCGCCCGGCGCCACGCGCTGCACCCACGGGACCCAGTCGGGTGCCAGCAAAGCGTCACCGGCAGGCAGGAGCGCCACCTCGCTGACGGTGACCTCCGACGACTCCGGCGCACCGGCGACGACGACGCACCACTGCCAGCCTCGGTAGCCGGTGAGCTGCGCGTCGAAGTAGTGCGCGGCGGCGTAATCGCCTTCCGCGGTCACCCCGGTATGGGCGCCGGGCTGTTCGCCCTCGGCGACCAGGGCAGCGCGGGCGACGTCGACAGCGTCGACGAGTCGGGGCGAAGAGATAGCAACACTCACCTGTCCAGTGTGCAATAGTCGGCCCCCTCGACGCACGTCAGGCACGTCCCTGCGTCGCGTTGTCTCACCGATGAGGAACAATCGAGGGTGTGAACACCCGTGGATCTCGTGACGACCGCGGGCCAGGCGGTCGCCCGCGCCCTCCTCAGGAGACGCAGCGCAGCGGGGACGCGCAGGCCCGACGGCCCCGTCGCCCTGCCCCGCATCCGGGGCAGACCAACTACCCCGCCGACAGCCCTCGCCGACCGCGCCGCACCCCGACGCGCCGGTTCGACGCTCCCGGGTCGAACGGCGATCCCGCGTACGACGACTCGCGGCGCGACCCGCGACACGACCAGGCGCGCCCGGCGAGCGGGGCGTATCTGCCGCCGCGCACACACAATCCGCATCTGCCACCGCTGCCGCCGCAGAACGACGCGTACGACGCGCAGACCGAGGCGATCGACGCGAAGTCGGGCAAGCGCCGGAAGCGACTCGCCGGCGACGCCGAGTACGTGCCACCGGAGAAGGTGACCGTCGTCCGCGTGATGGCGCGCCGGTCCAAGTACTTCACCTCGTTGGGCGCCAAGATGGTGCACCGCGCCGCGACGGCCGACGGCGCCGACCGTTCAGGGTTGACCGCGCTCACCCTCCCGGTGATCGCGAACACCGCGGCCGACGCCGCGATGGCGATCGCCCTCGCCAACACGTTGTTCTTCGCGGCGGCGACCAGCGAGTCGAAGGTCAGCGTCGGACTGTACCTGGCGATCACGATCGCCCCGTTCGCGTTCATCGCACCGCTCATCGGCCCGATCCTGGACCGGTTACAGCACGGTCGGCGGATCGCGATGGCGACGACCTTCGGACTCCGTGTCGTGTTGGGACTGCTGATCATCGTCAACTCGTCGTGGAACTCGGACACGATGCAGGTCGAATACAAACCGTGGGTGCTCTATCCGTGCGCACTCGGTTTGCTGGTCCTGTCGAAATCGTTCGGCGTCCTCAAATCGGCGGTCGCGCCGCGCGTGCTGCCACCGTCCATCGACCTGGTGCGCGTCAACTCCCGTCTGACCGTGTTCGGCCTGGTGGCGGGCACCATGGTCGGCGGAGCGATCGCAGGCCTCTTGGAGATCCTCCTCGCGAAGACACTGCCGTTCCACGTTCCCGGCGCAATGATCTGGCTCTGTCTGGTGGCCGCAGCGGGCGCCTACTTCTGCATGAAGATTCCCTCGTGGGTCGAGGTCACCGAGGGCGAAGTCCCGACCACGCTCACCTACCGCGGCGATCCGACGGCCGAGGAGGCCGCGCCGTCGAAGGGAGGCAGCTTCTCCCGCGAGCTGGCCAGCAAGATGCGGCAGCCGCTCGGCCGCACCGTGATCGTCGGCCTCTGGGGCAACGGCACGATCCGCATCCTCACCGGATTCCTGACGCTGTACATCGCGTTCTACGCGAAGGCCCAGCCCGACACGTCCGGCTGGCAGCAGATGTTGATGCTCGGCGCCGTCGGCGCGGCCGCCGGTGTCGGAAACTTCGTCGGCAACGGACTCGGCACCCGGATCGAACTCAAGAATCCGACCCGGATCGTGATCTTGGCGACCGCCGCCACCTTCGTCGCATGCGTGCTCGCCGCGATCTTCGGCTCGCTGCTCCTAGTCGTTGTCGCGGGCTTCACCGGTTCGGCCACGAGCGCCATCGCGAAGGTGTGCATGGACTCGTCGATCCAGAACGATCTGCCCGACGAGTCGCGGGCATCGGCGTTCGGCCGCTCGGAGACCGTCCTGCAGTTGTGCTGGGTCCTCGGAGCCAGTCTCGGCGTGGTGCTGCCCACGGACATCTGGATCGGCTTCACCGTCGTCGCCGCCCTCGTCGGCATCGGCTTCGTCCAGACCCTGCTGACCAGCCGGGGCTCCACCCTGGTGCCCGGGGTCGGCGGTCGTCGACCTGACCACGCCGCGCCGACCGTCCCGTTCGCCGCGCAGGGTCCGCCGCCGCCGAGCGCCGCGCCGACCCGTCGCACCACTCGCTGACAGTCCCCAGCTCCCAATCCCGTCAGCCCCCCCCATAGCCGCCACCCCAATAGCCGCCAGCCCCACCGATCGACGAAGGATTCACTCGTGCTGCAACCCGGAGACAAGAAGGTGCTGGCGAAGCTCACTGCGGCAGTCGCCGTCGTGGTCGTCGCCATCGCCGCTCTCACCACCGTCCTGGTGGTGACCGACAACTCGGACCCGCTGCCGACGGTGTCGGTGCAGGCGGGCGACGAGCTGGTGCGAGCCGAGCCGGACTACTGGTGCGAGATCGACATGACCGACTGCCGACCGGCCGATCCCCGTCGCGTACAGCAGCTTCCGGTGAACGTGCAGCGCGCGCCCGCCCCGGTCGGCAGCACTGTTCTGGTCTCGGTGCCGCACGAGGTCGCCGACGGGCCGTGGATGGCGATCGCGCAGTACGCGACGCCGCGGGGCACGTACCGCGTCTTCGACGTCGAACCCTCCGAGAGCACGTTCACGAAGAAGTTCGTCAGCCGCCCGGACGCCGTCCTGTTGGGCATCCAGGTGTGGTCGGTGTCGACCGTCCTGCAGGACGCACCCGACGGGATGGACTCGCTCGACGGCTCCATCCTGATGCGCGGGACATACACGATCGACACCGTCCCCGATGGGTTCACGATCCCGAACAGCACCGAGTTGGCGGACCGCCGCAACTGACCGGCGGTCCCGCCCGTCCGGCGAACACAGAACGACCCCGTCCGAGGACGGGGTCGTTCTGGTCTGTCGTGTGCTGCCCGGTGTGACTCAGCGGTCCAACTCGCGGGTGACGCCGCGCACCACCTCGGAGATCCGTTGGGCCGTCTTGCGGTCCGGGTACCGGCCGTTGCGCAGGCCCGGTTGCACCGTGCCCTCGAGCAGGGTGATCAGATCGGCGACCACGCCGTGCAACTCGTCGGGGCTCATCCGCTTGACGTCCGGACGCTTCTCGCGACGAGCCTCACGGGTGTTCTTGACGACGCTCGGCGCGGGTTCGAGCACCGTGACGCGCAGCGCCTGCGGGCCGCGTCGTCCGGCTGCCATGTCGAACTCGACTCGCTGACCGGCCTTCAGTTCGGGGGCGTCGTCCCCGAGCGCCGACGCGCGGACGTACACGTCCTCGCCGTCGTCCTGCGACAGGAATCCGAAGCCCTTGTCGGCGTCGTACCACTTCACTCGGCCGCTTGGCACAGCACTCACCCTCAACTCGTTCATCTGCCTAAGAATCACGTATGCGCCTCCGGAGCCGCTGGCAGTGCGACGCGAGGCGCGTGGTGTCCGATTCTACCGCCTGGATTACCGTGGACTGCATGCAGACCCACAAGTCCTCTCGCCTGCTGATGGTGGCCGTGGTGCTGTTCGCCGTCGGCATGATCGCATCGTTGGCGCTTCTGCTGCCCGCTGTCCGCGACAGCAATCAAGCGGTCGTGGTGACCGTGTACCTGCTCGCACTGTGTGCCCCCCTCGGATTCGTCCTCGGCCTGGTCTTCGCTCTGCTGTCCGGCAGGCGCAGCCGGTGACCGGTACGACGCCGCTGGTCTCGGTGTCCGACCACGGGGCCCTCAAGCAGGCGTACAGCTGCTTCCCGACGGGAGTCGTCGCGGTCTGTCGTCGCACATCGGACGGCGACGACATCGGCATGTCGGCGAGCTCGTTCACCACAGTCTCTCTCGACCCGCCGTTGGTGTCGGTGTGCGTGCGCGACGGTTCGACGACGTGGCCTCGGCTGGTGACCGCCGACCGTCTGGGCGTGAGCGTCTTCGCCTCTCATCAGGGTGATGCGTGCCGCCGGCTGGCCGGGCCGCCCGAATCACGATTCGATGACGTCCACCGGTCGTCGACCGACTCCGGCGCCCTGTTCATCGCCGGCGCGGCAGCTCAACTCGAGTGTTCCGTGCTACAGGAGGTCCCGGCGGGCGACCATCTCGTCGTCCTGCTCCAGATCCATGCGTTGCGCAGCGACCCGAGCGTCGATCCGCTGGTGTTCCACGCCTCGACGTTCCGCGCCCTCGAGGCACGTCGGGCACAATCCTGAGCGATCGACGTGCTCCGCGTCTCAATCTGGACGTGATCCTTGTCACATAACGACCTTATAACGAACCGGACACGGACCGGGTACCAGTGGCGTGAACTGCACAGACGCGCCACCGCGTCCGAAACGCGCCTTTCGCGGCATGAAAATCACCGAGCGCAAGACGATGAAATCGAGGCCTACTCGGCCGTAGTGTTCAGGGCGGTCATCCACCAGGTGATCGACAACCGAACCGAACAGCCTCTTTCTGCCGCGCCAAGCCTCGCTCCGCTGAAAGAGACCGCATGACGAACATTCAGGAGCGAGGACGGGGGACCCACCATCTCCCCGTGAGACCCGGCGGACGAGCGATCGACCGCCTTGGGGTTAAGTCTCTGGCGTCGGCTACCAGCCGAACATCGAGACCGGGCACCTCTCGCCCGAACCCGACAGCTCACCTCGTAGGCGCGTGGAGAGAGGAAAAACACATGTCCGGACGTCACGCCAAGCAGACGACCAACACCAAGACTTTCGCCAAGATCGCTGCGACCTCCGTCGTCCTCGGCGGCATCGGCGGCGGCGCCGCACTTCTCGGCGGCGGCCAGGCCTCCGCCGCGACCGACTCCGAGTGGAACCAGGTCGCGCAGTGCGAGTCGGGCGGCAACTGGTCGATCAACACCGGTAACGGCTACCACGGTGGCCTCCAGTTCAGCCCGAGCACCTGGGCCGCACACGGCGGCACCCAGTACGCTCCGACCGCCGATCAGGCGACCCGTGACCAGCAGATCGCCGTCGGCGAGCGCGTCCTCGCCTCGCAGGGCAACGGCGCATGGCCGACCTGCGGCGGCGTCCTCTCGGGCCCGACGCAGCGCACCGCTCCCGCCACCCCGCAGAAGGCAGCCCCCGAGGCGCCGAACAAGCAGGACAAGACCGGCACCGAAGCCAAGACCAGCGATGACGTCAAGGGCCAGGTCGACGACGAGCTCGCCGACGCCAACGTCAGCCCCGAGGTCCGCAACGCTTGGAAGGCCGCCAAGGACAGCGGCTACGAGCTGACCCCGGACCAGGTCAAGCTGTTCAACCAGAACAAGCACCTGCTCCCGTTCTGATCTGAACCAGATCTTTCCGATGACGGCCTCCGCTCACCGAGCGGGGGCCTTCGTCGTCGCGCCCACGGTGTGCTCCGCGAGAAACCGAGGGTGCTCCGAGAGAAACCGAGGGCGCTCCCGCGAGAAACCGAGGGTCTGCGGGCCTTCCCGGCGTCGACATGGCAGAATGAGCGGCGTGGCTAAGAAGAATGGATACGTGGACAACGGCTGGCCGAAAGAGACCGGCGACGACCACGCAGTGACGGAGTTCCTCGCGCACCTGCCCGGTGCTCTCTCACCGTTCGGCGACTCGGAGTTCCCGCTGCCCGCCGACGACCTGCCCTACGTGCACGCGAAGACTGTCGTCAACCGCTGATCTTCTTCTAGCAAAGAACTGACCGCGAAGACCCCCGCTCATCGAGCGGGGGTCTTCGCGCGCCGTCACCGGTCGCCATTCCCGCCGCCCTCCAGTCCACCGCCGGTTCTCTACTCCACGGGGCGAGCGAGTCGGGGCCGGCCCGACCCAGGTCGGTAACATGGATCGAATGAGTCCGGACCTCCCGCTGCGCAGTTGCGCCGACGAGTTGGCGAGCCGAACGGACGCTCGACTCGTCGAGCTCCTGGTCCGACGACCCGACCTCGCATCCCCACCGCCACGCGGGACCGGCGTCCTCGCCCAGCGGTCCCTGGCGGCCGCATCCATCGCGTTGGCCGGTGAAGACCTCGACCTGCTCGCCGTCGCCGTCGTCGAAGCATTCGTCGACGCCGCAGGCGGCTCACACCACCACGGACTGCTCGGACCGGTGAGCCGCGAGGACATCGTGTCGAAGCTGGGCCGCCGCGCGCTGCGCTCCGACGTGGACACCCGACTGTCGCTCCTGTCCGACCTCGCACTGATCTGGCCTAGCGGCTCGTCGACCGGGAAGAGAACGACCAGCTGGCTGGCCGGCATCCACCTGCCGTCGGCCCTGCCATGGCGGGCGCCGCACCTGCTCGCACCGATCGCGACGAGAGAGCCCGACGAGATCTCGGCTCAACTCGACGGCCTCGACGAGCGGCAGCGCGAACTCCTCACGACGCTGTCCAGGGGCCCGGCGCTCGGCCGGTCTCGGGACGCCGCGCCGGATGCCGACCCGTCCGCCCCGGTCCCCCGCCTCCTCGCGGCTGGCCTCCTCGCCCGGGTGGACGAACAGACCGTCGAACTGCCGCCGCAGGTCGGACAGATCCTGCGCGGCGAACCGCCGTTGACGACGAGTCTGAAGGCGCCCGGCCTCGACGGGACATCGTCGCGGTTCGACGCGGCCGCCGTCGACGCGGCGGGCGCAGGCGAAGCACTCGAGGTGCTCCGGCACGTGGGCGACCTGCTCGACGCACTCGCCGAAGCGCCCGCGGCGGTACTCCGCGCAGGCGGCATGGGGGTACGCGAGCTGCGTCGCCTGGCGAAGACCACCGGTCTCTCGGCCACCCGCGTCGGGCTCCTCGTCGAATTGTCCGATGCTGCGCGACTGATCGACGCGGGCGTACCCGACTCCGTCGACGTCCTGTCCGCCGACGAGGTGTTCGCCCCGACGACGTCGAGCGATACCTGGCTGCACATGGAGCCGGGACGCCGGTGGGCGCATCTGGCGCAGTGCTGGCTCGACCTGCTCCGCCGGCCGTGGCAGATCGGCGACACCGACCGCGACGGCGCGATCATCGCCGCGCTCGCCCCGCATGCGTTCGACGGGTCCGCCACCCTCGTCCGACGCACGATCCTGGCACCGCTCGCCGAGATCGATCCGGCAGTGCCGGTCAGCGTCGAGTCCCTCACCGCCCTCCTCGGGTGGCGCCATCCGAGACAACTCCGTCGTCTGACCACCCGCGTGGTCGGCGAGACCCTGCGGGAGGCGACCGAGCTCGGCATCGTCGCACACGGCAGCCTGACCACGGTGGGGCGGGCGCTGCTCGCCGCCGACCCGGACGACGACGACCGCGCTGATCTCGTGCGGACGATGTCGGCGGCGCTGCCCGAACCGATCGATTACTTCCTGGTCCAAGCCGACTTCACCGTGACGGTGCCCGGCCCCCTCACCCCCGAACTCGCCGCCCGCCTCGCCCTGGTCGCGGATCTCGAGTCGGGCGGTGCGGCGTCGGTGTACCGCGTCACCGAGGACGGAATCCGCCGCGCCCTCGACACCGGCCGCACGGCAGCCGAACTCGCCGCCCTGTTCACCGAGCACTCCAGGACGCCGGTCCCCCAGTCGTTGAGCTATCTGATCGACGATGTCGCCCGTAAGCACGGACAGCTGCGGGTGGGCGTCGCCTCGTCGTTCGTCCGATGCGACGATGCTGCGACGCTGACCGCTGTGCTGCGCAGCGACGCGGCGGCCGACCTGTCGCTGCGTGCGCTGGCGCCGACGGTCGCCGTGTCCGGGGCGCCGCTGCGCGATGTGATCGACCGGTTGCGCGCGGCGGGCTTCGCGCCCGCGGGCGAGGACTCGTCGGGCACCCTCATCGATCTGCGCAGCCGCGGCGTCCGGGTTCCTGGACGCACACGCAGGCCGCCGCGCCCGGCCGGGCGCGGCCGGATCGGCGACGGCCAAGCCGCCACGGTCGTGAACCGGATGCGGACCGCCGACCGTGCGGAGCGCCCCGTCTCGAGTGCTGTGTCGAGCGACTCCGGCGAAACGACGTCGGCGCTCATCCATCTGGCATTGCAGACCGGCCGTCTGCTCCGCATCGGGTACGTCGACGCTCACGGCGGCGCGAGCCGCCACGTCGTGAAGGCCCGTTCGCTCGCCGCCGGGCAGCTCGTCGCCGCCGAAGAACCCTCCGACGACGACCTCCGATTCGCCCTGCACCGCATCACTCGCGTCGAACTCCTGTAGCCGCGCGGACTCCTCGCACCGCCCGATGTGGCCGGACCGCCCGCCCACCTGGACAATGGACGGGTGACCGACGGACCGCTGATCGTGCAATCGGACAAGACCCTCCTGCTGGAGGTCGACCATCCAGCCGCCGCGCAGGCGCGCGCGGCGATCGCCCCGTTCGCCGAACTCGAACGCGCCCCCGAACACATCCACACCTATCGGGTCACCCCGCTGGCGTTGTGGAACGCGCGGGCCGCGGGCCACGACGCCGAACAGGTCGTCGACGCCCTCGTCACCCATTCCCGGTTCCCCGTGCCGCAACCGCTGCTCGTCGACATCGTCGAGACGATGGGCCGGTTCGGGCGGCTGCAACTGGTCAAGCATCCCGCGCACGGGCTCACCCTGGTCTCGTTCGACCGCGCGGTCCTCGAGGAGATCCTCCGGAACAAGAAGGTCGCCCCGATGTTGGGGACCCGCATCGACGACGACACGGTGGTCGTCCACCCGTCCGAGCGCGGTCGGCTCAAGCAGGTCCTGCTCAAGGTTGGCTGGCCTGCCGAAGACCTCGCAGGCTATGTCGACGGCGAGGCCCACCAGATCGATCTCGTGCAGGACGGCTGGGAGCTGCGCGACTATCAGCAGATGGCCACCGACTCGTTCTGGGCGGGCGGCTCGGGCGTCGTCGTTCTGCCGTGCGGCGCCGGTAAGACGATGGTCGGTGCGGCCGCGATGGCGAAGGCAGGCGCGACGACGTTGATCCTCGTGACGAACACGGTCGCGGGACGCCAGTGGAAACGCGAGCTGGTGGCGCGCACGTCGCTGACCGAGGACGAGATCGGCGAGTACTCGGGCGAACGCAAGGAGATCCGTCCGGTCACGATCGCCACTTACCAGGTGATCACCCGCAAGTCGAAGGGCGAGTACAAGAACCTCGACCTGTTCGACTCTCGCGACTGGGGACTCATCGTCTACGACGAGGTCCATCTGCTGCCCGCACCGGTGTTCCGGATGACGGCCGATCTGCAGTCGCGTCGCCGCCTCGGCCTGACCGCGACGCTGGTCCGCGAGGACGGCCGGGAGGGCGACGTGTTCAGCCTGATCGGACCGAAGCGGTACGACGCGCCGTGGAAGGACATCGAGGCGCAGGGCTGGATCGCTCCCGCCGACTGCGTCGAGGTCCGGGTGACGATGACCGACGAGGAGCGCCTGCAGTACGCGGTCGCCGAGGCCGACGAGAAGTACAAGCTGTGCTCGACGGTCCATTCGAAGGTCAACGTCGTCAAGAACATCCTCGGCAAGCACGAGGGTTCGCAGACGCTCGTCATCGGCGCCTACATCGACCAGCTCGAGGAGCTCGGCGCCGAGCTCGACTGCCCGGTGATCCAGGGGTCCACGCGCAACGCCGAACGCGAGAAGCTGTTCGACGCGTTCCGCCGCGGCGAATTGTCGACGCTGGTGGTCTCCAAGGTCGCCAACTTCTCCATCGACCTCCCGGAGGCGTCGGTGGCCGTCCAGGTCTCGGGCACGTTCGGCTCCCGCCAGGAGGAGGCCCAGCGGCTCGGCCGGCTCCTGCGACCGAAGGCCGACGGCGGTCAGGCGCACTTCTATTCGGTCGTCTCCCGAGACTCCCTCGACGCCGACTACGCCGCCCACCGGCAGCGGTTCCTCGCCGAACAGGGGTACGCGTACCGGATCATGGACGCCGCCGACCTGGTGTAGGCGTCACACGTAGCCGAGTCGTCGTCGGCTGCACCGCTGTGGCAGCGTAGACGCATGCCCTTGGTCAACCGGATGCGTCCGTTCACGTCGACGATCTTCGCGGAGGTATCCGCCCTCGCGGTGGCGCACGACGCAGTGAACCTCGGGCAGGGGTTTCCCGACTCGGACGGCCCTGCCTCGATGCTCGAGGCCGCGCAGCGCGCGATCGCCGAGGGCCAGAATCAGTATCCGCCGGGGCCTGGTATCCAGGCCCTGCGCGACGCTGTCGCCGCACAGCAACTCGACGATTACGGGCTCGCCTACGATCCCGACACCCAGGTGTTGGTCACGGTCGGTGCGACGGAAGCCATCGCCGGCGCGATCCTGGGTCTGGTGGAGCCCGGCCGCGAGGTCGTGATGATCGAACCGTTCTATGACGCGTATGCGGCGTCGGTCGCATTGGCGGGCGGTGTGCGGCGCACGGTGCCGCTCGTCGCGGAGGGCGACGGGTTCACGCTCGACCGCGAGGCGTTGGCCGCGGCGTTCGGCCCGAACACGGCGGCGATCGTGGTGAATACGCCGCACAATCCGACCGGGACCATCCTGTCCGACGACGATCTGATCGAGATCGCCCGGCTCTGCGTCGAGCACGACGTGGTCGCGATCGCCGACGAAGTGTACGAACATCTGGTGTTCGACGGCGCCGTCCACCGGCCGCTTGCGACGTTCCCCGGCATGGCTGAGCGGACGCTGCGGATCTCGGGAGCAGCGAAGACTTTCCACGTCACCGGGTGGAAGGTCGGCTGGATCAGCGGGCCCGCCGAACTCGTCCGAGCTGCGCGCGCGGCGAAGCAGTATTTGACGTACGTCGGCAGCGGCCCGTTCCAACCTGCCGTCGCGCACGCACTGCGCAACGAGATGGACTGGGTCCGTGCGGACGCGGAGGGGTTGGGTCGTAAGCGGATTCGACTCTCGAAAGCACTCGCCGACGCCGGCTTCGGCGTGCACCGCTCGCAAGGCACCTACTTCGTGTGCGCCGATCCCCGACCGCTCGGCATCACCGACGGCGCCGCCTTCTGTCGGGAGTTGCCCGCCCGTCTCGGCGTCGCTGCCGTCCCGGTCAGCGCCTTCGTCGACGACCAGCAGCCTTGGCGCCACCTCCTCCGCTTCGCCTTCGCCAAAGACGACGACGTGATCGACGAGGCCGCACACCGGCTGTCACGCCTGACCTGACCAGCCCCCACCAACGTGATAGGCCGACCAAACCTACACCGCACAGGCCCGACACCCTCACCACGACGACACCCGGCCTGAGCGGTGTAGGTTTACACCCTCAGAACACGCCCGCCGGCCGAAGCTGGACGCTAATCCGCGGACCGACACCAGATACTTTGGGGACCGCGTGCTCCCACGTGCGCTGGCAGCTACCTCCCATCACCACGAGGTCCCCGGACCCGAGCACGAACTTGCGCGAGGCTCCTCCGCCGCGCGGCCGGAGCAGCAGGGGCCGCGGCGCACCGAGGGACACGATCGCGACAAGTGTGTCCTGCGTGCGGCCGCGGCCGATCCGGTCGCCGTGCCACGCCACGCTGTCGGAACCGTCCCGGTAGAGACATAGGCCCGCCGTCTCGAAGCCGCCGGGCAGGACGGGCCGGTAGTGCTCACTGAGCGCGTCGCGCGCCACGTCGAGTATCGGATGCGGCAACCGGTCGCGGCGCAGGTACATGGCCAGCAGTCGCGGGACGGTGACCGTCGCGTCGTACATGCGCCGCTCCTCGGCCCGCCAGGGAACGTCCGCGTGCAGCGCATCGAACACGTCGATGGACCCTCGCAGCCAGCCGGGGCGGACGTCCACCCAGGCGCCGTCAGTCAACTCGGTGCGGCGGACGCCCGTACCGAGCGACCCCACCGCCGGACCGTGATCAGTCACGTCGAAGAGGCTCGCCTGCAGTCCCGCCGTCATAGCCCAGAATCGTACACCTGTTCGAAACCAGGCACTACACGTCGAATGTCGCGTCGGTCAACCGTTCCGATTCAGACCAGAGCAGGTCTCGGAGGTCCTGCCGGTCCGCGGCGCGGCGCACGTGCGCCTTCCCCGGATAACCCCGCATGCCGCCCGGCCCGTTCGGGCCGTAGAAGTCGCCGTTGCGCACGTCGGGCATCGTCGCCGCGTACAACGTCGGGAGCGCGCCCCGGGCGGCTGACTGACCCAGCCGGAGCGTGTCCGCGAGCTTCGACACGTTGCTGAACCGTGTCTGCGAATTGCCGGTGATACCGGTCGACGCGTACCCGGGATGTGCGATCACCGATCGTTTCGTCGATCCCGCGGCGTCCAGCCGCCGCGCCAACTCGCGGCCGAACGTGAGATTCGCAAGCTTCGAGTCACCGTAGGCCACCCAGCGGTTGTAGGCGCGCTGCTCCCAGTTCAGATCGTCGAACCGTTCGCGAGACCCGTACTGCATGAGCGAGGAGAGGACGACGACCCGGTCGGTCACCTTCGGTAACAGCAAGGACGTCAGCACGAAGTGGCCGAGATGGTTGGTGCCCATCTGCATCTCGAAACCGTCGACGGTGCGCTGGAACGGAACCGCCATCAGGCCGGCGTTGTCGATCAGCACGTCCGCCTCGTCGACGCTGTCGGCGAACGCGCGCACGGATGCGAGGTCAGCGAGGTCGAGTTGCGCAACGGTGGCCGCCGGGCCGATCTGGTCGGCCACGGCTCGCGCCGTCACCTGGTTACGGCACGCCAGGGTCACCCTGGCACCGGCTGCGGCCAACGCTTTCGCCGTCGCCGCGCCCAGTCCGCTGTTGGCGCCCGTCACGATATGACGGCGGCCGTTCTGTGGGGGAATGTCGTTCGCATTCCACTTCCGAGTCACTCGGTCACCCTTCTGTGATTCGACGGACGTTCGCCGGGAAATGCGAACTTCACGAGGTCGGCTAGCACGCTACCGAGGGACGGCGGTTCCGGTCTGCTCAGGAGTCCGATCGGTGCGTGTATCTCCGTCACATTCGTTCGCCCGCGCAGCACCTGTCGGTCCACTCGCTTCCATCGCTGCCCTTCGTGCTCGGCGGCTGCGTCGATCGCGACGCGACTCGCGTACACCGGCGAATAGCCGAGCTTGGCGAGGTCGGACAGGCGCGCGGACTCGTTCACGGCGTCGCCGATCACCGTGTACTCGTAGCGGGTGCGCGCACCGATGTTGCCTGCGAACACGCTCCCGAACGTGACGCCCATCCCCCACTCCAGCGGAAGCTTCTCGCTCAGCTCCGTCCCGAGTTCACGGGCGGCCGCCAACGCAGCCGCCGCGGGATCGTCGACGGCGGCGGGCGCGCCGAACACGATGAGCGCGGCATCACCCTCGAACTTGTTGATGAACCCGCCGTGTCGGTCGACGACGTCGACGACGATCGAGAAGAAGGCGTTCAAGACGACGGCGGTCTCGCGGGGATCGCGGTCGGCCGCGAACGCCGTCGAACCGGTGATGTCGACGAAGATCACGGCCACCTCGGTGTTGCCGCCGACGAATTCGCCGTCCTGCTCCAAGGCGAGCTGCGCGACGCCGTCGCCGACGTGCCGCGAGAAGATGTCCCGCATGCGTTCGCGTTCGACGAGCCCGTCGAGCATCGCGTTGAGCCCGGCCTGCAGAACGCCGAGCTCCGACGCGTCGTAGGCGGCGACGCGTCGGGTCAGGTCGCCGCTCCGAGTGGCCTCGACGACTTCGCGCATGTCGTTGAGCGGGTCAGTGATGGCCCGGTTCACCAGGCCGACGACGCGGGCCCCCGACGTCAGCGCAATCACCGCCAATAGCATTGTCGCCCAGTCGATGTCGCCCGCGACCTGCGGAACCCACCCGAGGCCGCGTCCGACGTTCATCAGGATCAGACCGACCATCGGCACGGCCGACGACACGATCCACACCACGACCATCCGTTCACGGACGCCGTGCATCACGCCGTCGACGGAGCCTCCGCGCAGCGCGAGGGCCGCGAGCGGGCGGGCCGCACTCTCCGCGAACAGATAGGTGAGGCACGACGAGGTGACGGCGGCCAGACCGAACGCGCCCGCAACCGACAGCAGGAACACGATCCGTGTGTCCGAGATCAAGGCGTAGACGCCGAGTGCCACCGCCCAGCCGGAGAGATCCGCACAGACGAGCCGCCGCGGGATCGCGCGGATGTCACCGCGTCGCCGTTCGTCGGCGGGCTCGGACGGGCCGACGTCGACGAACCAGCGGAACTGCGGCGTCAGGAAGACGAACGACGCCAAGACACTCGTCAGCGTGCCGAGCAGCAACGCGATGAGCACAGCGCCCATGAGCAGCGGATAGTCGGAGTCGATGTGGAGGTTGAGCTGTCCGCCGTTGAATGCGAGGAGGACGGCGACGAAGGTCTCGACGCCGATCAGAATCTTGGCGCCCGCGACGATGACCCCGCCGATGAACATCCCGCGCCTGGCCAGACCGCGGCGGGTCGGCGCGTCGAGGATCTCGGTGTCGAGCAGCGGGAGACCGCCCTCCCGGAAGCCGATGCCGGCGGCAGCGCCCAGCCGGGCCTCGATCCAGTCGGCGATGCGATGAGCGACAGCTCGATTCCGCCTCGCCATACGCGTCACCTCCCAGTTCTCGAATCTCACTGAGACTACCGGGAACCGGGAGGTGAATTGCAGCGGCAATCGCCAATCACCGTGGCGTTGCCGAAGGCGTCAGGCGTCGGCCTTGAGCGCCTCGACCTCGAGGGTGATGGTGATCTTGTCGCCGACGACCGTGCCGCCGGTTTCCAGCGGCATCTCGATGTCGATGCCGAAGTCCTTGCGGTTGAGGACGGTCTTGGCGTCGAAGCCTGCGACCGCGCCCTGGCCCATCCCCGGGTTCACACCGTTGAACTCCATCTGCAGCGTCACCGGCTTGGTGATTCCGCGAAGGGTGAAGTCGCCGTGTACGAGGTAGTCGTCACCGTCGGCCTCGACCGAGGTCGAGACGAATGTCGCAGCCGGGTAGTTCTGGGCGTCGAAGAAGTCGGCCGATCGAACATGCTGGTCACGCTGGTCGTTTCCGGTATTGATCGAGGTGACGTCGATTTCGGCGTTCACCGCGGGCGAGCCGTCCTCGGCGATCTCGACGGTTCCGGAGAAGCCACCGAATGCGCCGCGGACCTTCGAGACCATCAGGTGTCGGACGGTGAAACCGACCTGCGAGTGGACCGGGTCGATGGTCCAGGTGCCTGCGGTCAGTTCTGCGGGAGTGATGCTCATGGGAGTCCTACCTTCTCTCGGCGACTTCTCGTCGCCATCGTGGGGCGCGGTCTGCGACCGTCGTTCTCGATCGCCTACACACCACACTAACCGGACCTTGGTCCGTTTACTTCCCGGTGTGAGCGGGATAACATCGAATCATGCTGACTCGCACTGACGTCGAGACCCGCCTCGACGCATTCGACGTACGACGGATTCCGCTCGCCGAAGGCGCTCGAGCCGCGGCCGTAATGCTGGTGGTGGCTCCGCGCGACGGTCGACGCGGCGTATGGCTCACCCGCAGGCCCGCTCGGATGAATCGTCACGCCGCCCAGTTCGCCTTGCCCGGCGGACGGCTCGACCCCGGCGAGACGCACCACGAGGCCGGCCTGCGTGAACTCCACGAAGAGATGGGCATCGTGCTCGGATCAGAGACGATCCTCGGCGATCTAGACGATTTCGCGACGCGCTCCGGCTATGTCATGACGCCGACTGTCGCATGGATGGACCACGAGATGGACCCCGATCCGAATCCCGACGAAGTGGAGCACGCCTACCTCATCGACCTCGACGAGTTGGCCGATGCCCAACCACAGTTCGAGATGATTCCGGAGTCGGACCGGCCAGTGATGTCGCTGCCGCTGATCGGCCGTCGGATCCACGCACCGACCGCCGCGGTGCTATTTCAATTCGCGCGCGTCGCTCTTCGGGACGAGCCGGTGCGCGTCGCCGACTACGAACAGCCCGTGTTCGCCTGGCAGTGAGTGCCGGGTGTGACGTCAGCTTCCCCGCTCAGCGCCACCGTCACCTCCAGAGGCGATGACGACACAGAGCGGGGAATCTGACGTCACCGGTGTCTAATCTTCTGAGCGGTGCCGGGCACGTCGAGTCTGGTACTGCGGCTCGACCCGGTCACGGGCGACGCTTTCTGGCGTCTGGAAGCCGACGGTCTCGTCGTCGGGGTGCTCGCCGGTCCCGGCGTCCACCCAGCGGTGGCCGCCCCCGGGCTTGGCCTCGAGGTATCGCGCTTCGATCGCCTGCGCCTCGGGCGCATCGTGGGTGACGGTGCGCGTCTCGCTGCCTTCTTCGAGGACCTGCTGCACTTCGCGTTCGACCACCTTGCGGACGATGACCGGCTTCTCGACGACCACCTCGATGATCTTCTCGATCGGCTTCTCGATGATCTTCTCGACTTCGCGGTAGACCGGTCGCTCGACGACCTTCTCCACCACGTGCTCGACCGGCTTCTCGACGATGCGTTCGACGACGACGTTGATCTGCTTCTCGACCACCTTCTCGACGAGAACCGGCGTCTGGACGTTCTTCTCGAATTCGCGGTGGACCGGCTTGTCGACGACCTTTTCGACGATCTCGGGTCGCTCGACGATCTTCTCGACGACGTGCTCGACCGGCTTGTCGACGACCTTCTCGACGATGTTCGGCGTCTCGACGATGCGCTCGACGACATGGTCGACGGACTTCTCCACGACCTTCTCGACGACGTTGGGTCGTTCGACGATCTTCTCGACGATCCGTTCGACGGGCTTCTCGATGACCTGCTCGGTGATCTCGGGGACTTCGACGACCTTGTCGACGATGTGGTCGACGGGCTTCTCCACGATCTGTTCGATGACGTTGGGGACCTCGACGACCTTCTCGACAACGTGGTCGACAGGCTTCTCCACGATCTGCTCGATCACGTTGGGGACCTCGACGATCCGCTCGACCACGTGGTCGACATCCTTCTCGATGACCTTCTCGATCACGTTCGGCTTCTCGACGACCCGCTCCACGACGTGGTCGACGGATTCCTCGACGACCTTCTCGATCACGTTGGGGACCTCGACGATCCGCTCGACGACGTGGTCGACGGATTCCTCGACGACCTTCTCGATCACGTTCGGGGTCTCGACGACCCGCTCCACTTCGCGGTCGACAGACGTCTCGACGACCTTCTCGATCACGTTGGGGATCTCGACGATCCGCTCGACGACACGGTCGACGGACTTCTCGACGACTTCTTCGATGATGTTGGGTTCTTCGACGATCCGTTCGAGGACGTGGTCGACCGGCTTCTCGACGACCTTTTCGACGACGTTCGGGGTCTCGACGACGCGCTCGACGACCTTGTCGACGGGCTGTTCGACGACCTTCTCGATCACGTTGGGCTTCTCGACGATGCGCTCGATGACGTGATCGACGGACTTCTCGACCGGCTTGTCCACGAGTCGCTCGACGACGACGTCGCGCGGTACCTCGACGACTTTGATGACGGGCTTCTCGACGACCACCTCGATGATCTTCTCGACCGGCTTCTCGACGGTCTTGTAGATCACCTCTTCGACGGGAACCTCGATCTCCTTCTCGACCGTCGTGTAGACGTTCTTCTCGACGGGGACCTCGATGACGTGCTCGACGATCTTCTCGACCGGCTTCTCGACGGTCACTTCGATGATCTTCTCGACCGGCTTCTCGATGACCTTCTCGACGATGGATTCGACGGGAACTTCGACGATCTTGTCGACGAGGGTGACGATCGGCTTCTCCACCATGCGTTCAATGGTGACCGGCTTGTCGACGACCTTGTCGGTGATGTCGACGATGAGCTTCTCGATGACCCGCTCGACTTCGGTCGGCCGTTCGATGACTTCATCTACGACGGTGACGATGAGACGTTCGACGAGGCGCTGGATCTCGACGGGCTTGTCCGCGATCTGGTCGAGGACGGTGACGATCGGCTTTTCGACCAACCGCTCGATCTCGATCTCGGTCTCTTGGATGTCGTCGACCACGGTCACGATGGGTCGCTCGACGAGGCGCGGGAGTTCGACAGGCTTGTCGACGATGTCGTCGACCACGGTCACGACAGGCTTCTCGACCTTGCGCGACAGTTCGACCGGGGTCTCGACGATCTCGTCGACCACGGTCACGATCGGCTTCTCGACCTTGCGCGACAGTTCGACCGGGGTCTCGACGATCTCGTCGACCACGGTCACGATGGACTTCTCGACACGGCGCGGGAGTTCGACAGGCTTGTCGATGATCTCGTCCGTGATCGTGATCGTCGGCTGTTCGACGACGCGCGGGACCGCGACCGGCACGTCGACGGCTTTGTCGACGACGGTGACGATCGGATGCTCGACGACGCGTTCGACGTCGACGGGCCGTTCGACCACCTCGTCGACGATGCTGACGACCGGCTTCTCCACGAGACGCTGGATGTTGACCGGCTTGTCGGTCAGGTCGTCTTCAACGGTGACGACGGGGCGTTCGACGATTCGTTTGATGTCAACGGGCTTGTCGGTCACGTCGTCGACGACGGTGACGACGGGCTTCTCGACGAGACGCGACACGGTGGCCGGTCGATCGACGACGACGTCGACGGTGTCGACTACGAGTCGTTCCACGATGCGTTCGAGCGTGATCGGCTTGTCGATGACCGTCTCGACGGCCTCTTCGACGAGCCGTTCGACGGTGTATCCACGCTCGACGACATTGTCGACGACCTCCAGCGGAGGGTTCATCGTGTCTTTGTCGTCGCCTTCAGCCATTACCACTCCTCGAACCGGGTTCCACCTCTGCGGACAACGCTTCCACAAGTACGAGTTTCCCACGCCACGCCACGCGGCACGACTCCGCGTCCACAATAGTTGCCCGACGTGGCGTGGCACACAGTCCCTGGGGACGACCGCCCACTGACCTGGCCGTTTTTTGCGTCAGGACGACATCCCTGGCAGAGGGCGCCGACAATGCGTCAGGACGACATCCCTGGCAGAGGGCGCCGACAACCGGACACGGCGGCAAACCGGCCGGTCACGCGCAGCATGCCGCGGATCCATGATCCGACCCGACGGCAGAGGCGGACCGGGGCCGACACGGATCAGCCAATCGGACATCTACGACGGAGCAAGTCGGCCTCAACTCGCCAGAAGGGTCTCGCCAGGAAGCAGGGAGCACACGCAGGGAAACGAAGGCTTTTAACCCGGCCTTTAACATAGAAACGAAGAACCCCCACTCAATAATGAGTGGGGGTTTCAACGTGGCCAGAGTCGGGATCGAACCGACGACCTTCCGCTTTTCAGGCGGACGCTCGTACCAACTGAGCTACCTGGCCAGAGAAGTGTCGGCACGACAACCGAACCTCAAGCGACCCTGACGGGACTCGAACCCGCGACCTCCGCCGTGACAGGGCGGCGCGCTAACCAACTGCGCCACAGGGCCATATTCTGTTGTGCGTTTCGACCTTAGCCGATCCGCTCCGTTACACCGAATCAGGTGGTTTGGAGCTTCTCGACATCAGTCGATCTGCGTACCCCCTACGGGATTCGAACCCGCGCTACCGCCTTGAAAGGGCGGCGTCCTAGGCCGCTAGACGAAGGGGGCCGGTGCTTGTTCCCGCTGGGAGCGAAGACAACTTTATGGCACACGCTTCCGAAAACACAAATCGCCAGTTCAGAGCATGTTTTCGCAACTTCTCCCAGAAACGACCGCAGGCCACGGCACCGGGGTGCCGCGGCCTGCGTCTCACTGTGCCCCCAGCAGGGCTCGAACCTGCGACCTGCGGATTAAAAGTCCGTAGCTCTACCAACTGAGCTATAGGGGCATGCCGCTCAAATGCAGCGGTTCCACTCTACATACCCAGCATCGGCCGACGACAGCGCCCACGCCCGCGAACGGCCCCGTGACGAGCGACACAATAGACCATTCGTTCTATGTGACCTACGGTTCCATTAAGCCTGGCGCAGCCCGCCGCCCGAAGCACAGGAGATCCGATGGCACACGGCCCCAGCCGCACGTTCACGCGTGTCGGCACGTTCACCCACCGCCACGCGTGGCTCGTCGTCGGCTTCTGGATCGTCGTCGCCGCAGTGCTGAACGTGTCGGTCCCGCAGCTGGAGACCACGGTCTCACAGACGTCGGCCGACTTCCTCCCACAGTCTCTGCCGGCGAACCAGTACCTCGAGGAGATGTCGCGCGACTTCGACGCGCCCGTGTCGAACGCCGTCAGCAGCGTCGTCCTGATCAACGACGACGGGATCGGAGCCGACGATGAGGCGTACTACACACGGCTCGTCACCCGGCTCCTCGACAGCGAGGACGTCGCCTACGTGCTCGACTTCGCTGGGCACCCGATCACGCGCGAGGCTGCGGCGAGCCCCGACGGCAAGGCGCTGACCCTGCTGGTCGCGGCCGAAGGATCCGTCGGTTCCACGCGGGCGCACCATGCGACACAGGGCATTCGAGCCGAGATCGATGAGGCGGGCAAGCCAGCCGACCTGCAGACCTACTACACGGGCCCCACCGCGACACTCGCCGATCTGTTCACCGCGATCGACGTGTCGCTGCTGATCATCACGCTGGTCTCGATCGGGTTGATCACGCTGATCCTGTTCGCCGTCTACCGACGGTTCTCGACCGCAGCCGTCCCACTCATCAGCTTGGGTATCGGACTCGCCGTGGCCCGCCCGGTGATCTCGTTCCTCGGCGGCCACGAATGGCTGCCCGTCTCGAACTTCACGATCGCGATCATGACGGCTCTGGTCCTCGGTGCGGTGACCGACTATGCGATCTTCACGCTGTCGTCCTACCAAGAGGCCAGACGTCAGGGCCTGCCCGTCGGCGACGCGGTCGCGTCTGCGAGCGGCCGCACCGCCCCGATTCTGGTGGCGTCGGCGCTGACGATCGCGGCGGCCTGCACGTCGATGGCCTTCACCTCGATCGGCATGTTCCGGACCGCCGGCCCGCCGACCGCGATCGCTGTGCTCATCGCACTGGCCGTCGCATTGACCCTGCCGCCGGCTCTGCTGTCGCTCGCGGGACGACGTGGCCTCGCCGAACCCGGTCCGTCGTCGGAGAAGCGGTGGCGTCGACGTGGCGCACGCATCATCCGCCACGCGGGCGCGTACGCCGCCGTATCGCTGCTCCTGCTGCTCTCGTGCGCAGCCATCCTGTTCACCCATCAACGGAACTGGGACGAATCGTCGATGTTCGTGCACGCGAACGAGTCAACCCTCGGCTATGACGCCGTGTACAAGCATTTCGGGGCCAACGCGATCGCACCCGAGTACCTGCTCATCCGATCCGATCACGACCTCCGTAACACGGCCGACCTCGCGGCGCTCGAACTGGCGGCCGACGCAGTCTCCCGGGTCGACGGCGTCCGCACCGTCCGATCGATCACTCGACCGGACGGGAAGCCGCTCACCGAGTCGGCCGCGGGCTACGTACCGGGCCAGGTCGGCGACCAGCTCGGCGACGCGTCGAAGCAGCTCGGCGACGCACGCCCGGACCTGCAGCGTCTCGCGTCGGGCGTCGGCGAACTGACCGACGGAGCCGATGAGGCGACCGCGCGCATGCCGGAACTGGTCGACGGCACCGATCAGGTGGTGTCGATGGCGACCGGGGTCCTCGACTCGATGGAGTCGGCGGAACGTTTCGTCGACGCCGCGACGGGAGGGAAGTCCGATCTCGCGGGTGCAGCCGACGAGCTGCGGACCGGACTCGACCGGGTCGCACCCGTCGTCCGTGACCTGCGCAAGGCCGCCGATGCGGCGCAGCCCGCCCTCGACGGCTTCGACGAACTCTTCGGCCCGCTGCTGCAGTCACGCAGCCCCGCATCGTGTTCGGCCGACCCGGCATGTGCCACCGCGCGCGCCGCGTTCGACCAGTTGAACAAGGCGACCGGAGGCAAGGCCCGCCGCACGCTCAACGGTCTCCGCGACGCGGCGGGCGTGCCTGCGCAGGCGTCGCGGCGAGTGGAGGCCTCCATGGCTCCGCTGAGGGAACTGCTCGGATCACTGCAGAGCCTGCTCGGACAGCTCGACGGGCGCTCCCCCGACGAGATCCGCTCCGACCTCGCACGGTTGAAGGCAGGCGTCGGCGAGCTGTCGACCGGAATGACGCGACTGTCCGACGGCCTCCATCAGGTACAGGACGGCACCGAGCAGCTGACGACGCTGACGGACAAACTGCACGACGGCCTGCGCCTGGCGACCGACTATCTCTCGGACATGAGCGCGGCGACGTCGTCGGGCGCCGGGCGCGGCTTCTACCTTCCGCCCGAGGCGATGGAGAACCCGCGATTCGTCGAAGGCGCCCGACTGCTGATCTCGCCGGACGGCACGACCGCGCGGATGATGGTGACGTGGGGTGTCAACCCGTACGGGCCCGAGGCACTCGACCGGGTTCGCGACCTCGCGCCCGCCGCGAAGGCCGCGCTCGCCGAGACGGGATTGAAAGATGCCGAGGTCACGAACACCGGTCTCGCGTCGTTGTCCGCCGACATGGACGACCAACTGGTCCGGGACCTGCTCGTCTTCGGCCTCGTCGCGATCGCCGCGGTGACGGTGGTTCTCGCGGTCCTGCTGCGGAGCATCGTCGCACCGCTCGTGCTGGTCGTGACCGTGATCCTCTCGTTCGCCGCGGTCCTCGGGCTGAGCACCCTCGTGTGGCAGCACATCATCGGGATTCCGCTCGACTGGTCGGTGGCGCCGGTGTCGTTCATGGCGTTGATCGCTGTGGGCGCCGACTACAGCATGCTGTTCGCGTCCCGGATCCGGGAGGAGTCGACCGGGCGCGGGATGATGTCCGGGATGATCCGCGGCTTCGGCAGCACGGGCAGCGTCATCACGACCGCAGGCGTCGTCTTCGCGATCACCATGTTCGCGCTGATGAGCGGAACGACCCTGAACCTCGTCCAGATCGGTTTCACGATCGGGCTCGGTCTCCTGCTGGACATCCTGGTGGTCCGATCGTTCCTCGTGCCTGCGACGATGGTTCTGCTCGGCGACGCGATGTGGTGGCCGAACCGAAAGCCTCGCCACGCGTCAGTGGACTGATTCGGCTCCGACCGCTGACTCGACGGCCTCGACGAGGGGCGGGATGAAGTCTTCCGCGCCGAGCACACAGCAGGCGTGGCCGCCGTCGACCTCGAACCGTCGCGCGCCGGGGATGCCGTCGACGAGCAGCTGTTGGCGTTCGGGTTGGACGATCTTGTCGCGGGTGGACACCACGACCGACGTCGGCACGTCGATCTCACCGAGCCACGGACGTGAATCGAATCGGGCCATCCCTGCTGCGAACACGCCTTGATCGCCGAGCTTGGTGGACGACATCTGCGCGATCCCCCACCGGATGTGATTGCCCCGCCAGTTGTCGAGCCGTTCGTCGGTCGGCGTCGGCAGGATTCTGTCGGCGTACCTGAGCATCCGCCCGATCCGCTCCTCCGCCGCGAGTTTGACGGGGTCGATGCTCGAGAAGTACGGGCCCGTCGAACAGAGGACGAGGCCGCCGACACGGTCGGGATGCCTCCGCCACGCGAGCTGCCCGATGCCGCCGCCCATCGAGAAGCCTGCGACGGTGAATCGGTCGATGCCGAGCTGGTCGGCGACCGCGACGACATCGTCGGCGCAGTCGTCCAGAGAGAACTCGGCGGAGCGGATGCCGCGGCCGTGCCATCGGTGGTCGATGGTGACGACATGGAAGTCTTTGTTGAGCGCGGGAATCGACGGATACCAGCAGAGGATCCCCGACGTGCTGACTCCGTGGAGCAGGAACACGGTCGGCGCGTCGGCGGGCCCGGATTCGGTGATGTACGTGGTGCCGCGGCCGGGGAGTTCGAGTCTCCGGCCGTCGGGAAGGCCGCGGACCGGGTACGGCTTCACCGTGTGGCGCACTGCCCGCTGCGCGGTTCCGAGACCGTTGACGGTGGCGTCCCAGAAGCGGGTGCTGGTGCCGTCGGTGGTCTGTGCACTGCGTTCGGTCATGCGACCGAAACTACACCCGCCACCTTGGACGTTTCTGTGAATCCGTATCAATCTCGGCGTGATCTGACATACTTTGCCGTCGTGATCCCTATCGACCGCCCGAAACTCGAAGGCTCCATCGCTGTCGGCGACAAGCGCCGTCGACGCATCGGCTTCTCCGAGTTCGGCTCCCCCGACGGCCCGACGATCGTCTGGCTCCACGGCACTCCCGGCGCACGCCGCCAGATCCCGATGGAGGCGCGCGAGTACGCGGAGGAGCGCGGCTTCCGCCTGATCGGTTTGGATCGGCCGGGCGTCGGCTCGTCGACGGCGCATTCGTACTCGTCGATCGCCGACTTCGCGCACGACTTCCAGACGGTGCTGAACACCTTGGGCGCCGACAAGTTCTCGGTGATCGGGTTGTCGGGCGGCGGCCCGTACTCGCTCGCCGTCTCGCATGTGTTGGCCGACCGGGTGGTGTCGACGGGCATCGTCGGCGGCGTGGCTCCGGTGAGCGGCCCCGAAGCGGTCGGGGGCGGCGCACTGGCGTTCGCGAAGCGGTCGGTTCCGTTGATCGGCGTCGCGGGACGCCCGATCGGAAAGGCGTTGAGCACAGCTCTCTCGGTTGCGCGCCCGATCGCCGATCCCGCGATCAGCCTGTACGCCCGATTCTCCCCCGCGGCCGACCGGGAGCTGTTGGGGCGTCCCGAGTTCCGCGCGATGTTCTTGGACGATCTGCTGCACGGCGGCAGCCGCCGCATGGATGCGCCGTTCGCCGACCTGCAGCTGTTCGTCCGCGACTGGGGATTCCAGGTCGGCGACGTCCAGGCGCAGATCGAGTGGTGGCACGGCGACGCCGACAACATCGTCCCCTATGCCCACGGCCTCCACATGGTGTCGCTGCTCCCCCATGCCACCCTGCACACCCTCCCCGGCCAGAGCCATCTCAGCGGCCTCAACTGGTCCATCGACATCATCGACACGCTCTTGGAGGCGTGGGACTGACTTCTAAACGAACTTCGGCACTTTCTTTCGGCCACACGCCGAAAGAAAGTGCCGAAGTCGTTTCAGGGTGTCCCGGTCGTCGCCAATCCTGCGGCCAGACCGAGCACCACGGTCAGCAGCACGACTTCGATTCCGGCGTTGCGGATGGAAGTCGCCTCGTCGACGCCGTGCCGTCGGGCCTTCGCGAGCCACGTGGTGCGATGCCATCGAGCGAGGGCGGCGGCAGCGATGAGCAGGATGAGTTTGGCGACGAGGATGCGGCCGTAACCGGTGTCCCACCAGTGGGTACCGACGCCGATCCGCGCGACGGCGGCGATGATTCCGGTCCCGGTCAGGACCGCGACCACGCCGAATGCGCGTTCGGAGAATGCGGGCAGCGATCGCGCCCAGCCGCCGCGCCCACGGACGGTGACGACGAGGGCGCCGAGCGTGCCGACCCACCATGCTGCGGCGAGGGCGTGCGCACCGACGACGACGGGCACCCACGACGACTGTCCGGCGTGCCCGGTGATGGACGTGACGAGGATGCCGACGCCGGCGATCGCGGCGACGACGTACGCGTTGGCGGGCGCGGTGCCCCGCGCCGTCCACCACGACCAGGCGAGGACCGCGAGGGATCCGAGCACGCACACGATGACGGGGAGTCCGGCGTCGACGCCGGTGGTGACGTCGCGGAGCGTGACGTCGAACGCTCCGACCCCGACGCGTTGCGCCACTTGCAGCCAGGCCGCGACGAGCGATGTCGCACCCCAGACTGCGGCGACGACGGCGACCGCGACCGGTGCGGGTTCGGCGGCGACGAGGTTCAGCATCCCGAGCCCGAACAGCAGGCTGACGGCGGTGAGCGCGAGCCCGTCGGCCCACGCGGACGGCTCGGGTCCGTCTGGTCGGGCCAGTGCCCAGGTGATGGCCACGCCGACGAGTACGGCGAGCGTCGCTGCTGCGGCGACGGTGACGCGGCGACGGGTCATCCGGGGATCAGCTGCGGCGACGCACCAGCACGAACGCGATGCCCGCACCGATCAGCAGGACGATCACGACCACCGGAACGACGATGTACCAGGCTTTGATCCCGCCTTCGCTCTCCGACGGGGCCTCGTAGTCGGCTGGCACGGCCGGACCGGCCACGCCGTTGCCCGCCTCGGTGAGGGTGAACGTCGTCTGTCCTTGGACGGGGTGCCCGTCCGCGGACGTCACGCGATAGTTGACCTTGTATTCGCCTGCGGGTCCGAGCCCGTCGATCGCGATTGAGATGTCGCGCCCGTCGATGGTCGGTTCGCCCTTCTGCCAGAAGTGGTTGTCCGGGCCGACCACTTTGAGTGTCGCGTACGCCTCCTGCAGGTCTTCGTTGAAGGTCAGCGTCACCCGGTCGGGTGCGGTCGAGAGCGACGCCCCGTCCTCCGGGGCCGCTCCGGTCCGCGACGAGTGCGCCGACGCCGGGCCCGCGACAACCCCGCCGAGCAGCGCGACGATCGCGATGACGACGGCCACGACCGTCGAACGTGTGAACAACCGGAACATCACAAACTCCCACGACTCGGACTGACTGGAGACGGGTCCATCGTTGCATGACCACTAGCCTGTAGGTGTGTCGGTCTACTCACATGGTTTCGCCCGCATCGCGGCCGCCGTCCCGCCCGTCGCTCTCGCCGACCCGGTGGAGAACGCGGCCCGCACCGTCGAACTCGTCGCGCGCGCTCACGACGAGGGCGCGGCGCTCGTCACATTCCCCGAACTGGGGTTGTGCGGGTACAGCGTCGACGATCTCGTCCAACAGGACGCGTTGCTCGACGACGTGATGGACGCGTTGATGAGCATCGTCGACGCGACGCGACGCTATTCTCCGGTGGTTCTCGTCGGTGCACCGCTGCGCATCGACGACGCCCTCTACAACTGCGCGGTGGTGGTCCACGACGGCCAGGTGCTCGGTGTCGCCCCGAAGTCGTACCTACCGAACTATCGCGAGTTCTACGAGCAACGGTATTTCGCGGCGGCCCGGGACGCCGTCGTCGACACGATCACGGTGGGCGACCACGAGGTCCCGTTCGGCGCCGACCTCGTCTTCGACGCCGTCGACCTCCCCGGCCTGCGTTTTCACGCCGAAGTGTGCGAGGACGGCTGGGTTCCGATCCCGCCGAGCACGTGGGCTGCTCTCGCGGGCGCCACATTGCTGATCAACCTGTCGGGCAGCCCGGTGACGGTCGGCAAGGAGGAGTATCGGCGGACTCTCGCCGTGAGCCATTCGGCGCGCAACGTCGCCGCGCACCTATACGTGGCGTCGGGGTTCGGCGAGTCGACGACCGACCTCGCGTGGGACGGCGATGCACTGATCACCGAGAACGGGACGGTTCTCGCCAGGTCGGAGACGTTCTCGATGACAGCGCAGCTCGTCGTCGCCGACATCGATCTGGACCGGATCAGGCAGGAACGGTCCCGTCTGATCAGCATGCGCGACCAGGTCGGCGACTTCGCCGATCGGGCCCGCGACATCCGCCGCGTCCCGTTCGAGCTCGACCCCGCCGACGCCCCAGCAGGCGATCTGCGTCGGCCGGTCGCACGGTTCCCGTTCGTGCCGTCCGGGGTCGCCGACCGCGACGAGCGGTGCCGTGAAGTCCTCGACATCCAGGTGCAGGGGCTCGTCGGACGGTTGAACGCGACCGGGATCGGCAAGATCATCATCGGTGTCTCGGGCGGGCTCGACTCCACACTCGCCCTGCTGGTCGCCGTGCAGGCGTTCGACCTGCTCGGGCTCCCGCGCGCCGACATCCACGCGTACACGATGCCCGGGTTCGCGACGGGCGGCGCCAGCCTCGCCCGCAGTCACGTTCTGATGGACTCTCTCGGCGTCACCGGGAACGAACTGGACATCCGGCCGTCGTGCACGCAGATGCTCGCCGATCTCGGGCACCCGTTCGCCGACGGCGAGCCCGTGTACGACGTGACGTTCGAGAATGTGCAGGCGGGTGAGCGGACCTCGCACCTGTTCCGGCTCGCGAACTACCTGGGCGGCATCGTGTTGGGCACCGGCGACCTGTCGGAACTCGCCCTCGGCTGGTGCACGTACGGCGTCGGCGATCAGATGTCGCACTACAACGTGAACGGTTCGGTCCCGAAGACGTTGATCCAACATCTGATCCGGTGGAAGATCGCGACCGCCGGCTATCCGGAGGCGACGATCGGCGCGCTGCGCGAGATCGTCGACGACGTCATATCCCCCGAGCTCGTGCCCGCGGACGCCGAGGGCAACATCCAGAGCACCGAGGACTCGGTGGGGCCGTACGAGCTGCACGACTTCTTCCTCTACCACCTGACCCGCTTCGGCTACCGGCCGTCGAAGGTCGCGTATCTGGCCGGTCAGGCGTGGGGCGACAAGACGCGCGGCGCCTGGTCGGACATGATGACCGAAGACCAACGCAACGAGTACGACGACGAGACCATCGCCGCGTGGCTCGAGGTGTTCTTGAAGCGGTTCATGGCGAACCAGTTCAAGCGGACCGCGATGCCCAACGGCCCGAAGATCGGTTCCGGCGGTTCGCTCTCGCCGCGCGGGGACTGGCGTTCCCCGTCCGACGCCCCGTCCACCGCGTGGCTCCGCGAACTGCATAGTCGAGATTGACGCGGCACCGAGATTCCATGGTCGACCGACTCGCCTCGGGTCGCTGGGCTATGTGAGGACGCCGAGGCCGACATTGCCGGCGAACGTTTCGATCGCCGCTCGCAAGCCGAGGTGGCTGAGGGGTTCGTGAAAGACCGGACGGTCTGGGAGTGCGTCCGCTCCGCGTTCCCAAAGTGCGATCGCCCGGTTGGCGGGCTTGTTCGAACTGCCGTAGATCAACCCATCAACGGCGTCTGCCCCGGTGTAGTGCTCATAGATCGCGGTAGCCCACACTCGGGCGCTATGGCGAGGTCCGCTCGGGATCGCGGCGTTTCCTCCGGCGGCAGTGATCCAATCACTGTCCGTAAGATCCAGGAGCCGTAGCGGGCGGACCGGATTGAACAGCACGAAGTGAGGAAGTCCGTGGCGCAGGTCTATGTCTCCAGCATCGCGGAAGCATTCGACGAGCGCGGTTTGTAGGACGTTGTTCGGTCGTCCACAGGCGTCCAGAATCGCTGCCCCGAGGTACATGATGGCCCGATCCGCGTGCACACCGGCGGGCTGCCGATAATGATCGAATCGGGAGTTGGTCGGGCCGAACCACCGGAACCCGTCCCACGTTGTGGGGAAGTCGCCGCCCGCGAAGTAGATCCGGCCCACTCGCACACCGACGTCGACGGTGCGTACGTGGCCTTCCTCTAGGTCGGGGAAGCGGGACGGGTCGGGTGGCGGTAGGTATTCGGTCACGACGCGTGGACGACAAACGCGGTATGGATCATGCTCACCACGTACTCGGGGTCGCCGCCACCGATCAGCCAGTCGGTTGGCGGGAGTGCTTCCCCGACGACAGTCAAGTCTGGGTGTGCGGTGTGCATGAACCTGGCGATCGACACCGGGTGCACGGAACTCGGCACTGCCGGTGCAATGCGGTCCCAGCCGGGCAGTTCGCCGTCCTCGGTGAACTGGAAACCCGGGAGACGGTGCGCGGAACCGACTTTCACGCCCAGCAGCGTCTTCGCTCCGAGTCGCTGCCGAATACGTCCCGATGTCACCCCGAGCCGTTCGGCCGCCTCGTCGGCGGTGAGAGCGGTGGCGATCATATCCACGATGCGCTGCGCGGTCCGCGTGGAGGCTCGTTGCTCAACAGGAGGCATCTCGTCGATGAACGACCCCGCCGATCGCAGGACCGCTTCCTGCTCGGCTGTCAGAATCTGCGACGCCGCCGAGACCGGTGCGGGCGTCTCGGTGGCGGTCAACGCATCGAGGACGTCGGTCGTGGCCGCGCCGGTCACCATCTCGAGCTTGTGGAGCCGTGACAGGATGGCTGTGAGTTCGTCGTTCTTACCCGGTTTGTAGCCGGATGCGGTCACGAGCTCGTCGAGCTGCTGCATTCCACGACTTGCTCCGCCGCGCGCATGCGACCGCCGTCTGGTTGGACTGCTCATAGCACCCTCCTAACGACTGCAGTTCAATGCTAACACTCGTTAGTGAGCGCGCACCCTCACCGATGATCGAACCCGTCAGTAGATCGACACCAGCAGGTCGAGCCGGTCCGCCTGGCACAGGCGGTGGATGTTCAGCACGTCGGCGAAGGCTGCGCGCAACCAGTCGGCGGGTTCGTCGGCCCACGTCTCGGGATACACCTCGGCGGCGGTGAACGCCGGGAAGTCGACGGCGTGCAGGAGTGCGTCGAGGTCGACTGACTCGAGCGCGCCGATGATGCGCGACAGTTCGTCGTGCGGTGTGACGCCGACGAGCTCGTCGCTCTCGAACGCGTACACGCCGACGACCGCTTCGCTCAGTGCGTCGTCTTCGATCGGGTCGGTCGCGGTGCGCCCGGTGAGCAGGTAGTGCAGCCCGTCCCACGCCTTGTCGATGTCGACCGACGGTGCACCCGATTCCAGGACGCTCTCCACGTATTCGACGGCGTCGTCGGGGTCGACGTCGGCCAGCCGGTCGACGACGCCGGTGGGCACGCCTGCATAGACGGCGAGGAGCCCCACGTCAGGCGTCCGCCCCGAGAGTTTCGCCTCGGTCGACGGCGTCGAGGAGCAGGGCGAGCTGATCGTGGAACGCCGACGCCAGCGCCGAGATATCGTTGGCGAGGTCGTTGCAGGTCAACAGCCCGACGTTGAGTTCGCCTGCGGCCGAGAACACGGTCATGTTGAGTCCGAGCCCGTGGAAGATCGGCGCGAGCGGATACACCGATTCGACGCGGCCGCCGAGGAGGTACATGTCCGACGCCGGTCCGGCGACGTTGGAGACGATCGCGTTGAAGATCGGCGGGTGCAGTGCGGCGACGCGTCGATCGCCGTACAGACGCATGAGGGCGGCCATCGAGTTCCCGGGCGCGAACTCGGCGAACGACCGGAGCATGTTGTCGTCGATCTCCTGCAGGTGCGCCTTCGACAGGTTCGCGTACTCGCGGGCCACCCGGATGCGTTCGACCGGGTCGGCGACGTTCGATGGCAGTCGCGTGAACATGCCGGTCACCTTGTTGGTGCCGGACACGACGAGGTCCTTCTCCTCGGCGCCGCGCACCGATACGGGCACGAGGCCGACGAGCGGTGCGTCGGGGAGCTCGTCGTGCGCCTCGAGGTATTCGCGGAGGGCGCCCCCGGCGATGGCGAGGACGACGTCGTTCACTTTGACGCCGAAGTGCTCTTTCACGCGTTTGACGTCAGCGAGCGGGAGTTGGGTGAGCGCGATGGAGCGCCGCGCCGTGAGCGGCCCGTTGAACCTGGTGTGCGGCGCGAGGAACGGGGCAGGCATCCCCTGCCCGCTGCGGACGCGACGGAACCATTCGAACGGGACGGGCACCGTCTTCGGGATCAGTCTCAGGGCGGCGACGGGGCGCTGCAGGAAGACGTTGATCGCGCCGCCGACCGCGAGGTCGCGCCGCGACGCCGAGCCCGCGCTCATCGCGACCTTCCCGGGGTCGACCATCGGCGGTTCGGGGGTCGACGTGGCGAGTTCGCCGAGGAGGTCGGCGACGGTGGCGCCGTCGACGCACGCGTGGTGCATGCGCAGCATGATCGCGATCTTGCCGTCTTCCATGCCTTCGAGGATCCACATGTCCCACAACGGTTTCTTGCGGTCGAGGACTTGGCCGATCAGGTGGCTGCACGTCTGCGAGAGTTCTTCGACGCGGCCGGGCGACGGCACCGCGATCCGGTGGACGTGGCGTTCGATGCGGAAGTCGTCGTCTTCGATCCACACCGGGTGGTCGACGTTGGTGAGCGAGTCGGCGAGTCTGCGTCGCAGCGACGGGAGTGCGGTGACGCGTCGTGCCATCTCGGCGCGCATCGTGGTGAACGTGTATCCGCCGGGGACGGTCGTCGGATCGAGTTGCAGGATCGCGGCGACGTTCATCACCTGCGACGGCGTCTCCAGATACAGGAACGACGCGTCCAGTCCGCTGAGTCTTTCCATGCCGCAACCTCTGTTCTCACACGCCGTCTACCCGTTTCCACTGGTCGAGGGGGCCGTGCGACGGCCGAGCGTCTCGGCTGGTCGAACGGAGCCGAGACCCCTGACACATGCTTCACAGTAGCCCTGTGGCGAACCCGCGCGGACGGAGGTCGCGAACTCGCTCTCCCCCACGACGAAAGCGCTCCTCACCCGCCGGCGAGCGGGTGAGGAGCGCTTGCGACGAGCGGTGCGAAACCGAGGTTCCGGCACGCTCGTCCGACACCCCCGGGTCAGGCGCTGGCCTTCTCCTTCTTGGCGGCTTCGCGCGCCAGGAAACGGTCGCGTTGTTCTTCGAATCGCTTCGCGTCGACTTCGGTCTTGTCCAGCCATGCGGCGAGCTCTTCGCGGGCTTGTTCGCCGCGTCCGCTGAAGTCGTCGCGTTCGAAGATCCTCCACTTGCGCAGCACCGGCCAGACGACGTCGTCGAGGTGCTGGCGAATATCGTAGATGCCGTGCTTGGCCATCATCAGGCTCATCTTGCGGAAGTTCGGCATGCCGATGCCGGGCATGTCGAAGTTGGTGACGACGCCGGTGATCGCTTCCATCGCCTGGTCGGGCGCCAGGTCGAGCGCGGCGCCGCAGATGTTGCGGTAGAACACCATGTGCAGATTCTCGTCGGCGGCGATGCGTTGCAGCATCCGGTCGGCGACCGGGTCGTTGCATGCTTTGCCGGTGTTCTTGTGGCTGACGCGCGTGCCGAGTTCCTGGACAGCGACATAGGCGACGCCGCGCAGCAGGCCGTGCAGGTCGTCGGAGTGGGCGCCCTTCGTCATGTTCGCCATGCGGTCGTTCTCGAGGGCGACGGGGTCGACGCCGCGGGTGACGACGAGGTAGTCGCGCATCACGATGGCGTGCCGGTTCTCTTCGGCCGTCCAGCGGCCCACCCAGGTGCCCCACGCGCCGTCGGGCGAGAAGTATTCACTGATCTCGCGGTGGTACGACGGCAGATTGTCCTCGGTCAGAAGGTTGAGGGTCATCGCGGCTTTCGCGACGGGGCTGAGCTGGGACTGGTCGGGATCCCAGTCGTCGCCGCCCATCGCCGCGAAGTTGCGGCCCTCGTCCCAGGGGACGTAGTCGTGCGGATGCCACTCACGGGACAGTGAGAGGTGTCGGTTCAGTTCGGCTTCTGCGGCCGGCTCGAGTTCGGTGAGAAGCTGGACTTGGGTGAGGTCGGGCACGGGCTGTTGCCTCCTGAAATTAGTAGGCCTGTGACTCACCGCACACTAGGCGGATTGCCAGGCTGTTGCAACTCTCACGTGCGGCGATTGGTGATCGAGGCGTCGCCGCGGCTCGGCGGCTGCGAAAGTCCCGATCAGGCGTAGAGCGGGACGGTCACCACTTCGACGTTCTCGATCTTGTTGGCGATGAGGAGCCCGCGGGCCGCGTCGGCGGAGCGACCCTCGGCGAACACCATGCGGATCGGCTTGTCGCCTGCGGCTTCTCGTGCGTCGCGCGCCTGCGACAGCAACTGTTCGGCGCCCGCCCACGCCGGGTCGAATCCGCCGTTCGACGCGAGATGCGCGTCGTAACCCGGCCCGTGGACGAGGAGCAGGGTGCCGTCCTTTTCGCGGCCGTCGAAGGCGAAGTCGCCGACTCGGTATACGTAGCCGGAGGAGACGAGCGCGATCTGCCGGTTGAAGCGTCGCGCTTCCTCGGTGGCCTTGGGAGCGGTCATCGTCCAGCCCTTCGATGCGGCGCTGACGTCGATGCCTGCCTGGACGGCGGCGGCTAGGGCGGCCGGGTCGAGTTCGCCGTTCAGGGTGAGGGTCATCCGGGACGACGAATTGACGTCCGCGTTCTGCGCGAACGGCACCGAGCAGGTCACGCGGCCACGGCCGTTGACGGGCATGTTGCCGTTGCCGTCACAGGAGCCGATGTCGCGACCGTTCGACTTGAGCGATGTATGCAGGGCGATCGCGACGGCTCCGCGGTCGAGTCCCGGCGTGGTGTTCCGGAGGTCGTAGGTGATGACGCAGCGCGCTCCGCTGCAGTCCAGTCCGCCGTCTGGATCAGGGACGACGATCTCGCGCGACCCGATCTTGGCGCCGGTGACGGATGTCTTCGCGCTCGAGTAGAACTCGCGCATGCCTGCGTCGTCGAGGGGCGCGACCTTGAGGTCGGCTTCCACTTTGACGGTGTCGCCGCCGTAGCCCTTGCCGAGCGGGCCGCGTAGCGCGGTGGCGACGCCGTCGTCGTCGACGCCGACAGTCATCGAGGTGGCCTGGTAGCGCCGCACCCCGTCGACACCGCCGTCGGCGTCTTCGACCTCCGTTTCGGAGACTCCGGTGGAGTCGACGCTGTCGGTGACGCGGAGGTCCGGCGTCTTGTCGCCGCGCGCGAGTGGGGTCCCTTTCACTTCGGTGCCGCCGAGGCTGGTGTCCTGCTGTCGGAGGGCCGCGCCCAAGCGTGCCGGCCGCAGGGCGTCACGAAGGTCGATACCGAGGGTCGCTTCTTCGGTGGACACCCATTGGTCGTCCGGCGTACTTGCGATGAAAACGCCTGCGGGCTGCTTCTTGTCGGGCCGCTTCTGCCAGAACTCCTTGTTGCCTTTCGCGAGGGTCTTGCCCGCGATCTGCAACCATTCCGCGGAGCCGTTCCCCTCCTGCTTCACGGTGCCGTGCACGTCGCCCGCCGCAGTGACGGTCAGGTCGGTGACGGTGAGAGTGAGACTTCCGCTCTCCAGCGTCGACGTGATCGTCCCGTTGTATTTGACTGCCGGCGCGTCGGCGAGCGAGGTCGACGCGTGCACGAGGCCTTTCAGCGCCTGCATCTCTTCGTCGGGCACCGCCGTCCCGTCCGACGATGGAGTCAGTACGCCGGACAGCGTTACGGCCAGCACCGCGATCACCGCTGCTGCGGCTCCGCCTGCGGCCAGAAGGTTCGTACGCACGGATCGGTTCTCCCCACCTGATCAGGAATGCGGTCAGCTCCGACAAATCTTCGCACGGCGCCCCGACGGACCGCGCATTCTGCTCATTCGGGTGGCGGACCGCGTCGACCCGAGGCGACGAGGAGCTCGAACATTGCGCGTCGTGCCGCTGCGTCGCGGCGGTAGCCTCGAACGCAGACCGGCTTGCGCGTACCTCGGGAGGATTCAAGCGATGACCAGTGGGGGTCAGATCGACGGGGCGACTCCGGAGACTGCGTCGGTCGACACGCCGACACAGATGGCCGATCGCGACAACCGGCGACGGCTCGCTGAGGACATCTCGCGCAACGAAGCCATTCGCGACCAGTCCCGATCCGAGTTCGACGAGTTGACGAGGCAGACGCAGCGCGGCGACCGCGGAGCGAAGACGCGACGCCGGATGCGCGAGGCGGCCTCACGGCTGCAGTCGGCCGAGGCTCAGCTCGAGGAGCTGCACCCGATCGGTAAAGCGCTCGACGGCCCGACCCGACCAAAGTTCCTGATGCTGTACGAGCCGGACGGCCACCGGCAGATGCACGCGGTCGTCTCCGTCGGCGACCCCGACTCGGCGGACACCGTCTCAGTGACGATTCCGGGCGTCGACACCGACTCCCGCTCGCTGCCCGGCATGGTGTTTGAAGCGGTCCAGCTTCACAAGGCCGTCAAGGAGATCCTGACGTCGGAGGGCCGCCCGGCCAGGACGGCGACGATCGCGTGGCTCGGCTACGACCCGCCGCTCGACGCGGTGGAGACACGTCGCATCATCGATGCCTGGAACATGGCGACGACACGGCGCGCTCGTGAAGCGGCGCCGAACCTCGCCGAGTTCCTCAGTGGTATCCGCCGGAACAATCCGACAGGCCGGTTGTCACTACTCGGTCATTCCTATGGATCGCTGGCGGCGTCGTTGGCGTTGCAGAAACTGAAATCACAGATGACCGACGGCTCGCCGCAGGTTGTGACCAGCGCCGTATTCTATGGATCCCCCGGGTTGGTGATAGACCGCGTCGACGAGCTGGGTCTTCCGGCCAATTCTGCGTACATCATGCGCACGAGCGACGATGCCACCGTCAACTATTTCGCAGCCCACACCAAATTGCACTTCTGGGGGACTAATCCGTACAAGATAGACGGCATAGAAGAATTGTCTACCAAAGAAGGCGAAGACCCCAGAGGGGTACACCATCGAGCCGCGAGCGGGCATGCCGGATACCCGAGGCTCGTGAAGGGGAAAGACGGAAAGGACGTGCTGTCCACGGCGGGTTACAACATTGCCGCGATCGTCGCCGGGTTTCCGGAGCTGGCGATACGGTAGGGCTGCCGGACTCCAGCGCATTCCGTCACATCGCGCGTGGCAGTATTCCCAGCGCGGTGATGAACCCACTCAATCCAACGGAATGCCGTTCGCGAATTCCAGCAACTGGTCTTTAGTTGCACCATTCGCACCGATTCCGATCCACACGTTCTCGTGGTTGTCCGGACGGAGATGCATGACGTGCTCGGCGCCGTCGAAGTATCCCGTACCGAATCGCCATTTGACAGCCTCGATCCCGGGCCGCTTCGACGCGTTCACGAATATCGCATCAGTGGCCGACTTCGAGTCGAGCCAGGCCACCGAGACCGCAACATCGGGTCCGTCGCACGCTATACGAGCACGGGACAGGGCGTTCCCGCTGCCGTCGACGGCGGCACCGGTCTCGCCTTTGAACCCGCTGAGCATCCAGTAGCATTCGATGCTCTTCCAACCGGACAGGTCGGGCGTCTGCGGCAACAATTCGGGGAACTGCCTCACGAACGTCGTATAGGCGCCCCAACTGGAACCGACGGTCGTCTCGCTCGCAGTACTAGACGCCGACACGACATCGTCCGACACCGCGCGCACTGTGTACCTGTGTTTTCCGGTCGCCGCCTGATCGTCGACGTATGTCGTCGCGGCGCCGTCGTAGACGACCACCGAGTCGTCACGAACCAATTGATACCGGTCGGCTCCTGAAACGCCGGTCCACGCGGCCTTCACCCCTGCCTCGTCGACCGATGTGGTCAGACCCGACGGGGTATCGACCGCGCCGGAGCCGCCGACTGCAAAACGAACTCCGAACAGGCAGGCGACGAGAACCACGACGGCTGCCGCGATGATCCACCACGTGCGACGAACCCCATCCGACTGCTCGCGGCCGGGCATGGCGCCCGGATGATGAACTGTCATCAGAACGGCAACCTTCCCAGCAGGTCGCGAGCTTGCTTGGTCTTCTTCGGTCCCGGATAGGCGACTTCCACGAACGTCCTACTCCGAGGTTCATCGTCGCGGCTGAAGATGAAAACCGACCGTGACTCTCCGCCCTTCTCCCCCGTCTGGATGCTGCCCTTCGCGTTCTGCGGAGACTTGACGTTGTACTCGTCCTCGTTGTCGATCGGCGTCTCACCGTATGCAGCCGAACTCGCAGTGTCCGCGTCCGTGTAAACACCGATCCGGACCACGAACTCAGTCTGGTCTGCGCTGTCGATCTTCGAGCATGTGATCAGCGACCCCGGCTTGTAGTCGGACGTCTTCGGGCCTTCCGCACGGCATTTCATACCGCCGAATCCGTTGGTGCTGACCGGCGTCGCAGGCAGCAATTCCGGATACATGGCGGCGACATCACCAAGCACACCCCAGGTCAGGTAGACGTCGACCGGGTCGGACGACGTGAAGTCAGACCCCTTCTTCGTCGTGCTGCGCGCGGCGACCGAGTACGTGTGCTCGCCGGGAAACGGACTCGTATAGGTGAACGACGTACCGCTCACCGTCCGGATCACTTTGTCGTCCTCTTTGACGAGGTACTCGCTGGCACCGGGGACGTCGTCCCATGACATCTCGACGCCCTTCGGAGATGCTTTGGCCTCGACACCCGACGGGGCCGACAACCCGTTGCCCGACGCCCACGCGAAACCGCTGCCAATGCCGATAGCCGCCGCAACCGCGACCACGATCGTCGCCACGACGGGGGTTCGGCGATACCAGGGCGGCGGCGCGTTCTCGTGCGGCCCGTTCGGGTTCGACACCATGCCGGTGTGGATGACGTTCGGCGCGTAAGCGCCGGGCGCGATGTTGCGGACCGGCGCACCCGGCGTGTTCGCGAAAGACGGCGGGACCACCGGGCCGCGGCCCTCGAAGAGTGCGACGCGCAGGGCATGCGCGAACGCCAGGCACGACGGCTGACGCTGCGCCGGGTCCTTGGCGAGTCCGACGGCGAAGACTGCGTCGACGGCAGGCGACAGGCTCCGGTTGCGTTCGCTCGCCCGGGGCGGCTCAGCGAACATGTGCGCCGTCATCAACCCGTGGATGCTCGTCGAATCGTACGGCGAACTGCCCGTCAACAACTCGAACGCTGTGGCGGCGAGAGAATAGAGGTCGGCGCGGCCGTCGACGCCCCGGCCGTCGATCTGTTCGGGCGAGCAGTACCGCATGGTTCCGACCGTGGTCCCGGTACTGGTGAGTTCAGCGCCCGCGTCACCGAGCGCCTGCGCGATGCCGAAGTCCGTCACTTTCACCGCGTCCGGGAGGATCGGATCCTGACCGGGCGTGATCAGGATGTTCGCCGGCTTCACATCGCGGTGCAGAATGCCGTGTCGATGCGCGACGTCGAGCGCCGCCGCCACACCGTCGACGATGTTGGCGACCAGCCGAGCGTCCAAACCGCCCGGCGACTGCTTCACGATCTTCGACGCATCCGTGCCCGGGACCAACTCCATGGCGATCCAGAGGACGTCGTTCAAGACGCCGCGGTCGTACACCCGCACCAAATTGGGGTGCACGAGCGGCGCAACCAGGTCCGCTTCCCGCTCGAACCGGGCGCGCACCACCGGGTCGCCCGTGTGCGCCAACCTCAACACCTTCAGCGCGTCGCTGCGCGGGAGCCGGGGATGCCGGACGCGATAGACCTCACCCATGCCGCCCGCCCCGAGCACAGCTTCGATGCGGTACCCCGCGACCTCGTCTCCGACTTCGAACATGCGCCGCATGTTACCGGCAGTAGTGGTCAATGCCCCGAATCGACGCAGGTCGGGTGAATGACCCGAACGCCGAACTGGCAAGTCCGCGACCGACATTCCGAACTCGCTGCGCCGCTCGCACCGACTCCCTTACGATCAGCGAACATGACCGAAACGTTCAGTGCAGAAGAACTCGACGCCGCATTCACCCAGTTCCAGAAGACCGTCGCCGACGTCGCCGACCACCGTGACTGGGACGTGTGGGCCGACCAGTTCACCGAAGACGCCGACTACGTCGAGCATGCGTACGGCACCATGCACGGGCGCGACGAGATCCGCGTCTGGATCAACAAGACGATGAACGAGTTCCCGGGCAGCCACATGACCGGATACCCGTCGCTGTGGCACGTGACCGACCCGTCGACGGGGCGCGTGATCTGCGAGGTCGACAACCCGATGCGCGATCCGGGCGACGGCTCGCAGTTCGCCGCCACCAACATCACCATCCTCACCTACGCCGGCGACGGCCTGTGGAGCTGTGAAGAAGACGTCTACAACCCGATGAAGTTCGGTCTCATGGCCCGCAAGTGGTGCGACCGCGCCGCCGAACTCGGCACCCTCGACGCGCCCGCCCGCCAGTGGTTGGAGACAACCGGCGCGATGTTCGGACGACGGAAGTAGCAAACGCTGCAACCTCGGCATTTGCGCCGAAAGAGAATTGTCGGACCCTCCTGTTAGTGTCATGTCAAAGCTTCAAAAGGGCTATGAACTGCACGAACATGTTTCTCCCAGGAGGTGAATCCGATGACCGAACCGACCGACAGCGGCCCCGCTCTCCCGGATTCACCGGCCGAGCTCGTGAAGCACATCGACGCGGCCGTCGCCAAGCTCGCCGGTACGTCGTTCGCGTCGCTGTCGGGCGAAGACCTTCTGGCTGTGGCCGAGGTCAACGAGCAGACACGCGCCCGCACGGAAGCGGCGACGACGTCGCTGATGATCGAGATCAACAACCAGTTCGCGTTCCACGCGGCCGGATTTCAAACCGTGCAGAAGTACATGACCACCGGCCTGCGTCTCGGCGCACCGGAAGCAAGCACCCGGATGAAGCTGATGTACGCGACCGGTGAGTTCATCGGCATCGGCGGCGATCCGCTCCCACCGCAACACCCCGCCACCGCGCAAGCGCTGCGCGACGGCGCAATCAACCGCGCGCACGTCCGCGACATTGCCGATGTCATGGACAGGGTTCCTGCCGCAATCGACGCCGAAACGGTTGCATCTGCCGAACAGCAGCTCGCGGACGCCGCTCGAACCCTGACGCCGGAGGGCGTCCGGAAAGTTGGAGCTCGTCTGCTCGGCCATCTCGACCCAGACGGCGAGCTGACGGACGACCTGGATCGCAAGCGGACGCGAGGGTTCACCCTCGCTCCGCAAGATGCGCGGCTAATGTCCAAGCTGCAAGGCTCGTTGACGCCAGCCGTCCGCGCCAAGCTCGACGTCCTACTCACCGCGTGGGCAGCGCCCGGGATGAACAATCCCGCCGACGACCAATCCCCCTCCGGTGCCGTCGACCAAGCCGAACTCGACGAAGGCGCCCTCACCGCCGCAGCCGAACGCGACACCCGCACGACGGCCCAGCGCAACCACGACGCGCTCGCCGCGATGCTCGACTTCGTTCTCGGCCACAACGCCCTCGGCAGGCCCGAACGGATCCCGGCCGAACTCGTAATCACCATCACCGATGCAGAGTTGGCCGCGCAATCCGGCGTCGCGCTGACCGCCACCGGGGCGCGCGTCCCCATGAAAGACCTCGTGGAGATCGCCGCCCACGCGACCCCACACCTTGCGATCTTCAAAGGCCACACCAGCGAAGTGCTGCACCTCGGACGAGGCAAACGCTTCGCTTCCAAAGCCCAACGGCTCGCCATGTTCGCCCGCGACCGCGGGTGCACAGCCCCCGAATGCGACGTCCCGTTCGCCCGCACCGAAGCCCACCACGTCATCCGTTGGGAAGACGGCGGCGAAACCGACATCGTCAACCTCGCCGGGGCATGCGGCAAGCACAACCGATCTGAAGGCAAAGGCCCAGGCAAATGGGAGACGCGGGTCGTCCCGAACGGCCCCAACAAGGGCCGGATCGGTTGGCGGCCACACGGATCCGCCCGCCGACTGCAGGTGAATCAGATTCACCACGTCGGGCAGGAGCCCGAATACCTGCCGCACAGCCCGCCCAGCGGATCCGGTTCGGCACTTGAATCCTGGCTTGCAGCACACCTGCAAGCCGCCTGAACTGTGCCCACGAAGCGTTGCCCGTCATGACTGCAACATCGGCCGACCGGTCCGAAGCACGACGCAAGCCGACGAGGAAGGAAGCCGACCGGGCGACGCACCCGCGTCTGGGACAACTCGCGAAAGCACAGCCAGGTAGTCGCGGACTTCGTCGCCGGCACAACCGCTCGACCCGTCGACTGGCCGCTCTGGACGCCCGCACCGCTGCGGGGCGTTGACCGATTGACGCTCCGAACTCCGCTCGACCTCCGGAAACCTACGGTTGAGTAACAACGCGGCCGCGCGAGACGACAAACACGTAGGCCACAGACTTGGGGCCACTGCCCAACTGACGTAGCCTGGACGTGATAAGTGCACGTCGACCGGAAGCGGGCCGACACACGCCCGAACATGCCGCATGCAGAACCGACCGGAGGATTTTCACCGATGGCACGCGAATTGACTCAGATAGAACTCCTCCGGGAGCTCGAAACGGTCGCCGAGGACAACGTCAACCGACACCTCAAGACCGCCCGCGACTGGAACCCGCACGACTACGTGCCGTGGGACGACGGCCAGAACTTCGCAGCGCTCGGCGGCGTCGACTACGACCCCGAGCAGTCGAAGCTCGACGAGGTCGCCAAAGCCGCGATGATCACCAACCTGCTCACCGAGGACAACCTGCCCTCGTACCACCGCGTGATCGCCGACAACTTCTCGATGGACTCCGCGTGGGGCCACTGGGTCGGCCGTTGGACCGCCGAAGAGAACCGCCACGGCATCGCCATGCGCGACTACCTCGTCGTCACCCGCGGCGTCGACCCCAACGCGCTCGAAGAAGCGCGCATGATCCACATGACCAACGGGTACGACCCGATCCTCGCCGCCGCCGACCGCGCCGACGAGATGCTCGCCAACGGCGAAGAGATCGGTCTCCTGCACTCGGTCGCCTACGTGACCTTCCAGGAACTCGCGACGCGGGTCAGCCACCGCAACACCGGCAAGGCGTGCAACGACCCCATCGCCGACCGGATGCTGCAGCGCATCGCAGCCGACGAGAACCTGCACATGATCTTCTACCGCAACATCTGCGGTGCGGGCATGGACATCTCGCCCGACCAGACGCTGCGCGCCGTCACCGACATCGTCACCAACTTCCAGATGCCCGGCGCAGGCATGCCGAACTTCCGTCGCCACGGCGTCCTCATGGCCAAGCACGGCATCTACGATCTGCGCCAGCACCTCGAAGAAGTGATCCAGCCGGTCCTGCGCAAATGGAACGTCTTCGAACGCAACGACTTCTCCCCCGCAGGCGAGAAGACGCGCGAAGAACTCGCCACGTTCCTCGACCAACTCGACAAGGACGCCACACGCTTCGAAGAGATGCGCGACCGCGCCCTGGCCCGAGAGGCCGCCAAGCGCGAGAAGAAGGCGTCCTGAACACCGCAACACTCGACGCGACAGACTCCCGACCGGACTTCCTGACCGGTCGGGATCCGTTGCGTATCGGCCCGATCGAACTCGCCAGCCCCGTCGTCCTCGCGCCGATGGCAGGCGTCACCAACGTCGCATTCCGCGTCCTGTGCCGTGAACTCGAAGCCCAACGCACCGGCACGGTGTCCGGGCTGTACGTCTGCGAGATGGTGACGGCACGCGCCCTCGTCGAGCGGCACCCCGTCACCATGCACATGACGACGTTCGACCCGAGCGAGACGCCCCGGTCGATGCAGCTGTACACGGTCGACCCCGAATACACGTACCAGGCCGCCAAGATGATCGTCGACGAGAACCTCGCCGACCACATCGACATGAACTTCGGCTGCCCGGTCCCCAAAGTGACCAAACGCGGCGGCGGCTCGGCCATCCCCTACAAGCGCCGACTGTTCCGCAACATCGTCGCCGCCGCGGTGAAAGCCACCGAAGGCACTGACATCCCGGTGACCGTCAAATTCCGCATCGGCATCGACGACGAACACCACACCCATCTCGACGCCGGACGGATCGCCGCCGACGAAGGCGCGCAAGCCGTCGCACTCCACGCGCGGACCGCGTCCCAGCGGTACTCCGGTACCGCAGTCTGGGACGAGATCGCCCGCCTGAAAGAACACGTGACCACGGTGCCCGTCCTCGGCAACGGCGACATCTTCGAAGCCGACGACGCCGTCGCCATGATGGAGCAGACCGGGTGCGACGGCGTCGTCATCGGCCGCGGCTGCCTCGGCCGCCCGTGGTTGTTCGCCGAACTGTCGGCGCGTCTCCGCGGCGTCGACGCCCCCGAGCCACCGAATCTCGGCGAAGTGGGCGAGATCATGTTCCGCCACGGTTCACTCCTCGCCGCACACCACGGTGAGGACAAGGGCATGCGCGAGATCCGCAAGCACATCGCCTGGTACCTGCGCGGGTTCCCGGCAGGCTCCGACCTCCGTTCCCAGCTGTCGCTCGTCAAGACACTCGACGACCTGCGACGACTCATCGACGGACTGCCCACCGACACGCCGTTCCCGGACGACGCCCACGGCCCGCGCGGCCGCCAGGGATCGCCGGCCTCGGTCGCCCTCCCGGAGGGATGGCTCGACGACCCCGAAGAAGACATCGTGCCCGAAGGCGCCGAGATCATGCATTCGGGCGGCTGAACGAGCCGTCGCAGGCTCGTCATTATTGAACTTTCAGGTCGGGCCTCTATCATGTTCGAAGCCCCTGACCAGTGAGGTTCCTCTGTGAGTTCAGACCGCCCCGGCGACGACGAGCCGGACGTCCAGCCGACACCGCCCCGGCGGTCTCGTCGCGCCGGACGATCGTCTGACTCCTTCGACTTCCGTGACCGTTTCGGCGACACCGGATCGCTGCCACGCGCCGAAGGCCTCCGCGAGCCGTCCGACCGCGACGAATACGTCCGCCCGCGCGGCCGTCTCACCGTCCGGCAGCTCATGGAGCAGATGGGCGTCGACGACGCCGCAGCACAGACGCCGCAGCCCCCAGCCGATCCCCCGCGCCCCGAACCGTCTCGTCGGCCCGGACGTCCGAACCGCCAGCCTTCTAACCGTCCGACACCGCCCCCGCCGCGCCGCCCCGGGCCTCCGCAACAGAACGCACCCCAGCGCGGTCCCGTGCCCCCTGCCCGCCCGCAGGCCCCGGGTCCCCGAACCTCAGGGCCCCAGACTTCCGGCCCCGAAACTTCAGGTCCCGCCAAACCTGAACCGACACAGTCGATCCCGCCCGTCGCCGGATACGAGTGGGAGCCCGTCGACCTGTCCGACGAGGTGACCGCCGCTCGAGCGAGCAGCGAGTCGCGCGGCCAGTCGCCGACATCGCGCACAGGCGAACCGACGTCCCCCGAGCCCGACGCGCCCGAGACCGAACGGATCCCCGCGGCCACGCCGAGCGCTACCGAGACGGATCCGCCCGAGACAGCAGCCGTCGAGGACGAGCGACCTCGGCGCCGCCCGCTCGAACCGACTCCCGACCTGACCGCGGCCATCAAGCGGATCCGGCCGCAGAAACGGGCCATCACCGCCAAGGCCCGCGCACGCAGGACCGCGACCAACACCGGTCGTGTCCTCCTCGCACTCGTCTGCACCCTCGCGCTCGTCGGCACCGGCTACGTCTGGAACCTGAACCGGACGCTCAACGGCGCCTGGAACGTCGTCAACGCGCTCGATCCCGACGACGAGAACATCCGCAACAAGGAGGGTCAGCACGGCGACGAGACCTATTTGATCGTCGGCACCGACACTCGCAACGGCAAGAACGCCGACGTCGGCGCGGGCGAGGCCGGCACCGTCGAAGGCGCCCGCGCCGACACCATCCTCCTGGTCAACGTGCCCGCCGACCGCAGCCGCGTCGTCGCGGTGTCGTGGCCGCGCGACCTCGCCGTCGATCGCCCCGAATGCGATCAGTGGGATTTCGGCACCAAGGAGTACGGCGAGCCGCTCCCCGCGGCGAACGACGTCAAGATCAACAGCGTTTTCGGCGACGGCGGGCCGTCGTGCCTGGTCAAGACCGTCACCCAGATGAGTGGGCTCAACATCAACCACTTCATCGCCATGGACTTCGCCGGTTTCGAACACGTCGTCCGCGCCATCGGCGGCGTCGAGGTGTGCTCCAAGGTGCCGCTGTTCGACGACCAGATCGGCTATATCGTGAAAACGACGGGCCGCAACATCAAACTGACGCCCAAGCAGGCGCTCAACTATGTGCGCGCACGCCACATCGCGGTGGAGGGCAACGGCGACTACGGCCGCATCAAGCGGCAGCAGCTGTTCTTGTCCTCTCTCCTGCGGTCCACCCTGTCGAGCGACGTCATCACCAATCCGAGCAAGCTCAACAGCATCGTCTCCACGTTCACCGAGTACAGCTATGTCGACAACGTCGACACGGACGCTCTGATCAATCTCGCCGAATCTATGCAGGGGATGGACGCGGGCGCCGTCACGTTCCTGACGGTCCCGACGGCAGGCACGTCCACCGACGGCCAGAACAACGAGATCCCGCGCACCGAAGACATCGACGCCATCTTCAACGCCATCATCGACGACGAGCCGCTGCCCGGCGAGAAGAAGAGGCAGCCGAAGAAGGATGCGCCCGCGACCACCACCAGCAAGGCGCCCGAGGCCAAAGAGATGACCGCCCAGTACGCGGGCAACATGATGGTGCGCGTCCTCAACGGCACCGAGCAGTCCGGGCTCGCCGACACGGTGATGAACGAGCTCATTCGCCAAGGCGTCGAGGTCTCGGGCATCGGCGACGCCTCCGTCAACGTCGACTCGACCGTCGTCCGTTACGGCCCCGGCGAACGAGACTCGGCCGCCACCGTCGCCGCGCTGTTCCCCGGCGCGAAGATCCAACTCGACAAGACCGTGAAGACCGGCGTCCAGGTGATCATCGGCGGCGACTTCACCGGTGTCGAGTCGATGGGTATGCTCCCCGACTCCGGGTCGACTCTCACCGTCGGCCAACTCCCGGAGAACACGTCGCACGGGGACCTGCCCAACGACCTGTCCGTCACGAACGCCGGCGACACCACATGCAGCTGACATGCCTCCCAGAGTTCACGTCGGATTCACTCCGGCCTGCACATTCGTTCCCCCGACGATCAGTACACTCGGTCTATGCGTGACGCGTACCAGGAGCAGATGGCTGCCCTGAACACTGTTCTCGGCCAGATGATCGACGAGGTCGGTCGTGAGATGGAATTGGCCACCCAGGCGCTCCTCGAAGCCGACCTGGAGCTCGCCGAGCAAGTGATCTCCGACCACGACACGGTCACCGAGAAGTCTGTCGAAGCCGAAGACCTCGCCTTCCAACTGATGGCGCTGCAGGCGCCCGTCGCGGGCGATCTCCGGTCCATCGTCTCCGGATTCCAGCTCGTCTCCGAGATCGACCGGATGGGCGCTCTTGCGCTCCACGTCGCGAAAGTCGCGCGCCGCCGCCACCCCGCGAACGTTCTCCCCGACGAAGTCGCAGGCTACTTCGAGGAGATGGGCAGGCTCGCCGTCGAACTCGCCGGAAACGCGCGCCGGATCGTCGAGAGCCAGGACTACCACGACGCGCTCGCACTCATCGACGATGACGACGCGATGGACGACCTCCACCGCCACCTGTTCACTGTCATGATGGACCGCGAATGGGGGCACGGTGTCTCCGCGGCCGTCGACGTGACGCTCCTCGGTCGCTACTACGAGCGGTACGCCGATCACGCGGTACTGATCGCTCGACGGGTCGTCTTCCAGGCCACCGGCAAGACGCCGGAACAACTGCTCGAAGCGTCGTAGACGTTCGCGACGCGGACGAGTACAGATGAGATCAGTCCGCTCATCGCGCCGCGAGGGCACATTGCCGCCGACGACCGATGAGCGGACTGATCTCATTCCCACAGACTTTTTGATAACGTTCGTTATCAGACCCGTGGTGTTACGCGTTCGGCCCCCAATCCGATCGCCGAGCGTCTGTAATCGAAGAGACCCACCCTCCTCATAGAACGGCGGACTACATGCCTGACCTCAACCAGTTCTACATCGACGGCCAGTGGGTCGCGCCCGCGAGCGGCGCAGGCGCCCTGGACGTCATCAACCCGGCGACCGAGAAGGCCGCCGGAACGGTCGCGATCGGCGGATCGGCCGATGTCGACGCTGCCGTCGCCGCAGCACGACGCGCATTCGACTCGTGGTCGCAGACCACCGTCGACGAGCGGGTCGCCGTCCTCGGCGCCGTCATCGCCGAATACCAGAGGCGTGCGGACGATCTCGCCGCCGCGGTCACCGAAGAGATGGGCGCGCCCGCCGGACTGGCCGCCGCCGCCCACGTGCCGCTCGGCATCGCCCACCTGGCGACCGCGGCCGAAGCACTCAAGACGTTCTCGTTCGCGGAAGATCGCGGGACCTCGCGCATCGTCAAGGAGCCGATCGGCGTGTGCGGCTTCATCACGCCGTGGAACTGGCCGCTCAACCAGGTGATGTGCAAGGTGGCTCCGGCACTCGCGACCGGTTGCACCATGGTCCTGAAGCCGAGCGAGGTCGCACCGTTCTCGTCGGCGATCGTCGCCGAGATCTTCGACGCGGCAGGCGTCCCCGCAGGCGTGTTCAACCTGGTGAACGGCGACGGCCCGGGCGTCGGCACCGCTCTCGCCTCGCATCCGGACATCGATCTGATCTCGTTCACCGGTTCGACCCGTGCCGGCATCGAGGTCGCCAAGAACGCGGCGCCCACGGTCAAGCGGGTCGCCCAGGAACTCGGCGGCAAGAGCCCCAACATCCTCCTCGACGACGCGTCGCTCGCCGCCAACGTCGCTGCGGGTGTGTCGACGATGATGTTGAATTCGGGGCAGTCGTGCAACGCGCCGAGCCGCATGATCGTGCCCGCCGCGCGTCTCGACGAGGTACAGGCCGCCATCGAGCAGGCGGCGGCCGCGATCACCGTCGGCGACCCCAACACCAAGGTTCAGTTGGGTCCGGTCGTCTCCGAAGTCCAGTTCGACAAGATCCAGGGCCTCATCGAACGCGCGGTCGGCGACGGTGCGACCCCCGTCGTCGGCGGCCCCGGCCGTCCCGACGGACTCGACACCGGCTACTACGTGAAGCCGACCGTCTTCACCGGCGTCACCAACGACATGGAGATCGCCCAGACGGAGGTCTTCGGTCCGGTCCTCGTGGTCATCGGTTACGACGACGTCGACGAGGCCGTCGCCATCGGCAACGACACCGAGTACGGGTTGGCCGGGTACGTCTCCGGCGAGGACGTCGACGAAGTCCGCCGCATCGGATCCAAGCTGCGCGCCGGCTCGATCTCGCTCAACTCGGCGTCTCCCGACCCGTCCGCGCCGTTCGGCGGCTACAAGCGCAGCGGCAACGGCCGCGAATGGAGCGACTACGCCTTCGACGAGTTCCTCGAAGTGAAGTCGCTGCTCGGCTTCGCCTGACCAACCACTCGGCTCGGCCGGCGGCGGGGCTCGCCCCGCCGCCCGGCAGTGCCTACCCGAAGCGGCCGGAGATGTAGTCTTCGGTCTCTTTCAGGTCCGGGTTGGAGAACAACTTGGACGTGTCACCGACCTCGACGAGCTGACCGGGCTTGCCGGTCGCCTTCAGGTTGAAGAACGCCGTCTGGTCGCTGACTCGGGCCGCCTGCTGCATGTTGTGGGTGACGATCACGATCGTGTACTCGCTCTTCAACTCGGCGATCAAGTCCTCGATCGCGAGCGTCGAGATCGGGTCGAGCGCCGAACACGGCTCGTCCATCAACAGCACCTGCGGCGAGACGGCGATCGCGCGGGCGATGCACAGACGCTGCTGCTGTCCGCCGGACAGCCCGCCGCCCGGCTTGTCCAGGCGATCCTTCACCTCATTCCAGAGGTTCGCTCCGCGCAGACTCGCCTCGGCGACCTCATCGAGCTTCGCTTTGTCGCGGACCCCGCCGAGCTTCAACCCGGCGACGACGTTGTCGCGGATCGACATGGTCGGGAACGGGTTCGCGCGCTGAAACACCATGCCGACGGTGGTGCGGACCCCGACCGGGTCGACGTTCCTGCCGTACAGGTCGAGGTCGTCGAGCTTCACCGACCCCGTCGTGTACGCGCCGGGCGTCACCTCGTGCATGCGGTTCAACGTGCGCAGCACCGTCGACTTGCCGCACCCCGACGGTCCGATGAACGCGGTCACCGACTTCGGGCGGATCTTCACCGAGACGTCCTGGACGGCGTGGAAGTCGCCGTAGTAGACGTTCAGGTCTTCGATGGTCAGGCTTTTCGCCATGGTCAACGTCCTTGTCTCATGGGGCCGGTGAACTGCGAGATCAATCGGGCGATGAGGTAGACGATCGCGACCGCGATCACCAGCGTCAACGCCGCACCCCACACCGTCTCGTAGCCGCCTGGGCCCTTGTTGTACTCCTGCAGCATCATCAGCGGCAGTGACTGCTGGTTTCCGTCGAACGGATTGACGTTCATCGCGCGCGTGGCGCCCACCAGGATCAGGACCGGCGCCGACTCACCCATCACGCGGGCGACGGCCAGCATGACGCCGGTGATGATCCCGGACATCGCGGTCGGCAGGACGACGCGCAGAATGGTCTTCCACTTCGGTACGCCGAGGGCGTACGACGCCTCCCGCAGATCCTGCGAGACGATCTTCAGCATCTCCTCGGTGGCGCGTACCACGAGCGGCACCATCAACAGGACCAGCGCGAGCGCCACGACGAGGCCTGACCGCGGCAGGCCGAGCGTCGTACGCCAGACGGCGTAGACGAACAGCGCTGCGACGATCGACGGCACACCTGACAGCACGTCGACCATGAATGTGGTGACCCGTGTCAGCACGCTCTTCCGAGACCCGTATTCGACGAGGTAGATCGCGACGAGCACGCCGAGCGGCACGGCGACGAGCGCCGCGATCGCCGTCTGGATCAGGGTGCCGACGATCGCGTTGGCCGCACCGCCGAACCGCTCGGACTGCAGCCACCAGTCGGGGTCCAGGACCGGGCCGATCCCGCGTGACACGAGCGTCCACAAGAGCCAGCCGAGCGGCAGGACCGCCAGTACGACGGCCAGTGTCACGCCGACGCGCGCCGTGGTGTCGGTCAGCTTCCGCCGGGTCGACATAGTCGAGAGTTCCATGCTCACGCCTTCCTGGCGATCACCGCGCGCGCGGCCGCGTTGACGATGAAGGTGAGGGCGAACAGCACCAGGCCCGCCGAGATGTAGGCGCCCGTCTTCAGCGGGTCGTCGAACTCGGCGGCGTTGTTGGCGATGATCGTCGCGAACGTCTCGCCGCTCTCCATCAGGTTGAAGTTGATCGGGCCGGCCGTCGAGATGATGAGCATCAGCGCCATCGTCTCGCCGAGTGCGCGACCGAGGCCGAGCATCGAACCCGAGATGTAGCCGGAGAAGCCGAACGGCAGGACCGCGTACCGAATCACCTCCCACTGGCTGGCGCCGAGCGCGAGCGCAGCCTCCCGGTGGCCGTGCGGGGTCTGCGCGAACACTTCTCGCGTCACCGCGGTGATCACCGGAAGGATCATCACGGCGAGCACGATGCCCGCCGTCAAGACGGTGCCGCCGGTCGACATGTTGGCGGCGTTGTCCGGTTCGCTGAAGAACGGTAGGAATCCGAGGTTGCCGACGAGCCAGGTGTTGACCCCGACCATCGCCGGGCCGAGCACCAGGATGCCCCACAGTCCGTAGACGATCGACGGGATGGCGGCGAGCAGGTCGACGATGTAGGCGATCGGCGTCGCGACCCGTTTCGGCGCGTACTCGGTGACGAACAGGGCGATGCCCAGCGCGACCGGCATCGCGATGATCAATGCGATCACCGATACGAGGACCGTCGCGTAGAACTGGCGCGGGATGCCGAACGCGAGATCGCCCGACGTGGCCCACGGGCCCTGATAGGTGAAGAAGTTCTGTGTGTTGCCCGCGAGCGCGGGCACTGCCTGGATCAGCAGGAAGATCGCGATCAGACCGATCACGACGGAGACGAGCAGGCCGGAACCGGTCGACAGCGTGCGCATCACGCGGTCGCCTGTCCGCGACACGGCCGAGTCCGTCAGGCGCGACGAACCCCGACGGCCCGAAGGCGGGGCGGGCTGCTCAGTTGCAGCTCGCCCCGCCTCGGGAGCCGTCGATGCGCTGCTGTCCACGGGATCCTCGACAGTCGTGTGCGGAATGGTCACAGCGCGTCGATCGTGCCGCGCAGAGTCTGTTTGAACGCCTCGGGCAGCGGCACATAGCCGGCTTCGGCGAGTCCGTCCTGGCCGTTGTCGACGATGGTGCTGAACGCGGTCTTGAGATTGCCGGACACCTGGCCGTCTTCATAGCCGGTGGAGCAGACGATCTCGTACGTCGTGAGGACCAGCGGGTAGGCGCCCGGCTCCTTCATCTTGTACAGCGCATCGGTGTCGACGACGAGGTCTTTGCTGCCCGGGGTGACGAACTCGGCCGCGTCGAGGGCCTTGCCTGCGGTCTCAGCGGTCAGCGGCGTCGCTCCGGCGCCGAAGTCGACCTGCGAGACGCCGAGGTCGTTCTCGGTGGCGAAGCCCCACTCGACGTAGGCGATCGAGCCTGCCGTCTTCTTGACGGTGTCGCCGACTCCGGTCGACTTGGCTGCGGCCGAACCGCCGTGGCCCGTCCACTCCTTGCCCGGCTCGTACGGCCAGTCCTGCGGGGCTGCGGCGTGCAGGTATTTGGTGAAGTTGTCGGTGGTGCCGGAGCTGTCGCTGCGGTGGACCGGGATGATCTCGGTCGACGGCAGGTCGACGCCCGGGTTGAGGGCGGCGATCGCCGGGTCGTTCCACCGCGTGATCTTCGAGTCGAAGATCTTCGCGAGAGTCGGCGCGTTCAGGGTGAGCTTGTCGACGCCGTCGAGGTTGTAGGCGAGCGCGACCGGGCCCGCGACGAGAGGCAGGTGCCAGGCGTCGTTGCCACCGCACCGTTCCCGAGCCTTGGCGACCTCGTCGTCTTTCAGCGGCGAGTCGGAGCCCGCGAAGTCGACGTCGCCCGCGATGAACTTCTTGATGCCGTCGCCGGACCCGGATCCGGTGTAGTCGAGGTTGACGGCGCCGTCGTCGGTGAGCACGTCGGCGAACAGCTCCATCGCCTTCTGCTGAGCGGTGGAGCCCTCACCGGTGATGGAGCCCTCGCCGGAGGAACTGCACGCGGACAGGACGAGGGTGGCTGCCATTGCGGTGGCAGCTGCGGCACCGGCGCTGCGAACGAGCTTGGGGTTGACGCTCATGGGAGTCCATGGCCTTTCGGTCTGCTTCGGGGGGATTCGAAGCGAACCTATCCACGCCTGGTTAGGCGGAGTCGACGCGTCGGTGGCCGGCCGACGAACAATCGGGTCGACTAGGCGAACAGCAGGTGTCGGGCGGAAGAATCACCTGCTGCCGGCTCACGGCCTTCGATATGTGATGTCGGCGCGGTACCGCGTGAACCCGAGTCGTTCGTAGGTGTGCAGGGCCGCAGTGTTGTCGCCCTCGACGTACAGTTCCACCTCGGCCAGGCCTCGTCCAGCCAGGTAGTGCAGGCCTGCGAGTGTCAACAGGTTGCCGAGACCGCGGCCCTGCGCTGCCGGGTCGACGCCGACGACGTACACCTCACCGAGTCCGGGTTTGTCGACCTTCGTCCAGTGGAAGCCGAGAAGTGTGTCCGGGTCGGCCGCGTCGAACGCGAGGAAGACGCCTGCCGGATCGAACCACGACGACCCGGTCCGCTCGTCGACCTCCTGCGGTGTCCACCCGCCCTGTTCGGGGTGCCAGTCGAAGGCCGCGTTGTTGACGCGCAGGATCTCGTCGTCGTCGCCGGGCCGGTATGTGCGGACCACGACGTCGTCACGCTCCGGCAGCTCCGGCAGCGGCTCGGTCAGCGGGCGACGCAGTTGCAGCAGTTCCCGATGGCGGTCCAACCCGAGCGCGGCGGCGACGCGGCGTGCGGCGGGCAGATCGCCGTGCGCCCACACCTGCGGACGGTCGCCGAGTTCGGCTCCCGCGTCGAGCACCGCGCCGACCAGCACCCGCCCCTCCCCGGCGCCCCGGTGGTCCGGGTGGACGACGGCTTCGGCCATCGGAGCCTCCCCGTCGCGCGGTTCGAGGACGTTCGCGTAGCCGTGCTCGGTGACGACGTGCAACGCCCCGCCGTTCCGAACCGCCAGACGATGCTGTTCGCTCAGTGCTTCGACCCCGTCCGCGGCCTCGGCCGCATCGAGCGCTGCCAGCGCGTGGTCGACGTCGGCCGCGGTCAACGCACCGCGCACGATCCTGATCGGGAACGAGTTGCTCATAGCCTCCGAGGGTAGTGGGTCGGGCCATCGACTCGATCCGGCCGACAGTCTGTCCCTAGTCGGGTTCGCCTGCCCCCGACTCGTCGGCGGCACGGCCGACGGACGGTTTCACCGCTTTGTAGCCGACATTGCGCACCGTGCCGATCAACGATTCGTGGTCCGAACCCAACTTGGCGCGCAGACGTCGCACATGGACGTCGACGGTGCGGGTGCCGCCGAAGAAGTCGTAGCCCCACACCTCGTGCAACAGCTGGGCGCGGGTGAACACTCGACCGGCATTCTGTGCGAGATACTTGAGGAGTTCGAACTCCTTGTACGTCAGGTCGATCGGCTTTCCACGCAGGCGGGCCGTGTACGTGCTCTCGTCGATGACGAGTTCGCCCAGCGTCACCTTGTCCGACAGCTCGGGTTCGGTTGCGGTGCCTCGCGCCAACGTCAACCGGAGACGGGCGTCCAGTTCTGCGGGGGCGGTGCCGGGCAGGAGGAAGTCGTCTATCCCCCAGTCCTGGTTCACCGCGACCAGCGAGCCCTCGCCGACGACGGCGACCACACGGGAACCGGTCGATTCCAGCAGGCGGCACAGACTGCGCGCATTGGCCAGATCGGTGCGGGCATCGACCAGCACCAGTTCTGATTCGGACGCGTTCACCAGCGACGATGTGTCGACCGGAGCCAAGGTCACATCGTGCGGTAGCAGCGTTAAGGATTCCAGTACAGAGTCCGGCGACGACTCCGACGTCAACAGCAACAGGTCCACTCACCACTCCGCTCTCGTCGTGGCCTCTTGGCTGAACTGTCGATCGACGCTGGTCGCAGCTCGTGAAGATGTGATGACAGAATAGACCCGATGTCCACCTCCGCCCGAATCCGACCCTCGCGCCGTGCCGCACAGATCGCGGCCATCGGCGCCGTCGTCGTCGTGATTATGCTGGTCATCGCGTTTCTGGCAGACAATTTGGCGGCGTCGCGCGCCGAGCACCGCGTCGCGGTCGCCATCGAAGAATCCGGCCGCGTCGACTTCGAACCCGAGGTGAACCTCGGCGGCCTCGGATTCCTCACACGGGCGGGCGACGGGCGGTTCCCGTCGATGCTCGTCAGCGCGCGAGGAGTAACGATCACCGGGTGCGGCGACCGCGGCGCCTGCACGGCCACCGTCGACGCCCGACTCGACGACGTCACGACCGGCGATGTCTGGGACGTCGACGCGACGACCCCGATCCGCGCGGCCGCGATCACCGCCGAGACCCGCATCGACTCAGTGAACCTCGGCAGGCTGATGGGGATCACCGACCTGTACATCAACACGCCTGCCCCCGAGGGGAAGGCGGGCGGCGGCGGTCCCGGCGACGGGCTCCTCGAACGGACCGACGGCATCATGCTCAGCGGGACCGTCCCCTACCCGGGATCGCCCGAGTACGAGGACGGTCTTCCGCCGTCCGCGTCCGGGTACACGGCGCCGAAGGTGCAGATCAGCGTCAGCGCGAAGGTCTTCGTCGTCGACGGCCGCGTGCACGTCGAAGCGACCGGACTGTACGACGGCCCCGAAGACCACTACTCCGCGGACGTCCCGCCAGAATTTCGCGCACACGTTCTCGAGCGCTTCTCAGCGACCCTGCCGACGCTCCCGATGGCGTGGAACATCGCCGCGAGCAACGCTCTGAGCAGGGGAAGTGACCTCATCGTCGCCGGGAACAACGATGAGCGAATTGTCAAGCCGATCGACTACTGAACGCTCGGCGCGACGTCCCAGCAGGCCTTCGGTGTTGTACCGTCTTCGACGTCTCCACCCTTACTGCGTCACGCCCAAGGGTGACAGCGCTCGTATCCCCTCGAAAGGAACACACATGGCACGCTCCGATGTCCTGGTCAGCGCCGATTGGGCTGAGCAGAATCTCAACACCGACAAGGTCGTCTTCGTCGAGGTCGACGAGGACACCTCGATCTACGACCTCAACCACATCCCGGGCGCCATCCGCCTGGACTGGCGCAAGGACCTGCAGGACGGTGTCCGCCGCGACTTCCTCGACGCCGACCGCTTCTCCGCACTGCTGAGCGAGCGTGGCATCGCCAACGACGACACCGTCGTCCTCTACGGCGGCAACAACAACTGGTTCGCCGCCTACGCGTACTGGTACTTCAAGATCTACGGCCACAAGGACGTCCGCCTCCTCGACGGCGGCCGCAAGAAGTGGGAGCTCGACGGTCGTGAGCTGAGCAGTGACGCCGTCACCCGCGAACCCACCAAGTACGTCGCACAGGCAGCAGACACCTCGATCCGCGCGTTCCGCGACGAGGTCATCGACTCCATCGGCTCCAAGAACCTCGTCGACGTCCGCAGCCCCGACGAGTTCACCGGCAAGATCGCCGCACCCGCCCACCTCCCGCAGGAGCAGGCACAGCAGCGCGGTCACGTCCCGGGCGCGATCAACATCCCGTGGTCGTCGACCGCGAACGAAGACGGCACCTTCAAGTCGGAGGACGATCTCACCGCGCTGTATGCGGAGAAGGGTTTCGACGACGCCAAGGAGACCATCGCCTACTGCCGCATCGGTGAGCGCTCGAGCCACACCTGGTTCGTGCTGCAGGAACTGCTCGGCAAGAAGAACGTGAAGAACTACGACGGCAGCTGGGTCGAATACGGCTCCCTCGTCGGCGCACCGGTCGAGCTCTAGAGCTCCGACTTCATCTGAGAGGAATACCCACATGTGTGCAGCACCCAAGCAGGGTCAGTCCCTGCCGGCAGGCGTTGACGTCGAGAAGGAGACCGTCCTGACCGGTCAGGTCGTGGACGGCTCGGGCAACCCGGTCGCGGGCGCATTCGTGCGTCTGCTCGACGGCACCGGCGAGTTCACCGCCGAGGTCGTCGCGTCGGCCACCGGCGACTTCCGCTTCTTCGCCGCCCCCGGTACCTGGACGCTCCGTGCGCTCAGTTCGCAGGGCAACGGCGACGTCACCGTCTCGCCTGAGGGCCCCGGCGTCTACAACCAGGACGTCACCGTCTCGAAGTAGGTACATTCCGCACGCTCACGATGCCCCGGCCGCAACACGCGGCCGGGGCATCGTCGTCCGTCCAGAACTACCAGCACGTATGCGGTATTCACTCGGCCGAATTCGACGATTTCAGCGGCGTACGTGCTGGTAATTCTCGATGGCGACCGAAACGGACCCCGACGAGTCCCCCGCAGTGCACAATTGCGGCATGGAGACGGGGGTCTACCGGCGGCATCCTGTCGTGCGCGTCGGCACTGCGCTTTCACGGCGTGTGGGTGCCTCCGACGGACCGCGTCCACATCCGAGGGAACAGCAGCACGACGCGGGACCATCCGAACTGGTGTCGACGGTTCGGCAGGCAACCCGCCGAGAATGACGCGGTCGACGACCTTCCGACTGCCCTCGCGCACGCCGCACGCTGCCTTCCCGCCGAGGACCTGGTGGTGGTCTGCGACTCGATTCTGAACAAGCGACTGCTGACCCCCACCGACGTCGACGACATACTTCGGCACGCGCCACGACCCGTCCGGGCCGCACTCGATCGGGTCGACGGACGCGCGGAGTCCGGCACCGAGACCATGGTGCGATTACGGCTCGCGGCGCCGAACCTGCAGATCCGACCGCAGGTTCAGATCCCCGACGTCGGCCGCGTGGACCTTCTCATCGGCCGCTCGCTCATTGTCGAAGTGGACGGCGAGGAGTATCACTCGTCGTCGGCCGCCTTCGAGAACGACCGGATGCGCGACCTGCGAGCCCAGGCTCTCGGCTATCGCGTGGTCCGGTTGAGCTACCGGCAGGTGATGTATTGCTGGCCGGACGTCCGCGCACTCATCAACGAACTCGTCCACCGCAACGAGCACCGCAGGCGGTTGACGGCCCCGGCAGCATGATCCGCGACGGCGTGTGACATATCCGGCACTCACCGACCACCGTTATCGGGTCGCGCCAGTGCGCGGTAGAATCCGATACGTGGTCCTCTTCTTCGAAATCCTGCTTGGTCTCGCGTCCGTGCTCATCGTGTGGTTCGCGCTGTACACCGTTTACCGCCTGGTCAACGACGAGTCATGACTCGGTCGGGCAACGAGGCGATCTCCGACGCTGAGCTCCGCGCTCAGGAGACCGCCGGCAAGAACGTGCCGGCGATCGGCGATCTTCCGCTCCCGATCGACACTGCGAACCTCCGCGAGGGTCCGGACCTGAGTCCGGCGCTTCTCGCACTGCTGCCGCTGGTCGGTGTCTGGGAGGGCGAAGGCGAAGGCCACAACCCGATAACCGGCGACGACTACCAGTTCGGTCAGCAGATCGTCATCAGCCACGACGGCGGCGACTACCTCGTGTGGCAGTCGCGCTCGTGGGTGCTCGACGACGACGGCGCATACGTGCGCCCCGACCTCCGTGAGTCCGGCTTCTGGCGGATCAGCGAGAGCGACGACATCGAACTGCTTCTCACACATGCCGAAGGCGTGATCGAACTCTTCTACGGACGACCGCTCAACCAGACGTCGTGGAATCTGACGACCGACGTCACTCTCCGCACTGAGACCGGCGTCCACACCGGCGGCGCCAAGCGCCTGTACGGGCTCGTGCCCGACGGCGATCTCGCCTACGTCGAAGAACGCGTCGACGCCGACGGAGAACTCACGCCCCGGCTGTCCGCGAAACTGCACAGAGTCATCGGATAGACCCGGACAAACAAAGCGAGTCGAAGCCCCAGACGGGTTTCGACTCGCTTCGTTCTCGGTGCGGGAAGACGTGGTACCGAGTGTCGCTAGATGTTGCTCGAGGCAAGTTCCGCATCGATGCGGAGGACGCCGGAGCCATCGCCGTCGACGATGCGGAGCCGGCCCAGGATCTCGGAGACCGTCGCTTCCTCTTCCACCTGCTCGGAGATGAACCAGTCGATGGTGGGACGCGAGTCGAGGTCGCGCTCGTCCTCGGCCTGGCGGTACAGGTCGCGAACGCCTTCGGAGACGGCACGCTCGGCGTCGAGCGCGATCTCGAAGACGTCCTCGATCTTCTCGACCTTGATCGACGGGATGGTGATGTCACCGATCACCGGATGGTTGTCGCGGTCGGTGAGGTGGGTGATGAGACGGTCCGCGTGCGTCAGCTCCTCCGCCGACTGTGCACGCAGCCACGACGCCATGCCCGGCAGGTCGCGGACTTCCATCTCGATGGCGAGCTGACGGTACAGGAAAGACGACTCGTACTCGCGGTTGATCTGCTTGATGAATTGGGCTTCGAGTTCTTCGCTCATCTTCATGGCGGCTTCCTAACGTTCAAAGAGAGAATTCGGGGTCTTCCGCATTCTTTCGGACACACTCCAGAATAGCCACGAATTCAGATCCGTCCAGCCAGGTACGGCATACCTTATTTGCAGGTCAAGGCGATATTTCCGCGAATTCACTTTAGGCTTTCCTACCTTATTAAAGGCAAGGCTAAATAGCGTTGAAACCTTCAGCTGCAGGTCAGTCGATTTTGATTACCGGCACACCGTCGACGTCCGACGACTGATGCGTGATAACCACCACGGTCCGGTCCGGGCCGAACAGATCCGTGCGATCACAGATCCGTCGCAGGAGACCCGGCGCGTCGTCGCGATCGAGGTGCTCGGTCGGTTCGTCGAGCACGACGACCGGCGCCGTGTGCAGCAGCGCTCGCGCCAACAGGATCCGCCGACGTTGGCCGCCGCTCACCGACGCCGCACCCGCGAGCTCGGTGTCGAGCCCGTCCGGCAGACCCGCCAGCCAGCGACCGAGACCGACATCGGTCAGCGCGTCGACGATCTCGCCGTCGGTCGCGTCGCCGCGGGCGACGCGCAGATTCTCCCGGACCGACGTCGAGAACAGGTGCGCCTCCTCCGCGAAGTACGCGGCCGCGCATCGCAGGTCGGCGGGATCGCTCGTCACCGAACCGTCGAGCGGTTCGAGCAGCCCGGCCAACGTCATCCCCAACGTCGACTTGCCCGCCCCGCTACGACCGGTGACGAGGAGACGGTCGCCGGGGCGCAGGTCGAGGTCCACGCCGTCCGCGGGGCCGAGCGGGACGTCGTAACCCCACTGCAGGCCGCGGACGGTCACCGTCGCCGGGCGGGGGTCGAACACCGGGTCCGCGGCGACCCGCGGCGGGCCCGCCGCGTCGACCAGCGCCATGACGCGCGCCGCACTCTGCCGTCCGCGCTCCCACGCGATCGCGGCGTCGGTCAAGGGTCCGGTCGACTCGAACGACGACAACGGGAGGAGCACCAGGACACCGAACAGCATCGGCGTCACGGCGCCGTCGGTGGACGACACGTCCATCAACGAACCGGACACGCGCGAGGCGAGGTCGACGGCGATCACCGCGGCGGCGACGACACTGACGAGCATCGCAACCGGAGTCAGCGACGCGGCACCCGCCTGCCGTGCGGCGGCAGCGTCGACGGCCCGAGCATGGTCGGCGTCAGCGTCGCGCAGCCGTGCCAGCGCGGACTCCCGTCGCCGTGCGACGGTCAGTTCGCCCGCATGCCAGAGAAGCCCGGTGACGTCGGCTCCGACGCGTTCACGGGCGTGCGCCCCGTCGGCGACGATCCGCGTCGACGCGCGGGCCGCCGACCATGGTGCGATGACGCCGCTGATCACCAGTGCACCCGCGAGGACCACGGCGGACAGCGGAGAGACGACGGCCATGATCGCGACCGCGGCGACCGACGTGACCGCACCGACAGCCATCGGGACCAGGCCGCGGACCACGGCGTCGCCGATCTCGTCGACGTCGTCGGCGGTGCGCGCCAGAAGCGCGGAACGGTCGGATCGGACGGTCGCCGCCGGGTCGCCGCCGGCGAGCGCACGGTACAGGCGTGCTCTCGCGGTCGCCATCGCGCGGAGAGCGACATCGTGTGTGGCGAGGCGTTCGAGGTAGCGGAACAGGGCGCGGGAGATGCCCAGCGCCCGGACCGCGGTGACCGCGACCGACAGGTAGAGGACGGGCGGCATCTGCCAGGCCCTGGTGATGAGCCACGCCGACAACGCGGCGAGTCCGAGCGCGGACAGCGCGCCTGCGGCGCCGAGCCCTATCGCGACGAGCGGGGTGTGTCGCCGCACGCCGGCGAAGTCGAGTGCTCGCAGCAGCGGATCATCGCGTCGCATCGACGACCTCCCGGCGGATGTCGACGACGGTGTCGGCGATCCGGAGTGCCGCTGCCCGGTGCGAGACGACGACGACGGTCGCGCCGTCGGCGGCGCGGTCGGAGATCGCGTCGAGAACGCGCTCGGCGGTGTCGTCGTCGAGGTGGGCCGTCGGTTCGTCGAGGAGGACCAGCGGCGCGTCGGACGCGAGGACCCGGACGAGGGCGAGCCGCTGCCGCTGCCCCGCCGACAGTCCCGATCCGTCGGAGCCGAGCGGGGTGGCCGCACCGTTCGGCAAGTCGGCCAGGGCCTCGTCGAAGGCGACCGCGTGTGCGGCTCGCGCGGTCGGGGCGTCTGCGAGCGTGCCGAACACTGCGAGGTTGTCCGCGACGGTCCCCGCGATGATCACCGGATGCTGCGGCAGCCACGCGACCTGTGCGTGGTATTCGTCCGGGGCGAGCTCGTGCACGTCGACGCCGCCGATCCGGACGGTCCCCTCGTCGGGCGTCTCCAACCCGAGGATCGTCGACAGCAGCGTCGACTTGCCCGATCCGTTCGGGCCCGCGACGACGGTGACCCGCCCGGGCGAACAACACGCGGTGACGCCGCGCGGTGTCCACCCGTCGCGGGTCTGCACGCCCACCTCGCTGAGGTCGATCGGCGCTCCGGCGACATCGACGGTCCGGGCACCGACCGGTCTGCCGGTGCGCGCGCAGACGTCGAGCACTTCGCGGGAAGCCTCCATGCCGTCCTGCGCCGCATGGAACGCCGACCCGATCCGCCGCAGCGGCAGGTACGCCTCCGGCGCGAGAACGAGGGCGAGGACGCCTGCGTACAGGCTCATGTCGCCGAACACCAGACGCAGTCCGATACCGACCGCGACGAGCGCGACGCTCAACGTCGCGAGCAGTTCCAACGCGGCCCCGGACAGGAACGCGATTCGCAACGACGACATCGTCGTCCGGCCGAACTCGCGCCCGAGCTCGTCGACCCGCCTGGTCGGGCCGACGGCGCGACCGATGGCGCGCAGCGTCGGCAGCCCGGTCAGCAGGTCGAGGAGCTGCGAGCTCTGGTTGCTCATCGCGTCGAGCCGGCGACGCGTGCGGTCGCGGGTGAGTAGGCCGATCAACACCATGAAGAGCGGGATCAACGGGATCGTCACGATGATGATGACGGCGGACGGCCAGTCGGCCCAGCCGATGACGATCACCACCAGCGGGGTGATGACGGCAGTCGACAACAGTGCGGGCACATAGTCGGCGAGGTAGTCGACGAGGGCGTCGAGACCGCGCAGCAGCACCGTCGACCACCGGTCGCGGTCGGCGGCGAGGACGTGCGGCGACGTCCGCCTCGCATCGGTCAGCGCGTCGACCGCCGCCGAACGCAGTTCGGCGATGGTCGCCAACGCGGCTCGGTGTGCGTACCTCTCCTGCAGGTACGTCATGAGGGCGCGGGCCGCGAACGCCGCCGCGACCACCGACAGGTGCACGGATTGAGCGCCGAACGTGCGCGACGCCGGGTCCGTGACGAGTTCGCCGAGCAGACCGGCCAGCGCCACCGCACCCGCGATCACCGCGATCACGGTGCCGACGGAGAACGCCGCGATCGCTACCGCGTACCGACGCGCAGACGGCGAGTAGCGCAGGAGCCGCGGGTCGAACGGGGGTGTGCGGTCGCCGTCTCGGCTCCGTTCGACCGGCAGCGCACGGGCGCTAGGTTCGTCCGGCACGCGATGCTTCCTCGCGCAGCGGAAGCCCGCCGTGCTCAGGGATGCGCTCTACCGCGAGCCGCTGACGGAACACCCAGTACGTCCACCCCTGGTACAGCAGCACGATGGGCGTCATGATCACGGCCGCCCACGTCATGATGACGAGCGTGTAGTGGCTCGACGACGTGTTCGCCACAGTCAGATTGAACGCTGAATCGGTGGTCGACGGGAGCACATTCGGGAACAGCACGCAGAACAGGAGTCCCACGGTGGCCGCGATGGCGACGCAGGTCGCGCCGAACGCGAGCCCTTCGCGGCGCAGATACGCGCCTGCGACCATCACGACCGCGGCGACGACGGCGATCGCGACGACCACCCACGTCCAACCCTTGCCGTATTCGAGCTGAGTCCACAGCAGGAACGCCGCGGCGACAGCAGCGGTCGGGATCGCCAGACGCAGGGCGACGCTCTGCGCATCGTGGCGCAGGTCACCGGTCGTCTTCAACGCCAGGAACACGGCGCCGTGCGTGATGAACACCAGCACCATGGTCAGCCCGCCGAGCAACGCGTACGGGTTCAGCAGGTTGAAGAAACCGCCCGTGTACTGGGCGTCGGCGCCGATCGGGATGCCGCGCACGACGTTCGCGAACGCCACGCCCCACAGGATCGCGGGCAGCCACGAGCCGAGCCCGATCCCGACGTCGCACCACATGCGCCACTTCCGGTCGTTGATCTTGCCGCGCCACTCGATGGCGACGACGCGGACGATCAACCCGACCAGGATCAACAACAGCGGAAGGTAGAACGCCGAGAACATGGTGGCGTACCACCCGCCGAACGCCGCGAACAGCGCACCGCCGCCGGTGATCAGCCACACCTCGTTGCCGTCCCAGACCGGTCCGATGGCCGTGAGCAGCACCCGCCGACGTTTGTCGCCGTCGGGCTCGCTGTGGCGGCCGAGAAACGGCAGCAGCATGCCGACGCCGAAGTCGAACCCTTCGAGGACGAAGTACATGACGAACAGGACCGCGACGAGCGCGAACCAGAATGTTTCCAAACTCATCGGTGCACTCCTTAGTACGAGAACGACAGTGGTTTGTCGGAGTCCGAATCGGCTCCGACGTCGGGGGCGATCGCATCCTTCTCGCCGGGACCCTCGATCACATACCGTCTCTGCAGGTAGAACCAGACGACGCCCAGCGCGCCGTACAGCACGGTGAAGCCGATCAACGACGTCCACACGATCGGTGGCGTGTGGTTGGAGACGCCGTCCTGCACCAGCATGTGGATGCGGAGCGGGTCACCGTCCGCATCGGCCCAGTTGGGGACGACGACCCACGGTTGACGGCCCATCTCGGTGAAGATCCAGCCGGACGCGTTGGCCAGGAACGGGGTCGGCAGCATCCAGAGCATCACCGTGCCGACCTTGCGCGGTATTTCACTGCGCCCGCGCCGCAGGAACCAGAGGCCGCCGATGGCGACGACCACCGAGCCGAGCGCCCACGTGATCATGGCGCGAAAGCCCCAGTAGGTGACGAACAGGTTGGGCGCGAAGTTCTGGTTCGGCATGTTCAACGCCTGCTGATACTGGGCCTGCAGTTCGTTGACGCCTTGGACGGTGCTGTCGAAGGAGTGATCGGACAGGAACGACAGCATGTTGGGGATCTGAATGACGTGTTCGATGTTGTCGCAGTTGTTCTGGCGGCCGATGCTCAATACTGAGAAGCTCGCACCGGTCTCGGTCTCACACAGCGATTCGGCGGCGGCCATCTTCATCGGCTGCTGTTTGAACATGAGCCGGGCCTGCTGGTCGCCGGTGATGAACAGCGCGATGCCGGACGCGATCACCACCCAGAGCCCCAGGAGGGCGACGGGTCTCCACAGGGTCACGTTGTCGTGGCGGAGACGCTCGGGGGTGGCATCGATCTGACTGGGCGACGTCGTGGCAGGGACGTGGGTGTCGTCGCCCGAGAGCGACGCCTGTTCGAGTTTGCGGGCACGGTAGCCGTTGCGCGCCATCCACCAGAGGCAGATGACGGCCACGAACGTCGACGCGGTGAGGAACGCGCCCGCGATCACGTGCGGGAACGCGACGAGCGTCGTGTTGTTGGTGATGACGGCCAGGAAGTTGTTCATGCGAGGCCGCATCCGGACGTCGTCCCAGACGACGCCGACCGGATGCTGCATGAACGAGTTGGCGGCGATGATGAAGTACGCGGACGCGTTGACGCCGATGGCGACGAGCCAGATGCAGGCCAGGTGCACGCGCCGCGGGAGTCTGCCCCAGCCGAAGATCCAGAGACCGATGAACGTCGACTCGAGGAAGAAGGCGACGAGGCCTTCCATCGCGAGAGGCGCACCGAACACGTCGGCGACGTACCGACTGTATTCACTCCAGTTCATCCCGAACTGGAACTCCTGCACGATGCCGGTCGCGACGCCGAGCGCGAAGTTGATGAGGAACAACTTGGAGAAGAACTTGGTGGCGCGCAACCATTGTTCGTTTCCGGTGCGATGCCAGACGGTCTGCATCACCGCGATCAGTGGCGCCAGACCGATGGTCAGCGGCACCAGGATGAAGTGATAAACAGTCGTGATTCCGAACTGCCATCTGGATATGTCAACGACGTCCACGCTCGCCTCACAATCGTCAGTTCCAAGAGCACGTCAATTCCGAGTGCGCTACTACGTAGCGTAGTAGCGATGGGCTGGAATACAAGCTCATCGTGACCCAGGCGACGAAGGGCCCACACTTACCTGGACCTACATCACTGTGTCCGCGATCACATCATGGCGTGGAAATAGCCTCAATGGTCAGCTTTTCGACATCAAAGGCATTTTTCGGTTGTTCGGGCAACACGTGGCGGTCCACTTGCCGGACGCGCGCAGCGAGAGTCAACGCCGAGAGCAGCCACACCCCCTCCGCGGCGACCAGGTCAGCGGGAGTCATCCGCCGGTACCGCACGGCAAGTCCGTGCCGGGCCGCGACATCGAACACCGCGGCCTGCGTGGTGCCCGCGAGGACGCCGTCACCGGTGGGCGTCGCCGTCAGCGCACCGTCGACGACGGCGACGACGTTCGCGCGTGGACTCTCCAGAACAGTGCCGGCCGACGACACATAGATCGCGTCGTCGAATCCGCGGCCACGCGCATACCGGAGCGCGGCCGTGCTCCGCGCGTAACTCAACGCCTTCGCGCCCGACAGTTCCCACGGTGCGGCGACGTCCGGGTCGTGCGCCTTCGACAGCAGCGTCACGCGCACACCGTCGCGGCGGGCGCGCACGGACCGCTCGGGGACCGGCGACACCGTCACGTACGACGTCGGGACGCCCGGATCGGACTCGCGGCCACGCGTGTGGACCACACGCAGCGCGCCGTCCACCGAATGGGAACTCGTCGTCCACTCGACCTCCGCGAGCGCGACAGCGCGCCGCAGCCCGTCGACATCCGGTGCGGGGAGGTCGAGGCGGGCGGCGCCGTCGACCAGCCGCGCGAGGTGTGCGTCGACGAGCCGAGTTCGCCCGCCGCGCACCAGCATCGTCTCGAAGACCCCGTCGCCGTGCAGGACGCCGAGGTCGTCCGCGAAGAGGAGCGGTTGAGCCTCGCTGAGGAGTCGTCCATCACCATCGACCACGATCACGTCGTCCACCGTAGACTGACGGCATGTCCGCGGATTCAGTTCAGCCCGCCCGCTCTCCCATCCTCTCCTCGACGTCCGGAGCCGTTCCGACGCCCGACGGCGATCCGAGTCCCGGCGTCGCGTGGCATTACGGTGATCCGCTCGGTGAGCAACGTGCCGCGTCCCGGACAGCTGCGGTCGTCGACCGCAGCGATCGCGGCGTGATCGAACTCGCCGGCCCCGAGCGGCTCACGTGGCTGCACACGATCTCCTCGCAGCACGTGTCGGACCTCCCGGACCGCCGCAGCGCGGAGAACCTGTCGCTGGATCTGAACGGTCGCGTCGAAGACCACTTCGTCCTGACCGACGTCGACGAGGTCACGTGGCTCGACACCGGAGCCGAACGCAGCGTCCCGCTGCACGATTTCCTGGCGAAGATGGTGTTCTGGGCGCAGGTCACACCGGCCCTGCGCACCGATATGACAGTACTGACCCTGGTCGGACCGCAGGTGCGGTCCGGAGCGATCGCCGAACTCCTCGACATCCCGGCCGACGCCGACGTCTACACGGCCGGGAATCTGCCCGAACTCCACCACGACGACGAACCGCTCGGCTTCTGGCGCGTGATGCCGCCGATCGGCGAGGGGCGCACGACGCCCGTCGTCGACCTGGTCGTCCCGCGCGACGACATCCCCCGCTGGTGGAAGGAACTGACGACCGCGGGCGCTCACCCCGCAGGCGCGTGGGCCTTCGAAGCACTGCGCGTCGCTGCCGGCCGGGCCCGACTCCACCTCGACACCGACGAACGCACCATCCCTCACGAGGCCGAGTGGATCGGCGGCCCACAGGAGCAGGGAGCGGTCCACCTCGACAAGGGCTGCTACCGCGGACAGGAGACCGTGTCGCGGGTGGCGAACATCGGCCGGGCGCCTCGACGGCTGGTCCTCCTCCACCTCGACGGCAGTTCCGACGCACGGCCGGCGACCGGCGACCCCGTGTCGGCAGGCGGGCGGACCGTCGGTCGCGTCGGCACCGTCGTCGACCACTTCGAGCTCGGCCCCATCGCGCTGGCCCTGGTGAAACGCTCCGTCCCGGCCGACGCAGACCTGCTCGCCGGCGACCCCGCATCCGGGACGGCCGCTCGGATCGACGGCGATCGGTACATCTCAGACGACACGGTCCCTGCCGGGCGGGCCGCTCAGGATCGGCTTCGAGGGCGCTCCTGACCTTGTGAGACACGTCATGTGATGCCTCTCGCGGCGTTCTCGGCCCGACGCGAGGAGACTTAATTGCGTCCGCGCGCTAGACTGTCAGTACGAGAACTACTAACGAATAGAACGGGGCCGCCACCACGATGGCCGCCCCGTCATTGTGCGAGGGGGTCCCGAATGGGCCGCGGCCGGGCTAAGGCAAAGCAGACGAAGGTTGCACGTCAGCTGAAGTACTCCACCCAAAACACCGACTTCGACAGCTTGCAGCGTGAGTTGTCCGGTGGTAGCGGTGAACACACGTTCACCGACACCTGGTCGGATGAGGACAGCCGGGACTCTGAAGACGAGTGGCGACACGCCTGACGCGCTACGGCGAACGACCTCGGAACGCATGAGCTGACGAGGTCCCACCACTCGCTGCGCTGACTGAGTTCCCACTCAACGAACAAAGTCCGCCGATCTGTGCCACCATCTGGCACGGATCGGCGGACTTGTTGTCGTCAGAAGCGCGCGTGGTCTCCGACGAGACGCGCGGATCCGGGTCCGGCGTCGTCTGCGCGTTTGACCGAACCGAGGACCCAGTTGTCGACGTGGCGGGCGGTGAGGATCGCCTGCGCGCGGTCGGTGTCTTCGGGAGCGACGATCGCGACCATGCCAACCCCCATGTTGAAGGTGCGCTCCATCTCGGCGCGCTCGACGCGACCGCGCTGAGCGATCATCGAGAAGATCGGGGCAGGCGTCCACGAGCTGCGTTCGAGGACCGCTTCGAGACCGGCCGGGAGGACACGTCCCAGGTTGTCGGCGAGACCGCCGCCGGTGACGTGCGCAAAGGTCCGGACCTCGGTCTCGGCGGCGAGCGCCAGACAGTCCTTGGCGTAGATGCGGGTCGGTTCGAGGAGTTCCTCCCCGAGCGTGCGATCGAACTCTTCGACGTGGCCGCCGAGGTCCAGGTGCCCCCACTCCAGGAGCACCTTGCGTGCCAGCGAGTACCCGTTCGAGTGCAGGCCCGACGACCCCATCGCGATCGCGACGTCGCCCGGACGGACGCGGTCGGGCCCGAGGATCGAATCGGCTTCGACGACGCCGACACCGGTCGCCGAGATGTCGTAGTGGGTGTCTTCCATGACGCCCGGATGCTCCGCGGTCTCGCCGCCCAGCAGCGCACAGCCCGCGTCGACGCAGCCGTCCGCGATGCCCTTCACGATGTCGGCGACCATTTCGGGGATCACCTTGCCGACCGCGATGTAGTCCTGCAGGAACAACGGCTGCGCGCCGCAGACCACCAGGTCGTCGACGACCATCGCGACCAGGTCGCGACCGACCGTGTCGTGCACGCCCATCGCCTGGGCGACAGCGAGCTTCGTGCCGACGCCGTCGCTCGACGCGGCGAGGACCGGCTCACGGTAGTCACCCTTCAGGGAGAACAGGCCCGCGAAACCGCCGAGCCCGCCCATGACCTCCGGGCGCGTCGCCCGTTTTGCGTGCGGCGCGAACAACTGCACTGCGCGTTCGCCCGCGTCGATGTCCACACCGGCCGCTGCGTACGACGCACCGCCCGCTGCATTCCCGGATGCCTGGTCGGCAGCCCCGTCCGTCATGGTGGTGCTTCTCCTACACACTCGCTAAGGCGTGGTCGAGCACCGACCGTCGCCATGGTCAACGCACTCACGCTACCTGAGTGCGAGGTTAAATCTCTCTCCGCGATCGGTGGTCAGGGGCGCATTACCGCGCTGACGTTGTCGTTCTTCGCGATCAACGAGTCGGGGGCTGTGCCCTGCGACGTCGACATCATGGTCTCGAGCACCGCTTTGCCCATCGCCGTCTCGGTCGGCAGCTCGATCGGGTAGGTGCCGTCGAAGCATGCCGCGCACAGGTCCGACGACTTCTCTCCGGTCGCCTCGACCATGCCTTCGACACTGATGTAGCCGAGGCTGTCGGCGCCGATCGCCTGGCGCACACCGTCGACCATGTTCTCCTCGGACTCCATGCCGTTGGCGATCAGTTCGGCGGGCGAAGCGAAGTCGATGCCGTAGAAGCACGGCCAGCGGACCGGCGACGACGCGATACGGACGTGCACTTCGACGGCTCCGGCTTCCCGCAGCATCCGAATGAGGGCGCGCTGGGTGTTGCCACGGACGATCGAGTCGTCGACCACGACGAGCTTCTTGCCGCGGATCACCTCGCGGAGCGGATTCAACTTGAGGCGGATGCCGAGCTGACGGATGGTCTGCGACGGCTGGATGAACGTGCGGCCGACGTAGGCGTTCTTCATCAGGCCCTGGCCGTACGGGATCCCCGATTCCTGCGCGAAGCCGACGGCCGCAGGCGTACCCGATTCGGGCACCGGGATCACGAGGTCGCCTTCGGCGGGCTGTTCGCGGGCCAGACTGCGGCCGATGTCGACACGCGTCGAATGCACCGAGCGTCCGTGGATCACACTGTCCGGGCGTGCCAGGTAGACGTGCTCGAAGATGCACAGCTTCGGCTTCGGCTCGGCGAACCGGGTGCTGCGGACGCCGTTGCTGTCGATGGCGAGGAGCTCACCGGGCTCGATGTCGCGGACGAACGACGCGCCGACGATGTCGAACGCCGCGGTCTCCGAGGCGACGACCCACCCGCGGTCGAGTCGGCCGAGCGAGAGCGGACGGATACCGTGCGGGTCACGCGCCGCGTACAGCGTGCTCTCGTCCTGGAAGGTGAGGCAGAACGCGCCCTTGAGGGTCGGCAGCAGGTCGACGGCCGCCTGCTCGAGCGTCTTGTCCGCGGCGCCGTGCGCGAGGAGCGCCCCGACGACGTCGGAGTCGGAGGTGGCCGTGGTGCGCGGTCCGTACACGCCGAGCTCGCGAGCGCGAGACGCGAGTTCCGCGGTGTTGACGAGGTTGCCGTTGTGACCGAGCGCCACCCCGCTGCCCGCGTCGGTGTGCCGGAAGATCGGCTGCGAGTTCTCCCACGTCGTCGATCCGGTCGTCGAATAGCGGCAGTGTCCGACCGCGACGTGTCCGACCATCGAGGCGAGGGTCTGCTCGTCGAACACCTGGCTGACGAGGCCGAGGTCCTTGAACACGAGGACCTGCGCGCCGTCGCCGACGGCGATGCCCGCGGCTTCCTGCCCGCGATGCTGCAACGCGTACAAGCCGTAATAGGTGAGCTTGGCGACGTCCTCGCCCGGCGCCCACACGCCGAAGACGCCGCACTCCTCGCGCGGCTCGTTCTCGACTTCGTCTGGTTGCTGGGCTGCGAGCAGATTGCGGGAGTTGATCGACAGATCAGTCACGAGGCGACGCTCCAAGTCGTGGGCTGGACGGGCGTACCCCAAGGGTACTTACCGAGGGGCGACTTGGGAAAACCTTCCGGCTCCGACGTGTGCAGACTAACGATCCACGTGTGATCGACGACATAGGGGTATGCGGCCCTGCAGATGCCGCGGCCGCAACACCATTGGGAGGGGACCACTGATGAAATCACGATCCGCGATATTGGCGATCACGGCGGTCGGAGTCGGCGTCGTCGTCGCACCGGCCGTCGGCGCCGGTCAGGCGTCCGCGACGCCTGCGACCACCTGCACGATGGCCTACCTGAACCCCAACGTCACGCCGCTGCCTCTCCAAGCGAACTCGGTCTTCGAGGCGAGCGCGGGCGGCAACGGGAAGATGACGATGAAGGTGCGGACCGATGCGGTATCCGTCGTCGGCTACCGGCAGCACGTCTCATTCACCTGGGCGAATCTCGACACCGGCCGCAACGGCGGCGAGCAGTGGTCGAAGCGGGTCGTCGGCCCCACCAACACCGTCACGTTCCCGGGCGTGAAGACCGGTGTCGGCCGAATCACCTTCCAGGCGAGCGTCTCCAACACCAGCGCATGGGATGCCAGGCGCGTGACCACCGGCCAGTGCGGCACCGAGATGAAGGCGTACTGACCGCCCCTGCTTCCGGCTCACCGCCGAAGCGGGACCACCGGGAGGTGGGCGGCGACGTCGCCGGCCCGGTATCCGGACACGCTGACGCGGTGCGCGTCGACGGCATCGTCGAACGATTCGAGGCCGGTCGCCAAGAGCAGCCACTGCCGTGGCGTCGTCTCGACGACGTTCGGCGGTGTCCCGCGTGTGTGGCGAACGCCCTCGATGCACTGGACGGCGACGAACGGCGGGACGCGCAGTTCCACGGAGTTGCCTGGTGCATCCTGCCCGACCGTGCGCGCCGTCGTCCGGACCGCTGCGGCGAGTGCCTGCCGCGGCGGCGGCGGATGAGTCTCGTCGCGCAGCCAGTCGGCGACGGCGAGGACCGCCGCACGCGTCTGAGCGGGGTCGACCTTGTCGTTGGGCGCCATCGCTCTATCCGACGAACGGCGCGGTGGCGCCCCGCTCGATGATCTGTTCGACGACGTCGTCGTCGGTCCGCTCCTGGCCGATGCGCAGCGTCTTGTTGCCGCCGTGATAGTCGCTCGCCCCGGTCTGGAGCAGGTCGAGGTCGGTCGCGATCCCGACGAGTTCCGCACGGGCGGCGTCGTCGTGGTCGGGGTGACGGACTTCGAGTCCGGCGAGTCCGGCTTCGACGAGCGATTCGAGGACGGGTCCAGTGAGGATCGCTGCCGCGCCCCTCGCGCGCGGGTGGGCGATCACGGGAACGCCGCCCGCCGCGACGATCATCTCGATGCCCCCGATCAGCGACGTCGACCGCAGCGAGACGTGGTGCGGTCCGCCGTCTTCCAAGAGTCCGTCGAACGCCTCCCCGACAGTGCCGATGACACCTGCGTCGATCAAGGCGCGAGCGATGTGCGGTCGCCCGATGTTGCCGCGGCCCGCCTTCTCGCGGACGTCATCGATGTTGATCGGGTACCCGGCGTCCACCAGGCTCTCGACGATCCGCGCTCCGCGACTGGTGCGCTCGTCGACGATCCGCTGCCATTCGGCGGTGATCCGAGGATGCTGGCGGTCGAACAGGTAGCCGAGCAGGTGGACCGAGACCAGGGCTCCGTCCGGTCCCGGGTGCTTGGTGGAGAACTCCGCCCCCGGCAGCACGCGCATTCCGGCCGGGACGTGTTCGGCGGCCTGATCCCATCCGGCGGCCGTGTCGTGATCGGTCAGCCCGACCGTCGTCAGCCCGGCTCCCCGTGCCGCGGTCAGCAACTCCTCCGGCGTGTCAGTCCCGTCCGAGAAACGAGTGTGCGTGTGGAGGTCGGCGGTCAGCATGGGTCGATTGTAGTGAGCCGTGACCTCAGATTCCCCGTGAGGGATCACCGTCGGCGGTACGGACGATGTCGGCGCTGCGCGGGGAATCTGACGTCACGCACCCTCCTCAATGCCCGGAAGGAACGACCGAAGGTGCGCACCCGCACGGATTGCGGTGAGGATTCTCGCGTTCGTCCTGTCCCAGTCGAACACGATGTCGTCGTAGGTGAACCGCAGCGGGTAGTAGCCCAATTCGTGGGCGATCGCATCGCGGGTCCGATCCTTCTGGAACTGGCGCCTATCGCTGTGCCACTCCCAACCGTCGATCTCGATGATCAGGTACTTGCCGACCAGCATGTCGACCCTGCCGAGCCCGTCGATCTTCACTTGAATACGCAGTTTGATGTTCTGGCGCCGCAGCCGGAGTCGCGCCATCGTCTCCGGCCCCGAGTCGGCCGCGCCGTCGCACTTGGCGAGCCGGCCGTGCATGTACTCCGGCGCATCGCGGAACTGGTACTGCAGTTCGTCCCACGACATGAGCTGTTTGTTGAGGATCGAGTCGAACACGACAACGGTGCCCTCGTCATCGAGACATCGCGCGGCATGACGGACCGCGATGTCGAGGTCGTCGACGGCCGCAGGACCTTCCGGCGACGGGCGACGAAACTCGCGACAGAACGGCCCCGGCCGGGTCCGGACCGCCGACGAGTTCCCGCGCACATGCAGGTCGTGGTGGTCGGGCACCCACACACCGTGTCGGCGAAGTGCGCTCACGCAGCTGAGGACGCCGCCGCGCCGCACCGCTTCGACTTCGTCGCGACGCCCCGTGCCGACCTCGTACCAGCCGAAGCGGAGCAGACGGGCGTCACCGGATGTCAGCATCGCTCGAAGCCCGGTGCGACCGACCAGATCTGCCAGTTGCCGAGTCCGGTACACGCCGGACGGAATCGTGATCATGCCGGTCAGCGTCACCGACGGGCGAGGTCGGTGTCCCCGCTTGACCGCCGATCACCGCGATCTGTGGATGAACTCCCCGGTATCCACAGTGGCGGGGATCTGCGGTTGCACCTATCCGATGAACTCGTTCGGCATTCTCAGGCACCATGAACCCATGGGCGCTGAAGTGAGCCAACAGAAGTTCAGCGGATCCGATCGCGTCCGGTTCCGGTCGCAGGTGTCGCGAGGCACCGACGCGATCGCCCGGATGCTGACGGATGGACTGTTCACCGACCACGGCCGACCGCCTGAACCGCTTCTCGGGATGGAAGTCGAACTCAATCTCATCGGCGCCGACGCCGAACCCGCGATGGCGAACACCACGGTGCTCGAAGCGATCGCCGACCCCGACTTCCAGACTGAACTCGGCCAGTTCAACGTCGAGATCAACGTGTCGCCACGACCGTTCGTCGGCGGGGACACGGTGAGTCTCGAGCAGACGCTGAGGACGTCACTGAATCGGGCGGAGGCGCGTGCGGCGTCGACCGGGAACCACCTGGTGATGATCGGCATGCTGCCGACGCTGGGGCGCGAACACTTCACGCACCAGTGGATCTCGACGAACCCGCGCTACAGCGTCCTCAACGAGCAGATCTTCGCGGCGCGCGGCGAGGACCTCGAACTCGACATCTCCGGTGTCCCGCTGTCGGCGCGGACGTCACCGGAACGCCTGGCGACGACGTCGGACTCCATCCTCCCGGAAGCCGCGTGCACATCATTGCAACTGCACCTGCGCGTCGCGCCCGAAGACTTCGCCGCCCATTGGAACGCTGCCCAGTCGATCGCCGGAGTCCAGGTCGCGTTGGCCGGAAACTCGCCGTTCCTCGCCGAACGAGCACTCTGGCATGAGACGCGGATCCCCGTGTTCGAGCAGGCGACCGACACTCGACCGCTCGAGTTGCGCAATCAGGGAGTCCGACCACGCGTCTGGTTCGGCGAACGGTGGATCACCACGATCTTCGATCTCTTCGAGGAGAACACCCGCTACTTCCCCGCCCTGCTGCCCGTGTCGACCGACGTCGATCCGCTCGCCGAACTCGACGCGGGCCGGACTCCGGAACTCACCGAGTTGCGCCTGCACAACGGAACCGTCTACCGCTGGAATCGGCCCGTGTACGACGTCGTCGACGGCCACGCACATCTCCGGGTGGAGAACCGTGTGCTGCCCGCCGGGCCGACGGTCGTCGACGTGATGGCGAACGCCGCCTTCTACTACGGGGTGGTGCGCGGCCTCGTCGAGGCCGATCGTCCCCTGTGGTCGCAGATGTCGTTCGACGCGGCGCGCGAGAACCTCGCGGCGGGCGCCCAGTGGGGTTTCGACGCGCAGCTGTACTGGCCGAACATCGGTTGGGTGAGCCCCGACGAACTCGCCCTTCGGCGGTTGCTTCCGCTCGCCGAGAAGGGGCTGACATCGTTCGGGGTGTCGGAGCAGGCTCGGCGCCGCTACCTCGGCGTCATCGAAGGACGATGCGCCACCAGGCAGACCGGATCGGTGTGGCAGCGGCGCGCTGTGAAGGCCCGCGAGGACGCTGGCGAGAGCCGCAGGCAGGCACTGCACGGGATGCTCGCCGATTACACGACCCTCATGCACGAGGGCGAGCCCGTCCACAGCTGGCCGCTGTGAGCCGCAACCGCATCAGTCGTCGTCGCGCCGTGAACTCCGCTACCGCGTCACCAGGCCGCGCCCGGTGACCAGCGGCAGATCGAGGGCGGTGACGAGGCCCGGCTCGGCGTCGACGACGGCGGGCACCGCGTTCACGAGCCGCTGCGCGGTGACGATCATGCCCGACACATTGTGGTCGCCGTCGCGGCCGTGATGCGTCATCTCCACGCGCATGAACGGTTCCCCGTGGATCTCGATGCGATACGAGCCGTCACCGGAGTCGGGCCGCGGCCAGTCCGGGCACTGGTCGGCGCTGGTACGCGTGTAGTGCTCAAGGACGACGCGGTCGACACCGTCGACCTGTCCGACCACCTCGAAATGGAGAGCGGCGAGCGTCCCCTCGGGAATCTTCACAGACACTGTGTCGATATCGCGGTCGGCGGCGACCTTCTCGACGCGTTCGACGAGCGGCTCGTCGAGCGTGATGTCCAGTCCCTTCGCGATCTGCCGCACGACGCTGCCCCACCCCATCGACAGGACGCCCGGTGTCAGAAGCATCGACTGATGGTCCATCGGTTTGCCGAAACCGAACAGGTCGCCCATCACGACGGGCTGATAGTAGGTCGAGTAGTCGGCGATCTCCATGCACCGCACCTCGTCGATCTGCTGCGACAGGCTGGTCATAGACAACGGCAGGACGTCGTTCGCGAAGCCCGGATCGATGCCGTTCACGTGCAGGCTCGCGCCGCCCCTGCGGGCAGCGTCCTCGATCGGCCCGATCATCGCGTCAGGCATCACGCCGTACGGGAACTGCAGCAGGACAGGCCCGGACGAGACCACGTTGATCCCGGCCTCGACGAACGACGTGAGGTCGGCGATCGCCTCGACGATCCGGTCGTCTGTCATCGCAGTGTGCACGATCGCGTCGGGTGTCAACGCCAGCAGCGCGTCGCGGTCGTTCGTTGCCAGGACACCGAGGTCACGGTCGAGTCCGGCGAGGCGTCCCGCGTCCTTCCCGACCTTCGCCGGATCGGACACCCACACCCCGACGAGTTCGAGATCCGGGTGAGCGTCGATTCCGACGATCGCGTGCCGTCCGACAGTTCCGGTGGACCATTCCACTACGCGTAGAGTCATGCCCCCAGGCTAAAGGCCATCAGCGAGTCTCGTGGTCAATTGACTGGACAGGTGTCCGATCGCGGTGCGAACCAGGCTGGTCGACGCGTGGTTAGATTCCATCCATGAGTTTCCCGATGGGCCCGAGCGTGGCGCCTCCCCTGGTCGTGATCAACGACATCCAAGTGACGCAGACGCAGATCATCACTCCGGCCGGGATCTTCCCCGTCCAAGGCGCGCAGTGGAGCCTGCAGGACACGACGTACACGAAGCAGGAGATCCCCCAGTGGGCGATCATCTGCGCGATCCTCGGGTTCTTCCTGGTGTGCGCGCTGAGCCTGCTGTTTCTTCTCGCGAAGGAAGAGCGCACCACCGGCAGCGTCCAGGTGACGGTCAACACCGCCGCAGGCAGCTACACGACGATGATCCCGGCTGGATCTCGGGCCGTCGTGATGGATTTGACCAACCGCGTGAATTACGCGCGGACGCTCAGCGCAGGCGCGTACTGACCTACCGCACGACGCGGCGGGACACCGATCAGGTGTCGTACGTGTACGTCGTATTCGGCGAGGGATCGCTGTTGACCGCCCACACGACGAGAATGATGACCACGATGATCGCGAGGACCACGCCGATGCCCAGGCTGATCCACGCCCACATCGCGGCCTTCTTCGACGACTCCGCGGCCTGCGACGCTTCGGCAGTCTGCCCCGCGAACCAGAGACGACCGACGGAGTTCGCTTTCGTCAGGCCGATGATGCCCAGCACGAGAGGTGCGATACCGATCAGCGTGCCGTAACAGCTGACGGTCAGAAGGCCGCCGAACACGAGCGCGACGATCGACGAGATCTGCCCGGTCTGCGGCGCGGGCCCCGGCTGGCCAGCCCCGAACTGCTGTCCTGGATACGGGTACGCCGCACCGTACGGCCCCGGCGCGACAACCGGCGGCAACGGCGGCTGAGCATAAGCCTGCTCCGAGTACCCCGGCTGGGCATATCCTGACTGGGCATACCCTGACTGGGCATACCCTGGCTCGGGCAGCGGCGGCGGCGTCGGAGTGGTCTGCGTCGGCTCGTACGCGGGCGGTCCGTTCGTCGCCGGATCGGTGGACGTCGGAACGTCGCGCTTGGTCAGATCGGGTTTCGGGGTGCCGACCTGTGTCGGCTCGTACGCGGTCCAGTCGTCGTCGTTCGACGGCTGGCCGGACGGATCATCAGGGGTAGTCAAGACGGGTCACACTTTCAGACTGTCGAACGGTGAGATCGGAATATTTCGGATGAGGAACCAGACGAGCGTCACCACGAGCACTGTCACCGGCGTGTATCGCCACTGCTGCCAGCCGCGGACCCGGCGTCCACGCCACAGCCCGACGGTGTACGTGACGAAAGCGACGGCCAGGAACGCGAGGGCGACGACGCCGACCGCGTTGTAGTGCAATGCGCCGCCGAGATCGCCGTGCAGCAGGCAGTACACCGCGCGCGAGGCCCCGCACCCCGGACAGTTGATGTGCAGCAGTGCGTTCGTCGGACACGGCGGAATGATGCCGCCCGGCGTGGTCGGATCAGCGAACCAGACGAGGGTCCCCGCCGCCGCCACGCCGACGAAAACCGACGCGGGACCGGCGACCCGGTGCCGGGAGACCGTTTGCACGGTTCCCAGCACACGGTCGGCGGTCCCTACGGCGACGCTCATGTCGCTACGCAGTGTTCGAGACAGCAGCTGCGATGACCACGGCGTAGAAGATCACGAAGATCACCCACCACGCGACGGCGGCGATCGCACTCCACATGGCGAACTTCTTGGCGTCGTCGGCCGCCTGCTGGGCGCCGGCGTAGTCGCCCATCGCCCACAATTTGCCGACGGACGTCGACTTGACGATCGAGACGATGCCCAACGGCAAGCAGCACAGCACGGTGCTCAGGATGGCCCACACCAGGTTGTTGTCGGGCTCCATACCGGGGGCTCCACCCTGATACGGGTTCTGCCCGTACTGGGGTTGGCCGTATTGGGGCTGACCGTATTGGGGCTGACCGTATTGGGGTTGGCCGTATTGGGGCTGGCCCGAGTCGGACTTGTTGAACGGGTCCTGCCCGAAACCGTCCGGGTTCTGCGGGGTGGTCATAGGAGTCTTTCGTCGTGCGCCGAGTGCGGCGAGGTCGTTAGATGGTCGGTCCGCGATCAGCTGAAGTCGTAGTAGCCGGCAGAAGTGTGGGTGGCCATCAACACGATCATCATGATGACCCAGAGCGCGATGGACACGCCGATCGCGATCCACCCATAGGTCGAGTACTTCTTCGCTTCGTCGGCCGACCGCTGAGCGCCGAGCGTGTCACCCCGCTGCCATTGACCGGCCACCGCATTGGCCTTCACGATTGCGACGATGCCGAAGATGCCGGCCACCAGACTCAAGCAGGTGAAACAGGTTCCGACGAAACCGATGACGGTCACGAGGATCGCCGAGACGAGACTGTTCGCCGGCGCCGGTCCCGCGTTGCCCGTCGGGCCGGCCGGATACGGGTTCGTCGGATACGGGTTCGTCGGATAGGGATTACCCGGGGTTTGAGACGCTGCATCGAAATGCTGCTGCCCGGGCTCCGACTGTCCGAAGCCCGGCTGCGGTGTCTCCGGCTGCGGTGTCTCCGGCTGCTGTGTCTCCGGCTCCTGGGGCTCCTTCTTGAAGTTGGGCGTCTGCCCGAACTGCGTCTCGGCAAACGGGTCCGGCTCGGCGTTCGGGTCGTCCCCCGATGTGGGGTCGCCGTGGTCTCCGGGCGGGTTCGTCATGTCTTCCCCTCGTCGTCTGACCACCGGGTGCGGTCAACGTCGACTGATCGTAACCGCCGACACCACCCACGATCGAGAGCCGTACGTTCGAACGACAGACGTGTCGACTGCCCGGCCCTCGATCGTCGTCGGATCAGCCGAATAGTCTCGGCAGCGTCCCCTCGTGGACGTCGCGGATCTCGTCGAGCTTCACCGCGAACTGGTCCTGGACCTCGAGCTCGTCGCTGCCCTGGTCGACGACGCCGATACGGGTCCACGGCATCGAACGCGCGGTCAGCATGCCGGTGAACCGCGACTCCTCGGTCCGCGGCACCGCGACGAGGACGCGTCCCGTCGACTCGGAGAACAGCCACACGAACGGGTCGACCCCCTCGGGCAACAGGATCCGGCAGCCGGTCTCGCCCGCGAGCGCCGCTTCGGCGACGGCCTGGATCAGACCACCCTCGGAGAGATCGTGCGCCGCGGAGACCAGACCGTCGCGCGACGCGGCGATCAAGATGTCGCTGAGCAGCCGCTCACGCTTGAGGTCGACCTTCGGCGGGACGCCGCCGAGATGATCGTGCTCCACCTGCGCCCAGATCGAGCCGTCGAACTCGTCGAGCGTGTCGCCCATCAGAATGAGCGTCTCCCCCGGTTCGGTGCCGATGCCGGTCGGGATGCGACGTCGCACGTCATCGATGACGCCGAGCACACCGACCACCGGCGTCGGCAGGATCGCGGTGCTGCCGGTCTGGTTGTAGAAGCTGACGTTGCCACCGGTCACCGGGATGCCGAGTTCGGCGCATCCGTCGGCGAGGCCACGCACGGCCTGGCTGAACTGCCACATGACGGCGGGATCCTCCGGCGAGCCGAAGTTGAGGCAGTTGGTGACCGCCGCGGGCGCCGCGCCGGACACCGCGACGTTGCGGAAAGCCTCGGCGAGCGCGAGCTGCGCGCCCGTGTACGGATCGAGGTAGGTGTAGCGGCCCGACGCGTCGGTCGAGATCGCGACGCCTCGGCCGGTCTGTTCGTCGATGCGGATCATGCCCGAGTCGGCATGTTCGGCGAGAACCGTGTTGCCGCGGACATAGCGGTCGTACTGCTCGGTGATGAACTTGCGGCTGCACAGCGCCGGGCTGGCCAGCATCTTCAGGAACGTCGCGCCCAGTTCATCGCCGGACTCGGGACGAGTGAGTCCGACCGTGGTCGACGCGACGACCTCGTCCTGCCAGTCCGGGCGGGCCAGCGGACGGTCGTACACCGGTCCGTCGTGGGCGACGGTGCGCGGCGGCACATCGACGACGGTCTCGCCGTGCCACCTGATCTCAAGGTTGTCACCGTCGGTGACCTCACCGATCACCGTGGCCAGCGCGTCCCACTTGCGGCACACGTCCATGAACTTGTCGACGTTCTCCGGAGTCACGACCGCACACATGCGCTCCTGCGACTCGCTGGAGAGGACCTCGGCGGGCGTCATGCCCTCGGCGCGCATCGGCACCTGCTCGAGGTCGATGCGCATGCCGCCGTCGCCCGCAGCCGCGAGCTCGCTCGTGGCACACGACAGACCGGCGCCGCCGAGATCCTGGATGCCGACGACGAGGCCTTCGCGGTACAGATCCAGACAGCACTCGATGAGGACCTTCTCGGTGAACGGGTCGCCGACCTGGACGCTCGGCAGCTTCTTACGCGACGGCCCCGCGTCATCGGAGTCGTCGAACGTCTCGGATGCGAGCACCGATACTCCGCCGATGCCGTCGAGACCGGTGCGAGCGCCGAACAGGATGATCTTGTTGCCCGTGCCCGACGCGAACGCCAGGTGCAGGTCTTCGGTGCGGAGGACGCCCGCGCACAGCGCGTTGACGAGAGGGTTGCCCTGGTAGCTGGCGTCGAAGACGGTCTCGCCGCCGATGTTCGGCAGGCCGAGCGAGTTGCCGTAGCCGCCGACGCCGCGCACCACGCCATCCACGACGCGCCGCGTGTCCGGCGCGTCGGCAGCGCCGAAGCGCAGCTGGTCCATCACCGCGATCGGCCGTGCGCCCATCGCCATGATGTCGCGCACGATGCCGCCGACGCCGGTCGCCGCGCCCTGGTAGGGCTCCACGTAACTCGGGTGGTTGTGCGACTCGACCTTGAACGTGACGGCCCAGCCGTCGCCCACGTCGACGACGCCTGCGTTCTCGCCGATGCCCGCGAGCATCCCGGCCCGCATCTCGTCGGTGGTGGTCTCGCCGAAGTACCGCAGATGCTTCTTCGACGACTTGTAGCTGCAGTGCTCGGACCACATCACCGAGTACATCGCCAGCTCGGCGTCGGTCGGGCGGCGGCCCAGGATCTCGCGAATACGTGCGTACTCGTCGTCCTTCAGACCCAGCTCGGCGTACGGCTGCGCGGTGTCGGGGGATTCGGCGGCGTGGGAAACGGTATCTACCTGGGCGCTCACACCGGACAGTCTATGCGAGGGCGCGGAGTGCTCGGCCCGTCCCCCGGGTCGAGTCCGGCAATACTCGTGAAAATCTGATATCGGCGTGCTCCGGAGGGTTAGAGTCGCTGCACCGTGTCGAGGTTCGGGGGGACCAGATGACAAGCACGAGGCAGCGCATCGCAGTCGGTGACGCCCGACGACTCTTCGACGCAGGCATGGCGGCGCTCGGCCACCTGGTCTGCGACGATCCACCCGACCAGGACCGTGCGCTCGCCGCGTTCACGCGCGCCAGCGAGATCGATCCGACGATGGGCGACGCCTGGTTGGGGCGGCTCGCCGCGGGCGACCGCTCCGGCTCCACCCTCTTCGGCCTGCATCGCGCCCACGACAGCATCGGGGTGCAGCAGCGGCGGGTCGGCCTGCCGCGCGGAGCACTCGCCGGGCTGGCGCCTGTCGGCCTGTTCGTCGACTACCCGATCACGACGGCCGACCGTGCCGCCGCCGCATACGCCTCGTCGCTGATCGACGGCGGCGACCTCGACGGCGCGCGACGGATCCTGGACTCGACCGCCGACGAACCGGTGGTCGGCTACTGCCGCGGTGTGCTGCATCTCAGGGCCGGAGAGTGGCGGGCCGCGCTCGGCGCGCTGGCCGCCCGAGACGCGTGGGCCGACCCGGTGCTGACGGCCGCGGCCGAGTATGTGGCGGGGACGGCGTGCATCCAGCTCGGCATGTTCGACGAGGGCGTCCGCCTCCTGTCGGCGACCCGGGACAGTGGTCTCGACAACGCGCGCGCGGCGGCCACGTTCGCGATCGGGATGGCCCAGCGAACGCGGGGCGACGAAGCTGCGGCGAGGGCGTGCTTTCAGGAGGCGTACGCGCTCGATCCTCGTCTATCCGATGCACGGCGCGCACTGGACGACCCGTCGTACCGTTTGGTGATCGACGTTCCAGACGAGGAGTCCGCACCTGCGGCCGTCGATCGGCACGCAGACCTTGCGGCCGCCGACACCGAGCTCGCATCCCAGGTGGGTTTGGCTGCAGTCAAAGAACAGGTGGAACGCCTGCGCTCGTCTGTGCTGCTCGCCGATCTGCGTGCTTCGAAAGGGCTGCGGACCGCACCGCGCAGCCTGCATCTCACCTTCACCGGCCCGCCGGGAACGGGGAAGACGACAGTCGCACGCATCGTCGCGCGCATGTATCGCGGCCTCGGGATCCTCGCCACCGACACCGTCGTCGAAGTCAGCCGAGGCGATCTCGTCGGCGAGCATCTCGGGTCGACGGCGCCGAAGACGTCGGCAGTGATCGACTCGGCATTGGACGGTGTCTTGTTCATCGACGAGGCGTACACCCTGATCCAGGAGGGGCTCTCCGGCGGCGACGCGTTCGGCCGCGAAGCCCTCGACACCCTGCTCGCCCGAATGGAGAACGACCGGGATCGGCTCGTCGTGGTGATCGCCGGCTACGACGACGAGATCGATCGACTGCTGGCCGCCAATGAGGGTCTGGCGTCCCGGTTCGCGCGCCGGATCCGGTTCGACTCGTACTCGCCGAGCGAACTGGTGCGGATCGCCGAATCGATGGCGGGCGGCCGCGACTCCCGGCTGGCCGCCGATGCCTGCCAGGTGTTGGAAGCATCGTTCGAGAGGCTGTGCACCACGTCGATCGGCACCCGCCGCGCCATCGACGTCGCAGGCAACGGCCGCCACGTACGGAACCTGATCGAGGCCGCCGAGGAGGAGCGCGAACACCGTCTCGCCACGTCGGACGACATCGACGCACTGTCGGAGGCCGACCTGATGACGCTCACCGCGGCCGATGTGCGCGCCGCGCTCTCTCGGCGAGCCGACTAGTGTTGCACAACGGTCGCTGAGCGACCGTTGTGCAACAGGATTCACGGCGGCTCACATCCCCAGACGCTGCAGGATCATCTCGGCGATATCCGCGGGGGCGCCGTCGGACGGGCGGATCACGAACTCGGGGGTCACGGGGCGCTCGTACGGCGAGTCGATACCGGTGAACTGTGCGATCTCGCCCGCGCGAGCCTTCGCGTACAGCCCCTTCGGGTCGCGGGCCTCGCAGTCGTCGAGGGGTGTGTCGACGAAGACCTCGAAGAACGGGAGGTCGCGAGCCGCATGGATCTCTCGCGCACGCTGGCGTTCGGCGGCGAACGGGCTGATCAACGACACGAGGGCGAAGGCTCCCGAGTCGGTGAACAACGACGCGACCTCGGCGGTGCGCCGGATGTTCTCGCGACGGTCGTCGTCGCTGAACCCGAGGTCGGCGTTCAGCCCATGTCGCAGATTGTCGCCGTCGAGCAGGTATGCGGGTCTGCCTTCGGCGACGAGTCGTCGTTCGAGTTCGGTGGCGATCGTCGACTTCCCCGACCCGGACAGCCCGGTGAGCCAGATGGTCGCACCGCGGTACGCGCGGTGTTCGCGCGTGACCTTCCCGGCCTCCCAGACGACGTTCGAATCGTGGGCGACGGGTGCACCGATCATGCCCGCCGCGACGGTCGCGTTGGTCGCCTCGTCGATCAGGATGAAACTGCCGGTCTGCCGGTTGCGGCGATACTCGTCGAACATCATCGGCTGCTGACAGTGCAGCGTCATCCGGCCGATCTCGTTGAGCTCCAACTCGTCTGCGGCGCCGTCACGGTGCAGTGTGTTGACGTCGAGCCGATAGTTCATGCCGGTCACCGACACCCGCGTCTCACGGGTGCCGCACAGCATCGAGAACGTGTCACCCTCCGACAGCGAGCGCGTCTCGGAGAACCAGCAGACCATCGCGTCGAGGTCGCGGCCGACGTGCGGACGGTTGCCGGGCCGCACGATCATGTCGCCGCGGACGATGTCGATCTCATCGGCCAACTCGACCGACACGGCGTCGCCTGCCGACGCCTCCGACCGCTCCGCGCCGCCCGGCCCCCAGATCTTGACGACCTCGGTGCCGAAGCCGCCGGGCAGCGCGACGACCTTGTCGCCCACCGAGAGCCCACCGCCCGCGACCGTGCCAGCGAACGCCCGATGGTCGAGACCGTCGGCGCGTTGCGGCCGGATCACGTATTGGACGGGGAAGCGCGCGTCGATGAGGTTCTTGTCGGACGCGATGTGCACGGTCTCCAGATGTCCGAGCAGCGAGCGGCCCGTGTACCAGTCCATCGTCTCGGACCGGTCGACGACGTTGTCGCCGCGCAGCGCCGAGATCGGAATGAACATCACGTCGGTCACGTTCAGTTTGGCCGCGAACGCCGTGAACTCGGCGACGATCTCGTCGTAGCGTTCCTCCGAGTAGTCGACCAGGTCCATCTTGTTGACACACACCGTCAGGTGCGGGATGCCCAGCAGCGAGGACAGGAACGCGTGCCGCCGCGTCTGCTCCAGCACACCTTTGCGCGCGTCGACGAGAATGATCGCGAGGTCCGCCGTCGACGCACCGGTCACCATGTTCCGCGTGTACTGCACGTGCCCGGGCGAGTCGGCGACGATGAACTTGCGTTCCGGCGTGGAGAAGTACCGGTAGGCGACGTCGATCGTGATGCCCTGTTCACGTTCGGCGCGCAACCCGTCGGTGAGGAGCGCGAGGTCCGCACTCTCGTCGCCGCGCTGTGAACTGGTGCGTTCGATCGCTTCGAGTTGGTCGGTGAAGATCGACTTCGAGTCGTAGAGCAGCCGACCGATGAGCGTCGACTTCCCGTCGTCGACGCTGCCTGCGGTCGCGATGCGGAGCATGTCGCCGGTCATCAGAAGTAGCCTTCCTTCTTGCGGTCTTCCATCCCGGCTTCGGATATCCGGTCGTCGGCGCGCGTCGCACCGCGTTCGGTGACTCGGGTGGCGGCGACTTCGGCGATCACCTTCGCCGGGGTGTCGGCATCACTCTCGACACATCCGGTGCAGGTCGCGTCGCCGACGGTGCGGAAGCGGACCCGCTCGAGGTGCGCGGTCTCGCCGGGATACTTCTCGAGGAACCGGGTGTCGGCGAGAAGCATCCCGTCGCGCGGGACCACCGGGCGCTCGTGCGCGTAGTAGATCGACGGCAGGTCGATCTGTTCGGCGGCGATGTACTCCCAGATGTCGTGTTCGGTCCAGTTGCTCAGCGGGAACACGCGGATGTGTTCGCCGCGCGCGTGCCGCCCGTTGTAGAGGTTCCACAGTTCGGGCCGCTGGTTGCGAGGATCCCAGGCGCCGAACGAGTCGCGAAAGCTGAAGACGCGCTCCTTGGCGCGGGCCTTCTCCTCGTCGCGGCGCGCGCCGCCGAACACCGCGTCGTACTTGCCGTCGCGGATGCCGCGGAGCAGCGCCGCGGTCTGCAACCGATTCCGCGAAGTGCCGGGGCCGGTCTGTTCGACGACACGCCCCGCGTCGATGTCGTCCTGCACGCTGCTGACGACGAGGCGAGCACCGGTCTGTTCGACGATGCGGTCCCGGAACTCGATCACCTCGTCGAAGTTGTGTCCGGTGTCGACGTGCATGAGCGGGAACGGGGCAGGCGCAGGCCAGAACGCTTTGCGCGCGAGATGAAACATCACGACGGAGTCCTTGCCGCCGGAGAACAGCATCACGGGGCGTTCGAAGGTGGCCGCGACTTCTCGGAAGATGTGCACCGATTCGGCTTCGAGTTCCTCGATCACGACCAGAGGCCTCCTTGACGTGTCGAATATTCGACACTTAGTGTTGCAAATGTGTCACAGACATTAGGGGCAAGATCACCGCGTCGTCAACCGTCGCCGCCGACGCGACGAGTCGCCGTCGTTCTCGACTGCGTCATCTCGTTCGCCGGTCATCCTCCCACTCTGGCCGACATCGTCCGCGAGACGGCGTTGCCGCGCGCAACGGTGCACGCAATAGTGGCCGAACTCGCCGATCTCGGATGGCTCACCCGCCACGACGACCTGACGATCACCGTCGGCCCGGCGTTCCTGTCGACGGCGCGCACGGCGATCGGCGACGACTCCCTCGCCGTCGCCGCACGCCCCGCGCTGACCCGACTCGTGGCCGACACCGGCGTGATCGCGTTTCTCGCCCGCCCCGTGGACGATCGCACGATCACCGTCGTCGAGTACGCCACGCCGGAGGGCACTGCGGCGCCGGCCACCGACAGTTGGGCCCAGCCCGGGCGTCCCATTCGACTGCACCCGCCGATCTGTCGCGAGTTCGTCGCGTGGGCGGACGGCACAGTACGAGACGAATGGCTCGCCCGCGCACCGGAAGGCGACCGCGCCCGGCTGCGCGATGTGCTCGCCGAGATCGCCGATCGCGGTTACTCGATCGAACGGATCACCGACGGACACCGCACCGTGATCGACACTCTCGCCGGCCTCGACACCGTGCCGGCGGAACTTCGCGGTCGCGTCCGCGACTTGCTCGGCGAACTGTCGACGATCGACTACCTCGCAGGCGAACTGACCGACGACGCCGAGGTCGGCGCGGTCACCATCGGAGCGCCCATCACCGACGGGACGGGCCGCGTGGTCGGTGCGCTCGTCTCGTGCCCGCACACGACGATGGACGGGCGCGAGCTGAAGCGATGGGGCGAACTGGTCGCGGACGCCGCGCGGTCCGCGTCCCACCGCTGAACATCCGGATCCGCCTGCCGCGGGCTTCCCGCCGCACCTCGATGAGCCAGACCCTGGCCATCCTCGACGCCCGGGTGTATTTTTACAACTAGGTCTTGTATTAATTCCCGGCAGCCCACAGGAGACGCTAGTCATGCCCGACATCACGCTCGACGTCCGCGAGATCCCCAAGCCCCAGCGTCATCCGAAGATCTTCGCGATCTTCGACGACCTCGACGTCGGCGAAGCACTAATCCTCGTGAACGATCACGACCCGCGCCATCTGCACGACGAGTTCGAGGCCGATCGGGCCGGCGGCTACTCGTGGGAGTACCTCGTGCGCGAGAAGCGCGACTACCGGATCCGCATCGGCAAGGCCACCGCGACGACACCGCCCCGCAAGCTCGGCAACACCGCAGAGCTGACGAACGCTGCCGTCGACGCCGCGGACGTCGCATGGAAGCTGCAGTCGGCCGACCGACACCTGGATTCGAATCTGATCCGGCTCGCGGGCGACGGCGAGATCGCCGAGCACGCAGGCGGCGAGGTGGACGTCCTCGTCCACGTGGTGGCCGGGTCCGGAACGCTCGGCACCGAGGCCGACGACATCCCGGTGGCCGCGGGCGACCTCCTCTGGCTGCCGCGACGCTCGCAACGAGCGTTCCGCGCCGGACCGGACGGGCTCAGCTACCTCACGGTCCACACGCACCGCGAGCCGACATTGACCATCGATCCGATCGTGCCGAGAGCAGCCCGGCCATGACGTACGTCATCGCACTCCCCTGCGTCGATGTGATGGATCGCGCCTGCGTCGAGGAATGCCCCGTCGACTGCATCTACGAGGGCGGCCGCAGCCTGTACATCCACCCGGACGAATGCGTCGACTGCGGCGCGTGCGAACCCGTGTGCCCGGTGGAGGCGATCTTCTACGAGGACGACGTCCCCGACGAGTGGGAGCCGTACATCAACGACAACGCGGAGTTCTTCACTGAGACGCTCCCCGGCCGCGACGCTCCACTCGGGTCGCCGGGCGGCGCCGCAAAACTCGGGCCGACGGAGTCGGACGCTCCGCTGGTGACGTCGCTGGAACCGCAGGCGCAACCATGACCGCGCGCGCGGACGTCCTGGGCGCGCTGCGCGACGCGGGCTCACCGGTCACGGTGGCAGACCTGGCCGAGACTCTCGGCGTGCCCGCGACGACCGTTCGCTTCCACCTACGAGCACTCACCGACGACGGGCTCGCCGACGCACAGACCGAGTCCGCAGTGGGCCCCGGCCGACCGCGCATCCGCTACCGCGCGCGGCCCGGCATGGACCCGTCCGGCTCCCGCGAGTACGGGACCCTGGCACGAGCACTGGTGACCGCGCTCGCCGTGACCCCAGACGGGCCGCGACGCGCCGCCGACGCCGGACGAGCTCTCGGCGCCGACCGCGCCCACCGCACGGACGACGCCACGTCCGACCTGCTGCACATGCTCGCCTCGATGGGCTTCGACCCGGTCGTCGCGCCGCCGTCGCAGATCCGGCTGCGCCGATGCCCGTTTCTGGAGACGGCCCGCGAGAGTCCCGAGATCACCTGTTCGGTCCACCGCGGACTGATGCAGGGCGTCCTCGACGCCCACGGGTCGGATACCCGAGTGGGGCTGGATCCGTTCGTCGACGGCGATCACTGCGTGGCGCACATCGACGCCGCACTGACGGCGACGCACTGACGGCGGATCTACCCGCCGTCTAACCAACCAAGCACTTGCTCGGTTATAGTCGAGGGTATGAGCGATGCCGTGATCCCTCCCGCACTGCGCCCCGACGACCTCGGGCCCGACACCAGCCCGGTCGCCTACGAAGTCGGCGGCCCCGACGACGCCGTCGCATACGTGACGCTGAACCGCCCCGACTACCGCAACGCACAGAACTCGGTGATGACGTATTCGCTGGACGCCGCCTTCCGCAAGGCCGTCGACGACGCAGCCGTCAAGGTGATCGTGTTGCGCGCCAACGGCAAGCACTTCTCGGCAGGCCACGACATCGGCACCCCGGAGCGCGACTTCGACACGTACTACGAGAACGCGGCGACCCTGCACTGGGACCACACCGACACCAGCGGCCGCAGCGGAACCGACATGACCGCCGATCAGCGGCTGGCGCGCGAGACCGAGGTGTACATGGGGATGTGCCGCCGGTGGCGCGACATGCCCAAGCCCGTCATCGCGCAGGTCCACGGCGCGTGCATCGCGGGCGGCCTGATGCTCGCCTGGTCGGCCGACTTCATCGTCGCGTCCGACGACGCCTTCTTCTCCGATCCCGTTGCCCGCATGGGAATCCCGGGTGTCGAATACTTCGCGCACGCCTTCGTTCTGGGACCGCGTCGCGCCAAAGAGATCCTGTTCACCGGCGACCGTTTCACGTCAGCGCAGGCACTCGACTGGGGCATGGTGAACCACGTGGTCCCCCGCGAGGAACTGGCGGCGAAGGTCGACGCGATCTGCGAGCGAATGGTCCAGATGCCGATGCAGGGACTGTTCTTGAGCAAGAAGGCCGTCAACATCTGCGAAGACCAGATGGGCATGCGCAACGCGATGGACTCGGTGTTCGGCTGGCATCACTACGCGCACGCCGCGAACGCCGAACAGGGCGACTCACTCGGCGGCATGGACGCCAAGTCGATGAAGAGTGCGGGAGAGCGCTGATGGACCTCTTGTTCGACGACGCAGCGCAGGAGTTCCGCGCCGAAGTCCGGTCGTGGTTGGCCGCCAACGTCCCCGCCGAGCCCCTCCCGTCGATGGACACGGCCGAGGGTTTCGAAGCCCATCGTCGCTGGGAGGCGACGATGGCCGACGCCCGCATGTCGGTGGTGAGCTGGCCCGAGGAGTTCGGCGGGCGCGACGTTCCGCTGCTCCACTGGGTGATCTTCGAGGAGGAGTACTACCGGTCAGGCGCACCCGGACGTGTCAGCCAGAACGGCATCTTCCTGCTCGCCCCCACCCTGTTCGAACACGCCAGCCCCGAACAGCTGGCGCGGATCATGCCGCGCATGGCCCGCGCCGACGATATCTGGGGGCAGGCGTGGAGCGAGCCCGAGGCGGGCTCGGACCTCGCGTCGCTCCGTTCGACGGCGACGCGCACCGAGGGCGGCTGGCTGCTCAACGGGCAGAAGACGTGGAGTTCGCGGTCCAGTTTCGCGGATCTGGGTTTCGGCCTGTTCCGGACCGACAAACAGGCCCAGCGGCATCGCGGCATCACCTACTTCATGTTCGACCTGCGCGCCGAGGGCGTGACCGTCCGGCCGATCGCCCAGCTCGACGGCGAGCCCGGGTTCGCGGAACTGTTCCTGGAGAACGTGTTCGTCCCCGACGACCCGACCGATCCGGGTGCATCCGGGGTGATCGGCGAGGTGAACAACGGGTGGAAGGTCGCGATGAGCACCGCGGCCAACGAGCGCGGGTTGTCGCTGCGCTCCCCCGGCCGCTTCCTCGCCGCGACTGATCGACTCATCACGCTGTGGAAGAGCCGCCGCGATGCGGTGTCCACGTCCGACGCGGCCGTCGCCGACGCCTGGATCGGTTCGCGCGCCTACGAGTTGTCGACGTACCGGACGGTCAGCCGTCTCGCGGCGGGCGGACAACTCGGCATGGAGTCGTCGATCAACAAGGTGTTCTGGTCGCAGTGGGACATCGCCACGCACGAGACCGCCCTCGACCTGCTCGGCGCCGACGCCGAACTCGACACCGGCTGGATGGACGGTTACCTCTTCTCGCTGTCGGGCCCGATATATGCGGGAACCAACGAGATCCAACGCAACGTGATCGCCGAGCGACTGCTCGGCCTGCCCCGCGGAGACCGATAATCATGGACTTCCTCCTCAGTGACATTCACACCGATCTCGCGCAGACGGTCGACGGCATCCTCGAACGGGCGGGCGGTGTCGCCGTCGCGCGCGCATGGGCCGAGGACGACGACCGGTCCGCGGCACTCGACGTGTACCGCCAGCTCGCCGAGGCGGGCATCACCGGCCTGCTCGTCCCCGACGAACTCGGCGGCAGCGGCGCGGGCGCCGTGGAGATGGTCGCCGCCGTCGAGCGACTCGGCTACGGCGCACTGCCGGGTCCGATCGCCGAGACCTTCGCCGTCGTACCGGCCGCGCTGGGTGCGGGCGACGACCTCGATGCTCTGCTCGGCGGCGCTCCGGCGACGTGCGCGCTGCCGCCGGTCTGTCCGCGCGCAGTCGACCCCGATGCGGCCACGCCCTACCTGATCACCGCCGACGGCGTATTCACCGCGACGGCGGGCGAACTCCTCGACACCGTCGATCCGACGCGGCGCGTGGCCGTGCTGTCGGCGGGCACACGCTCGACCGGGGCCTCCACCACGTCGATCGAGCGGAGTCGAGACCTCGGCGCCCTCGCGACCGCCGCCCAGCTCCTCGGGCTCGGCTCGGCGATGCTCGATCTGGCCGCCGAGTACGCGAAGTCGCGCAAGCAGTTCGGCCGTGAGATCGGTTCGTTCCAGGCGGTGAAGCACCACCTGGCAGACGTCGCGATCGCGATCGAGATGGCCCGCCCGCTGGTGCACGGCGCGGCGGCAGGCATCGACGGGCAGGTACCGGACGGGACCGACGTCAGCCGGGACGTCTCGGCCGCCAAGGTCGCGGCGGGCGAGGCCGCGTACCTGGCGTCGCGGCAGGGCCTGCAGGTACTCGGCGCGATCGGCTACACGGCCGAGCACGACTTGTCGCTGTATCTGACCAAGACGCGCGCGCTGTTGTCCGCGTGGGGCACGCCAGCCCATCATCGGGCCCTGATCCTGGAGTCGCTGTGAGTTCGGAGGTCGGCGCCGAGGAACGCGCTGCCCTCACCGACTCGATCCGTGACGTTCTGCGCAAACGGTCGACGTCCGAAGCCGTTCGCACGGCCATGCAGAGCGACGGCCGTGTGGACCGCGACCTCTGGGACACGCTGTGCGCCGAGATCGGTGTCTCCGCGCTGGCCGTGCCCGAGCAGTACGACGGCGCCGACGCCTCGTGGGCGGAGACCGCGCTCGCCGTCGAGGAGGTCGGCGCGACGTTGTCGCCGGTGCCGGTGTTCTCGTCGGCGGTTCTCGCGGTGGGGGCGGTCCTCGCGTCGGAGGACTCCGAGGCGGCCGCACGGCTACTCCCCGGCCTGGCGTCGGGCGAGACGATCGGCGCGCTCTGTTGGGCGGGGGCGACCGGATGGAACACACCGGGCGTCTCGGCCGATGCCGGACTGCTGTCCGGGACGGCGGAGTACGTGATCGACGGCGAATCCGCCGACGTCTTCCTCGTCCTCGCCCGAGCGGGCGACGACGGGCAGCACATCACCTTGCACGAGATCGACGCGTCCGCTCCCGGCATCACGGTGACCGCGCTCCCGGTACTCGATCCGACGCGCCCGCTGGCACGCGTCTCCTTCGACGAGGTGCCTGCGACCGCGGTCAGTTCGCCACCGGGAATCGCAGACCGGATCCGCACGTTGGCGTGGGCGATGCTCTCGGCCGAACAGGTCGGCGGCGCGGCACGAGCCTTGGCGCTCACCGTCGAGTACACGTCGGACCGCAAGCAGTTCGGTCGGACGCTCGGGTCGTTCCAGTCGCTCAAGCATCGGATGGCCGACATGTACGTGTCCGTCGAAGCGATGCGCTCGATGTCGGCGGCCGCAGTGGCCGCGGTCGTCGCCGGACGCGACGACGCGGCACAGCTCGCGGCTGTCGCGCACGTGCAGTGCTCCGAGGAGTACATGCGCGTGACGGGAGAGGCGATCCAGTTGCACGGCGGCATCGGCATCACCTGGGAACACGACATCGGCTTGTACTTCAAACGCGCGCAGGCCGACGCCCAGCTGTTCGGGCAGCCACATGAGGCCCTGCAGTCGGTGCCCCTCTAGTAGTTGCTCCTGTAGTACGCGCGGCGGGCGTCACCCCGATCCGGTCAGCGTCAATCCGATCAGCGCGATGTTGAGCACGACGACGGCGACGACCGCGGCCATGGACGCCCACCGCAGCCACGGACCGTCGGTGAACGAGCCCATCAGCGCACGGTCGGACGTGTAGCGGCGCAGCGGGATGATCGCGAACGGGATGCCGAAGCTCAAGACCACCTGGGAGATGATCAGCGCGGTCGTCGGGTCGATGCCCGCGCCGAGGATGACCAGCGCCGGGATCAGGGTCACCGCCCGCCGGACGACCATCGGGAACTGTCGGCGGAGCATGCCCGCCATGATCGCGCCGCCCGCATACGAACCGACCGACGTCGACGCGATGCCGGAGGCGAGGAGACCGACGGCGAACGCACCCGCGACGACCGGCCCCAACGCATCGCGGACCGCCGCGTGGGCGCCCTCGATGCTGTCGGTGCCCTCGTGGCCGTACAGGCTGGTCGCGGCCAGCACGAGCAGTGCGATGTTGACGGCGCCCGCGAGGACCAGCGCCACCCAGACGTCGACCTTCGTCGCGGACAGCAGCCGTCGTGTCCGCTGCGGACTCGTCGGCTCGCCGTGTCGGTCGATGACGAGTGACGAGTGCAGGTAGATCGCGTGCGGCATCACTGTCGCGCCGAGCATCGACGCGGCGAGCAACACCGTCTCGGTCCCGTCCAGGCGCGGAACCATCCCGCCCAGCATTCCGCCTGCATCGGGTGGGCTCACGACCAGCCCCGCTAGGAACCCGACGACGATCACGGCGAGCAGTCCGACGATGATCGTCTCGAACTGGCGCTGTCTGCGTCGGTTGGCGGTGACCAACAGGATCATGGCGATCACGCCGACGATCGCTCCGCCGACCGGCAGCGGCAGTCCGAACAGCAGGTGAAGGGCGACGGCCCCGCCGATCACTTCCGCGATGTCGGTGGCGCCCGCGACGAGTTCGGCCTGTGCCCAGTACATCAGGCGAGACTTGCCGGGGAGTCGGTCACCGAGCGTCTGAGGCAGCGTCCGACCGGTGACGACGCCGAGCTTCGCCGACTGATATTGCACCATCACTGCGATGCCGTTCGCCAACACGAGCACCCACACCAGCAGATATCCGTATTTCGCACCCGCTGTGATGTTGGCGGCGACATTGCCCGGATCGACGTACGCGATCGACGCGACGAACGCCGGACCGAGGAGAGCCCCCGTCCGCACGAACACACTGTTTCGACGACTCCGCAACATACGATTAGGGTAGCTGCCTAATTAAAGTTCGGTCAACCGAAACCATCTTCGCTGACGTCAGATTCCCCACTCAGCTCCGGGGTCTCACCCCTAAGCGATGCCGCCCCTGAGCGGGGAACTTGAGGTCAGCCCCCGAATGCGTCTCGCACCTGATCCGCGGTGAGACCGTAGTCCTCCAGCGAGTATTTGTGTGCGGGCTTGCGGTCGCCGGACTTCGACTCCGAGTCGAGCGCGACCATCGCGTCGCGCGCCTCCTCCGACAGCGGAGCACCGAGAGCGTCGTAGACCCGACCGACCGCAGCGAACGGGTCGGCCCGCAACTCGTCGAAGTCGACGTCGACGAACTGCGCGGGATCGTGCTTCGCTCGAGCGGCGGAGAACTCCCGCAGTCCGCGCGACCACAGGTCCAGTTGCGTCTGTCCGATCGTCGCCCCGGTGAACACCGTCGAATGGCCCTCGGTCGCGTGCTCGGCGAGACTGCACATCGACGGGATGATCGTCTCCGGCGCACGATGCGTCTGCACGACGATCGCATCCGGGTAAACCTCCAACAGCGCATCGAGCGCGAACAGATGGCTCGGATTCTTCAACACCCACCGCTTGCCCGGGTCGTTCGAGCCGATCAACTGCAGATTCTTCCGATGGCGACGGTAGGCGGGAGTCCAGTCCCGCTGTTGCAGCCACCGCGAGTACGTCGGCAGGTAGGCGAGGGACTCGTACGAGATCGACATGAGCGACTGGCGCAGCAACTGCCAACACTCTTCGACATCGCTCGCACTCATGTAGTGCAGGCCCATGAACTCGGGGTTCTCGACGTGGTGCTGGGCGATTCCCGCCTCGATCTGCGCGAACACCGGATTGTCGGCCCACGTCTCCCGCGGCGGACGCGGCTGCGGGAACTCCGTCAACCACATCTCGAGCCCCTGATGAGCGGGATCGGCCGCCAGCAGCCGATGCAGCGCCGTCGTCCCGGTCCGCGGCAGGCCCGTCACGAACACCGGCCGTTCCACCGCGACGTCGACACAGCCCGGATTGTTCTTCCAGCCCGCCTCGCTGAGGAGACGCGCGATCAGCGCACCCTTGAGGAAGTACCGGAACATCTTGCTGCCGAGCTCGGTGAGCCCCGCGTCGTTCCGATACGACTCGAGGAGCACCTCCAAGCCGTCGAGATAGTCGCGATCGCCGAAGTCGTCGAGCCCGACGGTCCGAGCCGCAGCAGCATGCAGGTCATCGACCGTGCCGACCGAAGTACGCAGTTCAGTCATGGTATTCACCGCAATTCACGTCGAGGGTGTGCCCCGTGATGGCCTTCGCCATCGGCGATGCCAGGAAAACGGCGGCGTCGGCGATCTCATCAGGCTCCGGCAGTCGCTTCAGATCACTCTTGGACGCAGTCTGCTCGTACACCTGTTCCGGCGTGATCTCATACTTCTTCGCGATCTCCCCGAAGTACCACTTGAGCTGGTCGTCCCAGATGTAGCCGGGCGCGACGCTGTTGACCCGGATACCCTGCCCGCCGAGCTCGGTCGCAAGCGACTGCGACATCGCCAGCAGCGCCGACTTCGCCAACTTGTAGCTTCCGTACCGCGGCTCCGAATGGCGGATCACCATCGAGTTGATGTTGACGATCGACCCTCGGCTCTCCGCGAGAGTCGACGTGAACGCCTTGATCACGCGCAGCGTGCCGAGCACCGTGAGATTCAGACTGGTTTCGATCTGCTCGAAGTCAGTCCGCCCGAGCGGCTTCATCGACGGCATCGCGAACGCATTGTTGACGAGAACGTCAGCGCGGCCGAACTCGTCGACCGTCCGGCGCACCAACCGCTCGACGGCGTCGTCGTCGGTGATGTCGGTGGGGACGACGAGAGCCTGCGCACCCAGGTCGCGGACCTGCGAAGCCACGTCGTTGAGGCGCGACTCGGTGCGCGCGGCGAGGACCACCTTGGCCCCGTTCGCCGCCGCCCGAAGGCAGAGGGATCGGCCGAGGCCGGGCCCGACGCCCGACACGACGACGACCTTGTCGGTCAAGAGTGTCATTGGTGTGCAGTCCTCTCGGTTAAGCGGGTAGGTCTCGCCCCCTCTCGACCAGCAGAGCTAGCCGAGCATGCGGTTCGCGAAGGCGCGTTGCCGGGCCGCGATACGCGCCGACCAGCCCGCGGCGTCGATCCGGTTGTCGTCGAAGAAGGGCAAGTGGGCGGGGACGTCGGCGTCGTCGACGACCACACACGTCGGGCCCGACTCCGGGCCGATCGGGTCGTCGACACGCTGCCACCGGAACTGCAGGATGCCGCGACGACGCCCCGTCGTCTCCACCCAGTTCGCGACGCCCGGATCGTTCGCCGAGATCACCATCCGGATCATTCCGTCCGGATCCGTCTGCGCCTGAGCCGAATTCAACGACGTCTGATGGTTGACGTAGTCGAGCGAGATGTACCAGAGACTGCCGAGTTGGAATCCCTGATAGGGCGCATTCGAACACGGAACCGTCACCACCATCGACTTCCCGGCCGGCAGATCGAAATGGCCGACCGACGAATACTGCGTCGACAGACCGCCAGGAGTGGTGCGCGGCGCCGTGAACGTGTTCACCGGCTCGTCGAGATAGAACCACTTCGGAAAGTTGAACCACGTGTTGACCCGCGTCTTCAACATCGACGCCGCGATCCGATACCGCCGCGCGAGGTTCGCCTCCGTCGGCTCCGGCGGCGCGGTACCCACCGAATCGACCCGCTCGATCGTCACCGACCCGCGACGCTCGGTATCCCAGTCGGAGTAGACCTCCCGCACCGCCAGCATCGACGCGCCCTCGCCGAGAGCGAAACAGTCGCTCCCGGCGCCCGGTTGATTGGGCCCGCTCACTCCGCTCCCGGCGCCCGTTTGATTGGGCCCGCTCACTCCGCTCCCGGCGCCCGTTTGATCGGGCCCGAACGTGATCTCGAATGACCCGTCGGCGGCGACGGTGATGCGCCGATCATCGAACGCATCGTCGCCGCCGGGCACATCGGTCGGCGTGTAGTCGCCGCGCAACACCTGAAAACTCAGGTCGGTCGTCGACCCGCGCACACCGCGCACAACGTACGTCGCGTCCGGTACCACGTTCGCGTGGTAGTAGATCGTGTCGGGGTTGTCCAACCCCATCTTCGAGTACGGCCCGGTGGACGTCACGAACGTCGGGTGCGTCTTGCTGTACGTGCCGGCCAAATGCAGGATCGACGAGATCCCGCCTGCCAGATAGTCGAGGCCCTCCGCGCGATCAGCATCAGTCTCGGCGAACTCGGCGGACGCGACGAGCGCCTCCGCTTCTGCGATCGCATCGGTGAACGGTTTCGTCACGCCGCCATCGGCTCGGGCCCCACCGTCAGTCACAGCCATGTGTCGCCCCCGTTCCAGGTGAGGAAATTGTCCAGTTCCTCCTGTGCGGGCGTCACGCGCGGATGCTCGGTCGACAGGTACCCGCCGCGGTAGAACAGCAGCGGCTTGTCTTGCAGTACGTCGCCGAGGATGTTCGCGCGACCGACGACGACGTAGTGATCGCCGCCGTCGGTGACCGTCTCGACCGTGCACTCCACCCAGGTGAGACTGTCGCGGATCACGGGCATGCCCGCGGGCGACGAATCCCAGCTGACGGACGAGAACTTGTCCTGGCCGGGCGCACCGAACACCGCGCTCACCGCCTGCTGCCGGTTCGACAGGATGTTCACCACGAACGTCCCGCGCTCGGCGATCGCAGGCCAGGTCCGCGAGGACTTCATCGGACAGAAGATCACCAGCGGCGGGTCCAACGACAGCGCGGCGAAACTCTGGCAGGCGAAGCCGACCGGCTCGTCGTCGGAGTTCTTCGACGTGATGACGGTGATGCCGGTGCAGAACTGTCCCATCGCGGTACGGAACTGCCGGGAGTCGAACTCGTCAGTGCCGAACGGTGAGCGCGCGACCACCGCCTCAGCCCTTCAATCCGATGGTGAAGTCATGGCCCCACAGGCTGACCGCCGTCGACTCGCGTGCGACCCACTCGTCGTCGTCCACCTGGCGTCCCTCGCAGCCGAACTCGACGTCGAACCCGCCGGGCGTCTTCATGTAGAACGAGAGCATCAGATCGTTGACGTGACGTCCGAGCGTCGCCGACATCGGCACCTTCTTGCGGAGGGCACGGTCGTGCGCGAGTCCGACGTCGTCGGTCTCTTCGACCTCCACCATCAGGTGGACGATGCCGGTGCTGTTCGGGATCGGCAGGAACGCCAGCGAGTGATGGCGCGGATTGCAGCCGAAGAAGCGCAGCCACGCCGACTCCTCGCCCTCGTCCCGGCCGACGACCTGCGGTGGCAGCCGCATCGAGTCGCGCAACCGGAAGCCGAGGACGTCGCGGTAGAACGCGAGAGCCTTCGCGTCGTCCGTGGTGGTCAGCACGACGTGGCCGAGTCCTTGCTCCCCCGTGACGAACGTGTGGCCGTAGGGGCTGACCACTCGGCGATGCTGCAGGGCGACGCCGTGGAACGCTTCGAGCACGTTGCCGTCGGGATCAGCGAAGACGATCAGTTCGGCGACGGCCCGGTCGACGAGCTCGTCCGCCGTACCTTCCCGGTAGTCGATGCCCGCCGCGGTGAGGCGGTCCCGAACATCCTGCAATCCGGCGGCTGTCGCACACTCCCAGCCCGAGCACGCGAGGTGGTCGCGGTCGGACGGGACGATCACCAAGCGCGCCGGAAAATCGTCCATCCGCAGGTAGAGGGCACCGGGAATGGTCCCTTTACCTTCCACCATGCCGAGGATCTTCAGTCCGTACTCACGCCACGCATCCATGTCGGTTGCGTCGATCCGCATGTAGCCCAGCGACCGGATGGGGCCCTGCTCGTCAGTCATTCTCATTCCTCAAAAGTTGGAGCGGCCGATCCCGTGAACCCGGAATCCTTAGACCATCGTGTCGCCGATGGGGAGCCCGAACTCCCCGTTGCCGTACGCGACGTAGGCCCGCTCGGGGTCGTTCGCCGCGTGGACGCGCCCGGCGTGGGCGTCACGCCAGAACCGCTGGATCGGCGTGCCGTTCTCCAGAGCGTGGGCTCCGGAGTTCTCGAAGAGCAGGTCGATGGCGTCGATCGCGCGACCGGTGGCGCGGACCTGGTCGCGTCGTGCGGCCAGACGCAGTTCCATCGGCACCTCTTCACCCGCGAGGATCAGGTCGTACTCGGCCTGCAGATTCCCCGACAGCTGACGCCAGGCGGCGTCGATGTCGCTGCTCGCCTCGGCGATCCGAACCTTGGCGAACGGATCGTCCTTCGCCTTCTCGCCTGCGTACGCGGCGCGGACTCGCTTGCCCTGATGTTCGACGTGGGCGGTGTAGGCGCCGTAGGCCATGCCGACGATGGGCGTCGAGATGGTCGACGGGTGGATGGTGCCCCACGGCATCTTGTAGACCGGTGCGGTGTTGCGCTCGAGGCCTTCGGCGGTGCCCATGCTCATCGCGCGGAAGCTCAGCATGCGGTGCGTGGGCACGAACGCGTCCTTGACCTCGATGGTGTTCGAACCCGTGCCGCGCAGACCGACGACGTTCCACACGTCCTTGATGTTGTAGTCACTGCGCGGGATCAGGTAGCTGACGAAGTCGACCGGCTTGCCGTTCTTCATGACCGGTCCGCCGACGACCACCCATTCGGCGATCTCACAACCCGACGACCAGGCCCACGAGCCGTTCACCTTGTAGCCGCCGTCGACGACCTCACCCACTCCCATCGGCGCGTACGACGAAGAGATGCGGACGGTCGGGTCGTCGCCCCACACGTCCTCCTGCGCCTGCTGCGGGAAGAGCGCCAGATGCCAGTTGTGGATGCCGACGATGCCTGCGACCCATCCGGTGGATCCGCAGGCGGTCGCGATCCGTCGAACCGCTTCGTAGTACGTGACCGGATCGGTCTCGTAGCCGCCCCACTGCGACGGCTGCATCAACTTGAAGAAGCCGGTGTCGGCCAGCATCTCGGCGACCTCGTCGGTGACACGACGTGCGTCTTCGGTCGACTGGGCCCGCTGTGCGAGCTCAGGCAGCAGCGCGTCGATCTTGTTCAGAACCCCCTGTGCGGCTTCGCTCCGCTGTGCTCCCATGGGCCTCTCCTAATCAGTGTTCGTGACGATCCTTCTAGACCAATATTAGAACACGTTCTCATTCTGACTGGAACCTGTTCTACTATTGATTCATACGAGCAGCACGACAGCCCGATCAACAACAGACATCGAGGAGCAACAGATGACTGACGTCGACATCCGCGAAATCGACACCGGAACCCCGCCGACCCGCTTCGCGCGTGGATGGCACTGCATCGGCCTCACCACCGACTACACCGACGGCAAGCCGCACTCCCTGGAGATCTTCGGCACCAAGCTTGTCGTGTGGGCCGATTCCGAAGGCAACGTGAAGGCCCTCGACGCCTACTGCAGGCACATGGGCGCCGACCTGTCGCAGGGCAAGGTCCGCGGCGACAACGTGGCCTGCCCGTTCCACGGCTGGCAGTGGAACGGCAAGGGACGATGCGCAGGCGTCCCGTACGCCAAACGCCACCCGAAGCTCGCCAAGACCCGCACCTGGCCGACGATGATCCGCAATGGGCAGGTGTTCATCTACAACGATCCGGAAGGCAACCCGCCGCCCGAGGACGTGATCATTCCGGAACTCGCCGAGTACGGCGGCGAAGGCTGGACCGACTGGACGTGGAACCGCCTCGTGATCAGCGGGTCCAACTGCCGGGAGATCATCGACAACGTCGTCGACATGGCGCACTTCTTCTACGTGCATTACGCCCTGCCCGACTACTTCAAGAACGTCTTCGAGGGCGAGACCGCCGCGCAGTACATGAACAGCCGCGGTCGCCCGGACATCAGCCTGACGTCGGCGTACGGCGACAGCCGACTCGAGTCGATTGCCGCCTATTACGGCCCGTCGTACATGCTGAACCCGATGGTGCAGTACTACGGCGAGTACGCGGTCGAGACCATCCTCACCAACTGCCACTACCCGATCGACTCGAACTCGTTCGTCCTGATGTTCGGTGTCATGGCGAAGATCCCCGAAGGCCTGTCGCCCGAGCAGGGCGCACGGATGGCGTCGAAGATCAGTTCTGGCGTGGAGGTCGGCTTCCTGCAGGACGTCGAGATCTGGAAGCACAAGACACGCATCGACAATCCCCTCCTCGTGGAGGAGGACGGCCCTGTCTACCAGCTGCGTCGCTGGTACGAGCAGTTCTACGTCGACGTCGACGATGTCACCGACGAGATGAGCGGACGCTTCGAGTACGAGATCGACACGGAGAAGGCCCTCGAGAACTGGGGCATCGAGATCGAGGAGAACCTGCGGGTGCAGGCCGAGGAGAAGGCCGCCGAGGAGGCTTCCGAAGACTCCGGCGCGTCGGTCTGATGACCGTGGATGCTTCTAGGGCGAGCGGCTGGGCCAAAGCGCCCGACTACTCGGCCGACCCGGAGCGTCTGTCGACGATCGCGGCCGCCACCGCCCGCGATCGTCGACACTATCTGGCGGGCGGTCTCACCGAGATCGAGTGTCGGACCTGCCACGCCTGCGTGATGGTCAAGAAGACGAGTCCGCATCACACGAGCGTCCAGTGGACCGACGACGCACTCGAGCGCTGCGACGAGATCTCGAAGATCCGCGCCGAAGGCGGCAATCCGGCGATGCTCCCGACCTGCCCACGTATGTCGGCAACCATCGACCACGGCGTCGCCGAGGGCATCGTCCCTCGCCAGTCGCCCGACGCCGACCCAGAAGGGTACTGGTGAGCGTGCGAGCGTGAGCGTGCGACGGCGGAGCTGAGGCTTCCGATACCGTCGACGCGCAGACCGCTGATCTGCGATCCCTCACCGAGAATCACGCCTTTCGACCGCATCGTGTCCCGATTCGGCGTCATGTTTCTTCGCCCATCCGGCGCCCGGCCCGGTCGCGTTCGCCGACCCGGGCCATCTGCGCGGCTCAGCTGAGTCGTCGCAACCTCAACGGCTGTATCGCAGCCTCACCTCCCCAAATGCACCATCAATGCGTCGTAGCAGCCTCCGCCCAGGCTGCTACGACGCATTGATGCTGTGACGAGGTAGGTGAGGCTGCGGCGCTTTCTCCGAGGCCGCAGTTCCAGAGTCGTTTCATCGATTTCAGATTCGACCCATCCGCGGCGGGTCCCCAGCCGAAGACCCTATGACAGCTGCCGAAGGAGGAACGCGTGAGCACAGACAATCTGATCCATTCCGTCCAGACCCGGGCGCAACTGCCGCTGACGGCCGCCCAGCGCGGCATCTACTACGCCCAGCAGATCGACCCGCACGTGCCGATGTCGGTCGCCGCGTACGTCGAATTCCACGGCGACGTCGACGCGGACCGCTTGGACCGCGCGGTCCGCGACGCCGTCGTCGAGACCGAGTCCGGTCTCCTGCGCCTCGTATGGAATGGGGAGGACGAACCGACCGCGTTCGTCGACGACCACCGAGACGTCACGCTCGGGCGACGAGACTTCTCCCGGCACGCCGACCCACTCCGGGCGGCGCAGCAGTGGATGGACGAGCACCGCTCGCACGTCCCGGACCTGTTCACCGACCCCCTCCTGGAGACCTACCTGCTGACGCTCGGGCCCGAGCACAGCATCTGGTACTGCTGGGGCCACCACCTGGCCTTCGACGGCTACGCCGCGATGTACATGATGCTGCGCGTCGCCCAGCGATACACGGCGGCCGACGGCAGTCCGCTCCCCGACGCCGACATCGCGTCGATGGCCGACGTTGCCGACCTCGACGCCAACTACCGCGGATCGGCGCAGTTCACCGCCGACCGCGACTTCTGGTCGGATCGACTCGGGCACGGCATGGACGCGTTGCCGAACACGTCGTTCTCGACCCGCAGCGACGAGGCAGCCCCCCTGGCGACCGTCGTGTCCACGGCCCTCGACGACGCCGTCGTCGAGAAGATCCGGTCGCGCGCAGCCGAGTTAGGTGTCCGGCCGGCGTCGGTGATCGCCGCGGCCCTCACCGTGTACCTCGCCCGGTTCAACAACACCGCGGACGCCATGCTGAGCCTTCCCGTCGCCGCGCGCGACACCGCGGCGCTGCGCACGTCGGCCGGTCTCACCTCCAACGTGGTGCCCGTCCTCGCCTGCGTCGACGACGCCGACCGTCCGCGCCTGGTGGACGAACTGATCCGCGAGGTGAACGGCGACATCAAGAACGCGGTCCGCCACCAGCACTTCCGGCACGAGGACATCACGTCCGACGTCCTCAGCGCCGCAGCCGGCCGCCGCGGGTTCTTCGGTCCGATGCTCAACGTGATGCTGTTCTTCAAGCACATCGATTTCGGGCCCCTCACCGGCGCACTGCACATCATGTCGACCGGTCCCGTCGAGGACGCGTCGGTGAACGTGTACGACTCGATCTCCGGCGGGATGCACCTCGACCTCGAAGCGAACCCGAACGTCTACGACGACGCCGAAGTCGATGCCCACCACCACAGGCTCGTCGACTTCGTCGCGCGCTTCGTCGCCGCCGACCCGCAGCTGCCCGTCACCGGCATCCCGGTGACGACCTCCGACGAGATCGCGATCGCCGACCGCTGCGCCGTCGGCCCGACCGCCGACTACGGCGACCTCACGGTGACCGACCTGCTCGCCGACGCGTATCGCAGCTTCGCCGACCGGCCCGCGCTCATCGATCCGGACGGCGACCGCCTCACCTACGACGACGTCCGCCGTCGAGTGACCACCGCGGCCGCGGGCCTGCGGGCTCGGGGCATCGGGCCCGAAGACGTCGTCGGCGTGATGCTTCCCCGCAGCATCGACCAGCACATCGCCCTGCACGCGATCCTCGCGGCCGGCGCCGTCTTCGTTCCGCTGGCCCCCGACGAGCCCGGGTCACGACGCGACCACATCCTCGACATCGCCTCGCCCGCGCTCGTGATCGTCGGCCACGACCACGACCACGGCCACGACCGGCCGATCTCCGCCTCGACGGCGCGTCTGGACGATCTCGCCACGAACGACGACGGCGACTCCGTCGTCGACTCCGCCACCGTGCGCGTGGCCCCCGACAACGGGGCCTACCTGCTGTTCACGTCGGGCTCGACCGGAACCCCGAAGGGCGTGCTGATCACCCACCGCGCCCTGGTGAACCGGTTGAAGTGGATGCAGGACCAGTACGCGCTGACCCCCGCGGACCGGGTGCTGCAGAAGACGCCCGCAAGCTTCGACGTGTCGGTGTGGGAGTACTTCTGGCCGCTGTCGGTCGGCGCCGCAGCCGTCGTCGCTGCGCCCGACGGCCATCGCGACCCGTGGTATCTGCGGCGGGTGGTCGAGCTGGCTGAGGTGAGCGCCCTGCACTTCGTGCCGTCCATGCTCGCCGTGTTCACCGAGACCCTGGCCGCCGACCCGGAGACCATCACCCGGACTCGAACCGCGCTCGCCTCGGTACGCGCAGTCTTCACCAGCGGCGAAGCCCTGACCCCCGGGGTCGTGGGCGCGACCGCCGCCCTCACCGCGGCGCCGATCCACAACCTGTACGGCCCAACCGAGGCCACCATCGACGTGACCCACCACGACGCCTGCGACCCGACCGATCCGACGGTCCCCATCGGCAGGCCCGTGCACAACACCACCGCGTACGTGCTCGACCGGCGTCTCGACCCGTCGCCGACCGGCGCGATCGGCGAGCTGTACCTCGGGGGCGTCCAGCTCGCACGCGGCTACCTCGGGCGCCCCGACCTGACCGCCGACCGGTTCGTCGCCGACCCGCACGGCGGCGGTCGGCTCTACCGCACCGGCGACCTCGTCCGTCGCCGCCCCGACGGCGAACTCGACTACGTGGGCCGCAGCGACACGCAGATCAAGATCCGCGGCCAGCGGGTGGAGCTCGGGGAGATCGAGAACGCGCTCGCCGCCCTGCCCGGTGTCCGCACGGCGGGCGCCGTCGCCCGCGACGACCTCCGGTCCGAGCGGATCGTCATCGGATACGTCAGCGGCGACGGACTCGACGAGCGAGACCTGCGCGATGAACTGTCGGCACACGTCCCCGCGCACATGATCCCCACCGCCGTCGTCGTATGCGACGCCCTGCCGACCACCGCGAACGGGAAACTCGACCGGCGTGCACTGCCCGATCCCGACCTGGGCGGCCACGGTCGCACCGCCGCAGCCGATGCGCCAGCCACCGACCTGGAACGACTCGTGCACCGCACCGTGTGCGCGGTACTCGGCGTCACCGAGACCTCCATGTCGGCGGGCTTCTTCGAACTCGGTGGCAACTCGCTGGCCGCGACTCGCATCGCCGCGCGATTGTCGACCGCGACGGGCCGACGTCTCGGAATCCGCACCGTGCTCGATCCCGCCGACGTCGCCGGGATCGTCGACGCCGTCCGCGCTCACGGCGTACCCGACGAACTCCCGGACACGGCGGGCACATCGAGGCACGTGACGATCGACGGTCCGGTCCCCCTCTCGCCCGCACAGCACCGGCTCTGGTTGGCCTCGCGTCTGGACCCCGAGTCGGCCGCCGGCTACAACATGCCGTTCACCGTCCGGTTCATCGGCGACCTCGACGCCGACGCGCTGGTCGCCGCGTGCAACGACGTCGTCGACCGGCATGAACCGCTGCGCACCACCGTCACCGATGTCGACGGCGTCGCCTGCCAGGACATCCGGCCCGCCGACGGCCGGCTCCTCGACGTGGAACGTCGGGACACCGTCTCGGCCGACAGTCTCAAAGCGTTCGCTGCCGAACCGTTCGATCTCGGTGTGGATCTCCCGATTCGAGCTCGTCTGATCGCTCACGGCGACCGCGACCACACGCTCGCCGTCGTGGTCCACCACCTCGCCGCGGACGGCTGGTCGTTCGGGCCGCTGGCCGACGACCTCGCCGACGCCTACCGTGCCCGCCGATCGGGCGCCGAGCCGGCATGGCCCGCTCTGCCGGTCACCTACCGGCAGGCAGCGGCGGACCGGCTGGCCTGGCTCGACGATCCGACGTCGAGCGCAGGCGCCCAGATCGAGCACTGGACGCAGACGTTGGCCGACGCACCCATCGGCACCGAACTGCCGTACGACCGGCCGCCGTCACGCGCCGCCGGACGCTCGGGCGCTTCGGTCCGCACACCGATCGACGCGGACACCCGCGCGCGGATCCTCGCACTGGCCGACGACCACGGCACCACACCGTTCATGGTGGTGCACGCCGCCGTCGCCGCACTGCTGCGCACCGTGTCCGGGACCGACGACATCCTCGTCGGGACGCCGGTCTCCGGACGCGGCGACGACGACCTCGATCCGCTGATCGGCATGTTCGTCAACACTCTCGCGTTGCGCACCCCGGTCGACAAGAACGCGTCGTTCGCCGACCTGCTCGCGGTGGTGCGCGACCGCGATCTCGCGGCGTTCGACAACGCCGACGTGCCGTTCGACCGCCTGGTGACCGAACTGAACCCGGCCCGCAGCAGCAGCGGTCAGCCCTACTTCGACGTGTCCGTCACGCTCGAGGACGCCGCGCAGGTGTCCCTCGACATCACTGGGCTCGCGGCCACCGCCACCAGGATCGACACCGCCACCAGCAAGTTCGATCTCGAGTTCACCGTCACCGACCGGTCGGGCGACGGCGGTGCAATGGAACTGAACCTCGGGTACGCCGACGAACTCTTCGATCACGCGACCGCAGCCGGGCTCGCGTCACGATATGTCCGGCTCCTGCAGACGGTGACCGCTGCCCCCGGCACGTCCGTCGGCGACGCGTGCACTCTCGACCCGGCCGACCGCCTCGACCTCGTGCCCGCGATGGGCGGCGGGTCCCGCCCGGTGGAGCATCTCACGCAGCTGCTGCACACCGCCGCGTCGGCGGAACCGTACCGTCCGGCGATCGTCGACGAGGCGAACCGCCACCGGCTCACCTATCGCGAGTTGGACGAGGCGTCTGATCGCCTCGCCCGCACTCTCATCGACGAGGGCGCCGGACCGGAACGCTATGTCGCAGTGTCGCTGCCGCGCGGCGCGAACTGGATGGTCGCACTGTGGGCCGTCACCAAGTCGGGCGCGGCGTGGGTGCCGGTCGACCCCGCCTACCCGCGGACCCGCACCGACTTCATGCTCGCGGACTCCGGTGCGGAGATCGTCGTCACCGACGCGGCGTCCGCGCCTCGGCTGTCGACGACCGACCACCGCGTGGTCCTGGTTGGCTCCGACGACGTTCGCGCGAACGGACGCGACGAGGACCGCTCGCCGGTCACCGACGCCGACCGCATCGCCCCGATCCACGTGGACCAGCCCGCCTACCTGATCTACACGTCGGGCACCACCGGCCGTCCCAAGGGCGTGGTCGTCAGCCATCGCGGCCTGGCCGACTTCGCCGCCGAACAGGTGTCCCGCCTGGCACTGGCCCGGACGAGCCGCACCCTGCACCTCGCGTCCCCGAGCTTCGACGCCTCGGTCCTCGAAGTGATCATGGCGGTCGGCTCGGCGGCGTGCATGCACATCGCCCCGGCGCACATCGTCGGCGGCAGCGAACTGTCCGACCTGATGGCCGACGCCGCGATCACCCACGCCTTCCTCACCCCGTCGCTCCTGTCGACCATGTCCCCGGACGACCTGCCCGCACTCGACACCCTGGTGATCGGCGGCGAACACCCCAACGCGGAATCTGTCCGCCTCTGGTCGGACGGCCGTCGCTTGATCAACGCGTACGGCCCCACCGAGGTCACCGTGGTCGCGACCATGTCGCCCAGCATCGAACCCACCGACTCGGTCACCATCGGCAGGCCCATCCGCGGCGTGTCGGCCCTCGTCCTCGACGAGCGGCTCCGGCCCGTGGCGCCCGGCGTGGTCGGCGAGCTGTACCTGTGCGGCTCGCATCTCGCCCGCGGCTACCACGGTGTGCGACCGCTGACGTCCAAACGCTTCGTGGCGAATCCGTTCGGCGAGCCCGGCGACCGCATGTACCGCACGGGCGACCTGGTTCGGTGGAGCGCCGCCCACGCTCTCGACTTCCGCGGCCGCGTCGACCACCAGACCAAGGTGCGCGGCCACCGGATCGAACTCGGCGAGATCGACGCCGCGCTCGTCGCGGACGCTGCGATCCGAAGCGCCGTCACCGTCGTGTCCGGTACCGACGACGCCGCGCACCTCGTCGCGTACGCCACTGCTCCGGCCGGTTCCTCGCTCGACGAGTCCGCCATCCGCGGCGTCCGCGATCGGCTGGCCGACCGGCTGCCGCGGCATATGCTGCCGTCCACGATCATCGCGCTCGACGAGATCCCGGTGACCCCGGCAGGCAAGATCGACACCCGCGCGCTCCCCGCTCCCGGGAGCACCGGACAGGCGCATCGGCACCGCCCGCTGCAGGGCCATGCCGAGCACACGGTGGCCGACGCGATCGCTCGGGTCATCGGCATCAGCGCCGATCGGCTCGGCCGCGAAGACGACTTCTTCGAGCTCGGCGGCAACTCGTTGCTGGCCACCCAGTTGGCGACCGCACTCGAGCAGCACACCCGTACCCGCGTCCCGGTCCGCGCACTGTTCGACAATTCGACCGTGGCGGCGATCAGCAGGCTGATCGGCGACGCGGACACCGACGCTCGGCCCGACGACGAGCAGGTCCGTTCTCCGCTCGTCCACGACGAGTCGGACGCCCCGGTCGCGCCCGGCCCGGCGCAGCAGCAACTGTGGTTCCTCAACCAGCTCGCAGGCCCGGACGGCGGCGCCGCGTACAACATCGCGTTCGCGCTCGACCTGGACGGCGACCTCGACGTGCGGGCACTCGAAGGCGCGGTGCGCCACACGATCGCCCGGCACGAGCCGCTCCGCACCCGGTATCCGGCACACGACGGCCGCCCGACGCTGGACGTCATGCCAGACGCGGACATCACGCTGTCTCCCGCCCCCGTCACGGACGACGAGTGGGAGCACCACGCCCGCGCGCTCGCGACACAACCGTTCGACCTGACCGTCGACCGACCGCTGCGTGCCGTCCTGCATCGTCTTCCCAGCGGCGGCGGCGAGCCCACTCGACACCGGCTCACCCTGGTCGTCCACCACATCGCCGCGGACGGTGCGTCGATGGCTCCGTTCGCAGGCGACATCGCCACGGCGTACGCCGACCTGCACGCCGACCGCGCGCCGCAACAGAGCCCGACGTCGTTCACCTACCGCGACTACCTGCGGTGGCAGGCCGCAGAACTCGCGGCCGAGTCCGGAGCGGGGACGACGCGGCTGGACGACCTCACGTCCTGGTGGCGCGAGAACCTCGACGGCATCAACCACACGGCCGTGCTGGCGTCCGACGTCGACCAACCGACCGCGACCGGCCGGGCGGGCGTCGTCGACGTCGAGTTCCCCGACGGCCTCCGATCCTCGGCGATCGGTGCCGTCGCGGGTGCCACCGAGTTCATGACGGTGCACGCCGTCCTCGCTACCCTGCTGCACCGGATGTCGGCCGATCCGTCCGCACACGTCGAGACCGGCGTCAGCGACCTCGTCATCGGCACCCCTGTCGCCGGTCGACCCGATCCGGGGCTGGCCGATCTCGTCGGAATGTTCGTCAACTCGGTCCCGCTGCGCACCCGAGTCGACTCCGCCGTCCCGTTCACCGACCTGCTCGCCGCCGTCCGGGACGCCGATCTCGACGCGATCTCGCACTCGGACATGCCGTTCGAGAAGCTGGTGGCCGCGCTCGCACCGCCACGCACCGGACGACATCCGCTGTTCGGTGTCGCACTCACCGTCGACGCCCCGTCCGACGACGTCGCGGTCCGGTTGGCCGACATGACTGCCACGGCCCGCGAGATCGGCACCGGCGGAGCCCGCTTCGACCTCGAGTTGCGGATCCGCGACGGTGTCGCCCGCTTCACCTACGATGTCGGGCTCTACAGCCGGCAGCGGATCACCGACCTCGCTCAACGGTTCGCCGCTCTCGCTCAGCAGATCGCGGACCACCCGGAACGCCGGATCGGCGACTTCGACGTGGCCCGGCCCGGCGACGGCCCCGCCGACCCGCATGCGACGGCCCCTGAGCCCCGCCACCTCGCGGACCTCCTCGATCGGGCAGTGCGGACGTGGCCGGACGACCTCGCGCTCGACGACGGTGTCCGACGACTCACCTACCGTGAAGCCGGCCGGATCACCGATCGGTGGGCGCGCACCCTGTCCGCGTACGGCGTCTGTTCCGACGACGTCGTCGCCGCGGCGATCGGCCGGTCGGCGGACTCGGTGCTGGCCGTATGGGCGATCACGAAGGCAGGCGCCGCCGTCCTACCCGTGGATCCGCGGCACCCGGTCGACCGCGTCCGCCACATGCTGACCGATTCCGGATCAGTCCTCGGCGTCACCACGCCGGAGGTTCTCGCGACGGCGCCCGACGACCTGCCGTGGCTGACCGTCGACGAGTTGACCGCCGATCTGCCCGGTGCACGAGGACGACTGCGGGACCGCCCGACACGCCGAATCGACGGATGCGCGTACGTGATCTACACCTCCGGCACCACCGGAGCCCCGAAGGGCACGTCGGTCACCCACCGCGGCCTCGCCGCGTTCGCGGCGACCCAGACGCGTCGCTACGGCGTCGACGGCGACAGCCGGACCCTCCACTTCGCGTCGCCCGGCTTCGACGCCTCGATGCTGGAACTGCTCCTCGCGGTCGATGCGGGCGCCACGATGGTGATCGCACCGCCCTCGATCTACGGCGGTGACGAACTCACCGAGTTCCTCGCCGATCACCGGATCACCCACGCCTTCGTCACCCCCGCAGCACTGGCGGCGGCAGCGCCGCGCGAACTGCCGGACCTGCGCTGCCTCGGTGTGGGAGGCGAGTCGTTCGGCCGCGAGATGGTCGCGCGGTGGGCTCCGGGCCGCACCTTCCTGAACTGCTACGGACCCACGGAGACCACCGTCGTGGCGATGATGTCGTCGCTCTCGCCCGACCGCCCGATCACCATCGGCGAGCCGGTCGACGGCGCCCGCGCGGTCGTCCTCGACGCACGGCTGAGGCCCGTCCCCCCATTCGCGCCCGGCGACCTGTATCTGATGGGTCCGGGGCTGGCGCGCGGATACCTGAACCGTCCGGCGCAGACCTGTGCGGCCTTCGTCAGCGCGATCGACGGTTCGGGCGAGCGCATGTACCGGACCGGCGACCTCGCCTCCACCGACCTGTCCGGGACCCTCACATTCCACGGACGCAACGACCGCCAGGTCAAGGTGCGCGGCTTCCGCATCGAACTCGACGAGATCGATGCGACGCTCGCCCGGCACCCGAACGTCGGAGCCGCGGTCACCCAGGTCGTCGGCTCCGGCGACACCGCGCACCTGGTCAGTTACGTGACCGGACTCGGCGACGCCCGCGTCACCGAGGACGAGCTCATCACCTTCTCCGCGCAGCGGCTTCCCCGCCAGATGGTCCCGTCGACCGTCGTCGAGATCGACACGATTCCGCTGACGGTGAACGGCAAGATCGACCATGCCGCTCTGCCCGCGCCGCGCCGCGCCGAACGCGTCCCGTCACGACGTCCCGCACCGGGAGCCGAGAGCGTGCTCGCCGACCTCGTGGCCGACGCGCTCGGGCTGCCCGCCGGCAGCGTCGGAGCCGACGACGACTTCTTTGCGCTCGGCGGAACGTCGCTGCAAGCGACGACGCTGGTCAGCCGGATCAACGCCGTCCATCGGGGTGAGCCGATCCGGGTCCGCACGATCTTCGACGACCCGAGCATCGCGCACCTGGCACGGCTGCTGGACGTCGGCACGCCGGACACGCGGACGCCCGCCGCCCGACCGCCTGGGGTCGCGACTGACGAAGCCGTGCCGGATCGCCCGACCCGCTTCCCGCTGGCCCCGATGCAGAAGCGGATCTGGTCGTTGCACCGCAGCGATCCGGACAGTGTCGACTACGCGATGCCGTTCGTCCTGCGTCTGCACGGCAGCCTCGACGCGGCGGCTCTCCGCGGCGCCCTGGTCGACGTGGTCACGCGGCACGCCGTGCTCCGCACGACGTACACCGACACCGACATCGGCCCCGTCGGCGTCGTATCCGACGATCCCGAACAGGTGGTCGGCGACATCGAAGTCGACGGTCACAGTTCAGGAACAGCGGGGGCCGGAACAGAGAGGACGGGCGCTGTGGTCACCGCCCTACTCGAACGTCCCTTCGACCTCACCCGAGACGCGCCGCTGCGCGCGGCGCTCACCGGCGACGGCGATTCGCACGCACTGATCATCGTGTTGCATCACATCGCCGCGGACGGCGGGTCCATGCCGATCGTCATCGGCGACCTCCTCGACGCGTATCGCACCCGGACCGGAGCCGCCGACCCGCAGATCGCCCACGCACCGGCGGTCCCCGACTATCGGGACTACGCTTCCGCGCACGACATCGCCCGCGAATCCGACGACCTGCGCTACTGGACGTCGGTCCTGACCGGAGCGCCTGCAGCCACGAGTGTCGACGCCGACCCCGCGGTCGCCGACCGGACCGGCGGCGCCCGCGTCGACCTGCCGATCGACGACGATTTGCGCGACGACGTCACCGCATTCGCTCGCAGCAACGCGACATCGCCGTTCACCGTTCTGCACACCGCCCTCGCGATGCTGCTCAACCGGCTCGGGACCGGCGACGACCTGGTGATCGGCACCCCGGTCGACACTCGTGCAGCGGTGAGCGGCGGCCGCGGCGACCCGGATTTCCGGGCGACCGTCGGCATGTTCGTCAACACCGTCGCGTTGCGCACGGAGATCGATCGGACCGCCAGCGCACAGTCGCTGCTCGAACGCGTCCGATCCCAGGACCTCGATGCTTGGGACCATCTCACCGCACCGTTCGACGACGTCGTCTCCGCGGTCAACCCGCCACGCGTCCCCGGTCGCGGCCCGCTGTTCCAGGTGGCCCTGTCGGTCCACGACTTCACCGACTCGATCGCAGGCGAGCAGATGCCGGTCTCCGCGGACCTGGTCGGCGAGATAGCCGAACTCGACACGCACACCGCGAAGTTCGACCTGCAGTTCACCGTCACCGGCATGAACGCCCAATCGCCTGCGCCGGGTCTGTCGCTGACGTACGCGCGGAACCGGTATAGCCGTGCGGGCGCGGCGGAACTGGGCGTGCGTCTACTGCGTGTCGTCCGCGCTCTCGTCGCCGATCCGCAGCGCTGCGTCGGCGACATCCGGATCACCGACCCCCTCGAAGTCGACCGCCTCGCTCCGGTGTCGGGCCCCGCGGCGACGACCGCGCGAACGTACGCCGACCTGCTCGACGACGCGGTCCGCCGCAACCCCGACGGCGTCGCGGTCAGCGCCGAGGACGCCGACGGCTCCACCGTGGACGTCACCTATCGCGACCTGTCCGAGCGGGCGAACCGTCTCGCCCGTCGTCTGCTCACGCAGGGCGTGGCGCGTCGACCCGAATCAGTCGTCGCCGTCGCCATCCCCCGATCACTCGAGGCGATCGTCACGATCTGGGCGGTGGTGCGCACCGGAGCCGCCTACGTCCCGGTAGACCCGACGTACCCGGCCGAGCGGATCGCGCACATGCTCGACGACTCCGGCGCCGACCTGATCGTCACAACCGCCGCGCACGCGGCCGCCCTGCCCGCCGACGGCGTCCTGCCGCTCGTGCTCGACGACCCGGACATGCGGCGGCGGTTGGCCGTGACTCCGGCCACGCCGATCGACGACGACGAACTGCCCCGACCGATCGACGTCGACCAGCTCGCGTACGTCATCTACACCTCGGGGTCAACGGGCACGCCCAAGGGAGTGCTCGTGCCGCACCGCGGTCTGGCCGCCGTCCACGACGAGCTCGCCGACCGCATGGCGCCCGACACGACGTCGCGAGTCCTGCACTTCGCATCGCCGAGCTTCGACGCCTCCGTGCTCGAGTTCCTGCTCGCGGCGGCCGGCGCGGCCACCCTCGTCGTGGCGCCGACGAGCGTCTACGGCGGAACAGACCTGCAGGACTTCCTCGCGCGCAGCGGGGTCACGCACGCCTTCATCACCCCGGCGGCGGTCGCCACCATGTCGGCGGACGCGGTGCCCTCACTCACCTCGCTCGCCGTCGGCGGCGAAGCCGTCGCACCCGACCTGGTGCGTGCCTGGTCGCCGGGCCGGACGCTGCTCAACGTGTACGGCCCGACAGAGACCACGATCATCACCACCGGCTCGGCACCGCTGTCCCCCGAGGCCCGGGTGACGATCGGAAGCCCGAACAACGGCGTGTCCGCGGTGGTCCTCGACGACCGTCTGCACCCGGTCCCCGCCGGCGTCGCGGGCGAACTCTATCTGCTCGGGCCACAAATCACGCGCGGCTATCACGGGCGCCGAGCGTTGACGTCGACCCGCTATCCAGCGGCTCCGATGGTCCTCGGTCCCGAGTTCGCCGGCCAGCGGATGTACCGGACCGGCGACCTCGTCCGGTGGAGCCGGGAGGACAGGAGCCTGGAGTACATCGGCCGCACCGACGGCCAGGTGCAGGTCCGCGGCTTCCGCGTCGAGCTCGGCGAGATCGACGACGCGTTGACCGCTGTCTCCCGGGTACGCGCCGCCGTCACGATCGCCGACACCACGTCCGGGCTGGCGGTTCTCCACAGCTATGTGACGCCCGAAGCCGACGCGGGGCCCCTCGACACGGCCGCGGTGCGCCGGGCGGTCGCTCGCCGACTGCCACGCCACATGGTGCCGAGCACCGTCACGGCCCTCGAGCATCTCCCGTTGACCGCCGTCGGAAAGGTCGACCGACGTGCACTCACGGCCCCGGCCGCACGGTCGGACGTCGGCGACGCACCCGTCGGGGAGACCGAGCAACGGGTCGCCGACGCGTTCGCCGCCGTCCTCGGCGTCGACCGAGTCGGCCGCGACGACAACTTCTTCGACGTCGGCGGCGACTCACTGCTCGCCACCACGCTCGCCACTCGGCTGAGGGAGGCAGGCTTCGCGCTCACCGTGCCGGATGTGTTCGCCGCACCGACGCCAGTCGAACTGGCGGCCGCCGTCACCGACCTCGACGACGGTGACCGTTCCGCGCCCTCCACATCCGCCCCGTCCACGTCCGCCTCGTCCACGTCCGCCTCGTCCATGTCCGCAGCTGTGTCGCCTGCGCTCGCGCCGCTGTTGACGCTCCGCCGGGGCGACCCGGGCACGACGAAGACCCCGCTGTTCGTCGTGCACCCGGCGATCGGACTCGCGTGGAGCTTCACCACCGTGCTGCCCCACGTCGACGACGGCCGCCCCGTCTACGGTCTACAGAGCCCAGCACTGTCGGGCGCCGACGCCGCCGAGTCGATCGACGAACTCGCCGCCGACTATGTGCGACGGATCCGCGAGGTCGCGCCGCACGGGCCGTACCGGCTCCTCGGGTGGTCGCTCGGCGGGATGATCGCGCACGAGATCGGCGTGGCCCTGCAGCAATCCGGTGAACGAGTGGAGCAGCTGGTGCTGCTCGACTCCTACGTGCTCGCCGAGCACGCGGATCTACCCCGCGAGTCCGTGAGCGACCTGCTCGGTGAGTTCGGCATCGACGCCCCCGCTCTGCCCGACGATTCCGAGACTCCCGATCCCTCCGCGCTGTCGGCGGCGGTCCGGGCGTCCGGCGGGCCGTTGGCGGAGCTGACACCCGACGACCTCGACGCGGTCCGGGCGACGTTCGAAGCCGCCGGCCCACTCGCCCGGCACTGGCGGCCGCGTGTCTTCACCGGCGACGCCGTGTTCGTGACCGCGACCCGCTCCGACACCGGGATCGATCCCCGCGCCGATTGGACCGACCGCGTCACGGGGACCCTCACCGATGTCCGCGCCGACTGCACCCACGCCCGCATGCTGTTGCCCGGCAACGTCGCACAGTTCGGGCACATCGTCGAGAACCGCCGACCGAACCGAGCAGCCGACGCCGGCCGCGCTGCCTCCCGAAAGGAGATCTGATGACCCCCAACCCGTTCGACGACGCCGACGGAACCTTCCTGGTGTTGGTCAACCACGAACGCCAGCACTCGCTGTGGCCCGAATTCGCTCCGGTGCCGCACGGCTGGACGAGAGTGTTCGGTCCCGACGGGCAGACCGAATGCCTCGACTACGTGGAGGCCAACTGGACGGACATGCGCCCGGCGAGCCTCATCGCGTCCATGGACCGAGCCGCGGCCGAGTCGACGCCGCGAAACGACCACTGAGAGGAAGTCCGTGGGACGCCACAGTGTATTTACCAGCGACGGGGTATCCACCAGCGACGGGGCAGGCACCATCGACGGGACAGACACCAGCGGCGGGACAGGCACCATCGATCGGGGCGCCTCAGCCGCTGACCGCGACGCTGAGGGGACGGCCGCCACATCGGTCACCCCAGCACCGGTCAGCCCCACTTCGGTCAGGCACGCCCTCGTCCTGCGAGGCGTCACGAAGACCTTCGCAAGCGGACCGTTCGGGCGGGGCACGAGGCACACCGCGGTCGATCACCTCGACCTCACCGTGCCCGCCGGGTCGATTCACGCGATCCTCGGGCCGAACGGTGCGGGCAAGACGACCACCGTCTCGATGGTGGCGACCCTCCTTCGCCCCGATTCGGGCGAGATCCTGATCGACGGCGTCGACGCGGTCGCCGACCCGTCCGCCGTCCGCGGACTCATCGGAGTGTCCGGCCAGTACGCTGCGGTCGACGGCAACCTCAGCGGGTTCGAGAACCTCCGCATGGTGGCCCAGCTGTACGGGATGTCGCGTCGTCAGGCGTCGGCCAGGGCGCGCGAGATGATCGACGAGCTCGATCTCACGGCGGCTGCCGACCGACCGATGCGGACGTACTCGGGCGGGATGCGGCGACGTCTCGACCTCGCGGGCGCCATCATCAACCGACCGAGCCTGGTGATCCTCGACGAGCCCACGACCGGTCTGGACCCGCGCGGTCGCCGACAGATCTGGCGTGCGATCGACGAGTTGACCCGGACGGGTGCCACGATCCTGCTCACCACGCAATATCTCGAGGAGGCCGACGAGTTGGCCGACGACATCACCGTCGTCCACGGCGGCGCCGTGCATGCCCGCGGCACACCCGAATCACTCAAACGCGAGTTCGGGGACGCCTGCCTCACCGTGGAACTCACGCGGACCGGCGCACTCCGACATGCGGTCGACGTGATGACGACGCTCGCCCACGTCGGCTCGGGAAACCCCGAACAACTCGACGAGGTGCGCTTCCGAGTCCGGGTCGACGGGGGCACCCGCAGCGCGGTGGCCGCGGTGCGGGCGCTGCACGGGATAGACGCCGACGTCGTCGACGCCTCCGTGACCGCTCCGACACTCGAGAACGTCTTCCTCGCTCTCACCGAACCGGACGAGCGAGCGGCAGGCGAACCCGGCGACGAAACAGAAGGAGTCGATGATGTTCGCTGACACCGCGGTACTGGTCGAACGCAACCTGATCACTGTTCGACGCATCCCGACGCTACTGCTGAGCGCGACCGTGCAGCCGTTGATGTTCGTGTTCCTGTTCGCATATGTCTTCGGGGCCACGCTCGGCGGCGGTGAGTACCGGGAGTTCCTGATGGCGGGTATCTTCGCCCAAACCGTCCTGTTCAACTCGGCGTTCACCACCGTCGGGCTCGCCAACGACCTGTCGGCAGGGATCGTCGACCGGTTGCGGTCGCTGCCCATGTCCAGACTCGCGGTGATCGCGGGCCGCGTCACGTCCGACATGGTGCTGGGCGCTGTCGGGCTCGTGGTGATGGTGGCGTGCGGCTTCGCCATCGGGTGGCGCATCCGTGGCAGCGCGGCCGACGCGGTGATCGCGTTCGTGCTGCTGTTGTTCTTCGCGCTCGCGATGGCGTGGGTCGGTGCGGTCACCGGCCTCGTCGCCCGGAACGTGGAGGTCGCACAGAGTGTCGGCTTCCTCTGGATGTTCCCGGTGACGTTCCTGTCGAGCGCGTTCATCTCGGCGGCCAGCCTGCCCGGACCGCTCCGCACGATCGCCGAATGGAATCCGGTGACCGCGGTCGCCACCGCATGCCGAGACCTGTTCGGAAACGCGTCCCCGCCCGACTTCCCAGACCCGACCGGCTGGCCCGCCGACCACGCACTGGTTTACGGACTGGCGTGGAGCGGAACCCTGTTGGTCATTTGCATTCCGCTCTCGCTCTGGCTGTATCGACGGTCGGCGAGCAGATGACGAAGAGGTGACCATGCACCCAAGTCCGACTGACGGCACGGAACTGTCGCGACTGCTGGCCGCGTCGGCCGACGGCGACCACTCGGCGTTCGCGCGGCTCTACGATCTGACCAATGCACGCGTGTACGGTCTCGCCCTGCGCGTGCTCAACGATCGAAGCCACGCCGAGGAGGTCGTCCAGGAGTCATACCTGCACTTCTGGCAGCAGGCGCATCGCTACAGTTCGGCACGCGGCAGCGTCGTGAACTGGATGTTGACGATCGCTCACCGCCGTTCGGTGGATCGGATCCGATCCGAGGAACTGTATCGACGGCGGGGTTCGGAATACACCAGCGCCAACACAGCCGTCCCGTCGACGCCGCTCGTCGAGGTTGTCGAACAGCACGAGGAGACGCTCACGCTGCGTCGCTGCCTCGGCAGGCTCACGAACCTTCAACGCGACAGCATCGAACTCTCGTACTTCGACGGGATGACGTACCCCGAGGTCGCCGCATACACGGCGACCCCACTGCCGACCATCAAGTCTCGTATCCGTGACGGACTGCGTAGTCTGCGCCACTGTGTGAAGACCGAAGAAGTGTAGACCGGAGAACCTATGACGAACGACGAGACGAGACACGAGGCGAACCGCGAGTGGCTCGACGACCACATCGAGCTCTACGCCATCGACGCGCTTCCCGTCGCCGAGAGCGACGAGGTCGACGTCCAGCTCGACCTGCTCGGCCCGACTGTGCGAGCCGAGTACGAGGCACGGATCACCGACGTCCGGAATCTCATGCACGACTACAGTCGGCGCTACACGCACGAGGCCCCCGACGCGCTGCGGGCGCGGGTGCTCGCCGACTTCGATGCGAATATCGGTCGCAGCGGCCCCATCCCCTTGCACACGCGTCGCCGACGCCGCATCGCCGTCGCGGTGGGTGCCGCAGCCGCCTCGATCGCTGTCCTGTTCGGAGCCGGTGTGCTCGTCGGCCGGACCACCGTTCCCGAGTCGTCGACGAACGTCCAGGCTGAGGCGGCCGCGGCCGTGTTCAGCGCGCAGGACGCGACGATCTCGGTCGGCGATCTGGACGGTGCGCGCGGCGTGTTGACGGTGGTGAGCTCCAAGTCCCGCAATCAGGCGGTGGCCACCCTGCGCGACGTGCGGAACCCGGTGCCCGACGACCGCGCGCTGCAGTTGTGGATGGTCGGCAAACAGGCGCAGCCCGTCTCCGCCGGTCTGTTCGCGGGCGACGACAGCACGCCGATCCTCATCGATGCGCTCGACTCCACCAGCGCGTTCGCGATCACCGTCGAACCGCGCGGCGGTTCCACCGGGCCCACCACTCCGCTGCTGACCCAAGTGAAGGTGTGACAGTAAACGTGTGATCACCGACACTCAATCACCGGACCGTGTCCTTCCGCCGTCCCCGCGACTGGTCTAACCTGTCCAGTAGCGAAATCTATAACTTGTTCTAGTTTTGTGGATCCGTCCACGCTGGAGGACGAAGGGAAGTACATGGCCAACGAAGAGTTCGACGTCATCGTCGTGGGTGCAGGCGGAGCGGGGCTGTCCGCAGCGCTGACCGCGAAGACCAAGGGCCTGAACACCGTCCTGATCGAGAAGTCACCGTACTGGGGCGGCTCGACGTCCCGGTCCGGCGGCGGCGTCTGGATCCCGAACAACAGCGTACTGCGCCGTGACGGCGTCGACGACACCGTCGACGAAGCCCGCAAGTATGTCCACGCGATCATCGGCGAGCACGCGCCCGCCGAACGGATCGACACCTACATCGATCGCGGCCCCGAAGCGCTCGACTACCTGATGGCGCACGCCCCGCTGGACCTCGAATGGGTCAACGGCTACTCCGACTACTACCCCGAGGCCCCCGGCGGCCGTGCGGGCGGACGCTCGGTGGAACCGAAGCCGTTCGACGCCGCCCGCCTCGGCGACGATCTGAAGACACTGCACCCGCAGTACACGAAGGCTCCGCTGAACATGGTGGTGCTGCAGTCCGACTACCGCTGGCTCAACATCGGCATGCGGCACTGGCGCGGAATCCAGCGGATGATGAAGGTCGGTCTTCGCTTCTTCTGGGCCCGTACCCGCGGCAAGAAGCTGATCGCGATGGGCGCGGCACTGGCCGCCGAACTGCTGCTCGGCTGCCGTGAGGCAGGCGTCGACATCCGGTTCGACACGCCGCTCGTCGATCTCCTCACCGAAGACGGCAAGGTCGTCGGCGTGGTCGTCGAGGTCGACGGCGTCCGGACTGAACTGCGTGCGCGGCGCGGCGTGATCCTCGCGTCCGGCGGCTTCGAGCACAACGAGAAGATGCGTGCGGAGCACCAGCGGGCGCCGATCGGCACCGAGTGGACGACCGGCGCGTCGTCGAACACCGGTGACGGCATCACCGCAGCACTCAAGACCGGCGCGGGCGTCTCGATCATGGACGATGCGTGGTGGGGTCCGACGATCCCGCTCCCCAAGGGTCCGTGGTTCGCGCTGTCCGAGCGGTCGGTGCCTGGCACGTTCATCGTCAATCTCCGCGGGGAACGCTTCATGAACGAGTCGCTTCCGTACGTCGAAGCCGTCCACCGGATGTACGGCGGCGAGTTCGGCCAGGGCGACGGCCCCGGCGACAACGTGCCGTCGTGGCTGATCTTCGACCAGCGTTGCCGCAACCGCTACATGTTCGCCGGTGTCACCGCACGCCAGCCGCTACCCAAGAGCTGGCTCAAGTCGGGCGTCGTGGTGAAGGCGAACACCCTCGCCGAGCTCGCCGAGAAGACCGGTCTGCCCGCCGATGAGCTGGCCGCCACCACGGCGCGTTTCAACGAGTTCGCTCGCGTGGGCAAGGACGACGACTTCCACCGCGGGGACAGCTCGTACGACCACTACTACGGCGACATCACGAACAAGCCGAACCCGAGCCTCGGCCCGGTCGACAAGGGTCCGTTCTATGCGGCCAAGATGGTGCCGGGCGACCTCGGCACTAAGGGCGGCATCGACACCGACGTCCACGGACGCGCCCTACGCGAGGACGGTTCGGTGATCGAGGGGCTGTACGCGGCGGGCAACACCAGCGCCCCCGTCATGGGGCACACGTATGCGGGCCCCGGCGCCACCATCGGTCCGGCTCTCGTGTTCGGCTACCTGGCTGCCCTCGACGCCGCCGCCAAGTCGCAGACGCAGGCCACTACCGCGGCGGAGGCCTGACATGCCCATCGATCCCGCCATCGCCGTCGGCGCCGACCTGGGCGAACAGACCTTCTCGTGGACGCCGCGCGAGATCGCGCTCTACAACCTCGCCGTCGGCGGCGCAGCCGACCCGATGGACGTCGTCGGCCTCCAGTACGTCGACGACGTCGAACCGAAGACGTTGCCGTCGTTCGCGACAGTCGCCGCGAACTTCCTTGCGACGCAGGCCCCCAAGGTCGAGTTCCCCGGCGTCGACATCGACCTCGCGAAGGTCGTCCACGGCAGCCAGCAGGTCCGCGTGCATCGACCGCTTCCCGCGACCGGCACCGCGACCATGCGCACCCGGATCGCCGAGGTCCAGGACAAGGGGTCGGCCGCCGTCATCATCCAGGAGTCGGAGACCGTCGACGAGGCAGGCGCCCCGCTGTGGACGGCTCGGTCGTCGATCTTCGCGAAGGGCGAAGGCGGGTTCGGCGGCGACCGCGGCGCATCGACACGCGTCGACCTCCCCGACCGCGCGCCCGACCACTCCATCGCGGTTCCGACGCTGCCGCAACAGGCGCTGCTGTACCGGTTGTGCGGCGACCGCAACCCCCTCCACAGCGATCCGGCGTTCGCCGAGCGCGCCGGATTCCCTCGACCCATCCTGCACGGGCTGTGCACCTACGGCTCGGTCTGCCGGGCCGTCGTCGACCAGATCTACGGCGGAGACGCGTCGAAGATCGTCGACTACTCCGTGAGTTTCGCCGGAATCGTGTTCCCCGGCGAGACGTTGCAGATCGAGGCCTGGGAAGATGGCGAGCGACTGCTCGCGGCGGTGAGCGTCGTCGAACGAGACGGCGCCGCAGCCCTGGGCAATGTCGTATTCAGCACTTCCTAGCCGAAAGGACCTGCATGTCCACGTCCCTGCTTCCCGTTCTCGACGCCAACCGAGAGGCGATGACGTCCGACTTCACCGACGTCATCGACGCGGAGGTGAAGAAGCAGTCGGGCCTGTCCGGCACCGCGGTCAAGGCCGCCTACTCGGCTGCCCAGAAGGTGAAGCCCGGCGTCGTCGCGAGCGCGACGAACAAGATGCTGCCGGACTTCCTGACCGCCCTGTCTCCGTTCTGGGACTCCAAGCCCACGGGCACGCCGTTCGGCAATCACCTGGCCGCGAACGGCGACGCCGCGGCCGAGGCACTGCTCGCCGTGACCGACGGCCGGGCGCAGTCTGCGCCGTCGGGTCTCACGAAGGCCTACAAGAGCCTGCGTGGCAAGGCGAAGGGTTACGTCATCGACGCGCTCGTCCCGGTGGGCGGCGTCATTGAGAAGTACGCTGCCTGACGATGCCCGGTTCTGACGCCGCTCGACGCGCTTCGCGTCGGGCGGCGTCTTGCCGTCAATCACGTAGTACCCGGTCAGGTGATACCGGGTACGCAATAGCAGTCAGGCGGCGGTGGTGACGATGAGGACGAGAAGGGCGATGATCCCGACCACCCCCGCCACCAACACCAGCAGTCGTCCGAGGTGGAGTCGGACCTCGCTCAGTTCGGAAGACCGCGCGACTCGATCTGCAGCCATGATCATCCACTTTCGCTCGTTCGGGGTGGTTATCTTCCCGTGTGACTACAGTTACACAAGTTGCTAGAGAAACAGGTGAACTGACGATGCGTGTTGGATATCGAACCGATGACAGAACGACGACCGTCCGGGCCGCGTGGCTCGTCCTCATCGCGTGCGCCGCGGTCAGCCTCGTCGTCGCGGCCATGGCCGCCCTCAATACTGCACTGCCCGATATCGCAGCCGACACCGGCGCCACCAACGCGCAGATGACGTGGATCCTCGACAGCTACACCCTCGCCCTCGCCGCGCTCCTACTCCCGGCCGGTGCGATCGGCGACCGCGTGGGCAGACGTGGCGTCCTCCTGGTGGGTCTCGTCGTGTTCGGCGCCGGATCAGTCGCCGCGATCTGGGTCGACGGACCGACCGAGCTGATCATCACGCGCGTCGTCGCGGGTGCGGGCGCCGCGCTGATCATGCCGACCACGCTGTCGCTGATTACCGCGGGCGTCCCGACGGACAAGCGCGCCGTGGCGATCAGTGTGTGGGCTGCCGTCGCAGGTGCGGGCGCGATCGCCGGGTTCTTCATCACCGGAGTCCTCCTCAACTATTTCCACTGGCATTCGGTCTTCATCACCTTCGCCGCGTCCACAGCCGTCGTGTTCGTGCTCGTGCTGACCGTCGGCTCGTCGAAGGACGAGAATCCGGGCAGGTTCGACGTCGGCGGGTCGCTCACGTCGATGACCGCCATCGCGGGCGTCGTCTTCGGTCTCCTGGAGGCGCCCCACCGCGGCTGGTCGGATCCGTTGATCCTGGTCTGCCTGATCGGCGGCATCGCGTTGATCGCGGCGTTCATCGTCATCGAGCGCAGGCGCGCCGATCCGCTGCTCGATGTCGACTTGTTCAGGAACCGCGCGTTCGCGTCCGGGTCGCTCGCGGTGGCGTTGCAGTTCCTCGCCTCGTTCGGCGCGTTCTTCTTGATCCTCCAGCAGTTGCAGCTCGTGTTCGGCTACTCCCCGCTCAAGTCGGCGGTCGCCCTGTTCCCGATGGTTGTCGGCGTCGGCGCCTTCGCCATGATCGGCAACTGGGTGGCCGTGCGGTTCGACTCCTTGCGGTTCGTGCTGGCGATCGGCATCGGCATAGCCGCCGTCGGCGTGATCGCGTTGGGCGTCTTCGAGATCGACGTGTACTGGAAGGTCGGCGTGCTGCTCGGTGTCTGCGCCGTCGGTATCGGCCTGTCGACGGCGCCGTCGACCACGGCCATCATGTCGAACACGCCGCTGGACAACCAGGGGGTCGGGTCGGCAGTCAACGACACAGCTCGCGAACTCGGCGCCGCGATCGGCATCGCCCTCGCCGGCAGCATCATGGCCGCAGGCTACGAGGACCGGATCGGCCCCACCGCCGACGAGGCGAGAACTCGACTGGAGAAGATCGACCCCGATGCGGCCGCGATCGCCGACGACGCGATCCGCGGCTCGATGGCCGGTGCGGTGAAGGTCAGCGACGAACTGCCTCCGGTGGCCTCACCGATCGCCGACCACATCACCGCCGGGGCGCGGTCCGCGTTCGAGGAACCGTTACAGACCGCGTTCGTGGTGCTCGGGGGCGTGCTGGCCGTCGGAGCCGTGTTCCTCGGCTGGTTCACTCCGCGCAAGGTCGTCGAGGACGCGCCCGCCACCTCCGACGCAACGTAGGACCGCGCGTTCATGGCCGCGCGCCGAACGACCCCGGCGAACCCTCACCGTCATGAAGGTCCCGGCCATGATTGGATGTGCGCATGGTGATCGGGCGCTCGAGGGACAAGCACAGTGGAGCCGTCGCAGGCTCGACGGTCGCAGTGACTGGTGCGGCCCGCGGCATCGGTCTCGCGATCGCCAGACGACTCGTCGACGAAGGCGCGCGCGTCGCGATCGGCGACGTGGACGCCGACGCGGCCCGCGAGGCTGCGACATCGCTGTCGACCGACGGCGGCACGGTCCGCGGCTATGCCCTCGACGTGACCGACGACCCGTCGTTCCAGTCGTTCCTCGACGCCGCCGCGACCGACCTCGGACCGATCGACGTCCTCGTCAACAACGCGGGCGTCATGCGGGTCGGTCCGTTCGACACCGAGCCCGCCCGAGCGTCCGAGGCAATGGTGTCGGTCAACCTACTCGGCGTCATCCGCGGCGTCCGACTCGCCGCACCCGCCATGCGTGCGCGCGGTGCAGGCCAGATCGTCACCGTCGCGTCGGCGGCGTCCCGCCTCGCACCGCCCGGCGAATCGACGTACGCGGCCACCAAGCACGGTGTGCTCGGCTATCTGACCGGCGTCCGCGAGGAGTTGCGCGGCAGCGGCGTTACCCTCTCCGTCGTGATGCCGACCGTCGTCGACACCGAACTCGCGGCCGGCACCTCGTCGGGCTCGGTGCGGACGCTTGCGCCTGCGGAGGTCGCGGACGCCGTGGTGAGCACGGTGGGACGTCGCCGCTTCCAGACCTGGGTGCCCGCGTACGTCGGCCCTCTCGTCGCCTTCTCGGGGGTTCTGCCGCAACCGGTGCGCGACCGCCTGATGCGCGTCATGGTCCCCGACCAGGTCTCGACTCTGAAGGGGTCCACGGTCCGAGCCGACTACGAGCGTCGGGCCACCGAGGACTGATTCGGCAAACATGTCGGCGCGTCTCGGCAAACACGCCGCGACACGCGGAGGATCGTCGAGTTCCACCACTCGGGCATACCGATGTGCCGCGTCTCACGTCCGTGCGCTAGCCTTCTTCGCGATCACGACATTCTCGCAAGGAGGCGCCCCCGATGGGTCGACACGACAACAACACCGACGGCGGCGCACCGCGCCGCGCCGGGCTGCGGGTCGGACTGTCCGTCGCACTCGTCGCAGTCCTCGCGGTCGGCGCCTACGTCGTCTGGGACAAGACTCGGTCAACCTGCGACGAGGTCCGACCCGTGTCGGTCATCGCCGAAGGCGACCTCGCCGACTACGTGACCGAGCTCGCCGACCAGGCAGAGAGCACATCCTGCTTCGACTACACCGTGGAAGCGGTGCCCGCCAGCCACGTCAGCGACCGGCTCGGAGGCGACGAGATCCCGGACATCTGGGTCGCCGAGTCACAGTCGCGCATCCGTCAGGTCGGGACGGCGCTCGGCCACTCGTGGACGGGTATCGGCCCGTCGATCGGGACGTCGCCGATCGTTGTCGCGGGGCGTGACCTGCCCGGCCTCCCGTCGTGGTCGAAGGTCCTCTCGATGCCCGCGCTCCGCGTCGATCCGCCCGCCGTCAGCGATGTCAGCAACGCCGCGGTCGTCGGTGCGCTCGCTGAGATGTCGCAGGGATCGATGACGCACACCGAGCTGGTTCAGACGCTGACCGGCCGCGCGCTGCGCATGAACGACGAGGACGGCGCACCGGACCTGAAGAAGATGGCCGACGACGACGCCCCGTCGCTCGCCCTCGTCTCCGAGCGGACCTATGCCGGGTTCACCGACGGGGACTCCGACTCTCCGCTGACCGCGGCCGTCCCGCAGACCGGCACGGTCGCCCTCGACTACCGCATCGCGAACGTCGCTCCCTCCGCCAGAGCGGTCATTTCCAATGGCGCGATCGGTGCGCTCGCGGAGACGGCGAAGACCGACGAAGGCGACCGGATCCGCGCGGCGCACCACATCCGGCCGGCCGACGGGGCGCCGCTCGCCGACGGCCAGGGCGTCGGCGACGTCACCATGATCGAGGCGCCCGAGCGGGCGTTCATCGACAACATCGAACGCAAGTGGGCGGCTTTGACCCGCCCGATCCGCGCGCTCGTCGTCCAGGACGTGTCGGGGTCGATGCGCCTCGACGCAGGCGGACGATCACGTGCGCAACTCCTGCGCGACGCCTCCATCTACGGCCTGGCCGAATTTCCCAAGAACACCGCGCTCGGCTACTGGGAGTTCAGCATCGACCGCGGCGGCCCGGGCGTCCCCTACCGCGAGGTCGCACCGATCGCACCGATCATGGCCAAGACCGGCGGCGTCCTCAACCGTGACGTCCTCGGCAAGGCCATCGATTCGAGTCTGAAGAACCTGCACGGCGGCACCGGCCTCTACGACACCGCATTGGCCGCGTTCAGGAAGGTCTACGACACGTACGATCCCGCCTATTCGAACAGCGTGATTCTGATGACCGACGGCCGCAACGAGGTGGCGCACAGCATCACGCTCAACCAGCTCGTCTCGGAGTTGAACATCATGAAGAACCCGGCGCGACGCATCCCGATCATCACCATCGGGATCTCCGACGACGCCGATGCCGACGCCCTCAAGCGAATCTCGGAGGCCACCGGCGGCAGCTCCTTCATCGCCCACGACCCGAAGGACATCGGCGACATCCTCCTCAAGGCCGTGTCGTTCCGAGTCCAAGACGCCTGAATGCACTTCGGCACTTTCTTTCGGCGTACGGCCGAAAGAAAGTGCCGAAGTTGTTTCCGGGCACCGCGCACAGCGACACCGGCCCGGTCAGAGCGACTCGTACACGGCGGCCAGATACCTGTTCGGACGTTCGGCGCCGATCAGCTGAGGCGACATCGCGTTCATGACGTAGGCGACGGTGATGCCGCGGCCGGCGTCGCAGGAGACGACGGAGCCGCCGAATCCCGTCCACCAGCACACCTGTCCGTCGGGCACGCCCGGCATCGCCGGACTCGACAGCGCCCACCCGAGACCGAAGCTGACCGGCACGCCGAGGACCCGATCGGTCCCGTCGGTTCTCGGTTCGAAGAGGCGGTCCGCTGTCTCCGAGGACAGAATCGCGCGACCGCGAGCCCGGCCGCGACCTGTGACGACCGATTGGACGAGCGCGACCGACCGTGCGTTCCCTTGCCCGTTCACTGCACCGAGTTCGGCGGCGACGAACGCCGGATCCGCCGTGACTGTCGGTGAGAACACCGGATTGCCCAGGGTTCGCCGGGGTTCGACGTCCGGGGCCAGCGAACCCAGGTCGAATCCGCTGGGAGGCGGTGGCACCAGTGGGGCGATCCGGTCGAGACCGCTGCGCATGCCGATGCGGAAGTCGGCTCCGAGCGGGCCGGCGATCTCGGCTTCGAGAAACTGTCCGAGCGTCGTACCGGTGACCCGCTGCACCACCTCGCCAAGGATCGTGCCGAAGGTGAGCGCGTGGTAGCCGGAGCCGTCGCCCGGCGTCCACCACGGCGCCTGGTCGGCGAGCGCGGCGGCCGCGTCGTGTTGTCGGTAGAGGTCGTCGATCGTCATCGGCTTCTCCCAACCGGAGACACCCGACGTATGGTCGAGGATCTGGCCGACGGTCACCTCGCTCTTGCCCGCCCGGCCGAACTCCGGCCAGTATCGGGCGACGGGCTGGTCGACGTCGAGAAGACCGCGGTCGGCCAGGGCCAGGATCACCAGGGCCGTCATCGTCTTGGTCACCGAGTAGGTGGTGGCGACGGTGTCCCGCTGCCACGGCCGGGCCGTTGCGATGTCGGCGACGCCGCCCCACAGGTCCACCGCCACGTCGTCGCCGACCATGACGCACAGCGAGGCCCCCACCTCGCGTCCGGCGTCGAACTCGGCTTCGAAAGCCGCACGCACCCCGGCGAACTCGGCGGCACAGGCACCGTCGACCGTCACCGCGTGCCCACCGGTTCGCGCCCCCGCTGCGCACCGGCCTCGATCTCGGCGAGGAGATCCCTGGTGTACCGGGCGAAGTCGATCTGGATGGTGTGACGCGGGGCGTTGTAGTACTGCCCGAGGTGTCGTCGTTCGTCCTGCGCGACGGCGGTCCGCATCTCGTCTTCCGTCGGCAGTCGGTAGTGCCCTGCGAGATGAGCGGCGATGAGCTTGCTCTGCTGTTCGGCGAGGTTGACGATGGTCGGCGACGACTGCGCGAGACCCGCGAAGTACAGGTCGTCGACACCGGGGCGCACGATCCGTTTGAACAGCGGGTACCGGTGGTCATCGCCGGGCAGCAGGGCCGGGTCGTCGAAGAACGGGAACGACATCCGGTAGCCGGTCGCCATCACGATCACGTCCACGTCGATCCGGCGTCCGTCGGTGAGGACGACGGCGTCGCCGTCGAACCGTTCGATCGCCGGCACACACGTCAGGTCGCCGGAGCCGGCTTTGGCGAGGAAGTCGATGCTGACCGACGGGTGCGCGGACAGGGGCTCGTGGTCGGGCTTGGGCAGCCCGTAATCCTCCATGCTGCCCAGCGACTTCTTGATCGCGCGCCGCGAGATCGCGAGACCGAGCTTCTTGGGCATCCACGGCGGCATCATCATCTTGTCGGCCGGCTTTCCGCCGCGGTACTTCGAGAGCACCCAGACTCCGCGCCGCGCCGACACCCAGACGTGCCCGGCGACGGTCCGATTGGACACCTCGGACGCGACGTCGAGTCCGGAATTGCCCATGCCGACCACCATCACGCGCTTGCCGTGCATGTCGACGGGGTCTACGGGTGTTCGATAGTCGTGGCTGTGGATGATCTCGCCGTCGAAATGCCCGGGGTAGTCGGGGACGAACGGATTCCAATGATGCCCGTTAGCCACGACCAATGCGTCGTAGAACTGTTCGTCACCGGAGCTGAGGGTCAGATTCCATCCGCCTCCGGCGCGGCGCGCGGCCCGTTCGACGGCGGTACCGAAGTGGATCGAGTCGCGGAGGCCGAAGTGGTCGACGTAGTCGCGGAAGTATTGGTGGATGAGCGTGTGGTGCGGGAAATGCGGCCAGTCCGACGGCGCGGGAAAGTCTTCGAACTCCAGCCTGGTTGTTGAGGTGTCGATGTGCAGCGACTGGTAGCAGGCCGACCGGCCGTTCGGGTTTCCGTAGTACCAGTTGCCGCCGACGTCGTCGGACATCTCGAAACAGTCGAAGTCGATACCGTGGTCTTTCAGCCGTTTCGCGGTCGTGAAGCCGGAGCACCCCGCTCCGATGATCGCAACCCTCTTGTCTGTCATGAGTCCACTCCTGTCCGAATCGTGCTGCCCCCGTCACGCGGTGGTCCGAGTCACACTCACCCACCATAAGAGTTTCACTGACGCTATGTCTAGTGAGTTCCTCATCCGTCTCACAACCGGGCATATGTCGCAGGCGGAAATCAGGTGCGCGCCGCCGGGCGCCTCGGTAAGGTCGCCGCCACATGCCTACTTCCACGCACTCCTCCGTCGCATTGCGCGACGTCTCCTTCACCTGGCCGGACGGGTCAGTCGCTCTCGCGCACGTCGACGGCGCGTTCACCGAGGGGCGCACCGGTCTCGTCGGCCGCAACGGCTCGGGGAAGTCGACGCTCCTGCGCTTGATCGCCGGTGACCTCACCCCGACGAGTGGACACATCGACACCGCTGGCGAGGTCGGCTACCTGCCCCAGACCCTCACTCTGGACGCCGCCACCGACGTCGCTCGACTCCTCGGTGTCGATCATGTGCTCGCCGCCCTGCGCGCGATCGAGTCCGGCGACGTCGACGAAGCCCACTTCGAGACGGTCGGCGACGACTGGGACATCGAGTCCCGCGTCGAAGCGGCCCTCGACCGGATCGGCTTCTCCGCCGCACACCTCGATCGGAGCGTCGCCGACGTGTCCGGCGGGGAAGCCGTGCTCCTCGCCGTCACCGGCCTGTCCCTGCGCCGCACCCCGGTCACCCTGCTGGACGAGCCGACCAACAACCTCGATCGAGCCACCCGGGCCAGGCTCGCGGGCCTCGTCGACGACTGGCCCGGTACCCTGATCGTCGTCAGCCACGACCTCGAACTCCTCGAACGCATGGACGTGACGGCCGAACTGTACGGCGGTTCGATCACGACGTTCGGCGGACCCTACAGCGCGTGGCGCGAGTCCGTCGAAGCCGAGCAGTCGGCGGCGGTCCAGGCCGCGCGCACCGCCCAGCAGACGTTGAAGGCCGAGAAGCGCCAGCGCGTCGACGCCGAGACCCGGCTCGCGCACCGCGCCCGCGCGGGCAAGAAGGCGCAAGCCGACGGCGGGCTGCCCAAGATCCTGGCCGGGGCGCGCAAACGTCGAGCACAGGAGTCGGCGGGATCTCTGCGCGGCACTCTCGACAGCAAGGTCGATGCGGCGCAGGCGGCAGTCGACGCCGCCGACGCCCGTATCCGCGACGACGACCACATCAGCCTCGACCTGCCCGCACCCGACCTGCCGCGCAGCCGACGTCTGGTTGAGTTCACCACCGCGCACGGCGTCGTCGTCGTTCAAGGTCCGGAACGAGTCGCGGTCGTCGGGCCGAACGGATCGGGCAAGTCGACGCTGCTGACTCAGCTCGTGACGGGCGCCGATCCAGTCACCGGGCGGGTGGCGGGGCGACTGCTCACCGACTCCTACGGCTATCTCCCCCAGCGACTCGACGGGCTCGACGACGCGGCGAGTGCTCTCGCCAACGTGCAGGCAGCCGCCCCCGGCGCCGAGCCCGGCGACATCCGGAACCGCCTCGCGCGGTTACTGATTCGCGGAGCGGCCGTCGACCGTCCAGTGTCCACACTGTCCGGCGGCGAACGTTTTCGCGTCGTCCTCGCCAAGCTGTTGTTCGCGGAACCGCCGACCCAGCTGCTCATCCTGGACGAGCCGACCAACAACCTGGACGTCACGAGCGTGCAGCAACTCGCCGAGGCGCTCGACGCCTATCGCGGCGCACTCGTCGTCGTCAGCCACGACTACCCGTTCCTGCAGCGGATCGGCATCGACACCGTGCTCGAAATCGACGCGAGCGGATCGATGCGGCAGCGTCCGGAACTCTAGCGTCCCGAACTCTAGCCCGGCAGGTCGATGCTCGGCATGGTCGGGAGGTCGCCCGAACTCTAGCCCGGCAGATCGATGCTCGGCATGGTCGGCATGGTCGGGAGGTCGCCCGAACTCTAGCCCGGCAGATCGATGCTCGGCATGGTCGGGAGGTCGGACGAGTCCGGCAGCATCTCGCTCGCCGCGCCGGGACACAACGACCCGATCGCGGCGCCGACGACCGCGGCGCCCTGCGCGGTGTTGGACGCCTGACTCACGCTCTTCGCGGCGTCGGACATGCTCGTGCCGCTCTTGACGTCTTCGCAGATCTTGCGGCCCACCGAGATCGCTTCGTCGTCGTCGGCGAATGTGACGCCGCTCAGTTTCACGGCGGACAAGTAGGCCTGTCGTTGCGTCGAGTTCGTGTCCGAGTCGGAGTCGGAGTCGGACCCGCAGGCAACGGACAGTAGCGCGACACTCGCGATGAGCGGGGTGATGAGCAGGGTACGCACACGCATGGATGGACTCCGATCTGGAAGGGTCATCTCACTCTAACCGCGCTACCGTCCGACCCGAGCCCTAGCTGCTGATCTTGTCTGTCTGATCGGGGCACATCGCACCGACCGCCCCGCCGACGATGCGTGCGCCCTTGCTGATGTCGCCCTTGGCGACTTCGACGTCGTCCACGACATCGAGGAACTTCTTGCCCGAACGCAGATCCGCGCAGGCCTTCTCGCCCTGCTCGATCAGGTCGCTGTCGCTCACATCTGAGAAGTCGCCGCCCTGTCGGACGACTTTCAGATAGATTCCCGCATCCGACGCACTGTCCGTCGAGGACGGTTGGTCACGGCTGGTCGGCGAACTGCTCCCCGGGATGTCGTCCGACGGGCCGTCTTGGCCAGCCGTGGTCGACGTCGACGTCGACGTCGACGTCGACATGCCCGCCCGCTCGGAGTCGGCGACGGTCGGCGTGCCGTCGACGGACGAGCACCCAGACAGGATCAGAGCAGATAGTGCCAGGGCGGCGGGAATGAGGGCTGCGGGGGCCAGACCGGAGCCGGCGACAGCACGGAAACGCATGAGACGGACCCCGTCCATTCAGAAGATGTACGTCGTACATCTTAGAACGGGCGGGGTCCGCTGTCGGTCGGTCGGTCGACCTGTCGACCTGTCGGCCGGTCCGATCAGACGGTCTCGGCGGTCACGGCCGCCGCCGACTTCGCCCATCGGTAGTCGGCCTTGCCGGCCGGCGTGCGCTTCACCTCGTCGACGAACACGATGCTCCGCGGCACTTTGTAGCCTGCGATCGTCTCCCGACAGTGCACCTGGATCTCCTCCAACGACGGCTCGTCCGCACCCTCCTTGAGGCTGGCGACGGCGCCGACACGCTGCCCGTACCGCTCGTCGGGAACCGGCACGACGAGTGCGTCGGCGATCGCGGGATGACCGTGCAGCGCAGCCTCGACCTCTTCGGCGTACACCTTCTCGCCGCCCGAGTTGATGCACTGGCTGCCGCGGCCGAGGAACACGATGTGCTTGTCCTCGGTCACGTAGCCCATGTCGCCGAGCACCGAGATCCGACGGCCGTCGGGCAGCGTCGGGAAGGTGCGCGCCGACTTCTCCGGATCCTTGTAGTAGCCGACTGGGACGTTGCCGATGCGGGCGAGCAGGCCCGGCTCGTTCGGTGTGGTGATCTCGTTGAAACTCTCGTCGACGATCATCATCTTGTCCGACGGCGGCACCGACAGGTTGCCCTTCTCGTCCATCATGATCTCGCCGTCGTTGCCCGACTCCGACGCACCGAAGTTGTCGCGCATCAGCAGTTCCGGCTTCACCGCCACCATCCGATCACGGACGCTCCTGCTCCAGATCGCGCCACCGGACGTGATCGAGAACAGCGACGACATGTCGGTGGTGTCCTTCTGCTTCTCCATCTCCTCGACCAGCGGGATGCCCATCGCGTCGCCGACGATCAGGATGATCTGCGTCTGGTCGCGAGGGATGTTCTCGATGATCTGCTTGGCGTTGAAGTCGCGCTCGACGATCAGTCGGCTGCCGAGCGCGATGAAAGTGAACATCAGGTACGACGCCGCACCGTGCATGAGGGGCGCCGCGATGAGTGCCGCGATCGACGGGAAGTTCTTGACCTCCCGCGTGATCTCGTCGAGGTCCTCGCGCGGATCGCCGTACGGGTTCCCGCCGGAGATCGGCTTGCGGAAGAAGTCGTCGTGACGCCACACGACGCCCTTCGGGTAGCCGGTCGTGCCGCCCGTGTAGAGCACATAGCGCTCCTCGCCGGTGCGCGGCTCGAAATCGCGGTCCGTCGAAGCGCTCGTGTGCTCGGCGAAGTCAACGATCTCGACCGCCCGACCATCGCCGAGGCCGGCGACCGTCGCCGACAGTTCGTCGTCGACGTCGCCGATCACGAAGACGCTCTTCACCAACGGAAGCTTCGGCAGCAGCCGGGCGACCGCCTGCTGGTGTTCGGGCAGCTCCACGATGATCGCCGACGAATCCGAGTTCTCGAAGATGTACTCGAGCTCGGCGTCGGTGTACCGGTAGTTGACGTTGATCGGGGCGGCCCGCACCTTGATCAGCCCGAGCAGACTGGTGACGTGTTCGACGCTGTTCTTGAGGAACAACGCGACGTGGTCGTCGAGCCCGATCCCGTGCGCAGCGAACATGTGGCCGACCTGCGTGGTGAGGGCGTCCATCTCCGCGTACGTGTAGTTGGTTCCCTCGTAACTCAGAACGACGCGTTCGGGCACGGAGTCGGCGACGGTCTCGAACACATCGGCGAGGTTGAACTTCATCTCGGTGTCTCCTTGATGGTGGCAGTGAAGTGGGATCAGCGGGGAGGGGGTCAGAGGGTGAGGACCAGGCCCGACGTCGGAACGCCGGTTCCTGCGGTGACGATGGCTTTCGACGCTCCGTCGACCTGGTTGACGGAATCGCCGCGCAGCTGGCGCACGGCTTCGGCGATGCCGTTCATCCCGTGGATGTAGGCTTCGCCGAGCTGTCCGCCGTGTGTGTTCAACGGCAGCCGTCCGCCTACTTCGAGGGCGCCGGGTTCGGACACGAAGTCTTTCGCCTCCCCGCGACCGCAGAAGCCGAGCTCCTCCAATTGGATGAGCGTGTACGGGGTGAAGTGGTCGTAGAGGACGGCCAGGTCCATGTCGTCCGGGCGCAGGCCCGACTGCTCCCACAGCTGGCGGCCGACGAGGCCCATCTCCTCGAGAGCCGGCAGCTCGTCTCGGTAATAGCTGGTCATCATGAACTGGTCGCTGCCGCTGCCCGCGGCGGCGCCCGCGATCGACACCGGCGTCCGACGCAGGTCCTTGGCGCGTTCGGCCGAGACCACGACGATCGCGACACCACCGTCGGACTCCTGGCAGCAGTCGAGCAGGTGCAGCGGTTCGGCGATGTACCGCGACTTCTGGTGGTCCTCCATCGTGATGGGCTTCTCGTAGAAGAAGGCCTTCGGGTTGGTCGCCGCGTGTTTGCGGTCGACGACGGCGATCTGACCGAAGTCTTCGCTGGTCGCCCCGTATTCGTGCATGTAGCGGGTGGCGGTCATCGCGACGAATGCGGCGGGCGTCGACAGGCCGTGCGGATAGGAGAACGCGTTGTCGGTGCCCGACGAGTTCTCCTGGTTGGCGACGGCCGCGTTGACCTGGCCGAACCTGTTGCCCGAGCGTTCGTTGAACGCACGGTAGGCCACCGCGACGTCGCAGACACCGGTCGCGACCGCCATCGCCGCCTGCTGCACCGTGGAACACGCTGCCCCGCCGCCGTAGTGGATGCGGGAGAAGTACGTGAGCTGCGGGATCCCGACGGCGCGGGCGACGGCGATCTCCATGTTGGTGTCCATGGTGAACGTGACGAGACCGTCGACGTCCGCTGCGGTGAGCCCGGCGTCGTCGAGGGCGGCGGTGATGGCTTCAGCGGCCAGTCGCAGTTCGCTGCGACCCGAGTTCTTGGAGAAGTCAGTCGCGCCGATGCCGACGATCGACGCCTTCCCCGACAGTGCGCGGTCAGTCATCACGCGGCATCCTTCCTGGTGAAGACCACAGTGGAGATCACATGCTTACCGAGTGAGTTGGTGCCGGTCACGGCAACCGTCACACGTTCGCCGTCCACGCCCGCGGACTCGATCTCGGTCACCTCACCGGTGAACGTCAACGTGTCGTAGGCGTACCAGGGGACCCCGAGTTTCAATGCGATCGACGCGATCCTCGCCGTCGGCCCGGCCCAGTCGGTGACGAAACGCTCCACCAGCCCGGTGTCGGTGAGGATGTTGACGAAGATGTCCTTGGACCCCTTCTGGTGTGCGAGATCCCGGTCGTGGTGGACGTCCTGGAAGTCGCGTGTGGCGATCGCCGTCGACACCACGAACGTCGGGGTCGCCTCGATCGTCAAGGGTGTGAGTGCTGCGCCCACCGCGATCGTCGGTGCGGTCACTGGCCGTCTCCCTCGCTCGGCGTGAACGCATACAGCGTCCACGCGGGTTCGTCACCGTCTGCCGGGAAGTCGAGGAACGTGACATCGACGGGCAGCCCGATCCGCACGTCGGCGGGGTCGACGCCGCGCAGCTCGCCGAGCATGCGGACGCCCTCCTCGAGTTCGACGAGTGCGACGACGAACGGCAACGACCGTCCGGGCACCTTGGGCGCGTGATGGACGACGTGGCTGTACACGGTTCCGCGACCGGATGCGACACGGTAGTCGGTGGTCCCGAACTCGCCGTCGTCACCGCGCGGCTTCCAGGTGGCGGGAATCGGCGGGTGTCGCAGCGAACCGTCCGCGAGCTCCTGGATGCGCAGTTCGTGGGCGGCCACGCCCTCCCAGAAGAACGCGGTGTCCCGCGAGGTGGTCGGACGGATCAGCTTCGACGGGTCGAGGTCGGGCGCCGGGTTCTCGGCTTTCGATGGACCGGGCGCGAACTTGAGGATTCGGAAGTTCATCTCCGCGACGATCTCGCCGCCCCCGTCGCCGTCCGGCCCGTTCGTCCGTCTCCACGTGTTCTTCGTGGTGAAGAACCAGCCGTCGCCGAGGGCGGTGTGCTTGGGGCCGACGATGTCGATGAGCTCTGCCGAGAGGGTCACCTCGTCGCCGGGCGAAACGTACCGGTGGTAGACGGTGTCGCAGTTCGTGGCGACGACGGAGGTGTAACCGGCCGCATCGAACAGCGCGGTCGCCCGCCCCAACGGGTCGTCGTCGGTGCGGGCGCCGCGGAGTCCGCGCATCGTCCACACCTGAGCCATGGCAGGCGGTGCGACGATCCCGTCGAGTCCGGCGGCACGTGCCGCATCGTCGTCGACGTAGATCGGGTTCGTATCGCCCATCGCCTCGACCCAGTTGTGGATCATCGGCCGGTTGACCGGGTCGCGCCCCGCGGTGGGTGCGCTCGCACCCGCCGCCTTGATGGCGTCGGCCGCCGCGCGGATCTCGTCGTCCGTCGAGTCGGGCGTGATCGTCCCGAACGCAGTCGTGTTCGCATTCGTCACAGTCACATTCGTCATGGGGTCACCTCTTCACTCGCGGCAGGCCGAGACCGGCGGTGCCGATCATGTCTCGCATCACCTCGTTGACGCCGCCGCCGAATGTGATGACCGCGTTGCGCTTGGCCATCATGTCGAGCCAGTCGGCGAGGTCGGCGGTGGCCGGATCGGTCAAGTCGCCGTGACGGCCGACGATCTCGTCGACCATCCGGTGGATGGTCTGCACGCGCTCGGTGGAGAACACTTTGGTCGCGGCCGCCGACGCCATCGAGATCTCGCCGCTGGAAGCGACCTGCCAGTTGAGCAACTCGTTGAGCCGTTCGTAGGCGTCGATCTTCGCGAGGGTCCGACGCACGTCCGGTTCGCCGTCGACGTCGTGGGCCTGCGCCCACTGGCGGACCTTGTCCGAGATCCCGCTGATCCGACCCGACGGGCCGAGCATGACCCGCTCGTGGTTGAGCTGGGTGGTGATCAGCTTCCAACCGTCGCCCTCGTCACCGACCCGCATCGACACCGGGACTTTGACTCCGCTGTAGTAGGTGGCGTTCACGTGGTGGGCGCCGTCGGCGGTGATGATCGGCGTCCACGAGAAACCCGGATCACGAGTGTCCAGGATGAGGATGGTGATCCCTTTGTGCTTGGGCAGATCCGGGTTGGTGCGGCAGGCGAGCCAGATGTAGTCGGCGTCGTGGCCGCCGGTCGTGAATATCTTCTGACCGTCGACGATGTAGTTCTCGCCGGTCTCGTCGAGCACTGCTCTCGTGGTCAGCGACGCGAGGTCGGTTCCGGCGTCCGGCTCGGTGTAGCCGATCGCGAAATGCACGTCGCCTGCCAGGATCCGCGGCAGGAACATGTCCTTCTGTTCGGCGGTCCCGTATTTCTGCAGCGTGGGGCCGACGGTCTGCAGGGTGACCGACGGCAGCGGCACGTCCGCGCGGACCGCTTCGTTGGTGAAGATCTGCTGTTCGATCTCGCCGAATCCGCGGCCGCCGAACTCCGTCGGCCAGCCGACGCCGAGCCACCCGTCGGAGCCCATCTGTTTGATCACCTTGCGGTACGTGGGCCCGTGGCGTTCGGTCCTCATCGTCCGAGCGTCGTCGTCGCTGATGAGGGTCGAGAAGTAGGTGCGCAGCTCGTCACGGAGCGCGAGTTGATCGTCGGTGAGCGCTATGAACATGCGAGCACCCCCAGAGTGCGGTCTGCGCCGCCGACCAGTCGGGCGAGGTCTTTGGCGATGGAGAAGTAGCGGTGCAGCGGGTACGTCACGTCGACGCCGATTCCGCCGTGCAGGTGTGTCATGGTTCGCATCGTGGCGGGCAGTTCGGAGGCGACGGTGTAGACCGCGGTGGCGAGGTCCGTCGCCGCGTCACGTCCCTGCGCGAGCTCCCATGCGGCCGCGGTCGCGACCAGGTCGAGCGTCGCCGACACCACGTAGACGTCGGCGAGCTGCTGTCCGACGGCCTGGAAGGCGGCGATCGGCTTGCCGAACTGGTTGCGCGTGCTGACGTGCTCGGCGGTGCGGGCGATAGCGCCCGCGAGCAGACCAGACGCGTACGCGGCGAGCAGCGAGCGGTAGACGTCGACGAGTCGCGGCACGTCGTCGGCGAGCACGCGATCGGCGCGGGCGCCGTCGAAACGGATCGTGCATTCACCCCACCCCGACGACGAGGTGGTCCGGGTGATCTGCACGCCGTCGGCGTCTGCCGCCACGACCGCGACGCCGCCGTCGGTCGTGACCAGGAGGGTGTCGGCCGCGTCGGCATGCAGGACGCCGGTCTTGACGCCGGTGACGACGCCGTCCGACAGGACGGTGGTCTGCCGGTCGCCGAGCGCCGAACCGGGCTCACCGATCGCGACCGCGACCGCACCGACGTCCGCGCGCACGATCAGTCCGGCGGCCAGTGTTCCGAGCAGCGGCGTGACGACGGCGTCGCGTCCGGCCCGTGTGACGAGCGGGCGCAACGAGTCGACATCGAGGTCGTCACCGCCGACGCTCTCCGGCAGCGGCATCACCGGAAAGCCTGCCTCCACGAACGCGCGCCACGCGTCCGCGTCGAATCCGTTCCCGGCGAATCTGCTCTCCCAATCGGGCTCGAGACGTCGCACGACCTCGTCCGCAGCCTCGCCGACGGCCGCAGCCGCGGGGTCCAGGGTGAAGTCCACCCGTGCCTCCAATCTGAATAACTAGAACTTGTTCTATTTGTATCAGATGGAGGGTGGCGCTGGTCACGAGATCAGCCTCGAGGCAGACCTAGAATCCGTTCAGCGGCCGCATTCTTGAGAATCTGCGTGGTACCGCCGGCGATCGACAGACAGCGGTTGAGCAGAAGCAGCTCCGTCGCCGTCGTCGACGCGAGCGCTTCGACGCCGAGCAGATCGGTCGCGAACTCCGGAACGGCTTGGCGATGAACGACGCCGATCAGCTTCCGAACGCTCGACGTGGCGCCCGGGTCGGTGCCCGAGAGACGTTGAACGACGGCGCGCGCGTCCAGCACGCGACCGATGTGGGCGTCGGCGACGATCCCGCCGAGTGCCCGAGTCTGGTCGTCGTCGAGGTCGACGCCGTCGATCTGCGTCAGCAGTGCGTCGACCTCCTTCCCGAGCCCGGATCCGCCCATCGCGACACGCTCGTTGGCGAGAGTCGTCCGGGCCAGTCGCCACCCGCCGTCGATCTCGCCGACGACCATCTCGTCGGGAACGAACACTCCGTCGAGGAACACCTCGTTGAACATCGCACGGCCGGTCAGTTCGCGCAGCGGGCGGATATCGATGCCCGAGGCTGCCATGTCGACGAGGAAGTAGGTGATGCCCTTGTGCTTGGGCGCGTCGGAGTCGGTGCGCGCCAAGCACACGGCCCACTGCGACATGTGCGCCTCCGACGTCCAGATCTTCTGCCCGGTGAGCAACCAGCCTCCGTCGGTCCGCACGGCCTTGGTGCGCAGCGACGCGAGGTCCGATCCGGCTTCGGGCTCGCTGAAGAGCTGGCACCAACGGATGTCGCCCGCGAGCGTCGGTGCCACGAACTTCTCGCGCTGCGCGTCGGTCCCGTGCTCGAGGATCGTGGGCAACGCCCACCCGGCGATGACGAGATCGGGCCGGACGACGCCGACGCGGTCCAGCTCGGCGTCGATCAGCAGCTGCAGAGCCGGCCCCGCGCCGAAGCCGTAGGGCTCCGGCCAGTGCGGGGCCAGCAGTGCGGTCCGCGCGAGCGCCGCCCGCTGCTCCGCTTCGGGGACCGCGGCCACCTCGTCTGCGGCCGCCGCGATCTCCGCTCGACGGGATTCCACGGAGTCGAGGTCGAGCGAGAACTCGCGGCGCGCGCCGTCTCGTCCCAGCTGCGCGAGCTCGGTCCGCGCCGCCTTCCCCTGCCCGAGGATCATGCGTGCCGCCAGCGCCGACCGCAGGTACAGGTGGGCGTCGTGCTCGAAGGTGAATCCGATGCCGCCGAGGACCTGAATCGCGTCCTTCGTGTTGGCGGGGGACAGGTCGGCGACGAGGACCGCTGCGGCGAGCCGACTCAGCCGAACCTGTTCGCGGTCACCGGAGTCCAGCGCGGACGCCAGGTCCCAGGTGGCTGCGGCGAGCTGCTCGCTGCGGCACAGCATGTCGGCACAAATCTGTTTGATCGCCTGGAACGACCCGATCGGCGCGCCGAACTGGGTCCGCACCTTCGCGTAGTCGACCGCGACGTCGAGCGCATGACGGGAGACGCCGGCCTGATAGGCGGCGATGCCGAGCGTGAGCACCGCAACGAAGGACTGACCGTCGACCAGTTCGACGATGGTCGCGTCGTCGACGCCCGAGAGCCGCACGCGACGCGGGACAGCCGTCCCATCGAGCGGACCGGCCATTTCGGCGACATCGGCCGTCACCGTCGCAGCGTCGATCAGACACCAACGAGACCTGCCGTCGTCAGCGGTGAGCGGCGCCGCGATCCACGCGTCGTCCACCCATCCGGGCACCGGGCCGAGGTCGACGACGCCGTCGACGGGCGTGAACGGTCGTCCCGAGGCGATCGCGGCGGCCGGAGCCACCACGGGCCGCTCGCCCGCGAGCAGTGACTGCGCGTGGGGCGACTCCTGCTGGGCGGCGGCGTACGCCGCCGCGACCGACACCGCGAGCGGCCCCGGCACGAGCGACGAACCGCAGGCCTCCAACATCACCGCGACGTCGACGAGAGTCCCGCCTGCGCCACCGCGAGAATCGTCGACGGCAGCCGCGAAGATCCCTAGTTCGCCGAGCTCGACGAAGAGCCCGCGCCACGACGGGCCCGCCCCGTCGACGTCGGCCCGCACCGCGTCGACCACGGCTTTCGCTTTCGCCCACTCGGTTACACTCTCGTACACAGCAAGTTGGTCGGATGAGGTGGCGATTGTCACGGGTGTTTCCTCTGCGTTTCTGTTGGTGCGGCCAATTAGAACCTGTTCTAATGACACCTAGGGTGTACACCATCCAAGTGCCGCTGCCAACCAGCGACCACCCGACATCCGAGGAGGACGCCGCACATGGCAGGTACGGCCAGCACCACGAGCGAGAACGACGCACCGGCGGCGCCGCCGCCGGTCGCCACCCCGACTTCGGGCGCCGAGGTCGGCTCGGCCGCCCAGCGGGAGCGACGCCGTCGCATCCTCGACGCGACGCTCGCGCTCGCATCGAAGGGCGGCTACGACGCGGTTCAGATGCGGGCCGTCGCCGAGAAGGCCGATGTGGCCGTCGGAACGCTCTACCGCTACTTCCCGTCCAAGGTCCACCTTCTGGTGACCGCGTTGGCTCGCGAGTTCGAGCGCGTCGAGGGACGCGTCGACCGAACCCAGCTGCCGGGCGACGACGCGATGGAACGTCTGCGTCATGTGCTCAGCATGATCACCTACTCGATGCAGCGGGACCCGTTGTTGACCGAGGCCATGACGCGCGCATTCATGTTCGCCGACGCCTCGGCCACGGCCGAGGTCGACCGCGTCGCGGGCACGATCGACCGGCTCCTCGCCGGCGCGATCCTCGACCCGTCCGACCCCGGCGAGCCGTCGGAGCAGGACTTGGCGATCGCCCGTGTCATCTCGGACGTGTGGATGTCGAACCTCGTCCAATGGCTCACCCGCCGCGTCTCGGCGACCGACGTCACGAACCGGATGGAACTGACCGTCCGGCTGCTCCTCGACAAGTAGCCGACATTCCAGCAGGCGGCGCCCAGCTGACGGCTTCCGAGCTGACCGCACCCACGTGACCGGCCCCAGAGCGTCAGGCAGGCGCGCTGAGGTCCTTCGCGATCGACGGCCACGTCGTGTGCAGGTCACGCTGCCAGTACTCCCACGAGTGAGTGCCGGTCGGTCGAGTGGTCACCGTCGAGTCGACGCCTGACCTGTCGAGAGCCTGCTTCATCTGCTGGGTGCAGCTGTTGACCACGGCCTCGATAGCCCCTCCCATGAGGACCTGATCGAGGAGGACGGCGGGGTCGCCGTCGATCAGTCGCGCACTCGGCACGTCGTACCGGCCGGGCAGCCCGGTGCCGCTGGTCATGTAGACCTTGACGCCTTTGAGCTTGTCGGCGTGCAGGTAAGGGTCGTTCTCTTTCCAGCCCGGGCCGTCGAGCGGACCCCACATGTTGGTGACGTCGCCGCGGCCGCGGTCGCCGACCACGGTCCGGATGTACGCCTGCCCCAGCGGGTCACTCGTGCGGGCGCACCCGCTGTACGCGGCGACGGAGCGGTAGAGCTCGGGCGCGGCGATCGCGAGGTTGAGCACCGACGTGCCCGACATCGAAATGCCCGCGATCGCGTTGGCGCCGGTCGTGTCGAACGCCTTGTCGACCAGCGGCGGCAGCTCCTGGGTGAGGAACGTCTGCCACTTGTTGCGGCCGAGCACCGGATCGTCCTTCTGCCAGTCGGTGTAGTACGAGAACGCACCGCTGTTCGGCGTGACGACGTTGACGTGCTTGTCGGCGAAGAACGCCTTGTAGTCGGTCTTGGCCTTCCACGTGGCCGAGTCCTCACCGCCGCCCGCTCCGTTGAGGAGATACAGCACCGGGGCCGGGCGCGCCCGGTCGGTCGGTCGCAGCACAGTGAGCGAGATGTTGCGCCCCATCGACGCCGAGTACACCTCGAGAAGCGCCTCGCGCGGCGTGACGGCGGTGGTCGAGATGATGCGGGACGGCAGCTGCGCCGTCGCCGGAACGCGCGGCGTCGTCGTCGACGACGGCGCGGCGAACGCGGTGCCCGCTCCCGAGCACGCCGCGACAGCAACAGAGAGTGCGGCGACCCCACGCACGACAGACACTCGCATCATTTACCCCACCAGCCTCATTAGAAACATCTGTCCCAGCAGCATAGCGCGCCCGGACGTGATTCGGGAATCGGAAGCAGCGTCCCAATCCCGGCAACACGCCGTCCTCCGGCCATCGCGATGCGGGAAGTCACCCGCCGGGCGAGTAGCCTGCCTACAGTCACCAAACGCGCCCGCGCGCGCCCCGAAGGACGAGACGGACCGCTACACCTATGTCAGATAAAGCAGGCGACCTCACCGAAGAGAAGGTCGAGGCCCCGGTACAGGCCAAGCCCGCCAAGAAGGACCGGCACCTCTACCAGATCGACTTCGTCCGTCTGGTCACGTTCGCCGGAGTGATTCTCGACCACGTGATCTTGGGCATGGTCCCGTACACGGCGGTCGTCGCGCAGGGCGTCGGTCTGATGCTCCGGTACACGCGCTACTGCTTCTTCGCGCTCACCGGCTTCGTGCTGACCTACCAGTACCGCAACCGCGAACTGCACGCTCCGACGTTCTGGCGCAAGCGGTACAAGCTGATCGGTCTGCCGTTCCTGGTCTGGTCGCTCTTCTACTGGTTGAAGAAGCACTACGACCACGGCGGTATCGACGGGGTCACCCAGATCTTCTCGAGTGCCCACGACATCGGGCTCGCAGTGAAGAGCATCGGCTACGACCTCATCACCGGCCATGCCGCGTATCACCTGTACTTCATGTCGGTGAGCATGCAGATCTACCTGGTGTTCCCGGCCGTCCTGTGGATGATCAAACGGACGTGGGGCTACCACCGCTACCTGCTGGCGCTCAGCGCGCTCATCCAGGCGTGGTTCATGTACCAGATGGTGCGCGGCGCTCCGACGGCGTTGTTCGAGTCGGGCGTCCTGGGTGCGCTGTGGCGCTACCTGCCGGTGACGATCCTGCCGTACCAGTTCTTCATCTTCGCCGGCTGTCTCGCCGCCTACCACTTCGACGCGTTCACCGACTTCATGAAGCGGTGGCGCTGGTTCATCGTGGGCGCAGGCCTCGCCACGATCATCACCACGCTGGTCTACTTCGCCCGCAAGGCGAACATCGCGACCGGTATGGAAGATCCGGCCGCCGGCACCGAGGAGATGTTCCGTGCGACGAACGTCTTCATGCTGCACAACGCGTTCGCGCTGCTGTCGATCATCTGCATCCTGTACATCCTGGGCACCGTATGGCAGTCGCGCCGGACTCCGGGCTCCGTTCCGGACACGATCCTGCGCAAGGGCTCGGATCGGTCGTACGGCATCTATCTGGCGCACGTCTTCGTGCTGTCGGAGGTCATGAGCACGACGCGTCAGTGGATCAACCTCAGCCAGTTCTGGATGATCTTCTTCACGTATCTGATCACCATCGTCCTGACAGTGGCACTGGTGGAGACGTTGCGCCGCAGCCCGGTCAGCCTCATCACGACGGGCCGCGAGCGTGAGGACTGGCGCCAGCAGCGTCCCTTCGAGTCGGCTCTCGTCGCTTGCGGCGGTATCGCGTTCGGTCTCGCCCTGCGCTTCTGGGGCAACACATCGATCGGCTCGCTCATCGCCGCGATCAGCGCGCTGCTCCTCGTGTCGGCTGCGGTCGTCGCCTACCGCCAGTTGTCGGAGACGCGCGAACAGCGTGCCGCCGACGTCGCGACGGCCCTCGCTGCGGACGCACCGTCCCAGGTCAACGAACTCGACGACCCGGTCACCGACGCACCGATCGACCAGGACGCGGAGTCGTCGGTGGACCCCAGTCCGCGGGTCTGACGGCGCATACGTCTCGTCCGCCGATCTGTTCCACTATGTGGTCCAGATCGGCGGACGAAGTTCTTTCCAGGATCGTTCGACGTCTCAGCGCATCGCGTTGATGACGAGATCCGCGACGCCGTCCTTGCCCGACTCGGTCGGATGGTAGGGCGGAGCGCCGGGGAAACCTTGCAGCCAGGGATCGGCCGAGCACACGGTGTGCGCCTTGCCCGCCTGGGACGGCTGGACTAGCGCGGACCCGGTCGCGTGCGCGGCTTTCGCGGTGGCTGCGGCCAACGAGTCTGCGACGAGTCCCGCTTCGACGATCTCCCACGGCGCCAGCGGCAGCTTCGGGCAGGCGACGTCAGCGACGGACACGACCGGCGGGTAGTCGACGAAGACGACCTTGGCCTTGGGCGCACGGGCTTTCACCGCGCGCACCATCTTCTCCATACGACGCTCGACGGAGACGAACGATTCGGTGACCGGGGCGGGCGAGGGCACCCGGTTGGCGTTGCAGCGCAACGGACGCTTGCCGGTCATCGCCAGGTTCACACAGCTCTGCACGCCGAGCCGACCTATGTAGCCGACGTCATTGCCGCCAGTGGTGATGGTGACGACGTCCGTGTCGGATGTGACGGCGTCGATCTGCGCGGGCTTGTGATACCTCTTGGACGGCCCGAGGATCTCCGACGTCGTGGACCCCGCGCAGGTGACGTCGACGAGCCGGTAACCGAGGGCGTCGGCGACCCGATTGGGGTAGTTGTCTTGACTGCGGCCACAGTTGTTGGGACCGCGTTTGTTCGATTCCGGGCCGGACGCGAACGAACTACCCATCGCGACGTATCGGGGCTTGTCGGCCGGTGAGTTCTTGGCCGCCATCAACGGTTCGGCGACGGCGGCGCCGCCGGCGTCCCGCGCAGTCGCGATCGCCACACCGAGGCCCGCCACGATCGCCATCGTGATGACGACGATCAGGACGCGCGACAATGGGATTCGAGACGAAGACATGAGTTGTAGTTTCACATAGGAACCTGTGAACATCACGAATCTGCTGGACCTCTCGCGTGTGATGTTCGACCAGCACTCGAGACCACACACACACTTTCGTCCGAGAGTTGAGACCACAGAGTGGTCCGAACTCTCGGACGAAAAGAGAATCAGTGGCGTCGCGCCGAACGTCAGCCCTGGGGAGGACCGTAGTTCGGCGGCTGCTGACCGTAGTTCGGGCCCTGCGGCGGCACCGGCGGGAAGCCGCCCTGCGGCTGGCCCGGAGCAGGCTGACCCGGCTGCGGCTGGCCGAAGCCCGGCCGCTGGGGTGCGCCGAACTGATGCGGAGCGCCGACGCCCGGCCCGGCAGGCCGCGATGCGGTGCCGAACTTCTCGGGGGCCACCGTCATGAGCACAGCGAGCGCCCCCACTACGAGAGCGACCAGGGAGAACACCAGCGTCAGCCACAAGCCGTAACCGGCGCCGGCTTCAGCTCCGCCGCCGTCCATGTCGCCCATGTCTCCGCCGAACGCGCCGAGCGGGTCGGCGACGAACACGATGGTCGCGAGCGTCGTCGCCAGACCCGCGACGGCGACGATGATCGACCCGATACCGGGGAACCGACGAGCCGCGATCAACGCACCACCGATGATGAGCAGGACGCCGAAGACGATCGTCCAGACAGCGGGCGAGCCCGGTCCATCGTCTGCGCCTTCCGCGAATCCTTCGTCGGCACTCGTCCTCACGTCGTCCGCGAGGGAGTCCGGTATGCCATCGGGCAGGTCGACGTCGACGTCGGTCGCATAGCCGCCGACACCGTTGACCGACAATTCCATGTTCATCGACATCGTGCCCGCGCCCGGAATCGACTGCGACGACGAGACGTTCACCGATAACCAGTTCAGGAAGCTGAAGACGATCAGCAGAGCGCCGACGACTGCGGCGCCGACACCGACCAGCAGACTCTTCTTGTTCGGCGGGGCCGTCGGGGCGAGGATCGCCCGTTGCACGGACGGCTTCCCGTTCTGTCCCGCCGTCACAGGCGCACCGGGGAACTGCGGCTGCTGCCCGAAGGTGGGCGGCGGCTGGTTCGGCGGTCCGTATGTCATGGTTCGTCTCCCGACTCGTTGATCACGATCGGCCGATTTGGCCGGATCTTTCGTGAATGAATCCTAAACATACGAACGGTCGTCCACACAGATCGCCGTCATTTGTTCGGGGCACTGCCGGCCACGTCGGCCCGGACACGACGAACGGCCGACGGGAGGTACCCGTCGGCCGTTCGTCGTAGATCGCTGCCGCGTCAGATCGCCTAGGCGTCGTCGCCGGAGCCGACCGACTTGGTCAGCTCGACCGCGTCGTCCGGGATGTCGCGCGGCTTCTCCGAACCGGTGAAGGTGAAGTTGGCGTCCTCGCCGTCCCCTTCCCCGTCCCAGTTCTCGACGTCGACCAGGATGATCTGGCCCGCCTTGACCTCCTCGAACAGGATCTTCTCGGAGAGCTGGTCCTCGATCTCGCGCTGGATGGTGCGACGCAGCGGACGCGCACCCAACACCGGATCGAAACCACGCTTGGCGAGCAGACTCTTGGCCTTCTCGGTCACCTCGATCGCCATGTCCTTGTTCTTCAGCTGCGTCTCGACACGGGCGATCATCAGATCGACCATCTGCAGGATCTCGTCCCGCTTCAGCTGGTGGAACACGATCACGTCGTCGATGCGGTTGAGGAACTCGGGGCGGAAGTGCTTCTTCAGCTCGTCGTTGACCTTCTGCTTCATCCGCTCGTAGTTGTTGCCGCTGCCGTCGTCGTTGCTGAAGCCCATGCCGACGGCCTTCGAGATGTCGCCGGTGCCGAGGTTGGACGTGAAGATCAGCACCGTGTTCTTGAAGTCGACCGTGCGCCCCTGGCCGTCGGTGAGACGACCGTCCTCGAGAACCTGCAACAGCGTGTTGTAGATCTCCGGGTGCGCCTTCTCGATCTCGTCGAACAGGACCACCGAGAACGGCTTGCGGCGCACCTTCTCGGTCAGCTGCCCGCCCTCGTCGTAGCCGACGTATCCCGGAGGGGCGCCGAACAGACGCGACGCGGTGAACCGGTCGTGGAACTCGCCCATGTCGATCTGGATGAGCGCGTCGTCGTCGCCGAACAGGAAGTTCGCCAGCGCCTTCGACAGCTCGGTCTTACCGACACCCGACGGGCCGGCGAAGATGAACGAGCCCGACGGACGCTTCGGGTCCTTCAGACCGGCGCGCGTGCGACGGATCGCCTTCGAGACGGCCTTGACGGCGTCCTCCTGGCCGATGATCCGCTTGTGCACCTCGTCCTCCATGCGGAGCAGACGCTTGGTCTCCTCCTCGGTGAGTTTGAAGACGGGGATACCGGTCCAGTTACCCAGGACCTCGGCGATCTGCTCGTCGTCGACCTCCGCGACGACGTCGAGATCGCCCGCACGCCACTGCTTCTCGCGCTCGGCGCGCTCGGCGACGAGCTTCTTCTCCTTGTCGCGGAGGCTGGCGGCCTGCTCGAAGTCCTGCGCGTCGATCGCCGACTCCTTCTCCTTGCGCGCGTCGGCGATGCGATCGTCGAACTCGCGCAGGTCTGGCGGAGCGGTCATCCGACGGATGCGCATGCGCGCGCCCGCCTCGTCGATGAGGTCGATCGCCTTGTCCGGCAGGAACCGGTCGTTGATGTACCGGTCGGCCAGCGATGCGGCAGCGGCGAGCGCACCGTCGGTGATGGACACCTTGTGGTGCTGCTCGTAGCGGTCACGGAGACCCTTGAGGATCTCGATGGTGTGCTCGACCGACGGTTCGCCGACCTGGACCGGCTGGAAACGACGCTCCAGCGCCGCATCCTTCTCGATGTACTTGCGGTACTCGTCGAGCGTGGTGGCTCCGATGGTCTGCAGTTCGCCGCGAGCCAGCTTCGGCTTCAAGATGCTGGCGGCGTCGATCGCGCCCTCGGCCGCGCCCGCACCGACGAGCTGATGCAGCTCGTCGATGAACAGGATGATGTCGCCGCGGGTGTTGATCTCCTTGAGGACCTTCTTGAGGCGCTCCTCGAAGTCGCCGCGGTACCGGCTGCCCGCGACGAGGGAACCCAGGTCGAGCGTGTACAGCTGCTTGTCCTTGAGCGTCTCCGGGACGTTGCCCGCGACGATCGCCTGCGCGAGGCCTTCGACGACGGCGGTCTTGCCGACGCCCGGCTCACCGATGAGGACCGGGTTGTTCTTGGTGCGACGCGAGAGGACCTGCATGATCCGCTCGACCTCTTTCTCGCGCCCGATGACGGGGTCGAGCTTGCCCTCCGACGCCGCGGTCGTGAGGTTTCGGCCGAACTGATCGAGGACCAGCGACGTCGACGGAGCGCCCGAGTCGGACGAACGTCCGCCGGTGCCCGCCGTCTCCGGCTCCTTGCCCTGGTATCCCGACAGCAACTGGATGACCTGCTGACGGACCCGGTTGAGGTCGGCGCCCAGCTTGACGAGCACCTGCGCGGCGACGCCTTCGCCCTCGCGGATCAGGCCGAGCAGGATGTGCTCGGTGCCGATGTAGTTGTGGCCCAACTGCAGCGCTTCACGCAGGCTCAGCTCGAGGACCTTCTTGGCGCGCGGGGTGAACGGGATGTGACCGGACGGAGCCTGCTGGCCCTGGCCGATGATCTCCTCCACCTGACTGCGCACGGCCTCGAGCGAGATGCCGAGCGACTCGAGCGCCTTCGCTGCCACGCCTTCACCCTCATGGATGAGGCCCAACAGGATGTGCTCGGTGCCGATGTAGTTGTGGTTGAGCATCCGCGCTTCTTCTTGCGCCAGGACGACAACCCGGCGTGCGCGGTCGGTGAACCGTTCGAACATTGTTCTCCCTCGATAGCTTGCGCCCCGGTCGTTGCCGCGCAGCCGCGGCAGAGTATGACGACCAGCCCTACGTCCACTCTAGTGGTCGCAGCGAGCCGACCGCGCATTACTCCGGTCTCGGGCGGATGCCGTCGACCACGATGGGGGTCTGAGGTTGACAACGCTGCACGCAGGAATGATGTTCCCGGCCGTCTACGCCGTGAGCGAACGTCACTCAACGCAGCGTCAGCGCGACCGGATTTCCCTGAACAGGCCGCGGACCACGAGTGCTGCGTGTTACCTTGCGGCACACCATAAGCATCGGGACTGCGGGGACTGGCCATGGCGCGTGCACGGACTTCCACATGGCGTTTCGCCGCCGTCGTCGCGATCGGATCAGTGATCGCATTAGTCGGTTCGACGGCGGTCGCGCCCGCCGCGAACGCCGCCAACCACGTCTTCGGAGACATCTCGGACGTCGCCGTTCCGCGGGCCGAGTGCGGCGCGGGATCGCGCCCCGAACGCGCCCTGCAGGGCCAGGTCACCGCGGAGGACCGCAACTCTGGCCGCTCGCGACGTGGGTACGACTGCAACCTCACTCAGGTCGGCAACGTGCGCGGTGCGGGCGGCGGGATCGTGTCCGCGACATACGACCACTGCAGCTACACCGGCAGCCTGTTCCCGGGGAACAACCTCGTCCGCCAGCCCGGCGTGCAGGTGGTCGACGTCGCCGATCCGAGTGCGCCGAAGGTCGTCGACTCCCTGACTGCGCCCGCGATGCGCGGCGGCACGTGGGAGACACTCAAGGTCAACAAGAAGCGGAAGCTCCTCGCCGCAACCTCGGTTCCACTGCTGTGGGGCGGCGGGTACTTCGCCGTCTACGACATCTCCGACTGTGAACACCCCCGCCTGCTGAACCACGGCGCGGGGACGGCGACACCGCTGCCGTTCACCTCACACGAGGGCGGCTGGTCGCCCGACGGCCGCACCTACTGGGCGTCCGGGGTCTTCCCCGGGCATCTCAGCGCCATCGACGTCTCCAACCCGTCGTCGCCGCGCGTCATCTGGCAGGGATTGCACAGTTTCCTCGGCCACGGTTTCGGCATCTCGCCGGACGGGAACCGGATGTACCTGTCCAACATGGCGGGCGTGACGGTCCTCGACATCAGCTCCGTGCAACGCCGTGCACGCTTCCCGCAGGTCAGACATCTGGCGGCGTATCTGTGGCCGGACGGCCAGCTCAATCAGCATTCGATTCCGGTGACGTACGACGGTCGGCCGCACATCATCACCGCGGACGAAGGCGGGTCGGGCGGCGTCAAGGTGTTCGACGTGACGAAGGTGAACAAACCGAAGTACGTCGCGCAGATCAAACTGGAGATCAACCTGCCGGAGAATCTCGACACCAATCTTCGCGACTCGATGGGCAACAGCCTCTTCAGCAGCAACCCGCATTACTGCGCGGCCGACCGCCCCGACGACCCGACGACGCTCGCCTGCTCGTGGGAGTCGTCGGGGATCCGCGTCTTCGACATCCGCGATCTGACGAAGATCCGAGAGATCGCCTACTTCAACCCGCCCGCACAGAAGAACTCGACCATCGCAGACCTGCCGAACTCGGCGCATGTCCTCGGCTCGATCATCGGCGTCCCCGCGATCGAATTCCTGAGTCTGGGCATGTCGATCGTCAACGGCAAGGCGAAGCTCAACGACGCGCTCGGGCCGCGCTCGGGCATGGTCGTCGGCGGCGACATGTCCACCGACTGGTGCTTCTCGCCGCCCGAGTTCCACGGCAGCCAACTGTGGACCACGTGCTCCGACGGCGGGTTCTACGCGTTGCAGTTGAGTCCGTCCGTGTACACCCCGCCCGCAGATCAAGAGTCCGTCTCGGGATGACACGTGCGACCACGATCGCGTGCGCCGTTCTGCTGGCGCTCGTCATGGCAGCGGCAGGCTTCTTCGGCGGCATCGCCTGGGAGAACCATCGCGCCGAAGAGAACTCCCACGAACCGAACGCCGTCGACATCGGGTTCGCCCAGGACATGAGCGTGCACCACGATCAGGCGATCCTGATCGCGAACACGGTCAACGCCGACGTCGCACCGGAGGTCAAGGGGCTCGCCGACCGGATCGCCGCGACGCAGGCCGCCGAAGCGGCGACCATGCGCGGATGGCTCGACTGGTTCGGTCTGCCGCCAACGTCGGACCGGCCCATGGCGTGGATGCATCCCGGCGACCACGATCACGAGCAGACGACCGTCGACGACGACGAGCCGCCGATGCCGGGACTGGCGAGCACCGACGAGCTAGCGCGACTGTCGGATGCGCGGGGCGCCGCCGCGGAGGTCCTGTTTCTGCAACTGATGGTGCGGCATCACCGTGGCGGCATCGAGATGGCGACGGCCGCCCAGAACTCCGATACCGCGTCGGCGCCGACCCGACGGCTGGCGCTGGCGATGATCACCGAGCAGGGCGACGAGGTCGGACAGATGACGCTTCTCCTGCGCGCCCGCGGCGCGACCGCGTGATTGACTGACCGTATGCCGATCCAGACCCGTTCCCGCCGCCTCCCGCTCGGCATGGGCGCCGTCGCCGCCCTCGGCTCGGCCGCTCTCGTGATCACTGCGGGCCTCGTCCTGGGCCAATCGGCCGAGGACGAGATCGCCGGAGGTCACGGCGTTCTGCACGGCTACACATCGGCGCCGGAGACGGCATGGACCCTCGACGAGCAATCGCTGCCCGGGCTCACCGGCGACGGGGACATCGAGGTCGCCGACACCTCGGGCGACGACTGGCTCGTCTCCTACACTGCGGGCATCCGCCGGGTGTATGTGCTCGTCGACGCCGACACCGGCGCGTCCCGGTGGGACGCCCCCGTCAACGCCGGATTCGGCGCGTGCGCGTTCGACGAGTCGGGGGACATCGGCTGCGCGGTGCGGACCCGGACCGACGGACCCGACAACGGCTTCTTCCTCGTCGACCGCGAATCCGGACATTTGGAGCCGGCGTCGCGTGGCTCGGACACAGCCGACCTCGTCGGCATCGGCGCCGACTACATCCACGTGAACGACAGCGGGTACGGGGTGTCCCGCCGCTCCCCGTCGGGCGACGAACGATGGAGCCGCACCTTCGCATCGTCGGCGACGCCGACCGTCTCCGACGGCGTCCTCGTCGTCACGACCTCGGACGGGGCTCGGTTCGTGCTCGACCCGGAGACCGGCGAGGACGTCGTCGCCTGCCAGGACTGCGAGGTGACGACATATCCGACCGGCCTCGTCGTCTCGCGCAGCCACGACGGCACCACCACCCTCGACTTCTATCGCGTCTCCGACGGTGTCGTCGACCCCGATCGGACCCGGAGCGCCGACGGCCTGCAGGTGGTGCCCGGCCCGTCGACGCTGCCCGTGGTGACCGCGGCGGGCGACACCGTCCTCGAGTCGCACGGCCGCTACCAGATCCTCGACCCGGGAACCGGCCGCGCCGTCTGGGAGGTGGCGGACGCCGAACTGTCGAAGGTCCACACCCGCCCGTGCGGTCCACAGGTGTCGTTCGCCCGGAAGGACCGCTCGCGCGTGTTCTTCACGCTCGCCGACGGCGCGCGGGTCGGCGAACTCCCCGAGCCCGCGCTGGGCCATCCGGAGGTCGATATCGACATGCTGTCGTGCGTCGGAGCCTCCGACGAGGTCGCGGTCTTCGGCAACGGAAGTCAGCTGACGGCATTCCGTCCGTCCACCGGCGACCAGGCGTGGACATTCCCGATCAACGGTGACGCGTCCGTCGTCGACGGCCGCATCGTCCTCGTCCAGGGCTCGACGCTCAGCGTGCTCAGATAGCGCTCGCCGCCCGGATCACGTCGGCGAACGGCGTCTGCGCTGCTCCGCCCCGCAGATCGTCCAGTTCGGTCGACGACGAGTCGAGTGCGCCTGCGGCCGCGCCCGCGTCCGAATCAGACACGATCTCCGCCGCCTCCTCGGGAAGGCCTGCGGCGAGTAACGCCGCCTTGTAGTCGGCGACCGGAAGGTCCTGGTAGCGGACCGTCGTGCCGGCGATCTCGCCGAACACCACGGCGATGTCGGCGTATGTCAGATGCCGGGATCCGGCGAGCTCGTACACGCGGCCGGGCTCCGGCGCGATGACGGCTGCGGCGGCCGCGTCCGCAAAGTCGGCACGCGCGGCGGGCGCCACTGTCGCTGTGCCCGCCGATCCGTAGAAGACGCCGCTCTCGACCGCTGCTGCAGCGGACGCCGCATAGTTCTCCGAGTACCAGCCGTTGCGCAGGATCGCATGATCGACACCGCTCTCGGCGAGGTACGCCTCGGTGTCCCGGTGCTCGTCGGCCAGGAGCAGCGGCGACGTATCCGCGCCGAGCAGGCTCGTGTACGCGATGAAACCGACTCCTGCCGTCTTCGCCGCGTCGACGAGGTTGCGGTGCTGCGGGGTGCGCCGCCCCACCTCCGACCCTGAGACGAGAAGGACCCGGTCCACTCCGGTCAGGGCCGCGACCAGGGTCTCAGGCTGCTCGTAGTCGGCGATGCGGACGGTGACGCCGGACTCCGCGAGCGGAGCCGCCTTCGCCTCGTCGCGTGCGAGCGCGACAAGGTCGCTCGGGGCGACGCCGCGGGCGATGAGTGCGGCGATCGCCGCACCGCCGAGGCCGCCCGTGGCGCCGGTGACTGCATACGTGGTCATGAGGTTCTCCTTCGATCAGTTGATCTGCCCCACCATCATGCACTTACCATTTGTATAGTGCAACCGATTTTGTCAGCACACGCACAACCGTTGGTATAGGATGGCGGACATGACCGCCTCAGCCCCGTCCGACGACGTCGACCCGACGTTGGAGCCGGACGTGTTCTCACGCGCCTGCGCGTCGCGGGGTGTGTTGCAGGACGCGACGAGCAGGTGGGGCCTGCTCGCCCTGGTGGCACTGCGTGAGGGCGAGCTTCGTTTCAGCGCGCTCCGGCGTCGCGTCGACGGTGTCAGCGAACGAATGCTGTCGTCGACCCTGCAGTCACTCGAACGGGACGGCTTCGTCGTTCGCGAAGTGCTGCAAGCTATTCCGCCGCGCGTCGAATACTCGCTCACTGAGCTCGGAGCCGATGTCGCGGAGCGACTGGACGGACTGATCGACCTCGTCGAAGGTCGCCTCCCCGACGTCGAGAAGGCGCGCGAAGCCTACGACGCGAGATAGGTCGATCAGCGCAGGCCGATCAGCGAGACGGGCGCTCGAAGAAGGCGCGCAGGGCCTGCGAGTACATGACGACGTCGTCGACGCCCATGAGTTCACGGCAACTGTGCATGGCGAGTTGCGGAGCGCCGACGTCGACGGTCAGCAGTCCGGTGCGCGTCGCGGTGAGCGGACCGATCGTCGAACCGCACGGCAGGTCGGCGCGGTGCACGTACCGCTGCAGCGGGACGTCGGCGTCACGGCACGCCATCGCGAACTCGGCTTCGCCCGTCGCATCCGAGGCGTACCGAAGATTCTGATTCACCTTGAGGACCGGTCCGCCGTTCACGGCGATGCGGTGACCGTGCTCGTGCCGGTCCGGATAGTTGGGGTGGGTGGCGTGCGCCATGTCGCCGGACGCGCAGACACTGGCGGCCATGACCTGCAGGAACTCATCCCGACCGCCGCCGTTCACGGCCACGAGGCGTTCCAACACGGTGACGAGGAAATCGCTGGAGGCCCCACGCTCGGAGCCCGACCCGACTTCTTCATGGTCGAACAGCGCGAGCACGGCGACGCTGCCGCCCTGCTGTGCGTCGAGGAGCGCCCGCAGGCCCGAATAGCAGGTGCCCTGATTGTCCAGGCGAGGCGCGCTGAGGAACTCGCCTGCACCGCCGATGATGCGCGACGGTGTCACGTCGTGCGCCATGAGCTCCCAGCCCAGGACGGCGGCCGGATCGACTCCTGCGCGCTCGGCGACGACCGTCATGATCGAGGCCGTCTCGTCCAGGCTCCACAGCGCGTCGACGTGCCGCTGCGGGTCGAGATGTACGCCTTTGCGGTCGTCGGACAAGTGGATCGCGAGCTGCGGAACACGCAGGATCGGTTCGTCGATCTCGACGAGCGTGTGCGCGACGGACGCGCCGTCGGCGTAGGCGATCCGCCCGGAGAGTCCGAGGTCGCGGTCGAGCCACGAGTTCAGCCAGGCTCCCCCGTACGGCTCCAACGCGACTGTCGACAGTCCGGCGGCACGACGGTCCGGATGCTGCTTGAGACGAAGATTGGGACTGTCGGTGTGACCGCCGACGATACGGAACGGCACGTTTCCCGGCTGCCGGAACGAGTCGACGACGGACGCATCCCACGCGATGATCGATCCGCCGCGCACCACATAGCCGCGCCGAGCGTCGCCGGACCACGGACGGTCCTCGAAGACTCGCGTGTAGCCGGCGTCGTCGAGCGTCGCCGCGACCGTCGCACACACATGGAACGGCGACGGCGAGGAGTCGATGAACTCGCCGAGGCCGACCGCACTCGCCGTCGTCGTCATACCGGTCAGACGGCTGCGACGACCGCGTCGAGTGCCGAGTAGAAGAGCCCGAGACCGTCGTCGGACGGCCCGGTCAGCGCCTCGATCGAATGCTCCGGGTGCGGCATGAGGCCGACGACGCGACCGTTTGCGCTGGAGATTCCGGCGATGTCGAGTTGCGAGCCGTTCGGGTTGTCGCCCGCGTAGGTGAACACGATGCGCCCCTCGTCCTGCAGTTCCGTGAGGGTCTCGTCGGACGCGACATAGCGCCCCTCCCCCGACTTGAGCGGAATCAGGATCTCGGCGCCCGCGTCGAAGCGGCTCGTCCATGCGGTCACGTTCGACTCGACGCGCAGCCACTGGTCGCGGCACACGAAGTGCAGTCCCTGGTTACGGGTGAGCGCGCCCGGCAGCAGGCCGGCTTCGCACAGGATCTGGAAGCCGTTGCAGATCCCGAGGACCGGCATGCCGTTCGTGGCGGCGGCGACGACTTCACCCATCACGGGGGCGAACTTGGCGATGGCCCCGGTTCGCAGGTAGTCGCCGTACGAGAAGCCGCCGGGGACGACGATGGCGTCGACGCCCTTCAGGTCGGCGTCGCCGTGCCACAGTTCGACGGGTTCGCCGCCCGCGAGGCGAACCGCGCGCACCGCGTCGACGTCGTCGAGGGTGCCGGGAAAGGTGATGACTCCGATACGTGCGGTCATATCCGCCGTCACTCCGCCGCGCGGGAGACGGTGAAGTTCTCGATGACCGTGTTGGTCAGGAGATCTTCGGCGATGCGCTCGAGGTCGGTGTCGCTGACCGAGTCGTCGACCTCCAACTCGAACCGCTTACCCTGCCGGACGTCTGCGACGCCGGCGAATCCGAGACGCCCCAGCGCGCCGACGATCGCCTGCCCCTGCGGATCCAGGATCTCGGCCTTGGGCATGACATCGACCACTACACGTGCCATCAGGCAACCGCTCCTTCGGTGAGAAAGTCCTACGGCCGTATCGTACCCGGCCGCAGGCCTTTCACCGGCCGTGGGCGGCGAGTCAGAGCGCGGCTTCGATCGCCGACACCACTTCGGGTGCGTCGGGCTCGGTGCGCGGGCGGAACCGAGCGATGGCCCCGCCGTCGGAGGAGACGAGGAACTTCTCGAAGTTCCACTGGATGTCGCCTGCCTCGCCGTCGGTGTCGGGCGTCTCGGTGAGGGCCGCGTACAGCGGGTGCCGGTGCTCGCCGTTGACGTCGGCCTTCTCCAGCAGCGGGAAGCTGACTCCGTACGTGGTGGAGCAGAAGGTGGCGATCTCGTCGGCCGTTCCGGGTTCCTGGCCCATGAACTGGTTGCACGGCATGCCGACGACGGTGAGCCCCTTCGGGCCGTAGTCCTTCTGCAGCTGCTCGAGCGCGGTGTACTGCGGAGTGAGCCCGCACTTGGACGCGACATTGACGACGAGGAGCGGTCCGGGCAGGTCGCTGAGGTTCAACGGAGTTCCGTCGAGAGCGTTGACCGGGATGGACTTGATGTTGGAGTGACTCATACCCCACACAGTAATCAGCGTGAGTAACCTCACGGCTAATTGTGTTGCAGCAATAGTTGCGTGCCCGTAAGTTCTCTCAGGTGCCTGCGATCAATGACATCGACGAATCAGTGAGTGCGACGAGCGCTGTCCTGTTTCGTTTCCTCGACACCCTCGCATGCCAACAGAGCGCCCGCACTGCGGATTCGCTCGCGGCGACGGACATGACCCTGTCCCAGCTGCGCATGCTCTTCGTCCTGCATCGGGAGAACGAAGCCGTCTCGGTGAACACGCTGGCCGACGCCGTCGGACTGTCGCTCGCGGCGGCCGGTCGGGGCGCCGACCGGCTGGTCGGGCTCGAACTCGTCGATCGGCGAGAAGACCAGGAGGATCGACGAGTGAAGCGCCTGTCACTCACCGACCAGGGCCGCGCGCTGTTGGACGAACAGTTCACCCAGCACGCGGACGATCTGACCGACGTGGTCGCCACACTGCCAGAGGATCTGCGCAACACCTTCCGCAACACTCTGTCCGACGTTCTCACCCACCTCTCACCAGAGAAAGTGACCTCATGACTTCATCCGTCTCGGCCCCTGCGCCGGACAAACTCGGCCGCGATGTGTTCATCGTCGCCGGTGTGGTCGTCCTCGGCGCGATCATGTCGATCCTCGACGTGACCGTCGTCGGTGTCGCACAGAACACCTTCGCGGAGGAGTTCTCGTCCTCGCCCGCCAGCGTCGCATGGTCGATGACCGGATACACCCTGGCGCTGGCCGCGGTGATTCCGATCGCGAGCTGGGCTGCATCCAGATTCGGCACCCGCAACGTCTACCTGGTGTCGCTGGTCCTGTTCCTGATCGGCTCGGTGCTGTGCGCGATGGCCACCAGCATCGGCACCCTGGTCACTTTCCGAGTCATCCAGGGTCTCGGCGGCGGCCTGCTCATGCCGATCGGCATGATGATCATGACCAAGGCCGCGGGTCCCGCCCGTGTCGGCTCGGTCATGGCCGTTCTCGGCATCCCGATGCTCCTCGGCCCGATCGCCGGCCCGATCCTCGGCGGCTGGCTCATCGAGATCGCCTCGTGGCACTGGGTCTTCCTGATCAACATCCCGATCGGCATCATCGCCATCGTCTACGCGTGGTTCGCTCTGCCGACCGACAAGGACACCGTCCGCCCGTCGATCGACGGCATCGGTCTGCTGCTGCTGTCGCCCGGCCTCGCCCTGTTCCTGTTCGGTGTCTCCTCGAGCGCTGAGGAGCAGACGTTCGGCGCACCCAAGGTGTACATCCCGATGATCATCGGCGCCCTGCTCATCATCGCCTTCGTCTTCCACGCGCTGCGCTCCAAGAACCCGTTGCTCGACCTGCGCCTGTTCAAGAACCGCACCATGCTGGTCTCCGTGCTCACGATGGTCACGTTCATGATCGCGTTCTTCGGGTCGTCGCTGCTCTACCCGCAGTACTTCATCGGCGTCCGCGGCGAGACCACCCTGATCGCCGGCCTGCTGCTGGCGCCGCAGGGGCTCGGCGCCATCCTGACCATGCCGATCGCGGGCAAGATGACCGACAAGATGGGTCCGGGCAAGTTCGTGCTCGGCGGCCTGGTGCTGCTCGTGATCGGTGTCGGCGCGTTCGTCTTCCTCGGCCCCGACACGTCGTACCTGTACCTGTGCGGCGCGCTGTTCATCCAGGGACTCGGTATGGGCATGACGATGATGCCGATCATGTCGGCTGCCCTCGCCACGCTGAAGCCCGAGCAGGTCAACGACGGCTCCACCCTGGTGAACGTCGTCCAGCAGACCGCGTCGTCGATCGGTTCGTCGGTGATCACCGTCATCTACACCGGACTGCTGTCGGCAGGCGCCGGCTTGGCGATCACCTCCCACGTCGCACCCGACCGGGTTCCTGCGAACATCCCGCAGGGCGTGCTCGACCTCGGCTTCGACGACGCCGCGTCGGCGTTCGCCACGACGTTCATCGTCAGCACCGTCCTCGTCGCGCTGACGATCATCCCGGCGATCTTCCTGCCCCGCAAGAAGATCGCACCTACCGAGGGTGTCGAGGGCGCCGAAAGCGTTGAGACCGCTCCGGTCGTCATGCACTGACCTCAGTTCGCGCAACACTGTGCCCCGCAGCAACCGCTGCGGGGCACAGTGCTGCGCCGGGCCGTGTCACGTGAGTACTCCTCCACGGCCGAAACCGCGTGGACGTCAGGCACGTTCGATGTTTGACTGATCCCGTGTTCCTGACCGTATCGACCACGCACCGTCCCGCCACAGATCTCGGGTACCTGTTGCACAAGCATCCCGACCGTATCCAAGAGTTCTCGGAACCCACGAGCACGGCGACGGTGTTCTACCCCGAGGCGACAGCGGAGCGGTGCACCGCCGCACTCCTGGTCGAGGTCGACCCGATCGCCCTCGCCCGCTCACGGGGAAAGCGGTCACCGGACTTCGCTCTCGGCCAGTACGTGAACGATCGCCCGTACGCGGCGTCGTCACTGTTGGCGGTGGCTCTCGGCAAGATCTTCAGCACCGCCCGCACCGGACGCTGCGACTCCCGCCAGGAGCTCGCCGACTCGGCGATCGACCTCGAGATCACCATCCGCGCGATGGGCTGCCGAGACGGCCGCAAATTCATCGACCGGCTCTTCACTCCCCTCGGCTGGCAGGTCGATGCCACCCCGATTCCGCTGGACGATGCGTTTCCCGAGTGGGGAGACTCCCGGTACTTCGACGTGACGCTCCGCGGTGAGCTGCGACTGGCCGACGCCCTCAACCAGCTGTATGTGCTGCTTCCGGTATTCGACTCGGCTAAGCACTACTGGCAGACCACGGCGGAGGTGGACAAGCTCATCTCGGCCGGCGGCGACTGGCTCCAGACTCACCCCTACCGGGACACGATCGTCGACCGCTATCTGGCGCGCACGGGCGGCCTCGATGCGGTCGCTCGTGCGCGGCTCGCCGAACTCGACGACGTCGACGCGACCACCCGGGACGACGATGCAGCTCCGCGGAATCCGACGTTGAACGTTCGACGCCACGAAGCCGTGCTCGCCGAGATCGAGAACCTGCGTCCGACGTCGGTGATCGACCTCGGGTGCGGTTCGGGCCAGTTCCTGTCGAAGGTGGTTCGCAGCACCGGCATCGGACGCATCGCAGGATGCGACGTCTCGACTCGTGAGCTCCGCCGAGCAGCGGACCGACTCCACGTCGACGAGATGACCGAGCACCAGTCGGCGCGATTGGAGTTGTTCCAGTCGGCGCTCACCTACCTCGATCCGCGGATCGAGGGGTTCGACGTGGCCGTCCTCATGGAGGTAATCGAACACCTGGACACCGCGCGCCTGGAGGCACTCGAGCACGTCGTGTTCGCTCAGGCGCGCCCCGGCGTCGTGCTCGTGACGACACCGAACAGCGAATACAACGTGCTGTACCCCGACCTCGTCGGCATGCGGCACCCCGATCACCGATTCGAGTGGACGCGTACGGAGTTCGCGTCGTGGGCAGACCGAGTCGCGGACGACCACGGCTACCGGACACGTTTCGTCGGAGTCGGGGACGCCGACGAAACGTACGGCTCGCCGACGCAGATGGCGGTGTTCACTCGTGGCTGACACATTTCAGATCGGTGTTCCGGAGACAGGGCTCGTCCTTCTCGTCGGGACGTCCGGCGCGGGCAAGTCGACGTTCGCACGACGGTTGTTCGAACCGACACAGGTCGTGTCGAGCGACACCTGCCGTGCGATGGTCGCCGACGACGAGAACGACCTCGCGGCGACCCCGGACGCGTTCGATCTTCTGCACCACCTCGTCGGCATCCGACTGCGACGGGGACTGCTGACCGTCGTCGACGCGACGAACGTTCAGCGGGCCGCGCGCGCATCGTTGATCAAGGTCGCGAAGGACAACGACGTCCTCGTCGATGCCGTGGTCCTCGACGTGCCGCACGAGATCGCAGTCGAGCGCACCCTGGCTCGGGACGACCGCGACTTCGGCGCAGCGGTGATCCGGCGTCAGCATGCGGACCTGCAGCGGTCGTTGAAGAAGCTGCGCAAAGAGGGATTCCGGAAGGTTCATCACCTGCGCGGCGTGGATGCGATCGACGCGGCGACGGTGCGCACCGAGCGTTCGTGGAGCGACCGGACCGATCTGACCGGGCCGTTCGACGTGATCGGCGACGTCCACGGCTGCGCCAGTGAACTCCGGACGCTGCTCGTGGACCTCGGTTACACGATCGCCTATGACGATGCCGGGCGGGCGATCAACGCAACCCACCCCGATGGCCGCACGGCCGTCTTCGTCGGCGATCTCGTCGACCGAGGCCCCGACACCCCCGGCGTGGTCGCGCTGGTGATGGGGATGGTGGAGGCGGGCAACGCACTGTGCGTTGCAGGCAATCACGACGACAAGCTGGCGCGTGCGCTCCGCGGACGGCAGGTGACCGTATCGCACGGGCTCGCCGAGTCGTTGGCTCAGTTCGACGCGCTGGGCGACCCTGAGTTCCGTTCCCGTGCACAGACATTCCTTGAGAAGTTGATCAGTCACTACGTACTGGACGACGGACGACTCGTGGTGGCGCACGCCGGATTGGCGCAGGCCTATCACGGCCGTTCGTCGGCCCGCGTTCGCGCATTCGCGCTCTACGGCGACACCACCGGTGAGACCGACGAGTTCGGGCTGCCGGTGCGGTATCCGTGGGCCGACGAGTACCGCGGTTCGGCCGTCGTCGTCTACGGGCACACTCCGACGCCGACTCCGGAGTGGATCAACGACACCATCTGCATCGACACCGGAGTCGTCTTCGGCGGCTCATTGACGGCCCTGCGCTATCCGGAGCGCGAGCTGGTCTCGGCGCCCGCCGAGCGGGAATGGTATGCGCCGACGCGCCCACTCGCACCGGTGGAACGGTCGCGCGACCCGTCGGTGCTGCGGCTCGACGACGTCGCAGGCACCCAGTGGATCGACAGCCTGCATGCCGGGAAGATCAAGATCCCCGAGGAGAACGCGGCGGCGGCGCTCGAGGTGATGAGCCGGTTCGCCGTCGACCCCCGCTGGCTTGCCTACCTGCCGCCGACGATGTCGCCTGCGTCGACATCGACGGTCGACGGTTTCCTGGAGCATCCCGAGAAGGCGTTCGACGACTACCTCGGGTGGGGTGTCGATCGGGCGATCTGCGAAGAGAAGCACATGGGGTCGCGGGCTGTCGCCGTCCTCGCCACGGACAGCGACGTCGCCCGACGCCGCTTCGGCGTCTCCGACGGGTCGTCCGGTGCGATCTACACGAGGACCGGTCGACCGTTCTTCACCGAGTCGACGGATCTCGTGGACCGGCTGAGGACTGCGATGTCCCCACTGTTCACCGCCTTGGACACCGATTGGCTGGTCGTCGACTGCGAACTGCTGCCCTGGTCGGCGAAGGCCTTGCCGCTCATCACCGCGCAGTACGCGTCGGTCGGTGCGGCGGCGAGGGCGACGCTGCCCGCCGCGCACGCCGCGCTGGCGCAGGCAGCCGACCGTGGGCTCGACGTCGCCGCGCTGTCCGCGCGTACCTCTCGGCGGTTCGACCACGTCCGCGCCTTCCGCGACGCGTACGCCGCATACTGCGAACCGGGAGAGTCGCAGGCGGTGCGGGTGGCACCGTTCGCGATCCTCGCCGCAGAGGGGCGACTGCTCGCGACGTCGCAGTCGCACGAATGGCAGATGGCGACGCTCGGTGCGCTCGACGACCCGTTGTTGACGCGGACTCGGCACCGAAGCGTCGACCTGACGTCGACGGACGAGCGCGCCGCGGCCACCCGGTGGTGGCTCGACCTGACCGCTGCGGGCGGCGAAGGCATGGTCGTCAAACCGGCCGACGTCGTATCGCCTCGGATCCAGCCGGGTCTCAAGGTTCGCGGACGCGAGTATCTCCGCATCATCTACGGTCCGGACTACACCGATTCACTCGACACCCTTCGATCACGCAGCCTCGGGCGCAAACGGTCGATGGCGACTCGAGAACACGGCCTCGGTCTCGATGCGCTCGCCGCTCTCGTCGACCGCAAACCCCTGTGGGAGATGCATCGGAGCGTCTTCGCCGTCCTCGCCCTCGAGTCCGAACCGGTGGATCCACGGCTGTGAGGACAGCGGGCTAGAAGACCACTCCGCCGTTCTGTGCCGCTATGCGGTCCAGAACGGCGGAGTTGTCTGGGCTGGTCGGCCTCGGTTGGACGATCGTCAGACAGTCACGGCACCGGACTCGCGGAGAATCCAGGCGAGTTCGTAGGCCGTCTCCTCCCACTGCTTGTACCGGCCGCTGACACCGCCGTGCCCCGCGGACATCTCGGTCTTGAGTAGGACGTGGTGGCCCGACGTGGTCGACTCTTGGAGCCTCGCAACCCATTTGGCGGCCTCGGTGAAGAGCACGCGGGTGTCGTTGAGGGAAGCGAGCGCCAAGATCGCCGGGTAGTCGCGCGGGGCGACGTTCTCGTACGGCGAGTACGACTTCATGTATGCGTACACGTCGGCGTCGTGGTACGGGTCGCCCCACTCGTCCCATTCGGTGACGGTCAACGGCAGGCTCGAATCGAGCATCGATGTCAGCGCATCGACGAACGGGACCGCCGCGAGGACGCCGCGGAACAGTTCGGGCGCCATGTTCGCGACCGCGCCCATCAGGAGTCCGCCCGCCGAGCCGCCGTCGGCGATCAACTGCTGCGGCGACGTACGGCCCGAGTCGATCAGGTGCCGCGCGACCGCGATGTAGTCGGTGAACGTGTTGCGCTTGCGCATGAGTCGACCGTCCTCGTACCACGGTCGACCGAGTTCACCTCCGCCGCGGATGTGCGCGTACGCCATGACGACGCCACGGTCTAGCAGTGACAGCCGGGGCACGGCGAAACCGGGATCGATCGGCGTCTCGTACGCGCCGTAGCCGACCAGTAGCACCGGGGCCGGACCGTCGGCGAGGTCCCGCCGTCGTACCAGGGACACCGGGACGCGAGTGCCGTCGTCGGCCGTCGCCCAGTCGCGGGTCGCGACATAGTCGGACGGGTCGTAGTGGCCGAGGACGGTCTGGCGCCGCAGCAGCGTCCGCTGCCCCGTCGCGACGTCGAGATCGAGGGCTTCCACCGGGTCGACGAAGCTCGTGTAGACGATCCGCAGCCGGGGCGTGCCCCATTCGGGATTCGATCCCAGTCCCGGCGAACACAAGTCTTGATCGAACGTCACTTCGACGAAGTCGTCGACAGTCGGAATGCCCGCTACCGCACGCAGATCGGCGACGGCGAGTTTCGGCAGGGCGTCCGACCGGTACGACAGCACCAGGTAGTCGCGGAAGCTGTCGACATCCTCGATGCGGCGAGCCGGATCGTGCGGAATGAAGGGTCGACGCGCCGCGATGTCGTCGACGGGGGCGATGTCCACCGCATAGTTGACGGCTTTGACGCCGTCGACCTCACCGTTGTGCACGATCAGGAAGTAGTCGTCGCCGTCGATGCGTGCGTGGTCGACTCCGTACTCGGTACCCGGCGTCCGGCCGGCGACGGAGACGAACTCACCGGTCGGGTCGTCGGCGGCCAGCACGAACATCTCCGACGTCAGCTTCGAGTCGGCGCCGATCAACAGATACTCGTCGCTCGGCGTCGATCCGACACCCACCCAGAAGTGCTCGTCGGGCTCGTGGAACACCTTCACGTCGTCGGCGCCCGCGCCGACCTCGTGCCGCCACACCGTGTCGGGACGCCATGCGTCGTCGACGGTCAGATAGAAGACGAACCGGCCGTCCTTCGACCAGGTGGCGCCGCCCGCGGTGTCGCGGACCTCGCCCGGCAGGTCCTTCCCGGTCCCCAGGTCGCGGAACCGCAGCGTGTACCGCTCATTGCCTTCGGTGTCGACGCTGTACGCGAGCCGAGTGCCGTCGTGGGACACCGACAGCGCGCCCATGCTGAAGAACTCGGTGCCCGCCGCTTCGTCGTTGGCGTCGAAGAAGACTTCCTCACCGGGCAGGTCGGCGTCGACCGACACTTCTGGGGGCGTCCAGTCGTCGTCACCGCGGATCGGGCACCGGCAGTATGTGGCGTAGCTCTGCCCTTCGGTGGTGCGCGCGAAGTACCAGTAGCCTTCGCTGCGCGTGGGCAGCCCCATGTCGGTCTCTTTGGTGCGCGCTTTGATCTCGCCGAAGATCGTCGCCCGCAGGTCCGCGAGGTCCGCGGTCTGCTCCTCGGTGTGCGCGTTCTGACCTTCGAGGTACGCGATCACCTCGGGGTCGGACTTGTCGCGCAGCCACTCGTACTGATCGGCGAAGACGTCTCCGTGGTGGATCCGCTCGGAGTGGACCTTCTTCGCCACTGGCGCCGCCGGCATCAGAGTCGGTCCGCCCAGTCGGCGAAAGACAGTTGCGAAATGCGTTCGTAGGCTTCGATGTAGCGCTGTCGGGTCCGCTCGACGATGTCCGCGGGCAGCGCGGGCGGCTGCTGCTCAGAGGCTTTGTCCCACGCCGAGTCGGGACCGGTGAGCCAGTTGCGCACGATCTGCTTGTCGAAGCTCGGCTGGACCCGCCCGGGCGTGTACGCCTGCGCGTCCCAATACCTGGACGAGTCGGATGTCAGCACCTCGTCGGCGAGGACCAGTGACCCGTCGGCCGCCTGTCCGAACTCGAACTTGGTGTCGGCCAGGATGATTCCGCGGTCAGCGGCCAGGTCGGCACCGCGCCGGTAGATGTCGAGTGTCGCGTGCCGCAAAGCTTGCGCCAGGTCATCGCCGACGGTGGCTGCGACCTGTTCGAACGAGACGTTCTCGTCGTGGTCACCGACCGCGGCTTTGGTGGCTGGCGTGAAGATCGGCTCCGGCAGCTTGTCCGACTCGCCGAGCCCGTCGGGCAGAGGCACCCCGCACACTGAGCCGGTCGCCCGGTAGTCGACGAGCCCGGACCCCGTCAGGTAGCCGCGTGCGACGCACTCGACGGGAACCATCGGAAGCTTCTCGACGACCATCGAGCGTCCGACGAGGTCTGCGGGGATCCGCTCGTCGTCTGGGCCGCCCACGAGATGGTTCGGCACGCCGAGCGCATCGAACCAGAAGAAGCTGGCCGCGGTGAGGATCCGCCCCTTGTCCGGGATCGGCGTCGACAGGACGAAGTCGTACGCCGAGATCCGGTCGGAGGTGACCAGCAACAGCGTCTGTTCGTCGATCTCGTAGATGTCGCGGACCTTGCCGGACGCGATGTGTCGGTAGGACTCGAGTGCTGGACGCATGGGGTGAGTGAACCTTCGGGTCGGAGACGTCGTGGCGGGATCGGCGCGGGCGCTACAGGATCGGCGCGGGCGTGTAGGCGGCGGCGTTGGGGTAGGCGTCCATCCATTTCTGTGCTTGTTCGACGACCGATGTGACCTGCGCCTCGGCCGCCCCGGTGAACGCCGACTTGTCGGCGATCAGGTCGTCGAGCTGTGCCCGGTCGAGCGGAATGCGGCTGTCGGCGGCGAGCCGGTCGAGGAGATCCGGTTCGCGGCCCTCTTCACGCATCGCGAGGGCGACGGAGACGGCGTTCTCCTTGATGGCCTCGTGCGCCGTCTCGCGTCCGACGCCTGCGCGCACCGATGCCATCAACACCTTGGTGGTGGCGAGGAACGGCAGGTAGCGGTCGAGTTCGTTAGCGATGACGGCCGGATAGGCGCCGAATTCGGCGAGGACCGTCAGGAATGTCTCCATGAGTCCGTCGATCGCGAAGAAGGCGTCGGGTAGCGCGACACGTCGCACCACCGAGCAGAACACGTCGCCCTCGTTCCACTGGGCTCCGGCGAGTTCGCCGGTCATCGACGCATAGCCGCGGAGAATGACGGCGAGGCCGTTGACCCGCTCACAGCTGCGGGTGTTCATCTTGTGCGGCATCGCCGAACTGCCGACCTGGCCGGGCTGGAAGCCTTCGGTGACGAGTTCGTGACCCGCCATCAAACGGATCGTGGTGGCCAGCGACGACGGCCCGGCCGCGACCTGCACGAGCGCGGAGACGACGTCGTAGTCGAGGGAACGCGGGTACACCTGGCCGACGGAGGTCAGACCGGTCGCGAAGCCGAGGTGCTGCGCGACCTTGCCTTCGAGCTCGTCGAGCTTGCCCGCGTCGCCGTCGAGTAGGTCGAGCATGTCCTGGCTGGTGCCCATGGGGCCTTTGACGCCGCGGAGCGGGTAGCGCGCGATCAGTTCATCGACGCGGGTCAGCGCGATCATCAGTTCGTCCGCCGCGGACGCGAACCGCTTGCCGAGGGTCGTCGACTGGGCTGCCACGTTGTGGCTGCGACCCGCCATCACGACGGTCGCGTACTGCGCCGCACGGTCGGTGACGCGGGCGAGTACGGCGACGCCGTGTGCGCGCACGTGCTGCAGGGACAGCAGGACCTGCAGTTGCTCGACGTTCTCGGTGAGGTCCCGGCTCGTCATGCCCTTGTGGATCTGTTCATGCCCGGCGAGCGCGTTGAACTCTTCGATTCGAGCCTTCACGTCGTGGCGGGTGACCCGCTCACGGTCGGCGATCGACTCGAGGTCGATCTGGTCGACGACCCGCTCGTAGTCGACGATGGCGTCGGCCGGGACGTCGATCCCGAGGTCGCGCTGCGCTTTCATCACGGCGATCCAGAGTTGACGCTCCAACGCGATCTTGTGCTGCGGCGACCAGATCTGTGCCAGGTCGGCGGACGCGTATCGATTGGCAAGGACATTGCTGATAGCAGGTTTACCCACGTTGTGCAGTCTAGTGGTGTCCAGTGCACGTGCCGAATCCCTACCCTTCTGGGGAACCCTTCTGGGGAGTCGGAGTCGGGATCGGTCGCGTGCGCGGCGCCCCGTATCCTTGGGCTCATGTGTTATCCCGTCACGTGCAAGGCTTGCGGCAAGATCACTTGGGACGGCTGCGGCGCCCATGTCGACGAAGTCATGTCTCAGGTACCGGAAGACCAGCGCTGCACCTGCCCGCGCTGACGGGTCGGATTACGGCCGCCGTCCCGGTAGAATTCGCGGGCGATGCCCGACGACCGTTCCACTCCCGTTGAAACGACACCTCACCTCGGCGACCTCTCGAGTTCGCTGACGTCCGGTGGCGCACGTCCGCGTGCGATCTCACGGCGCGGACTCCTCGCGGGCGGCGCCGGTCTGGCGGTGCTCGGGCTGGGGGCCTGTGCGTCGAACGATCCGTTGACCCCGCACGGCGCGGCGCACGTCGGCGCCGACGACGAGCTGGCGATCGAGACGACCCCTGCGTCGATCCCGAACGATCCGCCGGTCGTCACCGGTGAGTTCGTGTCGGCGAAGATGGCCGGACGACCGACGCGCTGGGCTGTGGCCCGCCCGCGCGGCGTGACCGGCGAACTGCCGGTCGTGGTTGTCGCGCACGCGCTCAACACCAACGAGAAGACGATCTTCAGTCACGGTCTGAACATTCAGGGCTTCGTCCAGCAACACGTCGACGCCGGGAACCCGCCGTTCGCGGTCGCCTGCGCCGATGTCGGCGACAACTACTTCCACCTGCGGACCGACGGTGCCGACGGCGCGGCGATGATCATCGACGAGTTCGTTCCGATGCTGGAGCAGAGTCCCGAACTGGACCTTCGCACCGACAAGATCGGCCTGTTCGGCTGGTCGATGGGCGGGTACGGCGCGCTGCGGATCGGCGCGATTCTCGGGCCGCAGCGTGTCGCCGCGATCGCCGTCAGTTCTCCTGCGATGTGGGCTGATCCCGCACAGTTCCCGCCGCGCGCGTTCGATTCGTACGGCGACTACCGGGCGAACTCGATGTTCGGGCAGCAGCATGTGTTCGCGAACATCCCGTTGATGATCAGTGTCGGGACATCGGACCAGTTCTACATGTACGCGCGGCAGTGGGCAGCTGACTTGCACCCGCCCGCGGCGTTCTCGACGTCGCCGGGCGGCCACACCAACCGTTATTGGCGGTCGGCGCTCCCCGATCAGATCGCGTTCCTCGGTCGCTCGCTGGCCGCCTGACGGCGCGACATCGTGGTGTCGCGGGGCTAGAAGAACTTCGGCACTTTCTTTCGGCCTGACGCCGAAAGAAAGTGCCGAAGTACGTCGTCCTCCACCCGGCGCTCAGCGTTAGAGCTTGATCCGACCGTCTTCGGCCGCTTTGCCGATGTCGGTGCGGAAGTGCGAACCGTCGAGGGTCACGTCGGACAGGCGGGCGTAGGCCTGAGCGCGTGCCTGCGCGAGGTCGGCGCCGCGGCCGACGACGGACAGCACACGTCCCCCCGAGGAGACGATGTCGCCGGAATCGTCGATCTTGGTGCCCGCGTGCAGGACTCCTTCAGTGTCGGCTCCGGTGATCGCGTCGCCGGTGCGCGGGCTGCCCGGATAGTTCTGGGCGGCGAGCACCACGACGACGGCGCTGCCGTCGTACCAGCGCAGCGCGGGGAGATCGGCGAGCGTGCCGTTAGCGACGGCGCCGAGCACCTCGCCGAGCGGGGACTCGAGTAGGTCGAGAACGGCTTGCGTCTCGGGATCGCCGAAGCGACAGTTGAATTCGACGACGGACGGACCGTCCGACCCGATGGCCAGACCCGCGTACAGCAGACCGGAGAAGCCGACGCCGCGCTCGACCATCTCGGCGGCGACGGGACGGACCACCTCGTCGACGATGCGATCGACCATGCCGTCGGGAAGCCACGGCAGCGGCGTGTAGGCGCCCATGCCGCCGGTATTGGGGCCCTCGTCGCCGTCGCCGACACGCTTGTGGTCTTGCGCCGGCAGCAGCGGGACGACTGTCTCGCCGTCGACGAGACAGAACAGGGAGACTTCGGGCCCGTCGAGGAAGCTCTCGAGGAGCACCGGGTGTCCGTTCTCGATGACGTCGACGGCGTGAGCACGAGCGGTGGCCCGATCGGGGGTGACGACGACGCCCTTACCCGCTGCCAATCCGTCGTCTTTGACGACCCACGTCGGCCCGAAACGATCGAGTGCCGCGTCGATGTCGGCGGCCGCCGTGACGCTCTCCGCGCGCGCGGTGTTGACACCCGCCGCAGCCATCACGTCTTTGGCGAACGCCTTCGACCCTTCGATCTGCGCGGCCTGCGCGCTTGGGCCGAACACTGCGATGCCCGCGGTGCGGAGCGCGTCGGCGACACCATGCACCAGCGGTACCTCGGGTCCGACGACGACGAGGTCGGCGCCGATCTCGCGAGCGAGCGCGACTACTGCGTCACCGGAGTTCGCATCGACCGCGTGGTTGGTCGCAACCGCTGCGGTGCCTGCGTTGCCGGGTGCAGCGTGAAGCTCCGTCACCGACGGGTCCCGACCGAGTCCGAGGAGGAGGGCGTGTTCGCGGCCGCCCGAGCCGATCACCAGTGCGCGCACGCATCACAGCGTAGCGGGTTCGAACCGCTCGCTGAATTCGATGATGAGGACGGGCAGGACGGGCGCGAGAGCGCCGACGACGACAGCCACCAGGAGTGGCACCCCGACCGCGACCAGCACGAGTCCGACGATGATCGGAATCAGAGCGGTGACGATCAACATCAGTTCCATGCCGGACGGGCCGATGAGGTAGTAGTGGGCGACGATCACACCGATGGTGAAGACAGCCAACGGGATGGCGACGGCGGCCATCACCATGAGAGAAGAGTCGTGCGTCTCGCCTTCGATCCATTTGGCGATCAAGTCCATGCCCGCGCCGACTGCCGCACACGCCATGAAGACTGGGATCATCCCGTAACCCCAGAGGAAGCACCGACTGCGATGTTCGGCGAGGCCCTTACCGTTCGGCATCGCCGCGTACAGCCACCACATGGAGAACGTGACGCCGAGTGCGGTGGCGCCCAGAACAGCGGTCTGCGCGGTCCAGCCACCCCGCCCAATCTGTGCCTGCAGGACGGCTACCGTTCCGACGACGCCTTCGCCGAGGGTGATGACGATCAGCGTCGAGAACCGCTCGGTGATGTGGAACGGATTCCAGGGCGTCGCCTTCCGCTTCTCGGCAACGAATGGGCCGAGGAACTCGATGACGACACAGATCAGGATCGCGACCAGCGTCATCCGCAACCCCATGGGGGCGAGCGCGACGATGGTCCACCCGATTTGAGCGACGATGCAGGCCACCGCGTACGTCAGACACGTCTGCCGGTATCTCACGGACTGGTAAGCGGCACGCAGCCACTGCGGAACCAATCCGAGCCGCATCACCATGTAGCCGAACACGATGACTTTCACGTCGACGTGAGCGTCGGCGTGGATCGACGAGAACACCGGCGGGATACCGACCGCCATGATCGATACCCCGATCATCTGGACAAGGACCGATAGGCGGAACCACGGATCGTCTGTGTCGAAAGCCGACGCGAACCAGGCGAAGTTGATCCACGCCCAGATGGCGGCGAACGCGACGAGGAGGTAGCCGACGACCGCGACGAAGACCTCACCCTCTGCCAGGTAGTCGGCGAGCTGGACGCCGGCGACCGAGAACAGGACGACGAAGATCAGGTCGTAGAAGACTTCCAGGCCGCTCCCCGCCCGTTCGCCCTCGTCCGGGTCCCGCCCGATCATCCGCTGCAACTGAGTTCGCATTGGCACGCCGTCACACTAGACTGCGTCCCGTCGATCGGGTGGGCAACAAGCGCCGGAGGTCAGTCCGTGGCGCCGCTCAGGTCGTACATCGTCGCGCCGTCGACCGTCGTCGAGGTGAACGTGGATTCAACCCAATCCGTGATCTCGGACGCACTTACCTGGTGACACCGACGAGAGGGTCGGTGGCGCTCCTGTGGATAACGCATTCGATCTCGTCACCGGTCGCCTATACCTTGGTCGCATGAGCACACCCACGGTTCTGACTGATGCCCAGCGCTCTGTGGCTGACCGCGTGATCACCGCACTCGCGGGGCCCGATGCCCGGCTCCGCGATGACCAGGAGGCTGCGGTCGCGACGCTCGCGACTCCCGGTTCGCGCGCGCTCGTCGTGCAGGCCACCGGCTGGGGTAAGTCCGCCGTCTACTGGGCGGCGACCGCGGTGATCCGGGAGGCGGGCGGCGGCCCGACCCTGATCGTCTCGCCGCTCCTGTCGCTGATGCGCGACCAGGTGGCCGCCGCGGGCCGCGCCGGTCTGAGCGCTGCGACGCTCAACTCCAGCAATGTCGACCAGTGGGCCGCCGTCGAGGGCGATCTGCTGGCCGGGAGCCTCGACGTCCTGTTGGTCTCGCCGGAGCGGCTCGCGAATCCCGGTTTCGGCGCTCGCGTCCTCCACGCGCTCGCGGGCCGGCTCGGTCTCGTCGTCATCGACGAAGCGCACGCCATCTCCGACTGGGGACACGACTTCCGGCCCGACTACCGCCGAGTGTCCGATGTGCTGCAGAACTTGAATCCGCAGACGTCGGTGCTCGCGACGACGGCGACCGCGAACCAGCGCGTGACCGATGACATCGCCGCTCAACTCGGCGCCGGGAGCGAAGCGAGCGGGCCGGATCAGCTCGGCGCCGGGGCCACGCTCGTTCTGCGCGGCCCGCTGGCGCGGAAGTCGTTGCACCTCAACGTCGTCGATGGACTCTCACCGATTCAGCGGTACGGCTGGGTGGCGCAGGAGCTGCCGTTCCTGCCGGGTTCCGGCATCATCTACGTGTTGACGGTCGCCGACGCCGACCGGCTGGTCACCGCGATCCGAACGGTGTGGGGCGACGAACCCCGGGTGGCCGCGTACACCGGACAGCTGCCGGCCGATGAGCGTCACGAGCTCGAAGACGCCCTCTTGGACAACCGGGTGAAAGCGCTCGTCGCGACGTCCGCGCTCGGGATGGGTTTCGACAAGCCCGACCTCGGGTTCGTCGTCCACGTCGGGGCTCCGCCGTCACCGGTGTCGTACTACCAGCAGGTGGGTCGTGCGGGACGCGCCCTCGACGAGGCGGTGGTCGTTCTCCTCGCATCGCGGCTCGACGACTCGATCTGGGAGTATTTCGCGACGGCGACCATCCCCGACCCGAAGCGGATGAATCGGATCCTCGACGCGATGAACGAGGCGGGTGGGCCGGTGAGCGTGCCTAATCTGGAGTCGGCGACCGGTGTCCGGCGCGGCAAGGTCGAGTTGGCGGTGAAGCAGTTGGCCGTCGACGGCGTGGTCGAGCGGACGCCGGACGGGTGGGCGGCGACCGGCCGACCGTACGTGTACGACGCACCGCACTACGAGGGTGTCGTCGCGGTGCGCCAACGCGAAGCCGACATCATGCGGGCCTTCGTCCGCGGCGAACGCTGCCTGATGCGACTGCTCACCGAGTCGCTCGATGATCCGGCCGCCGACGACTGCGGCCGCTGCTCGGTGTGCCGAGGCGAACTCACTCCGGGGCTCAACGAGCGCCCCGACGACGAGACGGTCGCGACTCTGTCGGCCGTCCTCCGTCGCGACGCGCAGATCCTGGCGCCGCGCAAGATGTGGCCGGGCGGGTCGTTCGGTCGACGCGGCCGGATCCCCGCCGAACTCGCGGCGGAGGCCGGGCGGGTCCTGGCCTTCGCTGACGCGCCGCAGTGGGGCGATGTGCTCGACGCCGCCAAGAACGGGGACGCGACGGCGCGGGACCGACTGTCGGAGTCCGCGGTCGCTGTCCTCGCGGATTGGGGACGGCGCGGTGGGATCCGCCCCGAGACGATCGTGTCCCTCGATCTGCGCGGCGGAGATCTGGCAGCCGATCTCGCCGAACGTCTCCGCAGCGTCGGACGACGCCCGGGCACGGCGTATCCGGTCGTCGCTGGTCCGGTCCCGAGCCGGGACGCCACGAGCGCGACGGAAGCAGCCTATTGGCGCGACCATCTGGGGTCGGCGCCGCCCGAGGTCGCTGGGCTGGCCGTGCTGCTCGTCGTCGACGAGACCTCGTCGGGGTGGGCGATCACGTTGGCCGCGGCGTCACTGCGCGAAGCGGGCGCCTCGGCCGTCTCCCCGATGCTCGTGCATCAGACTGCGTAGGTCGTGGAAAGGGGTCAGTCGGCGACGTATTCGCCGTAGCCGAGGCTGTGGAGGCTGGCCCGGATCTTGGTCGCCGCGTCGTCGAGCGACTCGGGCGACGGATCCTGGTCGGCTTTCGACAGGTCGAAGCTCTCCAGCGAGTGAGCCGGGAACACGTGGATGTGCAGGTGTGGCACCTCCAGTCCGGCGATGAGCAGGCCCATCCGCGGTGCGTCGAACGCGTCTTTCACTGCGCGACCGACTTTCTGCGACACGTCCATGAGATGCGTGAACGTGGGCGTGTCGATCTGCTCCCAATGGTCGATCTCTTTGCGCGGCACCACGAGCACGTGTCCGGGTGTGACCGGGTTTATCGTCATGAACGCGACGGACTGGCCGTCCTTCCAGACGAAACGCCCGGGCAGATCTCCGTTGATGATGTGCGTGAATACCGAAGCCATGCCCCGACCTTACTGCCGTCCGCCCGTGCCCGCGGACTCGTCGGTGTCTGCGGCCGACTCCCTGGTGTGCGCGAGCGCGAACCAGAAGCAGGCGCCCTCCCCCGGCTCGGAACGCACGCCCACGCGGCCTCCGTGCGCGTGCACGAGGGCCGCCACGATCGACAGTCCCAGTCCGCTGCCCGATCCGGCCTCCTCGCGGTGGCGTGACGGGTCGCCGCGGTAGAAGCGTTCGAAGATGTGGTCGCGTTCGACCGCGGTGAGTCCTGGACCGTGGTCTAGGACGGCGACGACGACGTCGGGGCCGTCGACCTTCGCCGACACGGTGATGGAGCCACCGGTGTGTGCGATCGCGTTCCCGACGAGGTTTCCGAGGACCTGCCGCAGTCGCAACCGGTCGCCCGCCACCGTCGTCGCCGGGTCTAACCCGACGATGTCGAGGTCGATGTCCCGCCCCGGAGCGGACACTCGCGCCGCCTCGACCGAGTCGACGAGTACCGGAAGCACTTCGACCGGTTCGATGGCCAGTGGCCGCTGCGCGTCGAGTCGGGCGAGCACGAGGAGGTCTTCGACGAGCATCGTCATCCGGTCGGCTTCGCCGGAGATTCGACGGACCGCGTCGTCGGGATCCGGTGCGGCGCCGATCGACATGAGGTCGGCGAACCCCTTGATCGAGGTCAGCGGCGTCCGCAGTTCGTGTGAGGCGTCCGCGACGAATCGGCGCATCTTCTCTTCCGAGGCACGAGCCTGCTGTTCGGAGGCCTCGGTCGCCGCGAACGCTCCCTGGATCTGGGCGAGCATCGCGTTGACCGACTCGCCGAGGCTTCCCACCTCGGTGTTCACTGGGCGCGCCGGGACACGTTGGTGAAGGTCGCCTCCTGCGATGGCGTGCGCGGTCTCCTCGACGCGACGCAGCGGCCGCAGGCTGGTCCGCACCAGGAGATAGCTGAGGACGCCGATCACGGTCAGGACGATGCAGCCGACCCCGACCTGCAGCCAGATCAGCCGGGTCATCGTCGCGTCGATGTCGGTCAACGGCATCGCGACGACGCTGGACGTCCCGTTCAAGACACGTTTGACGACCCGCCAGTTGGGGCCGGGCCCCTCCGAGCCGACGGTGCGCGGTGTCGCGTCGCCGTCGGGCAGGGACGACAGGTCGGGGGCCGAGCCGTAGTCGTTGAAGGTGATCTGGAACCCGTTCGGGAGGGAGGCCGCGACGAAGTACTGCGACGGCGGGCGCCGCAGGCCGGGCGGCCCCGGAGAGTCGTCCTCACGGGGCCCGTGCGGCTGCGCCCAGCCGTTGACCGCGTCGATCAGCTCCCCGTCGGCACGGGAGGTGAGGTCGCTGCGCATCGCCGAGGTGACGGCGATGCCGGACGCGCCGAGACCGACGAGCGCCAGGATCACCGTCAACAGAACGAGAGTCACCCGCAACGGCATCGCCCGCAGGCGTGCTGCGAGCGCGTTCACGTGCGTGGCTCGCGCATCACGTACCCGACGCCGCGAAGGGTGTGGATGAGCCGTTGCGGGCCCGTGTCGATCTTGCGTCGCAGGTACGAGACATACGATTCGACGACGTTCACGTCGCCGCCGAAATCGTAGTTCCACACGTGGTCGAGGATGCGCGGCTTGGACAGCACTGTCCCCGCGTTCACCATGAAGTAGCGCAGCAGCGTGAACTCGGTCGGCGACAGCGCGACGAGATCCCCGTCCTTGAACACTTCGTGGGTGTCCTCGTCCAACTCGATGTCGGCGAAGACGATGCGTGACGGTTCGGTCGCCTTGTCGCCGTGGCCGTTGCGTCGCAGCAGGACGCCGATCCGTGCGACGACTTCTTCCAGGCTGAACGGTTTGGTCACGTAGTCGTCGCCGCCGATGGTGAGGCCGTTGATCTTGTCTTCGACGGAGTCGCGGGCCGACAGGAACAGCGCGGGCGCCGCGACGCCGTCCGCGCGTAGCCTGCGCAGCAGGCCGAATCCGTCCATTCCCGGCATCATCACGTCGAGGATGAGGACGTCGGGTGTGTAGGTGCGTGCGATGTCGATGGCCGCTGGCCCGTTCGCCGCTGTCCGCACCTCGTGTCCCTGGAACTTCAACGACACGGACAGCAGTTCTCGGATGTTCTCCTCGTCGTCGACGACAAGGATCTTGGCGGCAGGGGTCTCGCTCATACCAACCGATGATGCCCCTGCCGCCTACTCTCCCGCTTGCCGAACTCTGGGAGCTTCCTGTGAACGCGACTCGCTGGTGTCGCGTGTCGAGGTCTTTCTCATCAGCGGCGATGCGAACGCCCCCTGAGCGAGGCGGACTCCCCCCAACCACTGCTCCAACTCGTCGGCGCGCGCTGTCAACGCCCGCACCGCTTCGACCGGAACCTCTTCCAGCAGTTGGACGCGGACCCGGCCGTCCTCCTGCACCCACCCTCCGACGATCCGCCCGTCCCACCATGCCGTCTGACCGCCGTTGCCGTTGCTGTCGAACAGGTGCGGGACGTGGGCGTCGTCGAGGTAGAAGCGCCGCTGTTTGTACCCCATCGTCGTCGGATCGAGTCCCGGAAGCAGCAGTGCCCGCGGAGCCACCTGCTCGACGGGGCCGGCGTCGTCGGCGAGCAGGTATCCGACGTCACCGGACTGCAGATCCACTTCGATGACGTCGAGTGCGGCGAGCGCTGCCCGGACGGCGGACTTGGTTGACCCGAGCCACCAGACGAGGTCGGTCTCGGTGCCAGGCCCGAACGCTCGCAGCCAGCGCGCGATCAGATCGCGGTGGCCGTCGACCGGGGTCACCTCGGCGAGCGGCTCACCGAGCCACGATGTCATCGACGTCCACCCCGGTCGGGACACGAACCATTCGGCTCGGTTGGTTCCGCGGACGACGTCGCCCGCGGCGGCCATGTGGTTGAGCAGCCGCGGCAGCATCGGCGACGGTCCGCCGTACTTCTTGCCGACGTCCCGCAGAATCGATAGGTCGTAGTCGGGCAACGCCTGCCGCACCTGCGCAGCGGCCAGTTCGGTGCCGTCCAACAGTGCGAGGACGGCCGATCGCGCGTCGGCGATCCACTGTTCCGGGTCGGCGGGGCCGTCGTCCCGCCGAAGGTCGCGCAGCAGGCTGGTCCGCTCGGACGCGGCCACTCGGCTCCCGACTGCGCCGACGGCGTCGGCCAGGACCGGCCGACTCATCACGAACAGCGTCCGGCGCATGGCGAGTTGTTTGACGACGGTGCGGGCGTCGTAGAGCGCGGTGTCGACCGTTCCGGGCAGAGTCTGCGGGCTGCGCGCCCACACCGACAGGTGCACGGTCGACGCGGTGGTCGCGTGGAGCCCGACGACGGCGTCGGCCACGTCGACGACGTCGCGCGTCGTATCGTCGGCCAACAACTGCCGTCGCTGGAGGCGGCTGCGACGTTGAGCGTCGTCGACGAACGGGCGACTCATCGGACTGCGGCCACGGCGTCGAGTTCGACGCGCTGCCCGGGATACGGCAGCACGGTGACCGCCACCATGACGGCGGGCGGGATGTCGGCACCGAATTCCGGGGCGAGCGCCTGCCAGACTGCGGCGAGGTCCGTCCGATCGGAGGTGGCGACGTAGACGGTCAGTTTGACGATGTCGCCGATCGTCGCGCCGCGCTCGGCGAGCAGCTTCGTCAGCAGCGCGACGGTGTGTCCGGTCTGCGCCACGGGATTGTCGGGAGCGACGACCTCGCCGCCCCGATCCAACGGCGACACCCCGGCGGTGAAGAGCACCGAACCGTCGAGAACCTCTGCGCTGTAGGCGAATCCGCCGTCGAACAATGCCTGTGAACCGTGCCTGCGCACGTGTGGGTAAGTCATCGGAAACTCAGTACCTCCTCACCCCATGCTTGCAGCAATGCGTCGTCGAGACCGACTGATGCCGTGTCGTGCGCGCCGATGCGTAACGACGCGTGCCGGTCGTCGGTGTACGGCTCCCACCGGGCTTCATCACTGCCGTCGCCGATTCGGGGGTCGCCGGACGCCGCGAAGTTGAGCCAGCGACGCTGTACGCGGCGACACACGTCGTCGCCGGTCTGGCGGCCGCCGAGTCGATACATCGGGTCGCGTTTGGTGGATGTCGGATTGCCCCACACGTACGGTAGTTCGGTGGCGTGCGCCGCGCCGAAGCCGATGAAGCGGAGCAACGGAGTCGCCCAGTCGAACCGGTACAGGTGCACCGGTGCCTGTCGGTGGTGGGCTTCGGTGATCCACAGCGCGGGCATTCGGAACCCGATGTCGCGCGAGATGGCCATGCTCCGCACCCGCGTCTTCACATGCTGATACGAGTCGTCGAGGTGGTCGGGTTCGGGCAGCGGGAGCTCCGGCTGTTCGGTGCCGATGTGCGCGAACATCGCGTCGACGTGCTCGGACTTGACCGGCATCAGCGGCGACGACATCCATTTGAACAGGGATGTCTCGTGCCGGTTGGTACCGATCAGCAGAGGCACCGGCAGCGCACCGTCGCTGTCGTAGACTCGCAGCGGATCGTCGGGTATCAGATCGCCGTCGATCACCGGCGTGTGCGCGATGGTCCCTGGGAAGTCTCGCGGGACGTCGAGGAACGCGCGCTGCGATCCGGCGACGAGCGCGCCGACCGGGACGCTGCGCAGCATGCCCGGCCGTACCCGGTCCGGTGGCATGGGCGCGAGCATCAACTCGGCGTACTTCTCCGCTCGTTCGCGTCCGTACACGCTGGTGGCGGGCGAACTCTGCGCTATCGCCCGGTGGATCAGGCCGTCGGCCGCGGGCATGGTGAGGAGGGTGGTGACGATGCCGCCGCCCGCCGACTCGCCGAACACGGTGACGTTCGACGGATCGCCCCCGAACCCGGCGATGTTCCGGTTCACCCATCCCAATGCGGCCAGGACGTCGGACATCCCACAGTTGGCCTCGTACGTCTGGTCGGCCGTCGACCACGCCGACAGGTCGGTGAAGCCGAACGCGCCCAGCCGATAGTTGACGGTCACGATCACGGTGGGGGTGCCCGCGCTGTTGCCGGTCGTGATCAACGAGACCGGGTTGTACATCGGCTGGGAGCCTGCGCCGCACAGATAGGCTCCGCCGTGGATCCACACCATGACGGGGAGTTCCGCGTCGCTCGCCGCCGCCCCGCGCGGCGTCGCGACGTTCAGGTAGAGGCAGTCCTCTTCTTGCCGAGTGCCTGCCGCGAGCTCGACCACCTGCATCACGGGTTGTGGGCAGACGGGACCGAACGTGTCTGCGGGGATGACGTCGGCGTGGTACGCGGGTTCGACGGCGTGCCGCCACCGCAGTTCGCCGACCGGTGGCCGCGCGTAGGCGATCCCCTTCCAGACGTCGACGGATTCGCTGGCGATGCCTCGGATCGGTCCGTTGGACGTGTCGACGACCAGATCATCGGAGTTCACAGTCCCATTGTGCCGTCACCGGCACCGGCCCGCAGTGCGAGCGCGTCGGGGCGTCCGTACGCTCTGTTGGCATGAGCATCCCGCTGTTCTTTCGTGACGACTCGTTCCTGCAGCCCATGGAAGTGACGCTGCCCGACGGGATCGCCGTCGTCACTCAGAAGTTCTACGACGTCCGGCTCGAGGACCTGCGGGAGATTTTCGACGAGTCGTTCCACACGCTCGCGCAGACGCGGCCCGCGGGCCCCGGCTACGCGATGTATGAGGGCGACCCGACCGACGTGTTCGACCTGACGCTCGGCTTCCCGGTTGACGCGCCGGTCGACACCGTCGACTTCGGCGACCCCGATAACCCGCACGACATCGCCAACGAGGTGTTCCCGTCCGGCAAGGCGTTGATCATGAGCCACATCGGCGGCTTCGACGGTCTCGGCTCGGCGTGGGAGGCGCTGATGGAGGTGCACGAGGCCAACGGCGGGTCGACGCCCCGCGCGACGATCGAGATCTACGTAAACGATCCGTCTTCGACCCCGCAGGAGGATCTGCGGACCGACCTGATCGCCCTGTATTAGGCCATCTCACCCTGTACTAGGCCATCTCACCCTGCACTAGGCCGTCTCACCCTGTACTAGGCCGTCTCACCCCGTATTAGGCCGCCGCACCCTGCATTGAGGCCTCCTCTCACACGAGGTTCAACCGTTTCGCCATGTCGGAGACGAACACCCCCGTCGGGTCAATGCGGCGGCGCACCGCGATCCACTCGTCCAACCGCGGATACATCGCGCGGAAGGTGGCGGGCGATGTCGCCGAGTCCTTCGCCGAGTAGAGACGTCCGCCCGCGTCGAGGACGCGGCGGTCCAGGTCGGCGACGAGGCGGTCGAGTCCGCGGCTGATTGCGAAGTCGAACGTCGCGGTCATGCCGGCTGTCGGAAACGACAGCGGCGCGCGGTTGCCGTCGCCGAACATCTTGAGGACGTTGAGGAAGCTCGCGTGCCCGGAGCGGCGCACGGCGCGCAGCAGCGGACCGAACGCGTCGAGGTTCTCCGGCGGAATCACGAACTGGTACTGCAGGAATCCTTTCCGACCGTAGAAGCGATTCCACTCCCCCATGATGTCGAGCGGGTGCAGGAACCCGGTGATGTTGTGGATTTTGTCGGTGAACGTCGAACCGGTGCGGAAGTACGCTTCACTCATCAGACCGAACGTGTACCGGTTGCCGAGCCCGCTCGGGAAGACGTCGGGCACCGTCAGATATTGCGGGGCGTCGAACGTCAGCGGATTCTTCCGCAGCTTCGCGGGCAGTTCTTCGACGGTCGCGAGCCGACCGCGCGTGAAGAAGCCGCGACCGAGCCTGGGTTCCTTGCTGACCGCGTCGAACCAGCCCGCACTGTAGTCCGCGGAGTCGCCCCACCCGTTGCGATGCAGGTCGATCGTCTCTTCCACGCTGGTGGTGACGACACCGTCAGCGAGAAAGTACGCGCTGTCGGTGCGCTGCATCCGCAGACGCGCACGCAGGATGATGCCGGTGAGGCCTAGTCCGGCGACCGTCGCCCAGAACAGCGATCCGTCGGGGTCGTCGGGCGATCCGTCCGGCGTCAGGGTGAGGATGCGGCCGTCGGCGACCAGTAGATCGACGTCGACAACCTGGTCGCCGAAGCTGCCGGTGCTGTGGTGGCTCTTGCCGTGGATGTCGTGGGCGATCGCCCCGCCGACAGTGACCTGCCGGGTCCCCGGCAGCACCGGCAGCCACAACCCGAGCGGGACGAGCGTCCGCAGCAGCCGGTCGAGACTCACGCCTGCGTCGACGTCGACCACCAGTTCCTCACCGTCGATCCGGTGGATCCGATCGAGTGCGGTCATGTCGATCGTGAGGCCCGCTCGATTCTGCGCCGACTCGTTGTACGAGCGCCCCAGCCCTCGCGCGATCACTCCGTGCCGCAGATATCGCGGCGCATCGGGGCGCTCGTCGGCCACCCGTTCGACGGCCCGCGCGATGGTGTCCACGTCGCGGGTCGCGAGCACCGCAGCGTGGACCCCGTTCGTCCTGGACCAACCGTCGATGAATCGGGTCTGCACGAAGTTGTCAGCTGATGAACTCATGCGGCGAATCTACGGACGGCCGCTGAGAGAACCGTGCGAATCCGGTGTGAGCAGAGTGGGTTCTGCACGAGAGACCTCGGCGATATGACACGTCCATCACAGTGCGCAACGCACACGTTCCCTCCGGCGAACAACCGAAGGGAACGTGGTGGAGCCCCCTGTCAGGATTGAACTGACGACCGCTCGCTTACAAGGCGAGTGCTCTACCACTGAGCTAAGGAGGCGTGCGGGGTAAAAGTATAACCGTCGCCCGCCGCCCGGCCGGGACTAGCATCGTTTGCATAGCCGCGACACCACGCACCCACCCGTCTACCTACCGGACCGAGAGGAGGCCACGCACGTGCGTGCGTTCATCCGTCGAGGACTCAACCGCGTCCTCGGAACAGCCCAGGCCACGATCGACACGATCGAGCCGGGCAGCATCGTCGTCGCGCCACGCAAGCCGATCGCGATCGACGACGAAGCCGCGATCACCGAGGTCCTCGACCTCGCTGCGAAGATCGGCGCGGTTCTCCTCGACTCGGGGACCGGCGCGATCGACACTCGACGCCAGATCGAGTTCGTCGCGGGCATCTACGGCCTCGACGACGTCGACATCGACGTCACGTTCAACACGATCCTCGTGTGCGCGCAGCGCGGGAACAACCTGCCGCCGGTGACGTGTGTGCGCACCGTGTACGCGAGGTCGCTCGACTTCACCCGACTCGCACACGTCGACCGACTGGTCCGTCGCATCCGGCAACTCGCGATCACCCCTGCGACGGCGCACGGCATCGTCGATGAGATCACCCGGGCCCCGCACCCCTACCCGTACTGGATAGCGAACACGGGGTGGGGAGTGATGGCGTCGGGCATCTCGATCCTGCTCGGCGGCACCTGGATCGTCGGCGTCACCGCACTCATCACGACAATCGTCATCGTCACTCTCAACCGACGTCTCGCCCGAGTCGGGACCCCGATGTTCTTCCAGCAGTTCGCGGGCGGGTTCATCGCCATCGTGCCCGCGGCGTTGCTGTTCCATTGGCGGGACGCGCTCGGGCTCGACGACACGTTCGTGCCGTCCCAGATCATCGCGGCGGGCATCGTGGTGCTCCTGTCCGGGCTGTCGCTCGTCGGTTCGGTGCAGGACGCGATCACCGGAGCTCCGATCACCGGGACAGCGCGATTCTGCGAAGTCGTCCTGTTGACCGGCGGGATACTCGCAGGCGTCGCGTTGGGTCTGCGGATGACTGAAAGCTTCGGCGTCATCCTGCCGGGCCTCGGCACCCAGATGCCGTTCGGCCCAACCGACCTAGCCGCGCGCATCGTCGGCGGCGCGATCGCGGCGGGAGCGTTCGCCGTCGGTAGCTACGCCGAACGACGTGCCATCCCGGTCGCGTTCGGGGCGGGCGCCGTCGCGGCGGCGGTCGCGTTCGGTCTCGCCCTCACCGACTCCGGCACCATTCTCAGCTCGGCCGCGGCTGCGATCGTGGTCGGTCTCGTCGGTGGTCTCGCCGCCCGCCGTGCGCTCACCCCGCCGCTCGTCGTCGCCGTCGCAGGCATCACCCCGCTCCTGCCCGGCCTCTCGATCTACCGCGGCCTCTACGGGATCATGAGCGGCCAGTCGCTGATCGGGTTCGGTGAGGTCGCCGCCGCGTTGACGACCGGGTGCGCGCTCGCCGCCGGAGTCACCCTCGGCGAGTTCCTCGCCCGCTCCCTGCGGCGCCCGCATCTTCCCAATGGCCTCATCCGCATACCGCAGCGACCTGACCTGCTTAAACCGGTGATGCGGCGACCCGGCCGGCACGGCACCGACATGAAGGCTTGACTCTCACGCGACGTGAGAGTCGACGATCGAAGGCGTGACGATGACACGCAAGAACGCCACCTGGACGGTGGGTCGGCTCGCCGACCGTTCCGGCGTGACGGTGCGGACCCTGCACCATTACGACGAGATCGGTTTGCTGCGCCCCACCGCACGGAGCAGCGCCGGATACCGCCTCTACACCGAGACGGATCTGGTGCGGCTGCAACAGATCGTGGTGTACCGGCGGCTGGAGCTGCCGCTCGACGAGATCGCCGACCTGCTCGACGGTCCGGACGGGACCGTCGAGCATCTCCGCCGTCAGCGTGACGTCGTCGCCGCCAGGCGTGACGAGCTCGAGGTGCTCGTCGACGCGATCGATCAAGCATTGGAGCGAGAGATGAACAACCGACCGGCCACCGACGAAGATATGCGCGAACTGTTCGGGCACGGGTTCTCCGACGAATACCAGGCCGAAGCCCAGGAGCGGTGGGGCGACACCGACAGGTGGGCCCAGTCGCAGGCCCGGACGGCCCGCTACACGAAGGCCGACTGGGCGCAGATCAAAGAGGAGCAGGACGCGACGAACGACGCGTTCATCGCGGCCAAGCGTGCGGGCGAACCGGCCGACGGCGACGTCGCGGTGGCCGTCGCCGAACGCGCGCGAGTGCAGATGGACGAGCGGTTCTACGACTGCGACCACGAATTTCACCGCTGTCTGGGCGAGATGTACGTCACCGACCCGCGGTTCGCGGCGACGTACAACGATCTCGAACCGGGGTTGGCGCAGTACGTGCGCGATGCGATCGTCGCGAACGCGGACCGGAGCAGTTGAGCGGGGAAGGGTAGAATCTGCACCATGCCTGCTAAGACAACTGATATCGCCGCAGACGACGAACTGGTGCCCGTGGCCGACGAGACCGCCCTGTCCGCGCGGCGGGTCGTCGCCGCATACGCGACGGACGCCGACGAATGCCGGATGCTCCTCTCGATGCTCGGAATCGCACCGGACGAGCCGGCTGCCTGAACCGGCATGGCTGACTTCGTCGTAGTCGCCAACCGCCTCCCGGTCGACAAACGTGTCGAGCCCGACGGGACCACCACGTGGAAGCGTGCGCCCGGCGGGCTCGTCACTGCATTGACTCCGACCCTGGCTTCGCGGTCGGGCGCGTGGGTGGGCTGGAGCGGCGTCCCTGACTCGTCGGACGACCCCCGGATCGACGGAATCGACGTTCGATCGGTTCCGCTGTCGAGCGATGAGATCGCCGACTATTACGAGGGTTTCGCCAATTCGACCCTCTGGCCGCTCTACCACGATCTGCTCGTGGAGCCGGTGTTCGACCACGACTGGTGGACGACGTACGTGGCCGTCAACCGCAAGTTCGCCGAAGCTGCGTCGGAGGCGGCTGACGAGGGCGCAACCGTATGGGTGCATGACTACCAGCTGCAGCTCGTCCCGTCGATGCTCCGCGAACTTCGCCCCGATCTGCGCATCGGCTTCTTCCTGCACATCCCGTTCCCCTCGTTCGAACTGTTCGCGCGCCTCCCGTGGCGTGAGGAGTTGCTCCGCGGCCTGCTCGGGGCCGACCTCGTCGGATTCCATCTGCCGGGCGGCGCCGAGAACTTCCTGACTCTGGTCCGCCGTGTCCTGGACTTGGACGCCTCGCGGGACCCCGTCGGCGTCCGCGACGGACTCGGCACCGTCCGAGACGGCTCACGCACCATCCGGGTCGGGTCGTTCCCGATCTCGATCGATGCGTCCGCGGTAGCCGAACAGGCTGCGGCGATGACCGACCGCGCCGCAGCGATCCGCGCCGAACTCGGCAACCCGTCGACGGTCCTGCTGGGGGTCGACCGACTCGACTACACGAAGGGCATCGACGTCCGGCTCGACGCGCTCGACGGTCTGTTCCGCGAAGGTCGGCTCGACCCGGCCGACACCGTCCTGGTGCAACTGGCCAGCCCGAGCCGGGAGCACGTCGACAGCTACATCGCGGTCCGCGACCGCATCGAGCGCTCGGTGGCGCACATCAACGGAACCCATGGCACGGTGAGCAGCCCACCGGTCCGGTATCTACTCCAGCCCGTGCCGCGCGACGAACTGCTGGCGTACTTCCTCGCCGCCGACGTCATGCTCGTGACCCCGCTGCGGGACGGCATGAACCTGGTCGCGAAAGAGTATGCGGCGGCCCGCGCTGACCTCGGCGGAGCCCTCGTGCTCAGCGAGTTCACCGGGGCCGCAGCCGAAATGGAGCAGGCGTACCTGGTGAACCCGTACGACGGACGGAACGTGCGCGACGTCGTGGTCCGCGCGGTGACCGACTCCCCGGAGGACCGTCGCGAGCGGATGGCCGCCCTGCACCAGCAGGTCATCGACTTCGACGTCGACTTGTGGTCGCAGAGCTTCTTACAGTGTCTGTCGGGCGCCGCCGCCGCCAACGAAGCCGCCCGGTGAGTCCGACGTCTCGGGCGACGCCCCTCGGCGACGCACTCGCCGAGTTCGCGTCGCTCGATCGGGTGCTCATCGCATCCGACTACGACGGCTGCGTGTCGCCGATCGTGTCGCGTCCGGAGGACGCGGTGCCCGACCCGGCGTCTGCGGCAGCCCTGACTGCGGCCGCCGAACTCCCGAACACGTGGGCGGCACTCGTGTCCGGGCGGGCCCGAGCCGACCTCGCAGCACTGTCCGGGCTCGGCGACCCGGTGACGCTCGTCGGCAGCCACGGAGCCGAGTTCGAATCCGGCTTCGACGAGCCGCTCACCGACGAGAAGCGGTCGCTTCTGGCATCGATAGTCGCCGAATTCGAGGCGATCACCGCTCGTTTCCCCGGCACCACTGTCGAGACGAAACCGGCGAGCGCCACGCTGCACGTCCGCAACGCGTCCGACGAGGACGCCCGGGCCGCGCTCGCGCTCGCCGTCGAAGGCCCCGCCTCATGGAAGGGCGTGGACGTCACTCACGGTAAGGCCGTCGTCGAACTCGCCGTCATCGAAACCAGCAAAGGGCATGCGTTGGACCGGCTTCGCGACCGCGTCCACGCTCAAGGCGTCCTGTACCTGGGTGACGACATCACCGATGAGAAGGCGTTCGCGCACCTCAATTTGCCCGGCGATGTCAGCGTCAAGGTCGGCGGCGGCGCGACCGCAGCCAAATTCCGAATCGCCGACACCGTCGAGGTGGCGCAGGTCCTGGCAGCGGTCGTCGAGCTCCGTGCCGGGTTCGCCCGGTCGTAAGGCGACAGTGCCGGGTTCGCCCGGCCGTGAAGCGACAGTGCCGGGTTCACCCGGTCTTGACGTTGCGGCGGGCGCTCGCCTGATCACGCGGCATGAGGACGATCTGGTCGAGGTTCACGTGCGGCGGGCGGGAGGCCGCGAACGCGATCACGTCGGCGACGTCGCCCGCCGTCAACGGGGTGAGTCCGCGGTAGACGGCGTCCGCTCGTTCGGCGTCTCCGTCGAATCGGACGAGTGAGAACTCGGTCTCGACCATGCCCGGCAGGATCTCGGTGAGCCGGATCGGCTTGCCCAACAGTTCCGGTCGCAACGTCCGGTGCAGCACTGACTGGCCGTGCTTGGCCGAGGTGTAGCCGGAGCCGTTGTCGTACGTCTCGATCGCCGCGATCGATGTGATGGTGACGATGAGTCCGTCGCCCGACGCCTCCAACAGCGGCAGCATGCCCTTCGTGACGCGCAGGGTGCCGATGACGTTCGTCTCCCACATCCACCGCCAGTCGTCGAGGTCTGCGTCCGCGACCGACGCCAAGCCCTTCGCTCCGCCCGCGTTGTTGACCAGGACGTCCACCCGGTCGAGGGAGGCGATGAACTGCTCGACCGACTCGGCGTCCGTGACGTCGAGATGGTGTGCGCGACCGCCGATCTCGGCGGCCAGCGCCTCGATCCGCTCCGTGCGGCGGGCACCGACGACGACGTGGTAGCCGTCGTGAGCCAATGCCCGCGCCGTCGCCTCGCCGATGCCCGAACTGGCGCCGGTCACCACCGCGACCTTGCGTTCGGACCCGTCTGCCGCCTGTGTTGAGATACCCATGAATCTAAAGTCTAAGAGACGGCCCGCCGCGGCGCCCGGCTGCTAGATTCGACGCCATGATCGGTAGCGGAGTGGTTCCGGCAAGTCTGCGCGTCGGAACCGGACCGACTGCGGCCGTTCTGCACGCGGTACGCGTCCACGGGCCCGTCACTCGCGACCAGATCGTCGCCGCCGTCGACTTGTCGCCTGCGACCGTCAACCGGCAGGTCAACGCGCTCCTCGACGCGAAGCTCGTCAGCGAGCGGCCCGACCTCGTCGACCCCGGAGCCATCGGACGCCCCAAGCTGCCGTTGACGATCGATCGCGACCACTTCTGTGTGGCAGGCATGCACGTCGGCGCTCGGCGCACCGCGCTCGTCATCGCCGACCTGCGTGGCCGGACTCTGTATTCGCACGCTGTGCGGACCACCGACATCACCGATCTGTGCAGCCAGTTGAGTGCGCTCGCCGACCGCTTCTCCGGGCGGCGCGTGCTGTGGGGCGGTGTCGCGATCGGCGGCGCCGTCGACAGCGAGTCCGGCGTCGTCGACCATCCGATCCTCCGGTGGCGGCGCCAACCGCTCGGCGACGAACTGACCACGGCACTCGGCGTGCCGGTGTCGGTGTCCGAACACGTGCAGGCGATGGCCGCCGCCGAACTGATCCTGTCCGGTGCCATGGTCCGCGGCCCCTCCGGACTGTTCTTCTACGCCCGCGAGACCGTCGGCATGGCGATGACCTTCGACGGCCAGGTGTATCAGCCCGCACGCGGGGCCGGCACGATCGCCGGCCTGACCGTGGTTCCTGGAGCTCTCGCCGAGACAGCCGTCGCCCCGCTTCAATCGGTGATCGGCACCCAGTCGCTGGTCGACGCGGCCGTCCGCCTCGGCATCGAACCCGGTGCCAATCGGCTCGCCGACGAACGTGCCCGCGTCCTCGGGCAGGCGGTCGCTGCGATGCGCGACGTGGTGAACCCCGACGAGATCGTCGTGGCGGGCGACGCGTTCGCCGCCCACCCGCAGGGTCTCGCGCCGGTGCAGGCCGCATTCGACGAGGCGACCAGGATCGACCGACCGCTCGAGATCGTCCCGACGTGTTTCGGTGTGCACGTCCCTGAGGCGGCAGCCGTCGCCGTCGCGCTGTCGGCCGTCTACGTCGATCCGTTGGCCGTGGTCTGAGAGTTCTGCTCGCTCGCCTGGCGACTGTCGCTACTCGGCGAACCCCTCCAGCACCGCACGTGATCCGGACAGCCCGAGGCGGGTGGCCCCCGCCGCGATGAGCTCGGCCGCGAACTCGGCAGTCCGGATGCCTCCGCTCGCCTTGACCCCGATCGATCCGCCGACGGCTGCACGCATCACCCGTACCGCGTGGACGCTTGCTCCGCCTGCCGGGTGGAATCCGGTCGACGTCTTCACGAAGTCGGCTCCGCCTTCGACGGCTTTGCGGCAGACGGCCGCCAGTCCGTCGTCGCCGATCGCCTCCAACAGGACGGCCGACTCGACGATCACTTTCAGCACGGTGTCGGCCCCCACGCCTTCACGGACGGTGAGGACGTCGGCGAGGATCTCGTCGTATCGACCGTCGACCGCGGAGCCGACGTCGATCACCATGTCGACCTCCTGTGCGCCGTTCTCGACCGCGAAGCGTGCCTCGGCAGCCTTGACCAGTGAGTGATGCTTGCCCGACGGGAACCCGGCGACGACACAGGCACTCAGGGGGCCGGTCTCGATGGGCAGCATCGACGGCGACAGGCACACGGAGTAGACGCCGAGGTCGAGGGCTTCGGCGACGGCCGCTTCGGCGTCGGCTCGGGTCGCTTCGGGTTTGAGGAGCGTGTGGTCGACGAGGGCCGCGACGGCCGCCCGATTCGGGTTGTCGTGGGGTCCGGTCAGGTTGCTGTTCGTCACAACATACGAGCTTGGCACACTTGACAGGGTGAGCACCTCCCCGACCTCGTCGCCCTCCCCCGCAAGTGCCTCTCCCGTCGCTGCAGACGAACGCCGTCTCGTCTTGACACTCGGCTGCCCCGACCGCACCGGCATCGTCGCGGCCATCTCCGGTTTCATCGCTGAGATCGGCGGATGGATCACCGAGGCCGCCTACCATTCGGACCCGCAGTCCGGCTGGTTCTTCACCCGGCAGGCGGTCCGTGCCGACAGCGTCGACCTCGACGTCGACGATCTGCGACGACGGTTCGGCGAGGTGGCCGCACAGATCGGTCCCGACACCGAATGGACTCTCACCGACACGGGTGTGGAGAAGTCCGTCGTCTTACTGGTCAGCCGGGACAGCCACTGCCTCATCGACCTCCTCGGCCGGGCCGAGCGCGGCGAGTTCCCCGCGACTATCCGCGCGGTCGTCGGCAACCATCCCGACCTCGAAGATCTGACGACTCGGTTCGGTGTGCCGTTCCACCATGTGCCGTTTCCCGCCGACGGCAAGCCCGCGGCGTTCGCTGCTCTGCAGAAGCTCGTCGACGGGTACACGCCGGACGCGATCGTCCTCGCACGGTTCATGCAGATCCTGCCCGCCGACCTGTGTCAGGAATGGGCGGGCCGCGCCATCAACATCCACCACAGCTTCCTGCCGAGCTTCGTCGGCGCACGGCCCTACCACCAGGCGTTCGACCGCGGCGTCAAACTCATCGGAGCCACCTGTCACTACGTGACCGCGGATCTCGACGCGGGCCCGATCATCGAGCAGGACGTCAGCCGCATCAACCACGACTACTCGACGGCCGACATGGTCCGGCAAGGTCGGGACATCGAGACTCTGGTCCTGTCGCGCGGCGTCCGGTGGCATCTCGAAGACCGTGTCCTCGTCCACGGCCGCAAGACCGTCGTGTTCGCCTAGTTGTGTCGGGGAAGTAGAACTAGTTGTGTCGGGGAGGTAGAACTAGTCCGCGAAATCAGATCGAGCAGCCGCCCGACGACTCGCCCGACGTGTCCGGGCTCTCGGCGGCTTCTTTCATGTTCACGTCGTCGCCCGCGAAGCTGAAGTTGATCCCGGTCTTGGTGACCGTGAACTCGTCGACCTTGATCTGTTTGAACAGCGGACCGAACATCGAGTCAGTCACCTGGTCGACGATCGGCTGAGCGAAGTCGGACGGCAGACCGAACATCAGTGCGGTCGCATCGGTCACCTGGAAGTCGACGGCTCCGTTGGTCAGCTTCGGCTTCAGGGTGACGGTCGCGGGCACCGAGATGATCGCGATCGGCACCTCGGTGCTGATCTTGATGGTCCCAGCCTTGTCGTCTGCGGTGATGTCGGTGATCTTGGCGCCGCCCTGGGTGCCCGAGTCGTTGCTCAGCTCGGTGATCCGTTTGTACGGCAGGTACCCGGTGCCGTCGAGGTGGTCCACCGTGCCGCCGTCGGTGCTGATGCCTTCGGCTCGCGCGTGCAGGCGCATATCGGTGGGTTCGCCGTCGCTGGTGTCGACCTGCACCCACGGCACACTGCTTCCGAACACGGACAGCAGCATCGGCTTACGGGAGACGGACACGTCCGTCGATGCCCCGGTGAGGTCGCCGAACGCGTTCTCGATGCAGCCGGTCACTTTGTTGCGCATGTACAGCTCGGTGCCGACTCCGGCGATCACGAGGAGCAGGACGACGGCCACCGCGACGAGACCGTACGTGCGGCGACGACCGTGCTTGCCTCCTGCGGGCGCCGAGCGGGTCACCGGCGCGTCGGGCGACGACATCGGCAGCGACGGGTCGGTCCCGATCGGCCCGAACTCACCGGTCCCGGGCGTCTCCATCTGCTTCGTGGACGGATTCGTCTGCGAATACGCGTGCGTCGCCGGGTCCGGCCGGGCGTGCGCGGGCGGACGAGGCTGGATACGGTTCTGGTCGATCGGGCCGGTCACCACTTCGCCGGTCGGCGAGTCCTCGGGAGTCGGCGGAGTTGTCGGGCTGTCCGGGGTCGCCGAAGTGTCCGGGGTCGTTGAAGTGTCCGGGGTCTGGACGCCTTCCGGCGTCGGAGTAGCCGAGGCCGGAGGAGTCTCCGGGGTCTCTGGATTCTCGACCGGTTCGTTCTTGTCCTCGTCCGTCATTTCGCATCGGTCCCATCCAGGCGGGGAATGTCCCGGCGGTTGGCGAGCGTCGCCAGCGCCGCACGCGCCTTGTCGGTCCGGGACAGGTCGAGATCGTGTAGCTCCACCCGCTCGCCGGAATCATAGTCGGCGATCACGCTACCGAACGGATCTGAGATTCGGCTATGACCGATGCCGGTGGGGGCCGCGGAATCTCGCGCCGCGGCGTCCTCCGGCAACGCCTGTCCCACGGCTGCGACGAATGCTGTCGCGTCCAGTGCACGGGCCGACGCCAGCAGTTCCCACTGGGCGATCTTGCCTGGGCCCGACCCCCACGACGCTGGGACGACGATGAGATCGGCGCCGCGGCGTGCGAGTTCGGTGAACAGTTCGGGGAAGCGGATGTCATAGCATGTGGCCACCCCGACCCGGTGGTCGCCGAGGTCGAAAACGAGCGGCTCGTCACCCGGCGCGATGGTCGCGGATTCTTCGAAGCCGAAGGCATCGAACAAATGAATCTTGTCGTAGGCGAGCCGAGGGAGTCCGGGGCGGGCGACCACCAGCGTGTTACGGGTCCGACCGTCGTCGGACGGCGTGAACATGCCTGCGACGACGGCGACGCCCGTCTCATCGGCGACATCGGACACCGCAGAGGCCCATGGGCCGTCCAACGGCTGCGCGACAGGGTGCAGCGACACCCCGAATCGGCACATCGCAGCCTCGGGGAACACGATCAGGTCAGCGCCCGCGGCGGCTGCCTGCCGCGTCTCATCGAGAACTCTGGCCAGATTCTCAGCTGGATCGGTGCCTGTCGAGATCTGGGCCATCGCGAGGCGCACGCGGGGTCCTCCTGAAATGTCGTCGATCCGGGGCGAGTATGGATGTCAACGCTAGTCGGCCGTCACCGGCGACTGCCAGGGGATCGATGAAATGCAGGACGCGCGCCCAGCGGAGAGGGCCTGGCTGAGGAGGCGATCGGAGCCTACTGCCGGTATCGGGTGGATCCTACTGCTGGTATCGAGTGGAGCCTTCGGGGCCTCGCGTCGAACTGATGAGCTTCGCGAAGCAGTGGTCTTTGTCGAGGGACTGGCTCGCACACCACGACAACGCCTGCTCCGGGTTCGCGAACGGCTGCACCGACACGATGATCCACCAGTCGGGGCTGGAGAACACCGGCCAGTCCGAGGACCGCAGGAGTTTCACGTTCGGATAGCGGGCCTTCATGCCCTCGTACTCGGCGAGGATCGACTGGTTGTCCCAGGTCTGGCCCTCTGCGACGACGCCAGGCCATTTCGCACTCACCTGGGCGACCCACCGATCGTCGTAGTGGGCGCGGACGTCGGCGGTGTCTGTCTGCGACACCGAGGACAGTTCCGTTCGCGCGTCGCCCTCCGGATCGGTGACGACCGTCGACGTCGTCGGAGTGTCCGTGGCAGGCACCGAGACGGTCACCTGGTCGGCGGAGGGGGCGTCCGCCTGATCGTCCTTGCCAGCCACCTTCGCCCAGATGACGACGGCGGCGACGACCAGCGCGAGCACGCACGCGATCGCCAGTCCGATCGCGATGCCACGCGCGACATTCGAGTCACGGGGCGGACCGGGCTGGCCACCGTTCGGGTACTGGCTACCGTACGGATACTGGCCGCTGGGATATTGGCCGCTGGGATATTGGCCGCCGGGATACTGGCCACCGGGGTACTGGCCCGATACGTACTGGCCGGTCGGCGGATAGTTCCCCGCAAGGTACTGCTGCCCCGGCACCTCTGGGAGGGTGCCGCCGTGCATCGTTTCGGCGTAGTGGTCTACGCGCCCGCCGACATCATCCTGCGGCGACTCCCCGTGCCCCGGCCTCGACATGCGCTCATCCTAGCCGCGTCCGACGGCCAGGACGTGTCCGAGTCGCCGGATCAATCCGATCAGGCGACGACCGACGTGATCACGCCAGGTTCTTGGTCACCCAATCGGCGGTGAACTCGGCTTCGCCGCGGAAGAGGTCAACGAGATTCACCAGCATGAGCTGTTCGAGTTTGCCGTTCACGAACGGCAGATAGACCTTGACCTCGGTCGTCTTGCGCACCGTGCACCCGGTCTCCGTGTCGAACAGTTCCTGCTCGCCGGTCAACGATCCGGGACCGGCCGGGATCGAAGCGGTGTAGGAGCCGGGAGTGCCGGTGGCGTCGAACGCGTCGAGCGATTCGACGCGGGTAATGACCATGTCTTTCATCATCACGGTCTGCGCGATCGGCGGCAGCATGTCCCGGGTCAGGGTCTGCTTGAGGACCACTCGCATGCCGCCCGCACCGGTCTCGAACTCCTCCACGTTGGAGATCGGGGTCAGCTCCCGGAACCCCTCCATGAGGTCGTCCCAGTACTGCCGCTGCATCTGCGCCTGGTAAAGCTTTTCCGCCGGGTGCTCGTAGCGGGCGGAATAACTGAGCCGTCGTGCCATGACGCCCAGAGTAACCGGCTGGTTAACTCTGACGAAAATCGACGGTGGCGTCGTGTTCGGCGTCCAGGAGGTGCACGACCTGCTCGATCACCGCTTTCTCGATGCGGCCGCCGACGAACGGGACCGACACGTCGACGACCCCCGTGTACTGGGCAGTTGCCGGATCGCCGGTGATCACGATGTCACCGGAGATCGTGGCAGGCGCGCCCGTCACCGACGCCTCCATGCGCCCGATGATGGTGTCGCCGGAGAGTCGGAAGACACACGTGCGTGGGATCTCCAGATCGCCGGGCCGGACCGCGGTGACCGCTTTCGGCAGGTTCGACTCATCGACGCCCTGCTTGGTCACGACGGTCGCCTCGTCGCCGTCGAGCGTGAACGACTCGAGCGATCCGTGATCGGAGTTCGTCGCGGCCAACAGGTCACGCCAGTACTGCTCGGTCGTGATCAGCGCCCAATAGTCCTTGGTGGAGAACGGGTAGGTGACCGAGTGCTCGAAGTTGCTCGACATGGGTGAGAGGTTACCGTTACCGGCATGAGTCACGTACAGCCGCTGTCTGCGTTCACCACGCTGCGTCTCGGGGGCCCCGCCGACGCCGTTGTCGAATGCACCCGGACGGCCGCGCTGATCGACACGGTCACGTCACTCGACCGCGCCGGGACCCCGGTGCTGCTCATCGGTGGCGGGTCGAATCTGGTGATCGGCGACGACGGTTTCGCCGGAACGGCGGTCGTCGTCGCGACCGAGGGCATCGAGTTCGGCTCCGACGACGCGGGCCCATATGTCACAGCGCAAGCGGGCACCGACTGGGACACGCTCGTCGCCGCGACCATCGACGCCGGGTTCGGCGGTCTCGAATGCCTGTCGGGCATCCCGGGCGCCGCCGGGACCACCCCGGTGCAGAACGTCGGAGCGTACGGCGTGGAGATCAGCGACCTGTTGCGGGAGGTACGACTGCTCGACCGGGCGACCGGCGACGTCCGGTGGGTGCGACCCGAGGAGCTCGCGCTGGCGTACCGAACGTCCAATCTGAAGGGCCGCGACGACCATGTCGTGCTCGCCGTGAGTCTTCGCCTCAACGTGGACGGCGTCTCTGCGCCGATCGCCTACCGCGAGTTGGCGCGTCGGATCGGCGTCCAGGAAGGGGCGACGACATCCGCGTCGCAGGTCCGGGCGATGGTCCTCGAACTACGACGCGGTAAGGGCATGGTGCTCGACCCCGACGATCACGACACGTGGAGCGCCGGTTCGTTCTTCACCAACCCGATCGTCGCCGACGACGCGATCGACCGCGTCCTCGAACGCATCGCAGCCGCGGTCGGCGACGCGCCGATCCCGCGTTTCCCTGCCGACGGCGGGTCGAAGCTCTCCGCGGGCTGGCTCATCGAACGAGCCGGATTCACGCGCGGCTACCCAAACGAGGACGCCGCGGCACGACTGTCGACCAAGCACACGTTGGCGTTGACGAACCGGGGCGCGGCGACCACCGCCGATCTGCTGGCACTCGCGGCGACCGTCCGGGACGGTGTGCTCGAACGCTTCGGCGTCGACCTGCATCCCGAGCCGGTGTTCGTCAACTGCTCTTTGCCTCGCTGACGTCGTCGAGGATGGCGTCGAGCAGGCGGTTGTAGGGGCCGGAACGCTCGATCGGCACCATGTGTCCGGCGCCCGGATACTCGGTGAGCGAATGGAGCACACCGTTCGCGCGCAGCACACCCGCCAACTCCTCGGCGTGCACCGGGCTGGTCAATCGGTCCTGAGTGCCGACGACGACGGCCGTCGGCACGGTGATCTTGCCGAGCCCCGGGCGCACGTCCAGGTCGTACATGGCCGCACCCCACGCGGCGCGCGCCGTCGGTGAGCACGCCGCGATCTGTTCATCGCTGAAGTCGACGTGCGCCTGGCGGGCCACCGGGCCGAGTGCGATGTAGTGCGTGAGCCGTTCACTCACCGGATTCGTGGGCAACGGCAGCGCCGTCGACACGAACGCGCGCTCGACGTACGGCTCCAGCGGGCGGACGATCGCGGGGAGATCCTCGGGGATCAGCAGTTGTCGCTGGACGACGGTGAACGCCCCGGTCGACGTGAGCACGATCGCCGACACCTTCTCCTCCATGCCCGCTCCGAACTGCGCGGCCCACGACATGATCGACATGCCGCCCATGCTGTGTCCGACGAGGACGGCGCGTTTGCCGTCGGGAATCACTTCTTCGAGGACGGCCTGGAGGTCCTGGCCGAGGACGTCGGGGGTCAGCCTGGTCTTGCCGAGTTCGGAGAGCCCGTGTCCGCGCTGGTCGTAGGCGACCGTCGCGTGACGGTCTCCGAAGTGCTGCATCTGGGCGTTCCAGAAGCCGGTGTTGCAGGTCCACCCGTGAACGAAGACGAGGATCTCGTCACTGCTGTCGACGTCACCGGAGGTGACGACATGCAGCAGTGTTCCGTCGGAGGCTGCGACGACTGACGACTTGGTGTGCGGCGGTGCCTGGAGCATGGGGTCCGGCCCGTCCTGCACCGGCCTCGGGTAGCGGTACGCCTCACGTAGCAGGGAGCCTGCGATGACGGCCAGCCCGACACCGCCGGTCCCTGCACCGACGGCTCCTGCGATTGCCAGCGCTCGCGCTCCCCACCGCCATCCGCGTCGTGAGTCAGCCATGTCTTCCCCTATCTAGTCCGTCGCGTCGTCCGAGTTCGGATCGCGCGGGTTCTCGAAGTATTCACCGGCTTGGCCGACGGCCCGCGAGATCTCGTCGTCGAGAGCTTTGCTGAACGCCGACTCGACGATCTCGTGGGCCATCGGCCGCACCGTCTGGATCAGTTCGGCGATGCGGGTGAACGTCTGGTCCCCCAGGCCCGGGAGGTTCTCGTCGAAGTACTTGTCCGTGATGAGCGAGACGAAGCTGTGCGCGACGTCTTCGAGATCCTGTTCGACGCGTACCCACATGTCGAGCAGCACATCGATGTCGACGCCCGCTTTGACGAGCGCTTCCGCACCCGCGAGGACTTCCGGGTTCCGCACCGCGTAATGCGCGCCGTCCTTAGCCAGAAGGCCAAGCTTCTGGCTGACTGCGATCGACCGGTCGGACGCCCCGAGCGACCGGCGAAGCTCGGTGATCGTGATCGTGGCGGCACGCTTGATGTTCTTGAACCGGCTGTTCTTCGGCGACTCGCGAAGTACGTGTTCGACCTTCATCCCGTAGTGGGCGGCGTGCAGGAGTTCGCTGATGGTGGCGAACGTGTAGCCGCGCTCGAGCATGCGGGAGATCAGGTTGAGTCGGACGAGGTGCTCCTCGGAGTACCAGCCGGTGCGCCCGCGGATCGCGGGCGCGGGCAGCAGTCCGCGGTCCTGATAGACGCGGATGTTGCGGACGCTGACGCCCGAGACGTTAGCGAGTTCGTTGATGCGGTACTCGGTCACTGCCCAGCCTGTCGATCCGACCCGTCGATGCTGTGCGTCGCAGAATCGCTCATCCGAGTTTCCGGAACCAGCTGCGGTTCAGGATCTCGTCGACCCGCACCCGGACGTCGACGATGTAGATCATCGTGGCGATGACACCGACGAGGAACAGGATGAGAACCGACATCCCGCCGACGACGAACAACCAGATGAGGAGGTTGGCGACGGCCAGGATCGCGACCCAGAAGGTCTTCGACTGCGCGTCCACGGCAGTGTAGGCGTCCGGCCGCGTGATCAGCGCGTGCACGAACGCGGCGAGCGACGAGAGCCCGGCGATCACACCCACCACGAGGAGGATGTACATCCGGGCGTCGAGAACCACGCTTTGAACGGTCACTCCGCCACCTTACCCACGCGCGTTGTCAGGGTCGCTGAACGATCCTCGGGGACACGTTTGGCTCCGGAGTTCTCGCCGACCTGCCCGTTCTCGCGACGGAACGAATCGTAGATCTCGAGGAGCATCTGCTTCTGCCGTTCGCTGATCGACTCATCGACGAGAAGCGCGTCGCGGACCGGGCTGGCCGGCCGTTCTTCGAGGATCCCGGCACGCACGTAGAGGACTTCGGCCGAGACGCGCAGCCCCTTCGCGATCTGGGCGAGGACGTCTGCCGACGGTTTGCGGAGTCCGCGCTCGATCTGCGAGAGGTACGGGTTGCTGACCCCCGCCCGCTCGGCGAGTTGGCGCAGCGAGACCTGCGCCGACAGCCGCTGCGCACGGATGAATCCGCCGATGTCCTGGGCCGCGGCGGCGACCGCGTCGGCCGGGCCGGTGTCGCCGCCCGGCTCGTCGCCGGACTGCTGCATGGAGCTGCTCACGTCAGATATACCTTCTCTACTCGCCCGTACCCAGTGTGCCGACACTGTGCTAGCAGATGCAAGCACTTGGGGCGGTGGGGCTGGTCACCCGAACACGAGGACGGAGACGGAGTAGATGGCGAGCCCGGCGAGCGAGCCGACGACGGTGCCGTTGATCCGGATGAACTGGAGGTCCCGCCCCACTTGCAGTTCGATCTTGCGGCTGGTCTCTTCGGCGTCCCACCCGCGGACGGTGTCGGTGATGACGGAGATGATCTCCGTCGAGTAGTTGTCGGCGATGTGCTTGGCGGTCCGCGCGACCCAGGTGTTCATCTTGTCCTGGAGTGGTCGGTCGTGGCTGATCCGCACGCCGAGTCGGACGACCGCGTCGGAGATCGATGTGCGGAGGGTCGACGACGGGTCGTCGAGCATCTGCTCGATGACGTCCTTGCCCGCCTGCCAGGCGGTGGACGCCGCGCCGGTCACCTCGTCGCGGCCGAGGAGTTCACCCTTGATCTCTTCGAACTTGGCGATGGTCGCCTCGTCGTGCTGCAACTCGTCCGCGAAGTCTCTGACGAAGTCGTGCATGGCACGTCGCAGGTCGTGGTCGGGTTCGGCGCGCACCTTGTACGTGAACTCGGTGAGCTCGCGGTAGATCTTGTCGCCGACGAGATTGTTGACGAACGACGGCACCCAGGCGGGGCCATCACGGTCGACGACCCGGTCGATGAGCCCTTGACTGTCCAGCGCCCACTCGTGGGCACGGTCGCACAGCATCTGGATGATCGGTTCGACCCGGTTCTCGTCGACGAGCTGCTCGAGGACCCGGCCGAGAGGTGGTGCCCACAGCGGTTCGGCTGCCCACTTCAGGATTGCCTGGATGAACTTCTCGACGTCTTCGTCGCGCAGCATCTCCGAGCCGAGCCGGATGGCGCGCGACACCTCGTCGTTGACGCGGGGCCCGTTGGCGGGGTCGGCGAGCCATCCGGACACCCGTCCGGGCATGTCGAGCCCGACAGCGCGTTCGACGACGACTTCGGGAGTCATGAAGTTCTCTTCGATGAACTCGCCGAGTTGTTCGCCGATCTGATCCTTCTTCCGCGGGATGAGCGCGGTGTGCGGGATCGGGATGCCGAGCGGCTGGCGGAACAACGCAGTCACCGCGAACCAGTCGGCGAGCGCTCCGACCATGCCCGCTTCGGCGGCCGCGCGCACGAATCCGACCCAGGCCGCCGTGTCGGAACCGTCGCGGTGCTCGATCCAGCGCATCACGAAGTAGATCACCGCAGCGCCCACGAGCAAGCCCGTGGCGACGATCTTCATCTTGCGAAGGTCACGCGCCCGCTGCTCGTCGCCTGCGGCCCCGAGCACGGTCGGAGTCGATTTCGGCGCGGACGGCTGGGACCGGAAGGTTGTCGACACGTACACAGTGTTCCCGAACACCTACTACTGTTGCTAGGTGATGCCTACCCTGAACCCGTTGTCGACCGCTTCGGTCGCTGTGAACGCCGCACGCACGCTGACTCGTGAACTCGAGCAGCGGATCCTCACACCCGCGGTGGAAGCGGTCGCCGGAGACGGACGCAAGCAGCGGTGGGAACACCACAAGCAGGCTCGGCGCACCGAACTGACCGAAGGCACGGTCGAGGCGATTCGAGCGCTCGGACCGAATGCCGGAATGGACGAGATCGCGGCGCACGTCGGGGTGTCCAAGACAGTGCTCTACCGGTACTTCACGGACAAGAACGACTTGGCCGCAGCGGTCACGGTCACGTACATGGAGTCGACGCTGCTGCCGTTGCTCACCGACGTGCTGACCGACGATCTCGCCGATTACGACCTGGTGCGGACCGTCATCGGCGTGTATGTCGACACGGTCTCGGCGGACCCGAACGTGTACGTGTTCACGACCGGACGGTCGGCCGGCAGCAATTCGGCCGCGTACACGGAACGGATCTTCACCGGCGCCGTACGGTCGACGATCGAGCAGCGTCTCGGGGTGCGCGGTGCGCAGATCGACGGCGCGAAGACGTGGGCGACGGCCATCGTCGGCGCGATCATCCGCGCCGTCGACGGGTGGCTCGTGACGCGCGATCAGCCGACGACACAACTCGTGGACGAGTTGACGATGCTGGTGTGGAGCGCGCTGGTCGGCATCGTCGCCCGCAACGGTGATCCGGTGGCATTCGCGGCGGACCCGTTGCCGATGCCACCGCTTCCGGGCGACACTCCGTGACCGACTGGTCGTCGAGTCCGCGAGTGACGCTGCGTGCCCGGTCGGTCGGCGGATTCGCAGAGGTCGATCCGGCGGCGACGCCCGGATACGACGGCGACAAGAAGTCGGGCGCGGCCGACCTGGCTGCTGTCGGCCAGAAGCTGTCGACGCTGCAGGAAATGCTGTTCGCCGAAGCGCGCAGCGGCGGAGACCGCTCGGTGCTGCTGGTCTTGCAGGGGATGGACACCGCGGGCAAGGGCGGCATCGTGCGTCATGTCGGCGGTCTGGTGGATCCGCAGGGGTTGGCCGTGACCGGGTTCGGCAGGCCGACACGAACGGAAGCGGCGCACGACTTCCTGTGGCGCATTCGTAAAGCGCTGCCCGCGCCGGGCCGCATCGGCGTCTTCGATCGCTCGCATTACGAAGACGTGCTTCCGGTGCGGGTCCACTCGTTGGTGCCGGAGTCGGTGTGGCGTCCACGATTCGACGACATCAACGCGTTCGAGGCCGAGTTGGCGGCGTCGGGCACCTCGATCATCAAGTGCGCGCTCGTCGTCTCGAAGGACGAACAGAAGGCACGGCTGTCCGAGCGACTCAAACGGCCGGACAAGTTCTGGAAGTACGACCCGAGTGATCTCACCGAGCGCGCCTACTGGGACGAATACCTCCAGGCCTACCAGGAGATCTTCGATCGGACCGACACCGACGCCGCGCCGTGGCACGTGATCCCGGCCGATCGGAAATGGTTCTCCCGCCTCGCCGTGGCCCAGATCCTGTTGGAGACCCTCGAGTCTCTCGACCTGTCCTGGCCACCGGCGAACTTCGACGTCGATGTCGAGAAGGCTCGGTTAGCCGCGCTCGACGACTGACGGCGAGACGTCGGCCGAACGCCGATCGGCGGGGAGCGCTTTCGCGATCCCCGCCGACGACGGTTCGAAACTACTTCTTGGCAGCAGGCTTGCGAGCCGGCGCCTTCTTCGCAGCCGGGCGAGCCTTGGCTTCGACGGTTCCGGCGGCGCCTGCGACCTTCTGCGCGGCGGTTACGCTGTCGGTCTTCACCTTGGTCGAGGCCTTCTCGACTCGCTCGGCGACGGCTTCGGCCTTGTCGGAGGCGTCGGCGAGGTCGATGGCGGCGTCTTCGACCTGGTCGGCTGCGCGGCCGACGAGGCCTGCGGCGCGCTCGCCGACGGCGCGGGTCTGCGAGGAGACTGCGCCGAGCGCATCTTCGGTGAGGTCCACGGCGTCGTTGTAGGCCTTCTCGACGCGGGTCAGATTCTCAGCGACGGCGGTGTTCTCACGGAGACGGGCGACGGTGGTCTCGCCGCGCTCGGCGAACGAGTTGTAGAGGCCGGTCGCGGTCTCGATGTACGGGTCGGCGAGCTTGCGGAGTTCCTCGGCGGTGAGCCTGCCGCGCAGCTCCTCGAGGGTGGGGACGTCCTCGGGCAGGCCGCTGATGCGGGTGCGCAGCTCGGCGACGGCGTCCTTGACTTCCTGGACTGCGGCATCGCCCGCGCCGACGACGGCGAAGAGCGGGGTGGGGAGGGTGCGTTCGACGGTGCTCATGGGAGCCTCCTGTTCACAGGTCTTTATCTGACACCCTGAGTATCGTCCAGGCCGCTAGCAACTGCAAGCACTTTGCTAGCTATCGTGGCTGAAGTCACGATTGGCAATCACGAATCAGCAACCCCGAAACCTCGTGGACCTGCGGAATCAATCTCTCGGAAACGATCGGTCGATCAGGTTCCGGGTTGAGATCAGTGCTAGCAAGACCCTCGCAGAGAGGCTCACATGTCGGCCGTGACCCGGTCACCGTAGCGATAGAAGCCGAGGTCGGCCTTCTTGCCGAGACGTCCCTCGTCGACCATGCGGCGCAGGAGCGGCGGCGGCGAGTACATCGGCTCGTCGAACTCGGAGCGCATGCGGTCGGCGATCGCGACGACGGTGTCGAGTCCGATGAGATCGGCGAGACGCAGCGGCCCCATCGGGTGCGCGACGCCCAGGACCATCGCGGTGTCGACGTCGTCGACGCTCGCGAATCCGCTTTCGACCATCCGCACCGCCGAGAGCAGGTACGGCACGAGAAGCGCGTTGACGACGAAACCCGACCGGTCCGACGAACAGATCACGTGCTTGCCGAGGACGTCGTGCGCGAAGTCGCGGACGCGTCGAGCGACCGCGTCGTCGGTCGCGGACGTCGTGACCAGTTCCATCAGCGCGACTTCCGGGACGGGATGGAAGAAGTGCATGCCGACCAGCCTGCGCGGTCGGGACGTCGCGGCACTCAGCGTGCCGATCGGAATCGACGACGTGTTCGAGGCGAGGATCGCCGCAGGCCCGACGACGACGTCGAGCCTGCCGAAGATGTCGACTTTCGCGGCCTCGTCTTCGACGATCGCCTCGATCACGAGCTCCCGATCGGCGAAGTCGGCGAGGTCGGTGGTGAATCGGAGACCGCTCGACATGCGATCTCGCTCCCTGGCGGTCAACGTCCCGCTGGACACCCCCTGGTCGAGGGAGTCCAGGATCCGGCTGCGGCAGGCGGCGACGAGATCACGGGCAGGCTCATGCACGAGCACGTCGCAGTGCGCGCGGGCGCACACTTCGGCGATGCCCGCGCCCATCCGTCCCGCGCCGACGATGCCGACGCGAGCGATCTTCTCGCTTGCCATGGAGAGTTCCTGACGTGCCGTGGGGAGGGGCGGATGCACACGATCCCGGGTCGAGCGGGGCAGTGCCCCACCCGACCCGGGATCGTCATGGCTTCGACCTCACTGATGAAGTCGGGCGGAGTTCCTAGTGGAACTGACCCTCTTCGGTCGAGCCCTTGAGGGCTGCAGTCGAGGTGTTCGGATCGACGGTCGTGGCGATCCGGTCGAAGTAGCCCGCGCCGACCTCACGCTGGTGCTTGGTGGCGGTGTAACCGCGCTCCTCCGCAGCGAACTCGCGCTCCTGCAGGTCGACGTATGCCGACATCTGGTTGCGGGCGTAGCCGTGAGCCAGATCGAACATGGAGTAGTTGAGGGCGTGGAAGCCGGCCAGGGTGATGAACTGGAACGTGAAGCCCATCGCGCCGAGCTCGTTCTGGAACTTGGCGATGGTGTCATCGTCCAGGTGCTGCTTCCAGTTGAACGACGGCGAGCAGTTGTAGGCCAGGAGCTGGTCCGGGAACTCGGCCTTGACCGACTCCGCGAACTTCTTGGCGAGCTCCAGGTCGGGCTTGCCGGTCTCCATCCAGATCAGGTCTGCGTACGGAGCGTAAGCCTTGGCGCGAGCGATGCAGGGCTCGATGCCGTTCTTGATGCCATAGAAGCCCTCCGCCGTGCGGGTGCCGTCCAGGAACGGCTGGTCGCGCTCATCGACGTCCGAGGTCAGCAGCGTGGCAGCCTCAGCATCGGTGCGGGCGATGACGACCGTCGGGGTGTTCGCGACGTCGGCGGCGAGACGAGCCGAGGTCAGGGTGCGGATGTGCTGCTGGGTCGGGATCAGCACCTTGCCGCCGAGGTGGCCGCACTTCTTCTCCGAAGCGAGCTGGTCCTCCCAGTGGGTGCCTGCGGCGCCCGCTGCGATCATGGCCTTCTGCAGCTCGTACACGTTGAGGGCGCCGCCGAAGCCTGCTTCGCCGTCGGCGACGATCGGGACGACCCAGTTGTCGACCGAGTTGTCGCCCTCGACCGCGGCGATCTCATCGGCACGCAGCATGGCGTTGTTGATGCGACGCACGACGCTCGGGACCGAGTTGGCCGGGTACAGCGACTGGTCCGGGTAGGTGTGACCCGAGAGGTTCGCGTCGCCTGCGACCTGCCAACCGGAGAGGTAGATGGCCTTCAGGCCTGCGCGGACCTGCTGAACAGCCATGTTGCCGGTCAGCGCGCCGAGTGCGTTGATGTAGCTGCCGTCGCCCTTGGTGACGCCGTCCCACAGGATCTCCGCGCCGCGCTTGGCGAGGGTGTTCTCCTCGACGACCGAGCCCTGGAGCTCGACGACCTGCTCTGCGGTGTACTCGCGGGTGATGCCCTTCCAGCGCGGGTTGGTGTCCCAATCCTGCTGGATCTCGGCGGCGGTACGCGGCTTTCCGACGTTGCTCATAGCCTTCGCTTTCGTTAGAACTGCGGATTCGCAGTGTCTGCTTTCGGTCTTAGCGTTCACCGGTTGCGAACCGGTTCACACTTGGAGGCGATGCCTGACACGAGGTTGCCACACAAGAAACCTCCTGGTCCAGACAGTTCCAGTGTTAAGTTGAGGCACCCTGTTGCCATATTTTGCGAATGTTGCAAATATCAGGTGGTGCACAACGCCGCCCATAGCAACAAAAAAGTACGCGCGTACTGGGAAAACATCACGACCCACTCCGACGAGGACGGCGGCAACGCCCCGCTTACTAGGACCGCGCGTCGACCACAACCTTACGCAAGTGTGACACATCTCACCTACCCGCTAGTACGGGTTCTCGGGCTGGTGCGGGTTCTAGGGCTGGCGCGGGTTCTCGGGCTGGTGCGGGTTCTAGGGCTGCGCCACCCGTTCGACAGCCGACCGCACCAGATCGGTGAACGCACCCTCGGAGATCGGGGGCTCGCCACGCGACGTTTCGGACGCGTCCTCCCCGCTCGCCCCGAGTTGCAGAGTGAAGACCTGACCGTCGGGCGAAGCCACCAGCACATTCGCCAGATACGAGCTACGTGCGCGCACCGAGCCGTCGGCGAACGTCGTCACCGAGTCCGTGCGGACGAGGTACGCCTGTTCCACCTCCTCGCCGACGGCCGGGTCACCGCGCAACGCGGGCAACTCCGTCGAGGTGTTGACGATCCGTGCTCCTGCCAGCGCTCCGGTCGTCGGAGTGGACGTCACGACCCGACACGGACCACTCGTGTCCCGGCGGTCGGCGTCAATGTTGCGACGCACCGTGCTGACCAGCTCAGTCAGGGTGCCCGGACCCGACTGGGTTCCCGGATCCGCCTGGGCGACCAGGAGCACCGTGTTCTCCTCGGTCAGCTTCGGGTTGAACGCGGCGTCCGCCGTCGGGCGGCACTGCGCAGGCACGAAACCGACCTTCTCCGCCTGTTCGAGCGTCGACCGGTTCGCCGCGATCATGTCGTCCACCTGATACGGCACCACGGCGAAGCCCTTCGGCAGTCGATCGCTCGGCACGAGGCGACCGGGGAGCGGCGTTCCGGCGTCGACCTGACCGCCGCCCCCGCACGCCGCGAGAACCGTCGCCGCGACACCGGCGACGACTGCGGCCATGATGGTGGCACCCGGACGTGACGGACGGGCACCTCCGAGGGGACACGACGCACGGGGACACGACGTACGGGAAGTTCTGCTGCGCACGCGGTCACGGTACCGCGTGGTGGCGTGGACGACAGACGGACAGACAGCCAGAGCAACCGGTCGACCGAGAGGGCCCAGAGAGATCAGGGCCCACCGAAGGACCGAGGCCCACAGAAGGAAGCATCCAGGCATGAGCGGCAACAAGATGTACGTCGGCGCCCGACTCCGCAGGCTCCGCGGCGAACGTGGGCTCTCCCAGTTGACGATGGCGTCGACGTTGGGTATCTCGGCGTCGTACCTGAATCAGATCGAGCACGACACCCGCCCGCTCACCGCCCCGGTGCTCGCGCGGATCACCGAGATCTTCGGCATCGACATCGGGTTCTTCGACCCGCAGGACGACGTGCGGCTGGTCGCCGAGTTGCGGGAGGCGCTCCTCGACGAAGACCTCGACTTCGACCCAGCAGCGAGCGACGCCAACGAGGTGTCGACGATGGTCGGCGCGCACCGGGCGATCGCCGAGGCGCTCGTCGGCATGTACAGCCGGTACCGCGTGGTCTCCGAGCAACTGGCGGCCGCGACCGCCGGTCGCGGCGACCACGGCGGGCGCGGCACCATCTCGGCGCCCCACGAGGAGGTCCGCAACTTCTTCTATCAGCGCCGCAACTACGTCCACGAACTCGACGAGGCCGCCGAGAACCTGACGTCGCGGATGCGGATGCACTCGGCGGATCTGCGCGCCGAACTGACGTCCCGGCTCGAGGACGTACACGGCGTCCGCATCGTGCGCCGCGTCGACCTCGGCGACAACGTGCTGCACCGCTTCGACCCGGATCGCCGACAGCTCGAGTTCTCGGCGGCGCTCGGCGCCGGTCAGCGCGGGTTCAAGGTGGCGGCCGAACTGGCGTACCTGGAGTTCGACGACCTGATCACCGAACTCGTCGACGACGGCGGATTCTCCAGCGACGACGCGGCAGCGCTGGCACGCCAGGGTTTGGCGAACTATTTCGCGGCGGCGGCCGTGCTGCCGTACACCCAGTTCCACGGCGCGGCCGAAGACTTCCGCTACGACATCGAACGGCTGTCGGCGTTCTACGCGGTCTCGTACGAGACGATCTGCCACCGGCTGTCGACACTGCAACGCCCGAATCTGCGCGGGGTGCCGTGGACGTTCGTCCGGGTCGACCGCGCGGGAAACATGTCCAAACGACAGTCGGCGACCGGCTTCAACTTCTCGTCCAGCGGCGGCACGTGCCCACTGTGGAACGTCTACGAGTCGTTCACTGCGCCTGGCAAGATCCTCACGCAGATCACCGAGATGCCGGACGGACGCGACTACTTCTGGGTGTCGCGGACCGTGGAACGCCGGGCCGCGCGCTACGGGCAGCCCGGTAAGACGTTCGCGATCGGCATGGGCTGCGAGCTGCGGCACGCGGACCGGGTGATCTACTCCGACGGGATCGCGATCGGCACGGAGGCGAAGGCGACACCGATCGGCGCGGGCTGCCGCGTCTGCGATCGGCGCGACTGCCCTCAGCGCGCCTTCCCGCCGCTGGGCTCGACCCTCAACATCGACGAACATCGCAGCACCGTGTCGCCGTACACGATGATATGACGTCCTGGGATATGACCACCTGGGATCTGACCACCGGGGATCTAACCACCTGGGACCTGACCGCCTGGATCTGACCGCGGGAGGTCACTCGCACGATGTCCGTTCGCCGATCCGTGGTCTACCTTCGAATCATGAGCACACCTCGCGTCGCACCCGGTACGTTAGGCGACCTCGGTCCGATCAACTGGTTGGTGGTCAAGGCCATGTCGGCCGCGACCGGAACCGACAACGCCCACATCTTCGCCACACTCGGCCGAAGCAGAGGGCTGTTCCGCGGCTGGCTGCACTTTTCCTCGCGCATGATGCCGTTCGGCGAACTGTCTCGGCGAGAGACGGAGATGATCATCATTCGTGTCGCCCACCAGCGCGGATGCGAGTACGAACTCGATCACCACCGTCGCCTCGGTGCGAAAGCCGGCATCGACGACGCGGCGTTCGCCGACGTCATCGAAGGCCCCGACGCGGGATGGGGTGACCGTGAGCGGACGCTGTTGCTCGCCGTCGACGAACTGATCGCAGATCGCGACCTGTCCGATACGACGTGGGCGGCCATCCGGCGTCATCTGACGCAACGTCAGGCGGTCGCGTTCATCCTCCTCGTCGGCCAATACGATTCGCTCGCCACGACGATCGGCGTGCTTCGCGTGCAGCGCGACGAGTTCGGACCGGGACGATGACGTCCATCGCCCAGCGGGCGATGGGGAACCGGGTCGTCTCCTTCGTCTACGAGAAGGCGTGGCGGCCGATCTTCACTCGCGGATTCAGCCTCGGCGGCTCGGGCACTGCCGACTACGACCACGCACTCCGCGCCTACCTCGCACGTCCCGGCGACCGTCGCGTCCTCGACGTCGCCTGCGGTCCCGGAAACTACAGCGACGACGCAGCGTCCGGTCTGACCGGCGACGGCCGATACGTCGGCATCGACTTCTCTCCGGCGATGCTCGACCAGGCGGTACGCGATCACCGCGCCGATCGGGTGACGTTCGTGCGGGGCGACGCCCACCACCTTCCGTTCGCCGACAACACCTTCGACACCGTCCTGTGTCTGGCCGCGCTGTATCTGATCCCCGACCCGTTGCCGGTACTCGACGAGATGGCCCGTGTGTGCGCGCCAGGCGGGGAGATCATCGTGTTCGCGTCGGCGAAGGCCTCGATCGCCGCGCTGCCGGGCGGGTCAGCGCTCGCCGGACTCGTCGGGCTCCGCCTCTTCGATCTGGACGAACTATCCGATCGGATGCGTCTGCTCGGGCTCGAACATCTCGAACAGACCGTCACCGGCGTCGGACAGTATGTTCACGCCCGCACACCGAGAGCCGCATCATGACAGAACCGCTGTTCACGTATCTGACGGGTCTGGCCGACCCGAACCGCGACGGAGAGAGCGACCGTCCGGCGATCAAACGAATCAACCGCAGCGAGTCCGAGACCATCGTCCGGCTCGCGTTCCGCGCCGGCCAGGTGATGGCCGAGCATCTCGCCGCGCACCCGATCGTGGTGCTCGGGCAGACCGGCGCGATCGACTTCACCGTCGACGGCCAGACGCTCCGTCTGGAACCGGGCACCGCGATCCGCGTCGACGCCCGCACCCTGCACTCGCTGCACGCGGTCAGCGACGGAACCGTCACCCTGGTGATCGTCCATGGAACACAAGAACGGGGAACACAAAAACGGGGAACACAGAATCGGGGGACACGAAATCGGGGGACACAAGATCGGGGCACCCAAGCTCAGGGCACATAAGATCGGGGCGCATAAGATCGGGGCATGTCCGAATCGACCAAGGCCCGTCAGCGCGACCGTGTTCGCGAAGTCCTGGAAGGCTCGGACGTAGGACTGGACGCCACCGAGGTCGGTGCCGCGCTCGGCGTGCACGTGACCTCCGCTCGCTTCCACCTGAACAACCTGGTGACCGACGGCGTCGCCGTCACCGAACAGCTCGCGCCCGACGGGGTCGGGCGGCCCCGTCTCGCCTACCGGATCGCTCCGCCGGCCGCGGCCGACAGCCTGAACGATCTGCTGTTGATGCAGCTCGGCACGACGGCCAGAGCGAGAGAGGACGCAGCTGCCGCCGGAGGGCGAGAATGGGTGCGTCGGCACGCGTCGCAGTCCGCCCAGACCGCGCTTCCCGACCCTGTCATCGCCGTGCAAGCGGCACTCGGCGACCTGGGGCTGCGCATCACCGAGGTGGCATCCGATCTGCAGGCGCATCACGTCACGATCTGCTCGTGTCCGCTCGCCGACATCACAGACGCTCTGCCGGAGATAGCCCGCGGGACAGTCCGCGGCGTCGCCGAAGAAGCGCTGGACGCGATCGCCGAGACCTTCGGCGTCGGCTACCTCGTGCAGGCGACGACGGTCGACGACTGCACCGTCAGTCTGCGACTGACTGACCGACCGCTTCTTCAGAAGTCTCGGTAGTCGCGGGTCGACATGCGCGGCCCACGGCGTTGCGGCATGCCGCCCGCCACCTCGCACAACCGGACCACGCGATAGCGCTGACCCCGATAGGGCTCGAGCAGTTCGAGCATCCGGGCGTCGTCGATCCGCTCCCCGACCAGCGCGGTCCCCACCACCGAGGGCGTGTGATAGTCGCCGACCGGCACCGCGTCCGGATCGCCGAGCGCCCGGATCCGCGTGTGCGCGGCCGTCCACTCCCCGACCCCGCGCAGCGCAGTCAGGACATCGACCTTGGATTCGACATCGACGAGTGCCGCCGCACGGATGGTCCGCATGCGGACCGGTTCGAGTCCGCTCCGGTGCCAATCGGATTCGGTGATGTCTCGCCACACCTGGCGAGGCGGCGGAACTCGCATGTCCGCCGGCACCGGTCCCGGCGCGGGTTCGCCGTAGCGACTGAGCAGATACCGCCAGCCTCGATAGGCTTCCGTGCCGGTCACCTTCTGCTCCAGGATCGACGCGACGAGCGCCTCCCACACTCGGCCCGTGCGGCCGATCCGCAGCCCCGGGGCCCGCTCCACCAGGCGGGCCAACACCGGGTCGTCGGCGTGCAGATCCTGCGGACGGTCGGCGGCGCCGACCATGTCGGGCGCCGCATCGAGAAGCCAGCGCGCGCCCGGGCCCCACGCCCGGGCCGACACGGTCCCGGACCGCTGGGCCAGCGCGAGTGTGCCGGGCCCGTCCGGCGTGTCCACGGCTCGCCACACCGATCGGTCTGCGGCGACCCGGTACGCCGGGTCGTGTGCGCCGCGCCGATGAACCCCGAGGGTCGCCGACAACGACGTCGTCGCGCACTCCCACCGTCGCTCACCCGTCATCCCACAATTATGCGGACGACGCACGCCGACGCGGCTCGGGGGAAGCCCCCGCCCGGAGGGAAGACCGTGCCAGAGCGCGGCAAAGTGATGCCATGTTCTCGCGCATCGAGACGGTTTCCCGCCCCAGCACGTACACGTGACCTGTGACGACACGAATCCTTCAGAATTTCCGTCTCATCGACGGAACCGGCTCCGACCCGGTCCACGACGCCGAGATTGTCATCGACGACGGCAAGATCACCTACGCGGGGCCGGCCGCGAACGCTCCCGAGGTCGCCGAGTCGGCCGACGCGGTGCGAATCGACGTCGGTGGGAACACCGTCACCCCCGGATTCTTCGACTGCCACGTCCACCTGTCGCTGCCCGGCACCGCCGGGTCGCCGATCATGGCGGCGATGGTGCCCGAGTCGTACCGCTTCTTCGAACTCATCGGACGCCTGAAGACCACGATCGGTGCGGGCGTCACCACAGTGCGCGACCTCATGGGCGTCGACGTGGGGGTGCGCGACGCGGTCAAACACGGCCTCGTCGAAGGCCCGCGACTTCTGGTGGCCGACAAGATGTTCAGTCAGACCGGCGGACACGCCGACTTCCACATCCCGTCCGGGCTCGACGGGACCGGCCTGATCGGCGGAGTGATCGTCGACTCCGTCGACGAGGCCCGCAAGGAGGCTCGGGCGCTGCTCCGCGAAGGCGTCGACGTCCTCAAGGTCGCATCCAGCGGCGGCGTCACCTCGCCGTCCGACGACCCCGACTGGCTCGGTGCACGCACCGAGATCGTCGCCGCGCTCGTCGAAGAGGCCCACAACTACGGTGGCCGCAAGGTTGCCGCGCACGCCATCGGTCACGCCGGGATCCGGGCGGCAGTGCAGGGCGGCGTACAGAGCGTCGAGCACGGTTACGCCCTCGACGACGAATTGCGCACCGAGATGGTCGAACGCGGCCAGTTCCTGGTGCCGACGCTGATCGAGACGCTCAAACCAGACACCGCGACCCCGCAGGCAGTCGCGAAGAGCACCAAGTGGCACGCACTGGCCCACGAGTCGATCCGGGCGTCGGTCGAGGCAGGCATCAAGGTCGCCGTCGGCACCGACGCGGGCCTGGTGCCCGACCACGGCGACACCCTCGCCGAACTCGGCTGCCTCGTGAAGTTCGGCGGCATGACCCCGATGCAGGCCATCGTCGCGGGCACCAAGACCTCGGCGGAACTGTGCGACGTCGCCGACACCCTCGGCACCCTCGAAGCGGGGAAGCTCGCCGACCTGGTCGTCGTGAAGGGCGACCCGCTCACCGACATCGACTCGCTCGCCGATCACGACAACATCCTGCTGGTGCTCAAGGAAGGCGCGACGGCCAGCAATCGCGGCGACTACCGGATCTGACCTTCTAGCCGACGAACGGACCCCGCACGAGTGACCCGATCGCGCCGGCGGCGCGCGTCATCGAGCGGGGTTCCGCGGTCGTCCTCGTTACAGGTTGATCATGTGGCCGATCGCACCGTGGAAGGTCTCCTGCAGCGCTTCGCTCATCGTCGGGTGGGTGTGGACGTTGCGCGCCAGTTCCTTGGCCGTGAGGTCCCACTTCTGCGCGAGAGTCAGCTCCGGCAGCATCTCCGAGACGTTGTCGCCGACCAGGTGACCGCCGATCAGTTCGTCGTTCGTGCCGTCGGTGACGAGCTTGACGAAGCCGGTCGGCGCGCCGAGGCCCTGCGCCTTCCCGTTCGCCGAGAACGGGAACTTGGTGACCTTGACGTCGTAGCCTTCGGCCTTGGCCTGCTCCTCGGTGAGACCGAACGACGCGACCTGCGGCTGGCAGAACGTGGCGCGCGGCATCATCCGGTAGTCGCCGAGCGGCATCGTCTCGGCACCCGAGATCGTCTCGGCCGCGACGACGCCCTGAGCCTCAGCGACGTGGGCGAGCTGCAGTTTGGCCGTGACGTCGCCGACGGCGTAGATGCCGTCGACGTTGGTGCGCATGAAGTCGTCGATGGCGATCGCTCCGCGGTCCGTGAGCGCGACGCCGGTGTCCTCCAGGCCGAAGCCCTCGACGCGCGGCGCGAAGCCGACCGACATCAGTACCTTGTCGACGGTCAGGCTGCCGTCGTTGCCTTTGGCGTCCTTGTAGCTGACGACCACCTGACTGCCCTGGTCGTCGACGGACTGCACTCCGGTGCCGGTCATGATCTTGATGCCGAGCTTCTTGTACGCCTTGGTCATCTCCTTGGAGACGTCGGCGTCTTCGTTCGGCAGGATGCGCGGCATGAACTCGACGATGGTGACGTCGACACCGTAATTGGCGAGCACGTAGCCGAACTCCATGCCGATGGCGCCCGCGCCGACGATGACGATCGACTTCGGGAGATCCCGCGTCATGATCTGGGTCTCGTAGGTGACGACGTTCTCGCTCAGCTCGACACCGGGCAGCAGTCGCACAGTGGAGCCGGTGTCGATGATGACGTTGTCGAACGTGATCACCCGATCGCCGACCTTGATCGTCTTCGCGTCGGCGAACACGCCGAAGCCGTCGATCTCGGTGATCTTGTTCTTCTTCATCAGGAAGTGCACGCCCTTGACGATGCCGTCGGACACCGTCCGGCTGCGGTCGAACGCCGCGCCGAAGTCGAATGACGCCTCACCGCTGATGCCGAAGGTCGCCGCCTCGTGATTGAAGACGTGCGCGAGCTCCGCGTTGCGGAGCAGCGCCTTGGAGGGGATGCAACCGACGTTCAGACAGACGCCACCCCACCACTTCTCTTCGATGACGGCAGTCTTCTTGCCGAGCTGGGCGGACCGGATCGCGGCCACATACCCACCAGGGCCACCACCGAGGACAACTGTTTCAAAATGTTCAGCCACGGCGTCAAGCCTAACGCTCACGGGCCGATCGTCGCACCTGCCTGAGACAGCCCATTTCAAGCACTGTTTGAAACAATGATTGGTTTGTGATTCACTTCACCGCATGGCGACTGACGTGACTCGCGCCCGACTCCTCGACGCCGCCGAGCATCTGCTCACCACGACGTCATACGAGGATCTGCGCGTCCGCGCGGTGTGCGCACGCGCCGGCGTCAACCCGGCAGCGGTGCACTATCATTTCGGCTCCCGAGAAGACCTGGTCGCAGCGTTGCTTCAGGATCGCTTGGAACCGTTCTGGTCGGCTCCACTCGACGAACTGACGCGCAGACCTGCGACCGTCCGCGAGATCGTCGACGCGATACTCGCCCCACTCGCCCCACTTGCCCGACTCCGCGACGATCGGGCCACGGCCTCGTTGTTGTCGCTGCTCGGCCGTTTCGTGTTGACCCATCCTGACCTGCCGTGGACCGCGACGTGGTTCCGAACTCAGACGTGGGTGGGCATTCTCACGTCGACGATCGACGTCGACGAGGCGACCGCCCGTCGTCGGTGGCGTTTCGCGTTCTCCATCCTGATGACCGAACTGTCGACCCGGACCGCGCCGAGCGTCGCCGCCGTCTCCGCTCTCGCCGACTTCCTCACCGCAGGCCTGAGCGCGCCAGTCCTCGAAGGCCCAACTACCGCAGCCCCGACCACCGATTCAGCTCCCGCCGCGGATGCACCCTCATCCGGCCGGCACGAAAGGAACCAGTTGTGACTCCCGATCCGTTCAGCCCCGCAAGACTCGGCCCGATCACGCCGCGCAACCGGCTCATCAAGTGCGCGACGTTCGAGGGCCGGACGCCCGACGCCCTCGTGACCGACGAGCTCATCGAGTTCCACCGGGAGACCGCCGCGGGCGGCGTGGGCATCAGCACCGTGGCCTACTGTGCGGTGAGCCCGGGCGGGCGCACCGATCGCCACCAGATCTACATGCGTCCGGAAGCCACTGACGGACTCCGTCGACTCACCGATGCGATCCATGGCGAAGGCGCCCTGGCGGCGGCGCAACTCGGACATGCCGGAGCGGTCGCGAACTCGATATCGAACCAGGCCCCCGCGCTCGGCCCGGGCCGTTTCCCCGCCCCGATGGGCATGTCGTTGACCAAACGGCTCGACGCCGACGGGATCGCGACGTTGACGCGGCAGTTCGCCGACGCGGCCCGGCAAGCCGTCGACTGCGGTTTCGACGGAATCGAGATCCACTGCGGGCACAACTACCTGATCAGTTCGTTCCTGTCGCCGCTGCTCAACCATCGGCGCGACGAGTACGGACGCACCGTGCCGGGGCGTGCGCGACTGGCCCGCGAGGTGATCGAAGCAGTCCGTGACGCGGTCGGGGATCAGGCTGCCGTCTGGGCCAAACTCAGCATGTTCGACGGCGTCGGCACCCCGGGCACCGGCAAGGGCGGGCATCCGTGGAGCGGCCTCAACGTCGACCAGGCGTGCGAGACGGCCCGCCTGTTCGAAGCGGACGGATTCCTCGACGCCATCGAGCCGACGGCAGGCAGTTCCCTGCTCAACCCGATGTACCTGTTCCACGGGGAGGCTCCGCGCGCCGAGTTCGCGGCAGCCTTCCACGGAGTCATGCGTGTCGGCCTGAAAGCAGCCGGACCGGTGTTCCTTCGGCACTACCCGTACCGCGACACCTACCTGTTGCCGTTGGCGCAGGAACTCCGCAAGGCCGTTTCGATGCCGCTCATCCTGCTCGGCGGGGTTACCGACCGCACGACGATTCAGACCGCGCTCGACGAAGGATTCGACTTCGTCGCGATGGGTCGCGCGCTACTCCGGGAACCGGATTTGCCGCTATTGATGCAGAACGACCCTTCGACGGTTTCGCGATGCGTGCACTGCAATCTGTGCATGCCGAGCATCTATTCGACGACGCGTTGCCCAATTCGTGACGGAGAGGTCCCGGACCCCCTGTCACCTGCGGGCTCACCCGATTAAGGGACGTCGACTGCGCGAGTTCGAGTTTCCCTCCCGCGCCATTAGTGCTACGGATTGGTTAGTCCGTTCGGGGGGAACGACCCCTCGATTGTCTACCGGCTGAGAAGCCGTCGAGATAGGTGCATCCGCGACACAGCGCGGAGTCGAGCTCGCCGGCCCGGCAGAGCCCGAACCTCACCGTCTCGGCTACACATCGGAGGCACGATGGCAGACGCGCTGTCCACCAAAGACTTCACCGCACCCAAGCCCGAGGCCGTCCGCAAGGCCATCATGGGGTCGGCGATCGGTAACGCAACCGAGTGGTACGACTACGGCGTCTACGCCGCCACTACCACCTATCTCACCGATGCCTTCTTCCCCGGAGAGCTGGGCGGCATCGGCACGATGCTCGGTTTCGCCGTGTCATTCGTACTGCGGCCGCTCGGCGGTTTCGTGTGGGGTCCGATCGGCGATCGGCTGGGCCGCAAGGCCGTCCTCGCCATGACGATCCTGCTGATCTCGGTGGCCACCGCGCTGATCGGCGTGCTGCCGACGCACGCATCGGTCGGTGTCTGGGCTCCGGTCCTGCTGATCCTGCTCCGCGTGGTGCAGGGCTTCTCCACCGGCGGCGAGTACGGCGGAGCCGCGACCTTCATGGCCGAGTACGCGCCGGACAAGAAACGCGGCAAGCTCGGCAGCTTCCTCGAGTTCGGCACCCTGGCGGGTTTGTCGGCCGGTACCGGTTTCGTGCTCATCATGGACACGCTCGCCGACCACGAGATCTGGCTGGACGCCGACGACATGGCGACCTGGGGCTGGCGCGTGCCGTTCCTGTTCGCGCTGCCGCTCGGCGTCGTCGGCCTGTACCTGCGGTCGCAGCTCGACGATTCGCCGGTCTTCACCGAGGTGGACAACGAGCGCAGTGCGAAAGCGCGCAAGAAGCACATCGACGAGCCTTCGATATTCGCACAGCTGAAGACGACGCTGGTCGGCTACTGGCGGCCGATCGTCATCATGTTCGGCATGGTCGTGGCGCTCAATGTCACGCAGTACACGCTCCTGGCGTACCAACCCGACTACCTGAAGAACACTCTCGGAATGGACGAGGCCCAGGGCTCGATCGTCATCCTCATCGGACAGCTCACGATGATGGCGCTGATCCCGTTCTTCGGCGCGTTGTCCGACCGAGTCGGCCGAAAACCCATGTGGTGGACGTCGCTCATCGGACTGTTCATCTTCGCGCTTCCGATGTACTGGTTGATGGGGCAGGGCCTCGCGTGGGCGATCATCGGATTCCTGATTCTGGGTCTGCTGTACCTACCGCAGCTCTCCACGATCTCAGCGACTTTCCCGGCGATGTTCCCGACCCACGTCCGTTACGCGGGCTTCGCGATCGCGTACAACGTGTCGACCGCTGTCTTCGGCGGCACTGCCCCGCTGGTGAACGAATCCGTGGTGAGCAGCTCCGGGTGGCTGGAGTTCCCGGCGCTCTACATGATGCTGGCCTGCGTGATCGGCATGGTCGCACTGTCGTTCCTCAAGGAGACCGCCGGCGCGTCCCTGCGCGGCACCGATATCCCCGAACAGCACAGCGGTCCGGAGACCGAGGTCGAGTTGGAGGAGGAGCCGCCGACGGTCCTGCGCTGACCCGGTCAGCCGTTCCCGAAACGCACGGTGGCCTTCACCTGCGCGGCGAGCGACGAGCCGAGTCCGAGCGGCCAGCGCAGCATGACGTACTCGGCCGCCTCGTCGACCGAGAGGCGTCGCGTCGAGTTCCCGGTTCGGACCCAGAACTCGCGGTCGGTGTTCTTGCCCGGTCGTAGATACACCGGGCGCGGAGATGCGGCGGCGCGCAGTCGACAGACCGGGCGCGCAACGCCGTCGCGGGTCACGTCTTCGACGGCGATCGCCACCTGTGCGGCCGCGTTCTGCCCGACCGAGGTGACCAGCAGGTCGCGCAGCCAGAGTTCGTAGCGGTCGGCGTCGGGGACGCGCAGGGTCGCATAGTCGGCGTCGAGCCCGAGGGGCGCCCCGTCGTCGTCGACACCGATCAGCAGGGTTCCGCCGTCGCTGTTGAGGAACGCCGAGACGGTCTTGGCGATCACCTGCTCCATCCGCGCGTCCTTCTCGCCAGTGCGCACGTTGACGCGTGCCGTCGACTTGAACTCGAGCCGGTCCGACTCGCCCGCCAGCAGGAGTTCGCCGACCGGTGTGATGTCGGGACGTTGGAAGTGCGCCGCGACGATTCCGTAGACGAACACCGCGGCCACCGAGCCGGCGAGCCCGAACAGAACGGTCCACGGTGTGCGCAGGTGCGCCGTCGGCCAGATCGACCATTCGACGAGGAGCCCGACCGAGGTGCCGAGAATCGCGAGCACGACGGAGACGGATGCACGCAGGTTCGCCCGGCCCCGCAGCAGCCATCGCGCGGTGGCGCCGAGCAGCCACGCCACCGCCAGGACGATCACGAGGGCCACGGACACCATCCACAGCGGCGTCGTCTCTCGACTCACGAACCCTCCAGTCCTATGGTCGGTCTCACCGCGGACAAGCATATTCCGCGCACACGCCGCTCACTGTGGTCCTGGCCAGAATCGAAGCACGACGTCCCAGATCTGACCGCCGCCGCGCGCCGCACGTAACGTGGTGGCGGTGACTGATGCGAACACGACCGCGAACGACCCCTATCTCTGGCTCGAAGAGGTCGACGGCGGCGACGCGCTCGCCTGGGTGCGCGCCCACAACACGCCAACCGTCGACGAGTTGACCGGCTCGGAGCGGTTCGCACAGATGCAGGCGGACACACTCGAGATCCTCGACACCGACGACCGGATCCCGTACGTGCGACGGCGAGGCGACTACCTCTACAACTTCTGGCGGGACGCGACGCACCCGTACGGGCTGTGGCGCAGGACGACGCTCGACGAGTACCGCACGGACGTGCCCGAGTGGGACGTGCTGATCGATGTCGACGCGCTGCGCGAGGAAGAAGGCGAGAACTGGGTGTGGGCCGGGGCGTCGATGCTGCGGCCCGATTACGACCGCGCGCTGGTCTCGCTCTCCCGCGGCGGCGCGGACGCGACGGTCGTCCGCGAGTATGACGTGCCATCGCGCACGTGGGTCGATGGTGGCTTCGGGCTGCCCGAGAACAAGTCGAACGTCTCGTGGATCGACCGCGACACCGTCTATGTAGGCACCGAGTTCGGTGAGCAGCCGGACGGCGAGGGCTCGTGGACGTCGTCGGGCTACCCCCGCGTGGTGAAGCGGTGGACTCGCGGCACCGACCTGTCGCAGGCCGAGACGGTGTTCACCGGGAGCGTCGACGACGTCGCGGTCGGCGCCGCGTTCGACCCGACGCCCGGCTACCGGCGTCACTTCGTGTATCGGGCGACCGACTTCTACAACACCGACGACTTCGAGGTGATTGACGGCGAACTCGTCGCGATCGATATACCGTCGGACGCCTCCTACGCCGTGCACCTCGACTATCTGATGGTGTCGCCCAAGTCGTCGTGGACGGTCGACGGCGTCGAACGCGAGCCCGGCTCGCTGCTCGTGTTCGACTATCCGGCGTTCGTGTCCGGCGATCGCACACACCGCGTCCTGTTCGCGCCGGACGCGCACACGAGCCTGCAGGACTACGCGTTCACCCGGAGCCGACTGGTGCTGACGACCCTGCACGATGTGGCGACCCGCATCCAGGCGTTCGAGATCGGCACGTGGGAGCCTGCGGAACTCCCCGGCATCCCCGACCTGGCGACGGTCGGAGTCCTCGACGTTGACCCCGACCACAGCGACGAGATCTGGCTGTCGTCGAGTTCGTTCACCCAGGCTCCGTCCTTGCTGTACGGCGATGCGACGATCGGGGTGGCGCCGATCAAGTCGTCGCCCGAACATTTCGACGCCTCGGGTGTCCAGGCGCAGCAGGTGTTCGCGACGTCGGACGACGGCACACAGGTTCCCTACTTCGTGGTCAAACGTGACGACGTCGAATCGGGCCCCACCCTCCTGTACGGCTACGGCGGGTTCGAGAACTCGCTGACACCCGGGTACCTGGGGGTGACCGGACGGAACTGGATCGCGCGCGGCGGGATCTTCGTCTACGCGAACATCCGCGGCGGCGGTGAGTACGGGCCGACGTGGCACACCCAGGCGCAGAAGGCCGGCCGTCACCTCGTGTACGAAGACTTCGCGGCGATCGCGCGGGATCTCGTCGCACGCGGGTGGACGACGCCGCAGACGCTCGCAGCTCGCGGCGGATCGAACGGCGGCCTGCTGATGGGCGTGATGACGACGAAGTATCCGGAACTGTTCGGCGCACTCGTGTGCCAGGTGCCGCTCATCGACATGCGGCGCTACCACCTGCTGTTGGCGGGAGCTTCGTGGATGGCCGAGTACGGTGACCCCGACGATCCGGCCGAGTGGGAGTTCCTCTCGAAGCACTCGCCATACCAGCTGGTCCGCGCCGACGTCGACTATCCCGAACTGCTGGTGACGACGTCGACCCGCGACGACCGGGTACATCCGGGGCACGCCCGCAAGTTCACGGCACGACTGGAGGAGACCGGGCATCGCGTCCGCTACTACGAGAACATCGAGGGCGGACACGGCGGCGCGGCAGACAACAAGCAGTCGGCGTTCAAGGAAGCGCTCGCCTACGAGTTCCTGTGGCGGACGATCGGCGCGACCGCGGGCCCCTGACGCCTGCGTGTTACGTTTTCTAGCGTCCACCAGCCATGACCCAGTTTTGACCCCGCTATGACGTAGGGAAGCCGGAACGAAGCCGGCGCGGTACCCGCCACTGTGTCCGCATCACGCGGAAGCCAGACCTCCACGTCGCAGCGACCTCGCCACCGGGGCGGTGTGTCCCCGAGAGAGGCGGAGTGTGCGATGCACCCCCGTTCCCGTAAGAGCGTTCCCGTCTCCAGGCGTATCACCGCCTGTCTGCTCGTCGCCGCCCTGGCCGTCGCCGGCTGTTCGGGCTCCTCGTCGAACGACGCGGGCGCCGACCGTGACTGCATCACCGACTTCGACGCGAACACCGACTACTTCCCGGACAAGTCGACGATCACCGATGCGACCGGGTTGGCGATCACCTACCACAAGTCGTATCAGGTGCTGACCGTCAAGGAGCCGGCCCCCGGCGCAGCGCCCGCATCGTATGTGCTGGTCCGCTGCGGTGCGCCCACCCCGAAGCTCGACGGTGCGCTCGCGGACGCCCCGCAGGTCGAGGTGCCGATCCGGACGATGTACTCGGGGTCGACGACGCATCTGCCTGCCATGGCCGCGCTCGGCGCCGCCGACGCGGTGACCGGGGTCAGCACGACAGACTTCGTGTCGACGCCACAGGTGCGGAGCCGCATCGACGAGGGGAAGGTCACCCAGTACGCGGAGGCGGGCGTCCCCAACGTCGAGAAGGTGATCGCCGGGCGGCCGGACGTCCTCGTCTCGGACGGCATGGACGATCCGTCGTATCCCAAGCTCCAGCAGGCGGGCGTCGACGTTCTCGCCGACGCCGACTGGTTGGAGACGAGCCCACTCGGCCGCGCCGAATGGATCAAGTTCTTCGGCGCCCTCACCGGCCATGAGAAAGCGGCCACTGAAGTCTTCGACGGGATCAAACGCGACTACAACGCGGTCGCCGCGAAGGTCGCGAACGCACCGAAGACGAACGTCCTGCTCGGCGGCATCGAGAACGGCACGTGGACGATGGCCGCGGGCGGCAGCTACTTCGGCCGTCTGACCCGCGACGCGGGCGGCGACTACCCGTGGGCAGGCGACCGCTCGACCGGGTCGCTGCGACTGTCCATCGAGTCGGTGATCGACAAGCAGCGGACCGCTGACGCCTGGATCCTGTCGGATATGACGGCGACGTCGCTCGACGCGGTGTACAAGCAGGACGACCGGTACCGCGTGTTCACGCGACCCGCCGAGCGCGCGTGGAACGCCCTCAAGGCGGTCAACGCATCCGGAGGCAACGACTACTGGGAGCGCGGCGTACTGCGCCCCGATCTGGTACTCGGCGACCTCTCGGCGATCCTGCACCCGGATCTGTTCCCCGACCACGACTTCGAGTTCTACCTGCGACTCCCCGTTCAGTGACTCGGAAGACTCCAGCGCGCCCCCGGTGGACGTTGTCGCGGCGGACGACGTGGGTGACGCTCGTCGTCGTCGCCGTGGTGTCCGTGCTGGTGACCGCGTCCATCGGTGCGGTCATCGTGCCGGTCTCCGACATCCTCGCGGTACTGGCCGGCGGTGACGCGTCCGACCCCGGCAACGATGCGATCCTCCGACTCGTCCGGCTGCCGCGCATCGCGACGTCGGCGATCGCGGGTGCCGCGCTCGGGGTGGCGGGTCTGCAGATGCAGACGCTGTTCCGGAACGCGCTGGCCGACCCGTACATTCTCGGCGCCAACTCGGGCGCGAGCCTCGGCGTCGCGATCGTGTCGCTCGCGGGCGGGGCAGGCGGCCCGGCGTTCGTCGGGGCGGTCGCCGGGGCCGGACGCGTCGGTGTCGTCCTCGCCGCCGCGGCGGGCGCCGCCGTGGTCCTCGGCGTGATCCTGGTGATGGCCACCTGGGTCCGCAACGCCGTCACCCTCTTGTTGATAGGTGTGATGCTCGGATCGGTGACCGGCGCGCTGGTGTCAGTGCTGATCGTGACCGCCGACCCGACCGCGGTGCAGAAGTACATGATCTGGGGCCTCGGCACGTTCTCGTCGACGTCGTGGGGCGACCTCGCGGTGGCCGCACCGATCGTGCTCGGCACGATCGTCATCGTGTTCTTCACCGTCCGTCCCCTCAACGCGCTCCTCCTCGGGGAGGGCTACGCCCGGTCGATGGGCGTAGACCTGCGTGTGGCGCGCACCGTCACCCTGCTGTCCGCAGCCTTGCTCAGCGGCGTGGTGACCGCGTTCTGCGGGCCGGTCGGGTTCCTCGGCCTGGTCATTCCGCACCTCGTGCGCGGCCTGCTCCGCACGTCGGACCACCGGATCGTGATCCCCGGTTGTGCGCTCGTCGGCGCGACCCTCGCCGTGTGGTGCGGTGCGCTGGCCGATCTGCCGGGCGAACGGATGGCCTTGCCGCTCAACGCGGTGACAGCGATCATCGGCGCCCCCGTCGTGATCACCGTCCTCCTGCGCGGCCGCCGAGAGGGCGGGTCGGTATGACCGGTCTCATGCTGGACGACCTGACGGTCGGCTACCGCGGGCGACGCGGACGGACGGTGGCGGCGCACCTGTCGGCAACGGCGGCCACGGGTCGTCTCACCGCGTTGATCGGACCGAACGGCGCAGGGAAGTCGACGCTGTTGCGCACCGTGTGTGGACTGCAGCCGCCGCTGTCGGGTCGAGCGATGCTCTCCGACGGCACCCAGATCACGTCGCTGCGGGCCTCGGCGCTGGCTCGACGCGTCGCCGTCGTCACGACCGATGCCGTCGACCCGGGCAGGCTGACCGCCTACGACGTGGCTGCGCTCGGCCGGACGCCCTACCTGTCGCCGAGCGGACGTCTCGCCGACCACGATCGACGACGCACCGGAGAGGCTTTGGAAGCAGTCCGCGCGAGTCACCTCGCCGACCGTCCCTTCCACGATCTGTCCGACGGTGAATGTCAACGCGTACTTGCCGCCCGTGCGCTCGCGCAGGAGCCGGAACTGCTCGTGCTCGACGAGCCGACGTCACACCTGGACGCACCGTCGCGCGTGGAGTTCCTCGACCTGCTCGCCTCCCTTGCACGCGAGCAGTCGATCGCTGTCCTCATGTCGTCGCACGAACTGGAACTCGTCATGCGGCTCTCGGACGAGGTGTGGCTGCTGCGCGGCGACGGCACGATGGCCACCGGGTCGCCCGCAGAGCTCGCGGCCGGCGGCGCGGTGTCCAGTGCGTTCGACCGCGGGCGCCTGCGCTTCGACACCGAGCAGTTCGCGTTCGTCATCGACGAGGACAGTTGAACGTCTCGCTCTATCGGACGGCTGCGCGGCCGATCTCGGCGGAGCCCGCGAAACCTACACCGCTCGTGCCGCACACCGAGTGATAGACCAATGCGTGCCCCGCACGGTGTAGGTTTCGCGTGAGGGACGCATCGCAACCCGCGATCACACCCTCGGTTGTCGTCCTCCGACGACTCGCAGGAGAAGTCCAGCGACGATGACGAGTACGCCGACGGCGCCCACGATCGCGGACGTCCGAATCAAATCGGAGGAGACGCCGTCGGCGACCACCTCCACCGTTCGGCGGGCGGCCTCGTCGGTGTCGGCGGCCTTGTCGCCCGCGAGCCATCGGATGTACTGCGCGATCCCGAACGCGCCAGCAGCCGAGAGGACGACGCCGACGCCCAACCAGGCGAGCACGGTGCTGCGCCGATTCGCGATCAGCAGCGCGAGGATCGCCGCGACGGCGGCGACAATCACCGCGGTCCACGATGTCGCCGACACCAGTCGGCCCGTCGACTCCATCGACCCGGCGGTCAACCGGTGCTGATCGATGCCGATGTAGATGGGGCGGTCCACGGTGACCTCCGTCGGGAGGTTCGCAGACGCGAGGACCCGGTTGACCATTGGCGTCACATTCACGTCCATGACGTGCGTGTCGGTCTCGGGTCCGGGCGCCGTGAACAGCCAGTCGTGCTGTTGTCGGGCGATCTCCTGGAAGTCCTGCACGAACCCGTCGCTACGCGTGTACTCGCGGGCGAGCGGTTCCACGACCGTCCCCGCCAGCGGGACGCTCGTCTGCTCTTCGACGGACGCCGCGACCTTCTCCGCGAAGTAGTCCTGCACTTGGGAATCGCGTGCGGCGTCGCCAGCCGACGCCGCGAAACCATCGGTGGAGACCACCCGCTGCGACACCCACATGCTGGGTACGGCGATGATCACCGCGATCATCGCGACGACGGTGAACAGTCCGGAGGCAACACTTCGCACCCCGCCGACGTTACCGGAGGCCGATCGCGCTCTACTCTCCGACGAGGTCACGTGCACGGCCGACGATCAGCGGGTCGGGAGTCCCGACGATCGTCTCGTCCTTGCCGTCGTAGTCGTGGAGGCTGAGGACGTACCGCATGGCGTTGATGCGTGCCCGCTTCTTGTCGTTGCTCTTGACGACGGTCCACGGCGCATGGTCGGTGTCGGTGTCGGTGAACATGCGTTCCTTGGCGGCCGTGTACGACTCCCAGCGGTCGAGTGACGCCAGGTCCATCGGCGACAGCTTCCACTGCCGGACGGGGTCTATCTGGCGAATCGCGAATCGGGTCCGCTGTTCGAGCGGGGTCACCGAGAACCAGAACTTGACCAGGTGGACGCCGTCGTCGACGAGCATTCGTTCGAATGTGGGCGCTTGCCCCATGAACTGGTCGTACTGCTCGGGCGTGCAGAAGTTCATGACGCGTTCGACGCCCGCCCGGTTGTACCAGGAGCGGTCGAAGAAGACCATCTCTCCTGCGGCGGGAAGATGCTGCACGTAACGCTGGAAGTACCACTCGGTCGATTCGCGTTCGGACGGCTTCTCGAGTGCGACGACGCGGGCGCCGCGCGGGTTCAGATGCTCGTTGAACCGCTTGATCGTCCCGCCTTTGCCCGCCGCGTCACGGCCCTCGAACAGAAGCAGGTGCCGCTGCCCGGTCTGCTTGGACCACTTCTGCAGTTTCAACAGCTCGATCTGGAGTCGCCGCTTGGTCACCTCGTACTCGCGGCGGCTCATCCGCTCTTCGTACGGGTAGTCCTCGCGCCACGTGTCCACGACGTTGCGTGCGGGCAGTGTCAGCAGAATCGGGTCGTCGTCATCGTCGTCGACGACCGTGAACCCGCCGGTGTCTCGCAGATCGACGAGCTGCTGCAGGGCTTCCCGCCCCGAGACGACGCTGAGATCGGGTCCGACGTCCTGGTTCGGCTGCACGTAGCCGTCGAGATTGTCCACGCGCACAGGCTAGCGCGATCCCGCCGATTCGGCAGGAATGCGATGACGGCCGACGGTCGTCTCCGCCAGTGTCAGTGGATGTCGATCGACCCCGACTTCACGCAGTACTGCCCGGTGGTCGAATCGTAAGCCGCACCGAATCCTCCTGCGCACATCGCGCCCTGCGGTCCGGCGTACGCCTGGCCGCCCCAGCCGCCGACGGCGACCGAGGTACCGCCGTCACGGGCCATCGAGATCGACGTCGATCGCGGGCCGGTGGAGAACGAGTAGGCGTTGCCGCCGCGGACACCGCTCGACAGCGCCTGCGAACCCGGCTGAAGGTTGATGCTCGTCGCCTTTCCCCGCTGGGTCGCGACTGCGGTGGCGACGCCGCTGTTGCTGGTGTCGCGGGCGTCGGCGCGCGACCCGGGGCCCGCGTTGGCGATGCAGCGACTCAGGCCGTCAGCGTGTTCGACGCGGTTGTTGTTCGCAGCCGAACACGTGGTGTCTGCGGATGCGGTGCCGCCGCCGAAGAGGGCCATCGCTCCGATCGCAGCGCCTCCTGCGAACCCTGCGAAGAGGACTCGAATCCCCCGGCTCCCCTTGAACATGCGCACGCTTATTTCCTCTCCCGCGAAGATTGCCGATGGTCCATCGAAGTCGTGACCGAGGCTACCCGCGCCGGGGCGCTCGGGGTGCGATCGTTACCGACGCGATGCATAAGAATCGGCCCCGCCCCGGACCGGTGTCCATGGCGGGGCCGTTCGGGTGTTCAGACGTTGCTCAGGAGCGGCGTTTCGCTTCCGCCGTGAGCCCCTTCTTCGCGGTCTCGACAGCCACTTTCTGGCCTCGTTTGACGATGAGTCCGGGCAGCTTGATCTTGAGGTCGATCGTCAACTCGAACGAGACATGTGCACCGTCGCCCTTCGGAGTGACCGTGTACTTGCCCTGCTGCATGGACAGCTGCGAACTCTCGACGAGACTCCACTCGCACGTGTTCTCGGTCCACGTGTAGTCGAGGACCTGATCGTCGGTGATACCGGCGGCGGTCACCGACGCTTCGACGCGCGCCGGGCTTCCGTCCGCATGCTCGGTGAGGATCTTCGCGGACTTGTGCGGGCCCGACCATTCGGGGAGGGACTCGACGTCGAGCAGGATCTCCATGATGACCGACGGCGGTGCGTCGACGTCGAACTCGGTGTTTGCGGTGACAGCCATGGCAGAGAATGTACCGGGTATCTACTCGGGCGATGTCAGAAGCGGACTGATTTCCTTCACCACGAGGTCGAGCGGCTCGAAGCTCCGGTGTGCCCGGCACAGCACGACGGCGCCTTCCATCGCAGCGAGGATCGTCACCGCCAACGACCGGGAGCGTTCGCTGTCGAACCCGCGAGAGCGCAGGCCCGCGGCGAGGCCGTCCTCCCACCGGACGAAGTGTTGCTCGGCGACGTCCGCGACGGCCGGGTCGGTGTCGCGCGCGGTCGCGGCCGCGGCGACAGTGCTGCCCGCTGCGAACTCGGTGTCCGCGAGTACGCGGCGCCACATGGCGGCGATGTCGGCGACGATGAAGGTTGGCGACGACCGGACCGCCTCGGCGAGGCCGTCGTCGACTCGGCCCGCACTGAACCGGACCGCTTCGGCGATGATCTCCGATCGGCCGCCGGGGAAATGGTGGTAGACCGAGCCACGCGAGGCGTCGGCGGCTTTGAGGACATCGCCGATCGATGTGCCCGCGACACCGTTGCGCGCGATCAGGTCGGCGGCCTTCGCCACCATCTGCGCACGCGTCGACGTCACTCGAGGAAACTCGCGCGGAGGGTGTCGGGCACGCTCGCGTCCAGACCCAGCCCGTCGGTGAGGTAGCCTTCGATCGATCCGTAGCGGCTGTCGACTTCCTCGAATGCGCTGGCCAGATACTCTTTGCGGACTCCGAGGATCGGCAACAGCAGGTCGGGGTCGCCGCCCTCGGACGCGAATTTGTCGAAGATCGGTTTCAACGCGGGCACCAGCCGGTCGTTGGTCAGCAGGTAGTCGGCGAAGACGTCGTCACGGGACACGCCGAGCACGGCCAGCAGCGACGCCGCAGCCCAACCGGTGCGATCCTTGCCCGCGGTGCAGTGGAAGGCGACCGGGGCCCGGTCGACGCCTGCGAGCCCGGCGAAGAAGCGAGCGTACGCGGTGTTCGCGCTCGGCAGGGTGATCATGTCGCGGTACGTTCCGGCGATCGCGGCGGCGGCCGTTCCGTCCTTCAGCTTCTTGTTGAGTTCGACGGCGAGTGTCGGGTCGGCGAAGACGCCGCCGAGGCTCGCGGGGATCGCGGTCTCCGAGTCGGCGAGCACGTCCAACGCGATGTCGTCGACTCCGTCGAACACCAGGTCCGGGGCGGCGGCGCGTTCGGCTTTGGACCGAAGGTCGTACACGGTCCGCACCCCGAGCGCCGCGAAGAGCTTCGCGTCGTCGGCGCTGATCCCGGCGAAGTCGGCCGTCCGATATAGGAGGCCGGGGCGGACAGCACGTCCGTCGGAGCCCCGCCACCCGCCGAGGTCCCGCATGTTGGGAAGCGAGACGATGGGGCTCGGCGCTCCGGGTTGTCCATTCGGTTTCTGCACGTCGGTCATGGATACGAGGTTAGCGCTCGGCCGTTCCCCGATACGGTGGTCGTGTGACCTTCGCCGCATCTCTCCCCCAGGAACTGATCTCCCGCGTCGACGCAGTGGTCGACGCTGACACTGATCGGCTGGTCGAGACGTTCAAGGACATCCACCGCAACCCCGAGTTGGCGTTCGGTGAAGTACAGACGTCTCGGCTGATCGAGAAGGCGTTGCAGAATCTCGGGTTCGACGTCACCAAGGGCATCGGACGCACCGGTATCGCCGCGACGCTCCGCAACGGTGACGGCCCGGTCGTGATGTATCGCGCCGACATGGATGCGAACGCCATCGAGGAGCAGACCGGTCTGGACTATGCGAGCGACGTGCGCGTGGCGCGCGAGGACGGCTCAGTCGTTCCCGCCGCACACATGTGCGGCCACGACGCGCACGTCACCTGGCTGATCGGCATGGCCAACGCGCTTGTCACGGTGCGTGATTCGTGGTCGGGAACGGCTGTGTTGATCGGTCAGCCCGCCGAGGAGCCGATCACCGGAGCCAAGGCGATGGTCGACAACGGGCTCTACAACTTCATCCCGAAACCCGACGTCCTCATCGGCATGCACACGATGCCAGCCCCGGTCGGCATCGTGTCCTCATCGCCCGGCCCGCGGCTGGCAGGCACCGACCAGGTCGACATCGTCTTCCACGGGGTCGGCGGGCACGGGTCCATGCCGGAGCGGACCAAGGATCCGCTGCAGATGGCCGCGCGAGCCGTCGTCGCGTTCTCGTCGGTCGTTCCCGAGCACGTCGACCCGTCACAGACCGCGATCCTGACGGTCGGTGCCATCGCGGCGGGCGCCGACAACAATGTGATCCCGTCACAGGCGGTGATCAGGACGAACATCCGCTGGTACGACCCGCGGGTCCGCGCGAGCCTTCTCGACGCGATCGAGTCGGTCTCCCAGCAGATCGCGCGCGACGCGGGCGCAGGCGACGATCTGCTGCCGGAGATCATCGTGAAGGGCGGCTCACTCCCGCTGGTCAACGACCCCGAGCTCGCCGCGTCGATGTCGACGTCGCTGGCCGCGATCATCGGTGACGACAGCGTGCTCACCGACCTGCCTGCCGCGACGGCCTCCGAGGATGTGCAGATCCTCAAGGGTCCGTACCCCGACATGCCGTTCAACTACCTGATGGTCGGCACCGCCGACCCCGAACTGGTCGCGGCGGCGCGGGCGCGCGGCGACGAGGTCCCGTTCTCCCCGCACACCCCGAACTACATCGTCGACCTCGCCGCCGTGCCGTACGGAACCAAGATCGCCGCCTACGCGATGCTCGGGCTGCTGCGCGGGCAGTGACCGCTCAGGTGGCGGCGCGTTGCAATTCGTCGAAGTCCTCGCACAGCTCTCGCTCGTTGAGCCGCGAACCGGCATGACGGGCCGCCTGTGCCTGTTCGGCGACCAGGCCCGCAGACCCCGACGTCGTTCCCGCACGCCGAAGGCCGGCCACCCTCTCGGATGACCGGCCTTCGGTGAGTTCTGCGGGGAACTGCTGATCGTCAGATCAGAAGCCCATGCCGCCCATCTCGTCGCCACCCGGCATCGCCGGCATGGCGTTCTTCTCGGGCTTGTCGGCCACGACGGCCTCGGTGGTGAGGAACAGGGCCGCGATCGAGGCTGCGTTCTGCAGCGCCGAGCGGGTGACCTTCACCGGGTCGTTGATGCCCGCGGCCAGCAGGTCCTCGTACTCGTTGGTCGAGGCGTTCAGGCCGGTGCCGATCGGCGAGTTACGGACCTTGTCCGCGACGACGCCCGGCTCGAGGCCCGCGTTGATCGCGATCTGCTTGGCCGGAGCCTCGAGCGCGACACGCACGATGCTGGCGCCGGTGGCCTCGTCGCCGTCGAGCGACAGACCGCTGATGGCAGCCTCCGACTGGAGCAGGGCCACGCCGCCGCCGGCGACAATGCCCTCTTCGACGGCAGCCTTCGCGTTGCGGACAGCGTCCTCGATGCGGTGCTTGCGCTCCTTGAGCTCGACCTCGGTGGCAGCGCCGGCCTTGATGACTGCGACACCGCCGGCCAGCTTGGCCAGGCGCTCCTGCAGCTTCTCGCGGTCGTAGTCGCTGTCGCTCTTCTCGATCTCCGAGCGGATCTGCGCGACGCGGCCTGCGATGGCCTCGTTGTCGCCCGCACCGTCGACGATGGTGGTCTCGTCCTTGGTGACGACGACCTTGCGCGCGGTACCGAGCAGCTCGATGCCTGCGGTCTCCAGCGAGAGGCCGACCTCTTCGCTGATGACCTCGCCACCGGTGAGGATGGCGATGTCGGCGAGCATGGCCTTGCGGCGGTCACCGAAGCCCGGAGCCTTGACGGCGACGGACTTGAAGGTGCCCTTGAGCTTGTTGACGACCAGGGTCGAGAGCGCTTCGCCCTCGACGTCCTCGGCGATGATCAGCAGCGGCTTGCCGGCCTGGATGACCTTCTCCAGCAACGGCAGGAGGTCCTTGATGGTCGTGACCTTGCCCGAAACGAGCAGGATGTACGGGTCCTCGAGGACGGCTTCCTGGCGGTCGGCGTCGGTGACGAAGTATCCCGAGATGTAGCCCTTGTCGAAGCGCATGCCCTCGGTGAGCTCGAGCTGCAGACCGAACGTCTGAGCCTCTTCGACCGTGATGACGCCTTCCTTGCCGACCTTGTCCATCGCCTCGGCGATGAGCTCGCCGATGGCGGGGTCGCCTGCGGAGATACCGGCGGTAGCAGCGATCTGCTCCTTGGTGTCGATCTCCTTGGCAGACTTCAGCAGCGACTCGGTGACGGCCGCGACAGCCTTCTCGATGCCGCGCTTGAGGCCGAGCGGGTTGGCGCCGGCTGCGACGTTGCGCAGACCTTCGCGAACCAGGGCCTGAGCCAGGACGGTGGCGGTGGTGGTGCCGTCGCCTGCGACGTCGTCAGTCTTCTTGGCGACTTCCTTGACCAGCTCTGCGCCGATCTTCTCGTACGGGTCCTCCAGCTCGATCTCCTTGGCGATGGACACGCCATCGTTGGTGATCGTGGGGGCGCCCCACTTCTTCTCCAGGACGACGTTGCGTCCCTTGGGTCCGAGCGTGACCTTGACGGCGTCGGCCAGGCTGTTCAGGCCGCGCTCGAGTCCGCGACGGGCCTCTTCGTCGAAAGCGATTTGCTTTGCCATTGGTAAGTGATCCTCCGGTGGGGGGTGACACTAAGTTCTCGTAGGGTCGGACTCGATGCCCGCGACGGACGACCGGGGTGTCTTGAACCGGCCTCACCGTTCCAACCTGGCACTCACATGCCGCGAGTGCCAAGTTCCGTTTTAGCACTCGCCTATGGAGAGTGCAAGGTTCCCAGCCCCTGGCGGTCGAAGGCTCCCCCGTTCGTCGAGTTCGGTCCCATCGGCCGGGGGTTTCGACTCCGGGGGACGCCGTCTGCCCACTCGCCCGACAGGCGACTACCGTCAACAGTCATGTCCGGCGAACTGATCGCGATCACCGTGCTGGGGACCGCCCTGACGGTGATCCTCATCGTGATCGCGTTGCGGACGCGGCGAGTCGTGTCAACTCCTGCCGAACTCGCCGTCCACGACACCTTGCACACGGCGGCCCTCGCGGCCGGACCGTTGCGAGACGGACTGACCGCAGAATCGGCCGCCGAGGCGATCGGACCGCTGCGTGTCCTCACCGCAGCCGAAGGCGTCGCCCTGTACGGACCCGACACCACACTCCTCGCCCGCGAAGGCGACGAGGATGTGTGGACTCCCCCCGTCTCCGCCGCGGCGGAAAAGCTTGCGGCGGCCACTCTGCGCGAACAGAACCCGAGCGTGCAACGCGATCCCGCGGGCACCGCAGCCCTCGCGCGACGACTGATCGCCGCACCGCTCCTCACCGACGACATCAGTGCGGGCGTCCTCGTCGTCGCGACCCGCGACGAACCGGGTCCGGGCAAGATCGGGGCCATCACCGAGGTCGCACGGTACGTCGCAAGCCAGTTGCAACTCGCCGAACTCGACGCGTCCCGCGCACGCCTCGACCGCGCCGAGGTCCTCGCCCTGCGCGCCCAGATCAGCCCGCACTTCATCTACAACGCGTTGAACACCATCGCGTCGTTCGTGCGCACCGACCCCGACCGAGCCCGCGAACTCATCCTCGACTTCGCGGACTTCACCCGCTACTCGTTCCGTGCCGCAGGCGAGTACACACCGCTCGCCGACGAACTCCGCAACATCGACCGCTACCTCACGCTCGAACGGGCACGCTTCGGCGAAGGACTCACCGTGAAACTGCAGGTGGCGCCGGAAGTGCTCGGCGTCGTGCTGCCGTTCCTGGCGTTGCAGCCGCTCGTGGAGAACGCCGTGAGACACGGGATGGCCGGACGCAAGACCGGCACCATCTCGATCGTCGCCCGCAACGCGGGCCCCGACTGCGAACTCAGCGTCGAAGACGACGGCGCAGGAATGGACCCCGAACTGCTGCGAACCGGGGCGATCGACGCACTCGCCCCGGCAGGGCCAGCCGAATCCGACGGCGCTCATGTCGGGCTGACGAATGTCGACCAACGACTGCGGTCGGCATTCGGCAACGACTACGGTCTGATAGTCGAGACCGCAGTCGGCGCGGGCACCAAGGTGAGCATGCGGATTCCCAAGTTCGCCGCCGGAATCCGTGCCGTCGCTTCACCGGACGGAAGGGAACCGCGCACACGATGAACGGACTCACCGTCCTCGCCGTCGACGACGAGGAGCCCGCCCTCGACGAACTCGCGTTCCTGTTGAACCGCAACGACGCCGTCGACGTCGTACTGACCGCATCCGACGCCACGTCGGCGTTGCGTGAACTCAGCGACCACCGGGTCGACGGCGTGTTCCTGGACATCTCGATGCCGGGCCTGTCCGGCATGGAGTTGGCCGGCGTCCTCGCCAGGTACGCCGACCCGCCGCCCGTCGTCTTCGTCACCGCGCACGATGACCGTGCCGTCGAAGCATTCGAGGTCGGCGCCGTCGACTACCTACTCAAGCCGCTGCGCGAAGAACAGCTGGCGCGGGCCGTCGAACGAGTCGCCTCGCACGACCGGTCCGGCCCGGACGAACCCCCACGCGACGGGTCGGCCCCCGCTTCCGCCGCCGACACTCCCGCAACACACACTCCCGCAACGCACACTTCCGCAACGCACGCGTCAGGCAGCGACTCCGACGAGGTGATCCCCGTCGAGTCCGGCGGAGTCACATCGCTCGTCCGGCGGGACGCCATCTCGTGGGTCGAAGCCGTCGGCGACTACGCCCGCCTCCACACCGACAGCGGCTCGTACCTCGTACGCGTCACCCTGTCGACGCTCGAATCCCGTTGGGGACCGGCAGGATTCGCACGCGTTCACCGCAGCTACCTGGTGAACCTCCCGATGGTGTCGGGGTTGCGGTCCGCGGGTCCGTCGACCATGGTCCGCATCCAGGCCAACGGGGTGTCGCAGGCGGTGGAGCTGCCGGTGAGCCGCCGCCAGGTCCGGGAACTCAAGGATCGTCTGGTCCGCGACCCGATGCGGACCATCCGAGGCGGCGGACCGTCGGGGTCCGGCCGCTGAGATGCCCGACCGCCCGCCCCGCGAACGCGTCGTCCTGTCCGAGCGACGCGGAGCGCGCATGGTCCGCACCCGCGTCCAGGTCGCCGAACAGAGCGGAATCGGCGAGAACCTGGTCCGCGGGCTCGTCCGCGCGCAACTCGGTCTCGCACTGCGGCTTGGCCTGGCCGTGGTCCTGATCTTCGTCGCCGTTCCGATCCTCGGCGCGACCGTCGAGCCGTTCGCGTCGGCCACCGTGTTCGGGATCCGGCTCAACTGGGTCATCCTCGGAGTGCTCCCCTATCCGCTGCTGTACCTGGCGGGCCGCCTCTACATTCGGCTCGCCGACCAGGCCGAACGGGACTTCGTCCGCCTCACCGACGACGACCCCGGACCCACGACTCGGGACTCGGCTCGGTGAGCGATCACGTCACCACACTCACGGTCGCCGCAGTCCTGGTCGCAGCGGTCGGCACCCTCGCCGCGGGCGCGTACGCGGGGCGGGGCGCCCGCTCGACGTCAGACTTCCTCGTCGCCTCACGCAGCATCGGCTCCGGCTGGAACGCCGCAGCGATCGCGGGCGAATACCTGTCGGCGGCGTCGTTCCTCGGCGTAGCGGGACTCGTCGCCAAGTACGGGGCCGACGCCCTCTGGTATCCGATCGGGTTCACCGCGGGCTACCTCGCGCTGCTGCTGTTCGTGTCGGCTCCCCTCCGCCGGTCGGGCGCGTACACGGTGCCCGACTTCGCCGAGTTCCGCCTCACGTCGAAACGTGCCCGCAAGGCGACGATGGTCGTAGTCGTCGGCATCTGTGTGCTGTACCTGGTCCCGCAGTTGCAGGGTGCAGGCCTCGCGTTGGACATCCTGCTGGGACTGCCCCCGTGGATCGGTGTGGTCGGCGTCGGTCTGCTCGTGATCGTCAACGTCGTCGGCGGCGGCATGCGGTCGGTGACGTTCGCACAGGCGGTCCAGTACTGGTTGAAACTCACCGCCGTCGCGGTGCCCGCGCTCGCCCTCTCGATGCTGTTCCTCCACCACGACTCTGACCTCGGCGAGCCGCTGCCGCCGCGCGTCGACGTCGCGACCACGGTGAGCGTCGACCGCACGGTGTCGGTGACCGTCTCCGATCCGACCGGGGTCCGGATCAACGGTGCGCCCGCCGAGGTCGGAACCGTCACCGTCGAACGCGGTTCGACAGTGACCCTGGCGAAGGACGCGGCGACACCGGTCGTGTCGGACGCCCCCCAGACCGGCGCGCAGTGGGCGGCGTCCGGCGGCGGTCTCGGCGGCGACCACCCGCTCTACCAGGTGCTGTCGCTGATGGTGGCGACCTTCCTCGGCGCCGTCGGACTCCCCCACGTGCTGGTGCGCTTCTACACGAACACCGACGGGCGGGCGGCGCGCCGGACCGCGTTGAACGTGATCGCCGCATTGTCGGTGTTCTACCTGTTCCCGACGGTGCTGGGCGCGCTCGCACGGGTCTGGACCCCGCAGGTGCTGACGACCGGCAACACCGACGCCGCGGTTCTCCTGCTGCCGACGGCCGCCATGCCGGGAGTGTGGGGGACACTGCTCGGCGCACTCGTCGCGGCCGGCGCGATCGCCGCGTTCCTGGCGACGTCGTCGGGCCTGCTCGTCAGCATCGCAGGCGTCATGTCGACTGATCTGCTACCGGCCGGAGTCCGCAGCTTCCGGATCTGTGCACTCATCGGCGGACTCATTCCGATCGGCTTGGCATTGGGCGCGGGAACCCTCGACCTGTCCCGGTCGGTCGGCCTGGTCTTCGCCGTGTCGGCAGCGACCTTCTGCCCGCTACTCCTATTAGGAATCTGGTGGCGGGGGCTCACTGCGGCGGGCGCGATCGCAGGTCTGGTCGTCGGCGGGATCGCATCGGCTGCCGCTGTCGCCCTGGTCGTCAGCGGCGTCGTCGACGACGACGTCGCAGGCGGGTGGCCGACGGCGGTCGTCGACTATCCGGCAGCAGTGACGGTGCCGCTCACCTTCGTCGTCATGATCGCGGTCAGCATGGCGACACGCTCGTCCCGGCCACCGGGCGTCGCAGGGATCTTCGCCGCGATGCACGTGCCCGAACGCCTGGGGTTGGGTGTGGAACGGACCCCGTGAAACCGCCGAGGTGACGGACGACCGTTCACCGCTCGTCGGCGCCGGGCGACCGTTCACCGCATGGTCGGAGATGCTCGTCGCTTCGATCACAATGCGCCTGCCATGTGACACGTATCTCGTTCATTCTTCTCGCATGCGACTGTCCGTCGACTCTCATGTGTAAGGAGTGATCGTGTCCGATCAAGCACCACCGCCCACGGAGCGGGTGCAACCATCGCCCGACGAGTTCCTCGTCGCGCAAGCGAGCCCCGAATTCACCAGCCTCCGGCGGACCCTCCTCCGGTTCATCGTCCCGATGTCCGTGTTCTTCCTCCTCTGGTACGCGGTCTACGTCGTCCTCGGCGCGTTCGCGGACGACTTCATGGGGACCAAGGTGTGGGGGAACATCAACCTCGGCCTGATCCTGGGGCTGCTCCAGTTCGTGACCACTTTCGCGATCACCGCCGCGTACGTGAAGTTCTCGGGCCGTGACCTCGATCCGAAGGCCGAACAGATCCGACAGAACTTCGCCGACGGCGTATACGCAGACACCGCGGAGGGCATCCGATGACCATCACCCATCTCGCCGAGCCCGAGGCCGTCGGCAACACCGCGATGAACATCTCGATCTTCGTGGCGTTCGTCGCGGTCACCATGTTCGTCGTGATCCGCGCCAGCCGGAAGAACACGACCGCCTCCGAGTTCTTCACTGCGGGCGGCGGCTTCTCCGGCACGCAGAACGGCATCGCCATCGCAGGCGACTACCTGTCGGCCGCCAGCTTCCTCGGCATCGCGGGCGCGATCGCCGTGTACGGCTACGACGGCTTCCTGTACTCGATCGGCTTCCTCGTGGCCTGGCTGGTCGCCCTGCTGGTGGTGGCCGAACTGCTGCGCAACACCGGCCGATTCACGATGGCCGACGTGCTGAGCTTCCGATTGAAGGAACGCCCGGTCCGCATGGCGGCCGCGCTGTCGACACTGGTCGTGTCGCTGTTCTACCTGCTCGCTCAGATGGCAGGCGCGGGCGGTCTCGTCGCACTGCTCTTGAACATCCACGACCGGGCCGGCCAGAGCATCGTGATCGCCGTCGTCGGCGTCCTGATGATCGCGTATGTGCTGATCGGCGGGATGAAGGGCACCACGTGGGTGCAGATCATCAAGGCGTGCCTGCTGATCGCGGGAGCCGTCGTGATGACCGCGATCGTGCTCATCAAGTTCGGGTTCAACATCTCCCATCTCTTCGGCGAGGCGCAGAACATGATCTCCGGTTCGGCCGACGAGGCGGTCGCGTCGCGTGACGTCCTCGCGCCGGGCGCCAAGTACGGCGGCTCCACCGAGTCGAAGATCAACTTCATCTCGCTCGGTCTCGCTCTGGTCCTCGGCACCGCGGGTCTGCCGCACGTGCTGATGCGCTTCTACACTGTGCCGACCGCGAAGGAAGCCCGCCGCTCGGTCGTGTGGGCGATCTCCCTGATCGGCGCGTTCTACCTGTTCACCCTGATCCTCGGCTACGGTGCGGCGGCTCTCGTCGGACCCGACAAGATCCTCAGTGCGGCAGGCGGCGAGAACGCGGCGGCTCCGCTGCTGGCGCTCGAACTGGGCGGCACCGTCCTGCTCGGCATCGTCTCGGCGGTCGCGTTCGCGACGATCCTCGCTGTGGTCGCCGGTCTGGCGATCACCGCGTCCGCGTCGTTCGCGCACGACATCTACGCGTCGGTCATCAAGCGCGGCAACGCATCCGAGTCCGACCAGGTGCGCGTCTCGCGGATCACGGTCATCGTCCTCGGCGTCATCAGCATCGTGCTCGGCATTCTGGCCAACGGCCAGAACATCGCGTTCCTCGTCGCTCTCGCGTTCGCGGTCGCCGCGTCGGCCAACCTGCCGACGATCATCTACTCGCTGTACTGGCGTCGCTTCAACACGCGTGGCGCCCTGTGGAGCATGTACGGCGGCTTGATCTCGTGCATCGTCCTGATCGTCTTCTCCCCCGCCGTCACCGGCGGTTCGAAGGCGATGATCTCGAGCATCGACATCTCGTACTTCCCGCTGGAGAACCCGGGCATCGTCTCGATCCCGCTCGCGTTCATCCTCGGTATCGTCGGCACCCTGACGTCCCGCGATCGCGGTGAAGCAGGCAAGAACGCCGAGATGGAAGTCCGCTCGCTGACCGGTGTCGGAGCCGAAGGGGCCGTCGCCCACTGACGCTGCCCACTGACGCTGCCCACTGACACGGGGCATGCACTGACACGGCGCATGCACTGACACGCCCAGGACGTCGGCGGGTCGACTCACCATCCGAGTCGGCCCGCCGACGTCTTCGTTCGCCCACCTCGGGCACAACTCTCCCGTATACGGACACTCGAACCGCCATCCGGACCTGGGCGCCGTATACGGGAGAGTTGTGCCAGCGTCTGGCCGCTACGCGTCCTGGATGCGGGCGAAGGGTCGGGCCGCTTCCACCTCGTACGACAATTCGAGGAGCGTCCGCTCGGCGCCGACGTCGGCGGAGAAGTGGATAGCCACCGGCAGCCCGTCGGGCGTGGAACCGAACGGCAGCGTCACCGCGGGCGTACCGCTCACGTTGTTCGCAGGCGTGAACGACACGTAGCCGATCAGCTTGTCGAATACCTCGTCGAAGTCGTCGGTCGGCGACAGGTACCCGATCTTCGGAGTCGTGTGCGCGAGCGTCGGGGACAGGACGACGTCGAACCGCTCGCACAGATCGCGGAACGCCGCGGTCGCCTTGTTGAGGCGGCGGAGCGCGAACGGCAGCCGGTAGAAGTGCCGAAAGAACCTGGCGGACAATGCTTGTGTGAACGGGTCGAGTTGCGATCGGTCGAAGCCCGCCCCCACTGTCTTGCCACCGAAACGGTCAATGCCGAACGCCATCATCGCCCAGTAGTCGGAGAAGTCGTCGACGAACGACCGGTCGACGGGCAACGGAATCGTCTCGACGCGATGCCCCATCGACTCCAACATCTCGGCGGCGTCGTTCAACGCCGTGTCGGTCGGCGCGTCCAACAGCCGTCCAGTGATCGGCGTGTTGACAAGCGCCACCCGCAGCCGGCGGCTGCCGGGGCCTTCGACGCTGCCGACCGGTGGCAGGCTCCCGCTGTCGCGGCGAGACTCCACATCGGCCAGAAACGCGGCACTGTCGCGCACCGAACGGGTGAGGACACCGTTCGAGATCAGATCGATCGGCAGTTTCTCACCCATCGCAGCAGGCGCCGTCCGCCCCCGCGACGGTTTGAGCCCGAAGAGACCGCACGCCGCAGCCGGGATGCGGATCGAGCCGCCGCCGTCGTTGCCGTGCGCAATCGGCAGCACGCCCGATGCGACGAGCGCTGCCGCACCGCCGGACGACCCGCCCGACGAGAAGTCGGTGTCCCACGGGTTCCGCGTCGGTCCGCGATCGGCGAACTCAGTGGTCGCCGTGAGACCGAAGGCAGGCGTCGTCGTCGCCCCGATCACGTTGAACCCGGCGCCGACGAACTCGCGAGAGAATTGTTCGTCCGACGCGGCGGGCACATCGCCGGTCGCCGCCGAGCCATTGCGAGTCGGCAGACCGGCGAACGCGGTGTTGTTCTTGATCGCCGACGGCACACCCGCGAACACACCGTGAAACTCGCCGTCAGTGCGCGCTCGTGCCCGCTCGCGGTCGTCGACCGCGAGCGCCGAGAGCTGCGGCTCGACCCGGTCGAGGCGAGCCAACGCAGCGTCGAGCGCTTCGGCGGCACTGACCGCTCCGGTCGCGATCCGCTCGGCAACTCCGAGCGCATCCAAATCGCCGAGAACGTCATCGCCGAAAGCGTGCACATGTTTCATGCCTCATGACGGTACTTCCTTCCATCGAATCGCGACACGACGAGTTACTTCGGAGTAGGACTGGAGTATGCAGCTTCGTTTCACCCCCGAGGAGGAAGCGTTCCGGGCCGAGCTCCGCGAATTCTTCACCACCGAGATCCCCGAAGACATCCGTCGCCGCAATGCCGAAGGCAAGACGATCTACCCGGACGACGTCGTCACCACCACACAGCTCCTGAACAAGCGCGGCATCGCCGTTCCGGCGTGGCCGGTCGAGGCGGGTGGCCAGGACTGGACTCCCGTACAACACCACATCTGGCGCGAGGAGATGGCGCTCAACTTCGTGCCCGACCTCCTCCCGTTCAACGCGGGCATGGTCGGGCCCGTCATCGCGCACTTCGGCAATGACGAGCAGAAAGAGAAGTACCTGCCCGCCACCCGAAACCTGGACCTGTGGTGGTGCCAGGGCTTCTCTGAACCCGAGGCAGGCAGCGACCTCGCATCGCTCAAGACGCGCGCCGTCCGCGACGGCGACCACTACGTCGTCAACGGCCAGAAGACGTGGACGACGCTCGGCCAGTACGCCGACTGGATCTTCATGCTCGTCCGTACCGACCCCGACGTGAAGAAGCAGGCCGGTATCAGCTTCCTGCTCATCGACCTGGACACGCCGGGCATCGAGATGCGTCCGATCCAGTTGATCGACGGCAGCCACGAAGTGAACGAGGTCTTCTTCAGCGACGTGCGCGTCCCCGTCGAGAACCTCGTCGGCGAAGAGAACCAGGGCTGGACGATCGCCAAGTTCCTACTCGGCAACGAACGGTCGGGCATCGCCCGCGTCGGCTACACCAAGACGAAGCTGGCGCGCGCTAAGAAACTCGCCGCCGAGATCACGACCCCGACCGGGACCCTGCTCGACGATCCCGCCATCGCCTCCCGCCTGGCCGATCTCGAGAACCAACTCCTCGCCCTTGAGATCACCCAGCTGCGCGTGGTGGCCGGCTCGGCCAACGGGAAGCAGAACCCGGCGTCGTCACTGTTGAAACTACGCGGTTCGCAACTGCAGCAGGATGCCATGGAACTGCTCGCCGACATCGCCGGACCGGACTCGGTGCCCGTCGCAGCCGTCGACTCGGCGGCCGCCAACGGGACCGCCGACGTGCTGTCGCCCGAGTGGGCACAGCGCACGGTTCCGACCTACCTCAACTACCGCAAGGTCACGATCTACGGCGGCTCATCGGAAGTGCAACGCCAGATCATCGACAAGGCCGTCCTCGGGCTGTAGCCCTCCCAGATTTCAAGGAACACAATGGAATTCGATCTGTCTGACGAACAGGTGATGTTGCGCGACACCGTGCGCGACGTCCTGACCTCCGCCTACGACGTGGAGAGGCTCCGCGCGGTGACCGACACCGACCTCGGGTGGAGCCGCGACGTGTGGCGCTCCCTCGCCGAGATCGGCATCCTCGGGCTGGTCTTCAGCGAAGCCGACGGCGGGATGGGCGCAGGCCCCGAAGAGCTCTCAGTGGTGATGGAGGAGGTCGGCGCGAGCCTGGCTCCCGAACCCCTCCTCGGCTCCGTCGTCGTCCCCGGCATGCTCGTCGCCCGGACCGCCGACGACGCGACCCGCACCGAGATCGTCGAAGGACTGTCGTCCGGCGAGCGGATGCTGGCGTTCGCACACACCGAAGCCGGCGACCGGTGGCCGCACACAGCGGTGGCGACCACCGCTGTGTGCGGCCGACTGACCGGCGTCAAAACGCTCGTCGACCACGGCGACTGCGCCGACACCTTCGTCGTCTCGGCCCGCGAACCGGACGGCGCCATCGGCCTGTACCTGGTGGCCGCCGACGCCGACGGCCTCACCCGTACCGCGTACCGCACGCACGACCGTCGACGCGGCGCGCAACTCGACCTGTCCGGGGCGCCCGGCACCCGACTCGGGGACGGCGACGCATCGCAGGTCATCGCCGACGTCGACGTCGCCACCCAGTCGGCGCTGTGCGCCGAAGCGGTCGGCGCCATGACCCGCGCCCTCGAAATGACCACCGAGTATCTGAAGTCGCGCAAGCAGTTCGGCGTCCCGCTCGCCACCTTTCAGGCGTTGTCGCACCGGGCAGCGGACATGTTCGTGTCCGCTGAACTCGCCCGCAGCATGAGCACGTACTTCACCGCGTCGCTCGCCGACGGCGACTACGACCCGATCACCGCATCCCGGGCCAAGCTGCAGATCTGCCGGAGTGGCCGTCATGTCGGCCAGGAAGCGGTGCAGATGCACGGCGGCATCGGCATGACAGCCGAGTACCCGATCGGCCACTACGTCAGCAGGCTCACCGCCATCTCGCACACGCTCGGCGACGCCGACAGCCATCTCGCACGGCTGTCCGGTTCCGTCGCCGATTGGGAGATGGTGACTGTCGGCTGACCGCTAGAGTCATCGCATGGAACCGCTGGAGATCTTCCGTAGCGACATCGCCGACCTCACGTCGTACGGCCTGCTGTCGATCGCGCTCCTCATCCTCGGATTCGTGGCGCTCGACCTGGTGACGCCCGGCAGCCTCCGCACCAAGGTGTGGGTGGAGCAGAACCGGTCGGCCGTGGTGCTGGCGGTCGCGCAGGCCGCGGGCCTCGCGATCGCGATCGCCGCGGGCATCGGCGCGTCCACCGGCTTCGAACTGTGGAAAGGCATCCTGTTCACGCTCGGCTACGGCGTCGCGACGATCGCCTTGATGATGTTCTCGTTCGTCCTCGTCGACTGGCTCACCCCAGGCAGGCTCGGTTCGGTGCTGCTCGACGAGTCCGACGGCGGCTATTCGCGAGCCGCATGGCTCAACGCGGTCGTGTTCGTGGCGATCGGACTGTTCGTCGCCGCGGCACTGTAAAACGCCGCGCTGTAGAACACTGGGCTGTTGGACCTACCGGCGTTACCGCCTGTCACGGCAACTGGTCTATCGTGACGGGCACTACACCGTTGGAAGGAACCCCCGTGGCTGCACCCATCATTGAAGACTCCATCGAGATCGACGCGTCCCCCGAAGCCGTCTGGTCGGTCATCAGCGACCTCAAGCGGATGGGCGAGTGGAGCCCTCAGTGCAAGAAGATGATCGTCTTCGGCGGCGACGTGAAGCAGGGAGCCCGCACCCTGAACGTCAACCGTCGCGGCCCACTGGTCTGGCCGACGAGCGCCAAGGTCGTCGCCTTCGAGCCGAACCGCGAGATCGCCTTCCGCATCACCGAGAACCACACCGTGTGGTCGTACCGGATCGAGCCGACCGCGACCGGATCACGCGTCACCGAGCAGCGCGCGGCGGCAGGCGGCAAGACCACCGCCGTGTCGTCGTTCCTCGTCGACAAGGTGTTCGGCGGCAACGACTCGTTCGAGGACGAACTCCGCGCAGGCATCCGCGAGACGCTCGACAAAGTGAAGCGCGCAGCGGAAAGCGCATAACCGGGCGCCTCGACAGACTCCGCTCGGTCGGCGGCGGGGGTCTCGACTTCGCTCGAGCGGCGGGCTCCGCCTAAGCTTGCAGCAACGCAGAGCTCCCGGTCGAGGTTGCCGGAGGAGCCAGAGGTGAGGAGACTCCCGGTGGCACGACGCCCCGCACAACCCGACGATCGCACCGGTGTCGCACACCTGGTCGACCTATTCAACTCGACGGTTCCACCCGTCCACCGCCGCGGACTGCCGTTCGTCGCCGCGCCGGCCGCCGTCGCACTCCTCGGACGCAGACATCCGTGGCTCGCCCGGTCGGCGGCGGCGACGGCCGCAGCGTCGGCATTGTTCTTCCGGCATCCGTCCCGCGTGCCGCCCACCGGCGCCGGGCTGGTCGTCGCCCCGGCGGACGGCGCGATCGCGCTGGTCGACGAGGCCGTCCCCCATCCGGAGCTCGGACTCGGCGACCGACCGTTGCCGCGCATCTGCACGTTCCTCTCGATCTTCGACGTCCACGTCCAGCGTGTCCCGATCGCGGGCCGAGTGGTGTCGGTGGCGCACAAGCCAGGCGAGTTCCTGTCCGCGGACCTGCCCGAGGCGAGCACTGCGAACGAGCGGACATCGATGACCATCGCGACCGGCGCCGACGGATCCGGACCGCAGGTCGGCGTCGTCCAGATCGCCGGGCTTCTGGCTCGCCGCATCGTCAACGACGCCTCAGTCGGCGACGAGTTGACGCTCGGCGACACATACGGCCTGATCCGCTTCGGGTCACGCGTCGACGTCTACCTGCCCGCGGGCAGCGTCCCGAAGGTGTCTGTCGGCCAGCGCGCGGTGGGCGCGGAAACCGTCTTCGCGGATCTCACCTGATGCCCAGCGCGACGGCCCCACGCGGTCCCGGCCGACTCCGCCGAGACGGGAGTCCGCGGCGCAGGCTGCGGGTGGCCGGCCGTCGGACGGGCCGGCCCGACGACACACGTCGCCGGTCGCTGCGCGACGGTCGCATGTTCCTGCCGTCGGCGCTCACGATCCTCGCGCTCTGTGCAGGTCTCACCGCGGTCCGCTCGGCCGATGCAGGCAACGTCGACACCGCGCTCGCGCTGCTCGTCGCCGCAGCGATCCTCGACGGTCTCGACGGCCGCGTCGCCCGCCTCATGGGCGCCACCACCAAGATCGGCGCCGAGATCGACTCCCTCGCGGACGCCGTCAACTTCGGTGTCGCGCCCGCACTCATCGTCTACTCGACGGTGCTGCGCGACCAGGACGGCGCCGCCCAGGACCTCGGCTGGATCCTCGTCCTCATCTACTGCGCGGCGATCATCCTGCGGTTGGCCAGATTCAACACGCTGCTCGACGACGACGACGCCCCCGGATACACGAGGGACTTCTTCGTCGGTGTTCCGGCGCCGATCGCCGCATTGACTGCGTTGCTGCCGGTCGGCGTCTTGCAGCACTTCGGCGACGGCTGGTGGACGTCGACGGTGGCCGTCGGCGTGTGGATGATCTTCGTGTCGATCCTCGCGGTGAGCCGCTGCCCGACGCTGTCGTTCAAGTCGGCGAGGGTCCGCCCGAGCGCACTCGCCGGGCTGCTCATCGTCGTCGCCGCGGCCGCCGCGCTCTTGATGACGTTCCCGTACATCCTGATGATGGTCGTGGTCGCCGCGTACCTCATCCACATCCCCTTCGCGTGGCGGATGCAGCGGTGGGTGGCTTCGCATCCCGAGCACTGGGACGCACCGCCGCGGGACCGCCGTATCCAGCGACGTGACGAACGACGTGCGGGCGGCGTGCGCCGACACACTGGTCCCCGGAAGGCCTCGGCGGCTCGACTCGGCTTGCGTCGCCCCGGGGCACCGGAGGCCCCCGGAGCCCCGACCACGCCGGTATCCGCGGACTCGGAGGGCTGACCCGGTGACGCGGCCGACGTTGACTCTGACCGCCCGACTGAACACGTCGGCGGCCGACTCGCGTCGAGGCTTGGTGCGGGTCCACCCGGAGGTACTGGCGGCGCTGTCGTTGACCGAGTGGGACGCGATCGGCATGACCGGTGCGCGGACGATGACCGCGGTCGTGGCGCGCGCAGCCGGCGACGTCCCACCGGGCGTGCTGCTGCTCGACGACATCACCTTCACCAACCTCGGGGTCCGGGAGAACGCGCAGGTCGTCGTCGGGCCGGCGCTCGTGCAGGGTGCCTCTCGCGTCACGGTGCGCGGGTCCTCCGTCGCCATGTCGGTGGTCGCCGAGGCCACGCTGCGGCGCGCGCTGCTCGGCAAGATCCTGGCCGTCGGAGACACCGTCGCACTGCTTCCGCGCGATCTCGGACCGGAACTGTCGGCGAGTCCGGCGACCCGGTCACTGGCGAACACGCTCGGCATCACGTGGACCAACGAGCTCCTCACCGTCACCGCGACCGAACCTGCTGGACCGGTCAGCGTGCAGACTGGGACGGCGGCCCTATGGGCCGGTCGGCACGCCGTGCCGGGGGCGGCGCCGCACCCGGTTGTCGAGCCGCCCGCCACTGCGAGCGCCCCCGAGCCCGTCGGCGCGTCCACGTCGTCCCCGGCGACGGCGCGCGACCAGTCGCCACGTCCGGTCCGGCCCGTCTCCGAACTCGTCGGCGTCGACTCGCAGGTCAGTCGGCTCACCGAATGGTTGGCGGTCACGCTCGACACCCCGGACATCCTCCGGTCCCTCGGAGCGCAGCCGCGTCTGGGCGTCCTCGTGACCGGACCGGCCGGAGTCGGCAAGACGACGGTGGTCCGGGCGGTGTGCGCGCACCGTCCGTTCATCGAACTGGACGGTCCGACGACTGGAGCCCTCACCGCAGAGGGGCGACGCGCTGCGGTCGCCGACGCCGTCGCCCGACTCCGCGCGCAGGGCCCCGGCGTCCTCCTGATCCCGGAGGTCGACGCACTCCTCCCGGCTGTGCCCGACCCCGTCTCGACGTTGATCCTCGACGACCTTCGGGACGCGATCGCATCCGGCGTCGTCGCTCTCGTGGCCACCAGCGCGGACCCCGCCGCGATCGATCGGCGTCTGCGCGCCCCCGACCTGTGCGACCGTTCGCTGTCGATCGGACTGCCCGACGCCGACCTGCGAGCCCGACTGCTCGGCGCGATCCTCACCGACGTGCCCACCGACGGCCGACTCGACGTCGACGACGTCGCCGCCCACACGCCGGGCTTCGTCGCCGCCGATCTGGCCGCCGTCGTCCGCGACGCGGCCTTGCGCGCCGCGGCCCGTGCCGCGACCGACGAGACCGAGCCGGCGCTGCGCACCGCCGACCTGACCGAAGCCCTCACCGTGATCCGTCCGACGTCCCGCAACGAGTCGCCAGACGTCGCCCTCGGCTCGGTCACGCTCGACGACGTCGGCGACATGGTCGAGACACGTCAGGCCCTCACCGAGGCGGTGCTGTGGCCGCTGCAGCACCCCGACACCTTTACCCGGCTCGGGGTGGAGCCTCCGCGCGGCGTGCTGCTGTACGGCCCTCCGGGCTGTGGGAAGACGTTCGTGGTTCGTGCGCTCGCCGCGTCCGGCCGACTGTCGGTGCACACGGTGAAGGGTGCCGAACTCCTCGACAAATGGGTCGGGTCGTCCGAACGTGCCGTCCGCGATCTGTTCGCCCGTGCCCGCGAGTCGGCTCCGTCGCTGATCTTCCTCGACGAGGTCGACGCGCTCGCACCCCGCCGCGGCGGCTCGACCGATTCGGGGGTCGCGGACCGTGTGGTGGCCGCGCTCCTCACCGAACTGGACGGCGCCGAGCCGCTCTCGGACGTGGTCGTGCTCGGCGCGACGAACCGGCCCGACCTGATCGACCCCGCGCTGCTGCGACCGGGCCGCCTCGAACGTCTCGTGTTCGTACCGCCACCCGACGCCGCCGCCCGCGCCGACATCCTGCGCGCTGCGTCGCGCAACGTCCCACTCGACGGTGTCGATCTCGATCGATTGGCCACCGAGCTCGACGGGTACTCGGCTGCGGACTGCTCGGCGCTGCTCCGGGAGTCTGCGCTGGCCGCCATGCGTCGGGACATCGAGGCCGCGACTGTCACGGTGGACGATGTGGAGACCGCGCGCGCCACGGTCCGTCCCTCTCTCGACCCAGATCAGGTCGCCGAACTCGAGGCGTACGCGCAACGCCGCACAGACTGACGCGGTTCCGTCTGTTCCGGAGCCTGCGGGTCCAGCACTTCGGCACCTCGCTCCCAGTCTCCTGACAGGTTCGGCGGGTACTCGAGCACGCGGCGACGTGCCGCACGACGAGAGGGAAACGATGAGCGATCCGCAGGACCAGACTCCTGGAGACGCCGGGGTGGGCGGCCTGTTCTCGCGAACGTCGTGCGTTCCCGCGAACGTTCTCGCTTCCCGCTATTGGACAGTCCAGTAGCGGGAAGCGAGAGCGTTCGCGGGAAGGCAGAGGGGTAGCGGGAAGGCGGCGGGGTAGCGGGAAGGCGGCGGGGCGGCACGCTTTTCGGGCACTCGTTGTTCGAACGTACGTTTTTGTCGGAGGTGAGTTATATCATACTTGTAGTTCTCGAGAACGTGTCGGGAGCCAGGTGTTCTTTGACAATTCGATAGCGCGCCGCAGTCCAGGCGAACCCGTTACAGACTGCTCGTTCCTCGGGTGAGAGTGCGAGCCGCGGGAGGGCTACGGCGGCACTTGCCGGGGTGGTGCCCGGCACCCCACACGGGGTGGGGTTCGGTCCACGTCGTTCGCTCAACCCACGGCAGGGTGCCGTGGTTCGAGCGCGCCGACAACCGGCCCCACGTAGTCGCTGAAGTCCTGGATCGAAGGAGGTCCTGTCATGTTCGCTTCCACTGTTCGCGAATTCGCCGACCACATTGTCGATGAACTCGCTCCACCCACCGCCGTCGAACGCGAGGCCGGTGACTCGCTG
>NZ_JAKKOT010000002.1 GCF_021739025.1 Gordonia liuliyuniae | reverse complement strand
GCGGAGATACCTCGCTGGGCAACGGGGTTCTGCTGTGTCGGATGCACCACGTGCTCATCCATCACAGTGAGTGGGAGGTGTTCATCGGCGACGATGGCCACCCGTGGTTCCAACCGCCGGCCGACCCAGCTCGACCGCACCGCCGACCGGCACCGTTGCGGTCGCACGGCAGGCGGACCATGACGGTCCACCCGACCGCAGCGTGACCCCACGCGCATACTCAGAAGACCTCAACTGCGCTAGTCGGTCCGCATCACCTCGTAAAACGCGGTGGAGCCACCTCCGGCGGCATCAGCGGAGACTCCGACGCGCACCCACAGGGTTCTGCCGTCGACGGCCTTGAACAGCAGCACCGTCTGGTTCGCGGCGTCGCCCGCGCGGCTGGACTCCTCGTAACCGTCGTCCTCGAGAAGCTTCGTCGCGTTGGCGAGCGGATTCCCGTCGGCCGCGTTCCCCTGGATCGTCACCCGCCAGGAGTCGCCCTCACCGGTCGCGGACAGGACGTTTCCCTCGACCATGGGAACGTCGTCGGACGGGAAGTCCGCGGGCAGGGATTGGCCGGACTCGGCCGAATCGTCGTCCCCGCACGCGCCCAGTGCGACGCCACCGAGAAGCACTATGACGAGGATTGCACAGACGCGAAAGAAAGACTTCATGCCCGAAACGGTAGAGTAGAGCACGGCAGAAGACTGTTTCGACACCCCGCCCACCCTCTGAATACGACGGAGTGCCCTTTTGATCGTTGTGATGATCGCGCTGGCAATCGGCGCGCTCGTGTCACCGCCGATCATGAAGGCCTGTGGTACCCGGGGGTTCTACGTCCTCGCATTGATGCCGGCCGCCGCCCTCGTCGGGGTGGTCGTCAACTGGCCGGACGCCGACGCCGAACCCAGCACGGAGTCGGTGTCATGGGTGCCGAGCCTGCAGATGAACATCGACGTCCGCTTCGACACATTGTCGGCGGTCCTGTCGGTCCTCATCCTCGGCGTCGGTTCGCTCGTCCTGGTCTACTGTGCGAACTATTTCGACATCATGCGCCGCCGCGTGGCGACGTTCGGCGCCGAGATCGTCGCATTCGCCGGAGCCATGTTCGGGCTCGTCGTCAGCGACAACATGCTGGTCTTGTACGTGTTCTGGGAGGCGACGACCGTCCTCTCGTTCATGCTCGTCGGGTTCAACATGGTCCGTGCGACGTCGCGTCGAGCCGCGACCCAGGCACTGCTGGTCACCACGTTCGGCGGCCTCGCGATGCTCGTCGGCATCATCATGCTCGGTGAGCGCACCGGCAGTTATCTGCTGTCGGACCTCATCGCGAACCCGCCCGGCGGGGGCGTCTACATCGACATCGCCGTGATCCTCATTCTGGTCGGCGCACTGTCGAAGTCGGCGATCGTCCCGTTCCACTTCTGGCTGCCCGGTGCGATGGCCGCCCCGACACCGGTCAGCGCGTACCTGCACGCCGCGGCCATGGTCAAGGCAGGCATCTATCTGGTCGCCCGGTTGGCACCCGCTTTCGCCGGCCTGCTGAGTTGGCAGATCCTCGTACTCGGGCTCGGCGCCGTCACGATGGTGCTCGGCGGTTGGCGTTCGCTCCGCGAACGCGATCTGAAGCTGATTCTCGCGTTCGGCACCGTCTCGCAGCTCGGCTTCATGATGGTCCTCGTCGGTGTCGGCGACGCCGGAGTCGCGATGGCCGGACTGGCGATGGTCGTCGCCCACGCAATGTTCAAAGCGTGCCTGTTCATGGTCGTCGGCATCATCGACCATTCCACCGGTACCCGTGACATCCGACTCCTGGCGCGGCTGGGTCACCGGCTGCCCGTCCTCGCCACGATCGCCGCCCTCGCCGGGGCGAGTATGGCCGGGCTTCCGTTCACGTTCGGGTTCATCGGCAAAGAGTCGGCCTTCGGCACCCTCTGGGACACCGGGGCCCTCGACCCGACGGTCGCGCACCTCGTCGACATCGTGCTGCTCATCGGTTCGATCATCACGTTCGCGTACACAACGCGTTTCCTGTGGGGAGCGTTCGGCCGCAAGGTCCGGCACCTCCCGACGCGGGCGGTCGCCACCCTCCATCCGCCGAGCGTCGCGTTCCTCGCGCCACCCGCGGTCCTCGCCGTCCTCGGAGTCGCTTCGTCGTTCGTGGCCCCGTGGATCGGCGACCTGTTCGAGCCGTACGCAACGACCCTGCCCGCCTTCGGACATCCGATCGAGCACCTCGCTCTCTGGCACGGCTTCGGACTCCCCCTGCTGTTCTCGGCCATCGTCGTCGTCGCGGGCGCCGCGCTCTTCCTCTTCCTCCGCGCCCGCAGGCGCCGCGTGTTCAAGAATCCGCCACCGCTCAACGCCGACCGCGTATACGACGCCACATTGCGTCTGGCCGACACCGCGTCGCTGTGGGTGACGCGGAACACGCAGCGCGGTTCGCTGCCGATCACCCAGGCGGTGATCCTGTCGACCGCCGTCGCCCTGCCGCTGATCGCATTGGCGCTCGGCAACCGGAACACGCTGTCGGTCCGCGGGTTCGACACCCCCGAACAGCTCGTCGTCGGCATCATCATGATCGCCACCGCACTCGCGACGACGATGATGCGCAACCGGCTCGCGAGCGTGCTCCTCGTCGGGCTCACCGGGTACGGCTGCGGTGCGCTGTTCGCGATGTACGGCGCACCCGACCTGGCGTTGACCCAGTTCCTGGTGGAGAGCGTCACCCTCGTCGTGTTCGTCCTGGTGCTGCGAAAACTGCCGAGTGAAGCTTCCGCGAAACACGCCACCGGGTTCCGGATCGGGCGCGCCCTGATCGGCCTGACGTTCGGCGCGATGCTCGTGCTGGTCGGACTGTTCGCCGCAGCCGCCCGCTCCACCGAACCACTCCAAGTCCGCCTGGGTGATGCCGCCTATCAGTTCGGGCACGGTTCCAACGCCGTCAACGTCCTGCTCGTCGACATCCGCGCGTGGGACACGCTCGGCGAAGTCTCGGTCCTCATCGTCGCCGCGACCGGCGTCGCGTCGATGGTGTTCCGCAGTCGCCGGTTCGGCGCGGCACCGCGCATCACCGACGCCGCACGGCTGCAGGCGGGCATCGGCGACGACGATCCCGTCTCCGAACGGACCACGTGGCTCGTCGGCAGCGAACTGCGCGATCCCCGACACCGCACGCTGGTGCTCGAGGCCACGACCCGCGTCGTCTTCCCGACCCTGGTGATCCTGTCGCTCTACCTGTTCTTCGCAGGCCACAACGCGCCGGGCGGCGGGTTCGCGGGCGGCCTCGTCATGGGACTCGCCCTCGTGCTGCGATACCTCGCGGGCGGCCGATACGAACTCGGGGAAGCGCTGCCCGTCGAGGCCGGAACCATTCTCGGTGCGGGCCTCTTCGTGTCTGCGACGACGGCCGTCAGCTCCCTGTTCCTCGGCGCGCCCGCCCTGTCGTCGGCGGTCATCGACGTACATCTGCCGGTGTTCGGCGACATCCACATCGTCACCGCGATGTTCTTCGACCTCGGCGTCTACCTGATCGTCGTCGGACTCGTGCTCGACGTGCTCCGCAGCCTCGGCGCACGCCTGGAAGTGCCCGACGACGCGCCGATGACCGGCAGATTTCCCACCCAATCGCAGCAGGAGGTGCACAAATGAGTGTGAACCTCGGACTGCTGCTCGTCGCCGGCGTACTCGCCGCGGCAGGCGTCTACCTGCTGATGGAACGCAGCCTGATCCGGATGCTGTTCGGCCTCATGATGGTCGGCAATGCGATCAACCTGCTGATCGTCACACTCGCGGGCCCGCCAGGGAGCCCACCGGTCCGCGGACGCGAATCGTCCGGCCACAGCTCGGACGCCGACCCCCTCGCCCAGGGAATGGTGTTGACCGCCATCGTCATCACGATGGGCGTCGCCGCGTTCGTGCTCGCCCTGGCGTACCGACTGTTCGTCATCAACCGGCGCAGTCGGGAGACGCCTCCCGACCTCGAACCGACATCGGTCGAGTCCGTCGCCGACGACGACGATCTCGGCGACGACCCGGAGGACGTCAAGATCGCTACCGGCTCCCTGCAGTCGTTCGGCGACCGCGACCGCAGCGACGACCCGCTCACCGGAGCCGACACCGTGGCGGGCGACCTCTTCGACGACCACGGAAACCCACTGACCGCCGAAGAGTTCGAAGCCGTCCACCAGGGCGTCATCGAAACCGACTTGATGCCCGAGGACGCCGACCTGATCGCACACCTGCACGACGACGACGGCGACGACATGCCGGACACCACCGATCTGACCGACGACGGTGACGGGGACAGCGGCAGCGACGGTGACAGCGACAACGACGGCGACAGCGACAACGACGGGGACAACGACGGGGACGGGGGCGATCGGTGATTCCCCAACCGTCGTGGATCACCGTGCTGATCGTCCTTCCGACACTCGCTCCGCTGCTCGGCGCCGCCGTCACTCTGCTTCGTGGGCGCAGTCCGAGTCTGCAACGTGCCGTGAGCGTCACCGCGATCGGTATCGCGCTGGCCGCGTCGGCGATGATGCTGTATCTGACGAGCGTCAACGGTCCGTACGCGGTCCATGTCGGCGGATGGGGCGACCGCGATGGCGGCGACGGCCCCCTCGGCATCACCCTCGTGGTGGACCGGCTGGCAGCCCTCATGCTCGTTGTGTCGACGACGGTGCTGTTGTGCGTCGTCGTCTACGCGATAGGTCAGGGCATCCGAGACGGCACCACCGAACAGCCGGTGTCGATCTTCCTGCCGACCTACCTGATCTTGACGGCGGGCGTCTGCAACGCGTTCCTCGCGGGCGACCTGTTCAACCTGTACGTCTCGTTCGAGGTGCTGCTCGCCGCGAGCTTCGTGCTGTTGACGCTCGGGGCCAGCGCCGAACGCGTACGAGCGGGCGCCTCGTACGTGATGGTGTCGATGGTGTCGTCGCTGATCTTCTTGGCGGGCATCGCCTTCGCGTACGCGGCGACGGGCACATTGAACCTCGCCGAGATGGCGGTCCGTCTCGACGACATCCCCGACGGCACCCGTAACGCGCTGTACGCGGTGCTCCTCGTCGCGTTCGGCATCAAAGCGGCCGTCTTCCCGCTGTCCACGTGGCTGCCCGACTCGTACCCGACGGCGCCGGCCCCGGTCACCGCGGTGTTCGCCGGCCTGCTCACCAAGGTCGGCGTCTACGCGATCATCCGCGCACACTCGCTGCTGTTCCCGGGCGGCAGCATGGACACCGTCTTGATGATCGCCGGATTGTTGACGATGCTCGTCGGCATCTTCGGCGCCATCGCCCAGTCGGATGTGAAACGACTCCTGTCGTTCACGCTCGTCAGCCATATCGGCTACATGATCTTCGGCATCGCCGTCGGATCGTTGGAGTCGACGTCGGCGGCCATCTACTACGTCGCCCACCACATCCTGGTCCAGACGACGTTGTTCCTGGTCGTCGGTCTGATCGAACGCCAAGCCGGATCGTCCTCGCTTCGACGCCTCGGCGGACTCATCGCGAGTCCTCTGCTGGCCGTCCTGTTCCTGATCCCGGCGCTCAACCTCGGCGGCATACCGCCGTTCTCCGGGTTCATCGGCAAGGTGGCTCTCGTGCAGGCGGGTGTCGCCGACGGTTCTGTCCTGTCGTGGATCCTCGTGGTCGGCGGCGTCGTCACGAGCCTGCTGACTCTCTACGTGATGGCCCGGATCTGGACGAAGGGCTTCTGGCGGGCGCGGGCCGACGCTCCCGAGGGCGGCCTGGCCTCCAGCACGCCGTCCGCCCTGGTAGAGGAGGGCATCGACGTGCAGCTCGACGACCGCGAGGACGTCGGGCGGATGCCCGTCACCATGGTGGTGCCGACGGCCGCGATGGTCGCCGTCGGCCTCGCCCTCACGGTGTGGGCCGGACCGATCTTCGCGTTCACCGACAGCGGCGCCGACGGCGTCCTCGACCGAAACGTCTACATCGAGACCGTCCTCGGCCCGGGAGGTGACCGATGAGCAACACACCGTTCCCGGACCGCCCGCACGTCACACCTGTCGGCAAGAAGGCGATTCCGGCGTTCTTCGGCGGCCTGTGGCGGCTCGCCGTCGTCTGGTTCGCGTGGCCGCTGACGAATCTGATCGTGTGGCTGCAGGAGCATCTCCGGTTCCCGAAGTGGGCGGGCGGCGATCTGCGCGAGTTCGCGATGCGCCTGTGGGGTGTCGCGTGGCTGGCGTTCGTGTGGGTCCTGCTCTGGGGCGAGATCACCTGGGCCAATACCGTGGCCGGTATCGTGCTCGCGATCATCGTGATGACGGTGCTGCCGTTGCCGCACGTCCCCGTCGAGGGCCGCGTGCACCCGCTGGCCGCGTTGAAGCTCCTGCTCACGCTGATCGGCAACTTCGTGGTGTCGTCGGCACAGGTGGCGTGGGCGGCGATCAAACCGGGTCCGCCGCCCCTCGGGGCCGTGGTCCGCGTCCACGTCGCCATCAAGTCCGACCTGGTGCTGACACTGGCGGTCGACTACATCAACCTGGTGCCGGGGACGATGGTCGTCGAGATCGACCATCTTCGGCGCATGCTGTACGTGCACATCTTCGACGTCAGCAAGCAGTCGCAGATCGATTCGTTCTTCCGCCAGATGGCGTACGTCGAACGGCAGTTCATCAAGGCGTTCGAGCGCGACTCCGAATGGCAGCCGAGCCCGTTCCACGGGATCGACGACGACTACCATCATGTTCCGTTCAGCGACCGTCAACGCGTCGCCGACGAAGAACGTCGCACCTCACGGAGGCTGCTGCGTCGACGGAAGGAGGACCGATGAATTACGTGTGGGCCGCCTCCGCTGCCATGCTCCTCATCGCAGCCCTGCTGACCACCTACCGGACCCTCCGCGGCCCGAGCACTCTCGACCGGCTCGTCGGGGTCGATGCGATCGTCGCCATCATGATCTGCGGCCTCGCGCTCTGGGTTGCGGTCACCGGTGATACGACGATCGCCGCCGCCATCGTCGTGCTGAGCCTCGTCAGCTTCATCGGGTCCATCGCCGTGGCGCGTTTCCGAGTGAGGGACGACCAATGATCACCGACATCCTCACCGCCTTCTTCGTGCTGTCGGGTTCGCTGCTCGCGATGACCGCGGCGATCGGCATCGTCCGCTTCCCGGACACGTTGAGCCGTATGCACGCCGCGACCAAACCGCAGACGTTCGGCATGATCCTCGTGCTCATCGGCGTGCTCATCCGGCTGGACGGACACTACGACAGCGGCATGCTCGTCTTGAGCGGCCTGTTCACCCTCATCACGGCCCCGGTCATCGCACAGCGCGTCGGCCGCCTCGTCTACCGCGAGCAGCGCATCGACGAACATCTTCTCGACGAGAGCCAGCTACGTCCACGGGCCGGGGACGACGAGCACTGACCGGCGTCGTTCACCGGCGATGTAGGCAGGGCCGACCGAGTCCGATACTCATTCCAGTTCGTCGACGATGGACGCGACGACGTCGCGGAGGTCGCCGGTACGGGCGAACACCTCGTGCTGGCGTTTATAGCTGACGCCGTCGGCGAGGATGTCGGCGACAGATGCCAGTTCGGCGGCGCAGCCCAGCGATTCGGCGACCGGCTCGAGTCGGACCAGAAGGTCGGCGAGGTCGTCGGTGACGAGCCGCTCCGAGCAGTCCGAGTCCTGAATGATGATGGCGTCGACGCCGTAGCGGGCGGCACGCCACTTGTTCTCCTGCACCAGCCACGGAGCCATCTGCGGCAGCGTCTCCCCCGCGGTGAGACGACGGTCGAGATCGACGATCAAGCAGTGGATGAGGGCGACGACACCCGCGAGTTCACGCCGATTCGAGACGCCGTCGCACACCCGCACTTCGATGGTCCCCAGGTGGGGCGACGGCCGGATGTCCCACCGGATCTCGTTGAGATCGTCGATTATTCCGGTGGTCTTCTGGTCGGTGACGAACCGCTCGAACTCGCTCCACCGCTCGAATTGGAACGGCAGACCCGCGGTCGGCAGCTGCTGGAACATCATCGCCCGGTTACTCGCGTACCCCGTCTCCTGCCCGCCCCACATCGGCGACGACGCCGAGAGTGCGAGCAGGTGCGGGTAGTACTTGAGCAGCGACGAGACGATCGGCAGCACCTTGTCGCGCCGACTGATCCCGACGTGCACGTGCACACCCCAGATCAACATCTGGCGTCCCCACCACTGTGTGCGTGCGATCAGCTCGGCGTAGCGCGGCCCTTCGGTCAACTGTTGCGTCGACCATTGCGCGAACGGGTGGGTCCCCGCACCGTACAGGTCGACACCGACCTCGTCGGTGAGCGAGCACACGACGTCGAGGGTCTCCCCGAGGTCGGCCATCGCCTCGGGGACCGTGTGACAGATACCGGTGACGAGTTCGACCGTGTTGCGGAGCAGCTCCTTATGGATCCGTCCCGATCGGTCGACGCCGCGCGCAGCGATCAGGTCGAACAGCTCTGGAGCCGAATTCGACAGGTCACGCGTGTGACGGTCGACGAGCGCGAGCTCCCACTCCACTCCGAGCGTCGGCTCGGGTGATCCGTGGAACTCGATCTCGCTGATACGGCCCCCCACCGGTGAAGTGTCCCGCTCGCTACTCGGCGATGACGCCGCAGGCCAGACGGTGCGAGCCGTCCGTGTCGCCGACCTCGTGGACGATGAGCGCCCGGCCGCGGATCTGCTCGAGCTCGAACGCGTCGGTCGCACTGGTCACGGTTCCGGTCCCGTTCTCCAGGACGGTGACGCTGGTCAGGTCGCCGCTCTCCGGCTTGCCGGTGTGACCATCCACCTGGAGGTGGTCGCCTGCCGACGCGAATCCGGTCGACGCCTCGCACTTGGTGCCCGAATGGATGTGGACGCCGTGCGATCCCGCATCCATCCCGGTGACACGCAGGTTCACGCTGACCGCGTCGCCTTCGGCGCTGAAGGTCGCGAAGCCGACGCTGGTGCCTTCGGTGTTGCGCAGCGTCACGGTCAGCTCTTCCGCGCCGCCGGACGTGGTGCCCGCACTGATCTCGTCGCCCGGTTGCGCCTGATCGCCGGTGATGACCGACGGCGTGGTGCCCTTCTCGTCCGTGGGGTACTGATCGGGCGTGCAGCCCGCGAGGGCCGCACCGGCGACACCTGCCGCGGCGATGACCGCCAGGACACGGGTGGTCGAGATTCCGGTGGCGGCACCGCTGTGGTTACGGGCGAACATGACGCTCCTTATGTGTTCCGTACGAGGACTGGGGCTGAACAGGCTTACTGGGTGACGACGATGACGGCGAGTTCGCCTTCGCACCGCGTGAACACAGCGGGGCGCGGATCGGTCGAGGCTCCGCCCGGCACGGCGTCGGCCACCTTCTTGGCGGCCTCTTCCTGACCTTCGTCGTAGAAGACGGTGTTCTCGCTGATACTGCCGGTCGAGAGGTTCTCTGCACCGCTGACGTCGAAGCCCGCCTCTTTGAGCTTGTCGGAGACGTCGCCGGCCAGGCCGGTCACCGTTCCCGCGTTGAGCACGCACATCGATCCGACGTCTGCGGTGTCGGCAGCCGTCGTCGACGACGGCGAGGCCGACTCGCTCTCGCCGCCCGGCGTAGACGCGGGCGGCGTCGCGGCCTCCGAGGTCGTCGGACTCTGGGCGGTGGACATGCCACCGTCATCGTCTCCGCTGGTGGCCGCGTGGTGCCAGCCGAGGCCGATGAAGACCACGGCGACAGCCAACAGCAGCATGGCGCCCGCCCGAAGGGGCAGTCGATTGGTTTCTCGGTCAGCTTTCATCACGGTAACTTTAGCTCACGAGGTCGCCCGTGAGGCGAGCCGTCCGTACGACGCGCCAGCGGACCGTCTTCAGATCTCGAATCCGAGACGGCGCGCGGCCCGCGCCTTCTGCCGGGACGCCCGCAGACGACGCAGACGCTTCACCAGCATCGGGTCCGCCGCGAGCGCTTCCGGCCGGTCGACCAGCGCGTTCAGAATCTGGTAGTAGCGAGTCGCGGACAAACTGAAGAGCTCTTTGATGGCTTCTTCCTTCGAGCCCGCGTACTTCCACCACTGACGTTCGAACGCGAGGATGTCGCGTTCGCGGCGAGTGAGTCCGTCCGGGCCGACCTCGTGCGGGTCAGTCTGCTGCCCAGCCTGCGCAGCACCCACCGAATCATCGTCGCCTGGTGTATGCGCGGTTGCGCCGTCCATCTCGCTCCCTTGCAAAGCCTGCCGAATAGTCACATCCACTCGCCCCCGTTCCGCACTCCGCATCCGCGGCCCCGGCACGAATCACAAGCGTGTGGTTCGCCTCAAGAGTGTAGCCACCGAAACGTCCACCTTCACGGCGACGCACCGCGAACACTCCGCATTGCGCCGGTAAAGTATCTGGACATGGCAATTCTTCCGATCTGTATCGTCGGCGAACCGGTCCTGCACCATCCGACGACGCCTGTCGACCTCGACGACCAGGGACGTCCGTCCGCCGAGATCGTCGAGCTGCTCGACGACATGTACGAGACCATGGACGCGGCGAACGGTGTCGGCCTCGCGGCCAACCAAGTAGGCCGCGGACTTCGCATGTTCGTCTACGACTGCCCGGACGGCCCGACGCGGCGGCGCGGCGAAGTGATCAACCCCGTGCTGGAGACCTCGGAGATCCCCGAGACGATGCCCGACCCCGACGACAACGACGAAGGCTGCCTGTCGGTGCCCGGCGAGGGCTTCCCGACCGGGCGCGCCGACTGGGCCAAGGTCGTCGGCACGGACCGTGACGGGAAGCCGGTCGAGATCGAGGGCGACGACTTCTTCGCTCGGATGCTGCAGCACGAGACGGGCCACCTCGACGGCTACCTGTACATCGACGTCCTGGTCGGCCGGAACGCGCGCGCCGCGAAGAAGGCCGTCAAACGCAACGGTTGGGGCGTGCCCGGCCTCACCTGGTTGCCGGGCGCCGAGCGTGACCCGTTCGGGCACGACGACTGAGCGCGTCATGATCGATCCGACCGTCGGCGACCGCATCGTCGTCCGCTACCGGCTCGACCAGTCGGGCGCCCCGTCCGATTGGCGCACCGCGCCGAACCCCGCGCTGCCGACCGGCCCGTCGCAGTCGGATGTGACGGGGGTGCTGGCGCTGTCGGACGAGCAGTCGCTGAAGGTCGACCGCGACGGCGAGGTGGTCTCGATCCCGCGGGCGGCGATCACGTCGATCCGACTCTTGTCGCGACGGGTGGTCCGGAACTCGGAGATCCGCGACGTCGAGCGCGCCCTGTGCGCCGGCTGCGATGCGACGCATCGCGGCGAGATCGACGGTTGGCTCGTCTCGGCGGGCGGGTCGACGCTCCGCGGCCGGTCGGCGGTCCCCGTCGAGTTCAATGCCCCGTCGGCGGCCGTCGCCGAGATCCTCGACTGGTACGCCGACCTCGACGAGCCGGCACTGGCACTGCTGCCCGACCGACTCGTGCGGCCCGGCCGAATCGCCGTCGACGACGCGCAGGCGTTGGAGGTTCTCGTCGCCGCAGCCCCCGCACCCCCTGTCGGACTCGCCCCCGTCGGACTCGCCCCCGTCCGGGTCGGCGACGCGCTGTGGGCGGTCGACGTCGACGCGGCCGACGAGAAGGCGCGAGCGGCCGCACGGGCCGCAGGATACGAACTCCACCACACCGTCACCGTCGGCGACCTCGTCGAGCCCTAGGAGAATTCGATCCAGGAGAATTCGATCTGGGAGAATTCGATCCAGGCGAGTTCGATTTAGACGAGTTCGATTCCGCGGCGTCACCGGTTACCGTGGAACGCGATGTCGCACCCCAACAGCAACCCCGACCAATCCCGTCGCCGCATGCTCGCCTCTGTGCTGGGCGTCGTCGTCCTACTGGCCGTCGTCGTGTTGACCTGGTGGGTCGACGGACGCAGCACCACCGACGCCGAACCGTCGGCCGCCGCCCAGTCCGGGGTGTCGATGGTGATGCCGGGTTCTGAGGCGCCGGACCGGTCGCGTACCGCGGGACGGCCGTCGAGCGACGTGCCTGCCCGCGTGCAGCAGACCCTCTCCTACATCGACGCAGGCGATTGGCCCGACGCGGCGAACGCGCCCGGCACCCACGGCGGCGACACCTTCCGTAACGCGGAGGGCCGACTCCCGAAGAAGACGTCGGGCGGCAAGAAGATCACGTACCGGGAGTGGGACGTCAACCCGAAGCAGAGTGGGCGCGGCCGTGACGCCGAGCGAATCGTGACCGGCAGCAACGGGTCGGCCTACTACACGCTCGACCACTACGAGACGTTCGCCGCGATCCGAGGTCCGCGCGCATGACCGCAGTCGCCGCCTCGTCGCCGTCCCTGTTCGGGAGCGGCCTCGTCGCGCGCCGCGTCGACGGCGCCCGGATGCGGACTGTCCCGCAGATACTCGACGCGCTCGCGCGCGCGTGGGACTTCCCTGATCATTTCGGGCGCAACCGCGATGCGCTCGACGACTGCATGCGCGACCTCCCGACCGGCCTGCGCACACCCGAGGGCACCCCGTCGACCGGCTGGCTGACGATCGTCGACGACGCGTCGCAGGTGCTCGCCGACGAACCCGACGCGTTCGAGTGGTTCGCCGAGTCGGTCGACTTCTGGCGCGACTCGTACCGCGACCGTCGGTTCGCCGTGCTCCTCGTCGACGACGACCCGGGCGCGGTCCGCGCCCGCTGGTCCGATGTCGGCGTGAGAGTGACCGATCCGGCAGAGGAGATCTGACACCGTGCGTCTGGCCACCTGGAACGTCAACTCGATCCGCACCCGCTCGGAGGACGTCGTCGCCTGGATGACCCGGCACTCCGTCGACGTACTCGCCATGCAGGAGACCAAGTGCTCCGACGACCGGTTCCCGGTGATGAGTTTCGCCGCCCACGGCTACGACGTCGCGATCCATGGGAACGCCGGCTACAACGGTGTCGCCATCGCGTCCCGCGTCGGCCTGACCGACGTGCACACGGGCTTCGATGAACAGCCGTCGTTCGACGGGCAGCGGGAGGCCCGGGCTATCTCGGCGACATGCGGCGGCGTGCGCGTGTGGAGTCTCTACGTCCCGAACGGCCGCGCGCCCGGCGACCCGCACATGAGCTACAAACTCGACTGGCTCGACGTCCTCGCCAACGTGACCCGGCTGGAGTTGACGCACGATCCTGCCGCCCAGATCGTGCTGGCAGGCGACTGGAACGTCGCACCGACCGACGCCGATGTCTGGGATCCGGAGTACTTCGCCGACCGAACTCACACGTCCGACGCCGAACGTGCCGCGTTCAGCGCGTTCACCGATGCCGGGTTCGTCGACAGCGCCGACCCCTTCGCGCCGGGCCCCGACACGTACACGTTCTGGGACTACCAGGCCGGACGCTTCGACCGGAACGAGGGCATGCGGATCGACTTCGCCCTCTGTTCTCCCGCGTTGAATGATCGCGTCTTCGACGCCTTCGTCGACGTCGCCGCTCGGCAGGCCAAGGGTGCGAGCGACCACGCACCGGTGGTCTTGGACGTCTCGTCCGCCTGAACTCCGCAGTCCGGGTCAGACCGGAGCGAGCGTGACGACGCCCGGATGCTCGTCGATGAATCGTCGAGTGAACGTGCATACCGGGCGCACTTTCAGGCCGTTGTCGCGCATGTAGCCGATCGCGCTCCCGGTCAATCGCGTCGCCAGCCCGTGGCCGGCGTACTCGTCGTACAGGACGGTGTGCAGGATCGTCGCGACGCGCCCGTCCGACGTGTCTTCGATGCTGTAGCCGAGGACCCCGACGAGGTCGCCGGCCACCCACAGCTCGAATCGTTCCCGAGCCGGATTGTGCACGACCTCCGAGATCTGCTGGAGCAGCGATCGCGCGCTGTTCTGCGGCGGATGATGATGGCGGTTCCTCAGTTGCATGACACCTCCCTGTGACAACGATCACAACAGTACGTCGGAGGAACGATGTGCGGCAAGTCACATCAGTCACATCTGCATCACAGTTCGGTGTGGCTGGAACAACGTCCGGGGTTCCGGTTAAGGTGACCACGGACGTCCGGCCCGTAGTCGGCGTGCCGCACAACTACACACGCGGGGGCTCTCACGATCCGAGGGCTGAGATGGCGAATGGCGATCGCCGACCGCTCGAACCTGTCCGGGTAATGCCGGCGTAGGGAGGAGATGTCATGGGTACACCTGTGTCCGAAAAAGCCGTCACGGCGCCTGAGGAGAAGGTCGCAGCGTCTGAGAAGAACGTCACGACCGGTCCGATCGAGGGCAGCGTCAAACACTATCTGCAGGTAGACGGACTGCACGTGCCGCAACGTCGCGTCAATCTGACCAACGGCGAACACCTCGACCTGTACGACACGTCCGGTCCATACACCGATGCCGCCGCGGTGATCGACGTCGAGCGCGGACTTTCCGCGACGCGCGACGAGTGGCGCAGGCCCGAGCCGATCGACGGTGTCGCGACCCAACTCGCGTGGGCGCGCGCCGGAGTCGTGACGCCGGAGATGACCTACATCGCGACCCGCGAGGGCGTCGACGTCGAACTGGTGCGCAGTGAGGTCGCGGCGGGACGGGCCGTGATCCCGGTCAACCATCGTCATCCCGAATCGGAGCCGATGATCATCGGCAAGGCCTTCGCGGTGAAGGTCAATGCGAACATCGGCAACTCGGCCGTCACCTCGTCGATCGCCGAAGAGGTCGAGAAGATGGTGTGGGCCACCCGCTGGGGAGCAGACACCATCATGGACTTGTCGACCGGCAAGGACATCCACGCGACGCGCGAGTGGATCATGCGGAACTCGCCGGTCCCGGTCGGCACCGTCCCGATCTACCAGGCGTTGGAGAAGGTCAACGGCGACCCGACCGCGTTGACCTGGGAGATCTACCGCGACACCGTGATCGAGCAGGCCGAGCAGGGCGTCGACTACATGACCGTCCACGCGGGCGTGCTGCTGCGCTACGTGCCGTTGACCGCCAAACGCGTCACCGGCATCGTGTCGCGCGGCGGCTCGATCATGGCAGCGTGGTGCCTCGCCCACCACACGGAGTCGTTCCTGTACACGCACTTCGACGACCTGTGCGAGATCCTCGCCCGCTACGACATCACGTTCTCACTCGGCGACGGCCTGCGTCCGGGCTCGATCGCCGATGCCAACGACGAAGCGCAGTTCGCCGAACTGCGGACCCTCGGTGAGCTGACCACGCGCGCGAAGTCGTACGGCGTCCAGGTGATGATCGAAGGGCCCGGCCACGTGCCGATGCACAAGATCGTCGAGAACGTGCAGCTCGAAGAACAGTGGTGCGAGGAGGCTCCGTTCTACACGCTGGGCCCGCTCGCCACCGACATCGCTCCGGCCTACGACCACATCACGTCGGCGATCGGGGCCGCGATGATCGCGCAGGCAGGCACCGCGATGCTCTGCTATGTGACCCCGAAGGAGCACCTCGGTCTGCCCAACCGCGATGACGTGAAGGTCGGCGTGATCACCTACAAGATCGCCGCCCACGCCGCCGACCTCGCCAAATGCCATCCGCGGGCGCAGGAGCGCGACGACGCGCTGAGCCGCGCGCGATTCGAGTTCCGCTGGACCGACCAGTTCAACCTGGCACTCGACCCCGACACGGCCCGCGAGTACCACGACGAGACGATGCCCGCGGAGCCCGCGAAGACCGCGCACTTCTGCTCGATGTGCGGACCGAAGTTCTGCTCGATGCGAATCTCCGCCGACGTGCGCGCGTACGCCGAGGAGAACGATCTCGTCACCGCTGAGGACATCGACCGCAAGATCGCCGAGGAGATGGCAGCGAAGTCGGAGGAGTTCGTGGCGGCAGGAAACCACGTCTACCTGCCGATATCGGAAGCGAACCCGGCACAGTGATCGAACCGCGTCTGCTGCCGACGGCTGCCCCGGGACAGACACCGGTGCGCGTCATGACGATCGCCGGATCCGATTCGGGCGGCGGCGCGGGCATCCAGGCCGACATGCGCACGTTCGCTCTGCTCGGCCTGCACGCCTGCGTCGCGGTCACCGCGGTGACCGTCCAGAACACGCTCGGCGTCACCGGGATCGCACCGATCCCACCGGAGACGGTCGCGGCGCAGATGCGGTCGGTGGTCCCCGACATCGGTGTGGGCGCGGTCAAGACGGGAATGCTCGCATCGGCGCCGATCATCGAGGCGATCGCGGACACGTGCGACGAACTCGACATCGGCGGCGGGCGCGGTGTCGCGCTCGTCGTCGACCCGGTGTGCGCGTCGATGCACGGTGACCCCCTGCTGGCCGACGACGCCCTCGACACGCTGGTGCGACGGATGATCCCGTTGGCCGACGTCGTCACGCCGAATCTCGACGAGGTCCGGCTGATCACCGGAATCGACGTCGTCGACGCCGCGACCCAGCGAGACGCCGCGCGTGCGCTGCGCGACCTCGGAGCCCGGTGGGCCCTGGTCAAGGGCGGGCATCTGCGCAGCAGTGAACTGAGCCCGGATCTACTGTTCGACGGCGACCAGTTCATCTCGTTGGACCTGCCGCGGGTCGACACCCCGCACGATCACGGCGCTGGCGACACTCTGGCCGCCGCCCTGTGCGGCGCGTTGGCGCACGGCTACGAGGTGCCCGACGCCGTCGACTTCGCCAAGGCCTGGGTCACCAAGGGGCTGCAGTCGGCGTACCCGCTCGGCGCGGGCCACGGACCGGTCAACCCTCTCTGGCGGCTGGGCTGAGCGGTCCGCCACGGTCCACGGTGTCGTCGTGAGTCCACGCCTGAGCGGCGAGCACGATCGCGGACGCCGCGAAGAAGCACAACGCACCGACGAAGGTGCCGATGTTGCCCAACGTCGCGTCTGCGGTGGTCCCGGCGCTATTGACGAACGATCCGACCGCGGCGACGCCGAAAGCGATGCACCCGACCATGTTGATTTGCCCCGACCACCAGTCGACGCTGGTCGGTGCCCACACGCGGCCGGTCGATCGGGTGAAGGCGACGAGGACGAAGAACCCGCTGACGAGGAACGCCACCGAGCCGCCCGCGTCCGGGTTCCACACCAAGTGCTGCTCGCCGCGGACTGTGTGCACCTGGAGGGCCGTCGTCGTGCTCACGTTGAACAACAGCGTCCCGAAGAACTGGGTGGATGCGGCGAGCCACTCCGCTCGGAACATGACGCCAGTCCCATACGAGACCGGCACGGTCCGCGCACCGCTCAACACGAGTTGGATGAATGCGGCGCCGGTGAAGAACCAGGCACCAACGAAGTAGCTAAAGTTCGCGGCATCGGATCCGGCCCAACTCCCGAATCCCGGAGCCGAGCCGAGGGCGAACAGGGACGAACCGATCATGAAGCCGACACACTGTTTCGTCAGCGTCGGCTTCAGTGCACGGACCGTCCGTACCGTGTCGTCCACGCTCATGCATACCCCTTCCAGTCAAAGGCGACGTCCCGGACTCCGTTGACTCACAGGGTCCGGGACGTCTCGTACAGGTCAGTGGTGGAACGCGGCCGTCTGGCCCTCGTGCGGCATCGGGCCGCTGAGCTTCTCGAGGAACTCGACTTCGGTGCGCAGGTCGTCGAGCAGTGCGTTGGCGAGGTCCATGCTCAGGCCGGCACGGACGACGATGCGCTGCACGGTCACCTCGGCCAGATCGTCGGCGAGCGGGTAGGCGGGCACCTGCCAGCCCTTCATGCGCAACCGGTCCTGGAGGTCGTAGAGGGTCCACGTGTCGGTGTACCCCGGCTTCATACGCCACGCGAAGACCGGGATGGTGTCGCCCTTGCTCACGAGTTCGAACGGCCCAATCTCGGCGATCGCCGACGACAGATGCTGCGCCACGTTCAGCGAGCCCTGCTGCACCGCGCGATAGCCTTCGCGGCCCAGGCGCAGGAACTGGTAGTACTGCAGCAGCACCTGCGAACCGGGGCGCGAGAAGTTGAGAGCCAGGGTCGGCATGTCGCCGCCGAGGTACGCGCAGTGGAAGATCATGCTCTCCGGCAAGGCTCCTTGGTCACGCCACACGATCCAGCCGACGCCCGGATAGACCAGACCGAACTTGTGACCGGACGTGCTGATCGACGCGACCCGGTCGACGCGGAAGTCCCATTCCAGGTCGGGCTGACAGAACGGAGCGATCATCGCCCCCGAGGCACCGTCGATGTGGATGTTCACGTCCAGGCCGGTGTCGCTCTGGATCTGGTCGAGCTTCGCCGCGATCTCCTTCACCGGTTCGTATGCACCGGTGTACGTCTGGCCCATGATCGCGACGACGCCGATCGTGTTCTCATCGACGTACTTCTCCAGGTCGTGGCCGTCGAGGAACAGATGGTCCTCGGTGATCGGCACCCAACGCGGCTCCACCTCGAAGTAGTTGCAGAACTTCTCCCAGCACACCTGCACGGCCGTCGACAACACGATGTTCGGACTCTCGGTCGACTTGCCCTCGGCCTTCCGGCGACCCTGCCAGCGGCGTTTGAGCGCCAGTCCACCCAGCATGCAGGCCTCCGACGATCCGATCGTCGACGTGCCGATGGCCTGCTCGACGTCCGGGTTGTGCCAGAGATTGCCCAGGATCCGCCAGCAGCGGTCTTCGATCTCGGCGGTGGCCGGGTATTCGTCCTTGTCGATCATGTTCTTGTCGACGGTCTGCGCGTACAGGAGCTTGGCTTCCTTGTCCATGTACGTCGAGACGAAGGTGGCCAGGTTGAGCCGCGAGTTGCCGTCGAGCATCGCCTGGTCGTGGACGATCTGGTATGCGGTGCTCGGGAGCATCATCGCGTCCGGGAGCTCGTGACGCGGAAGCGAGGTCGTCTCGCCGTTCCGGTCGAAGACCGGGCTGAGGATCATGCGGTCGTAGTCGTTGTCGGACATGTGTTGTCTCCTATTTCTCGAGCGGTTGTGAGCGAAGTCCGCCGAACAGGACGAGGTCGGCGTGGTGTCTGCGGATCACACTTCGACCGGTGGATAGAGCCGGTCCATGGTGTACTGCCTGTTCCGTCTGGCCGCTAGGACGGAGATCGACAGGAACACGACGGTGAGGCCGCTCAGCACTGCGAACGCCACCCAGAAGCGGTAGTCCACCCCGCCCATGATCATTTGTCTCAGCCCGTTGACCGTGTACGTCATCGGGTCTATCCAGTGGATGTACTGGAACGGTTTCGTCGTCGTCTCGACCGGATAGATGCCGCCGGCCGACGTCAATTGGATCATCAGGAACGCCAGTGTCACGACGCGTCCGACGGCCGGCCCGAACAGCGCGTTGAACATCTGTATCAGTGATAGGAACGCCGCGACCACCAGCAGCATGAACAAGAACGTCCCGATCACGTGCGCGGGTCGCAGCCCCACCGCGAGCACAGTGACGGCGAAGAGGATCGCCGCTTGCAGCACGCCGACTCCGAAAGTCGGCGCGTACGACGCCAACACCGCCCGTACCGAGTTCAGGCCCTGGGCGATCGGCCTGGACTGCAGTGGAGTGAACAGCATCCACGCGATGATTCCGCCGACGAACAACGCGAGCGAGAAGAAGAACGGCGCGAAACCGGTGCCGAACGTACCGGCCTCGTTCTCATACTTCTCGGACAGCACCACCGGTTGTGACAGCGTCTTCGCCAGTGCGTCCTGCTGCTTCTTGTTCCAGTGCGGGATGGCTTTGCTCGCTTCGTCGAGGCCGCCGGCCAACTCGTGCGCACCAGCCGCGAGTTTGGTGGTTCCGGCCGCGAGCTGGTCGGCGCCCGAGCTCAACTCGGTTGCGTCGCCGCGCGCCTTCTCGATGTCGGAGTGCAGACCGCCGGTCTCGGCGAGCGCCAGGAGCGAGTGCACCTGGCTGCCCGGCGTGGTCATCGCCGCCGACAGCATCTGAGAGTCGTGGAGCAGCGCGGTCGCAGTATTGTTCGCGTCCGGGCCGAGCCCCCGGTTGGCCAGCGCGTCTCGCGCAGGGGTCAACGATCGGGCGAGCGCGCGCATCGCGGGATCCGGGCTGCTCGCCATGCCGGTGATCGCGCTGTCGAGCGCGGTGTACCCGCGTGACTGCGTCGTGGCAGCTCCACCCACGATCTCGTTGATCGCCGTCGCACCCTCACCGACGCGGACGGCGGCGGCCTTCACTTCGGCGGGGCTGAGACCGCCCGAGGCGCTGGTGGCCGCCAGGAGCGGATCGGTCACCTTCGTGACCACGCCCGACAACTCGTCGAGTGCGCCGGACAGTTCGTGCGCGCCGGAGTTCGCCGTGTCCAGCCCGGTCGCGAGTTCATTCGCCCCGTCGACGGCCTTCGTCACCTGCGGCAGCATGCTGCCGACCTCTTTGAACGCGATGTCGAACGTCTGGGTGCCGACCTGCGACGAGACCTGCGCGACGACTTGCTGTGCGGCGTCTCCGCCGAGAACCGATGCGAGGTAGTTGTTCGCGTCGTCGTAGGTGAAGATCAGGGGAGCCGATCGGGCGTTCCCGGTGGTCGGCGACACGACCGCTTCGCTGAAGTCCTTCGGCAACGTGATCGAGAAGTAGTACTTGCCGTGGGCGACACCGTCGGCGGCCTCCGACTCGGAGACCACGTGCAAGTCGAGCTGCTTGGATTCGACGAGCCCCTGCACCACTTGCTCGCCTGCGGCGAGCGGTTTGCCCTCGAGGGTGGCACCGGCGTCCATGTTGACCAGGGCGATCGGCATCTTGTCGACTTCGTTGAACGGGTTCCAGAACGCCCAGAGGTAGAGGGCGCCGTACATGAGCGGCATCAGGATGATGACGGCCAGTGCCAGGCGCGGCATCCGACCGCGGTAGTACCGCTTGAAGTCGCTGCCTGGGGAGAATGCGGCGAGCATCTTCATCGGATCTGGTCCTCACGTTCGAGACGGACAAACTCGTCGTCGGTCAGGTTGGGTACATCGAGGACGTCACGAATGCCCGGCTGAGGGCGCACACCGTTGACGTCCGCGGTGATGACGGTCTGTTCGTGTCCGAGCGCGACGAGGCGTTCCAGCAGCAGCCGGCTACTGCCGTCGCTCGACAGTTTGTCGACGCCCCCAACCACCAGGAGTTCGGGATGACGGATGTTCGCCATCGCGATACGGAAGAGTGCCGCCGTGAGCTGCGGGAGCTCTTCGACGTAGGCGTCGAGCGACGGCAGTGTCAGCGGGCCGAAGGTCGGGCGGCACAGTCGTTCGAGGTCGTCCTGTGTCGACTGTCCGACGAACTTGTACCAGCGCGCCGTCCATCGAAGCTGTTCGGTGAGGACGTCATGGACCCGGATCGTCTGTTCGATGCCGTCCACCTCGTCGACGAACCCGAGTGCTGCCCTCGCGAACAGACCATGCGCGTTGTTGCGCTGTCCGAATGATTCGAGGACCCCCGACGTCGGCTTCATTCGGCCGGCGAGCGTGAGCAGCAGCGCCGTGCGGCCGCGCCCACCGGCGCCGACGAGAACAGTGAGTCCGCCTCGGCGGACACGCAGGTCCACCGGGCCGTAGATCTTGCCCCATGATGCTCGGACGCCGATACCGTGCGCGTCGAGCAGGACGTCCTCGGGTCCGCCTGTGTATTCGGGTCCGCCTGTGTATTCGGGTCCGGCTGTGTATTCAGTGGGCGCCGTGTCGGGGTACGAGCCGGCGGGGAATTGTTCTGTCATCGTTGTTCTACAAGTCGTTCTTGACGACGACGCCGTTCTTGACGATCACCTTGAGTTGCTCGTCCGGTCTGCCGATGATCGACAGGTCGGCGATCGGGTCGCCGTCGAAGAGCAGCATGTCGGCCCACGCGCCCTCAGCGATCGTGCCCAGTTGATGCGCCGCGTACGGGTTGCGCGGGCCGGCCATTCCGAACAGCTCGGCATTGCCCGAGGTCAGCATCTTGAGGGCGTCGACGTTGGTGTAAAACTCGCCGAGTCGTGCGGCCATCTCACTCTGCTTCGGCGCCGACGCGGGCTCCAACAGGAGGTCGGTGCCCCATGCCGTCTTCACTCCGTGCTTGCGCGCCCAGCCGTATACCGCGTCTGTGCCGTTGCAGATCTGCACGTTCTTCGCCGCTCGCCCCGGATCCGGGTACGAGTGGTCGTGCTCGGCGAACGGCTGCATCGACAGCCAGATGTCCTTCTCGGCGATCAGCGCGACGGTGTCCTCGTCGGCGAGGTGGCCGTGCTCGATGGACCGTACACCCGCATCGATCGCCCGACGGATCCCCTCCACCGTGTAGACGTGTGTCGCTACGTACGTGCCGTAATCGGCGGCCGCTTCGACGGCGGCTCGGATCTCGTCGGTCGTGTACTGGAGCGTGTTCAACGGGTCGTACATCGACGCGGCACCGCCGCCGACAGTCAACTTGATCTGGGTCGCGCCCTTGCGCAGTTGTTCGCGCACCGCCGTCAACACCTTCGCGGCGCCGTCTGCGACACGCGTGAATCCGATCTCCTCCGTCCGACTCGGACCTCCACCGAACGCCTGCGGGGTCTGGTACACGAACGCGAAGTCGGCGTGACCGGACGTCTGCGAGATCATCGCTTGACTCGGGAAGATGCGGGGGCCTTCGAACTGACCACGATCGATCGCCGTCTTCACTGCGGCGAGGTCGCCGCCCATGTCTCGCACCGTGGTGAATCCACGGTGCAGCATGGATTTCGCCTCGGCTAGCGTATTGACATAGAGCCCGCCCGTCGGCCCCATGATGAAGTCCATATAGCTGTTGGCGTTTCCCATCAGATGGACGTGAGCATCGCTCATGCCGGGCATAAGAAAACGTCCACCGGCGTCGATGACAGTGTCACCAGCCTGTTGCGCCACCGGCGAGGTCGACACGGCGGAGATGGTCGTACCGGAGAATACGACATCCGCTCCGACTACTTTTCGATCGTCGATCCCGTTGAACAGGTTGCAGTTTCGAATGACGGTCCGGGACCGTCCGGGAGGCGTATCCATACGCAGAAGCATAGACAAAGAGTTCGTAAAAATACTCAAATCAATGCGATCACGTAAAGCCCTGACCGGCACATTCGCGCGATCCACGAGCCGCAGATGCCCATCCAGATAACCAATTGTAGATCGTTCGAACTACAATTCTTTTACCACCGATAAGTTAACGAGTGCATGAATCCCGATTCCCTGGCACAGTATTTCTCACAATCGGCACGTTACCGAGTATCGATCATCCAGGCCCCCTACGGCGGCGCCACACTAGCGGTCGGCGCGTTTCCGAAGCTCGGCTTTGGCGAGTGAATTCTTGTGGACTTCGTCGGGACCGTCGGCGAAGCGGAGGGTGCGGATGCCCGCGTAGGCCTCGGCGAGCGGGAAGTCCTGGGAGAGACCTCCCGCACCGTGCACCTGGATCGCCTTGTCGAGGATCCACTGGACGGTCTTCGGGGTGACGATCTTGATCGCCTGGATCTCGCTGTGCGCACCCTTGTTGCCGACGGTGTCCATCAGCCAAGCCGTCTTGAGGACCAGCAGGCGCAGCTGTTCGATGCGCACCCGCGACTCGGCGATCCAGTCGCGGATGACGCCTTGGTCGGCGAGCGGTCGGCCGAAGGCGACACGTCCAGCCGCGCGGTCGCACATCAACTCGATCGCACGCTCGGCCAGACCGATCGCACGCATGCAGTGATGGATGCGGCCCGGCCCGAGACGGGCCTGCGCGATGGCGAAACCTGCGCCCTCGTCGGCGATCACGTTGGTGACCGGCACGCGGACGTCGGTAAACCTCATCTCGGCGTGGCCGCCGTGACTGTGGTCGTCGTACCCGAACACCTCCATGCCGCGGATGATCTCGAGGCCGGGGGTGTCGCGCGGGACGAGGACCTGCGACTGCTGTCGGTGCCGCGGAGCCTCCGGGTCGGTCTTGCCCATCACGATGAAGATCTTCGCGTTGGGGTTCATCGCCCCGGTGATCCACCACTTGCGGCCGTTGATGACGTAGTCGTCGCCGTCGCGTCGGATGGACAGTTCGATGTTGGTGGCGTCCGAACTCGCGACGTCGGGTTCGGTCATCGCGAACGCCGACCGGATGGTCCCGTCGAGCAACGGCTGCAACCACTCGGCCTGCTGCGCCGACGTGCCGAACTCGTTGAGGACCTCCATGTTGCCGGTGTCGGGCGCCGCGCAGTTGAAGACGGCGGGCGCCAGTTGAGAGCTTCGGCCGGTGATCTCGGCGAGCGGCGCGTACTGCAGATTGGTCAGACCGGCACCGTTCTCGCCGGGCAGGAAGAGGTTCCAGAACCCGCGCGACCGCGCTTGCGCGCGCAACTCGGTCAGGATCGGAACGCTGTCCCACGCCCACTTGTCCTCCAGCGCGGCCAGCTGGTCAACGAACACTTTCTCGGCCGGGTAGACGTGACTGTCCATGAAGGCGTTTACGCCGTCGACCAGTTCGCGAGTCTTCTCGTCGAATCCGAAATCCATCTCAGTTCTCCTTCAACGCGGCGATGCCCGCGTCCAATAGTCCGAACACTCCGTCGCCGAGCTGCGCGAAGCCGTCTCCGACGGTCTGCCCGTTCACGAATCTGTAGTGGATGCCCTCGACGATGCCCGCCAGCTTGAAGCAACCGAGAGCGATGTAGAAGCCGAGATCGCTGAGATCGCGGTCGCTGCCCGCCGCATACCGCTCGATGATCTCCTGCTCGGTGAGGTACCCCGCCGCTTCCGTGGCGTCGGTGACCGCACCCGGCGTGACCTGCGCGAGACGCCCGTAGATGAGCATGAGCGCCAGGTCGGTGAGCGAGTCGCCGATCGTCGACAGCTCCCAGTCGACGACGGCCCCCATCTCGTCCTGCGGGGTCACGAGAACGTTGTCCAGGCGGTAGTCCCCGTGCACGATCCCGGGCGCGCTGTCGGCGGGGACCCGCTCGGACAGCATCGTGTACAGCGTCTCCATCGACGGGAGGTCCCGCGTGTGTGCGGCCGCGAACTGTTTGCGCCAGCGTTCCACCTGACGGCCGAGGAACCCTTCGGGACGTCCGGCGTCTGCCAAGCCGACTTCTGCGGGGTCGACGCGATGCAGGTCGACGAGGGTGTCGACGAGCCGTTCGGCGATTGTGCGTGTCCGCTCCGGCCCGAGAGCGCCGAGCTCGCTCTTCGACCGGTACGGCACCCCGTCGACCTCGGACATCACGTAGAACGGTGCGCCGAGCACCTCGGTGTCCTCGCACATCGCGTACATGGTCGGCACGGGCACCGCGGTCGGCGCCAGCGCCGACATCATCCGGAACTCGCGTCCCATGTCGTGCGCGGTCGCCAACAGGTGGCCGACCGGCGGCCGACGCAGGATCCACGACGACGAACCGTCGGTGATGCGGTACGTCAGATTCGACTTGCCGCCTGCGATCAGCGTCGCCGCCAGGTCCGAACCGGCGCCGTCCACGTGTCGCGGCAGCCAGTCGCCGAGGACGGCAAGGTCGAGGCCGGGGTGCTTCTGCGCCATCAGAACGCCATCACGGACACGGTCTCGGCGACGCAGACGGGTTTGTCGGAGCCTTCGCGTTCGACGGTCACCCGATTCACTACCTGCAACCCCGCTCCTGTCTCGGTCACCGACACGAGTTCGACGCCTGCGCGCACGCGCGAACCGACAGGCACCGGCGACGGGAACCGCACCTTGTTGCTGCCGTAGTTGACGCCCATCGTCGTCCCGGCGACCTGGTAGACCTGCCCCACCAGCATCGGGATGAGCGACAGCGTCAGGTATCCGTGCGCGACGGTCGATCCGAACGGTCCAGTGGAGGCCCGCTCCGGATCGACGTGAATCCACTGGTGGTCGCCGGTCGCCTCCGCGAAGCGATCGATGCGTTCCTGGTCGATCTGCAGCCAGTCGGAGCACCCGAGGTGGGTGCCGACCGCTGCTTCGAGTTCGGCTCGGCCGTTGAGGATCTTCATCGTCTCTCCCTCTGCGATCACGCGGTGGCAGGCGCGGTCGCCGGTTTTCAGTCCTTGGGGGTTTTCAGTCCTTGGGTCCGCCCGCGACGTACAGCACCTGTCCGGAGACGAAGCCTGCGCCTTCGCTCGCGTAGAAGCTGACGGCGTGCGCGATGTCTGCGGGCTCGCCGACGCGCTGCACGGGGATCTCCTTGGCCATCGCGGACTTGAAGTCGTCGAACGGGACGCCGATGCGCTCGGCCGTCGCCGCCGTCATGTCGGTGGCGATGAAGCCCGGGGCGATCGCGTTCGCGGTGACCCCGAACCGTCCGAGTTCCAGGGCGAGCGTCTTGGTGAAGCCCTGCATGCCAGCCTTGGCCGCGGAGTAGTTGGCCTGACCGCGGTTGCCGAGCGCCGACGTCGACGACAGGTTGACGATGCGTCCCCAGCCTTCCTTCGTCTGGTAGTTCTGCACCTCGCGCGCCATCAGGAACGCGCCGCGCAGGTGGACGCCCATCACTGCGTCCCAGTCGGAGACGGTCATCTTGAACAGGAGGTTGTCGCGGATGATGCCCGCATTGTTGACGAGGATCGTCGGTGCGCCCAGTTCGGCTGCGACACGGCTGACCGCTGCTTCGACGGCGACCTCGTCGGAGACGTCCGCGCCGACGGCGAGTGCTCTGCCGCCCGCCCCGACGATCTCGTCGACGACACTCTGGCAGGCGGATTCGTCGAGGTCGAGGACGGCGACGGCGTGTCCGTCGGACGCGAGACGGCGCGCGACTTCCGCACCGATTCCGCGAGCCGCTCCGGTGACGATGGCTGTGCGCTGCGTGGTCATGAACACTCCCTATGGAACTGGTTGCCGACGATCACATGATCCACGCGTCGACCCGCCGCTCGCAGCGATTCGCCGCGAGCGGAGAGCACGAGTGCATCCCGAAGACCGAGTAAGCGATCGCTTATTTTTCCACGGCCCACTATGCCCCAGGGTGTGACCCCCGTCAACAGCCAGACCCGTCACCAGTGGACTCGCCGGTCGACGAGTCACACCGTCGACGGCGTCAGCGCGCGATGCTCTGGCGGTACTCGACGGGGCCGATGCCGTAACGCGCCTTGAACCGGTTGCGGAAGGTCGCGACCGAGCCGAACCCGGACGCCGCTGAGATGTTGCCGACCGGCAGCCACGGGTTGGCGACGAGCATCTCGCGCGCGGTCTCGACCCGTGCGTCCGCGATGCGCGTCGCCAGCGACTGGTCGGTGTTCTCGAAGATGCGATACAGCTGACGCCGCGACAGATGGAGTTCGGCGGCGATGCTGTCCGGCGTGAAGTCCGGGTCGCGATGTCGTCGCGCGATCAAGTCGATCGCCGACTGATGGTTGAACAGCGCATCGTCCTGCAACCGGTACCCGTCGATGGACGCGAGCTCGGCCAAAGCCGCGGTGATGAGGTCGACGGCCGCGAGCTCGGCGTCGGCCGACGGCGCGGGGACATCGGCGGCCGCAGTGTCGGCGGCGAACCGCCGAACGAATCCGGCGGCGGCCCGCGAGAGCAGGGTCCGCTTGTTGATCGGCCGACGCGGCTGTTCGGCGAGCGGCCGATGCTTGCCGAGCACGGCGAGCGGGATCACCAGGCCGGACGGGTCGGTGACGCCTGCGGCACTCTGAATGAAGGGGCTCGCCGTCGAGACGAACACCAGGTCGCCCGCCGAGTACTCGTGCTCCCGTCCGTCCTGGCGCAGGACGGTCCGACCACGCATAGAGGTGACCGTGACCAGCAGCAATTCGTGGGGATCGGCCTGGATGCGTTCTGCCGTCCGCGCGACCCGGGCGGGCGAGTGCAGTGCGCAGAACGTCGCGGTCATCGACAGCTCACGGTCGAACCGGACCGCGCGGAACCGGTCAGGATCGCGAGGAACGATGTCGACGCCGCCCTGCCACTCCTGCACCCCCGTCGCACCGAGGAAGCGGGACGGACGGGCGAGGCGCGCCCGGTCCACACCGAGTCGCGACTCCCACGCCGCAACCAGTTGGGGGGTGAGCTGGATGCCGACGTCATCAGCGGATTCTCGGGCGGCAACCAGCGGCCTGCCGAGACCGGGGCGGGTCGGCGCATAGTTCATCGTCGTCATATGACCTCGATCAGTTTCGTCACGATCTGAAGTCGGCTAGGGAGGGAGCCGAGGCAATACTGCCGTATCGGACACTACTTGCACTGACAACTGTCGAGGGCGCTATTCACCAAAACCAGATCGTTCGATCAGAAATCAGCACGGTAAAGTGAACGCGCGCACAACTCTCCGAGAACCGATTTCCGCCCCGCACTAGGAGCAGACCGTTGACCCAACCGCCGCCCCCGCACACTCCCGACGAACCCGGGACCAGCGGCGATGATCTCTCGCGCGAGCAGTCCGCACCCCACGACATGACGCAGACACCGTACGGCGCGATCCCGAACGACCTCTACAGCGGACCCCCGACCGCCGCGACGGCCGCAGCGGGTGCGAGCGCCGCGGCGCGGCGTATGCAGATCATCGCGGCCGTCGCCTGCGCAGCGGCCGCGATCGTCATCATCGCGTTCTTCATCGTCGGCAACAAGGACCGCAAGGAGACGCCCGCGCACACCGTGACGAGCGTCGTCACGCAGACCGAGACCGAGGACGGGGACGCCACCACCGTCACGCAGACGACGACAGCGACCCGCGAGAACACGGCGACCGAGCGCCAGACCGGGACGCGGACGGTGACGGACACCGTGACGCGGACCCGGACGGCGACCGAGACGGAGACGGTGACCGACACCGAGACCGTGACCCCGCCGGCCGAACCAACCGCCCCCGCCGAGGCGAGCAAGACCAGCTAACCGACCCCTACCCGAGCGAGCGGAGCGCCGGCACGACGTCCTCGGTGAACGCCTCAAGGAAGCGTCGCTGGTCAGCTCCCGGGTTGTGGAAAACGAGGTGATTGAGCCCGGCGTCGAGGTACGGCTTGATCTGGGCGACGGCATCGTCGGCGTTCGACGCGACGATCCACCGTTTGGCGACCTGTTCGATCGGTAGTTCGTCAGCCAACCGTTCCATCTCGACCGACGAGTTGACGCTGTGCTTCTGCTCGGGGGTGAGCGAGAGCGGAGCCCAGAACCGGGTCTGCTCGAGTGCGCGGTCCGGGTCGCGGTCGTAGGAGATCTTGATCTCGATCATCCGATCGATTCCGTCGAAGTCGCGTTCGGCCTTCGCCGCGCCCTCCTTGACCGCCGGGATCAGCTTCTCGGTGTAGAGGTCCATGCCCTTGCCCGAGGTGCAGATGAAACCGTCGCCCGCACGACCCGCGTAGCGGGCGACGACGGGTCCGCCCGCGGCGATGTACACCGGGATCGGCTTCTCCGGCACGTCGTACATGTAGGCGTCCTGTGTGGAGTAGTAGTCGCCCTCGAAGTTCACCTTCTCGCCCGTCCACAGTTCCCGCATCAAGCGGACCGATTCGCGCAGCCGCGCAAAGCGCTCCTTGAACTCGGGCCACTCGCCGCGGAACCCGGTCGCGTACTCGTTGAGTGCCTCACCGGTGCCGACACCGAGCATGACGCGGTCGGGGAACAGACAGCCCATCGTGGCGAACGCCTGCGCGATGACCGCGGGGTTGTAGCGGAATGTCGGGGTCAACACCGACGTCCCCATCTGCAGTCGCTCGGTCCGTTCGCCGACCGCGGCCATCCAGGCGAGGGAGAACGGTGCGTGGCCGCCGTTGTGGCGCCACGGCTGGAAGTGGTCGCTGACGGTCACCGAGTCCAAGCCGAACTCTTCGGCGGCGACACCGAGTTCGACGAGGTCACGGGGGCCGAACTGTTCCGCCGAAGCTTTCAATCCGAGTTTGAGCGATGCCATGGGGCTCCTTCGATGTGGTGTGGGGTCGTGTCAGCGGAAGGCGTCGAACCCGGTGAGTGCTTTGCCGATCATCAGTTGGTGCATCTCGCTCGTGCCCTCGTAGGTGAGGACCGACTCCAGGTTGTTGGCGTGCCGGATCACCGGGTATTCGAGGGTGATCCCGTTGGCGCCGAGGATCGTCCGGCATTCGCGGGCGATCGCGATCGCCTCCCGGACGTTGTTGAGCTTGCCGAGACTGATCTGTTCGGGACGGATCGTCCCGGCGTCCTTCATCCGTCCGAGGTGAACGGCGAGCAGGAACGCCTTGCCGACTTCGAGCGCCATGTCGGCGAGTTTCGCCTGGGTCAGCTGGAATCCGCCGAGCGGCTTGTCGAACACCTCGCGTTCGTCGGCGTACCGGAGCGCCGTCTCGAGGCTGTCGCGTGCGGCGCCGACCGCACCGAACACGATGCCGAAACGGGCTTCGTTGAGACAGCTGAGCGGTCCGCGGAGGCCCTCGACTCCAGGCAGCACCGCGTCGGCCGGCAACCGGACGTCCTCGAGGACGAGTTCACCGGTCACCGAGGCGCGCAGCGACATCTTGTGCTTGATCTCGTTCGCCGAGAATCCCGGGGTGTCGGTGGGTACGACGAATCCACGGATACCGCGCGGGTCGGGGGCGTTGGTCTGCGCCCAGACGACGGCGACGTCGGCGACGCTCCCGTTGGTGATCCACATCTTGGCGCCGTTGAGAATCCAGTCGTCGCCGTCACGGCGGGCGGTGGTGCGCATGCCCGCCGGGTTGGATCCGAAGTCGGGCTCGGTGAGTCCGAAACAGCCGATCGCCTCACCGCGCGCCATCGCGGGCAGCCACTGGTCCTTCTGCTCGTCGCTGCCGAACGCGTGGATCGCGAACATCGACAACGAGCCTTGGACGGAGATGAAGCTGCGCAGGCCGCTGTCGACGGCTTCGGCCTCCATACAGGCCAGCCCGTACGCGGTGGCCGATGTGCCCGCGCAGCCGTAGCCCTGAAGATGCATGCCGAACAGGCCGAGCCCGCCGAGTTCGAGAGCGAGTTCGCGGACCGGGAGCGTGCCGTCCTCGAACCAACCCGCCACGTGCGGGCGTAGACGTTTGGCCCCGAACGCGGCGACGGTGTCGACGATGGCTCGCTCATCGTCGTCGAGCAGTCCGGCGAATCCGAACAGTTCGTCCACGCTGCTGGGCGTCATACGTCGTCGTCTCCTCTTCCGGCGGTGTCCGCCGCTGATCGAGTGGCTGATCGAGTGTCAGTCCTCACCTTACGACCGTCGCCGACTTCGCCGCGCTGCGAGGGAGCCGATGCTGGGGCATCATTAGCCTGTCGTGCCGCGCCCGCGTCCGACACCCCAAGAGTTCGAGCGATCCCCGGAGGGCTCCCGTGCCGATACCCGCGGCCTATCTGCTCGCCGATCGGGCACCGCTGCCTCGCACCCTCTGCGATGTCCTCGCGGAGACGGCGAGGACTCATCCGGACGCGCCCGCCATCGACGACTCCGACGCGATGGTGACCTATTCGGAGCTGATCGCGTTGATCCGTCGCGTCAGCGGCCGCCTGTCGGCGATCGGTGTCGGCCGCGGCCACCGGGTCGGGATCCGCATGCCGTCGGGCAGCCGCGACCTGTACCTCGCGATCCTGGCGACCCTCTGGGCGGGTGCCGCATACGTTCCGGTCGACGCGGACGATCCCGACGAGCGCGCCCGCCTGGTGTTCGACGAGGCCGACGTCGACGCGATCATCGACGCCGACGGAATCCATCCGCAGACGGCCCGGGTGGCGACGCAGGCGCCGGACGGGCCGAGCGCTCCGGTCGGCGCCTCGCCCGCGACACCGTCGGACGACGCGTGGATCATCTTCACGTCGGGGTCGACGGGCAAGCCGAAGGGCGTCGCCGTGACCCATCGCAACGCCGCCGCATTCGTCGACGCCGAAGCCGCCCTGTTTCTTCAGGACGCCCCGCTGGGCCCCGGCGATCGTGTGCTCGCGGGACTGTCGGTCGCGTTCGACGCGTCGTGCGAGGAGATGTGGTTGGCGTGGCGCAGCGGGGCCTGCCTCGTGCCCGCGCCCCGCGCACTGGTGCGGTCCGGCATGGATCTAGGCCCGTGGCTGGTGAAACGTGACATCAATGTGGTGTCGACGGTGCCGACGCTCGCGTCGATGTGGCCTGCCGAAGCGCTCGAGATGGTGCGACTGCTGATCTTCGGCGGGGAGTCGTGCCCGCCCGAACTCGCGGACCGGCTCGCCACCGCCGACCGCGAGGTGTGGAACACCTACGGTCCCACGGAGGCGACCGTGGTCGCCTGCGCGGCCCCTCTGCGGCGCGGGGAACCCGTCCGGATCGGGCTGCCGTTGATCGGCTGGGATCTGGCGGTCGTCGACGCGAACGGCGAACCCGTCGCCGACGGCGAGTCCGGCGAGCTCGTGATCGGCGGCGTCGGACTGGCGCGCTACCTCGACCCGGTCAAGGACGCCGAGAAGTATGCTCCGGCACCGGCGCTCGGCTGGGACCGCGCCTACCGCAGCGGCGACATCGTCACCCTCGACAGCGCTGGACTGCTGTTCGTCGGCCGCGCCGACGACCAGGTGAAGATCGGCGGACGGCGCATCGAGCTCGGCGAGATCGACAACGCTCTGCAGAGTCTCCCCGGCGTCAGCGGTGCGGCGGTCACCGTCCGCACCACCGAATCGGGCAACGCGTTCCTCGTCGGCTACCTCGCGTCGACCGACCCGGACTTCGACGTCGCGGCGGCACGCGCGAGGTTGCAGGCCGAACTGCCCGCCGCTCTCGTCCCGCGGCTGGTCCTGATGGACGAGCTGCCCACCCGCACCTCCGGGAAGGTCGACCGCGACGCTCTCCCCTGGCCCGCCCCGGGCACCGACTCCTGCGACGAACCGTCCGATCTGTCCAGCACCGAGGCGTGGCTCGCACAGCAGTGGTCCACCGTGCTCGGCGTCGACGTGTCGAGCCCCACGGCCGACTTCTTCGCCGAGGGCGGCGGGTCGCTCTCGGCCGCGCAGCTGGTCACCGCGTTGCGCAGCCGATACCCGGAGATCACCGTCGCCGCCCTCTACGACCACCCGCGACTCGGTTCGCTGGCGGAGATGCTCGATGCGCTCGACCCGACGGCGGCCGTCGAACCCCGCGAGGTGAAGCCCGTCCCGTTCTCGACCGGTGTCGCGCAGACCGTCGCGTCGGTTCCGCTCGCCACGCTGACCGGCGTCCAATGGGTCACCTGGCTCGGGGTGGCGAACAACGTCGCCGACTGGGCGGCCGGCAGGCTCGGTTACGACGCCCCGTGGCTCATCAGCGTGAACTGGTGGGCGTTGCTCATCGCGTTCGGCGTGTTCGTGACGCCGGTGGGCCGCATGACGATCGCGGCGATCGGTGCGCGCCTGCTCCTGCACGGGGTCACCGCCGGACGGTATCCGCGCGGCGGCAGCGTCCACGTCCGTCTCTGGATCGCCGAGCGTCTGATGGCGGCGAGCGGTGCGCACAATCTGTCGGGCGCGCCGTGGATGCCGACCCTCGCACGTGCTCTCGGCGCGCGGATCGGCGACGACGTCGACCTGCACTCGCTGCCGCCGGTCACCGGACTGCTGCGGATCGGTGACGGAGCCGCCGTGGAACCCGAAGTCGACCTCGCGGGCTGGTGGCTGGACGGCGACGTCCTGATCATCGGCGAGATCACCGTGAAACCGGGCGCCGTCGTCGGCAGCCGCTCGACGCTGTTCCCCGGAGCCGTCGTCGGCCGCGACGCGATCGTCGACCCCGGCTCCGGTGTGACGGGCAAGGTCAAGGCCCGGCAGCGCTGGGGCGGCTCCCCCGCGATGAAGCTCGGCAAAGCCAAGCCGACGTGGCCGGCGGAACGTCCGAAGACGCGTCGGTGGTGGGTGGCCGTCTACGGCGGCACCGCGCTCGTCATCTCCGCAGGCCCGCTGATCTCGTTGGCGGTCGGCCTCGCCGTCGCGGGCAGCTGGGCCGTCTCCGCCGACCGTCTGCGCACCGCGACGTGGCGGATGCTCGCGCTCGCCCCCGTCGGCGCCGTCGCCGCGATGGCGGTGTTCGCGCTGCTCACCTTGATCGGGGTCCGGTTGGCGTCGATCAGGATGACGGCCGGAACACACCCCGTCCGGTCCCGCGTCGGATGGCAGGTGTGGGCGACCGAACGCATGATGGATGCGGCCCGCACCTACCTCTTCCCGCTGTACGCAAGCCTGTTGACCCCGTGGTGGTTCCGTGCGCTCGGCGCGTCGATCGGCACCGGCACCGAGATCTCGACGGCCCTCGTGGTCCCCAAGTTCACGACCGTCGGCGACGACTCGTTCCTCGCGGACGACACGCTGGTCGCGTCGTACGAGTTGGGCGGCGGCTGGATGCGGGTCGGCGAGGCGAAGATCGGTAAACGCGCATTCCTCGGCAACTCCGGCATGATCGCGCCGGACCGCAAGGTTCCCAAGAACGGTCTCGTCGCGGTGCTGTCGGCCGCGCCGTCGAAGGCGAAGAACGGGTCGAGTTGGTTGGGCAGTCCGCCCGTCCGGTTACGACGCACCGCGGCGCAGACCGATTCGGCGCGCACCTTCGCGCCGACTTTCGGCGTGAGGGCCGCGCGGGCGACCGTCGAGACGCTGCGGCTGACTGCGGTCATGGTGTCGTTCGCGATCGGGGTGTGCGTGCTGTTCGGAATGCAGATCGCCGCCGACAAGTGGGGCGTGATCGCGGCGGTGCTGCTGAGCGGTGTGATCCTGTTGGCCGCGGGCGCGGTGGCCGGTGCGGTGACCTGTGTGGCGAAGTGGACGGTCGTCGGACCGATCCGACCGTCCGAGCATCCGCTGTGGAGTTCGTTCGTCTGGCGCAACGAATTGTCGGATGCCTTCGTCGAGACGGTGGCCGCACCGTGGTTCGCGAATGCCGCGACCGGCACCCCGGCCCTCACCCTGTGGCTGCGGTCGTTGGGCGCGACGATCGGCAGGGGCGTGTGGTGCGAGTCGTACTGGCTGCCCGAAGCGGATCTCGTCGAACTCGGCGACGGCGCCAACGTGCAGCGCGGCTGCGTGGTCCAGACTCACTTGTTCCACGACCGTGTGATGGCGATCGACCACGTCCGGATCGGCGCGGGCGCGACCCTCGGGCCGCACTGCGTCGCGCTCCCGGCGTCCGGTGTCGGCGAGTCGGCGACAGTCGGCCCAGCGTCCCTGGTGATGCGCGGTGACGTCGTCCCGGACCACACCGTGTGGCAGGGCAACCCGATCGCGCCGTGGACACGGTGATCACGCAGGTCGCTGCTCCGGCGACGCCGGTAGGGTTGACGCGTATCGCGGACAACAGACGGAGAGGTAGTGCCGAGTAAACGGAACACGCAGGAACCGACGTTGCCGGGCGGTCACCACGAGCTCGACCCGTACATGCCGCACAGCGGCAATCTCGGCTACCGGATCTCGCGATACGCTCTCGAACTCGGCTATCGCGTCGCCAGCAACCGTCTGTCCGGCACGGCGACGATCTCCGCCACCTCGTACCAGGAGTTGACGCGGTTCGCCCTCGACCTCGCGACGTCGATGCGCGTCGACCGGGTCACCGTGAACGGTTCCCGCGCCCGCTACTCGCATCGCGGAGACAAGCTCTCGATCACCCCGGGCTCGCCGATCCCGCCGGGCGGCGTCATGTCGATCCTCGTCCGCTACGGCGGCACGCCCCGGCCGGTGCGCGGACCGTTCGGCGACGTCGGCTGGGAGGAGCTCGACAACGGAGCCCTGTGCGCGAACCAGCCGGACGGCGCCCCGTCGTGGTTCCCGTGCGACGACCACCCCGAGGCGAAGGCGTCGTTCCACATCGAGGTCACCACCGACAGTGCGTACTACGTGCTCGCGAACGGGCGGCTCGCGTCCAAGCAGCGCCGCGCCGCGCAGACCACGTGGATGTACGACCAGGTGGAGCCGATGTCGACGTATCTCGCGTCCATCCAGATCGGCCAGTACGAGCATCGGACCCTGGCGACGTCGCCGGTCCCGGTGCACGCGCTGGTCCCACCGTCGCTGTCGAAGCGCTTCGACGTGAGCTTCGCGCACCAGGTGCAGATGGTCGGTGCGTTCACCGAGATGTTCGGGCCGTACCCGTTCCCCCAGTACACGGCCGTCGTCACCGAGGACGAACTGGACATTCCGTTGGAGGCGCAGAGCTTCTCCACGTTCGGAGCCAATCACTGCGACGGTTCCCTCGACCATGAACGGCTCGTAGCCCACGAACTGGCCCATCAGTGGTTCGGGAACTCGGTGACCGGCGCCCGGTGGCGCGACATCTGGTTGCACGAGGGCTTCGCCTGTTACGCCGAATGGCTGTGGAGTCAGCACAGCGGTGGCCGGTCCGCCGACGAATGGGGCCGCCACTACTACGAGAAGTTGCAGCAGACGAGGTTCACGACACCGCTCGCCGATCCCGGCCCCCGCACCATGTTCGACGACTGGGTCTACAAACGCGGAGCTCTCACTCTGCACGCGCTGCGGCTCCGGCTGGGCGACGGCGAGTTCTTCGCACTGCTGCGGCGGTGGACCGACAAGTACCGATATCAGTGTGCGACCACCGAAGACTTCATCGCGCTCGCGTCGACGTTCACCTCTGAGTCGCTGAAGGACCTGTGGCGGGATTGGCTGTTCACGCCCGAACTACCGCGGTATCCGACTCTGTAGACACACGGCCGAGAATTACCAGCACGTATTCTCCGGGAATCGGGTATTTCGGCCGAGTGCTTACCGCATGTGTGCTGGAAATTCCGGTAGCAGCCCGGCAGTCCGCGCCTGCGCCAACGACGGTGCGGCGGTATCCTTCCCGGACAGTTCATAGTGCAGCGGTGCACCGTCGCGGCCGACGGTCGGCCACTCGATGCCCAACTCCTCATCGAGAGGGTTCACCCCGTGTTCGGCTGTCGGGTTGTAGCCGGTCGAGCACAGGTAGGTGACGGTCGAGCCGTCGTGCAGGGAGCAGAAGCCGTGCCCGAGCCCTTCGGCGAGGTAGACGGCCCTGCGGTCGACGTCGTCGAGAAGCACTGCATCCCACTCCCCGAACGTCGGTGAACCGACACGGATGTCGACGATGACGTCAACGATGGCACCGACCGCGCATGTCACGTATTTGGCCTGTCCGGGCGGGACGTCGGCGAAGTGGATGCCGCGCAGCGCGCCTGCAGCCGACACCGAGGTGTTCACCTGCGCCAGGTCGAACCGGTGGCCGATCGTCTCGGCGAGCACATCCGCTTTGAACGCTTCGAGGAAGACGCCGCGGTCGTCGCCGTGTTGGACGGGCGTGAACTCCCACGCGCCGTCGATGCTCAGCGGTCGAACCCGCATCACAGTTCTCGTCCGCGGTCGAGTAGGTCGAAGAGGTATGCGCCGTAACCGGATTTGAGGAGCGGCTGGGCGAGGTCACGCAGCCGCGCGTCATCGATGTAGCCGAGGCGCCACGCGATCTCCTCGGGCACCGCGATCTTGAGGCCCTGCCGCTGTTCGACGGTCCTGACGAAGTTGCTCGCGTCCAGGAGCGAGTCGAAGGTGCCGGTGTCGAGCCAGGCGGTGCCCCGCTGCAGCACCGTGACATGCAGCTTGTCGCGTCGCAGGTACTCGGCGTTGACGTCGGTGATCTCGTACTCGCCCCGCGCCGACGGGCGCAGGCGGGACGCGATCTCCACGACATCGTTGTCGTAGAAGTAGAGGCCGGGCACCGCGTACCGCGACGTCGGCCGCGCAGGCTTCTCCTCCAGCGCGATCGCTCGGCCCGCGTCGTCGAATTCGACGACGCCGTACGCCGTCGGATCGGCGACACGGTAGGCGAAGATCGCGCCGCCGTCGACGTCTCCGTAACCGCGCAACTGGTTGCCGAGGCCGGGCCCGTAGAAGATGTTGTCCCCGAGGACGAGGGCCGCCGTCTCGTCGCCGATGTGGTCGGCGCCGAGCACGAACGCCTGCGCCAACCCCTCCGGTTCGGGCTGCACGGTGTACGTGATGTCAATGCCGAACTGCGATCCGTCGCCGAGTAACTGCTCGAACGATGCACGATCGTGCGGAGCCGTCACCACCAGGACCTCGCGGACACCCGCCAGCATCAACGTCGACAGCGGGTAGTAGATCATCGGCTTGTCGTACACGGGGACCAGCTGTTTGCTCACGCCCTGCGTGATCGGGTGCAGTCGCGAGCCGGTGCCGCCCGCGAGGATGATTCCGCGCATGACGCAACCCTATCGGTAGAGTCGTTCACGGTCCCGGCACTGATCGACCACTCGGCTGATCGATCCCTGGCGATCGACGCCCCTGCTGGTCGGACGGAGTCGAGACGTTCACGACGAAGGAGATCCATGCGAGTCCTGGTGACGGGCGGCGCCGGCTTCATCGGCGCGAACTTCGTGCTGCGCACCCTCGAGACCCGACCGGACGCGTCGATCACCGTGCTCGACAAGTTCACGTACGCGGCCAACCCGTCGACATTGACGCCTGTCGCCGACCGGGTCCACGTGGTGCGCGGCGACATCGCCGACGCCGCCGTCGTCGACCCGCTGGTGGCCGCTGCGGACGTGGTGGTGAACTTCGCGGCAGAGTCGCACAACGACAATTCGCTTGCCGACCCGTCGTCGTTCGTGCAGACCAACCTGGTCGGCACGTACACGCTGCTCGAGTCGGTACGCCGCCACGGCGTTCGACTCCATCATGTGAGCACCGACGAGGTGTACGGCGATCTCGACCTCGACGATCCCGCGCGTTTCACCGAGGAGACCGCGTACAACCCGTCGAGTCCGTACAGCTCCACGAAAGCGGGCAGCGACCTGCTGGTCCGGGCGTGGGTGCGCTCGTTCGGAGTCGTCGCGACCATCTCGAACTGCAGCAACAACTACGGTCCGTACCAGCATGTCGAGAAGTTCATTCCCCGGCAGATCACCAATGTGCTGACCGGGATTCGACCGAAGCTGTACGGCGACGGCCGCAACGTCCGCGACTGGATCCACGTCGACGACCACAACGACGCGGTGTGGACGATCATCGAGCGCGGACAGCCGGGTGAGACGTACCTGATCGGCGCCGACGGCGAGGTCGACAACCGGACTGTCGTCGAATCGATCCTGGAATCGTTGGGCCGTCCGCGCGACGCCTTCGACTTCGTGACCGATCGGGCAGGCCACGACCGCCGGTACGCGATCGATTCGACACGCCTGCGCACCGAGCTCGGTTGGTCGCCCAGGTTCACCGATTTCGCGTCCGGGTTGGCCGCCACGATCGACTGGTACCGGAGTCACAGCGACTGGTGGGCGCCCGTCAAGGACGGTGTGGAAGCGTCGTATGCACAGACCCAGAACATCCTCGACCGAGAAGGATCCTGATGCGCGTTCTCGTCACCGGCGGCGCCGGCTACATCGGCTCGCACACCGTCCTGCAGCTCCAGGCTGCCGGGCACGACGTCGTGATCGCCGACGACTTCAGCAACGCCAAGCCGAGCATCGTCAAACGGCTTGTCGCCCTGTCTGGTTCGCCGGTGACCGTGTACACGGTTGACCTGACCGACGAGATCGCGACCGAGCGGGTGTTCGCCGACGAGCAGGTCGACGCCGTGATCCACTTCGCCGGTTTCAAAGCCGTCGGCGAGTCGGTCGCGAAGCCTCTCTCGTATTACCGCAACAACCTCGACACCACGTTCTCGGTCCTTGCGGCGATGGCCAAGCACGGTGTGCGCACGTTCGTGTTCTCGTCGTCGGCCACCGTGTACGGCGAGAACCCGGTCCGGGAGCGCACTGAGGACATGCCGACGTCGGCGACCAACCCGTACGGGTGGACCAAAGTGATGATCGAACAGGTGTTGCGTGACCTGGCGGTCGCCGACGACTCGTGGCGCATCGCGCTGCTGCGCTACTTCAACCCGGTCGGCGCGCACGCGAGCGGTGAGATCGGTGAGGATCCCAACGGGCTACCCAACAACTTGATGCCGTTCGTCTCGCAGGTGGCGGTGGGACGTCGCGAGAAGTTGTCGGTGTTCGGCGACGACTACGACACCCCGGACGGCACGGGCGTCCGCGACTACATCCACGTCGACGACCTCGCGGCCGGACATCTCGCCGCGCTCGAGAAGATCACCGTCGGCGACCAGCCGTTGTCGGTGTGGAATCTCGGCAGCGGCCACGCCGTGTCCGTGCTCGAGGTGATCGCCGCGTTCGGGCGTGCCAGCGGCCGCGACATACCGTACGAGATCGTGCCGCGTCGCCCCGGTGACCTGCCCGCCTACTGGGCCGACCCGTCGAAGGCCAACGCCGAACTCGGGTGGACGGCGACCCGCACGATCGACGACATGTGCGCGGACACGTGGCGCTGGCAGTCGAAGAACCCGAACGGTTTCCCCGACGACGACGAGTGAGTCCGGCCCGCGAGAACCGACAGCGCTAGTGCGGTGTGCTCCAGCGCGGCAGGATCATCAACGCCGCGACGAGGAAGCACAGCGCACCGATGAACGTTCCGACGTTCGCGAGCAGTGCGTCCGCCGTCACCCCGGTCGTGCGGACGAAGGCGCCGACGGCCGACGCTGCGAATGCCAGGCAGCCGATCATGTTGATCCACGTGGCCTGCCAGTCACGCGAGCGCGGAGCCCACGCCTGGACGAGAAGCAGTGCGAGGCCGCCGCTGACGAGGAAGCCGAGCGATCCGAGCGCGTCGGGCGCCCACACGTCGGTCCGCTCCGTGTGCACGGCGTGCGCCCACACCGCGCTTCCGGTGCTCACATTGAACAGGACGGTCCCGAGTGACTGAATGGCCGACGACCACCGTCCGGCGCCGGGGTCGGCGAGGATGAGCTGGATCAGTCCGGCGGCGGTGAAGAACCACGAACCGACGAAGCACAGGATGTTGGTGACGGCGGCGCCCATGACGGACGGGAAGCCGGGCGCGGTCCCGACGGCGAAGAACACGGATCCGACCGCGAACAACCAGCATTGCCACGTGAGAGTGACGAAACGCCTGCAGTCGGCCACCACCGGTCCATCCTGATCGTCAGCGGCTCGATGCCGACTCCTCGTGCGTCAACTCGACGTCGGTGACGTGACTTCGCATCGTGTGCGGTCCCGCCATCCCGGTGCGGTTGCCGATCACCATCACGACCACCGCCAGCAGTGCCATCGCGACGCCGAATCCGAAGATCTCACCGTATCCGATGAATTCGAAGCGCTCCATGACGGCGGCGATGACGGCCGGTGACGCGAAACCCAGGTAGGTGAGCCCGTAGAAGACGGCGGTCAGTCCGGCGAGTTCGTCTGGTCGGGCGATCCGCTGAACTTCGAGCAGCCCGGAGATCAGCGCCATCCCGTAGCCGCAGCCGAGGATGGCGGCCGAGACCAATGCCATCGCGACCGCGTGGTTCGCGGCGGCCACGATCGCCGAGCCGAGTCCGACCGCGACGAAGAGCAGCGCGATGACGCCCGTCCGCGGCGATCCGGGTTTGTCGAGTCGCTTGCCCACCGTCTGGATCAGGAAGCCTGCGGCCAGGCCGACGACGCAGCACAGTCCGGCGAACGCGATCGCCCAGTTCGATGTCTCGTCGGTCATGAAGGTGGGGATCACGGCGTAGGCGACGGCGCATGCGCCGAACACCCACGGTGCGACCGGCGCGACGAGCAACCAGAAGCGTGGGTGCCGCGCGGACCGGACACGAAGGTCCTGCCCGAGGCTGCGGCCTGTGTCGCGCGGCGGGTGCGACTCCGGCGCCCGCAGGAGCGCTGCGAATGCGATGCCGGACAACACGATGTTGATCAGATAGGAGAGCTGTCCCGGCCAGGGCGCCCACTGCGCCAGGATCGCCGCGACGCCCGCACCGACGCCGAATCCGGCCGTCAGACTCAGCGCGGCACGCCGCGCTCCCGCCGTCACGCTCGCACCGTCCGCATCGGACAGCTCCTTGATCCAACTGCCGCCGACGGCCATCGCCAGCCCCAACGCGACACCGCTGGCGATGCGTCCGGTCACCAGCAGCGGCACCGAGTCGGCCCCGGCGGCGAGCAGCGCCGAGCCGACCGCGGCGATCACCGGCGCGGGCAGCATCAGCGGACGGCGACCGTACCGGTCCGACAGCGGTCCGCCGATCAGGAGCGCCGGGACGATACCGAGGACGTAGGTGAACAGCAGGACGTCGACGACGACCGGTGCGATGTCTGTCGTCGTGCGATACATGACCAGCAGTGGCGTGAACTCATTGCCGCCCCACGCCGCCGCGAACACGGCGAGGCAGACCGCGGGCCAACCGGCGTTGCGCAGCGTGGTCATCGAACTCCTCCGTCGACGTCGTGAACACCGGCCAGGTGGGCCGCCAACAGTCCCGCGAACCCGTCGGCGTCGCCGTCGGCGATCGCCGCCGCGAGTGCGGTGTGATCGTGGTGAATGCGGTCGACGACCTCACGGCCGAGATGCAGCCGCGCCGCCGTCATCCGTCGCTGCCGCTCCCCGAGGGACGTGTAGAAGTCCCCGAGCAAGGCGTTGCCGTCGGCGGCGACGATCAGTTGGTGGAACTGCGCGTCGAGTCTGGCGAACTCGGCGGCGTCGGACGGGTCCACCGCCTGATGCGTTCGACGGTTCTCGTCGAGTCGCGCGCCGAGCGCAGCGAGCGTCGACGGCGTGCCGACCACCGAACGTACGGCGTGCGATTCGACGAGCACGCGCGCCTCGAGAACGTCACGCGACTCCTGGTCACCGACAGGCACCACCAGTGCGCCGCGCTTGGGATACAGACGCATCCAGCCTTCGGCAGCCAGCCGGAGGAATGCTTCACGTACCGGAGTGCGGCTCACCTCACAACGCTGTGCGATCTCACCCTCGCTAATGAGTTCCCCACCGGGAAGCTCGCAGGTGAGGATCAGTTCCTTCACGTCGGCATAGACCCGATCCGCCGCTGAATACGTCATAGACACAAGATGGATACTATCGCAGCAGGGTGTGCGCGGCGAACGAGTACCCGCCGGTAGATTGTCAGTTCACTCACAAACAGTGGTTCGGCTCACTCCTTCGGCCGTTCACGAAATACGCTGAACGCACATTTTCGTGTCCCAGTACGTCCGGTGTTTCCGGAGATCGAGGAGCAAGTGTGACCAGTCCATCGAATGACAGCGCGACGAGCCAGCCGAGCCTCGCGGACGTGCCTATCACGAATGAGGAGATCTTCCTCGCGCACGAGGGCGGCAAGCTGTCGGTGGAGCTCCGGTCGCCGATCGACACGCAGCGCGACCTGTCGATCGCGTACACGCCGGGCGTCGCGCAGGTGTCGCGGGCGATCGCCGCCGAGCGCGACCTCGTCGACAAGTACACGTGGACCGATCGACTGGTCGCCGTCGTCTCGGACGGCACTGCCGTTCTCGGGCTCGGCGACATCGGACCGCGCGCATCGTTGCCGGTGATGGAGGGCAAGTCGGCACTGTTCCGTACGTTCGCAGGCCTCAACTCGATTCCGATCGTGCTCGACACCACGGATCCTGACGAGATCGTCGAGACGCTGATCCGTCTGCGCCCGAGCTTCGGCGCAGTGAACCTCGAGGACATTTCGGCTCCCCGTTGCTTCGAGATCGAGCGACGGGTCATCGAGGCGCTCGACTGTCCGGTGATGCACGACGACCAGCACGGCACGGCGATCGTCGTGCTCGCCGCGTTGAAGGGCGCGTTGACGCACCTCGGCAAGAACATCGGAGAACTCAAGGTCGTGATCTCCGGTGCGGGCGCCGCAGGTGTCGCGTGCGCGAAGATCCTGCAGGCGGCGGGCGTCCCGGACGTGGTGATCCTCGACTCGAAGGGGATCATCGGCGGCCACCGAGACGACCTCAACGAGTTCAAGGCTGATCTGGCGTCGTGGTCGAACCCCCGCGAACTGTCGGGCGGCGCGGCGGAGGCGCTCGCCGGCGCGGACGTGTTCCTCGGCGTCTCGGCGGGCACGGTCGCAGAGGAGGCGATCGCGTCGATGAACGCCGACGCGATCGTGTTCGCGTTGTCGAACCCGGACCCGGAGATCCACCCGGAGGTCGCCGCGAAGCACGCGGCGATCGTCGCGACCGGCCGCAGCGACTTCCCGAACCAGATCAACAACGTCCTCGCCTTCCCCGGCGTCTTCGCCGGCGCGCTCGACGCTGACTCCCGCCGCATCACTGAGGGCATGAAACTCGCTGCCGCGGAGGCGATCTTCGGCGTGGTCGGCGACGACCTCGCGGCCGACCACATCGTGCCGAGTCCGCTGGATCCGCGTGTGGCGCCCGCCGTCGCCAAGGCTGTCGCCGACGCCGCCCGCATCGAAGGCGTCACCAAGTAGGTCTTCCGCCGCGGAAGACGTTCACAATGGGCCGTATGAGGATGTGGCACGGCGACGACGTAAACCTGCCCGCGTATCTCGCGCGGGTCGGGTTCCAGGGCGATCCGACGCCGAGCCTCGCCACGCTCGTCGCATTGCATCGTGGGCATACGACGTCGATTCCGTTCGAGAACCTCGAGATCATGGTGGGGCGTGACGTCCCGCTGGATTCGGAGTCGTTGCAGCACAAGCTGGTCGACTCGATGCGGGGCGGCTACTGCTTCGAGCACGCCACTCTGTTCGCGGCGGTCTTGGAGCAGATCGGCTTCGGATTCACAGCGTTGAGTGGACGAGTCACCCTCGGTGGTGACCCGTCGTCCCGTCCGCCGACTCACGCGTTGATCGTCGTCGAGATCGATGAGCGCCGGTACCTCTGTGACGTCGGGTTCGGCCGCGGGCCGCTCGAACCGATCGAGCTGCGCGACGGCGTCGAAGTCGATCAGGACGGCTGGCGTCTGCGTCTGACTACCGAGCCGGTCGGCGATCTCTTCGGCACCGACCGTTGGATCCTCTGGCATGCCACCGAGGACGGGTGGATCGATCGCCACACGTTCACGTTGAATCCCCAGTTCCCGATCGATTACCGGGTCGGCAGCCATTTCGTGTCGACGTCGCCGGGTTCGCCGTTCACCGCACGCCTGTTCGTCCAACGGTTCACCGTCGACGCGCACTACACGCTCGACGGCGACTCCTTGACGACCGTGACGCCCGACGGCGTGCCGACAGCGCAGCATGTGCATGCCGACGACCTCGCCACGGTCCTGCAGGACGTGTTCGGCATCGAGCTGACGACCTCCGACGCCACCGCTCTCGTCGCATCGGAGAAGGTGCGACGACAGCAGAACGAGCCGCGCTGACCCCCGTTTTGCCCCCACCGGCATCGAGTCGGTAACATCATCCGGGCTGCCGCGAGGCAGCACGCCGCCTTAGCTCAGTCGGTAGAGCGATTCACTCGTAATGAATAGGTCAGGAGTTCGATTCTCCTAGGCGGCTCCGCAGAAATGCAGGTCAGAGAATCCTTCTGGCCTGCATTCTTCGTTTCCGGCGCAGCGCGAGTGACCATTTGCCGACCATATTGAGCGGAACTTAGCTGAACCCGCGCCAGTTGAACCCGCGCCAGTTGAAGACGAGGCGGTCGCCGCGGGGTGCAGCCGACTCGTTGACGACGATCGTGTCGACGACGGACCGGATCACCGCGCGCCGGTCATCCTCGGTGGCGGTGTCTACCCACCACTCGACGACAGACTCCTCCGTGAGCGCGGGCAGCCCGTCGACAGCGGCGAGCGTCGCGAGATGCCGCTCGGCGTCGGCGAGGGTGCGGCGTGCCGCAACCATCCCCGCGTCGAATGCCTCCTGCGGTCCGCCCGACCCGAACTCTTCCGCGAGCCGGACCATCCGCTGGTGCGTGTCCTCAACGACCATCCGCCAGTGTGCCGCTCATTGTTCGGCGACGGGGCGGAGTGCGTCGAGCCACGGCCCCGATGTGATCCGCACGAGCACCCGCTCAGACGCTTCGGTCTCGGCGATCGCCTGCGGATCGTGAGCGGCTCAGGGCACGCGCCCGCCCCGCACATGTAGTTGACGCCCGTCAGGTACATGGGGCGGCCGCATGACGCGCAGCGCAGCACGTCCGCGAGAAGGGGACTCTGCCGCCGCTGCGGCGTGAACCGCTTGCGGTCAGAGTCGTTGATGCGGTCGCGTACCCGCTCCCACAGAGCGACGTCGAGAATTGGGTCGACGTCGGGGTCGGAGGTGAGTTCGCCGTTGCGCTCCCGGAGTCCGACGGCGCGCGGGCTGGTGACGGATCGGCTGATCGTGCGCGACGACCACGGACGGCCGGACACGGTAGGGATGCCGCGCTCGTTGAGGTCGGCGGCGACCTTCTTGATGGGTTCGCCGTCGGCGACGCGCTCCGCGAGTTCGCGGAGCACGTCGGCTGCGGCGTCGACGATCTGGCCCTCGTTCCATCCGTAGGCTCTCACCGCGAGCCACCCGAGGTTACAGTCGTAAACCGCAACCTTACAGGTTCGGTGCTACAGGAAGTCTCGCAGGATTTCCGGCGGAGGCTCAACCGAGTGCCCAGGGTCCAGTCGCAGAATCGTCGCCACCAGGTACCGGATATACGACAGCGCCGCGAAGAACCGGCGGTTCGTCTCGGTCAGCTTCTTCTCCCAGCCGTCGACCCGCTCCGACAGCTCCTCAAAGTCCTCATTAACCCGGTCGTACTGGCGGCTGATACGCGCTATCTCCGCCTCCTGCTTCTCATACGAGGAGGACCGCCTAGCCTCGACCTGGTTGTCCGGTTGCCGCGCCTGCCACCACCGCGCCCCCGCACCCAACACCGACGGCAGCTTCGCCGCCGACTTAGAGCACAGCGCCGGAGAACCGAACAGCAGAAACAACACCAGAACGAGCCAGCTCGGCAGCCCATCCGGCGCGTTCACGAGGCGGCCTTCAGCGCCCGCTCGGTCCGCGTCTGGTTGAGGTAGCCGAGCGCCGCCGACCAGCACGTCGCCGCGAAGATAGCGAACATCATCGGGGTGCGGAACCCGTCTCCGCCCCGCTCGACACACTTGACGATCAACCCGATAGCGAGCGCCGCATACGTGCACCGCATGACGTGCAGCCCGGCGATGGTGATGTTCGGCCAGCGCCCGAGGAACCCCGCCGCCACCGTGATCCCTGCAGCCAGGAACAGCACACTCCACAACTGCAGCGGCATCGCCGTCCCGACGAACGTCAGGCTCGACGTCGTGCCCGGTAGGTCACCGGTCACGTAGTCGATGCCGCGCGCGATCGGTTCGAGCGTCCACAGGGCGAGGATCGGCCAGCGGAAAGTCGTCGCTGCTGACATCCATGCTGAGACCTCCTACGGTCGTTGAGGGAAGTAGTTCCGACCCGAGCGCCTTGCACCGGACCAGACGTGCGCGGCGTTCCTCGATGCCGGTGTGGCCGCCGTTGATCGCCCGCGTGACACCGTTCAGGTCGTCCGCGTCGGCGAGGTTGTTGAGCTGCGGGCGGGCGACAGTCCAGTACCAAGACGCCGCGAGGAATCCCCACTTCGGGTCGTTGCGGACGAGGTCAGGATTCTTGACGAACCGTTGCGGGTCCGTCGTGTATCGCTTGCTGAAACACCACTCGGAGAACTCCCCGAAGTTGTGGCGGCCAGTCAGTTGAATGGGGCCAGACCCGCGGAACCGGTAGCCGTCGCCGGTCTGCGTGTTCCCGAGGTCGACGCGCCCCTCATATCCGCGCTGCGCGGCGGCCGGCCCCCATATCTCCGACATGTACTGCAGTCCGACGGACTCGTAGCCGATCTGCGCGCACCAGTGCGCCGCCCGGAGCGGGGTAGTGATCTGCGCGGCGCGCATCGCGTTGGCGAACGCGTCGACCATCTGCGACGCCCGCTGCAGCGAACACCCCATCGCGCTGGAAGCACAATATCCGAAACGAGAAGGTGATCAAGGCCATCCTGGAGTCGCCCGACTCTCAAGTCGGACCGAATAGTGACCTCGACGGCCTCGAATATCGGAACACGGTTAAGCGTCGAATCTGCAACAGAAGCGACTGTAAGGTCGTTGAAGAAGTAGCAGTGGCCGTGGCCACATCGGACCAGTATCACGATGAATACTATGGCGAGAAGGTCAACGGGCCATTAGGGGTAAAGACGGCCTACTGCGTCGGAATGACCAGGTGTCCAGATTGGGTTAGCGACGAGCGGCGAGATTAGCGACCAACGGAAGGTTTCAGCGATGACCTACAGGAAGAAGCTTGTTGTGACAGTAGCGGCGGTCGTGCTGGCGTGCGTGCTGATCGTCCGCTATCTCATCTACACGCGAAACAGTACAGAAGAGAAGGCCGACGAAAAGTCACGAGAGGTCGTCAGTTCGCTTATTGGTGCGGTTTCTGAAGCACGATACGAGCACATCCCTCAGCTGACTAATTCGACCGACATTATTGAAGCGGCCAAGTCTGCAGAGAAGTTTGATCGCCACCTTCGCGAGAACGGCACGTCCGGCGTAGAGGGATATACCCAGGAGGAACGAGATAAGCACCAGTTTACCTCACTAAACCCTGACGACATGCGTGTTGAACGGCTTTACGACTCACGCATTGTTTCTGTGGGCGAAAAGAGCGGGTCCCTGCGAGCCACTTTCTCTGTCGAAGAAGTGGACGGTAGGCACGTCATCACGAACATGAATAGAGGTGGAGGCGTCGCCGGATTGTAGCGACATGCTGCCGAAGGGGAGCGCTACGTCGACGGGGAAACGCTAATGATTGGTTACCATCTCTATCCGGAAGGCGACTGGAAAATATGGACAGCAAGCTCTCCCTGGCGATGATCGCTGCCACAACAATCCTGACGTTGTCAGGATGCGGAGACGAAACCGCGTCGGACGACACGAAGGGTTACTCACCCTCGTCCACGAGCACGACCTCTCAGGTCACAGTCCCTTCGGATCCCCCTGAGAGCTTTCGGGTTCTCAAACCATAAGATCGCCCTCTGGAGAGACTACGAAGTCGCCCCGTTCCTTAGTCGTGAGGCGGCGGGCGAGTTCGTAGACAGTCAGGACCAAGATCGGAACCGGCACCACGCCTGTCCGCGTGCTCCCGCCGCGCCACGCGTACGAGAACCGAAGATGCCATCTTTACCGCCCACTTCCGCTGCGCCCGGAGCGGTCGGCGAACCAGCATTACCGGCACCGCCCGCCCCGCCGGTATAGACGACGTGCTCAAACGTCGAGTTGCCAGGACTTGCACCGTTCTGGCCGCTCGTCGTGCCGGCGCCGCCCGCCGCCGACAGGCCCGACCCGATCCCCGTCACCGTTATCGCCTGCCCGGCTTCGGCCCACCCTTGTCCGAGTTCAGTGCCTGCGCGCCACCCGCGCCAACCGAGAACGACAGCGTCGGCGTCCCGTTGAAGTCTGACGCCCCGCTCGAACCTCCTCGTAGCGGCCTTCGCGCCGATCTGTGCCGCTATCGTCGCGGCGAAGTTCGGGTCGTTGCCGAGCGCCGCCGCCAACACCGACTGGGTATCGAGCGCCGTCGGCGACCCATCGATAGCGCCGCCACCGCATCACTGACAGCCTGATTCAGTTCCGCCTCCGACACCTCACCGGCCGGACCAGTAGGACCCTTCGGTCCGGGAGGGATCGACAGGTTCAGTTCTTGCCCCGGCGACGTCCCCGTAATCGTCGCGGCCGCCGGACCCTCGACGACCGTACCGATCGACAGATGGTTCGCCGGACCGGCCGGACCCGGCACCGTCGACACCGGACCGGTGCCGCCGGTCTCACCCTTCTCGCCCTGCGGCAGCACCAGACTGAGCATCTGGTTCGGCGACTCACCCGACAAGGATGCATCGGCGGTCTCGCCGCCCGTCACGGTACCGATAGTGAGCGTCGCCGACGGACCCGTCGGCCCCTCCGCGCCCTGCGGCCCCGGAGCCCCCGGAGACACCAACACCGTCCACCGATTCTCCTAGGCGGCTCACGTCTGGTTGACACTTTCTACTATCTGTCTCATTATTGCGACATGGATATAGATTCGTCACCGCGTTTCGCACTTCGGTCGGGACCCACGTGGCGGGACCCGTTCCCGATGTACGCGGCGTTGCGGCGCGACGACCCCGTCCACCACGTGGTGCCGTCCACCGCTCCGTTCGACGACTATTGGGTGCTGACGCGCCACGCCGACGTCACCGCTACCGCCAAGGACTGGGAGACGTTCTCGTCCGCGCAGGGACTCACCGTCACCTATGGCGAGCTGGCGACGATCGGTCTCAGCGACAATCCGCCGATGGTGATGCAGGATCCGCCCGCACACACCGAGTTCCGCCGGCTCGTCTCGCGCGGGTTCACTCCGCGCCAGGTGGTGACACTCGAACCGTTGGTGCGCGAGTTCGTCGTCGAACGAATCGAATCACTCAAAGCCGACGGCGGCGGCGACATCGCAGCCGACCTGTTCAAACCGTTGCCGAGCATGGTGGTGGCGCACTATCTCGGCGTCCCGGAAGTCGACCGTCGCCGGTTCGACGCCTGGACCGAGGCGATCGTCGGCGCCAACCCCGGCGGCGACCTCGGCGCCGCCATGACCACGGCCGCCGACGCGGTGCTCGAACTCACCGGCTACTTCGCCGAACTCATCGAACTCCGGCGCGCCGAGCCCGGCGACGACACCGTTTCGCATCTCGTCGCCGCCGGAATCGCAGACGACCCGCAAACCGACCCCGCAGGCCTCCTGTCGATCCTGGCGTTCGCCTTCACCATGGTCGCAGGCGGAAACGACACGACGACCGGCATGCTCGGCGGATCGTCGGCGCTGCTGACCGCCCACCGCGATCAACGGAACATCCTGCTCGACGAGCCGGACCGGCTACCCGACGCGATCGACGAACTACTGCGTCTCACCTCCCCGGTACAGGGGCTCGCCCGCACCACGACACGCGACGTCGAACTGCACGGCGTCACGATTCCCACCGGACGAAAGGTCCTGCTCTGCTACGGGTCGGCCAATCGGGACGAGCACGCGTACGGCCCGGACGCCGAACGTCTCGACGTACGACGAAAGCCCCGCAACATCCTCACCTTCAGTCATGGCATGCACCACTGCCTCGGCGCAGCAGCCGCGCGCATGCAGGCCCTCGTCACACTCGAAGAGCTCCTGGCCCGATGCCCGGACTTCGAGGTAGACGTCGACCGCATCGAATGGGCCGACGGCAACTACGTGCGCAGACCGACGTCGGTACCGTTCACGCCATGACCAGTCACCCAGATCGCAGCAGTTGGGCTCAGGGCGCCCGCCGCTCCGCGGCGAGAGACCGGATCCTCGCGATCGCAGGCGACGTGTTCGCGCAGCACGGGGCCGACGCCTCCATGTCCGAGATCGCGGCGGCGGTCGGCTGTTCCCGCGCCACCCTGTACCGGCATTTCGACAGCCGTACCGCGTTGCAACTCGCGTACGTGGAGCAGATCGCCTTCACCATCGGGGCGGCCGTCACGAACCGGACCGCGCACCTGACGGCGCCCGACGACCGACTCACCGAGGCGATCCTGTTCGCGTTGACCGAAGTCCGTGCCGATCCCGCGCTGTCGGCGTGGTTCTCTCCCGCCGGAGCGGGCTTGGCGAGCGAACTCGCGCTCTCGTCGTCCGCGATCGAGACATTGGCCAACCGGTTCGTCGGCGACCACGGGGCAGCGGGCGTCGCCGCGGCCAGGTGGATCGTCCGAGTCATCGTGTCCCTGCTCGTCGTACCCGCGGGCCCGGACGAACGCGAGACCATCGAACGGTTCGTGACGCCCGCAGTCCTCGCATCGTTCGCCTAAGTCCCGACGAGCCCGACGGTCACACCGACCAGGCGATGGCCAGACCTATCGCGCACGCCCCGACCGACCCGACCAACGTGAGCATCGCGTACAGCAGGCCGCGGCGTCCGCCGGTCCGGACCGTGTCCAGCACCGAGGTCGAGAACGTCGTGTACCCACCGCAGAAGCCGGTGCCGACCACCGCCGACCAGTCCGACGACGCACCGTGAAACATCACGACGCCCGCAACCACGCCGATGAGCAACGACCCGGTCACATTGATCGCGAACACGGGACCAGGGAAGGCAGCCGGCCACCGCTGCCGGGACGCATCGTCGACGACGAACCGCAGGACCGATCCGAGCGCGCCCGCGACGACGACCAGCGCGGGGATCACACGGCACCGCCATGCAGGCGCACGACCCGACGAGCGACGCGCATCCCCGCCCACGCGGCGACGATGCCGACACACACGCTGACCAGTGCGTACAGCAGCGCGAGCGCGACGTGCCCTCCTTTGCCGAGCAGGCTCAATTCCAGCGCGAACGCACTGTAGGTGGTGAACGCGCCGCAGAACCCGGTCCCGACGGCGAGCCTGAACCGCCGTCGCGCACCGTCGTCCGGGCCGAGGCGGACCAACGTCTCGAGCAGGACGCCGAGCACGAATGCACCGGTCACGTTGACCACGAAGGTGCCGACCGGCCACTGCCCGTCGTGGGCAGGCCACGCTTGCTCCGCCAGCCACCGCAGCCCCGTCCCCGCGGCGCCGCCGACGAACACGAGCGCGAGATCAGATCCGCGTGACGCTCGATCGGCCACTGTGGAATCTCCTCGCGTCTCTCGAATTCGGATGAGGCTTCACCAGCTTAGGCTCCGTGCCACCCATACAATCGGTGGTACCAGTCCGTCCCGCACCGAGGAGCCTGCCATGTCCGAGTTCATCGACAAGATCAAACACAAGGCCGAAGAGTTCACCGCGGCGATCGACAACGAGCTCACCGTCCTCGAAGGCGCAGGCGGCGACGACGTGTTCGCCGAACACGACGGCGAGGACGGCGCCCAGAAAGAATCGGCGCAGAGGGAATCAGCACAGAAGGAGTCAGCACAGGAGGAGCCGGGCGACGCCTGACCGCGGACGGCCCCCTCTGACCGCCCGCACACCTCTGGTGGAACCATGACCTGTCATGGACCTTCGAATCTTCACTGAGCCCCAGCAGGGCGCGACGTATGACGACCTGCTCGCCGTCGCCCGCGCCACCGAAGACCTCGGGTACGACGCCTTCTTTCGGTCCGACCACTATCTGGCGATGGGCGACGGCGACGGTCTCCCCGGTCCCACGGACGCGTGGTTGACGTTGGCAGGTCTCGCGTTGCAGACATCGCGGATCCGGCTCGGCACTCTCGTCACGTCGGCCACGTTCCGCCACCCAGGACCGCTCGCCATCTCCGTGGCGCAGGCCGATCAGATGTCGGGCGGCCGTATCGACCTCGGTCTCGGTGCGGGGTGGTTCGACGCCGAGCACTCGGCGTACGGCATCCCGTTCCCGAACCTCGGTGAACGCTTCGACCGTCTGGAAGACACCCTCGAGATCGTCACCGGCCTGTGGACCACGCCTGCGGGTGAGACGTTCGATTACGCTGGCCGACACCTGTCCGTCGCGAACTCGCCTGCGCTCCCCAAGCCGACGCAGTCGCCCCGCCCACCGATCATCATCGGTGGCCTCGGTCCGCGCCGGACCCCGGCGCTGGCCGCCCGGTTCGCCGACGAGTTCAACGTCCCGTTCGCGCCCCGCGAGACCGTCGTCGCCATGTACGACCGCGTCCGCACGACCTGTGCGAGCGTCGGGCGCGACAGCGACGAACTCGTGTACTCGGCGTCCCTCGTCCTGTGCTGCGGCGAGAGCGACGCCGATGTCGCGCGGCGCGCGGACGCGATCGGTCGGGAGCCTTCCGAACTCCGCGAGAACGGCGCGGCGGGCACCGTCGACGAGGTCGTCGCGAAGATCGAGTCGTACCGCGAGGTCGGCGTCACCCGCCTCTACCTGCAGGTACTCGACCTCCACGATCTGGACCATCTCGCGCTGGTCGCCGACAAGGTGGCCCCGCAGCTCGGCTGACTCCCGTCGCGCTACCGCCTGCTCGCGAGCTGATCGCCGATTCGGACGACCATCGCGCTGACCGCGAACTTCGGCTTCACGTTCTTCTCGAGGGCGTCCCGGCATTCGAGGACCGCTTCGATGCAGGCGAGGAGCTTCTCCGGTGACGCGTAACCGGCCATGCCCGCGATGACGTCGTGCTCTTTGTCGGGGTGCATGAGGGTCACCTGCGCGCCCAGCGACCGCGACAACGCGTCGCGGAACAGAGCGGCGAGGTCGACGAGGGCGCGGTCGAGGACGTCGCGCGTCAGACGAGTCTTGCGCGACCTCTGACGTTTCTCGAGTTCTTTGATGACGCCCGCGGTTCCGCGGGGCGGGCGCGCCGTCCCCTTTCCGGTGCCGCCCGCGCCCAGCGCGGTCATCAGCTCGTCGGTCTCGGCGGCGTCGACTTCGGCACTGATCGCGTCCGCGGTCTCGATCGCCGTCTTGACCAGTCGGTCGGCGGCCGCGAACGCGGTCGAGTCACGCGTCGCCGCACGCGCGAGGCTCAGGGCCTGCTCTCGCTGTTCGCGGGACATCGGGTCGGTGGCGAGACGTTTGGCCCGGCCGACGTGCCCGCCCGACACCGATGCCGCCCAGTGCGCGGGCTCCGGGTCGATGCCGTCGCGTTCGATCAACACCTTCGCGATCTGGTCGCTCGCCGGTGCGGTGAGCGCGACGTGCCTGCACCGCGAGCGCAGCGTGATCGCGATGTCTTCGGGCGCCACCGACGGAGCGCAGAGCAGGAAGATCGTGCGTTCCGGCGGTTCCTCGACGGCCTTCAGCAAGGCGTTAGCGCCGTGCTCGGTGAGGCGGTCGGCGTCTTCGACGACGACGATCTGCCAGCGTCCCGTCGTCGGGCGTCGCGCAGCCAGTGACACGATGTGACGGATCTGCCCGACCGAGATCGACAAGCCGTCGGGCTGGATGTGCCGCACGTCGCCGTGCGTACCGCCCATCGTCGTCGTGCAGGCCCGGCACTCGCCGCAGCCGACCCGGTCGGGGTCCAGACACTGCAGCGCGGCCGCGAACGCCGTCGCCGCCACCGAGCGGCCGCTCCCGGGCGGACCGGTGAACAGCCAGGCGTGTGTCATCGATTCGCGGACGCCGACCGGAAGCTCATCGAGCGGGTCGTCGCTGAACATGGACACGGCGCCGTCGGCGGCTTCGTCCAAGCGTGCCGCGACCGCCCTCGCCGACGTCGCCGCATCCCGCAGCTCGGCGGCCAGCACGTCCTGTCCGATCATGCGGTCGAAGACATTAGTCACACATGCCAGCCTAAGCCCCAGTTCAGACGACCGGCCAACCGCGCGTCGTTTAACAATTGCAAGCAGGCGGCTACCGTGGACTTCGTGGTTGCACGACGCTTCGGGCTCGCCAGGCCCGCGCACACTCTGCGCTGGTTGGCTCATACGCCGTGGCCGATTCTTGCCCTCGACCTGCTCCGTGCGAATCTCATCGGCGCATTGTTCACGTTCGCCTTCCTGCGCTGGGGCATGCCGCCGGCCGACGCCTTCTCCATCGGCGACGCCAACGGCGCCAACCAGATCGCGTTCGCCGTGTATCTGGTGATCGCCGTCCTCGTCGGAATGTACGTGGTGACTCGCTTGAGTCTGCCCGTGCTGATCTGGCACCGACGCAGGTCGCGGCTCGATGACGGGGCGGCCCGTCGACGCGCACTCCGGTTGCCGACGCTGTTGACCATCACCAACCTCGCATTGTGGGCGATCGGCGGCACCCTCCTGGCCCTGATCAACTGGAGCAACACGTCCGGCAAGGACGCGGCTCTGGTGGCGCTCGCCAGCGTGGTGGGCGGTCTGGTGACCGGCGTGCTCTCGTTCATGCAATCCGAACGCGTCCTTCGCCCGATCACGGTCGCGGCGATGGCGAACGATCCCGACAGCGTCCACGCGCCCGGCATCACCACCCGAATCAGTTCGTTCTGGGCGGTCACCGTCGCGGTCCCGATGCTCGTCATCATCGCGCTGATCACGCTGCAACGTCTGGAGTTCATCGACACCGACGCCGAGGGCCTGCAACGCCCGATCCTGTGGATGGCTTCGGCTGCGCTCGTCTTCGGGCTCCTCGCGATCACGCGTCTCGTCGGCTCGATCACCGACCCGATCAAGCAATTGCGGATCGCTCTCGCCCGGGTCCGTGCGGGCAACCTGAACGTGGCTGTGAAGGTGTATGACGGCAACGACCTCGGGTCATTGCAGGCCGGGTTCAACGACATGGTGTCGGATGTTCGGGAACGTCAGGAACTGCGCAACCTGTTCGGCCGTTACGTCGGCGAGGACGTCGCTCGGCGCGCGATCGAGACCGGTACCGAGTTGGGCGGCGAGGAACGCTATGTCGGCGTCTTGTTCGTCGACATCGTCGGCTCGACACGTCTGGCGGTCAACCGACCGCCACGCGAGGTGGTCGAGCTGCTCAACGAGTTCTTCCAGGTCGTCGTCGAGGTCGTCGGACGCCACGGCGGTTTCGTCAACAAGTTCCAGGGTGACGCGGCCCTCGCGATCTTCGGTGCGCCGCTCGATCAGGAAGACTTCGCGGGTGCTGCGCTGGCTGCGGCGCGTGACCTGCGCGTGGAACTCGACCGACGTCTCGGCGACGTCGACATGGGCATCGGCGTGTCCGCGGGCAAGGCGGTCGCCGGCCACATCGGTTCCGAGCAGCGTCTGGAGTACACGGTGATCGGCGACCCGGTGAATGAGGCCGCGCGTCTGACCGAACTCGCGAAGGACGAGCCGACTCGCGTCCTCGGCTCGGCCCGCGCCGCCTTCCTCGCCAGCGACACCGAAGCCGCGCACTGGGCGATCGGCGAAGGCGTCGAACTCCGCGGCCGCGGCATCGAGACGCTGCTCGCCCGCCCCGACATCGACGTCAACTCCCCGACCTCGTCCGACTGATCCGTCGCGCACCACCTGCCCGGTTCGTGCCCGTCGCGCACCACCTGCCCGGTTCGTGCCCGTCGCGCACCACCTGCCCGGTTCGTGCCCTGAGCGTCACCTCGTGCTCAGACCCCGACCCTGAGCGCATAGTCGTGCCCAGGGCACGACGGTGCCGCTGGCGTCAGTCGGTCTTCTTGGCTGGGCTCTTCTTGGCTGCAGTCTTTTTTGCCGTGGTCTTCTTGGCTGCAGTCTTTTTTGCCGTGGTCTTCTTCGCTGTAGTCTTCTTCGCTGCGGTCTTCTTGGCCGGGCTCTTCTTGGCTGTCTTCTTGGCAGCCTTCTTCGCCGGGCCTCGAGCTCGGCGGTCGGCGAGCAGCTCCATCGCACGTTCGGGCGTGATGGAAGCGACCTCGTCGCCCTTACGCAGACTCGCGTTGGTCTCGCCATCGGTCACGTATGGACCGAAGCGACCGTCCTTGATGACCATCGCGCCACCGCTGACGTCATCGTTCTTGCCGAACTCACGCAGCGGCGGTGCGGCAGCGGCGCGACCGCGTCGCTTGGGCTCCGCGTAGATCTTCAACGCCTCGTCGAGTGTGATCTCGAAGAGCTGGTCTTCGGACGTCAACGACCGCGAGTCCGTCCCCTTCTTCAAGTACGGACCGTACCGGCCGTTCTGCGCAGTGATCTCGTCGTTCGACTCCGGGTCGACACCCACCACACGCGGCAGCGACAGGAGTTTCAACGCGTCGTCGAGCGTGACGGTCGAGATCTCCATCGACTTGAACAGCGAACCGGTCCGCGGCTTGGGGCCTGCCTTCTTCGCGGCCTTCTTAGCCGTCTTCTTAGCCGTCTTCTTGGCGGCCTTCTTCACGGTCGACGTCGCCGTCGTGACTCCGCCGGACGGTACGTCGTCGAGCGCTACGACGGCGTCGCCGGCCGGGACCCCGCCCTCGCCACCATCGCGGGGTGTCGGACCTGCCGGGATGGTCGGGACGGGCGTGCCGGCCGACCCGTCGTCGTCCTCCGGTTCATCCTCGGGGAGGATCTCGGTGACGTAGGGGCCGAAGCGGCCCTCCTTGGCGACGATGCGGTGTCCGGTCACCGGGTCGACGCCGAGTTCGCGCCCTTCCTGCGGTGTCTCGAACAGCTTCTCGGCCACTTCGAGAGTCAACTCGTCAGGCGTCATGTCCGACGGCAGGTTGGCTCGCTTGAGATCGGGTTCGGCGTCCGGGCCTGCGACGTTCCGCTCCAGGTACGGACCATACCGGCCGACCCGGACGGACACCGTCCGACCTTCGGAATCCTCGAACAGTTTGATCGAGTTCACTTCGCGGGCGTCGATGCCCTCCAGGTTGACGCCGACGAGCTTCTTCAGCCCGCCCTTGCGTGCGATGGCGCCCGCCGCGTCGTCGCCGGACTGCTGCGCCTCGTCACCGAAGTAGAACTCGGTGAGCCAACGGGTCCGATCCTGGTCGCCGGACGCGATCTGGTCGAGGTCGTCTTCGAGCGACGCGGTGAAGTCGTAGTCGACGAGACTGTTGAAGTAGCCCTCCAGCAGTCCGACGACGGCGAACGCGATCCACGACGGGACGAGCGCGTTGCCCTTCTTGACCACGTAACCGCGATCCTGGATGGTGCCGATGATCGACGCGTACGTCGACGGACGACCGATGCCGAGCTCTTCGAGGACCTTGACCAGCGAAGCCTCCGTGTAACGGGCAGGCGGGTTGGTCGAGTGTCCGTCGGCGACGAGCGTCGACGCCGTCAGCGACTGGCCTTCGGTCAGGTTCGGGAGACGGCTCTCCGCGTCGTCGGACTTGTCGGAGGTCTGCTCGTCGACGCTCTCCACATACGCGGACAGGAAGCCCGGGAACGTGATGGTGCGGCCCGACGACGCGAACGTCACCTCTTCGCCGCCAGGCTTCAATCCGGTGTCCGCGCGTCCACTTATCCGCAGACTCATGGTGGTGCCGCGGGCGTCGGCCATCTGGGAGGCGACGGTGCGCTGCCAGATCAGTTCGTACAGGCGGAACTCGTCGGTGTCGAGCGCTGAGGCGACCTGGCCGGGCGTACGGAACGACTCGCCCGCAGGGCGGATCGCCTCGTGCGCTTCCTGCGCGTTCTTCACCTTGCGGGTGTACTGGCGCGGCGAGGAGTGCACGAACTTGTCGCCGTACAGGTCGCGGGCCTGAGCGCGCGCCGCGTCGATCGCCGACTCCGACAGGGTTGTCGAGTCGGTACGCATGTAGGTGATGTAGCCGTTCTCGTACAGCCGCTGCGCGATGCGCATCGTCCGGTCGGACGTGAAACGCAGTTTGCGGCCGGCCTCCTGCTGGAGGGTCGACGTCATGAACGGCGCATACGGGCGGCGCGTGTACGGCTTCTCCTCGACGGACGTCACCGTGAGCGCGGCGCCTTCGAGTCCGGCGGCGAGCGCGTTCGCACGGGCGCCGTCGAGCACGGTGACGCCGGTCGCCTTCTTGATCTTGCCGTCCGAGCCGAAGTCGCGTCCGGTGGCGACCCGCTCGTCGTCAATGTTGACCAGGCGTGAGGAGAAGGTTCGCGGTTTCGCGTCCGCTCCGGCATCCATCGTCGCGGCGATGTCCCAATAGTCGGCCGAGACGAATGCCATGCGCTCGCGTTCACGTTCGACGATGACTCGGGTCGCGACCGACTGCACGCGTCCCGCCGACAGCTTCGGCATCACCTTCTTCCACAGGACCGGCGACACCTCGTACCCATACAGGCGGTCGAGGATGCGCCGGGTCTCCTGCGCGTCGACGAGGTCGGTGTCGAGGTCGCGCGGGTTCTCTGCGGCGGCGATGATCGCGGGCTTGGTGATCTCATGGAACACCATGCGCTTCACCGGGATCTTCGGCTTCAACGTCTCGAGGAGGTGCCAGGCGATGGCCTCCCCCTCGCGGTCACCGTCCGTCGCGAGATAGAGCTCGTCGACGTCGCGCATCAACGCCCGGAGTTCGGAGACTGTCGACTTCTTGTCTGCCGAGACCACGTAGAGCGGCTCGAACCCGTCGTCGACGTTCACGCCTAGGCGCGCCCACGGCTGCCCCTTGTATTTGGCGGGCACGTCGGCGGCGCCTCGCGGCAAGTCCCGAATGTGTCCACGTGACGATTCGACGACGTAGTTCGCGCCGAGGTACCCCGCGATCTTGCGCGCTTTCGTCGGAGACTCGACGATTACGAGTCGCCGGATGGCGGGGTCAGCACTGTCAGTGGCGGCCACTTAAGAGCCCTTCGGTCTGTAGTTTCGCTGTTCGATGCCGTTATATCGGTGTTCGGTTCCGTTGTAACGCTTCGATGCCGTTGTACCTTATATATGGTGTCGTCTGCACTCCACCCCAGGTAATCGGAGTGGACTGATCTCATTCGTCGTCGACGACACGCGAGACCGTCTCGTGAGCAAGTTCTTCCACCGCACTTCGACCGGTCGCTACGGGGTACCGCTCGAGGTCGGCGAGGACATCGTGGACGGTCCGGCCGAGTGGCTTCAGGTACTCCTGCATCTCGATCAGATCGAGCCGACGCTCGCGCGACTCAACCTTCGATACGAGCGACTGGACAACCCCGAGCCGATCCGCCAACTCGAGCTGGGTCAGACCGCTGAGCACGCGATATGACTTGAGAATCCGGCACAACGCCTCAGTGCGCTGCACGTAATCGGCTCCTCGTAAGGACATTCATCGATCATCCTCCGTGCGGTCATGGCAACCCAATAATGGATTGGGCATCCATAGTTAGGTTATCGTGTCGGATAGTCGTCGCTAAATTGTGACGAATGAGCCGAACAGGCGTTTCGCCTGCGGGGGGACAATCGTGGTCTATATGGGTACAGCGGTGCGGCGCAGTCGATTCGCGATCATCGCTGGGGCGGTCCTGATCACGGCTACCGTGGTCGCCGCGTGTGGGACTAACGACTCCGGGACCGGATCAGACCCGTCCGCTCCGACGCCCACTGCGGAGGCTGCGAACCCATGTCCACCCGATGTGAGCGGATCCTGCACCCCGGTCGCCGTTGTCGATCTTGACGGGTCCGGTACGCCGATGGCGATCAGCGTCCACCCGAGCGGAACTAAGTTCGTCTCGGCCACGGCTCCCGACGGCACGACGGCGACGGTGGACGTCGACGCCGCAGACAGTCTCGCGACTACTCCGGTTCCGGACGATTTCGGCGACAAGATCGCCTTCTACGATCTCGACGGTAAGCCGGGCGCTGAGATCGTCGTACCCGTCGGAATGTTCGGTTCCAACTCACTCTTCCAGGTATACCGCTGGGAGAACGGGCAGCTCAGACTCATGGCGGCCCCCGGGGAGACGATGAACATCAAGTTCGGCACCGGGATCTGGGTGTTTCCCGGCGAACGGATCCTCGCCCGGGCCATGTGCCGCAAAGACAAGGCTCTCGCGTTGGGAAGCACCGAGATGCCATCGCCGAAGTCCGGACGCGTCATCGACTTCGCGTTCAAACCCGGAAGCGGTGCAGGTGAGGCGGGTGAGTGGGTGGTCGACGGCCGACGGACCGTGAACCCGTCGGAGATCACTGACATGTCGGTCGGTCAGCAGCATTTCAAGTGCGAGGACGTGCGGATCAAATCGCTGGATTCGTCCACCGCGCCGTCGACCACGTCCACCGCGTCCACCACGTCCTGCGACCGGTCCAAGGACATGACGTCGACTGTCCAGCGGGCGATCGCAGCCCTGCCGACGATGAACGACTGGGCGTGGCGAACCACTGCGACGCAGATACCGGAGCCTTGTGCGACGCTCGGCTTCGCTACGACCACTGTCGAAATGGCCACCAACTCGAGCCCGGTCGGGATCATGCTCTTCCATGACGGCGAGTACGTCGGCCCTGCTGCCACCTGCTACCCGCCGGTCGAGTCCGTGAAGAACGACGGCGACGACACCGTCGTCGTCACGTACCGCTATCCCAATGAAGGCGACTCGAATGCCGACATGACGGGCCGCGCGACCCTCACCCACACGTGGCAGGACGGGAAGGTCGTCAAGACCGGCGACATCCCGGCCCGACTGACACAGCTTGCCGGCTGCACTCCGTAGTTCGCGCTCCCTAGATATCGATCCCGATACACGACCTCAAGGAATCCGACACGATGATCACCACCCTCAAGCGCACAATCGCAGCCCTCACCATCGGCGCTGCCGCAGTCACGGGCGTCACCGTCGCCGCTGGTGACGCGGACGCAAAGACGTACGGCATCGACAACGGCGCCTACACGTTCAAAGTGAAGAACAACGTCTTCTACGACCACTCGACCTCCTACACCAAGGTCTGGGTGCGCGGAAACGTGATGTCGGTGAAGGTCCCCGGCCGCCCCAACACTCGCGTTCGCATCATCGCTACCCGCAACGGAGGCTACTTCGACCTCGGCGGCGCGCGTTCGACCTTCGTCAAGTCGAAGCACGGGCGCTACGCCGGAAACCTCTACGGCGCAGGGTTCGTCGTCGGACGCAACCATCTGATCCCGCGCTGACACAGCAGCGAAATGCGGAGAGGCGCGGACGATCAGACCTCCGACGTCGAGGACGGCGACGTAGTTCTCCGAACGCGCACCGGATAAGTCACCCGCCCCCGATTTAGGAATCACAATGCCCAAGTACAGCCACTACCAGCGGTCGATGCTCGCCGACTCGGCGCGCGCCACAGCTGCCGCCAAGCAAACTGCTGCTGCCGCCAAGCAAACTGCTGCAGTCACCGAGCGACAGCTCCGGACTCTTGAGACTCAATCGCAGGCCGCTGCGCTGGCCAATGCCGAGATGATTCGGGTCCAGAGCGAGATCGCTCGAGCAACCGCGGCAAACAACCAACTGCTGGTTCGGCAGCTCGAAATCCAGCGAGACCAGCTGCAACTCCAACGCGAGGAGGCCGTTCGACGCGGCCAGGAAGAGGACAAGCGAGACCGGCAGGCATTCGCGATTTGGCGGCAGACACCGGACGGCGAGGCGTTCACCGCGTGGTACGGACGTGCTGCGGCGATGGCCGAGGAGATCGAAGCCAACGACAAGCACTGGCGAGACGCCGTCGAAGCGATCAAGTCCGAATGGAAGTCGCCGCGACGCGAACAGATCGAATTCGCCACCTTCAACCCAGACGAACGCAACGCAACAATCGCTAAACGCTTCTTCATCGGCGCTGGTGTGTGTGCAGCGCTCTGGATCGTCTTCGTGGCCGCTGGCGTCATCGGAATGGTGAACTTAGTCTTCATCCTCGGTGCACTCGGCCTCGCCGGCGCCGGTGTCTGGAGATTCTTCTCGAGTGACAAGCCGCAGCGGGCTGCCGCGCTCATGTCTCTCCGCACGCAGGGTACCGGCGAACTCGGCTTCGACCCCATGTCGGACGAGGTCCCCGCATGGTCGACGACCGACGCCGCGGCCTACGCCCGCCAGATTCGGGTGTACTCCTTGGACGCCTATCGCACGCATCCGCCTGCGAACAGCCTTCCAACGCTCAGCCAGTACCAGTTCGTCAACTCGGCATCGATCAAGAGCCCGGCACTGAAACAGCTTCTGCCCCACTGATCTCCACGCACCGCACTAGCACAGCGGCGCTCCGACGCCGTACCGAGAAAGGAGTCCTGAGTGGACTCGCGCCCCGACTCCGTGTTCAAAGCGGTCTACACCGCAACGCTTCGCAGCGTGGCGCCTCAGTCCATGAACGCTCGCCCGACTCCTCATACCGAGTCCGAGCGAAGTGATCTCCTCACCTATGCGACTCGTGTCTCGCGCGGAGCCACCACCATCGCACTCGTCGTATGCCTCCCGATACTGCTGCTGATCTGGTGGTTGCTGTGGGATCTGCGAGTCTTCGACTTCGGCATCGTCGGGGTCCTTTTACGCTTTCTCGTAACCACACTCTGGTTGGCCGTCTTCCTGGTCGGCGCTTATCTTCTCCTGGTGATCGCGGTCGGGTACTCCGCATATGTGCGTCGTCTACAGTCAGCGCAGACCATCCCCGATATTCAGGCTCAGGGAACGACGCTCTTCGGTGCCCCGTCGCAGAAGCCCGCCCGACAGCCTTCCCGCGCCGGAGCCCCGGAACCGAACGCTGCACACGCGCCGTCTCCGGCGGGCGCTGCGCCGATCCCGACCGCTTCTCCGCTGCTCAGTTCATTCTCCGACCGACCGAGGGAAGCCGCTGTTGACGCCGCCCGCGTAGGGCCGCACTCGACTCTGACAGCAGACAACTACCCATCCGGGACTCCAGCGAACCGCGACATGGCAACCGACTCGGACTTCGATTTCGAGGTATGGCTCGACACCCCGAACGGGCAGTCGTTCGTACGCTTCAGTGCCATGACGACCACCCAATGTCAGTTGGTCGCAGCGATGGACACGGCGTGGGAGACGACTGTCGCCGACCTCAGCTTCGATTGGTTGGCCGCGCAGGGTGAATCACTCGATTCCTTGGCCGCGGCCATCGAAACAGCGACCACTGATGCGGAACGAGATGCCGCCGACGCCCGCCTCATCGAACTTCGGGTCCGGGCTGTCCGCGAGCTCGGATTCGATCCGGTAGACGCGAGCAACCCGCCTCAGTGGAAGCCTGCCTGGGTCGACGCCTACCTAGCGGGGGCGAACCGCTACCTTGCGCGTTGCAGATCAGACGGCCCCCTCTCAGCCGGCACCATGCCCGCTTTGAAGGTCGTGGAGCCCGTCGACGTCGATACGATCAGCCACCCAGCACTCAAAGCACTGGTGGCGAAATCGTTCGCGAGAGGCTTCTAACACTCCCCCGGCCACACTCCGTCTGGAGCGTCACCAGGCCGGACTCCCACGGTCTCGGCGAGCCGCGTCAGGCGCTTGCGCCCGGACACTCGCAGCGCCGGTTGACTTCCACGGACTCCGATGAGGGTCGGCGCGATGCCGACTCTCATCAGCGCGGTGGCGAGGGGCGCGTGCGTCTCCGGGGCACTCGGGTCGAGGCCCAGCATGTAGTGGGGGCCGTCGAATCGGCCCGACGCGAGCACCCACAGTCGTAGAGCACGCGCACTCGGCGTCCAACCCTCAGGGACGGCTTTCACTGCGCCAGACGACCAGCGGCGGTGCAATGCGGTGATCCGCGGGTTGGCTTCGGTCCGCGCGATCGGCGACCCCTCATCGGAGATCAGCGTCTGCGCGTCGAGTCCGGTCGCCATGATGTCCGCGGCGATCTCGTCAGCACGCCATTGCGCGCCGAGGACGATCGATACTCGAGCCCCCAGGTTCGTGTGGACCGATTGTCCCTGTCCGGCGAGCAGGCCTGCGAGATCGTCGATCACGGGGTCTTCCGTGTCCGCGGAGAACAACGACATCTGGCTCACGTGTCGATCCTACTGCGGCCCAATACAACAGCGGCACACCACAACGCTCGTGGTCGCAACGCAACACTCCCGACACCGCCGAAGCGGTGCCGGGAGTGTTGTCTCGTAAGTCTGGGACGCCCGAGGGCGTACGAAATCAGACTGCGGTGACTCCGGTGGCCTGAGGACCCTTGGTGCCCTGGCCGACCTCGAACTCCACGCGCTGGTTCTCTTCGAGGGTGCGGAAGCCGTTGCCCTGAATCTCCGAGTAATGGACGAACACGTCGTCGTTGCCCTCGTCAGGCGCGATGAAGCCGAAGCCCTTCTCCGCGTTGAACCACTTCACAGTGCCCTGTGCCATCTACTGCATTCCTAACTTTTCATCACCCGCCACGGAGCGTCCCCGGCGGGGGCCTGTTCCGACCGCCATACCTCGACAAGACCTCGCCATACGGCGATGGAACCGACTGCAGTACCACGTTCGCAACGGACTCCGCCCTTTGAGCGGAGTGTGCGACCGCTTTTAGCTAACCACGTTTCCGGCCCGCGCGATACTTTTAGCGCGTTCGGAACCAAACTGCCCGTGACCGGCTCGTGCCCAGCTCCGACGGTAAACTGACGTGCCTACCCCGAACACATTGGAGCGACGTCGATGCAGCATGCCACTTACGGCAGCGAACTGCTCGGCAGAACCCTCGCGGGCGCCGAGTCCGGCGACGAGTCTCCGCTCACCCACATGGCCGTGATACCCACGCGCACAGCCGAATTCAGCGAGTGGCCGGACTGGGTTCATCCCGAGGTGCGGGACGCCTTCACCGACCACGGGCTGCGACGCCCGTGGCGCCACCAGATCGAGGCCGCCGATCACGCGTACGCGGGCCGCCACGTCTGCGTGTGCACCGGCACCGCGTCGGGCAAGTCGCTGGCCTATCAACTCCCGATCCTCACCACGTTCGCGCAGGACCCGAACGCCACCGCCCTCTACCTGTCGCCGACCAAAGCGCTCGGCGCCGACCAATTGAGGGCGACGGCTCAGATCATCGCGGGCGTGCCGTCGCTGAGCCATCTGCAGCCGAGCGCCTACGACGGCGACACCGACTCCGAGCTGCGGCAGTGGGCGCGGATGCATTCGCGCTGGATCTTCACCAACCCGGACATGCTGCATGTCGGGATCTGCTCGTCGCACGCCAAGTGGCGCCAGTTCTTCGCCAAGCTGAAGTACATCGTCGTCGACGAATGCCACCACTACCGGGGCGTGTTCGGCTCGCACACGGCGCTGGTGTTGCAGCGGACGCTGCGGATCGCACGCCGCTACGGGGCGGACCCGGTCGTCATCGGTGCCAGCGCGACCGTCTCGAATCCGGCGCAAGCGCTGTCTCGATTGATCGGTGACGACGTCGTAGCGGTCACCGACGACACGTCGCCGCACGGCGAACGGACCGTCGCGATGTGGGAGCCGGGATTCGTCGAGGGCACGACCGACACCGAACGCGGCGGCGAGAACGGAGCCCCCGTTCGACGCTCTGCGGGCGCCGAGGCCGCGCGACTCCTCGCGGACTTCGTGGTGGAGGGTGCACGCACCCTGTGCTTCGTCCGTTCGCGACGCGGCGTGGAGGTGACTGCGGTGAAGGCCCGCCAGTTGCTCGCCGAGTCGGCGCCCGAACTGGTCGATCGAGTCGCCGCTTACCGTGCCGGGTATCTGGCCGACGATCGACGCCGACTCGAGCGAGCGCTGTCCGACGGCGAACTCCTCGGGGTCGCGACGACGAACGCACTCGAACTCGGCGTCGACATCAGCGGACTCGACGCCGTCGTCGTCGCAGGCTATCCGGGTACCGTCGCCTCGTTCTGGCAGCAGGCCGGTCGTGCGGGTCGTCGCGGGGAAGGTTCGCTGGTGGTCATGGTGGCCCGGGACGACCCGCTCGACACATATCTCGTCCACCACCCTGACGCGTTGTTGGAGCGACCCGTCGAGGCGACGGTCACCGATCCGACGAACCCGTACGTTCTCGGACCGCATCTGCTGTGTGCGGCCACCGAGTTCCCCATCTCTGATGCCGAGGCGACTGGCTGGCATGCCGACGAGGTGATCGCCGGCCTCGTCGACGACGGGAAGCTGAAGCGGCGCAAGGCCGGTTGGTATCCGGCGCCCGGCCTCGATCCGCACGGCGACATCGACATCCGCGGCGGCATCGGCGGCCAGGTCCTCATCGTCGACGCGACGACGTCGCGGCTACTGGGCACCGTCGACACGTCACGCGCCATGACATCGGTGTTCCCGGGCGCGGTGTATCTGCACCAGGGTGAGAGCTTCGTCGTCGACGAACTCGCGCTCGACGACGGTCTCGCGCTCGCTCACCCGGAGGAGCCGGATTGGACGACGACTGCTCGTGAAGTCAGCGAGGTCGTCGTCGACCGTGTCGTCGAGCAACGGTCGTTCGGCCCGTTGACCGTCTCATTCGCCGAGGTGACCGTCACCAGCCAGGTGGTCGGCTTCCTGCGGAAGGCGCTCACCGGCGAGATCCTCGACCAGGTCCCCCTCGATCTGCCCGAGCACCAGTTGTCGACGCGTGCGGTGATGTACACCGTCGAACCGGATGCGCTGGTCGCTGCCGGGATCGCCCCCGACAAGTTCCCGGGCGCACTCCATGCCGCCGAGCACGCGGCGATCGGCATGCTGGGACTCGTCGCCACGTGCGACCGCTGGGACATCGGCGGCTTGTCGACCGACCTGCACCCGCAGACCGGGTTGCCGACGGTGTTCGTCTACGACGGGTTCCCCGGCGGTGCCGGTTTCGCCGAACGCGGTCACGAGGCGTTCGACGACTGGATCGCCGCCACCGACGAAGCCGTCTCATCGTGCGCGTGCACGAGCGGCTGCCCGTCGTGCGTGCAATCACCCAAGTGCGGCAACGGAAACGAGCCGCTCGACAAAGAGCACGCGATCAAACTGCTACGCCTGATCGGGCGACACTACGGCTCGTGACGGCCCGGGACACGGCTGGGCGAGCTTGCTCCGCCGATCCAGACCACATGGTGGATCAGATCGGCGGACGGGACGATTCGATTCCGGTCGGTCACGACTGAACCGGACCAGCCCGCGCCACCGCGATCGCATCACGAACCCCCAGACCGCCCAGCTGTACCCGAACCACGACGTGCACCACCACGTCCTGGCCGTCGACCACGCACTCCGCCACGGACGGCGACCCCTCCTGGTCGGCGACCCGTTCACGAGCGACCTCGCACGCATCCGCACTCCCCGACACGTGCACAGACGCCGCAGCCAACGCGCCCAGATCCGCCGCCGACTGCGCACGATGGCGAGCCAACACGGCCGCCCCGACATACAGAACGCCGACGAGAACAGCAGCCAGAACCGCGATCACCGCAGCCCCGGTCACCGTCGAGAACCCCTCCTCGTCACGACACCTCACCGAACCCCGCCCGGCTCCATCGCGGCGACTGCCCGCGCAGACACCGTCACCATCGGCAACATCGGAACGCCCGCCGACACCGACACGGTCACCGTCTCCCCGCCGGCCGACACCGAGATCCGTGCGCCGCCCGGTGCCACCGAACGCCCCACCTCCGACGCCGAAGTGTCGCCCGCAGCAGCAAGCCGAGCAACCTCACGAGCGGCGTCCGTACACCGAATCTGCATCACGACCGCAGCCACCGCGCCGGTCCCCGTCACCAGAAAGACCGCGATCGCCGCGAGAGCGAACGCCGCCTCCACCGTCACCATCCCGCCCTCGTCCCGTAGCAACCGCGCCCACACCTCAACTCACCGCCGTACTCAATGCCCGCGTGATGATCCCCGTCAATGCAGACAAGATGTTGTCGCCGGTGACCACCGTGTAGAGCAACGCACCGAACGCCGCCGCAGCGACGGTCCCGATCGCGTACTCGACGGTGGACATCCCCGATTCGTCCGTGACGAGTTGGCCGGTCAGCGTTCGGACCTCGCTGCACCACTGCATCAATCGACTCGTGCCCATGTCGTCCCCCTCATGTCGGGCTCGCGTCTCGAGCCCTCACAAGGTCAGACGCACGCCGCGGACATCCAGTTCCATCGGATTCCACAGGGCTACACCGACGTCAGCATCCCGGCGGCGAGGCCGATCACGACAGGCACGATACCCAGGCAGACGAACGCCGGAAGGAAGCACAGACCGAGGGGACCGCTCACTTTGACGCCGGCCTTCTCCGCCGCCTCCACGGCCTCGTCCGCTGCACGACGACGCGTCGCCGACGCCAGTTCGGCGACGCCGTCCGCGAGGGACGCCCCGGCCCGCGCCGCGCGACGCGCGAGGGCCGCGAGTTCGGCGAACGACTCGTCGCCTGCCGCGTCGACGGCCCATGCCGTCTGACCGTCGGCGCCGAGCGCGAGCAGATCGGCGGCACGCGCCATCGGCTCGCCGATGACCGGCGGCGCGTGCTCGGCAGCGACCTCGGCGGCCGCGGCGACCGGCAGTCCAGCGCGCAGGCAGACAGCGAACAGGTCGTACGTCGCGGCGACGTCGAACGGATCCGGGCCGGCGCGGGACCTACCCAACCACCGCGCCTCACGGACCTTGGTCGGCCGGTCGACGACGCGAGCAAGCACCCAGTCGGCGGACGGCCACATCCAGAGACCGGCGGCGGCGAACAGGGCGACGACGAGCACCGTCATCGGAGGGCCTTCTCGGTGATCGCGTTCGTCCACCAGACCCCCGCCGACACGAGTGCGGCGCCCACCACCAGCAGGATGGCTCCGATCCCCGGAGACAACAGCACCGCGAGCGGCGCAGCCCCCATCAGATGCCCGAGTCCGATCCCCAAGGCCGGCAGCAACGCCAACACCATCGCCGTCGCCCGCGGGCCGGCCAGGCCGGCACGGGTCCGCGACGCGTGATCGGCACGAGCCGACAGATCCGAACGGAGCATCTGCAACAAATCTGCCATCGGAAGGCCCCGACTCGACGACGCGGCCCACGCGGTCGCCAATCGATCGATTCCGACGTCGCCTGCTCCGCAGGCGGCCGCGTCGGCCGGGTCACCGCCGAGTTCGGCTCGCGCAGCCATTCGCGCCAGTTCCGTCGAGACCGGCGACGGGCCGTCGCCCGCGAGTTCGTCAGCAGCACTGCGACAGGCGAGGACAACCGGGGCACCGACCGACATCTCGGCGATCATGAACGACAACGCACGCCGCAGCTCATCACGGCGACGGTCCAGTTCTGCGCGACGCACCGCTCGACGCCGCAGCGCGATCGCCGTGACGGCGACGATCCCGATAGCAATCCCCGGACCGACGCCGACCACGGCAGCAGCCAGGACCGGAGCCGCCGCGAACAGCCACACCGGGTCGACGCGTCGACTCTGCCGATGCCGCTCGGCAGACGGAAGCCGCGACCAGACGGCGGGCCTCGGCCACAACAGCAGACCGATCCCGCCTGCCGCGAGAAAGGCCGCGGTCATCGCGGCCGCCTGTCGGCGATCAATGCGTCGATCCGGGCTCGCGCCGCCGTGAACCCAGACCGCCTCGACCACGCCCGTTCGATCGTGGTGAGTCCGTCGTCGGCCCGGGTCAGAAGACCGATCTCGAGGAGACCTCGGTGTCCGTCGCGGTCCCGACCCAACCCGAGGACGAGTTGGATCGCCGCGGCCAGCTGACTGTGCAGCGCGGCCCGGTCCATGCCACCCAGCGCGGCGAGCGCCTCCATCCGAGCCGGGACCTCCGACGTCGAGTTCGCGTGCAGAGTTCCCGCACACCCGTCGTGCCCGGTGTTGAGCGCGATCAGGAGGTCGATCACCTCAGCGCCCCGCACCTCGCCGACGACGATCCGGTCCGGCCTCATCCGCAACGCCTGCCGGACGAGGGCCCGGACCGGCACGTTCCCCACACCCTCGACGTTCGCGTTCCGGGACACGAGCCGCACGATGTGCGGGTGCTGCGGCGCGAGTTCGGACGCGTCTTCGACGGTGACGACGCGGTCACCCGGATCCACCTGGCCGAGGAGTGCGTTGAGCAGCGTCGTCTTCCCGGATCCGGTGCCGCCGACGATGAGGAACGCGAGCCTGGCCGCGACCGCCTCACGGAGCAGGTCGGCGGCTTCGCCGGGGATCGACCCCGTCTTCACCAACGCGTCGAAAGTCTGAGTCGCGCCGCGCAGAACGCGCAACGAGATGCACGTGCCGTCGACAGCCAGCGGCGGGATCACCGCGTGCAAGCGGACGGTCACGTCCCGTCGTCCGACTCCCGCCAACTGTCCGTCGACCCAGGGCTGAGCCTCGTCGAGTCGTCGGCCCGCGCCGAGGGCCAGACGGCCCGCGAGCCGCCGCGCCGAGGCCTCGTCATCGAACCGCACGCCGGTCAGCTCCAGCCCGTCGCCGCGGTCGGCCCAGACGCGGTCGGGCCCGACGACGAGGACGTCGGTGACATCCGGGTCGGCGAGCAGCCCCTCCAACCGTCCCGCACCGACCATCTCGGTCTGCAGATACCGCAGCACGTCGAGCAGATCGGTGTCACCGAGCAGCCCGCCCGACTCCGCCCGGATCGCGTCCGCGATCACCGCGGGCTCGGGGTCACTGGTCTGTGTCGCCAACCGGTCGCGAACCCGATCCAGCAGGTCGGCGCGTCCGACGGCGGTCATCGCGCCGCTCCCGCATGCAGCCGACGGTAGACGTCCTGTGCGGCCGCCGTCAGCGGGCTGCGGGACCGCAGCGACAACCCCGAGCCCTCGCACCGCTGTGGGAGGGCGCGCTCGGGCCGATACCCGCCGAGCAGCGGCAACCCGATGGCGGCCGCCACGTCGCTCGCCCGAAGGCCGCCGGGCGACGGCCCGCGGACCACGAGCACGACGTCGCGTTCGGGAACGAGCCGAGCGGCCGTACGACGTGTGGCCGCGACGGAGTGAACGGATGCGGTGGTCACGACGACAGCGAAGTCCGCGCTGTCGACGAGGGCCGCAGCGACCGGCCCCGGTTCGCGTCCCACGTCGGCGACGACCACATCACCCGCGCTCCGTCCGGCGTCGACCACGGCGAGCACGGTGTCGGGCCGCAACGGTTCGACATCGTCACGCGCGGACGTCATCACGCTGACCCGCCCGACCCCGGGAAGTGCGGCGCGCAACGCCGGCCCCGCGATGGCTCCGGTCTCGCCGGTGACGTCCGGCCACCGCAGGCCCGGCTCGTCCTCCACCCCCAGGATCAGGTCGGCTCCAGCACCGGACTGGTCGGCGTCGAGCAGCAGGACGCGCTCACCGTCGCGCGCAGCGACCAGCGCGACGGCAGCGGCCAGCGACGACGCCCCCGCTCCCCCGTGCCCGCCGATCACCGCGACCGCGCCCGCGGGCCGACGGACCGGCCGCCGGAACTCCGAGAGGGCGCCGACCAGGCCGGCCTCTTCGTCCGGGAGGACGAATCCGCCCTGCGCCCCCAACGCGAGTCCGGTCTGCCACGCGCGCGGGTCGTCGTCGGAGGCTCCGACGACCACCACGGCCGGACGCTTCGGCGGGTGCAGGACGGCGAGGACCGCCGTCGCGTCGGCGTCGACGACCACCGCGCACGCACGCAGCCAGTCGTGGCGGCACGACACCGCGTCGCCGATCACCATCGTGTATCCGGCGGCCGCGGCGCAGCGTGCGAGGTCGGAGTGGAGTGTGTTGTCGGTGAGGACCAGCAGGACATCAGTCATGGCCTGATGATGCGTCGATCACCGCACATCGAAAAGCCCGTTATCCACAGGCTGGTATCTCTCCAGGTCAGTAGCCCCGTCGGGTACTCAACAGCCAAGGCAGTCGCTCAACCACCCTGCCCGTAACTCAGAAGTGCTGCCCGGTGAACGGTGCGACGTACTCGCATGGCACGGTGACCGGATGCGCCGGATCGAGCGCATTGAGCACGTGGTAGGCGGCGCGGCGCGAACTCGCGATGGCCAAATGGTCGCTGAAGTCCTTGGCGCAGCCCTGCTGGACGACGATGTTGGCGACCGATTCGCCTGCGCGCGGCTTCACGTAGCCCGAGGTGTACGGGACGACGAACTCGTCGCCGCGCGTCATGATGTTCGTGTAGTCGATTCCCGTCACGTACGGGCTGCCGCCTGCCCATATCTTCTTGTTCATCGCCGACCCCGCCATCATGCCGCCGCAACCGGTGCAGACCGGCATGTCGATCGCACCGAGCATTCTTCCGATGTTCGGGATGGGGACGGTGCTCGCCGCGCCACGCCACAATGGTGCGAGCGAGACGTACTTGGTCACCTTCTCGGCTCCGCCGAGGAACTTCACGTAGTACGTCGGCATGTAGGTGCCCTGGGAATGGCCGATGAGATCGACGGTTTCGGCACCGGTGGCTGCGAGAACCTTGTCGACGAAACGGTCGAGCTGTCGAGCGCTGACGTCCTGCTTGCCCAAGCCGCCGATCTGGTTGACCGGCCACGGAGCTCCCGGGATCGCTCCATAGATCAGGGCGAAGACGCAGTATCCGCGATTGGAGAGGAGCGCCGGGTACGGCCCCCAATTGGTCGCCTGCGCGCCGCCGGTCCCGTGCACGAGAATCACCGGGCGCGGATGCTCCGGCGTCGGCGTACAGCCGAAGTCGTTGGACCCGGGCAGCGATCCGCCGGGATGCTGCAGTTCATAGGGGATTCCGCTGAAGAAATTGTAATGCTCCGGCAGCTTGTCAGTAGAACATACGCCCGGAGCGCGACGAATACTGGGAAACGTCTCAAACAGCCTGGAGAATTCGATTCACGGCGAGAGAAATGCTCGATCAGCCGTACAGAAAGGCCTCAGAATAGAAGACGACCCCGGCCAGGGGGGAGGAGGCCGGGGTCATCAGCAGTTCAGCCCCGGGGGGTCGGGCTGAATGCTTCCGGCATTGCCGGACAAACCCCAAGTTACACGCGCCGACGCGAAGATTGCAAGTCCAACTATTACCCATTTCGTGTTCCGTGGATCACATTCCGGCGATGTACGATATCGAACGTGACCACGGCACAGCCTACGCGCATCGCCGCCTTCTTCGACCTCGACAAGACGGTCATCGCGCGCTCCAGTGCCCTCGCATTCACGCGCCCGTTCTACGAGGGCGGACTCCTGTCGCGCCGCACGATGCTGCGGTCCGGAATAGCGCAACTCCAGTTCCTGCTGACCGCCGCCGACGAGAACCACGTCGACAAGCTCCGCAAACACGTGACCGACATGTCCACCGGCTGGGACGCCGCGCAAGTGCGGTCGATCGTCGCCGAAACCCTCGACGACGTGGTGCGCCCGGTCGTGTTCCCGGAGGCCCTCGAACTGATCGAGCAACACAAGGACGCCGGCCACGACGTCGTGCTGATCTCGGCATCGGGCATCGAGATGGTCGAGCCGATCGGCGACCTGCTCGGCGTCGACATCGTCCGCGCCAGCATCATGCGCGTGATCGACGGCCTCTACTCCGGCGATCTCGACTTCTACTGTTACGGCGACGAGAAGGCCGCCGTCGTCGAAGAGTTGGCGGCCGAGCGCGGATACGACTTGAGCCAGTGCTACGCCTACTCCGATTCCGCCACCGACCTCCCCATGCTCGACGCCGTCGGCAGGCCGGCAGTCGTGAATCCAGGCAGAACTCTCCGCCGTCACGCCGCCGATAACGAATGGGAGATCCTCGACTTCGCTACTCCCGCAGCCGCCTCCCACCGGCCGAGTCCCGGCACACTCGGACGAGGAGCACTGTGCGCCACAGGGATCGGAGCGATCGCCGCCGCAGCGGTCATCTATCACCGCCACCAGGCCCGTCACCTGCAGCTTCGCGCCGCCTGATCGATCTCGATCGATTTCCGTCGAACCCCTTGCAGTGACGACAGTCACAGGGTAAGAATGTGGTTACGGAATCACAGACGGCAAAGTTCAGGCCAGCAGAGAAGGCCTGAGCCCCCGGATCTGAGGTTCCCAGCACGGGCGGCAAGCACCCACGCGGAGCACGCCGCATTGGCAGAAGCGTTGTGCGCCTGCGAACCCTCGGCCACCATTCGTGAACTCACACAGGGAAAGCGTCGCTGTATTTCGAGTACACGTTGAGGTGGACTTGGGAACGCCGAGGCGGCCCACACAACCCACCCAGCACGCCTGGTAACTTTCGCTCGTGCTCGCGGGCGGTGCCCGGTCGAGATGACAATCGACCACCGGCACCGCCCGCAATCGTGTGCAGGCGCGTTATCGTGTGCGGCTCGTTATCGTGTGCAACTCAGCCAGCGGCCGCGTCGGCGATCGACTTGGCTTCGACGGCCCCCGCCTCCATCGCCTCACAACACAGGACGATCCACGCTCCGATTGCGGAAGGGTCGCCGGTGCCGAACGTCGTCGACAGTTCGCGGTACTCGCCGATGCGTTTCAACCACGTCACTTCGGGGACGCCGAGCAGATGCGGATCCAGGCCCGTCGACGCGGACACTAGGCGCGACGCCCCGCGTGCGACCACGCCGTTCCCCTCGGTGAACGGGGCCAACGACAGCAGTTCGCCGTGGACGATCGCCGCCACCACCGGTGCGGGGACCGTCGTCCCGCCGGTGATGAGCTGACCGAGGAAGTCCAGACGCTGCGCGATATGAGGATCCGACCGTGGACGGCCGAGCAGTTCAGGATCGTCGACGACGCCGGCTGCGGCGAGCGTGTGCAGTCGAGCGAGAGCCTGCGCAGGGGCGCGACGAAACACCGACACGAGCTGGTCGATCCCGTCGGTGTCGAGAGCCTGGGCCACCCGGATCGCGCCTTCGGTGATCGGATCGTCGAACTGTGCGTCGCGCTGCAGTTCGACGCTGCCGCCTTCGATGGCTGCGGACGAACGACCCGCACGCCACGACGCCTCGCGCGATGTCTTGTCCCACCCGCGCAGGTTGGTGCGATGCCGATGCACCACTCCCAACGCGTCGCGTGCCAACTCCGCGGCATCGCGGACGTCGGGCAGGTCAAGCAGCGGGGCCAGCGGATCAACACTCACACCGGCCACGATATATGCGTCCGCCGCGCCGTCGTGCGATGCGTCGACGGCTCGACCTCGCGCAGCATCCACCCATCGTGCTCGAGCGACCGTTCATCGCGCCAGTGCCGCTCACGGTCGCTACCCGCTACGCGCTTGCAACGTACAGTGACTACCCTCACAGGTAGGCGGCATCCGGTGCCAGACAACACTGTGCGCGGTGGCCGACGTGCTCTCAGCGCGGCAGTTCGACAAGGAAAGGCAGACGAGGAATGACCGAAGCCAGCAAGGTGTACCCGCCCTCGAAGGAGTTCGCCGACAACGCGAACGCGACCGTCGAGATGTACGACCGCGCCGACGCGAACCCCGACGAGTTCTGGGCCGAGCAGGCACGGCGCCTCGACTGGACGACGCCGTTCGGACAGGTCCTCGACTGGTCGAACGCTCCGTTCGCGAAATGGTTCGTCGGAGGCGAGTTGAATGTCGCGGTGAACTGCGTCGACCGCCACGTCGCCGCGGGCAAGGGCGATCGGGTCGCGATCCACTGGGTCGGCGAGCCGCTCGACGACACACGGGACATCACCTACAGCCAGCTCAAGGACGAGGTGTCGCGCGCCGCGAACTACCTCTCATCGATCGGCCTGGTCGCGGGAGATCGCGTCGCCATCTACATGCCGATGGTCCCCGAAGCGATCATCTCGATGCTCGCGTGCGCACGCCTCGGTCTGACGCACTCGGTCGTGTTCGCCGGCTTCTCGGCCGCCGCTCTGCGCTCCCGCGTCGACGACGCCGAAGCGAAGGTCGTCATCACCACCGACGGACAGTTCCGTCGCGGGAAGCCCGCCCCGTTGAAGGAGGCCGTCGACGAAGCCCTCGGCACCGGTGCCGACGCAGCGAAGTCGATCGAGAAGGTCATCGTCGTACGCCGCACCAACCACGACCCGGACCTGAACTGGGTGCAGGGCCGTGACGTGTGGTGGGAGGACACCGTCGCCGAGCAGTCCCCCGAGCACGAGCCGGAGTCGTTCGACGCCGAACACCCGCTGTTCCTGCTCTACACGTCGGGCACCACCGGCAAACCGAAGGGCATCGTCCACTCGTCGGGCGGCTACCTGACCCAGGCCGCCTACACCTTCCACAACGTGTTCGACCACAAAGAGGGTCGTGACGTCTTCTGGTGCGGAGCCGACATCGGCTGGGTCACCGGCCACTCGTACCTCGTGTACGGCCCGCTCTCGAATGGTGCGACCGAGGTGATCTACGAGGGCACCCCGAATTCGCCGGACGAGCACCGCCACTTCCAGATCATCGAGAAGTACGGCGTCACCACGTATTACATCGCACCGACCCTGATCCGCACATTCATGAAGTGGGGCCGCGAGATCCCCGACGCGCACGACCTCTCGTCGCTGCGTCTGCTCGGCAGCGTCGGTGAGCCGATCAACCCGGAAGCGTGGCGCTGGTACAGCGACGTCATCGGCGGCGGACGCTGCCCGATCGTCGACACCTGGTGGCAGACGGAGACCGGCGGCATCATGATCTCCCCGCTGCCCGGCGTCACCGCGACCAAGCCAGGTTCGGCGATGCGTTCGCTGCCCGGCATCAGCGCGTCGATCGTCGACGACAAAGGCGCCCCCGTGCCCGACGGCGAGCAGGGCTACCTGGTCCTCGACCGCCCGTGGCCCGGCATGCTGCGCGGCATCTGGGGCGACCCGGATCGTTTCAAGGAGACCTACTGGTCGCGGTTCGCCGAGCAGGGCTGGTACTTCGCGGGCGACGGCGCCCGCTTCGACGAGGACCACGCGCTCTGGGTGCTGGGTCGCGTCGACGACGTGATGAACGTGTCCGGGCACCGGATCTCGACGTCCGAGGTCGAGTCGGCGCTCGTCGCACATCCTGCCGTCGCCGAAGCCGCCGTCATCGGCGCCGCCGACGAGACGACCGGCCAGGGCATCGTCGCGTTCGTCATCCTGATGGAGCATGCGGCACCGGGCGACGACCTGGTCGCCGAACTGCGCCAGCAGGTGGCCGTCGACATCTCGCCGATCGCCAAGCCGCGCGAGATCAACATCGTCCCGGAACTGCCCAAGACCCGATCGGGCAAGATCATGCGCCGCCTCCTCAAGGACATCGCCGAAGGCCGCGAACTCGGCGACACGTCGACCCTCGTCGACCCCGCGGTGTTCGAGGCGATCCGCGCCAAGCGGGCCTGACCGTCTTCAGGGCCTGGTCGGCCCACCCCGATCGAGCGGAGTCGTGATCGCGACTCCGCTCGATCGGCTGCGGCAGGCCCCCGCGACAGAGCAGGCGTGCGGTCGACCGCGGAGGTTAATGCCCTCGATCCGCGTGTGGGCGTCGGCTCGAAACTTCAGGCATGGCAACATGAAGGCCGACCAACGTTCAGCAAGGGAGAACTCGTGAGCGGCAATCAGGACACCTGGCCTCCGCAGCCCGCCGACGCTCCGCGCGTCCCGTCTATTCCGATGTCGGATGCCAACCTCGGCAAGGACGGCGAGCCGACCATCGGCAATCTCGTCAAGGACGCGTCGGCCAACGTGTCGACGCTGTTCCGGGCCGAGGTCGCACTCGCCAAGTCCGAACTCGTCAACGAGGCGAAGAAGGCAGGTGCGGGCACCGGCTTGATCGTCGGCGCAGCCGTCCTCCTCCTGTATGCGAGCTTGTTCTTCTTCGTATTCCTCGGCTTCCTGCTCGACCTGTGGCTGCCGACGTGGGCCGCGTTCGGCATCGTCTTCCTGATCTTGCTGTTCGTGTCGATCGCCGCGATCGTCGCCGGCTACATCTTGTTCCGGAAGCTGCGGAAGCCCGAGAAGACCATCGAATCGTTGTCGGAGATCAGCAGCGTGGTTCCGGGCCGGGAGAAGTCGTCGACCGGCGGCGTCGCCCACCCGCAGATCCCGCCGGCACGTGATCCGATGAGCCGCTGACGGCTCTTCACAGATCGACGAGTTGAACAACGACACTCCTCCGGACCCCACAGAGGTTCGGTTCGACGGGCCGTGGCAGCACTTCGACGTGCGTGCGGGCGGCCTGCGCTTCCACGCGGTCGAGAGCGACCGGTCGATCGCCGATCGGCCGCTCGTACTGCTGCTGCACGGTTTCGGTGAGTTCTGGTGGACGTGGCGTCACCAGCTTCCCGCATTGACCGCTGCCGGATACCGCGCGGTCGCCGTCGACCTGCGCGGATACGGCGACTCCGACAAGCCGCCACGCGGATACGACGGGTGGACGCTGGCAGGCGACACGCACGCGCTGATCCGGGCGCTCGGGCATTCGTCGGCGTCCCTGGTCGGGCACGCCGACGGCGGTCTCGTCTGCTGGGCGACGGCCACTCTGCATCCGCGCGCGATCGACCGGGTCGTCGTCGTGTCGTCCCCGCATCCCCGCGCCCTGCGTCAGGGCGTCCTGTTCAATGCGGAGGAGCGATCGTCGTTCCTGGCGCCGTTCATCCACAATCAGCTACCCCGGATCGGGGAGCGACGGCTCACTCGCGGCAACGGCGCATTCATCGACGAGTACTTCCACGCCCAGTCCGGCGAGGCGTGGCAGGAGACCGCGGACTTCGCCGAAGCCATCGAACGCAACCGGCTGGCCATCCAGATCCCCGGCGTCGCTCACTGCAGCCTCGAGTATCGCCGATGGGCGTTCCGTTCCCAGTTCCGTCCCGACGGCTGGCGGTTCATGGAAGTGATGGACAAACGGCTCGACCAACCGTTCCTCGCGCTGCGCGGCCGGGAGGACGACTACATCCTCGATTCGTTGATGGCCGACAGTGAGCACTGGGCTCGCGACTTCACCTACCGCACGGTGGCCGGTGCCGGACACTTCCTGCACCAGGAGGCGCCCGACGCTGTGAACGCCGAAGTGCTCGACCACCTCGGCGCCTGACGGCACACGACGGGCCCCGTGCTCAGTGCGCGGACACGCAGCGCTGCGTGTCGGCTTCGGCCGAACCCGAACGCTTCTCCGACTGGGCGAGGTCGCTCTGCACTTGGTCTGCGGTCAAGACGAACCCGGTGTGGTCGGCGGGATTCTCGGACGCGCCGAACACCACGCCGAACACCGATCCGTCACGGTTGATCATCGGGCCGCCGGAGTTGCCGGACCGGATGTTCCCGCGGACCGTGTACACCTCGCGGGAGATCTGCTTGGCGTGCTGATAGATGTCGGGTCCGTTCAACTGCACGACGTTGCGGATCCGGACCGGCGTCACCGTGTACGGGCCGTTCTCCGGGTAGCCGAGGACGATCGCGTCATCGCCGGTGCCGCCCGCGCCGGTCGCGAACTTGAGGGCCGACGCCCGCAGACCCGGCACGTCGAGGACGGCGATGTCATTGCGCGAGTTGAACCAGACGACCGTCGCCTCGAGTTCACGACCGTCGGCCACTTCGACGTTGACCGAGTCGGTGCCTGCGACGACGTGCGCGTTGGTCATCACCCGCTCGGGTGACACGACGAATCCGGTCCCCTCCAACGCTTGCCCGCAGCTGCGGGCGACGCCGTTGATCTTGAGGACGCTCGGCTGCACCTGCTGCACGACAGGGAGGTCGGCCAGCCGACCGTCCGGCGCGTCCACATTGGCGACCCGCGTCTCGCCGAACGGGCCGATGACTTCTTTGATCCCGGACGAGTCGATGAGGTCGGTCAGTTCGTTCGGCAGGTCCCGCATCCACTGCGGGGCCACCGCGTCGACGCTCTCCACCACTTTCGATCCCGCGACGGCGTCGGAGATGCGGACTTGCCCGGAGCTGGCGAGCGGGAACGACAGCAGCCATGCGGCCACGAGGATTGCGATCACCTGCAGCACCGAGCCGATTCCGCTGTCGAGATGCCGCAACGTCCGCGAGTGAATGCTGCTTCGGACGGCGCGTCCGAGCACCATGCCGGACAGTTCGCCGACGACGATGAGCACCACGATCAGCATCACGCCGATCACGAGGCGGAGGCGTCGGTCGTCGAACTGCTCGATCACCAGTGGCGCCAACAGGATGCCTGCGACCGCACCGATCATCACGCCGATGAACGCGAGCGCGGACGCTGCAGCCCCCTGCCGGTAGCCACTGAACGCGGCGAGCAGGGCGACCGCGAGGATGATGAGGTCGACCCACAGCGACCCGCTCACCGGGGCGGCTCCACAGCGAATCCGGACACTTGGCGCCCGCCGGTCTCGGAGATCATCTGCTCCAACGGACGGACGTCGTCACGGTCCCACGGCACGTCCCAGCCTGCGGTCTCGGAGATCGCGGCGAGCAGACCGCCGGTGAACCCCCAGACCAACATGCCGTCGTAGACGAACGCCGGGCCCAGATAGGGCGCCATGCCCGGGATCTCGCGGATCACCTGGAATCGATGCTCCGGACTCAACAGCTCTCGCAAGTTCACTCGCGTCACCCGCGCCGTCTCCCCCTCGTCGACGACGCTCACCTGCGACGGTCGCGACCAGTGCGCGAGGACCGGCGTGACCTCGAAACCCGACGGGACGGGGAAGACGGGCAGGGTGGCGAGCGCATCGACGCCGTCGGCGACCAACCCGGTCTCCTCCCACGCTTCGCGAAGCGCGGTCCCGACCGGGTACTCGTCGCCGGGGTCGCGGGCCCCGCCGGGGAACGCGATCTGTCCGCCGTGGGTGCGCAACGTCGTCGCGCGCTCGGTCAACAGGATGTCGGCGTCGGCGGGGACACCGCCCGGATAGTCGGTCGCGGCGGCGAACGATCCGCCGAACAGAACGAGCACGGCCGCCGAGCGAGTCGCGACGAAGTCGGCAGCGATCCGGGCTCGGTCGCCGCCCCGGTTGAGCACCTTCTTGTTGACCTCCGATACGTCGTCGGTGACGGCGCGCAGCCATTCGGGCACCTCGGTGCGGGGCACCAAGAGATTCGCGTCGGGCAGTTTCGGGTCGTGTCGAGTCACGATGCCTCCCCCACGTCGACGCCGAGGTGTTCGCGGACCGCTGAGGTCAGGTCCTGGTACGTGTCGAACACACGCGGCAGGACGGCGGCGACCGTCCCGTCGGCGCGGATCATCACCGTCGACGGGAACACTCGCGGCGCGGCGACGGCCTTGGCAATGTCGCCGTGCGGATCGGTCACGACCGGCAGGTGCGCGTTCAACTCCTGCAGGAACTTGAGCACGAAGTACTCCTTGTCCGCGCCCTCCTTGGCATGCACCGCCAGTACGTTCAATCGGTCGCCGGCCTGGGCTGCGAGCCGGTCGAACAGCGGGAGTTCGCGCCGGCACGGCAGGCACCACACCGCCCACATGTTGATCACGAGCGGTCGGCCGGCGGTGACCGTCCCGAGGTCGACCACTTGTCCGTCGGCCATGCACGGCGCCGAGACCCCGGCGAGCACGCCGGTCGCGGGCCCGGTTCCACTCGGGCATGCGGTGAGCGCGGCCGCCGCACGGGCCTGGGCCACCTCGTCCACCGACGCGCCCGCATCGGTTACTCCCGATGTCGGAGCAGACGAGCTGGGCGCGGGCGCCGACGCGGGTTCGTCGCCGCCGCGCGGCCAGAGCGCCGCCACCAGTGCGATCATGACGACTACGAACGCGATCATCGCGCGCATCCCCGGTTGCGCCAACGCCTTCTTCGCGGTGTCGAGCCGACTCATGTGTTCACCCCGGCCAGTTCCAGGAGGTGCTCGGTCTCCGGCCCCTTGACGAGTGCGGCGGCCTTCATCGGGTCGAGCTGTCCTTCGCCGTACGACGGACAGTCCTTGGCGAGCACACACACGCCGCACGCGGGCGTCCGAGCGTGACAGACGCGTCGCCCGTGGAAGATGATCCGGTGCGACAGGTCGGTCCACTCCTTGCGTTCGATGAGCTCCCCGACCGCGCGTTCCACTTTCACCGGGTCGGTCTCGTCGGTCCACTGCCAGCGTCGGACGAGCCTGCCGAAATGTGTGTCCACGGTGATGCCTGGCACACCGAAAGCGTTGCCCAGCACCACGTTCGCGGTCTTACGTCCGAATCCCGGCAGGGAGACGAGTTCCTTCAACGTGCCGGGCACCTCGCCGTCGAACCGTTCGACGAGCCCCTGGCCGAGACCGATGATCGAGTTCGCCTTGTTCCGGTAGAAGCCGGTGGAACGGATCATCTCCTCGAGTTCGGTGCGGTCGGCGCTCGCATAGGCGAAGGCGTCCCGATACCGTGCGAACAACGCGGGGGTCACCTGGTTGACGCGGACGTCGGTGCACTGCGCCGACAGGATCGTCGCAACAGACAGCTCGAGTGGCGTGGTGAAGTCGAGTTCGCAGTACACGTGCGGAAACGCCACGTGCAGGGCCCTGTTCATCCGACGTGCTCGTCGGACCAGGCCCAATCGGGTCTCCGGTTTACGGCTGCTCACAAGATCCCAGGTTAGCGGTCGCGTGCCGACACGCGTCTGCGCCCGCGCCGTGAGCGACGATGTGGTCACAACTCGGTGACGACGGGCCTTCTCGTTTCACCCTCGCCGCGACTTCGTGTTGACTGGGGAACCATGCAAGGACTGGCCGTGCTTCTGATCCCCCCGTTGCTGATGCTGTTCGCGCTCGCGATGGAGAAGGTCCAGAACGGTTTGGACCGACTGTCCGTCGGCCGTGCGCACGTCGAGGAGTTCCTCGACACGGCGGACGAGACCGACGTCGGCAATCTGGCGAAGGACGGTCTGCCCGCAGCGTTGGACGAACTCCGTCAGCGGCGGAACAACGACGAGGTAGGCGATCCGGTCATTCCAACCGGTTCCGATGCTCGCAACCGCGCGAGTTGATAGGTTCGAAATTCAGACATTGCGCACCATTGTCAATGCCTGCCGCACAAGTGATCAATTCAACAACTATGATTTTTGCCAGTAGTGTTGATCACTGAACATGCGTTCGGAACAAGAGAGGTTCTTTAGGTGGAAGAAGTACTCGCCAGGGCAGGCATTTTCCAGGGGGTTGAGCCCACGGCTGTAGCTGCACTCGCAAAAGAGTTGCAGCCGGTCGAGTTCCCTCGCGGTCATGTGATCTTCCACGAGGGTGAGCCGGGCGACCGACTGTTCATCATCCTCTCGGGCAAGGTCAAGCTGGGCCGGCGTTCGCCGGACGGCCGCGAAAATCTACTGACCATCATGGGTCCGTCCGACATGTTCGGCGAACTCTCGATCTTCGACCCGGGTCCGCGCACGTCGTCGGCCACGACGGTCACCGAGGTCCGCGCCGTCACCATGGACCGTGACGCGCTCAAGAAGTGGATCAAGGACCGTCCGGAGATCGCCGAGCAGCTCCTGCGTGTTCTCGCGCGCCGGCTGCGACGGACCAACAACAACCTCGCCGACCTGATCTTCACGGATGTGCCCGGTCGCGTCGCCAAGCAGTTGCTCCAGTTGGCGCAGCGCTTCGGCACGCAGGAGGGCGGCGCGCTGCGCGTCACCCACGACCTGACGCAGGAAGAGATCGCGCAGCTCGTCGGCGCATCGCGCGAGACGGTGAACAAGGCCCTCGCCGACTTCGCTCAGCGCGGTTGGCTGCGGCTCGAGGGCAAGAGCGTCCTCATCGCCGACTCGGAGCGTCTCGCACGCCGAGCCCGCTGACCGGCGGACGACAGTTGTAACGCAACGACTCAGCCCGGGAGACTGTGCACCGCATCGGTGCGAGCCGCCCGGGCTGAGTGCTTCCTGCCGAGTGCTTCCTGCCGAGTGCGTTCTACCGAGTGCGTCGGTCCAGCGCCGGAGGGGCAGGCGTCAGGGACGTCAAAGCGTCCGGAGATACTCCAGTTGCGCCTTCACGCTCATTTTGGCTGCCGGCCACAGTTCCTCGTCGACGTCCGCGTACACGGTCTTGACGACCTTCATCGGCTTCGCCTCGCGCGGCGACGTGCCGAGTTCGACGAGGGCTGCGCGGATCTGCTCGAGCCGCTCCTCCCGGTGCTGTTTGTAGAAGCGCGCGACCGGACCGAGTTCGGCATGGTCGGGACCGTGGCCGGGCAGCATCGGAACGTCGGCCGCCTCCACGATCAACCGATTCAGTGAGTGGAAGTAGTCGCCGAGCGTCCCGTCCCTCGGGTCGAGGACCGTGGTCCCCGATCCGAGCACGGTGTCTCCGGTGAGGACGGCACGGTGTCCGTCACACTCGACGAGAAAGCTCGTCGAGTCGAGAGTGTGCCCGGGCGTGTGCATCACGGTGATGCGCAACCCGGCGGCTTCGATCACTTCGCGGTCGGTCAGCCGCGGCGCATCGAACGAGAAGTCCGACGAGTATGCGCGCGTCGGAGCCCCGGTCATCTTCCGGAATCGTTTGAGGGCGCCCACATGATCGTCGTGCCGGTGCGTGAAAAGCGTCAACTCCACCTCGCCCGCCTCGTCCAGCACATTCGCCAAGTGCTTGCGATGCTTGCGCGGCCCGGGGTCGACGACGACGGCGCGCGACGCGCCTGGCGCCCGCAGGATCCACGTGTTGGTCCCGTCGAGCGTCATCATGCCGGGGTTCTCGCACAGGACGACCGACGCGAACGGGGTCACCTGGCGGGCCCGACCGTAGGCGGGATGGGTGAGTTCGGCTGGGGCCATCTCCTCACTCACCGGACCTGGACGACCAACTCGACCTCCACGGGGGCGCCGAGCGGGAGCTCGGCGACTCCGACGGCCGACCTCGCGTGGACTCCGGCGTCGCCGAAGATCTCACCGATCAGGTCCGACGCGCCGTTGATGACGGCGGGCTGGCCGGTGAATCCGTTCGCCGACGCGACGAAGCCGACCACCTTGACCACGCGCACGACCGCGTCGATGCCGACCTCGGCGTGCACGGCGGCCAACGCGTTCAACGCGCACTGGCGCGCCGCCGCGTTCGCCGCATCAGGTCGGACGACGCCCTCCGCACCCTCGGACACCTTGCCGGTGACGTCGAGGGCCCCGTCGACCACCGGCAGCTGACCCGAGGTGTAGACCATGTCGCCGACGCGCAGCGCGGGCGTGTAACTGCCGACGGGCGCGACCACGTCGGGCAAGGTGATGCCGAGTTCCGCCAGCCGAGCGCTCCACTGTCCGCTCATCGCAGTCAGCTCTTCGGGCGCTTCAGGTATGCGACGTGCTGTTCGCCGGTCGGGCCGGGGAGCACGCTGACGAGCTCCCATCCGTCCGATCCCCACTGGTCGAGAATCTGTTTGGTCGCGTGCGTGAGCAGCGGAACTGTCACGTATTCCCAGGAAGTCGGTGCTGTCATGTCGCTCACCTTATCGGTTAACGAACTGTCACGTCGGCGAGGCCGATAAGGTGAACGGCGTGGTCGAGAAACATGTGACGGACGGTCCCACGAGTCAGTGGTCCGATCAGGCCCGCCAGGCACGACTGCATTTCGTGTCAGGCAAGGGCGGAACCGGGAAGACGACGGTCGCTGCCGCGCTCGCGTTGACGTTGGCCTCGCGTGGCCAGCGCGTCCTCCTCGTCGAATGCGAGGAGCGCCAGGGCATCGCGCAGCTTTTCGACACGCAGCCGCTGCCGCCGGTCGACACCCAGGTCGCGACTCTCGAGGGCGGCGGCTCGGTGTGGGCACTCGCCCTGCAGATCGAGCACGCGCTGCTGGAGTACCTCGACATGTTCTACAACCTCGGGTTCGCCGGTCGCGCGATCAAACGCGTCGGCGCGATCGACTTCGTGACGACCGTCGCGCCGGGCCTGCGCGACGTCGTGATCACCGGCAAGGTGAAGGAACGCGTCATCGCCCTCGACAAGAAGGGGCACCGTCTCTACGACTCGATCGTCGTCGACGCACCGCCGACCGGACGTATCGGAAACTTCCTCGACGTCACGTCCGCGATGCGCGACCTGGCCAAGTCCGGCCCGATCCGCAAGCAAAGCGAAGGTGTCGCGACGCTCCTGCACTCGGCCGACACCATGGTGCACTTGTGCACTCTCCTCGAGGCGATGCCGATCCAGGAGACAGTCGAAGCGGTCGACGAACTGCGCGCCAAGGGTCTGCACATCGGCTCGATCATCATCAACCGTGTCGAGACCGCGCACCTCCCCGACGACGAGCTCGACGCGATCGCCGAAGGGAGGATCGACGCCGACCGGGTGCGGTCGACGTTGACCGATGCGGGGGTCGAGCTCACCGACGACGACCTCGCCGGGCTGCTGACCGAGTCGATCGAGTACGCCGCACGCGTCCAAGCCCAGCAGGTGGCGCACGCCGAACTCGACGACGTCGACGCCCCGCAGATCTCCCTGCCGTCCATCGATCAGGGGATGGATCTGGGCGGCGTGTACGAACTCGTCGCTGTGCTGAAGAAAGCGGGAGCCTGATGCCTGACCTGAAGATGGGTGCGGTGCTCGCCGACCCGAGTACTCGCGTGATCATCTGTTGCGGCTCCGGCGGCGTCGGCAAGACGACGACGGCCGCGTCGATGGCGCTGCACGCCGCCGAGAACGGCCGCAAGGTCGCCGTCCTGACGATCGATCCGGCGCGTCGTCTGGCACAGTCGCTCGGCGTCAGCGAGCTCACCAACGAGCCGCAGCCGGTTCCGATCGCGAGCGCGGCGGCAGCGGGCGGGTCGCTCGACGCGATGATGCTGGACATGCGCCGCACCTTCGACGACATGGTCGTCGAGCATTCGACGCCCGATCGTGCCGAAGCGATCATGAACAACGCCTTCTATCAGACCGTCGCGTCGTCGTTCTCCGGCACCCAGGAGTACATGGCGATGGAGAAGCTGGGCAGGCTCCTCGACGAGGACCGGTGGGACCTCATCGTCGTCGACACTCCCCCGTCGCGGAACGCGCTCGACTTCCTCGACGCACCGCAACGTCTCGGGTCGTTCCTGTCGGGTCGGCTCATGAAGATGCTCGTCGGCGGCGGGCGCGGCGTCGGCCGCGTCGTGACCGGGGCGATGGGCATCGCGATGCGCGGCATCTCGACGATCGTCGGCGGCGATATCCTGCGCGACGTGGCGACCTTCGTGCAGTCGTTGGACTCGATGTTCGGCGGCTTCTCCGAACGCGCCGAACGAACCTACTCGCTCCTCAAACGCCCGGGCACACAATTTGTCGTGGTGGCGTCTCCGGAGGCGGACGCGCTGCGGGAGGCGTCGTTCTTCGTCGACCGCTTGTCGAAGGACACGATGCCGTTGGCGGGCTTGATCGTGAACCGCACGCACCCGAATCTGACGTCATTGCCGACACCGGCCGTCGAAGCCGCGGCGAGCACGGTCGACGACGACCTGACGCGTGGCGTCCTGCAGGTGCACGTCGAGCGCGCCACCATGGCGAAACGCGAACTCCGTCTGCTGCAACGGTTCACGTCGTCGCACCCGAGCGTCCCGACCGTCGGCGTGCCCGCACTACCGTTCGAAGTCGCCGATTCGGACGCGCTCCGCGCGGTGGCCGAGCAGATCATCAGCCGCGGCTGAGACCAGTTCAGCGAGAAGAGGCCCGGCGCATCAGCGCCGGGCCTCTCGCGTCAGTTGTGGGCGTCGGGGACGGCGCCGATCCGCTGCCTGCGACGCTGGGCTTCGAAGAACGCCGCCCAGGAGGTCACCTCTGGGTGCTGGCGGAGCAGCGCGCGGCGTTGGCGTTCGGTCATGCCGCCCCACACGCCGAATTCGACCCGGTTGTCGAGTGCGTCGGCACCGCACTCCATCTGCACTGGGCAGTGCCTGCAGATCGTCGCAGCCTTGCGCTGCGCGGCCCCTCGAACGAACAGGTCGTCCGGATTCCCGCCGCGACAGCGCGCTAGCGAGACCCACGTCAATCGAGTGTCAGTATCTCCGGACGGCAACGGTGCGAGAGTCATTGCGCGATCCCACCTTTCACAAACCCATCGACACGAACCGGCGCTCGGTACGCGCATAAGATCTCTTCAGTGAATCCACCCTACAAATCACTACTTTGTGGGGTACCTCACGTCCAACACACTATTGAGACCCCAATCGCAAATCAAGTCGAGATCGGGGAGTGAGGGTATCGAAGGTGGGATCGGCCAGGTCGCTACCGCGATGAGATTGCATTCACACGTATCCTGGCGACCGTGCGGAAGACATCGAACCTAGTCGGCCTGGCCGTAGCCTGCGTCATGGCGGGCGTCCTGGTGGCGGGCCTCCTCTTCCCCCTCGCGGGCGGGGTCGGGGTACTGACCAACCGGGCCGCCGCGACGATGGAGAACAGTTCGTCCGAACTGCTGAGTGGCACTGTCCCCGAAGTCACGACGGTGACCGACGCTGCGGGCAAACCCATCGCCACACTGTTCGACCAGTACCGCTACCAGGTCGGATACAACGACATCTCCCAGGACATGATCCGCGCGATCATCTCGATCGAGGACCGTCGCTTCCTCGAGCACGACGGCGTGGACTGGCGCGGCACGATCCGCGCGGCGTTGAAGAACTCGTCGTCGGGCGAAGTGCAGCAGGGCGCATCGACGCTCGACCAGCAGTACATCAAGAATTATCAACTGCTGGTGCTGGCACGGACCGAGGCCGAACGACAGGCCGCGATCGAGACGACGCCTGCGCGCAAGCTGCGCGAGGTCCGGATGGCGCTGACCTTGGAGCAGACGCTCACCGATCAAGCTAAACGCGAACAGGGGCTCGACGACGCGGCCGCCAAGCAGGACGCGAAGAAGCAGATCGTCACCCGCTACCTGAACGTCGTTCCGTTCGGCAACAACGCGTACGGCATCGAAGCCGCGTCGCAGACCTACTTCGGCCACTCGGCGAAGGAGCTGACAGTCGAGCAGGCAGCGATGCTCGCGGGCATGGTGCAGTCGAGTTCGGCGCTGAACCCCTACAGCGACCCCGAGGCCACCACCACGCGACGCAACACCGTGCTCGACACCATGATCAGCAACTTCCCGGAGAGGAAAGCCGAGCTCACGGCGGCAAAGAACAAGCCGCTCGGCGTCCTGCCCTCCCCCCGCACACCCGTCCAAGGCTGCATCGGCGCGGGCAACGACGGATTCTTCTGCGACTACGTCCTGCAGTACCTCGCCGACAACGGCATCTCCCGCCAGACCGTGATGCGCGGCGGCTACGTCATCCGCACCACGCTCGACCCGCAGGTCCAGGAATCTGCGCTGCGCTCAGCCAAGGCACAGGCGAACCCGCACACCACCGGCATCGCGAACGTGATGAGCCTGGTCCGTCCGGGCAAGCAGTCCCACGATGTGGTCTCGATGGTGTCCAGCCGCGACTACGGGCTCGACGCGGCGAAGGACGAGACGGTGCAGCCGCAGCCGTTCTCGATGGTCGGCGACGGCGCGGGCTCGATCTTCAAACTGTTCACGACCGCCGCCGCCATGGAGAAGGGCATGGGCACCGACGCCGTGCTGGCGATCCCGTCGAGTGTCGCCGTCTACGGGATGGGCGACAGCAACGGCCTCAACGGCTGCCCGGTCAACGCGTACTGCGTCAAGAACGCGGGCGCCTACCCGCCGAACGCATCGGTGACGCAAGCTCTCGCGACGTCCCCGAACACCACGTTCGTCCAACTGCTCCAGCAGGTCGGCGTGAAGCCCGCCGTCGACATGGCGGTGCGCCTGGGGCTCCGTTCGTACAATTCCCCCGGAACGTCCGGCAACGGCGACCAGAGCCTCGCCGAGTACATCAAGAAGGGCAACTTCGGTTCGTTCACGCTCGGCCCGTTCGCGGTCAACGCGCTCGAACTGTCGAATGTCGCGGCCACGCTCGCGTCCGGCGGCGTCTGGTGCCCGCCGAACCCCATCCATTCCATCCAGCAGGTCAAGCGCGACAAGTACGGCAACCGCGTGATGGATGAGAACGGCAACCCGGCGATGGTCCCGGTGCCGTTCACGCCGCCGGCCTGCGAGCAGGTCGTCGACTCGGGTCTGGCCAACACCCTGGCGAACGCGATGAGCGAGGACGACCGCGGTGGCGGCACCTCAGCTGCCGCGGCAGCGTCGACCGGCTGGACGCTCCCCCTCTCGGGCAAGACGGGCACCACTGAGGCGCACCGATCGGCGGCGTTCCTCGGATTCACCAACCAGCTCGCGGCCGCGTCGTACGTGTACAACGACGGCCCGACCCCGAGCGGCATCTGCACCGCTCCGCTGCGCCAGTGCTACGACGGCGACGTCTACGGCGGTTTCGAGCCGGCCCGCACCTGGTACAACGCGGTGAAACCCGTCGCCACCAAGTTCGGTCCGGTCGCGATGCCGCCGAAGGACCCGTCGTATGTGGTCGGCAGCGATCGCGGACGGATCCCGAACGTGAGTGGCCTGCCCGCCAGTCAGGCGACGTCACGCCTGCAGGAGGCAGGGTTCAAGGTGAAGGAGCTGGAGGTCGACAGCGGACGCCCCAAGGGCACCGTGGTGTTCACGGCCCCATCCGACAGCGCGATGCCCGGCAGCACCATCGCCATGTATGTGAGCAACGGCCGCGGCACCGAGAAGAACGACCGCGACGGCGACGGCGGCGGGTCGACGCAGAAGACCGTCGAAGTGCCCGGTGTGGGGCCTGTGGTGATCGAAGTCCCCGACGAGTGACCTGACCGCCGACGCGGGCAGCGCTATCGTGGAGGCATGGATTCTGGTTCCGGCACAGGCATCTCCGCGACGAGCCTGGCACGACTGTCCGCGGGGGCGGCAGGCGCCGCGGCGGCTGGTCTGCTCTACTCGACGGTGATCGAACGCAATGCGTTCGCGTTGCGCCATGTGAGCGCCCCGCTGTTGGAGGCCGGCTCGTCACCGCTGCGGGTGCTGCACATCAGCGACATCCACATGACGCCCCACCAGCACCTCAAGCAGGCGTGGATCGCCGAACTCGACTCGCTCGAACCCGACTTGGTCGTCAACACCGGCGACAATCTGGCCCACCCGAACGCTGTCCCCGCCGTGGTGCAAGCGCTCAGCGGGCTCCTGTCGCGGCCGGGCCTGTTCGTGTTCGGGTCGAACGATTATTTCGGCCCGAAGCCCAAGAACCCGTTCAAGTACTTCAAGAAGGACCACAAGCGGACGCACGGCGAGTCGTTGCCGTGGCAGGATCTGCGCGCCGCCTTCACCGAACGCGGCTGGCTCGACGCGACGCACACGATCCGCGAGATCGAGGCGTCCGGTGTCCGCATCGCGGCCGCAGGCGTCGACGACCCGCACATCGAACGCGACCGGTACGAGACAATCGCCGGACGTCCGAACCCGCTCGCTCAACTGCGCCTGGGTCTGACCCATTCGCCGGAGCCGCGGGTCCTGGACTCGTTTGCCGACGACGGCTACGACCTGGTGATGGCGGGCCACACCCACGGCGGGCAACTCTGCGTCCCCGGGTATGGCGCGGTGGTCACGAACTGTCACATCGACCGGTCACGCGTGAAGGGCCTGTCCCGCTGGGGCGCAGACATGGCGTTGCACGTCAGTGCAGGCCTCGGCACGTCGCCCTACGCTCCGGCCCGCTTCAGCTGCCGTCCCGAAGCGACGCTGCTGACCTTGACGCCCGTCTCCAACGGCGGCCACGACGCCGACGTCGATCTGCAACTCCCCAGCCTCCAGGGCGTCCCCGTCTAGGCTCGCGTAACCCCGTCACACACCCGGTCACACGTTTGTGTGGCTGCGCCCGATCGGGACGATCATGGGACGATCGCTGACCGGGTCGTCGACGACACGTGACCGGAGGCCGAACACGTCGAAGAGGAGTTGCTCGGTGATGACCTTCGACGGCGGGCCCTGTGCGATGACGGAGCCGTCCTTCATCGCGACGAGGTTGTCGCTGTAGCGGACTGCGAGGTTCAGGTCGTGGAGCACCATGAGGACGGTGCGGCCTTCCTCGTGAAGGTCATCGACGAGATCGAGGACGTCGAGCGCGTGCGACAGGTCAAGAAAGGTGGTCGGCTCGTCGAGCAGGATCATGTCAGTGCCCTGAGCGAGCGTCATCGAGATCCACACCCGCTGCCGTTGTCCCCCGGAGAGCGAGTCCACGGTGCGGTCGGCGAGATCCCGGATACCGGTCTGGGTGAGCACGGCGTCGACGATGTCGTCGTCCGTCGACGACCACTGTCGCATCCAACTCTGGTGCGGATGCCTGCCCCGGGCGACGAGGTCGGCGACGGTCAAGCCCTCGGGCGCGATCGGCGACTGCGGCAGCAGGCCGAGCTTGGTGGCGACCTCCTTGGTGCGGTACTCGGCGATGTCCTTGCCGTCGAGTACCACCGAACCCGCTGACGGTTTGATCAGCCGGGCGAGGGTGCGCAGCAGCGTCGACTTCCCACAGCCGTTGGGTCCGATGATCGTGGTGACAACCCCGGTCGGCACGTCGAGGTCGAGGTCGCCGATGATCGGCGTCCCGCCGTAGCCGGATGCTATCGAGCGGGCCGCCAGTCGAGTGTCGTCGGGGAAGGTGTCGATCGCCGCGAACTCTTGAGCATCTCGGACGGAGGACGGGCTGCCGATCGATGCCAGGACGGGCGCGACTGCCTTACTCATATCCATTCTAGTAATGCTAGCCTTAGCTGCCTTATTGTGGCGACCTCGGATGGCGCGTGGTGAGTCGTTCGGCGTGGCTGGCGCTGTGGCCCATCGCGGCCGAGCGGCTGGGCCGGCCAGTACCCGCCAGGCCAGAGTTCAGTCGAGCATCCAATTTCCCCGTCTGTCGTGGGATAGATACCCCCGCTCGACGGTGAACTCCGGTAGTTCGGTCTCGATCATGTCGGCGAGGCGATCGCCTTCTGCCATCCACGCGTCGACATCGAAATCCCGCGGCCACGTGTGCTGCTCCTGTTGGGGCGACTGTGCGAAGTTGTCCTGCCATTGGTCGAGCCACGTGCGCAACGCGCTCTCGAGTTCCTCGCTGAACCCGAAGTTCTTCGGCCCCGGCCACCAACCGCCAGGTTCCGGACTAGGTGTATCACCGGACCACAGCCCCCACGAAGCGCCATAGTCGGGATAGAGCATAAGTTGTTTACTTCTCATAGTAGGCATCGCCAAGATCCTCCCCAATCACGTCCATCCCCGTCGCCGCCTGTTAAGGCGCTGGAGATACGAGGAGGCCCCCGGTCCGCATCTCTGCAGGCCGGGGGCCTCTTCTGCTATCTCAACCTAGCGTCGGGGTGGCGGGATTCGAACCCACGACCTCTTCGTCCCGAACGAAGCGCGCTACCAAGCTGCGCCACACCCCGTGTGCAACCTGATACAGCCTACAACGACGACCTGCGAAGTATTAAATCGTCTGCTCAGAAGGCCTTTTCCGCCCTGTCACTGATGCGCCCTGTCACTGATGCGCCCTGTCACTGATGCGCCCCATCACTGATACCCCGTCACTGATACGAGACGAACCATGGTTCCGGGTTCACTCGGAGAGTGTGGCGGGGAGAGAACATCGGTTTGTCCTCGGTGTAGAAGTTCTTCCACCCGAGCCAGACATTCGGCGGCAGTCCTGCGACGATCCGCCGCCAGGTCTCCATCTTGACCGACGGCGTCCCGTGCCCGTCGGCGTGGATCACGGTGGCGAGCTCGGGGTGCGACGTGTCGATCAGACGGCGGTCGCCCAGCATCGCGGCGTCGAACTGGTGCAGGACGAAGGCCTTCTGCGGCAGGTTCTCGCTGCGGACGAGGCCGGCAAGCCAGTCGGCGGTCCGATTGACTTCGGCCGGTTCGACGGAGCCGATCTGCGTCAGATGCTTCTGGTTCGGTTTGAGTCGCCATTCGGGGTCCAACGCAAGACCGACGTTCGGTCGGCGCAACAGGCCCCGATACCTTTTAGCCTGCGTGAGGAAGTCCATCCGCCCGGGCTGAAGGTCGAGCGTCACATAGACGCCCGCCTTCTCGGCGGCGTCGATCCACGGCCGGAGCATCGCCGGGTCGAGCATGTTCGTGTAATCGCCCCGGCTCCCCGGGTCGGCGGACGCAACGGTCGCGATGATCTCGAACGCCGGGACCACCGGCACGTCCGACAGCGCAGCGTAAGGACGCGTCATGCGCTTGACTCGCCGGATCGACTCGTCCACTCCCTGCGCGCCGAGAGGACCGAGGTCGGCCGAGCCGGGCGATCCGTAAAGGGCGACAACGCGTCGTCCGGGAAACACGAGCTGGCCGCCGCCGGGGAGTTCGGGGACGGTCCGTGCGGCGTCGACCTGGCCGGCGAATGTCTTCTCGTCGCCGAACGCACCGATGGCGACGACGGGCCGTCCGTCGTCGGATTTCAGCGCGGCGACCGACTCCCCAGTGGCGCGCGCGTCGCCGACCGGTAGCCCGACGACGGACGTTCCGGCCGATTCGGCCGTGGTGACGGCATCGGGCCCTCCGGCGACGAGGACCAGCGCGTCCTGCCCGGCGACAGCGGAGACCACTGCGGGCGCAGGGGCGTCGTCCGAGACCGGAACCCCGAGGTCGGGCACGTCGCCCATCTCGATCAACCCGACGGTGCGCAGTCGCGCGAGCTCGTCTCGCACAGCGCGGACGTCCCGTCCGACCTCGAACATCGGGAGCCGGTTCTCGACGGCCGTGTCCCGGGCACGCTGCACATCGGCGGCAGATGCGTCGGCGCCGAGCACGACGGCGGTCGGAGCCGAATCGAAGAGGGTGCGGCTGACGAGAACCGCGGCGGGTACACCGGGATCACGGACGACGGCCAACGGCGGCAGTCTGGTCGCCGCCGGTGCGGCTGCGCCGAGGATCGGAACCGACGACGCGGTGAGCGCTCCGACGACGATGATCACCGCTGCGGCGAGGATCGGGTGCCGCAGAGCCGTCGCCCGCCGACGAATCATTCGTCGTCGGACGGTTCCGTGTAGGAGACGGTGACTCGCGGTGTGGTCGCAGCGTGGAAGATCGCGGCTCCGGCGTATCCGAGTGCGGCGAGCGCGAAGACGACCGTCGCGGCCAGGAGCACGCCCCACATGACCATCGCGACGACTCCGTCGAACGTGTCGAGGGCGAGGACCCCCGCTCCGGCGAGTACCGCGCCGAGCAGCGCCCAAGCGACACTGCGCAGCCGCGGCCCGATCACCGAACTGTAGAACAGACGTCGGTAGACCGTCGTCTCGAACTCGTCGACCGCTGCCAGCCGCACGGCGTCACCGTCGGCCAGCTCACGCAGACTCCTCGCGAGCTCGGCTTCTCGCAATAGCGAAGCCGCCTCTCGCTGGCGGTAGGCGACGAATGCGATCGTCGCGATGGTCACGGCGAAGATGCCGATGCCTGCTGTAAATGCCCAACTGTTCACGAGGGACAACCTACCGCCAGCGGGTCACGAATTGAAACGTGTTTCACACACGCGACGTGACGGTGCTGGCGATGTTGCCGCGGGTCGCCTTCGAGTACGGGCAGAAGCCGTGCGCGGCGAGTGCCAGTTCGTTGGCCTGTGCGGTCTCCAGGCCCGGCAGGTACACCGAGATGTCGGAGGTGAGCCCGAATCCTTCGTCGGCGTCGTCCTTGCCGATGCCGACGGTCACGCTGACCTCGGCGCCCTCGGGCACAGTGACGCCGGCGTTCTTGGAGACGAGGCGGAGCGCGCCCATGAAGCACGCCGCCCAACCGGCCGAGAACAGTTCTTCCGGGTTGCTGCCGTCGCCGTTTCCGCCCATCTCGACGGGAGGCGCCAGGGTGAGGTCGATGCGCCCGCTCTCGGACACCACTTCGCCGTCACGGCCACCGCCGCGGGACGTCGACGATACTCGGTACACGGGGGTCACAGTCATGAGAGTCTCCTTGTTTTCGCGTGTCGTCGCCGACGGTCTTCGCGGCGCACGATCTCCAACCTACTCGCCACGGGCCACCCTCATGGGGCGCACGCGCATCGACTGCGGCAGCCACTGTCCGACGCTGCGCCGCAACGTCATCAGCGCGGACACGATGAGCAGCGCGAACTGGACCCATGCCATCGCCCACACCCATCGGGGCGAATCGGGATAGTTGAACAGCAGGTCCGCGCACACCGGGATGAACAGGAGCACCACCACGACGGTCGACAGGTAGACGCTGCGCAGATTACGGCTGTGTGCGCGTTCGATGCCGACGAGCATCAGCCACGAGAGCGCGACGACGACCGGGATGCCGATCAGGAACGCGAGCGGCCAGAAGTGCGCAAGCGACTCCGCCTTCGCCGCCGGGTCGACGTCGGGAACATCCTCGAGCCCGGGCTGCAGCCGCCCGGCGAGCCGAGACGTCGTCGCCGACAGGTTCGTGAAACCGTAGACCACCCAGATCAGGCCTGCCGCCGCGGACAGCAGCCACGCAACCCGGGCGTCGCGGGTGAGTGCGGTCGGTGGCGGCCCCGGGTCGGTGGGCCGTCCCGGGTAGCGGTCACGCTGCTCGGCATCCTTGGATTGACGGGCGATCTCGGCCATGTCCTGTGCATCCAGCTCGGCCTGCGTCGGGATGCGGTCGGGGTCGCCGTCGGGGAACGTCATGGGGCGATCTTAAGCATTCGCGTCACCGTCCCCTGCCAGAGCACGCCACCGGGTCCGATCATGCCCGTCAATTGCATCGGTTCGTCGACCGGTGCGTCGCCGACCTTGCGGGTGACTATGCGTGCCCCGGTCCGGAAGTCGACGCCGACGTAGTTCACCGATCCGAGCTGTTGCGGGCCGAGCCGATACGGGCCATATGCGAGCCCGTGGATGAGCCCGTCGGCGCGCGAGAGTCGCGGCAACGTCGCCATCCGGTCGCGGTAGTTCTCCCAGACGCGCATGCATTTCCCGTCGACGACGTCGATACGCGTCATGGCGCCGGTGAACGGGGCGCCCGCCGGGCGACTCGGTCCCGTCACCGCCATCGGCGGGTACTGGTAGCCGTATGTGCTCGGGATGACGATACTGTCGCCCCACGCCATCGGTGAGTTCTCGGTTCCCTGCGGCGACCGGGTGAATGCGCGCATCGAACAGACCGGCGCGCCGGTGTCGGCGTTCAGGACGTGCAGGCGCGGGACGTGCGCGTTGTCGACGATCGCGACCCAGCTGTCGCCGCCCGACCCGAAGTAGGTGGGAGTGGTGCCCGAACCCCAGGTGAGTTGACCGGGCTTTCGTGCCGGTCCACGGTCGTACGCGCGGCGCCACACGGTGCGAGGGACGCCGTCGTCGCCGGCGCGCATCTCGTACAGCGCGTGGGTGGTGAGGACGGACGCGCCGTCCCGCCGGATGGTCAATCCGTTCCCGAGTCGCTCGCCGACGGGCAGTCGGTTCGCGGCGACACGGCCGTTCGGCGCGATGGTGCCGACCACTCCCTTCGTCGTCACGAACCAGACGCGTCCGTCGAAGTCGGGCGCCAGACCAGTCACCTGATCGCTCCCGATCCGTTTCGAGATGTCGACGCGACGGTCGACCGACAGCTTCCAGCCGTTCGGGGTCCGATGATGTCCGACGTGCAGGACGGCTCCGCTCCCGTCGGCGACGACCACCCGGTTCTTCTCGTCGAGGTAGCCGTAGACGCCGCCGAGGAGCCCGCCCTTCGTGAGCGGCAGGGTCGCGAGGACTTTCGCGGAGTAGGGGTGGAAGAGGGTGACCACCGGAGTCGCGACCTGCGGCGGATCGCCGGCGAGGTACGAGGTGCACAGCGAGACCGGGTAGCCGTCGGTCCCGACGAACGTCGCCGCGCACACTCCGCCCGGAACGCTCGACGCGGCGAGATGCCCCGTCGTGCCCGGCCCGCGCAACTGCGTGCTGTCGGTCGACGCCGCGTCACCGTGCATGAGCGACGTCCACGGTGTCGCGACCCCGGGAGGCGAACCGACGGGCGGTGCGGCCTGTGCCGGTGCGACTCCGGCGGCGAGTGCCACGGTCGCCATGACGGCGAGGGCTCGAGTCAGACGTTTCACGCAATCGAGTGGAACACGTTTCACCGATTCTGGGCACGGTAATCCGCGGGATGCGCACAGAAAGCACTTCGTCCGAGGGCTCGGGGATGTGACCCGAACTCTCGGACGAAGGAAGCTCGACTAGTCAGCCAGACAGGTTCCACTGCTCAGTCTGCTCAGCGGTCGAACACTCAGCGGTTGAACCCTCAGCGGTTGAATTCCGTCAGGAGGAAGCTCGTCGCCGGGAGCAGCTTGAACAGCATCGGGACCGCGTGGTTGACCACGAGGCCGGGGAAGATCGGCGGCGTGTAGTCACGGGTCAGGCGCACATTCGCACCCTGCTTGCGCCAGTCCTTGTACAGGGTGACGACCTGGCCGGTCGGGATGACGTCGTCGTTGACACCGGTGGAGATCAGGACGGGCGCGTTCGGCTTGAGCGAGCCGATGCGCTGGTCGTCGAGCATCTTCTGGACTTCGGGGTGCCGCTTGATCACCGACGCGAGAGACTTGCCGTCACGGGTCCACTGGTTGGTTCGTTGGAAACCGAACGCCAGACCGGAGTCGCCGATGCACTGGGTCGCCGTGTCACGGAGCACGCGTTTGCCCTGCGCGTTGGTCTCCTTCGTCAGGATCGGGCCGAGTTCCGGATAGCGGGCGTCGAGACCGTTGATCGCGTAGCCGATCGCCCCGGCGATGAACGTGCCGTCGATCTTCGTGATGACCTTCGACAGGTCGGCGGGCGGGGCACCCGCGTAGGTGGCCTTCACGTTGAGGTCGGACGCGTACGTCTCGGCGAGCTCAGCGGCCGACGCGGCGGCGCCGCCGCCCTGCGAGTAGCCGGTGAATGCGACCGGCGCGTCCTTCGGGGCGTTCGCAACCTTCAGTCCGGCGCGCGCGGCGTCGAGCATCGCCCGGCCGGATTCGACCCGGTTCACGTACGTATGGATGCCGGGAGTCCCCATGCCGACGTAGTCGGTGATAACGACTCGGACACCGTTGAGCAGCATCAGGTACATCTCGGGCGCCGTGTAGTTGACGCCGATGCTCGGCTTGGTGAGGTCGACCGCCATCGGGAAGTTCATCATCTTGGACCCGGCACACTGGTCGCCCTGCCCGACGGTGCCCGGCCCCACCACCACGGTCGGGCGCTCCCCCTTGCCGTTCCACTTCGCGGTCGGCTCGACGACAGTGCCCGTCACCGCGGTCGGCTTCCCGTTCTGGAGCTTCGAGGTGTACATGAGACGCGTCGCCGTGCCCGGCCACTGCCCCTTCATCCCCGGGAGTTGCAGCAGCAGGTCGCTGTGTTCGGTGCGGATGATCGAACCCGGTGTCGAATCGTACGTCGACGGAGGAACGTAGAAGTTCCGTGCCGCATCTGCGGTCCCCGGATCACCGACGGCGACAACCCCGGCAGCCGCGACGACGGTGACCAGACCAGCGGCGACGGCGTGTCGTGACGCCCGAACAGAACGTGAGACTACTCCCGAGTATTTTCTCATGGGTGCAATGTAGCGCACGATTGCCCGAAAGCTGTAACGGGGGACACCATCCGTGCGATTCGCGCGAGCCATACGATTTCGGGGCGGCGACCGCCATGCGGTCACCGCCCCGAAAGGTGGAAATACGAGCCTGGACTACACCAGCAGCTCGGCGATCTGGATCGTGTTCAACGCCGCACCCTTGCGCAGGTTGTCGCCCGAGACGAACAGCGCGAGACCAGTGCCGTCCGGGGCACCCGGATCCTGACGGATGCGGCCGACCAGCGAGACGTCGCCGCCCGCCGCGTCGAGCGGCGTCGGAACGTCGACGACCTGAACCCCCGCGGCGTCGGCCAGGATGGCGCGCGCCTCGGCGGGAGAGACCGACTCGTCGAACTCGGCATTGATGGCCAGCGAGTGACCGGTGAACACCGGCACCCGCACACACGTACCGCTGACCAGAAGATCCGGGAGGCCGAGGATCTTGCGCGACTCGTTGCGCAGCTTCTGATCCTCATCGGTCTCACCCGAGCCGTCGTCAACGTAGTCGCCCGCGAGAGCGACGACGTTGAAGGCGATCGGTGCGACGTACTTGACGGGCTCGCCCAGGTCGACGGCCTTGCCGTCGTGCACCAGCTTCTCGGCGTCGTCGACGCCGTTGCGGATCTGTCCCGCGAGTTCGGCGACTCCGGCCAGCCCGCTGCCGGACACCGCCTGGTAGCTCGACACGATCAGTCGCTTGAGGCCCTTCGCGTCGTGCAGCGGCTTGAGGACCGGCATCGCGGCCATCGTCGTACAGTTCGGGTTCGCGATGATGCCCTTCGGCGGATTCTTCGCGAGTTCGCCGTTCACTTCCGCGACCACCAACGGCACGTCGGGGTCCTTGCGCCACGCCGACGAGTTGTCGATGACAGTGACGCCCGCCGCCGCGAACCGCGGAGCCTGCACCTTCGACATCGTGCCGCCCGCCGAGAACAACGCGATGTCCAGGCCAGTCGGGTCCGCCGTCGTGGCGTCCTCGATGACGATCTCCTCGTCACCCCATGGCAACGTCTTGCCCGCCGAACGCGGCGACGCGAAGAATCGGATCTCGTCGACCGGGAAGTTGCGTTGCGCCAGGATCTCGCGCATCACGGCGCCGACCTGACCCGTCGCACCCACCACTCCAAGCTTCACGCCCATTACAATCCCCCGTCGCTTCGCAAGCTTCGCTCGCCCATGATTACCGCCCCGTTCCCGCGTACACGACGGCCTCTTCTTCGCCGCCGAGGTCGAACGCCGCGTGCAGCACCTGGACGGCACGGTCGAGGTCTTCGTCGCCGACGAGCACGGAGATGCGGATCTCCGACGTGGAGATCAACTCGATGTTGATGCCCGCATCGCTGAGCGACTCGCAGAACGTCGCGGTGACGCCGGGATGGCTCTTCATACCCGCACCGACGAGCGACACCTTGCCGATGTTCTCGTCGAGCACGACCTCGGCGAAACCGAGCTCGTCCCGCAGCTTGCCGAGTTCGGTGACGGCGAGCTCGCCGAGTTCCTTCGGCAGCGTGAACGTGATGTCAGTCTTGCCGGTGTCGATCCGCGACACGCCCTGCAGGACCATGTCGATGTTGATCTCGGCGTCGGCGACCGCACGGAACACCTTCGCGGCGAATCCCGGCTTGTCTTCGATGCCGACAATGGTCACCTGAGCTTCGCTGCGGTCGTGCGCAACGCCGGTGAGAATCGCTTCTTCCACGGGGATGTCCTCCATCGAGCCGGACACCACAGTGCCCGGGTTTGTCGAGTACGACGAGCGCACATGAACGGGAACGTTGTAAGCCCGTGCGTATTCCACGCAGCGGAGCATCAGCACCTTCGCGCCACACGCCGCGAGCTCCAGCATCTCCTCGAACGAGATGTTGTCGAGGCGGCGCGCATTCGAGACGATGCGCGGATCAGAGGTGTAAATTCCGTCGACGTCAGTGTAGATCTCGCAGACGTCGGCGTTCAGCGCCGCGGCGAGAGCGACGGCGGTCGTGTCCGATCCGCCGCGGCCGAGCGTCGTGACGTCCTTGGTGTCCTGCGAGACCCCTTGGAATCCGGCGACGAGCACGATCTTGCCGTCGTCGAGCGCGCTGCGGACTCGGCCCGGCGTCACGTCGATGATCTTGGCTTTGCCGTGGCTCGACGTCGTGATGACGCCAGCCTGCGAGCCGGTGAACGATTGCGCGTCCTCGCCGAGCGATTCGATCGCCATCGCCAAGAGCGCGTTCGAGATGCGCTCACCGGAGGTGAGGAGCATGTCCATCTCGCGCTGCGGCGGGTCCGGATTGACCTGTTCGGCCAGGTCCAGCAGCTCGTCGGTGGTGTCACCCATCGCCGATGCGACCACGACGACGTCGTTGCCCGCGCGCTTGGTCTCCACGATCCGTTCGGCGACACGGCGAATGCGCTCGGCGTCCGCCACAGAGGAGCCGCCGTACTTCTGGACCACCAGTGCCACGTCGTGCACCCTTCGTTGTCTTACGTTCGGTCAGGGGACAACCTTACCGGTCCGATTCGTCTGGCCACAGGTGCCGCGGATCGATGTGACCGCGGCTACGTCGGAGACGTACTCGCCATGCAGTCGGAGACGTACTCGCCATGCAGTCGGAGACGTACTCGCCGTGCAGTCGGAGACGTACTCGGCATGCAGTCGGAGACGTACTCATCGGAGCAGTCGGAGAGGCCCCGTAGGATTTGCGGCGATGACTCCCGCACTCCGATGGAATCCGGCTGCCACCGCCGTTGCCGTGTACCTCGGTGTACGCCTCGTCGGAGTGCTCGTCCTCGCATGGTTCGGAGCCATCCACGACCTCTCCCTCGACGATCTCTTGTCCAGGTGGGACGGGGTCTGGATGCTCGACATCGCCGACTACGGATACGACGGCGTACCCGAGACCGGTACGGATGCCCAAGGCGTGCACACGGATACGACGGCATACGCGTTCTTCCCCGGCTACCCGATCCTGGTCGGCTTGTTCGCGAAGCTCCCGTTGGTCAGCCCGTTCGGCGCAGGCATCGCACTCAACGTCGTGATCGGCGCCGTCGCCGCAGTCGGCGTCGCCCGCCTCGGCGCGGACTGCGCGAAACGCGTGCGTTCCGACACCGCGGACGTCACGGCCCGCAACACCGGCCTGATACTCGTCGTCTTGTTCGCGGCCGCCCCGATGGGTGTCGTCCTGTCGATGACCTACACCGAAGCGCTCTTCTGCGCGCTCGCCGTGTGGGCGCTCGTCGGCGTCCTCGAGGAGCGATGGCTGCTCGCCGGGCTCAGCGCCTTTGCCATCGGCCTGGTCCGTCCGACGGGCATCGCGGTGATCGTCGTCGTCATGATCGCCGCGATGATCACCCACCGCGACGGCACCCGGGCCTGGATCGCAGGCATCATCGCACCACTCGGGTACATCGGTTACCTGTGCGTGGTGTGGGCGAAGACCGGGAGCCCGTCCGGATGGTTCCGCATCCAGACCGAAGGCTGGAACACCTCCTTCGACGGCGGGAAAGCCGTCGGGTCGTTCCTCTACGACACGCTCACCGGCTCGCTCGACGCGGTTTCGGTACTCACTGCGCTCGTGATCATCGCATCGCTTGTTCTACTCGTCTGGTCGTTCGCCGACCGCCTGCCGTGGCCAGTCCTCGCCTACGCGACGCTCGTCATCGCGTCGGTCCTGTTGTCGAGCGGTCTGATGCCGTCGCGGCCGCGACTGATGCTGCCGGCGTTCGTCATCGCACTGCCGATCGCGATCCGCCTCGCCCGGTCATCCCGGACCGCGGCGATCTCCACGGCCGTCGGGGCGACGCTCGCGTCCGCGTGGCTCGGCGCCTACATGCTGACGGTCTTCGACTTCGCCATCTGAAATCGATTCGGCTGATTTCGATTCGACTGAAATCGATTCGACTGGGCGACCAGTCGAAACGTATCGTGACGGTGGAGTAGATCGCCTCAGCCCATCAGTGATTCGCAGGAGCGAAAACCCATGTCAGCGCCGCGTTCGGTCGCCCGCCCCGCGACTCGTCGCACGTGGTTCGGCCTCATCGTCTTGCAGTTGCCCGTGCTGCTCGTGTCGATGGACTTCTCGGTGCTCTACCTCGCGATGCCGACGATCAGCGACGCGCTCGAACCCACTGCCACGCAACAGCTCTGGATCCTCGACATCTACGGATTCATGATCGCCGGGCTGCTCATCACGATGGGCAACATCGGCGACCGGATCGGCCGCAGGCGGATCCTCCTGGCGGGTGCCGCCGTCTTCGGCGGGGCGTCCGCGCTCGCCGCGTTCGCCTCCGATCCAAGCTTGCTGATCGCCGCCCGCGCACTCATGGGCATCGGCGGTGCGACGCTGATGCCTGCGAGCTTGTCCCTGATCGCCAACATGTTCCCGCTGGCCCGCGAACGGGCCCGCGCCATCGGCGTGTGGACCGCGGCGTTCGCGGGCGGAGCCGCCGTCGGGCCGGTCATCGGCGGAGCGCTCCTGCACCACTTCTGGTGGGGTGTGGTCTTCCTGATCAACGTGCCAGTGCTCGCCGTCCTGTTCCTGGCCGGTCCGTCGCTGCTCCCCGAGTTCCGTGCCGCCCGCACCGAACCATTCGACGTCTTCGGCGTCGTGCTGTCGCTCGCGGGAATCCTGCCGGTGGTCTACTCGGTGAAGACGTTCGCCGTGCACGGTGCAACCGCGACCGCCGTCGTCACCGGGTTGTTCGGTATCACGATGCTCGCCGCGTTCATCCGACACGAACGACGCGCCGCCGCACCGCTTCTGGTGCTCTCGTTGTTCTCCAACCCCTCGTTCAGCTCGTCGCTGGCGGTGGCGATGGTCGGGATGATGGCGCAGGGCGGCCTCGCCTACCTGACGAACGTGTACCTGCAGTCAGTGCTCGGCTACGACGTTCTCACCGCGGCTCTCGCCGGCATCCCGATGGCGATCACCGTCGCCGTGTTCTCGATCTACGCGGACCGCGTCACGCGTCTGGTCGGCGTGCGGTTCGCGCTGGCCGGCGCCGTGATGCTCGCGGGCGCGTCCGCAATCGCGCTGGTGTCGTTGTCGACGTCCACCCCACTGTGGGTCTACCTGGTCATCACCGCAGTCGCAGGCATCGGTTTCGGAATCCAGTTCTCGCTGGTGAGCGACGTCGTCGTCGGTTCGGCTCCCCCGGAGAAGTCCGGTGCCGCCTCCGGCGTCTCGGAGACCAGTTTCGAACTGGGCAACGCCCTCGGCCTCGCGCTCCTCGGCTCCCTCGCCACTGCTGTGTTCCTCGCAGGCGACGGTGGACGCGGGTTCGCCGACTCGCTCGGCGAGACGCTGAAACAGTCCGGCCGCACCGGTCCCGTCGCCGACGCCGCCCGCAGCGCGTTCGTGGACGGACTGCACGTCGCAGCTCTCACCGGCGGCGGTCTCCTCGTCGTGCTGGGTGTCGTCGTGGTGGTCGTCATGCGCGGCTCCGCAGAGCGCCGAGAAGAACCGGTGCTACCATGACAGGCATGCGCGCACTGCTTCTTCTCGGCTGCCGCGGCGGGGTCTGATTCGACCGGCCCTCCGTCGCGGGGCTTCTCTACGCGCCGGTCAACCCCATCATTTGTTCTGATCAGGAGATTGACCAATCATGGCACCAGCAGATGCTTTCACTTCCGGACCGAGCCGCATCGTCGAGCCGGCAGGCCCGATTCCCGACGGTCAGCCGAGCTGGAATCCCCAGCGCAATTCGGCGATGCCCGTCCACCGCTACCGCAGCTTCGCCGACGAGGTCGAGAACGTGGCCCTGCCCGACCGCACCTGGCCGGACAAGGTCATCGACCGCGCCCCCGCGTGGTGCGCCGTCGACCTGCGCGACGGCAACCAGGCGTTAATCGATCCGATGAGCCCGGCCCGCAAGCGCCGCATGTTCGATCTGCTGGTCCGGATGGGCTACAAGGAGATCGAGGTCGGCTTCCCGTCCGCGAGCCAGACCGACTTCGACTTCGTCCGCGAGATCATCGGCGACGGCGCGATCCCCGACGACGTCACCATCCAGGTGTTGACGCAGTCGCGTCCGGAACTGATCAAGCGCACCTTTGAGGCGTGCGCAGGCGCGACCAACGTGATCGTCCACTTCTACAATTCGACGTCCGTGCTGCAGCGCCGTGTCGTGTTCCGCGCCAACAAGGCGGCGATCACGAAGATCGCCACCGACGCCGCGAAGCTGTGCTTGGAAGAGGAGAAGAAGCACCCGGACACCAGCTGGCGGTACGAGTACTCCCCGGAGAGCTACACCGGCACCGAGTTGAGCTACGCGAAGGAGGTCTGCGACGCCGTCACCGAGGTCATCGCGCCGACCCCCGAGAGGCCGATGATCATCAACCTGCCCGCGACCGTCGAGATGGCGACCCCGAACGTGTACGCCGACTCGATCGAGTGGATGCACCGCAATCTGGCTCGTCGCGACTCGGTCATTCTGAGCCTGCATCCGCACAACGATCGCGGCGAGGGCGTCGCCGCAGCCGAACTCGGTTACATGGCGGGCGCGGACCGTATCGAAGGCTGCCTGTTCGGCAACGGCGAGCGGACCGGAAACGTCTGTCTGGTGACGCTGGGCATGAACATGTTCAGTCGCGGCGTCGACCCGCAGATCAACTTCTCCGACATCGACGAGATCCGTCGCACCGTCGAGTACTGCAACCAGTTGAACGTCCCCGAGCGCCACCCGTACGGCGGCGACCTGGTCTACACGGCGTTCTCCGGCAGCCACCAGGACGCCATCAACAAGGGCCTGGACCAGATGAAGTACGACGCGGACGCCGCCGACAAGGACGTCGACGATCTGCTGTGGCAGGTCCCCTACCTGCCGATCGACCCGAAGGACGTCGGCCGCAACTACGAGGCCGTGATCCGCGTCAACAGTCAGTCCGGCAAGGGTGGCGTCACCTACATCATGAAGGCCGACCACGGCCTGGACCTGCCGCGCCGCCTGCAGATCGAGTTCAGCCGCGAGATTCAGAAGATCACCGACGGTGAAGGCGGCGAGGTGAACCCGAAGGAGATGTGGGACGTCTTCGCTCAGGAGTACCTGGAGCCGGTGTCCCCGCTGGAGGGCGTCCGCAAGCAGCTCGACACGGCCGAAGGCGATGAGGGCGAGGACCGCATCGAAGCCATCGTCAAGGTGGACGGCGTCGAGAAGGAGATCAGCGGCAGCGGCAACGGTCCGTTGGCGGCGTTCGTCGCAGCACTGGGCACCATCGGCTACGACGTCCGCGTCCTCGACTACCACGAGCACGCCATGACGGCGGGCGACGACGCGAGCGCCGCCTCGTATGTGGAGACCGAGATCAACGGCGAGACCGTCTGGGGTGTCGGCATCGCACCGTCGATCACCACCGCGAGCCTGCGCGCCGTCATCTCCGCGGTGAACCGCGCCAACCGTGTCACCACTCCGGACGAAACGGCCGCCGAGGGCGCGCGCACCTACGCGCCGTAGACTGCGTCGCCGATCTCGAACGGGGTCGCCGATCTCGAGACGGGGTCGCCGATCTCGGCCCTACCTCGCCGGCCTACCCGCGGTCGGCGAGGTAGAGCGCCCGGGACTCACGCGCGTTGCGTCCACGCAACTCGTGAAGGACCTCGGGCGAGACGTCGACGAACTCGTAGTCGGCGTCCAAGCTGCCGACGGCCACTCCGATCCAGCGCGCGTCGTCGATCTGCATCGTGACGAGCGCGCCGTCTGCGTGGTCGGCGACCTCGGCGTGTCGCCCGATTCGCTGCCGGACGAGTCCCGCGTCGGCGTGCACGAGAACGACGACGGCGTGCTGCTCGCGTCCTGCCCGGAGGCTGTCTCGAACATATTCGGCGGCGTCGCCGCCCGGCACCTGCCGCGGGTTGAACCGGCGCTTCTCCGGGCGCGCGTCGTGGAGCCGGTCGAGCCGGAACGTCCGCCAGTCCTGCCGCTCGAGGTCGTATGCGAGGAGGTACCAGCGTCGCCCGACGGGCACCAGCCGCAGGGGCTCCACTCGACGGCGTCGGGGAGCGCTCCCCGACCGGGCGGCGGGCGCGTAGTGGAACGTCAGCTCGGTCGCATCGCGGCAGGCCAGCGCCGCGGTTGTTAACGCTTCGGCTTCGACGGCTGGCGCGGTGACATCGTCGCCGACGGTCACGCTCATGGTGCGCAGGGCGTCGGCGCGACGACGCAGTTTCGGCGGCAGGACCTGGGTCACCTTGGCCAGCGCACGCACCGACGCCTCGGCGAGGCCTGCGGCGGGACCCGACGCGGCGCTCCGCAGTGCCGCAACGATCGCGACCGCCTCTTCCTCGTCGACGACCAGCGGTGGGAGCGAGCCGCCCGGAGCCAGCTGATATCCACCGCCCGCGCCGCGCACCGAATCGACGGGATACCCGAGCTCGCGTAGACGTTCGACGTCTCGCCGCACGGTGCGTTCGGTGGTGTCCAAACGCGCCGCGAGGTCGGCGGCAGCCCACAACCTGTGGGCTTGAAGCAGCGCCAACAGTTTCAGCGTCCTCGTCGTCGTATCGGCCATGACCTCATAGTGTCGCAGATTGCGGACAGTTCTTGACCTGTTAAATCACGATCCATTGCGGACGAATGCTGTCCACTTTGCTTCGTAGCGTCATCGGTGAGAATCCCGAACACCACGTCAGGAGCGGCCGATGTCCACCACCGTAGATACCGTCACAACCGATTCGCCACCCGACCAGTCCCCGGCGATCGGCGGACGAGCGCGGACGATCGCCCTCGTCTGCCTGTTGGCCGCGTCGTTCATGGAACTCATGGATGCGACGGTCGTCAACGTCGCACTGCACACCATCGCCGACGACCTCGGCGCGTCCGCGACGTCGTTGCAGTGGATCGTCGCCGGTTATCCGCTGGCCTACGCGGTCGGACTGGTCCTCGGCGCGCGGCTCGGCGACCAGTTCGGGCGTCGCCGACTGTTCGTGCTGGGGCTGGTGGCATTCGGTGCGGCGTCGCTTGCGTGCGGCGTCGCTGGTACACCGGAACAGCTGGTCGTGTTCCGGCTCGTGCAGGGCGCCGCGGCCGCGCTCATGGTGCCGCAGGTCCTGACCAACATCCAGGTGTTGTACCCACCAGCCGAACGCGGCCGCGCGATGGGTCTGTTCACGTCGATCATCGGCATCGCAGCGGTCGCCGGACCCGTCCTGGGTGCGGTCATCACGGACGGCGACTGGTTCGGCCTGTCGTGGCGCCCGGTGTTCCTGATCAACGTGCCGATCGCCGTGATCGCCGTGATCGCGGCGAGGGTCTTCATCCCGGAGACTCGGGCGGATAGGCCTGCACCGATCACGCTCGGCTCGGTCGCCCTGCTCGGCGGTTCCCTCGCCGCAGTCATGGCTCCCATCACTCTCGGACCGGAATCCGACTGGCCTGCCTGGGGTTTCGTGGTCATCGCGACGGGTGTCGCGGGGCTGGCCGTCTTCGCTTACCGACAGGTCGCCACTGAGCGGGCGGGCGCGGTGCCGATGGTTCCGCCGTCGGTGTTCGCGACCGTTTCGTTCCGCAACGGCGTGCTCGCGTTCGCGGCACTGTTCATCCCGACCGGCGGCTACTTCCTCGTCCAATCCCTGCACATGCAACTCGCCCACGGCTGGTCAGTGCTGCACACGGGTCTCATGTGGATTCCGTTCTCGATCGCGGTCCCACTCGCGGCGGGCCTGTCGGCGACCGTTCTGGCCCAACGGTTCGGCAAGCATGTCCTTCAGGTCGGCGCCGTGGTCCTCATCACCGGGATCACGTCGATGATCGTCGCGAACGGGTCGGCGCATCCGGCGTTCTGGTTCACCGTCGCACTGATCGTCGCCGGCCTCGGGTTCGGCCTGATCGTCGGCGCTGCCGGACTCCTTGTCCTCAACGACGTGCCGGTCGAACAGGCGGGTGCCGCATCGGGAGTGTTCAACACGGTGCAGGCGTTGTCGGTCGCGGTCGGCGCCGCAGTGATCGGCACTGTCTACTCCACCGTCGCGGAGTCGTCGGGGTTCGACGCGGCCTATCGCGCGGCGATGCTCGCCATGATCGCGCTCCTCGCAGTGGGCGCGGTGATCGCGCAGTCGATGCCGCGCGTGGCCATCACTCTGTAGCGACCGGCACTCGCTATTCGGTCACTGCAGGGGTCGCCGAGGGAAATATGCCCTCGGAGACCCCTGCACTGCCCGTATTCCTGGGTGAACCAATCGTGCGCAGCAGTACCGGGTGGGCGTCAGTTCACCGCGTCCATGGCGCGGGCTGCGGCGTCGGCCATGCGGCCGACGACTGCGCGGGCCGTCGGGCTGATCAACCCCATGTTGGCGAAGCCGTGGATCATGCCGCCGACGCGTTCGAGAGTCACCTCGACGCCCGCGCGTTCGAGTGCTGCAGCGTATTCGAGTCCTTCATCACGCAGCGGGTCGAACCCCGCGACCACGATGTGCGCGGGCGCCAGCCCGGCGAGGTCGCCCTTCAATGGGGTGGCTCGCGGATCGTCGAGCATCTCGGGGGACGGCAGGTAGGTGGCCGTGAAGAAGTCCATGTCGGCCTCGGTCAGGAAGAGGCCCTCGCTGAACTCGTGGACGGACGGGCGCTTCGTCGACAGGTCGACCGCCGGGTAGATCAGCAGTTGAAGGCATGGCACGACTGCGTCGTCGCGCACCTGTTGCGCGACAACAGTACTGAGGTTGCCACCTGCCGAATCGCCCGCGACGACGATCTTCCGGGGATCGAGGCCCCAGTCTGCGGCTTTCTCGACGGCGAAACGGAACGCTGCGACACAGTCGTCGACCGCGGCGGGAAACACGTGCTCGGGGGCGAGACGGTAGTCGATCGACAGCACATCGGCGCCCGAACGCACCGCAAGCGCGCGAACCAGCGAATCGTGGCTGGCACGGCTGCCGACGACGAACCCTCCGCCGTGCAGGAACACGATGAGCCCGCGCGCGCCCGTCGCCTCCACGCGGTACCGGGTGGCCGGGATCGGTCCGTCCGGTGACGGGATTTCGAGGTCTTCCTCGATCGCGAACGGTGGGAAGTCCTCTGCCATCGCCGCCGACGCTTCGTCGAGTGTCACGCGGGACGCGCCGACGCTCCCGTTCATCAGCGCCGCGCCGGGCACGTGTCGCGACGCGAAGGCGACGACGGCGATCTCGGGCAGGAGTCGCTCGCCGTCGGCGTTGACTCGTGTCCGGCGCTGGAGGACGCCGAGCGGCGTCTTCGCGAGGACTCTCATCGCCGACCGCTGGACACGGCCTTGCAGGGACAGGTTGATCGACGTTGCGCGGCTCACACCCGAGAACCTATCACCAGCCATTGGCACGGTCGGTGACGGCGGTCACCTGATGCCGGCCATCTCGTCCATGTCCTCGAGAGTCTTGCCCTTCGTCTCCTTCACGAACTTGGCGACGAAGAGCAGACTCAGCACCGCGAAGATCGTGTAGAGGCCGTACGCCACGCCGAGGTTGAACGACTTGAGGCCGGGGAACGAGATCGTCACCGCCCAGTTCGCCGCCCACTGCCCGGCGGCTGCCAAGCTCAACGCCGCGGCGCGGATGCGGTTCGGGAACATCTCGCCGAGGAGCACCCAGACGACCGGTCCCCAACTCATCCCGAAGAAGACGACGAACAGGTTCGCGGCGACCAACGCGATCGGTCCGGCGACGTCGCCGAGCACCGGGTTGCCGTCGACGACGTCGGCCGTCGCGAAGCAGACCGCCATCGTGCCGAGTGAGACGGTCATGCCGGTCGAGCCGATCAGCAGGAGCGGTTTGCGCCCGATCTTGTCGACGAGCGCGATCGCGATGATGGTGACGAGCACGTTGGTGACGGAGGTGATGACGCTGATCAGGAACGATTGGCTCTCGTCGAATCCAGCTGCTTCCCACAGGATGTTGGAGTAGTAGAAGATCACGTTGATGCCGACGGCCTGCTGGAAGACCGACAGCAGCAGACCGACCCACACGATGGGGTACACGCCGCCGGTCGGCCGGATCAGGTCACGCCACGATGATTTCCGTTCGGTGGCGACGCTCGTCTGAATCCGGTCGATCGTGATCTCCAGATCGTGTTCGCCGAGCAGCTTCGTGAGAACTCGCCGAGCTTCGGGGATCTTGTGCTGCGAGATCAAATAGCGCGGCGATTCGGGGATGGTGCTGGCGAGCACCCCGTAAACGACGGCGGGGATCGCCATGACGATGAACATCCACCGCCACGCCTGCAGGCCCAGCCACAGGTCTTCGCCCGCGCCGCCTGCGAAGTGCGCGAGCAGCCAGTCGATGAGCAGCGACGCGAAGATGCCGAGGACGATCGCCATCTGTTGCAGTGAGCCGAGTCGGCCGCGCAGCCGTGCGGGTGACGTCTCGGCGATGTACGCGGGTGCGATGACCGACGCGATGCCGACACCGACGCCGCCGATCACCCGGAAGAAGACGAGCGTCCACAGGTCGTCGACAACCAGGTCGCCGAGGCCTGCGCCGAACGAGCTGACGAGGAAGAACACTGCCGCGATCTTCATGACGCGCAGGCGGCCGATCCGGTCGGCGATTCGTCCGGCGAGCATCGCGCCGGCGGCCGCGCCGAGCAGCGCCGATGCGACCGCGAAACCCAGATAGAGGTCGCCGACCCCGAAGTGGTCTTTGATCGACGAGTTGGCACCGTTGATGACGGCGCTGTCGTACCCGAAAAGGAGCCCGCCGAGTGCGGCGACCGATGCGATCCGTACGACGCCCTTCGCGTTTGGTTCGCCGTCTCCGTGGATCGACTCAACTTCTGGGATCGCTCCGCCCTCCGCCATTCTCATGCCCCGTCTCATCGTTGGACCTCGAGTCAGCGTAATTCCGCAAACGGCGTCGGGCGGGTAGAAACGTCGACTCTCCGTGTCGCGCTGCCCCTGTCGTGGCCGTCACACGACGCGTCCCGAGCGTGCGCGTCCGGGTGTGGGAAACTCGTGGAATGCCAGCAGCATCGCGTCTACCGCTTCGCACTCGCGCCGCGCTCGCCGCCGCAGCCTCCGCACGGTGGGCGTCGCGGACCGCCGGTCGCGGTAAGGGATCGATGATCGGCGGGCTCGTCGCCGAGAAGATCGATCCGCAGATCATGCGCCGTCTCGCCGCAGGTAAGAAGACTGCTTTGGTGACGGGCACGAACGGAAAGTCGACGACCACCCGGATGACTGCGGCCGCGCTGGCGACGCTCGGCGAGGTCGCCACCCAGGACGACGGCGCCAACATGGATGCGGGGATCATCGCGACCCTCAGCCTCCACCAGGACGTGCCGCTCGCCGCGCTCGAAGTGGATGAACTGCATGTGCCGCAGGTCGCGGACAATACGTCGCCGACGGTGATCACGTTGCTGAATCTCTCGCGCGATCAGCTTGACCGTGTCGGCGAGATCAATGTGATCGAGCGTCGACTCCGTGCGGCGGTCGCCGCCCACCCGGACGCGGTGATCGTCGCCAACTGCGACGATGTCCTGGTCGCGTCGGCCGCGTTCGATTCGCGCAATGTCGTCTGGGTCGCGGCCGGTGCGGGCTGGGTCGGCGATTCCGTCGGTTGCCCGCGGTCGGGCGAGCCGATCATTCGGCGCGGCGACGACTGGTTCTCCAGCGGCGACGAGGTGTTCCGCCGTCCGACGCCGCGCTGGTGGTTCGACGACGACAATGTCTACGGTCCCGACGGTTTCCAGGCGCCGCTCACGTTGCAGGTGCCGGGCCGCGCGAATCGCGGGAATGCGACGCAAGCGGTCGCGACGGCCGTCGCGATGGGTGTCGATCCGGTTGCTGCGGCCCGTGCGGTTGGCACGGTCGGCGAGATCGCAGGCCGGTACGGCGTGGTGCGTTTGGGAGACCACCGGGTCCGCACCCTTCTGGCGAAGAATCCGGCCGGATGGCAGGAGGCGTTGTCGATGATCGACGAGGACGCCGACAGTCTGGTGATCGCAGTGAACGGACAGGTTCCCGACGGTGAGGATCTGTCGTGGCTGTGGGACGTGCGGTTCGAGGCGTTCGAGAACACGACGGTGATCGCGGCGGGTGAACGGTCGGCGGACCTGTCGGTTCGTCTGTTGTACGCGGGCGCCGAGCACACGGTGGTCGACGATCCGTTGGCGGCGATCAGGTCGTGTCCGCCGGGTCGAGTCGAAGTCCTGGCGAATTACACGGCGTTCCGTGATCTGGCGATCGCGTTGGATCGTGCGGGCGCCGGGAGCGAAGCGAGCGGGCCCAATCAGCCGGGCGCCGGGAGCGAGAGGATCAGCGGTGAGTGAGTCGAGTCTGCGGATCGGTTTGGTGCTGCCGGACGTCATGGGCACGTACGGCGACGGCGGCAACGCCCTGGTTCTGCGTCAGCGGGCCCGGATGCGCGGCATCGACGCTGAGATCGTCGAATTGACGTTGGACGATGACGTCCCCGACTCGTTGGACGTGTACACGCTCGGCGGAGCCGAGGACGCCGCGCAACGACTGGCCACTCGTCATCTCTCCGATCATCCGGGGCTGCAGCGTGCTGCGGAGAAGGGCACGCCTGTCCTCGCGATCTGCGCGGCGATCCAGGTGCTCGGCCACTGGTATGAGACGTCGTCGGGCGAGCGTGTGTCGGGCATCAGCATGTTCGATGTGACGACGTCGCCCCGCGAGGTCCGCGCGATCGGCGAGCTCATCACCGCCCCGTGTCTCGACGGGCTCACCCAGCCGCTGTCGGGTTTTGAGAACCACCGCGGCGCGACGGCTCTCGGTGCGGGTGCCAAGCCCCTGGGGAGGGTGCGGCACGGGGTCGGCAACGGCGGCGGCGATGCGGTCGAGGGTGTCGTCCAGGGCAGTGTGATCGGCACGTACATGCATGGCCCGCTGCTCGCCCGGAATCCGGAGTTCGCCGACTATCTCCTGGCGAGGGCGACCGGTTCCGAACTGGCTCCGCTCGATCTGCCGCAGGTGGACAGGCTGCGCCGCGAGAGGCTCGCTGTCGCGCGGTAGTGTCGCGGCGGCGTCGACTCGGTCGGCGTGGCCCAGCAGAGGACGCGCGAGTGTCAGGGGGCCTGGGTCAGCGAGGTCGTGATCGGAGCCTGCGGCACCGACGTCACGCTGGTGCGACCCGTCCGCAGATACTGGGCGATCGCGGCGTCGAGCGGTTTGTTCGACCGTCCGAGCTGTCCGTGGTCGCCGCCGCCGACGGTGATCAGGTGTGCGCCCATCGCTTTCCGGGTCGCCATCGACGCGCGGTACGGGGTCTGCGGGTCGCCGATGCTCTGGATCTGCAGCGGTTGCACGGAGAGCTTGTTGCGCAGCGGGATCCGCGTGGTGACGGGCGCGGCGCCTGCACAGCCGATCCCGGACCCGAACGTCAGCCCGGCCGTCTCGAAGACGTCGCCGGTGACGAGGGTCTGCATCATCGCGGCCGGGGCCAGGAACGGGTCCTTGGCCGACCAGTCCTCGTTGCACAGCATGATCGACTGCATGTCCTGCGAGTTGGTGACCATCTCTGCCACGTCGGCGGGGAGCTTGCCCTGCCTGCTCTTGCCGGTCATCCGCTGCGCGACCATCGGCCAGTAGTTGCGGCTCGGCGCCACTTGGCGGGTCATCCCGAGCAGCGGCGACGTCGCCTGCACCTTGCCTGTCGTCAATGTCGCGACGAGATTCTCGATGCGAGCTCGCGCGTCGGCGGTCAGGTTCACGCCGGCGATGTACTGCTGCGCAATGGTCTTCAAGCCTGCAGGCACGTCACCGACTCGGGCGGGCGGAGCGCTGAACGACGGCGGCACACCCGCTTCTCGCTCCACCTGGGCGCTCCACCGCTGGTAGACGCTCAGCGGCGTCTTCCCAAGGTGGTACACGTCGTCGTGGTCGGCGATCCACGCCATCATGGCGTGCGCACGAGCCTTGTACCCCGATGTCTGGTCGTGGAGGAGCTGACCCCATGCGCGTTTCGGGTCCATCGCGGAGTCGAGGACGAGGCGGTCGGTGTGGGACGGGAACAGCGTCGCATAGGTCGACATCAGCCACGTCCCGTACGAGATCCCGTACAGGCTGACCTTGTCGACGCCGAGGGCGCGTCGCACCTGTTCGATGTCGCGCGCGTTGGTCGCGGTCGTCAACGTCTTGGTGTATCCGGGCGTGTTCTTCTCGCACCGGTCGCGGTTGAGGGCTCCGGCCCCACCGGACGCGTCTGATGCGTCGACGCGATCGCATTTCACCGGGGTCGAGCCGAGTAGGCCGCGCGGTTGGACGGCGACGAGATCCCATTCCTGCCGGATCTCGGTGGACGGCGAGCTCGCGGTGAACATGCTGACGCCGTCACCTCCGGGTCCGCCCGGATTGCCGACCAGCACACCACGTTTGGCTCCGGTCGCCGGAATACGACTGATGGTGATCGAGATCTGCGGGCCGTTCGGTTCGGCGTAGTCGCGGGGAACCTGCAGCGTCGCGCACTGGGTGTCCGGCGATGCCCCGTGGATCGGGTCGCACGCGCCCCACGCGAGGGCCTGCGGTGCGGCGTCCGCCGCTGCGGGTACTGGAGCGAGGAGCCCTGGGACGAGGAGCCCTGCAGCGATGGCGGATGCGCCGACGGTCGCGGCTGCGCAACGGATTGAGCGGAAGACGGGGATCACTCCTCGTGACACAGGTCGAATGGCGGGTCGATTGTTCGAACTACATATACCGCATCAGGGTTCGGGCACTAGTTTCGGACACTAGCCGATCACCCGGCAACGCTCACGCGCACCGTCCACGGCGAACCATCCGTCCTCGAACTGCTGCCAGGCAGCGAGATGCGGTCGAGCGGCCTCGCCGTCGCGCATGATGGTCCGCTCCAACCGCTCCTGCGCGGACGGACCGTCGATCCAGTACGCGGCGGTCAGTTCGTCGGCGACGGTGCGCCGCGCCGCGGTGACGCCTTCGACGATGAGCAACGGCTGCCAGCGGATCCACACCGACGGACCGATCTCGGGCACCCCGTCCACCCAGACGCGCGGCCGGTACACGTAGTCGTGGCGGCGCTCGAACGCGCGAAGCACGTCACGTTCGAGTTCCGGCCACCACGACACTGGATCGTCCCAGGTCGCGAACTCGTCGGTGCTGATGAGAACGGACTTGCGTCCACGGTCGGCGAGTGCGCGGACGAGTTCGGCGGCGAAGGTGCTCTTGCCCGAACCGGAGCGTCCGTCGATCGCGATCAGTCCTGCGGTGAGACCGTCGCGCACCGCGACCTCGTCGGCGAGCCGGGCCCACCGGTGCCTCCAGTCGTCCGACACCGGTCAGACCAGGATGCGGCGACCGGACAGTGCGCGGCCGAGCGTCAGTTCGTCGGCGAACTCGAGGTCGCCGCCCATCGGCAGACCGGATGCGAGTCGTGTCACCGACAGGCCGGGGAAGTCTTTGAGCATGCGCAGGAGGTAGGTCGCGGTCGCTTCGCCTTCCGTGTTCGGATCGGTGGCGACGATGATCTCGCCGACCACCGAACCGTCGGACTGTTCGGCGAGACGCTTGAGGAGTTCCCGGATCCGCAATTGGTCGGGGCCGATGCCCGACAGCGGATCGAGTGCACCGCCGAGGACGTGGTACCGGCCGTCGAACTCCCGGGTCCGTTCGATCGCGTAGATGTCCTTGGGTTCTTCGACGACGCAGATCTTGGTCGCGTCTCGCCGCGAATCGCTGCAGATGCGGCACAGTCGGTCGGCGGCGATGTTGCCGCACTCGTCGCAGAACGTGACGTCGTCGCGCACTTTGCCCAGAGCCGCGGTCAGTCGATCGATCTCGGTCGTCTCGCCGGCCAGCAGATGGAACGCGATGCGTTGCGCGCCCTTCGGGCCCAGCCCGGGGAGTTTCGCGAGCTGGTCGATGAGGTCCTGGATCGGTCCTTCGTACATGAGTGGTCAGCCGAGTCCGGGTAGTCCGCCTGCGAGCGGACCCATCTTGTCCTGGGTGACGGTGTCACGGTTACGAGCGAGGTCGGCGAGTGCACCGACGATCAGGTCCTGCAGAGTGTCGATGTCGTCCGGGTCGACGACGTCGCGCGAGATCTCGACGCCGGTCACCTCGCCGACGCCGTTGCCGGTCACGGTCACCAGGCCGTTCCCGGCCTGTCCGGTCACTTCGGTGTTCGCTATCTCGTCTTGCGCGGCGATCACCTTGGCCTGCATCTCCTGCACCTGTGCGAGGAGTCCGGACATCGGGTTGTCATCGCCGCCACCGCCGAGCAGGGAGCTGGGATCGAATGCGTCAGTCACGGGGTCCACGATAGTCGGTCGCGTCAGCGGAGCAGTCGCTCAACATGCTCGGCGAGCTCATCGACGCTCACCTCACCGTCGGTGACGACGTCGAAGGAGAGGACCTCGTCGCCGAACAGTCGTGCGGCCTTTCCGATCAGCGCGAACTCGAATCGATCGCCGACGCGCCGCCACTGCGTCACGGCCCCGTACACCGGTGCGCTCGCTCCCGTCGTCAGACAGTATTCGTCGGCGCGCGGCCCGCCCGGCAGGTCCCGCTGCAACTGCACGCACGCGTCCGACTCCTCGTCGAGGAAGACGACGGCTTCGCATCCGAGGTCGCTGTGCCGCTCGTACGTACCGAAGATCGCCATGACTGCAGGGTACGGGCGGCGGCGTCCATCTCAGTCAGGCGACCCGGCCCGTAGTCGGTCAGAGCGTCGAGCCGCTCACGAACCGACGCGACACTCCGGTGTACGGGTCGTCGAACTCGATCGCATAGGCGAGCAGCTTCAGCGGACGGGAGAAGTCGTCGACGGCGGCGTCGACTCGTTCCCGATCGACCTCCGGGTACAGCGGGTCATCCACGATTGGAACCCCGACCCCCGCCATGTGCAGGCGCAGTTGGTGTGTGCGGCCGGTCGCCGGCAGCAGACGGTAGACGCCGAGGCCGTCGGCGCGCACCGAGTCCAGTGCGATGTCGCTGACTGCGTTGACCTCGCCGTCGACGACGCGAGCACGCAGGTCGCCAGAGTCCTTCTCGATGCGGTTCTCCACCCGCACGCCGTCTGCCAGCGCAGGGTCTGCGGGTGCGAGCGCCCGGTACTCCTTCCTCACGCGACGCTGTGCGAACAGGTCCTGGTACGCGGCACGCGCGTCGGGGCGTCGCGTGAACAAGAGGACGCCCGCGGTCAACCGATCCAACCGGTGAACGGGTGCCACGTCGTCGCCGAACTCGCGCCGCAGACGCACCAGCGCGGTCTGTGTGACGTGCGCGCCGCGCGGCATCGTCGCCAGGAAGTGGGGTTTGTCGACGACGATCAACCGGTCGTCGATGTGGCGCACCGGCATGTCGAACGGGACCGGCGGCTCGAACGGCAGGTCGCGGTAGAGGTAGACGGGGGTCGGGCGGACGACGGGCGCGTCCAGGTCGATGGGCGCGCCGTCGACGTCGACGATCTCGCCCGCCCAGGCGCGCCGCATCACGTCGTCGAGCGTCCAGCCTGCCAGGACCGGAGCCCGCAGCAACGTCTCGGCGACGGTCGTCGGCGCGTCACCGACACGCAGAACCACCCGGGTGGCGTCGACGCCGTCCCGGGTGGCCAGAGGTTTGACGCGTCTGCGCCCTCTCCTGCTCAGATCACTTCTCGAGGCGCGACTTCAGGTTGCCGAGCAGCTCGGTCTGAATCCGGTTAAGGCCCTTGGGTGCGAACGTCTTCTCGAAGAAGCCGCCGATGCCGCCCGCACCCTTCCAGCTGGTGGTGGTCTCGACTCGTGCGCTGTCGCCGACCGATGTCACCGTGTAGGTGGTGACCATCGTCGAGTTGCGGTCAGTCTCGGTGATCCGGTCGCCTGCGACGGTGATGTCGGCGAGGACGTCGCGTGACCGCTTCTCGGTGGCCTGCAGAATCCAGTGCACGACGGTGCCCGCGCCCTGTCCGCCTTCGTCGACGCGGTAGTCGCGGTAGTTGGCCGGCAGGATCGTCGGACGAACCTGCGCGTAATCGGCGAGAGCGGCGAAGACCGTCTGCGCCGGTGCGCCGATCTCGACGGTGGTGGTAGCGGTGACCTGTCCCACGGTGGGTGACTCCTTCATGAATGTGCGATGCTCCCGCCGTCGAAGGCGGGGAACCCGTGCGTGAACCACGGTACTGGGGCTAGGGCTAGCCTGGTCCTGTGACTGGCGATCGTTTGGAATACCGCGGCTCGGAGTTCGCTGAAGGAGTCGAGCGACTCGTCTCCAGTTATGCGGGAATCCCCGACGGTTCGACCGTCCGGCTCGCGAAGAAGACGTCCAATCTGTTTCGCAAACGCGCCGACACCGACACCCCCGGACTCGATGTCTCGGGACTCGGCAAAGTGATCTCGGTCGACCCGACGACTCGCACCGCGCAGGTCGCAGGCATGTGCACGTACGAGAACCTCGTCGACGCGACCCTCCGTTACGGATTCGCCCCGACTGTCGTGCCGCAGCTCAAGACGATCACCCTCGGCGGCGCCGTGACCGGGATGGGCATCGAGAGCACCTCGTTCCGCAGCGGACTCCCCCACGAAGCCGTTCAGGAGATCGAGATCCTCACCGGGGCAGGTGAACTCGTCGTCGCACGACCGGACAACGAGTATCGCGACCTCTATTTCGGGTTCCCCAACTCATACGGCACGCTCGGCTATTCGGTGCGACTCGCGATCACACTCGAAGAGGTCAAACCATTCGTCGAACTGCGCCACGTCCGCTTCACCGATCTGCGTGCCATGCAGGACGCGATGACGGCGATCTCGTCCGACCGCGAGTACCAGGGCGAACCCGTCGACTATCTGGACGGCGTCGTGTTCAGCGCCGACGAGAGCTATCTCGTCCTGGGCCGGCAGACCGACGACCGTGGCCCGGTCAGCGACTACACCGACGACCACATCTTCTACCGATCGATCCAGCACGACGACGTCGAGACCCCCAAGCGTGACCGTCTGACGATTCGCGACTATCTGTGGCGGTGGGACACCGACTGGTTCTGGTGTTCGCGTGCGTTCGGCGCACAGAATCCGAGGATCCGACGGTTCTGGCCGAAGAAGTATCTGCGTAGCAGCTTCTACTGGAAGCTCATCGGCTACGACCATCGGTGGAACATCGGCGACCGACTCAACGCCCGCAAGGGTCTGCCCGCCAACGAGCGCGTCGTCCAGGACATCGAGGTCCCGATAGACCGTGCCGCCGACTTCGCCGAATGGTTCCTGACCGAAGTCCCCATCGAGCCGATCTGGTTGTGCCCGCTGCGCTTGGCCGAGCCGTCGCCCGACGGTTCAGCGAGCGTGCAGCCGTGGCCGCTGTACCCGTTGGAGCGCGCCCGCACCTACGTCAATTTCGGGTTCTGGTCCGCCGTGCCCGTCACACCCGGTGACCCCGGGTACACCAATCGGCGGATCGAGAAGAAGGTCGCCCAGCTCGGTGGACACAAGTCCCTGTACTCGGAATCCTTCTATCCTGAGGACGAATTCTATGAAATGTACGGGGGCGCCGCGTACCGCGAACTGAAGTCACGGTACGACCCGAAGGGACGCCTCCTCGGCTTGTATGAGAAGACGGTGAAGCAGAAGTGAAACTAGCCAACATTTTCGAGAAACTGGTCGGCCAGGATCTCAACGTCCGAATAACCGCGTACGACGGCAGTACTGCCGGACCGACGGACGCCGAGTACGGGCTCGACCTGAAGACGCCGCGCGGGACCACATATCTGGTGACTGCGCCCGGCGATCTCGGTCTGGCGCGCGCCTATGTAGCAGGCGACCTGGAGTTGATCGGCAACCATCCGGGCGACCCGTACGAGACGTTGCAGGCGTTGGCGGGCGACCTGAAGTTCACCAAGCCCAGCCCATTGGAGATGGCGCAGCTCGTCCGCGACCTCGGCGTCGAACATTTCAAGCCGATCGCGCCGCCGCCGCAGGAGTCCCTGCCCCGCTGGCGTCGGTTCGCCGAGGGCTTCCGGCACAGCAAAGACCGCGACGCCGAGGTGATCAGCTACCACTACGACGTCTCGAACCGGTTCTACGAACTGGTCCTCGGCGAGTCGATGACGTACACGTGCGCCGTCTACCCGAACCGCGACGCCACCCTCGAGGAAGCCCAGGAGAACAAGTATCGCCTGATCTTCGACAAACTGCGTCTGAAGCCGGGCGACCGCCTCCTCGACATCGGCTGCGGCTGGGGCGGCATGGTCCGCTACGCGGCGCGACGCGGCGTCCACGCCCTCGGCGTCACGCTGTCGAACGAACAGGCGCAGTGGGCGCAGCAGGCGATCGTCGACGAGGGGCTCACCGAGTTCGGCGAGGTCCGGCACAGCGATTATCGCGACGTCGCCGAGTCCGGCTTCGACGCGCTCTCGTCGATCGGTCTCACCGAGCACATCGGTGTCGCCAACTACCCGAAGTACTTCGCGTTCATGCGCGACAAGGTGCGCGACGGCGGCATGATCCTCAACCATTCGATCACTCGGCCCGACAACGCCGCCCGCAGCAAGGCTGGCCCGTTCATCGACCGCTACGTGTTCCCGGACGGCGAGCTCACCGGCAGCGGGACGATCATCTCCAAGATGCAGAACGTGCCCGGCCTCGAGGTGGTGCACGAAGAGAACTTCCGCAGCCACTATGCGATGACGCTGCGTCATTGGAACTGCAACCTCGTCGAGAACTGGGATGAGGCCGTCGCCGAAGTCGGCGAAGGCACCGCCCGGCTGTGGGGTCTGTACATGGCGGGCTGTCGGATCGGCTTCGAACGCGACATCGTCCAACTGCACCACGTGCTCGCCACGAAGCTGCCCAACGACAAAGCCGACCTGCTTCCGCTCCGTCCGTGGTGGCAGCCGTAGGGCGAATCTGCTGGTAGGGCGAGAAGACCCTACTCGAGCGGACGCGCGCCGAGCTCGGACGTCATCAGATCGACCGCCACCTGGTGGGGGTCGAGACGAGGGTCCGGGCTCGCGTCGTGCGCCTGCGCAACCATCTCGGCGCGTTCGGCGTCGGTCAGATCCTCGTCAGCCGTGAGCGATTCAGGTTCGGGTTCCGGTTCAGGCTCCGGTTCGGGAGCCTGCTCCTCCTGCGGTCGGCTCGGACGCGTGAACGTCTGACGTCTGTGCGGTTCGGCGGCTGGAGCCGTCGCCGACGGCGGCGGAGTGTCCGGTGATGCCTGCACGACGCGGACGCTGTGCCCGGGGCCGAACACGTCGACGACTGCGGTCGTGAGAGTCCTCAGCCCGCGCTCGTCGGAGAGTCGGCCGACGAGCGCGGTGTGCGGGTGGCCGAGGACGATCTCGGTCCCGACGACGTCATGCACCGACGCCGACGACAACATCGCCTCGAGCACGGTGCTCTGTGCGCGGACCGCGGACCGGATGTCGGGCCAGCGCGTCGAGACCGTCTGCACCGTCAGGCCGGCGGCCACCGGTTCAGGCTCTGCCACGGGTTGTGGTGTCGGCTCCGGCGCGCGCCGTGCCGCGCCATACGGTTCCGGCGGCACGTCGGTCGGCGGCTCAGGCGGCAGTGGGACGTCGTCGTACGGATCCTGCGACGCCTCCGGCACAGCCTCGATAGGCGCTGCCGGGACAGCCTCACCATGCACCTCCGGCACAGCATGCTGCGCTGGAGGCTCGGGGCGAGTCGGTCCGCGCTCAGCTAGCGGAGCGGGAGCCTCTTGTCGGGGAGCCTCCGGTTCCGAAACTTCAGGTTCGGGCTGCGGGGGTTCGGGCGCAGTCGGCTCGGGGGCGCGAACGACGGGTGTCGGTTCAGGCTCGGGCGCGGGTTCAGGCTTGAGTGCGGCTTGTCCACCCGCTGGTTGTTCGGCTTCTGCCGTCGGAGCCTTCGCCTCGTCGGCTTGTTCGGCGGCTTTGCGTTGCGACGGCCGGACGAAGCGCGGCGCTGGCCCGTCGGGTGCGGGGGCGGCAGCTGGCGGGGGCGGCGTTGCCGCCGTGGCGGTCGGCGTGGATCCCGCGCCTGCGGGACGTTGTTCGAGCATCTCGATGCGCTGCAGCAGCGCGGCGTCGTCCGCAGACACCGCGGGCAGCAGCATGCGCGAACACATGACTTCCAGGAGGAGCCGCGGCGACGTCGTTCCCCGCATGTCGCCGAGTGACGCGTGCGCGACCTCCGCGTAGCGGGTCAGCGTGCCCGCACCGAGATGTTCGACGACCGCCCTCATCCGGACCAGTTGGTCGTCGGGGGCTTCGACGAGTCCGCGTTCGGCAGCGTCGGGCACTGCCTGGAGAAGGATCAGGTCGCGGAAGCGGTCGAGCAGGTCGATGGCGAAGCGACGCGGATCGTGTCCTGCGTCGACCACGTCCTCGACGACGCCGAACAGTGCGGCGCCGTCGCCTGCGGCGAGCGCGTCGACTGCGGCGTCGATCAATGCGGAGTCGGTGACGCCGAGCAAGCTGAGCGCGCGATCGTAGGTGACGCCCTCATCGCCCGCCCCGGCGAGCAGTTGGTCCAGGATGCTCAACGAGTCGCGCGGTGACCCGCCGCCCGCTCGGATCACCAGCGGGAACACCTCGGAGGCGACGGTGACGTTCTCCTGCGCACAGATCTTCTCGAGCAGGCCGCGCATCACCGGCGGCGCCAGCAACCGGAACGGATAGTGGTGGGTCCGCGACTTGATGGTGGTGAGCACTTTCTCAGGCTCGGTGGTCGCGAAGATGAAGATGAGGTGCTCTGGTGGCTCTTCGACGATCTTGAGGAGCGCGTTGAAGCCGGCCGAGCTGACCATGTGCGCCTCGTCGATGATGAAGACGCGATAGCGGGATTCGGCGGGGGCGTAGAAGGCGCGGTCGCGAAGGTCGCGGGTGTCGTCGACGCCGCCGTGGCTGGCCGCGTCGAGTTCCACGACGTCGAGGTTGCCCGGGCCGCCGGGGCCGAGGGACACACACGACGAGCACGTGCCACATGGGGTGGATGTCGGCCCCTGAACGCAGTTGAGGGACCGCGCCAGGATGCGGGCCGACGACGTCTTACCGCATCCTCGCGGACCCGAGAACAGGTAGGCGTGGTTGATGCGCCCGGAGTCGAGAGCACGACTCAACGGCTCGGTGACATGTTCCTGGCCGACGACTTCGGCGAATGTCGCCGGACGATACGTGCGATAGAGGGCCACACGTGCACACTACCGGCGGTCACCGACAGCGGTGACGGGCGGATCGATGGTCGCGGGCGGGCGCAGACAGAAGCCGATCGTGACGATCGCGACGACCACGAGGAGCACGTTGTACGGCTGCACCGAGAACCAGCCGATGATGTCGGCGTTGTGTTTGAAGAACAGCCCGGTCAGGTAGGCCTCTTCGACGCTGCGGTTGACGTACCAGATCGGGTAGGCCAGGTGCGTCGTCCACGCGACGGTCGCGAGGAGGCCGAGGACCGTCAACAGCGCGACGAGCCCGCGACGCCACCGGCTCGCGCCGTCGATCACATGGTGGACGGCGACGACGAGCAGCGGCACGATCCACACCCAGTGGTGGCCCCAGGCGACCGGCGACACCGCGCACGAGGCCATCCCGACGAGCGTGATCGCGAGCAGTTCCTGGCCACGGCGGTGTGCCAGGACGGCGGCCGCCATGACGAGTGCGAGGACCGCCGTCGCCAGCACGATCCACACGACGGTGCTCGGGTGGTCGGTCCCGGCTATGTTGGCGATCGCGCCGCGGACCGACTGGTTGCCGACGGTGTGCGGTGACGACACCCGATTGGAGTCGAAGAGCGTGTCGGACCAGAACCGCGATGACGCACGCGGCATCACGAGAAAGCCGAACACCACGGAGCCGAGGAATCCGGCGACGACGCCGACCGCTGTCTTCCACTGCCGGAGCGCCGCGTAGTAGACGACGAACAGCATCGGCGTCAGTTTGATGCCTGCGGCGAGGCCTGCACCGACTCCCCGCAGTCGGCTCCCTTCCGGCCGGACGAGGTCGGCGACGATCAGCAGCATCAGGAAGACGTTGATCTGTCCGAACCAGATAGTCGATCGGATGGGTTCCAGGAGGGCCGACGCGGCGACGAGCGATACCGCGATCGCGCGGAGCCGCCACGTCGTCGTGTGGCCGAGGCTGCGGAATCCGACGACGATCACCAGGTAGAGCGCGACGAAGATCCCGATCGACCACACCGCGTGTGCGATCGGCGCGGACATCAGTGCGACCGGGATGAACAGCACCATCGAGAACGGTGCGTAGGTGAAGTCCATCCGGCCGAGGAGTTTCGCGTCGTACAGGTCGCCGCCGTCGAGGACGACCTGTGCTCCGGCCCGGTAGACGTCGAGGTCGAGGAAGTTGTCGAAGAGGCCCCAGTACGGGGTGCTGTAGGGGACGATCAGGTACTGCAGCCACAGCGACAGCGCCCCCGCGACCACGAACCCGATGAGCGCGGGCGTGGACCGTTCGAGCTTCACATGGTCCGCCTACGCTGAGTCGAGGAGAACCTCGGTCGCGCTCAGCAGAGCGCAGGTCGCGACCCCGTCCATCGCTGTACGCAGTTCGTCGGTGGTCGGGAAGGTCGGCGCGATGCGGATGTTCCGATCGTGCGGGTCCGTCTTGTACGGGAAGGCCGATCCGGCTGCGGTGAGCGCGATCCCGGCGTTCTTGGCCAGCTCGATGGTGCGGGCCGCGGTGCCGTCGACCACGTCGAGACTGATGAAGTAGCCGCCTTCCGGCGTCGTCCAGGATGCGATCTTCGCGTCACCGAGGCGGTCGTCGAGGATGTCGAGGACGAGCTGGAACTTGGGCGCGATGATGTCGCGGTGACGCGCCATGTGGGCACGGACGCCGTCGGCGTCGCCCAGGAACTGCAGGTGGCGCAGCTGGTTGAGCTTGTCGGGGCCGATGGTGGCCGCCGAGATGTGCTCGATGTACCAGTCGAGGTTGGCTTTCGACGACGCGAACGCGGCGACGCCTGCACCGGCGAAGGTGATCTTGCTGGTGGAGCCGAACACGTAGACGCGGTCGGGGTGGCCGACTTCGGCCGCGAGATCGAGGATCGGCAGCGGTGCGGGCGCGTTCTCGACGAGCGTGTGGACGGCGTACGCGTTGTCCCAGAAGATGCGGAAGTCGGGTGCGGCGTCGAGCGCGAGGAGGCGGCGAGCGACGTCGTCGGTGACGGTGTAGCCGGTCGGGTTGGAATAGGTGGGGACCAACCACATGCCCTTGATCGACGGGTCGTCGGCGAGGAGCGCGGCACAGGCTTCGACGTCGGGGCCGTTGGGGTTCATCGGAACGTTGATCATCTCGATGCCGTACAGCTCGGTGATCCCGAAGTGTCGGTCGTAGCCGGGGACCGGGCACAGGAACTTGATGGGTTCGGCCGACCAGGGGCGCGCGGAGTCGACGTTGCCGTGCAGCAGGGAGAACACGACGATGTCGTGCATCACCTGGAGGCTGGCGTTGCCGAGAGCGAGCGTGCGGTCGGTGCCGGTCGCGAAGAGTTCACCGAAGAGCTCACGGAGCTCGGGGAGGCCGCTGACGCCGCCGTAGTTGCGGCAGTCGGTGCCGTTCGGGCTGGTGTAGTTCTCGCCCGGCAGGGACAGCATCGGCGCGGACAGGTCCAGTTGGTCGGCTCCGGGCTTGCCTCGGGTGAGATCCAGCTTCAGACCTGCGGCGCACAACGTCTCGTAGCGCTTCTGCAGATCGTTTCGGGTGTTGCGGAGTTCTTCGACACTCATCGAGTGAAAGTTCAACGTGAACCTCTCGCGCAGTCCCGGCCAGTCCCGGCTGCAACTTGTAAACACCTGGAAATAAGGGGATCCCGCGCACCCGAGAGAGCCCGTTGACCCTTGCTGCCTTCCGGCCCTGGGGGAGTTCACAGGATGCACGCCGCGCGGGATCCGTCGTCCAGTGTAGCGGTCCCGTTTTGTGATCGGTAGCCGGCACCGGTTAGCATCTTGGTGCTGGAGGATTCGCCTAGTGGCCTATGGCGCTCGCCTGGAACGCGGGTTGGGTTAACGCCCTCAGGGGTTCGAATCCCCTATCCTCCGCCATGTGTCTGGACTCCTGCCCGAGGAACGAGGGTGGGGGTCCAGACACATATTGAGCAGAGTGGATTTCGGGAGGAGCGTAGCGACGGTTCCCCTATCCTCCGCCATGTGTCTGGACTCCTGCCCGAGGAACGAGGGTAGGAGTCCAGACGCATATTGAGCAGAGTGGATTCGCCGAGGAGCGTAGCGACGGTTCCCCTATCCTCCGCCCTGATCACAGAGTCGGCGCGTCCTCCCGACGTTGTGGGCCGAACTTTCTGCGTAGCCACTTGGAGAAGCGGCTCTCTTCGGGCGGTGCGATCTTCTTGTCCGGGTTCCAGGTGAACGCGGTGTCGAGGAAGGCGACGAGAGGTACGGCGAGGAGACCGCCGACGATACCGGCCAGCAGGAGCCCGAGCGCGATCGCCAGAATCACGGCGACGGGGTGTAGTCGCACCGAACGTCCGAGGACGAACGGCTGCAGGATGTGACTTTCGAACGCCATCACGAACACCAGGATGGCGAGGACGATCACGGCGTTGAGTAGTCCCTGCGTCGTCAACGTGACGACGACGGCGAGTGTGCCCGACACGAACGAACCGACTATCGGGATGAACGAGCCGAGGAAGATGATCAGGACCAGCGGCAACGCGAGCGGAACGCCGAGGAGCGCCAGTCCGATGCCGATCACCGTCGCGTCGATGGCGGCGACGATCACTGTGGCACGAACGTACGACTCGAGTGTCCGGAATCCTGCGGCACTCGCACCCCGAACCCGGTGGCGACTACTTTCGGGCACGAGTCTGGTGACGTAGCGCCAGAGGCGGTGGCCGTCGTACAGGAAGAAGATCACCAGGAAGACGGTCAGCAGCGCGCCGCTGCCGATGCGGACGGCGAACTCGGCGGTCCCGAGGGCGCCGGACGCCAGCGTCGCCTCGTTGGTCTTGGCCCAGTGGATCAGGTCTGTCGATATGGAGCTGATCGTGTCGTCGCTGATGGGCAGATCGCTGTCGGTCAACCACTTCCGTGCGTCGTTCACCGTGTCGGTGAACTCGGAGACCAGTTCGGAGCCGGACGCCACACCCTGTTGAACGGCGAACGCGACCAGCCCGATGACGACCACTAATGTGGCGGTCACCGCCGTCAGAACAGCGACGACCCTCGGCACTCGCTTGCCGGTGGCCCACTCCACCCCTGGGCGCAGCATGGCCGTGAGCAGCAGGGCGAGCGCCGTCGGGAACAGGACGTCCTCGAACCGGCGGAACAGCCATGCCAGGGCTACGACTCCTGCCCCGATGATGAGCAGTCGCCAGGTCCACGCGGCGGTGGCCCGGACGGCGGGAGCGACCTTGGCGGCGTCCTCCTCGCTACTGGTCAGACTGCGACGTTCGTCGAAGGACCGAGAGTCGTCAGGCACGACGCAAAGCATATCGGCCGCTGGCCCGGTCAACCCAGCGATCTGCGATCGTCGCCGCGAACGGACCATTCCTAGCCAGTGCCGACGGGCTGTGGAATAGCGTCGGTCGTACCCCTACATTCTGGAGGCGGCATGACAGACACCGACCTGGTCATCGACATACGCGGGCTCCGAAAGGCCTTCGGGAAGTTCGAGGCGCTGCGCGGCGTCGATCTCAGCGTGTCGCGCGGAACGGTCCACGGCTTCCTCGGTCCTAACGGCGCAGGCAAGTCGACGACGATCCGCGTTCTTCTCGGGCTCCTCAAAGCGAATGCCGGCCGAGTCCGTCTTTTCGACGGCGACCCCTGGACCGATGCCGTGGATCTGCATTCACGGCTCGCCTACGTGCCCGGCGACGTGTCCCTGTGGCCCGGGATGTCCGGTGGCGAGGCCATCGACCTCCTCGGCTCGCTGCGCGGCGGCCTTGACGAGTCGCGTCGCGCCGACCTCATCGAACGCTTCGAACTCGATTCGACCAAGCGGGGCCGACAGTACTCGAAGGGCAACCGACAGAAGGTCGCGATTGTCGCCGCACTCGCCTCCGACGTCGAGCTGCTGATCCTCGACGAGCCGACGAGTGGCTTGGACCCGTTGATGGAGAACGTGTTCCAGAAGGTCGTCGCGGAGTCCGTCGATCGTGGGGTGACCGTACTTTTGAGCAGCCACATCATGAGCGAAGTCGAGACGCTCGCGGACGAGCTGAGCATCATCCGTGAAGGTGAGATCGTCGCGACCGGCACGATCGACGAACTGCGCGGTCACGCCAGGACGACGATCCACGCGACGCTGAGGACTGTGCCATCGCACGACCGGCTGTCGGTTCTGCACGATGCCGCCTTCGACGGCAACCGTCTCACCGCGACCGTCGACACCGACCGGGTCGACGACGCGATGGCCGCACTCACCCCGTTCGGCTTCACGTCGCTCGAGGTCGCGCCGCCGTCGTTGGAGAGCTTGTTCCTGCGCATGTACGAGAACGACGACGCCTCGACCGGACACCGGTGATGGCACTGTCCGCTGACATCGCAGGCATCGGGCCTCTCCTGCGTGCGTCGGTCCGGCACGAGGCGCGCACCTTCGCACCGTGGATTCTGATCCCGATCGCACTCTCGGTGTCGTCGGTCGTCATCTACCCGCTTCTGTTCCCCGACGTGCCCGAACGGATGTCGTTCGCGGCGACCATCGGTTCCAATCCCGCTCTCGGTCTCATCTTCGGTCCCGCGTTCGACCTGGGTACCGTCGACGGGTTCAACGCGTGGCGAAGCTTGGCGCTCGGCGGCTTCGCCGTCGCACTCGGCGCAATCTTCATCGTCGTCGGAGCCAGTCGTGGACAAGAGGATTCGGGCCAGGCCGAACTTCTCGCCTCCGGCGTACTGGGCCGCCAATCCCGGTTGCTCACCGCCGTTGCGATGGGCGTACTGATGTCCGTGGTCGCCGGAGCGGTGACCGGAGTAGTCACCGCGTGGTGCGGCGGCGGTTGGGGCGCGTCGATGATCCTGGGCGCCGGGTTCACCGCGACGGGCGCGACGTTCGCGAGTATCGCGGCCGTGACGTCGCAGGTCGGCGCCGACGCACCAACGGCGAGTTCGATCGCAGTCGGGATTCTCGGTGTCCTGTTCGTCCTGCGCGGCTTTCTCTATTCGGTCGACGCGCCGTCGTGGACGACCTGGGTCAACCCACTCGGCTGGGTCACCGAGACTCGTCCGGCCAGCGGCGACCACTGGGTGCCGCTGATCTACTCGGTGCTCCTCGCTGTCGTGCTCATCGCCCTGGCGGTCGTGTTGCAGAGATCGCGCGACTTCGGGCAGGGTCTGATCGCCGCGCGGCCCGGTCCGGCTCGCGGGTCGATTCGCAGTCCGCTCGGGCTCGCCGTCCGGTTGAACCGCTCCACCGCGATCTACTGGTCGGTCGCTTTCGTCGGGCTCGGCGTCATCTTCGGCTACTTCGCCGGGTCGGTGAAGGACATCTTGGCATCGAGCCCGGCACTCACCGAGATCTTCGCGGGCGGTTCGACATCGCCGGCCGATCTGACGAGCGCGTTCGTGGTCACCATCCTCGGGCTGGCGGGCATTATCGCCTCGATCTCCGGCGTCCAGACGATGAACAGACTCCGGACCGAAGAACTCGGCGACCGCGCCGAACCGGTGCTGGCGACGGCGGTCAGCCGTGTCGGATACCTGCGCAGCAGCATCCTGCTCGCTCTCGCGACTCCTGCGGTGTGTGTCGTCGTCGCGGGTGTGGTGATGAGCGTCTTCGTCTCGTTCGCCGACCTCGGTCTGAGCTTCGGCACCGTGATCCTCCAGTCGCTCGCGACGATCCCGGCGGTGTGGACGGTCGTCGCGTTCTCCGTCGCCGTGATCGGTGCACGACCTGAGGCCCGAGTCGCTGGGTGGGCCGGCGTGCTGCTCTCCTTCGTTCTCACGCTGCTCGGCCCCAGCTTCAAACTCCCCAACTGGGCGCTCGGATTCAGCCCGTTCCGGCACGTCCCCGACGTTGCCGTCGACTCATCGAACTGGGTCGGCTTGATCTGGATCAGCCTGTTCACCGTCGGGTTTCTCACCGTCGGTGTCGTCGGCTTCCGCAGCCGAGACACTCCGTAGAGGAGACCGCTCATGTCGATCTCCGAGCACCAGGACGGCAGTCACCCGGCGACAGCGACCGCCGCCCGCGCGATCGCGAGTTCTTCGTTGGTCGGCACCACCAGCACCGTGACCGGCGAGTCATCGGTCGAGATCAGGCGAGGCTCGTCGGACCGGGCCGCATTGCGTTCGGAATCGATCACCACGCCGTAGCGCTCGAGCCCCGCCAGCGAGGCGGCGCGCACCGGTGCGGCGTTCTCCCCGACGCCCGCCGTGAACACGATCGCGTCGACTCGACCCAACTCGATCATGTAGGCGCCGATGTATCGGCGCAGACGATTCAGGTAGACGAGGTACGCCTGCGTTGCGGCCTCGTCGCCGGCGTCGATGCGTTCGAGGATCGCGCGGAAGTCGTTCTCACCGCACAGTCCCTTGAGTCCGGAGCGCTTGTTGAAGAGCACGTCGATGTCCTCGATCGACATGTCGGCGACCCGAGCGAGGTGGAAGACGATGCCCGCGTCGATGTCGCCGGTGCGCGTCCCCATCACCAGGCCTTCGAGCGGTGTCATGCCCATTGTCGTGTCGAACGGGACCCCGCCGCGGATGGCCGATGCCGACGCCCCGTTGCCCAGATGCAGCACGATCTGATTGATGTCGCTCGGCGCGTGGCCGAGAAACTCTGCGGCACGCTGCGACACATACTCGTGGCTGGTCCCGTGGAAGCCGTAGCGGCGGATCGCATACTTGGCTGCGACCTCCGCGTCGAGCGCGTAATGCGCTGTCTCGTCAGGTAGGTGGCTGAAGAACGCGGTGTCGAAGACGGCCACCGCGGGGACGTCGGGAAGCAACGCGCTCACCGCGTCGATCCCGGTCAGGTTGGCCGGATTGTGCAGGGGTGCCAGCGATGAGATCCGCACGATCTCCGAACGCACCCTCTCGGTGATCAACGTCGGCTCGAAGAAGCTGCGGCCGCCGTGGACCACGCGGTGGCCGACGGCTGCCAGCCCCGAGTCCGCGACGTCCACGCCCTCCTCAGCGAACAGTTCGACGACCAGTGCGATCGCCGCCTCGTGGTCGGGCAGCGCGACCTCGCGGCGGACCTCGGTGCCGCGATACCAGTGCTTGATCGACGAGCCCTGCTCCCCGATCCGTTCGGCGAGACCGTCGGCGATGACCTCTTCGGTCGCCGGGTCGAGCACCTGGTATTTGAGTGACGACGAGCCGGCGTTCACCACCAGAACGGATCCTTCGATGACCGCGCTCACTTGTCGATTCCCTTCTTTATGTTCTGTGCTTGGATCGCGGTGATCGCGACAGTGTTGACGATGTCCGACACGAGCGCACCACGCGACAGATCGTTCATCGGCTTGTTCAAACCCTGCAGGACGGGGCCGATCGCGATGGCGCCCGCGCTGCGTTGGACGGCCTTGTACGTGTTGTTGCCCGTGTTCAGGTCGGGGAAGATCAGCACCGTCGCGCGTCCGGCGACCGGCGAGTCGGGCATCTTCGTGGCTGCGACGCTCGGCTCGATCGCGGCGTCGTACTGGATGGGCCCTTCGACCAACAGCTCCGGCGACCGTTCGCGGACCAGATCCGTTGCGGCCACGACCTTCTCGACGTCCTTGCCCGACCCTGATCCACCGGTCGAATACGACAGCATCGCGACTCTCGACGAGATCCCGAACGCCTCCGCGGTGCGGGCCGACGAGATGGCGATGTCGGCGAGTTCTTCGGCCGTCGGGTCGGGTACCACCGCGCAGTCCCCGTAGGTGAGGACCTTGTCGGCCAGACACATGAAGAACACGCTCGACACGGTGGAAACGCCGGGCACCGTCTTGACGATCTCGAACGCGGGCCGGATCGTCTGCGCGGTGGTGTGCACGGCGCCCGACACCATGCCGTCGACGCGGCCGGTGTGCAGCAGCATCGTCCCGAAGTACGATTCGTCGCGCACCACTTCGAGCGCGCGATCGCGCGTCATGCCCTTGTGTTTGCGCAGCTCGGTGTACGTGTCGGCGAACTCGTCGACCAGTTCCGACGACGCCGGGTCGATGACGTCGACGCTCGACAGGTCGATGCCGAGTTCGTTCGCCCGACGGCGCACCGCCTCCGGGTTGCCGAGCAGGGTCAGCTTCGCGACCCGCCGACGCAGCAGCCGGTCGGTGGCCCGCAGGATGCGGTCGTCACCGCCCTCCGGCAGCACGATGTGTTGCACGTCCGACCGTGCCTGCGACATCAGCTGGTACTCGAACATCTGCGGGGTGACCACCTCCGGGACGTGCAGATTCAGCTCGTCGACCAGCTCGGTCGCCGACACGTGGCGTTCCATGAGCGCCAGCGCGGCGTCGATCTTGCGCACCGACGCCGACGACATGCGTCCGCGCGTCGACGACGCGATCCGTGCTGTCTCGTATGTCCCGTGCTCGCTCATCAGGATCGGCAGGGTCGGTCGCAGACCTTTGACGAGCCCTTCGATCATCGGATGCGGCCGCAACCCGCCGTTCATGATGATCCCCGACAGTCGCGGGAACCCTTCGGCGGCGTTCGCGTTCACCAAGGCCAGCAGCACGTCCGAGCGGTCGGCGGGCGCGATGACCGCCATCGACTCGCTCAACCGCTCCAGAATGTGTTCGACGGTCATCCCGCCGACCATCACATCGAGTGCTTCCCGGTCGAGAAGGTCGCGGTCGCCGCTGTACAGGGTCGCCCCGAGCGCCTCCTGGAGTTCACCAATCGTCGGCGCCGTCAACACCGGTTCCTCGGGCAGCGCCCACGCTCGGACGCCGGTGTCACGCAGGGCGTTCGCGACGTCGATCAGCGCTGCCGGATCGCACCGGTTGGCGACGATGCCGACCGTCGACGCGTGCGATCCCTTGATGTCGGCCATCAGCATCTCGGCGAGCGAACGGATCTCCGCGGGCTCGCGGTCGAGTGCCTTCACCACCAGGATGATCGGCGACGACAGGTTCGCGGCGATCCGCGCGTTGTAGCTCAACTCGGACGGCGATGCGATGTCCGTGTAATCCGAGCCGATCACCAGCACGTTGTCGCACTGGTCGGCGACCGTGTGGAAGCGGGCGACGATGTCGGCGATCGCGGAATCCGGGTCGGCGTGCACCTCGTCGTAGGTGACGCCGATGCAGTCGTCGTACGAGATGTCGACCGACGTGAACTGCAGGAGAAGGTCGAGGATGTAGTCGCGTTCCCCCGCCCCGGCGCGGGCGATCGGCCGGAACACGCCGACACGTCCGCCGGTCGCGGCGAGCAGGGCGAGGACCCCGAGCGCGACGGTCGACTTCCCCGTGTCCCCTTCGGCTGATGCGACGTAGATGCTGCGGGCGCCAGAGCCTGTCATGACGTCCAGCCTATCGGTAGCGACGGCGGCTTCACCGGATGTGAGCGGCCGAAAGCCGGGCGACGTCGACGGGCGGTTCCCGAGCCGAGGTGAACGGTCGGGCCGTCGGGCCGAAGGCGACGAGCGGCCGCGCCGCCACGGCAGGACGAGCTCGCAGCGACTCGTTCCTCGATGGAGTCGTCTCAGCGGATGACGGCGCGCACCACCAGATCGGCGACCTGTTCGTCACTCATCGAGCTGCCCGGCACCAACATGCACGAGTAGACGACGCGCACCAGGAACTCCGCCGCAGCGCGTGGATCGGGGTACAACTCCTGCGCCTCCGCGTCGGACACGTCGACGATGCTCATGTCGACGACCCGCTCGACGAGACTCGGCCTCGCGAGGTCGGGGGACACGAGGGCTCGGACGATCTCCTCAGGTTCCTCACGCAGAACGTATTGGAGCGCGTCGTGTGCGCGGATGTACTCCAGCGACTTGAGGACGCGCACCCGAACGCGTTCGGCGGCGTCGGCCTCGTCGGCCCCCCATTCGGCCAGACGCAGACGCAGTTGCTCCAGTTCGTGCGAGACGATCGCGTCCACCAATGCGTCGCGGCCGCCGAACATCCGATACGCGGTGGCACGCGCGACGCCTGCGTGCCGAGCTACTGACGTCAGGCTCAGTGCCTTCGCCCCGAAACGCGACACCAGGCCGACACCGACTTCGAGCATCCGGTCACGATCCATGGGAAAACGTTATCGAACCCCGGCCCGCCCGGCTGCCGAAGGCTCCCGTCGCGGCTACTCCACGTTGTGAACGGCGGCCTCTTCTGCGGTCGCGCCCGCGCCGTCGACTCCGGCGTCTCGGCCGAAGACGTTGGAGTCGTCATCCGACGAGACGAGCCGACCCGACCGTTGTTCACCTGCGCCCTCCGGTTCGGGAAAGTCCGGGTCGTTGTCGGCGGCGGCCGTCTCCGGAACCTCCTCGGCGAGCCTCGAGTCGAGGCTGTCGTGCTCGTGCCCGCCCGGCTCGTAGTCGGGCGGCGAGTAGCCGCGGTCGAGGACATCCCCGACTTCCTCGTCGAGCAGTGTGTCCTCCGGCTGGAGTTGGTCGTCGTCGTCGACGGAGTAGTCGCCGTCGCGGTCGTCAGATTCACTCATGGCTTCAGGGTAGGTCCGTCATCGCCGCCAGGGCTCGTAACTGCGCGGATCGTCGATCGGTTCGATGTGGATGGTGCATCGGAGGTCGTCGACGGCTGCGTACAGCGCGGCCTCGACCTCTTCGGCCAAGTCGTGTCCGCGGCGCACCGTCCAGTCGCCGGGGACCAGCATGTGCAACTGCACGAAGCGCACGTGTCCGGCTTCGCGGGTGCGGACGTCGTGGAAGTCGACTCCCGCCGAGCGGAAACTATCGAGCACCTCGTCGACGACGGCGCGGTCGGCGGCGGGGATCACGGTGTCCATCAACCCCATCGTCGAATCGCGCACCAGGCGCCAGCCGACAACGATGATATTGACGGCGACCGCGATCGCGACGAGAGCATCCAGCCGGGCCCACCCGGTGATCGCGACGAGCCCGACGCCGACGATCACTCCGGCCGTCGTCCACACATCGGTGAGCAGGTGTTTGCCGTCGGCTTCCAGCGCCGCGGACCGGTGCGCCCGACCCACCGACATCAGCTTCCACGCGACGAGCCCGTTGACGACGCTTGCGATCACCGAGATCCCCAGTCCGAGCCCGACCGACTCGAGTTCCTCGGGGTGGATGAGTCGATCGATCGCCGAATAGCAGATGAATGAGGCAGCGACCACGATCATCACGCCTTCGACGACCGCGGAGAAGTACTCGCTCTTGGAGTGCCCGAAATTGTGGTCGTCGTCGGATGGACGGGCCGCGATACGCAGGGCCACGAACGCGCCGACCGATGCGACGAGGTTGACCACGGACTCCGCCGCGTCCGACAACAGACCGACCGATCCGGTCAGCTGCCAGGCCACCGTCTTGAGCACGATCGTCACGATCGCCGCCGCGATGGACACCAGCGCCCACCGGCTGAGATCACGACGATCGGTCATGCCTCCAGCATGTCATCACGCACCGCACCCGCGACGGAGCTCGAGCGTAGAGGTGATTCACCCACGCCACAGTGTGATGCAGGGCACTATGGAGGCATGCTCGACGAGTTGAACTCCCAGGCGCGCGAACTGTACGACGCGGGCGAGTTCAGTCACGCGCTCGCCGACTATTCGGTCCTCCGCGAGATCCGGTCCCGCAGAGAAGGTCCGTACTCGGTGAAATACCTTGCCGCCCTCCATGACTGCGTGCGTTGCATGTCGCATCTGAATCTCTGGATGGATTCGAATCTGCTGTGCAGCGAGCTCCACGCCAAGTATGTGCGCACCCACGGCCGCGGCGGTGGCAACACCGTCGACGTCGCCCGCCACTGGGGGTGGGCGATGATCCACCTCGACCAGTCGAGGTCGGCTGCCGCCTTGTGCATGACGACGGCCGACGCCATGTGGGACTCCGACCGGTCCGGCGCCGACCTACTGCTCGGCGCGGCCGCCGCACAGTCGCCGGAGGCGGCCGAACTCGCCGCCACCGGCCTCGTCGACGGCGTCCGGTTGATCCACGCCGCCGACCTCGTCACCGTGTTGGACCGGTGGAACCGCGCGCTCGTCGACGACGGCGCCCGAACATCGGCGACGACGGATTCACTCGCCCCACACGTGGCGGCATAGGGCTGTTGCGTCCGACTCCGCGTGAGAGTCGTGCCCGCGGTCAGGCTTTCCGCTTGGCGGGCAGCGCGAACAGCGTGACGATGCTGACCGCGATCAACATGATCGCGATGAACCACAGGATGGTGCTGAGCGTCCAGATGGCGGGCAGCACGATCATGGCGATGCCCGCGGCCACGGACACGATGCCCGAGACGATCACCAGCCAGCGCGGCACCAGGTAGGCGGACAGTTGCGCGCCGAACAGATCCTGGAGGCCCGCGAAGATCCATCCGACACCGATGAAGATGCCGAGCAGGGTCAACGATTCGGACGGGTTGAGGATCGCGAGGACGCCGGCGACGAGCACGATGCCACCGAACACGGCGAGCAGCATTCGGGAACCGAACGGCGCCGCAGTGGTCGCGAACGCCACGAACAGACGGATCAGCCCGGCCACCACGAGGGACACACCGAACAGGATCGCGACCACAGTCAACGTCACGCCCGGCCACACGAGTGCGGTGATGCCGAGGGCGATGCCGACGATCGACGTCGTGACCAGGAACGACCGGACGGCGTTGACCGCGGAATCGGGCAGAGCAGACGGGGCTGAATTGACAGTCATGGTCAAAGCGTAACGTCGGAGAACATGTCTCAGACGTCGTTCTTCACCCCCGGCGATTCACAACGCGCCGACCCGACACGTTTCGCGATGAGCCTGTGGGGGCCGGACGCGTTGAACGGCCCAGCAGTGTGCGGCCTCGCCGCGTACGCCGCGGAACGCGACCACTCCCGCGAAGGGTGGTTGCCTGCACGGTTCACGCTGGAACTATTCAAGTCAGCGCGCAGGCTGCCGACGAGCACACAGACGCAGACCCTCCGCGACGGGCGCCGCATCCGCGTCGTGCAGGTGAGCGTCCGCCAGCACGACGAGAACCGAAACGACGAGACCGGCACGCTCGTCGCGCAGGGCAATGTCGTGTTCCTGAAGCAGGGCGACAACCCGCCGGGGGCGCGCTGGTCCCGCGCCGACGAGCCGATCGCCGTCCCAGCGACCCCCGACGGCGACTTCCACACCCGGTTCGCCGACACCGAGCACGACTGGAGCTCCGACATGGGCGCATTCCAGAACGGCAACCGACGTCGCCTGTGGAGCAGGCCGATCAACGTGCTGCCCGACGAGCCCCTCACCGCGTTCCAGCGCGCCGTGATCGCGGCGGAGGGCACGAGCCTGGCCACCAACTGGGGCGAGGGCGGCATCGGCTTCATCAACTGCGACCTGACGGTCGCGCTGAGCCGACTCCCCGAGGGCGACCGGGTCGGCGTCGAATCCGACAGCCACCTCGAGAACGCCGGCGTCTCGGCCGGCACCGCGAATCTGTTCGACGAGCACGGCCAGTTCGGCATCGGCCTGGTGACCGCCGTGGACAACACTCGCGCCATGATCGACTTCCGGGAGGTCACGCCGCGGTCCGCGTACTCCGAAGACAGCCCGTTCGTCGGAGACGACCGCAACGTCTGACGAGGCGCCTGGCGCTATATCCCTATCTGGCCGTCTCCCATATCGTTGACTCATGCGTATCGGAGCCCATCTTCGTCAGGACGAGAATCCCGTCGCCACCGCGAACGAGCTCGGGATCGACATCTTCCAGATGTTCGTGACCGACCCGCAGGGCTGGAAGAAGCCGCAGCCGCACCCGCATGCCGATGAGATTCGCGAGTCGCCGATCGACGTGGTGGTGCATTCGAGCTACCAGATCAATGTCGCCAGCCTGAACAACCGACTGCGCATGCCGTCGCGCAAGGCCGTCGAGCAGCAGGCGGACGCTGCCAAGGGTCTCGGGGCGATCGGCCTCGTCGTCCACGGCGGACATCTTCGCGACGGGGAGGACGCCGCCGAGGGGTTCGCCAACTGGCGCAAGCTGTTCGAGAGACAGGCCGACAAGGGCGGTTTCGGCGTCCCGATCCTGATCGAGAACACTGCAGGCGGCTCGCACGCGATGGCACGCACGCTGGAGTCGATCGAGCGTCTGTGGGACGCGGTCGGCGACTACGATCAGGCCGGATTCTGCCTGGACACCTGCCATGCATGGGCGGGCGGTGAGGACCTCGTCGGCCTCGTCGAACGGATCAAGGCGATCACCGGACGGATTGACCTGATCCACCTCAACAATTCGCGGGACGAGTTCGACTCCGGTCGTGACCGGCACGCGAACATCGAGTCGGGCCACATCGCTCCCGACGTTCTGGCGGAGTTGATGAAGACGGCCGGAGCACCTGGCGTACTGGAGACGCCGTCGGACGGTATCGCCGACGACCTGTCCTACCTGCGCAGCCACTGAACAGCGAACGCCGCGACATCCGCTTGCATTTGTTAGCGGGACCACACCCGTCTGTAGTTGCCTCGGCAAGTATCGAGCGATAATCTGTCCATAGTTACCGGCAAGTAACATAGCCGGACAGCCTCTCAATCATCGGTTAGGAACGTTCCCATGGGCCATTACAAGTCCAACCTCCGCGATCTGCACTTCAACCTCTTCGAGATGTACGAACTCGACAAGGTCCTCGAGTCCGGACAGTTCGGCGACCTCGATCACGAGACCGCCGTCGACATGCTCCGCGAGGTCAAGAACCTGTCCGAGGGCGTCATCGCCGACTCCTTCACCGATGCGGATCGTAACCCGCCGGTGTTCGACCCGAACGAGCACAGCGTGACCGTCCCGGAGACCTTCGCGAAGTCGTACCACGCACTCATCGAAGCCGGCTGGGACAAGGTCGGCGTCGACGAGGAACTGGGCGGACTTCCGGCCCCGCGCTCGCTGTACTGGGCCATCGGCGAGATGATTCTCGGCGCCAACCCGCCGGTGTTCATGTACGCGGCCGGTTCGGGCTTCGCGAACATCTTCTACGACAACGGCACCGATGAGCAGAAGAAGTGGGCGACGATCTGCGCGGAGCGCGGCTGGGGCGCCACCATGGTCCTGACCGAGCCGGACGCCGGTTCGGACGTCGGTGCGGGCACCACCAAGGCGACGCGCCAGGAAGACGGCACGTGGCACATCGAGGGTGTGAAGCGCTTCATCACCTCGGCCGACCAGGACATGACCGAGAACATCTTCCACTTGGTGCTCGCGCGCCCCGAGGGTGCCGGCCCGGGCACCAAGGGCCTGTCACTGTTCTTCGTCCCCAAGTTCCACTTCGACCACGAGACCGGCGAGCTGGGCGACCGCAACGGCGCCTTCGTCACCAACGTCGAGCACAAGATGGGCATCAAGGCGTCGGCGACCTGCGAGCTCAGCTTCGGCCTGCACGGGACACCCGCCAAGGGTTGGCTTGTCGGCGAGGTCCACTCGGGCATCGCCCAGATGTTCGACGTCATCGAGCACGCTCGCATGATGGTCGGCACCAAGGCCATCTCGACCCTGTCGACCGGTTACCTGAACGCTCTCGAGTACGCCAAGGAGCGTGTCCAGGGCGCCGACCTGACCCAGATGATGGACAAGGCCGCTCCGCGCGTGACCATCACCCACCACCCGGATGTGCGTCGGGCACTGCTGACCCAGAAGACCTACGCCGAGGGTCTGCGCGCCATCTACCTGTACACCGCGTCGCACCAGGACCCGGCCGCCGCCGAGATCGTGTCGGGCGCCGACGCCGAGCTCGCGCACAAGGTGAACGACCTGCTCCTCCCGATCGTCAAGGGCGTCGGCTCCGAGCGTGCGTACGAGAAGCTCACCGAGTCGCTGCAGACCCTCGGCGGTTCGGGCTTTCTGCAGGACTACCCGATCGAGCAATACATCCGCGACTCGAAGATCGACTCGCTGTACGAGGGCACCACCGCCATCCAGGCGCAGGACTTCTTCTTCCGCAAGATCATCCGCGACAAGGGCCAGGCGCTGGCGCATGTCGCAGGCCAGGTCCAGCAGTTCATCGAAGGCGGCGAGGGCTTCGCCGACGAGCGTGCGCTGCTCAAGACCGCTCTGGAAGACGTGCAGGCGATGGCCGCCAAGCTGACCGGCTGGCTGATGGCCGCGCAGGAGGATCCGAAGCAGCTCTACCTCGTGGGTACCGCGTCGGTCCGCTTCCTGATGTCGGTCGGCGACCTGCTCATCGGCTGGCTGCTGCTGCGCCAGGCCGTGGTCGCGCAGGCCGCGCTCGACAACGGCGCCACCGGCGATGACGTCGCCTTCTACCAGGGCAAAGTCACCTCGGGCCGCTTCTTCGCGAAGAACATGCTCCCGCAGCTCACCGCGATCCGCCACATCGTCGAGAACAACGTCGACAACGAGCTCATGGAGCTCGACGAAGCCGCTTTCTGATCGGTCCTCACCAGCCGAGAAAGAAGCTGAACGAGAGCCCCCGCCGTGATCGGCGGGGGCTCTCGTCGTCTCGGTCGCTCGCCCGGCTCACTCTCCGCCGAACTCCAGGTCCACCAACAACTCAGCAGCGATGCGTTCCACGTCGGCGCGGACCGCGGCAAGGTCGGTGCCCGACGGCACAAGCACGTCGAGCGTCGCCTCGAACAGCATGCCGCCCGCCATCGGCGCTTCACGCGTTCGGGTGGTCAGCTTCTCGATGCTCACATCGTGCAGGCTCAACGCGGTCGACAGTTCCTGCACGATCCCGGGACGGTCGTTCCCGAGGACGTCGATCGTCAACGCGGTCCACTCTCCGTCGCGGGGCGGCTCGCCGCCTGCGTGGACGGCCACCTCAAGGAGTCCGTCGAGTCCGGTGACGGCGGCGATCAGCCCGTCGGCGCGCTCCGCAGGGACCGCGACGGCGACGATGCCCGCGAACTTGCCCGCCAACTGCGCGAGCTGGCTGCGCTCCCAGTTGCCGCCGTTTCCCGCGACCGCATCAGCGAGAGCCGACACCAGTCCGGGACGATCATCGCCGATGACTGACAACACCAGATTCCGCATGCCGCAAGCGTATCGGGAGCGAAACAGGGATTCCCGCCGATCGGATCGATCGGCGGGAATCTCTGGTATTCGGTGTCTGGGTGCTCGGTGTCTGGAGTCGAGACCCTACTTCGGTGGCATCCGGATGCCGCCGTCGACGCGGATCACTTCGGCGTTCATGTACGAGTTGGTGATGAGCTCTTCGACCATGGACGCGAGCTCGTCCGGCACACCGAGACGCTTCGGGAACAGAACGCTCTCACCGAGCTTGGCCTTGAACGCCTCGGAGTCGGGGCCCTCACCGTAGATCGGCGTGTTGATCAGGCCCGGAGCGATGCAGTTGACGCGGACGCCGATGGCCGACAGGTCACGCGCGACCGGCAGGGTCATCCCGACGACGCCGCCCTTGGACGACGAGTACGCGGCCTGGCCGATCTGGCCGTCGAACGCGGCGACGCTGGCGAGGTTGACGATGGCACCGCGCTCACCGTCTTCGTTCGGCTCGTTGCGGCCCATGGCGGTCGCCGCGAGACGGACGGAGTCGAAGGTGCCGATCAGGTTGATGGCGATGACCTTCTTGTACAGGTCCAGGTTGTGCGCGGACGCGAATTCGCCGTCGCGGCCGATCGTGCGCTGCGCCCAGCCGATGCCTGCCGAGTTGACGACGGCCTTCAACGGACCGAGCTCGACGGCCTTGTTGACGGCGGCTTCGATCTGGGCGGTGTCGGTGACGTCGACGGTGACGAAGACGCCGCCGATCTCCTTGGCGAGGGCTTCGCCGTCCTCAGCCTTGAGGTCGGCGATGACGACCTTGGCGCCGCGTGCGGCGAGACGACGGGCTGATGCCGCGCCGATACCCGACGCGCCACCGGTGACGATTGCACTTGCTCCAGTGAGTTCCATGTTCGGAGCTTAACGAATCAGTGACCGGCGACACGGGTCGGGTATGCAACTCGGTGCAGTGAAGCGCGCACCCTCCCGCTGCGGCTATCGACAACGCACGATCGGCTCCGGCGCGTACTTCACGGTCCGCGTGTGGCGGTAGGTCTCTTCACCGGTCTTGTGGTCGGTGATGATCCGCGTGTCCGACGCGGTGAAGCCGCCCGCACCACTGCTCGGAACGCAGTCGTCACCTGCCGGGACCTTCACGACTTCCGGCGAGGTCGCGGCCGTCCGCGGCCCGGTCACTGATTCGACGTCCATGGTCTTCGTACTCCACATGCGCACGGTGATGCTCGACGACGACCACTGTGTCTCGATGTACACGCCGTGCTTCGTGTTGTTCTTGAACTGCAGGTCGATCAGACCTTCGAACACCGTCGCCTCGCGCGCTTCGGGGTACCGCGAGATGTAGTAGGCGTGCTCGGTGTGCCCGGCGTCCTCGAGTCCGGCGAAGTAGGCAGCGTTGTAGAGGGTCGTCGCGAACTGGGAGATTCCGCCGCCCACCGCGTTCGACGGTCGTCCGTGGTCGATGATGCCCGACTCGACGTATCCCTGGGCCGTGCCTCGGGGCCCGGTGTACCCGTTGAGCGAGAACGTCTTCCCCGGCAGGACGACAGCACCGTTGACCTGCTCGGCGACGAGTCGGATGTTCTCGCCCGACGGCCCGCTGAAGCCGCCCGTCGTGAACTCGGAGACCACCTCGTCGACGCCGAGTCTGCGAGCAGCCGCTGTGTCGAGGGACGGTTTGCGCACCCGGTACGGGAGCTTCTGCGCGCGATCCTCCTCGACGACAGCGGCGGCGGCGATCGTCGACGCCGTCTTGTTCCAGTCGACGCGGGCGCCGTCGCTTGACGGGACCACCCGAGGCGATCCGCCCGACAGTCGGAAGGTGGCTTCGACCGGTTCGGATTCGGTCGGTGCAGTCCGCTCGCCGAGCTCCCTCTTGGCCGCGGCGACATCGACATGCGGTGTCAGCCCGCCCTTGCCGTCGGCGACGAACGTCACCAGGCGGCCGAGTTCGCGGCGGCTCACCGAGATCGTCGCGCCCCGGCCGTCGAGCCGGACCGGAGACGCCGTGACGGTCTGCGCCTGGTCGGCGACGACGGCGTCGACGGTCTGCGCCGACACCGTCGGCGAGAACGGTTCCATCGCGAGATCGATCGGTCCGCCCGCGAGCCACTCGTCTTCGACGGCCCGCAGTGCCGCGTCGCGGTCGATCCGCATGCCCTTGGCCGGATAGTCGGCGACCGGGGTGATCCCGTCGAAGTGGACTCCGCCTTCCACCGCGGCCTTCTCCAGAACCGACTTCTGCTTGTCGAGTTCGGCGTCGAACGCGGCCCGATCGACACGGACCACGGGGTGGACGTCGCGGTGGCCGCCGAACAGCGCGGTCAGCCTGGTGAGCGGGTTCCGCGGCTGCACCTTGAGCACGTCGAGAGTGGCGTCCACGTCGAATCGGGCACCGAGCGCCCCCGGATCGATCGAGGCCGTACCCGACGCTGTCCGCACGGTGATCGGGCCGTGCGAGACGACGTCGAGTCTGTTGAGGATCTCGCGTGCTTCGGCGTCGGACTTGTCCCCGAGGTCGAACTCGGCGATGTGGACGCCGCGCGCCGTCTTGCCGTGTCCGAGCGCGTAATCAAGAGCGAAGCCGAGGCCGACGAGGAGGATCGCGGCGAGGAGTCCTCGCACGATCCACCATCTGGCGCCCGCGCGGCGTTCGCGTCGTCGTGAAATCACAGCAGCTCGATCATATGCGGATAGCAAGACTCCGGCTGAACCGCCGGGTCGGGGGTCTGGCGGTTCAGCCGGAGCTACCTGGTCTATAGATCGGCAGCCCGTAGGCGTTACACATCCGTCGAAACTTTTCTACGGACCGGCCTCACACTGGGGTTTCTCGTCATCGGCATCGACCATCGCGTTGAGGACCCGCCACAGCGCGTCGATCATGACGGTTTGGTCGTCGTCGTCGAGGACGGTGAGGAAGCTCTCCGTCAAGCTCCCGAATCGTGCACGCGCGGCATACGTCGCGGTCCTGCCCTTGTCGGTCAGGTGGTGACCCATGGCGCGGCCGCCGAGCGATTCACGGCGCACCATCCCACATTCGGTGAGTCGGGCCAGAATCTGACTGACTGCCTGGGGCGTTGTATGCGTGGCCTCCGCCAGTTCGCACCCGGTACTTCCGGGCAGTTCGTCGATCGCGGCCAGGACGGGGATCTGCGCCTGCGACAGCCCGAGCTCCGCCAGGTCCGGCGAGGAGTGACGGGACAACGCCAGATTGAGGTCCCGGATCATCAACGCGAACTTCAACCCCGGCTCGGTCGCCGTCCCCGAAAACAGCCGAGTCATCAGACTTGCACCGGCTCTTCGACATCGGGTTCACGGCCGACGACGCGCAGGACTGCGCAACTGACGGCCAGTACGCAGAAGACAATGGCCGCGGCGACAGCGGAGAGGCTGAATCCGTGCGCCTGAGCGGCACTCAGTGCGTCGTGCAGTCCGAGTTCGGGGAACTGCGACTGTGCGACGGCTCCACCGTGCTGCACTCCCTGCTCGTCGACGATCTCGTGAACGACCGCCGCGGACTTCTCATCGATGCCCGCGTCGAACAGCTTGTCGGGCAGCGCACTGAGCGCCCACGACGCCGACAGGATCGAGAACACCGCCGGGCCGAGGGCACCGCCGGTCTGGCGGACGGCGTTGATCGCGGCGCTCGCCATGCCCGCCTGGCGGTACGGGACGGCGTTCACCGCTGCCGCGGTGACGGTGGCGAGCACACCGCCGATGCCAACGCCGGTGAGGATGAGCCGCAGATCGGCTTGCCACACGGGCGCATCCCCATCGATGAACGACAGGAACACCATGGCGAGGCCAGTCCATCCGCACGCCGCGGCGAGCACGCTCTGCGCGTTGAAGCGGTGCAGTGCACGACCGGCGATGTTCGACCCGACGACGGACCCGCCGATGAGGAAGATGTAGCGGTTCGCCACCTCGATCGGGCTCAACTCGAGGGCGCTGAAGTAGAGCGCGAGGCCGAAGTTGACGCCGAGGTACGCGAACATGGCGATCGCGGCCACCAGAGCAGACATCGAGAAGTTGACGTTCGAGAACACGCGGAGGTCGAGCAGCGGTGCGTCCGACCGCAGTTCGACGACGATGAAGCCGGCGATCGCAACCACTGCGACGACGAGTCCGGTGACCGACTTCGGGCTCGCGAACCCGTCGGCCCCACCGACGATCACCGCGTAGACCAGTGCGGCGACACCGACGGCGGTGAGGATCTGTCCGGGAACGTCCATCCGTCCGCTAGTGGCGCCTCGACTCTCCGGCACCAACCGGACGCCGAACGCGAGGACGAGCGCGGACGCGACGACGACCGGAATGAACAGCCAGTACCACGCCAGCACGTCGAGGATCGCGGCGGAGATGTAGACGGCGACCGCCATCGCCGCCATCATCGCTCCCGACCAGGCGGCGATGAGCACGGCACGACGCCGGTGGTCCGGCTCGGCGACGCTGATGATCGCCAACGTCGTCGGGATCAGCGCCGCGGCGCCCATGCCTGCGATGCCTTGCCCGATCCAGATGAAGTAGATGGCCGCGTCGCCGTCGACGAGGCCCGCCGAGGTGGCGACGAGTCCGCCGAGCATCGCGAGCACGAGACCGATGACCAGGACTCGTCGACGGCCCCACTTCTCGGCCCACGCGCCGAACGCGAGGATGAGCGCGGCCATCGGCAGGACGAGCATCGAGACGACCCACTCGAGGTCGGACGCGCTCGCCCGGGTCTCCTGGGCGATCGCCGACAGTCCGACGGTCGCCGCCATGATCGGCAGGTACCCGACGAAGATGCCCGCGCACGCCACCGCGGCGACGACAGCCGTGCGCGGTCGCGGTTTGTCAACGATCTCGGGTGGCGTCGTCGCCTCACTCTTCACACTCATCGGGCCATTGAATCAAGGGCTTGATTCGTCGCGCTAATGGAGAGCCACGAGATGTGAGGAAAGATACGCGGAGCCGACGGACGAGTCGGGCGCTCAAGACAAAGTGCCGCACGCTCGTCTCACGTTCCACAGCCTCGATGCGTCTTGGCAACCTGCGCGGAGGCTGCTAAGACGCATCGATGGTGCGACGAGAGAACGGAGCATGCGGCAACGGAATCGAGTCAGTGCGGGATCGAGTCAGTGCGGGATCGATCAGCCTTCGACGATGGCGGTGACGCCTTGACCGCCCGCGGCGCAGATCGAGACGAGGGCGCGACCGCCACCGTTTTCCTTGATCTGCTTCGCGGCCTGGGCGATGATCCGACCGCCGGTCGCGGCGAACGGGTGTCCCGCCGCGAGCGACGAGCCGTTCACGTTCAGCTTGCTGCGGTCGATCGCGCCGAGCGGCTTGTCCAGGCCGAGACGCTCACGGCAGTAGTCCTCAGACTCCCACGCGCCGAGGGTCGCGAGCACGACGGACGCGAACGCCTCGTGGATCTCGTAGAAGTCGAAGTCCTGCAAGGTGAGGCCGTTGCGCTCGAGCAGACGCGGCACCGCGTAGGTCGGGGCCATGAGCAGCCCGTCGGGACCGTTGACGTAGTCGACCGCCGCCGTCTCGGTGTCGCGCAGGTACGCGAGGACCGGCAGTTTGTGCTCGGCGGCCCACTCGTCGCTGGCGAGCAGGACGGTCGACGCTCCGTCGGTCAGCGGGGTCGAGTTGCCCGCGGTCATCGTGGCGTCGCCGAGACCGACGCCGAACACCGGCTTGAGAGTGGCGAGCTTCTCCACCGACGAGTTCGGGCGGAGGTTCTCGTCGCGCGTCAGACCCATGAACGGGGTGACCAGGTCGTCGAAGAACCCGCGGTCGTATGCCGCGCCCATCTTCTGATGGCTCGCCGCGGCCAACTCGTCCTGATCCTCACGCTTGACGCCGAACTCTTTGGCGGTGATCGCCGCGTGCTCACCCATCGACATCCCCGTGCGGGGCTCGCCGTTGCGCGGGATCTCGATGCCGAGCTTGGTCGCGAGACCGAGAGCGGCCTTGATGCGATCGGCCGTGCTCTTGGCGCGGTTCACCTCGAGCATCTGGCGACGCATCTCCTCCGAGACGCCGATCGGCGCGTCCGACGTGGTGTCCACGCCGCCTCCGACAGCGACGTCGTAACGACCCGAGGCGATGCCGTCGCCCACGGCGGCGATCGCCTGCAGGCCGGTGCCGCATGCCTGCTGGAGGTCGAACGCCGGGGTGTACGGCGAGAGACCGGAGCCGAGGACCGACTCGCGGATCAGGTTGAAGTCACGCGAGTGCTTGAGGACTGCGCCGCCTGCCACCATGCCGAGCTGCTCGCCCTGCAGGTTGAAGCGACTGACCAGGCCTTGGAGTGCTGCAGTGAACATCTCCTGGTTGCTCGCGGTCGCGTACGCACGGTCCTGCCGGGCGAACGGGATGCGGTTGCCGCCGAGGATGGCGACCGGGCGCAGCTGACGGGTTTCTGGCTTGCGGGGCGTGTACGAGGCCACGTGCTCTCCTGTGATCGGACCGACTGTTGTCAACATTCTTACTCCCGAGTAAGTTGTTTGTCGACCTCAGTGATCTGCGTCGATCGTCACAGCATCCGTTCTGTGCAGGCGACGACTCGACGCCTACGGTCACCACAGAAGGTATCGACTCGAATCGTCACCGACCTATCAAAGGAGTCAGTCGTGGCAGGTAACACCGACCTCTACTCGTCCCTCGTGAACTCGGGCCCCGGCGGCTTCATCGCCAGCCGCGTCGGCCTCCCCCAGCCGCCGCACCTGCGCCGTCACTCGGCGAGCAAGCCTCCACTCGGCGGCCCCGTCCTGCTCGGCGGCTCGGGCCGCCTCGTCGAACCGATCCGCGAGATCCTCTCGGCAGGCGACGACTACCAGCTGGTCGAGAACAACACGGGCGGCCGCAGCGCCGACAAGCTCGGTGCCGCCGTCTTCGACGCGACCGGCATCACCAAGCCCGCCGAGCTCGAGCAGCTCTTCGAATTCTTCACCCCGGTCATGCGCTCCACCGGCAACTCGGCACGCTTCGTCGTCCTCGGCACGACTCCCGAGCTCGCGAAGACTCCCGACGCACAGGTCGCCCAGCGCGCCCTCGAGGGCTTCACCCGTTCGCTCGGCAAGGAGCTTCGCAACGGCGCCACCGCGCAGCTCGTGTACGTGTCGCCGAAGGCCAAGACCGGCCTGTCAGGTGTCGAGTCGACGCTGCGCTTCCTGCTCTCGGGCAAGTCGGCGTACGTCGACGCTCAGGTGATCCGGATCGGCGCCGATGACGGCGCCGCGATCGAGAACTGGGACAAGCCGCTCGCGGGCAAGGTCGCCCTGGTCACCGGCGCCGCACGCGGCATCGGCGCCACCATCGCCGAGGTACTCGCCCGCGACGGCGCGCACGTGATCGCCGCCGACATCCCGGCGGCGGGCGAAGCGCTGTCGGAGACGGCGAACAAGGTCGGCGGCACCGCGCTGCCGCTCGACGTGACCGCCGAGGACGCGGGCGCGAAGGTCGCCGAGCATGTCCTGGAGCGCCACAACGGGCTGGACATCATCGTCAACAACGCGGGCATCACCCGCGACAAGCTGCTCGCCAACATGGACTCGGGCCGCTGGAACTCGGTGATCGGCGTCAACCTGATCGCACCGCAGACGCTGGTGAACGAACTCGTGGAGCGTCAGGCGCTCAACGCAGGCGGCGCCGTCATCGACGTCTCGTCGATCGCAGGCATCGCAGGCAACCGCGGGCAGACCAACTACGGCACCTCGAAGGCGGGCGTCATCGGCGTGGTGAACGCGTACGCGCCGATCCTCGCGAAACAGGGCATCACGATCAACGCGGTCGCACCGGGCTTCATCGAGACGGCGATGACCGCCGCGATCCCGCTGGCCACCCGCGAGGTCGGCCGCCGCATGAACTCGTTGCAGCAGGGCGGCCAGACGGTCGACGTCGCCGAGACCGTCGCCTACTTCGCCAACCCGGCCAGCAACGCGGTGACCGGCAACGTCGTGCGGGTGTGCGGCCAGAGCCTGTTGGGCGCCTGATGTCGACCGTCACCCTCTCCGCCGTTCCCGGGCCTGCGACGATCTACCCGAAGGCCGTCAGCGCGATGCTCCCGGTGATCGGCAAGCCGGCGAAGGTCGCAACGGACGCGGGCCTGCCCGACACCGTCTTCCGGCTCGAGGACATCCGAATCGACCGCGACAGCCTGCAGAAGTACTGCCACACGACGGGGCTGCCGTTCGGCGCGACCGTCCCGGTCACGTACTTGTTCGTGCTGTCGTTCCCGCTCGCGATGACTGTGATGGTCGACCCGAAGTTCCCGCTGGGAGCAATCGGTTCCGTGCACATCGAGAACACGATCGAGCGGTTCCGCGCGATCGGCGTCGACGAGCCGTTGACGATCGAGACTCACGCGGAACGCCTGCGTGAGCACCGCAAGGGCATGCTCGTCGACATGGTCTCGGAGTTCTTCGTGGGTGCCGAGCGCGTGGCGGTCCAGACGAGCACGTTCCTCAAGCAGCAGCGGACGAGCCTGTCCGACGGAGCACGGGGCCCCGCGCCGAAGGAGACCGTCCCGCCACCGCCCGATCGCATCGTGTCGGTCGATTTGGGTCTGATCCGCCAGTACGCGGACGCGTCCGGCGATCGGAACCCGATCCACATGGCCGATTTGTCGGCCAAGGCGTTCGGCTTCTCCAAGGCGATCGCCCACGGCATGTGGTCGGCGGCCACCGCCGTGGCGAACATCGAAGGCTCGCTCCCCGGAGCCGTCACCTACACAGTGCGGTTCGGCAAGCCGATCCTGTTGCCCGCCAAGGTGAACGCCTACACCGAGGCCGTCGACGGCGGATACGACGTGTCGCTGCTCAACCGACGAAAGGGTTACCCGCACCTGACGGGGACGGTCCGTCCGCGCGGCTGACACACGAGCTCAAACGACTTCGGCACTTTCTTTCGGCGTATGGCCGAAAGAAAGTGCCGAAGTCGTTTCAGGCCTCAGTGCTCGTCGCCGAGTGTCGAGCCGACGCCGACGAGGCCGCGCCAGGTGATGCTCAGCAGCAGGTCGGTGGCATCGTCGAGATCGATGTCGCCGTCGGAGATGCGGTCGGCGACCGCCTCCCCCGCACCGACCAGCGCGACGGCCGTCAACTCGAAGTCGATGTCGCGGGCGCCCTCGACCGTGGTGCCGCGACGGATCAAGGCGGTGATCATCCGGGTGATCGCCTGGCGGCTCTCGATCACGACGTCGGCGAACGCGGCGGTACCGACCGATACGCGGTACAGCACCCGCCACGACTGCGCGTTCTCGTACACGAACCGCAGAAACTCACGGACCAGCGTCCGCGCCTGCTCACGCTGCCGGAGGCCGGGATCGAAACCCGCACTCATCGCCTCCATGAAACGGCCGGACTCACGCGCGATGCACGCACTGAACAGTTCGTCCTTGGAACCGTAGTAGAGGTACAGCATCGGTTTGGAGATCTCGGCCTGAGCGGCGATGGCGTCCATCGAGCTGGCGGAGTACCCGTGCTCGGAGAACACCGTGATCGCCGCGTCCAACATCTGCTGCTCGCGAACTGCACGGGGCAGCCGCTTCGTCCCGCTCGCCATACCCAAAACTTACCATTGGGTAAGTTGCGTCAGCAGGTAATCGCACCCTTAGCTCGCAGAATCCGGACGACCGACTGATCGACGCGCTTAGTCGACAGCTTCTTGTCGGCGACGGCCTTCTCGAGCGCATCGAGGACGGAGCCGACCTCATCGGTGCTCAGCCACAATGCGATGTCGGATCCCGCGTTGATCGCCTTCCGGACGGCGACCTGGATCGGGTACTTCTCGCTGATCGCCTTCATCCCCGACAGATCGTCGGAGAAGACCACGCCATCGAACGGGACTCCGCCGTACCGCTTGCCACTGCGGAGCATGCCGATCGCCCGCGGGCTGATGCTCGCGGGCGTCTCCGGACCGGTCAGTCCCGGGACGATGAGGTGCCCGACCATCACGCCGGCGTCGCCCGGATCCGTCAACAGGGTCTTATAGGGGACGAGATCGGACTCGATGAGCTGACTGAACGGCGGTGTCCTGACGTTGCCCGTGTGCGAGTCGCCGGACCCGTGACCGTGTCCGGGGAAGTGCTTGTAGACGGGCATGATCCCGGCGTCCTGCAGGCCTTTCGCGAATGCTCCCGCGTATTCGGTGACGACAGCCGGATCGTCGGAGAACGAGCGGTCGCCGATCACCTCGTCGTCGGCCTCGTCGCTGACGTCGGCGCTCGGCGCGAAGTCGACGGTGATGCCCAGCTTCGCCATCTTCTCGCCCGCGTCCTTCGCGAGCGCACGAACCTGAGCGGGCGTCTTGGTCTCGGCCAGGACGCGCGCCGACGGCATGTCGATGCCCAGCTTCGCGAGGCGACTCACCCGGCCGCCCTCCTGGTCGACGGTCACCATCAGCGGATACTTCTGCGCCTTCGAGAGCTTTCTCACCGACCCGTCGGTGAGCATCCCGAGGTCACTCCAACTGCCGACGAACACCCCGCCGATGTGTTCGTCGGAGACGACCTGCTTGGCGTCGGCAGCTCCGGTGACACCGACAACGAGAAGTTGAGCAAGCTTGTCCCGCAACGACATCGACTTCAAGTCGGACGCTCCGCATGTCTGTGCCACCGACGTACTCGACGCCGTCGACGACGGATTCGACGACACAGACTTGCTCGACGTCGGCGAAGTCGGCGGCGCGGCGTCCGGGTCGGAACTGCTGCAGGCGGACGCCGACAGCAGCATTGTGGCCGCGACGACGGCGGTGAGACGGCGGGGTGCACGCATGTGACCAGTTTCGCACGACCGGCCGACTGTTCCCGGGTGGTACCTTGTGGTTCATGGTTCGCGACCGCTTGATCTACGGGATTATCGCCGCGGTCGTCGGCGTAGTCGTCGGCGTCGGCGGCGTCTTTCTGGGCGGCGTCCTCGCCTCCGAGACCAAGCCGTCGACCGACGTGAACAGCTTCAACGGCCAGGACGGTTTCGTGCAGGGCTCCGTCGAATACGGTTCGCGGGGCGGCTCCGGGTCCGACAACTCCTGACGTCCCGACCACTCCTGTCATCACGGTGAGCCCCGACCGGCGTCTATCGCGACGCGGTCTCGGCGTGACCGCGTTGATCCTCACGCTCGTCTCGTTCTGGCAGGCGCCCGGCAAGGTGTCCCCGGACACGAAACTCGATCTGACCGTCGACCCGATCGGTTTTCTCGCGAACGCGACCCACCTGTGGTCGCCGACGATGCCGATGGGGCAGATCCAGAACCAGGCGTACGGCTACCTCTTCCCGCACGGCGCGTTCTTCGCGCTCGGCGACCTCGCCCACCTCCCGCCGTGGATCATCCAACGCCTCTGGTGGGCGATCCTGCTGACCGTGGGGTTCGTCGGTGTCGTCCGCGTCGCCGAAGCGCTGCGGATCGGCTCGTTCGGATCGAGGTTGATCGCGGCGGCCGTGTTCGTCGCGTCGCCGCGCGTCGTCACAACGTTGGGCACCATCTCGTCGGAGACGCTGCCATTGATGTTGGCCCCGTGGGTCCTGCTGCCGGTGATCCGAGCGCTCGACGCCACCCCGACGAGGCCCGCATGGCGGGAGGCCGCGCGGTCCGGGTGCGCTGTCGCGCTGATGGGGGCCGTGAACGCGGTCGCCACCGGCGCGGCGGTGAGCGTCGCCGTCCTGTGGTGGGCGGCCGCCACGTGCTCGCGTGATCGGGACCGCCGTCGCCGGGGCCTACGGTTCACTTGCGGCTGGGTTCCCGCGCTCGCCGCCGCCTGCCTGTGGTGGACGGTTCCGCTGCTCATGCTGGCGCGGGTATCGCCGCCCTTCCTGGACTTCATCGAGTCGGCGCAGGTGACCACCGAGTGGACGTCGCTCACCGAAGTGCTGCGGGGGACGGGGTCGTGGACGCCGTTCGTGTCCGGCGAACGCGCGGCTGGCGCGGTGCTCGTGTCCGAGTCGGCGGCTGTCCTCGCGACCGGTGTGCTCGCCGCCGCCGGGCTGGCGGGTCTGGCGATGCGTGCGATGCCGCACCGTCGCCGATGGCTCGCGCTCCTGGTGATCGGTCTCGCCGCCATGTGCCTCGGCTACCCGGGCGCGCTCGGGTCGCCGATCGCCGAAACGGTCCGCGGATTCCTCGACGGCAGCGGCGCCGCGCTGCGCAACGTGCACAAGTTCGAGCCACTGATCCGGCTGCCGTTGGTCTTCGGAGTCGCCCACCTGCTGGCACGCGTGCCGTTCCGGTCGCTGCTGGCGGTGCCGTCGAAAGCCAACGGGTGGGCTCGCCCGGCGGCTGCGGCGATGGTCGTGGTGACCGCCGTGGTCGGTGCCGGGTCGCTCGCGTGGACGGGCGGGCTGGCGCCGACGTCGAGTTACGACGCGATTCCCGCCTACTGGCATCAGACGGCCGACTGGCTCGACGAGCATGCGAGCGACTCCCGCGCGCTCGTCGTTCCGGGGGCCCCGTTCGCGGACCAGATCTGGGGTCTGACGCGCGACGAGCCGCTGCAAGCGCTCTCGGACGCGCCGTGGGCGGTGCGAGACGCGATTCCGTTGACGCCGCCCGGCGCGATCCGCGCGATGGACTCGGTGCAGCGCACGCTCGTGTCCGGGCGTGGCTCGGCGGCCCTCGCCGACACCCTCACCGCTCAGGGCGTCGGCTACGTCGTCCTCCGCGCCGACCTCGATCCGGCGTCGTCACGGTCGGCGCGGCCGATCGTCGTCGCGGACGCGCTGCGCCGCTCCCCCGGGCTCACCGAGGTCGCACAGTTCGGCCCCGAGGTCGCCCCGCCGACCGTCGACGGAGTGGTGGTCGACGACGGCCTGCGGCCCACGATGCCCGCGGTGACCGTGTACCGCGTCGGGGCGGGGCGCGGCACCGGCCCGCTACTGACCCCGCTCGACGAGACGCCGAGGGTGAACGGCGGTCCCGAGTCGCTGGCCGCGATCAGCGAGGCGCGCGCCCGCACGGGACGTCCCGCACTCGGGACCGCCCTTCTGACCGCCGATGCGCGGCGCGCGGGCGTCGGCGACGGCCCCGGGGCGATCGTCACCGACGCGCCCGCCGACCGGGAGACCGATTTCGGCCGCGTCGACGACCATTCGTCGGGGATCCGGGCGCTGGGCGACCCGAGGCTCACGAAGAACGCCGTCGCCGACTATCCCGTGGCCGGCACGCCGCTGGTGCGCGGGCAATGGCTGCTCAACAACCAGCCCGGTGAGGTGCGGGTGACTTCGTCGGGGTCGGCGGCCGACGCGACGCAGCCCGGTCGAACAGTTCCGGCGGCCTCGACGAAGGCGGCGTTCGACGGCGACGTGAACACGGCGTGGGTGAGCCGCGGCCTCGAGTCGGCGGTCGGGCGCTGGGTGGCGCTCGAGTTCACGCAGCCGCGCCGCGACCTCGCGTTGACGGTGACGACGGCGAAGGCGTTGGGCTCTGACGTGTCGTCGCTGCTGGTGACGACGGATGCGGGCAGCACGGTGGTCACCGACGTCGAACCGGGGGTGCCGACGCGCATCGTCGCTCCGGCAGGCCAGACGCGGCGTGTCGAGGTCCGTGCGATCCGGACTGCGGACGGCACGGCGGGCAACCAGTTCGCGCTCGCGGAGGTCGCACTGTCGGATGCGGGCAGCGGGCTGGACTACTCGGTCCGGCACCGGGTAGTTCTCCCCGAACTCGATGCGGCGGATCACGTCGACGGATGGGTGCTGTCCAACGAGCTCGGCAGCCGCGCCGAATGCGTCACCGACGACGACCGTGTCCGCTGTGCGCCGACGCTCGGGATCGCCCCGGAGGCTCCCGGAGCCTTCGGACGTGCGGTGTCGGTTCCGTCGGACACCGACGTGACACCGAGCGTCGTGCTGCGGCCGAAAGCCGGCGGCGCACTGAACGATCTGCTCGCACGGGCCGGCGTCATCACGGCGGAGGGTGCGGCAGCCGTGACCGATCCACGTGGAAACGCGTCGGCCGCCGTCGACGGCGACCCCCGCACCGTGTGGACCGCACCCGAGACGACGGCGGCGACTGGCAAGAAGAAGCCGCGGAAGCCGTCGCTCACCCTGCACCTGCCGTCGGTGCGCGAGGTGTCCGGACTCAAGTTGACGCTGCCCGACGACTATCCGGCGAGCCCGACCCGCGTGACCGTCGACCTCAGCGGCGGCGAGGAGAAGCACGGCGGCCAGAAGAGGCAGACGGTGCGGGTCGGCGACGACGGCACCGTGCCGTTGACGCCTACGCGGACAGACCGGATCGTGGTGACCGTCGACGAGACGAACGATCTGATCGACGTCAACGATCTGGGTTTCGCGCGGCAGTCGCCTGCGGGCATCGCGGAGGTCGACGTCTTGCCGACCGTCGCAGGTCCCGCGACGGCCCGGTCCGGCCCGGCCGCAACCGACGTGGATCGTCCGATCGTGGTCGGCTGCGACACCGATCCGCGGGGGCCGCTCGGCCTCGGACTGTCGGCGGCGGGACGGATCCAACGGCTGCAGGTGTCGACGACGGCGCGGGCGCTGCGCGACGGCGATCCGGTGGTCGCGACGGTGTGTCCGAGCGAGCCGCTGCGCCTTCCCGCAGGCGAGCAGGAGGTGACGGTGAATCCCGGCGACGCGTTCACCGTCGACTCGGTGGAGCTCCACACGCCCGGGCCCGACCCGGTCGGGACGAGTGTCCCCGCCCAGACGCGCACATGGGATGCGACCTCGCGCGAGGCGATCGTCGACGCCGCCGACGCACCGCGCATCCTGTCGGTCCCGGAGAGCACCAACACCGGCTGGCATGCTCGACTCGACGGCCACGACCTCGAGCCGATCGTCGTCAACGGCTGGCAGCAGGGCTGGATCGTCCCCGCCGGCGCCGCGGGAACGATCGCTCTCACCTTCGACTTGGACACGCCGTACCGCTGGGTCCTTCTCGTCGGGCTCATCCTCGTCGCCGCGCTGTTCGCCGCAGCGTTCTGGCCCACACGCCGATCGAGCCCTGCATCCCAGTCAGGCACCGCATCCCAGTCAAGCCCTCCACTTCGTTCAGACTCAGTCGAGACCCGGCTGACGACACCGGACGTCAAGAACTCGTTGCTGTCGGCCACCCGGCTCGCGCTCCTGCCTCTCGCCTCCCTGCCTCTCGCGGCTCTAGCTCTCGTCACCGCATATCTCTTGACCGGCGTGTGGGGCCTGCTCGCGGCAGCGGTCACCGGCGTCGTCGTCGCCTACGCGTCGGCGACGACCCGTGTCACGCTGGTCTTCGCGGCGATGTCGCTCGCGACGGTCGCGCTCGCGACGGGCCCGTGGCATTCGGGCACCGCGTACGCCGGGTACGGTGTGCTGCCTCAGCTGGCGGCGCTGGTCTCGGTGTCGGCCGCGCTGTTCTCGGCCGTGTTCGAGCGACGCCTCTCGCGGCGGGCGAGAGCCCGCCGGCACGGCTCTTCCACGAACGTGTAGCTGGCGGCGGAGACCGGCACCGTGACGGCGACGGTCAACAGCCACACCTCGACGAAGTGGCCGTCGAACGCGACGATCCCGAACAGTCCGAACACGGCGGTGAGGACGGCGACGTGCCAGATGAAGATGCCGTACGACCAGCGGCCGAGCGCAGCCATGACCGGCGAGTCGAGGAACCGGAACGGTCCGTCCCGGAGGACGAGTGGTGCGAGGATCGCGTAGGCGCCGATTCCGCCGAGCACCATTTTGGCTGCGTACTGCGCGTCGTTCATGGGGGCGAGTCCGACGGGGCCTGCGAGTGGGGTGGACGCGAGACCGTAGGCGATCACGAACACCGCGAACATCAGCGGCCGGTTCGACGACGCCCGCATGATCGGGGACGCCGCGTCGAGGACGCCCGCACGGACGGCGGCGACGATCTCGGCGAGCAGCAGCCCGCCCGCGAACCACGGCAGGTGCCCGAAGACCCAGTTCTTTCCTTCGACGCCGTCGGCGAGCGGTAGGAGGTTCGCCAGCCATGCCCAGCCCAGGCTGAGCACGCTCACCGCGAGGATCAGCGGGATGCGCAGGCGTGCGCGCCGTCCCCGCAACGCGACGAGGCCGTATCCGATGATCGGGAGAAGAAGGTAGAACGCGACTTCGACGGACAGACTCCACATCTGAGTGAGGCCGGGCGCGAGGGTGAGCGGGACGAACACCTGGGTGAGGGTGAGGTTGGCGATCCACACGGTCGGCGACGCGTCGCGCGCCTGCGGCAACAGCAGCAGGACCGCGGTCACGACGATCGCGTACGCGGGCCAGATGCGTACGAACCGGTGGCGGAGGTAGCGGCGGACGTTCGGCGGTTCGGTCCGCCCGCGGGCAGCACTCGCATAGGGCCGCCACAGGAGGAATCCGCTCAACGCGAAGAACAGTGCGACGGCGAGATCGAGTCTGCCGAGGACGGGACCGATCACCGGCCAGTGCAGTGAACGGGTCTGGAAGGCGACATGCGTGGTGAGGACGCCGATGGCGGCGACCGCCCGCATCCCTTCGAGCTGCGGGTAGAAGCGCCTGGCGGGCGCGGTCGCAGCACTCATGTGTGGTCCTTCATCGTCGGGTCCACAGTAGCGGCCCGGTCGCGATGCGTGCCCTACAGTAGAAACACATGATCGAGACCCCGTCGCCGCGTCTGCGCACGCGAGATCTGCTGGCGCCGTCCGCGTTGTTCCTCGGCGCGCTGTTGCTGGCAGGTGCGATCGCGCTGGGCCCGGTGGTCGGCGCGTCGTTGAAGAAGATCCCGTTGGACGTCGACCTGACGTGGGTAGCCGACGGTTCGGACGGCTCGCGCGTGTTGAACCGCTGTTCCATCGGCGAGCCACGTGCCCAGGTGCTCGCCGCCCAGGTGCAACAGCGGCGGCGCATCGTGGCGGTGCGTCCTGCCGACTCGGACGTCGTCACACTTCAGGCGGGCACCTCGCTCGGCGTCAGTGAATACCGGGTGGACGGCGAGGCGGTCGACGCCGACGATGTGTGCGACACCGAGACCCTGTCCGCGACGGTCGACCGAGTGACGATCGACCGCCGTACCGCGCTGCCGTCCGGGCAGCCGTCGGAAGTCCAGTACGACGACACGAAGGGCGCCGTGACGCTCCCCGACCGGAAGGGCTTCACCTATGTCCTGCCGTTCGAGTTCTCCGGCTCGGATCTGACGTACTTCGACATCGTGAGCCGCACGCCGGTCCCGCTGATCCGGGAGGGGACGCAGACCGTCGCAGGCCGCGAGACCGTCCACCTCGCGGCGTCAGTCGAGGATGCGGACCTGTCGCGGTTCGATACGCGCGCCGTCATCACGCGCCCGGCATCGTGGTTCGGATCGTTCCGCGGGGTACGGCCCGACGAACCGTTGACGGCTGCGCTTCACCATTCGGCTCAGCGCGACCTGTTCGTCGACGAAACGACCGGCGTAGTCGTCGAGGAGCGGGTTCGACTGGTCGAGGAGTATCGCTTCACCTCGGACACCGCGTCGCGGTCGCCTGAGCTCGCCGATTTCCGGCTCACCAATGTCGACACGACGCTGCACAGCGACCCGCAGAGCCTTCAGGACGCCGCCGACGCCGCATCGTCACGCGACTGGCCGGTCACGCTCACAACGCTGATCCTGCCGATCGTGTTCGGTGTGCTCGGCGTCGCGTCGCTGGTCTTCGGCGTCGCCGTCACGCTGCGCGACCGGCGGAATCGTCCTTAGCCGGTAGTTCACTGTCGCCTGGTGACAGTGAACTACCGGCTAATCGTCAGCCATCCTCACCCAGGCCCACGTGCCGACCACCGACGACACGGCAGCGCCCGCGGCGATCACCGCGAGTGAGACGACGGAGTCGGCGACGGAGAAGATCAGGCCTACTTCGACGACGAGGACGGCGAACGCTGGAGCGGCGCCGCGCGCGCGGTTGCGGGCGATCGCCGCCAACAGCATCAGTTGCAGCACGGCGAGCAGTGATCCGGTCGCCGCGAAGAGCCACATCAGACCGGCGACCGGTCGATAGTCGTCGGAGATCGCGATCGGCACCAGGGGTCCGCAGACGGCAGCGAGCGCGGTGACCGCGCAGCCGATGCCCGCCAAGACGCCTGCCGCGCGGCGCAGCGCGGCGCCGGACCGGACCGGGTCGGCCAGACGCGGATAGACGACGACGCCGATCGCCTGCGGCAGCCAGAACGCGCCCTTCGTCGCGACCACACCCAACGCGTACACGCCCGCGTCGCCCGCTGACAGGACCGACCGGGACAGCAGCAGGTCGACCGACACTGCGACGATCATCACGAACTGCACGCTCGACGCCGACAGCACGTCACCCATCGACACCGACGACCTCGTCCGCCCGCCCGCGGCGCCGCCGACCCGACCTGCGACCACCGCGACGGCGAGCGCGGCGACGACGGTTCCGACGGTTCCCGCAGCGAGCGCACCGGTCGGGCCGGCACCCGCCCACACCGCTGCGACGACCGGCACCGATTTGGCGACCCCGACCCCGGCGAGGACGCCGCCGAGCAGACCGAACCGGCCGGCCCCCTGCAAGAGCCCCTGCCCGCCCGCGATGACGGCCAGCGGCGCGGCGCCGGCCAGCGCGGCGACCGTCGCCGCCCACGAGGTGTGCGCGATCTGCATCATCACGCCGACGCCGACCGCCGACCCGACCGCGACGAGGACGCCGACTACGCCGATCAATCGCCACAGCCGTCGACGCGACGTCCCGGTCACCACCTCGCGGGCGACCACGGCCTGCACCGCGAGCGCGGGCACCGACAGGACGAGCATCGCCGCGTTGAGAACGGAGAACTCGCCGAACCCGTCCGGCCCCAGGACTCGGCTCGCCGGAACCTGGACGAGGTAGGCGAGCAGGTTCGCCAGCAACGTTCCGACGGTGACCGCGCCGAGCGCACGCACGGTGGCGCCCGGTCGCTGCGCACGCGCGGTGATCGTCATGGCACCAGTGTGCCTGTACCGGCGGGTAGACTTGCGCGGCGGCATCCGCCCCAATACCCGTAGAGCATCCCGCACCGTAGAGACCCAGTAGGCAGAGAGTCGATGTACGACACCGAATTTACCGCGCCCGATCCCTCCGACATCGGATCCCGGATCGACCCGGTACTCGCGCGCAGCTGGCTGCTCGTCAACGGAGCCCAGCACGAGCGTTTCGAAGCCGCGTCGCATTCGCGCGCCGACATCGTCGTCCTCGACATCGAAGACGCCGTCGCCCCGAAGGACAAGGACGCCGCCCGCGACAACGTCGTGCAGTGGCTCGGCGACGGCAACACCGATTGGGTGCGCATCAACGGTTTCGGCACGCCGTGGTGGTCCACCGACATCGCTGCGCTCGGGTCGACCTCCATCGGCGGCGTCATGCTGGCGATGGTCGAATCCGTCGACCACGTCACCGAGACGGCGCGACGACTCCCGAACATCCCCGTGGTCGCTCTCGTCGAGACGGCGCGCGGTCTGGAACGCATCGCGGAGATCGCGTCGGCGAAGGGGACGTTCCGCCTCGCGTTCGGCATCGGCGACTTCCGCCGCGACACCGGTTTCGGCGACAACCCGACGACGCTCGCCTACGCACGGTCGCGGTTCACGATCGCCGCGAAGGCCGCCGGGCTCCCGTCGGCCATCGACGGTCCGACTGTCGGCTCCAATCCGCTCAAGCTGAACGAGGCGACGGCGGTCAGTTCCGAGTTCGGCATGACCGGCAAGATCTGTCTCACCCCAGACCAGTGCGCAGCGGTCAACGACGGCCTGTCGCCGTCGCTGGACGACATCAGTTGGGCACGTGAGTTCTTCGCCGAGTTCGAGGGCGACGGCGGCGAGATCCGCAACGGCTCCGACCTGCCGCGCATCGCCCGCGCGACGAAGATCCTCGACCTGGCCCGCTCGTACAACATCGTGTCGAAGGACTACGGCGTCTCCGACCAGTCGCACGCGTCCACCGACACGTTCCACTACTGAACGCATGCTGTACCTGGTCAGCGCACTTCTGACGGCGCTGATCTGTGGGCCCCTGTACGGCGGGCACCTGGTGTATCGCGACGCGGTGGCGGTGCCGCAGTTCTCGTTGTCGGCGGCCGCGTTCGGCGTCGACGGTTCCGCGCCGCGCGCCGTCCCGCAGGACGCGGTCCTGGGCCTGGCCTCACGGATAGTCGACGGCGGCTGGCTCGTCGCTCTGTTGACGACGGCCGCGGTCTTCGGCGCGGGCGTCGGGTTCGGCCGACTCGCACGCCGCCTGGTGCCGCAGGCGGGCGCCGCGGGCGCGGTCGCCGCTGCGGCCGTCGGGATCTGGAATCCGTTCGTCGCCGAACGGCTCCTGCAGGGGCACTGGAGTCTGCTGATCGGGTACGCGACGCTCGGTCCGATCGTGCTGGCCGTCCTCGATCTCGGTGACCGACGGTCGTGGCGTCCCGCCGTGCTGCTCGTCGGTCTGTTCGCGGCCGCCGGGTTCACCCCGACCGGTTCGATCCTGGCGTTGACGATCGCCGGCGTCACCGCGATCGCGGCGCGGCCCGGACTGCGCGCGAGCCTGGCCTGCGGTGTCGGCTGGGTGGTGACCGCGTCGCCGTGGCTGGTCGCTGCCGCGGTGTCCGACGCCTCCCAGTCATCGAGCGGTGCGAGCGCGTTCACGCTGAGAGCCGAACCCGGGCTCGGACCGCTGGGCACCGCCGCAGGTCTGGGCGGGATCTGGAACGCCGACGCGGTGCCTGCGAGTCGCACGACGTGGTGGGCAGTGGTCGCCACCGTCGTGTTCCTCGCCGTGATCGTCGCCGGAAGCGTTCGGCTGTTCGCGTCGGCCGAGCCCACCCGCTCCGGCGAGCGCACGCGCAGCCGGGATCCCGTCCTCGTGCTCGCCGTCCTCGCACTCGTCGTCGTCGTTCTCGTCACGGCTTTCGCGACCGGCCCCGGCGTCGCCGTGATGGATGCGCTCCTCGCCCACGTCCCGGGCGCTGGTCTGCTGCGCGACTCGCAGAAGTATCTGGCGCTGGCGGTCCCGTTCGCCTCGCTCGCCGTGGCGGCTGCGGTCGGCGCGCTACGGCGGTGGGTGCCCGGCGGGTTCGCGGCCGCCGCGATCGGCCTGCTGATGCTTGCTCCACTCCCGGATCTCGCCTGGGGCGTCGGCGGTCAGATCCGGTCGGTCACGATCCCCACCGACTACACGCAGGTCGCCGACGTGATCGGCGACGGCGGCGGCGGGTCCGTCGCCCTCTGGCCGACGGCGACGGTCCGGTCGCTGTCGTGGACCGGCGGGCCATCGCTCTCGCCTCTGCCCCGCATGATCGACGCGCCCGTCGTCGTCGACGGGACCCTCGTCGTCGACGGTGAATCGCTCGACGCGCCGAGCGGTCGGACCGCCGACATCGTCGCCGTCCTCGACGAGGGCGGCGACCCGACCCGCCTCGCCCGGCTCGGCGTCGGCTGGGTGGTCAGCGAGGAGGCCGATCCGCCCGCGCTACTCGCCGCGGGCGCCGACGAGGTCGTCACCGGCGATCACCTGCGCCTGTTCCACATCTCCGGCGCCGAGCCCGCGCCGTCGCCGAGTGCCGCGGCCTGGGCCGCGGCGATCTTCGCGCTCGCCCTGTGGTTCGTCGCACTCGCCGCAGGCGCGCTCGCCTGCGTTCGACGGTCCCGAGCCGCATAGCCTTCACTGTGCTGCTCGGAGTCGTTGCGCGACAGTGTTCGCGACACTAGAGCTCACCGAACAGGGTCTCGAACCCGTCAGCCGTCGCCGCCCACGAGTAGTCGCGCGAACGCTTCATCGCGGCACCGCCGAGCCGCGCCAGCCGATCACGGTCGGCGACGAGGTCGGCCACAGCTTCGGTGAGCTCGTCGACATCGTCGACGAGGACCCCGGTCACCCCGTCGACGATCGAGTCGGTCAGACCCGCCGAACTCCGGTAGCCGGCGGTCGGCACGCCGTGTTGTGCGGCTTCCACGACAGCAAGTCCCCACCCTTCCTTGCGGGACGGCATCACGTGCAGATCAGCGTCCGCCAGGAGCTCGTGTTTGCGGGTCTCGTCGACGTGGCCGTGGAACGTCACACGCTCTCCGATCGCCAGCTCCGCTGCTGCAGAGCGCAGTTCGTCGTGCCACCAGCCACCGCCGACGACGTCCAGGTGGACGTCGACGCCTCGACCGGCGAGTGCGGCGACCACGTGCAACGCGTGCTCGACCTGCTTGTGCGGGACGAGTCGCGACACCGCGATCAACCGCACGCCGGGACGTCGCGTCCGCCCCCCGATCCCGTCGGGCACCGGGTCGACGCCGTTGCGGATCACCGTGATCCGGGAACGGTCGACGCCGAGATCCACCAGCTCCGACGCCGACGGCTCGGACACGGTCACGTACCGGCTTGCGCGGTGCACGCGTGGCGACAGCCGCGACTCGACGAACCAACCGACCCGCGACAGCACCGGGCCGGCCACCGGCCACTGCTCCCGGTGACAGTGGTGCACCAGGACGACGGCAGGCGCGTCGACCAGAAGCCGCGCGAAGAACGGGACGCCGTTCTGCGTGTCGACGACGACGTCCGGGCGGTAGCGGGCGAGCCTGCCCCGACCGAACCTGGCAGCCGTGAGGGTCGCCGCGACACGGAGGTAGACGGTGAGGCGCCCGCCCGCCCGCAGCACCCGGACCCCGTCGGACATCTGACGGCGCGGTGCGCCCGGATACGACGCGGTCAGGAGAGTGACGCGGAAACCTCGTCGCGCCAGTTGGGAGCCGACCCGTTCGAGGTACCGTTCACTGCCTCCGCCCTGCGGGTGACCGGTGTCGCGCCAGCACAAGAGCAGCACGTCGGTCGGCGGGGTCACCCGAACAAGGGTATGCCACGCTAGTGAAATGTCGACGTCGAGATTCGCGCGCCGGGCCACCGTCGCCCGCTCGGTTCGACTGTTCCGGGAGTTCCGCCACGAGCAGACCGAACCCGACCGCTTCTACAGTGCGCTGGCCGACGACACCGCCGTGATGATCGCCGACCTGCACCCTGCGCCACTCGACGGTTCGACGGTTCTCGACGTCGGCGGCGGTCCCGGCTTCTTCGCCGACGCGTTCACCGACCTGGGCGCGCGCTACCTGTCGGTGGAGCCCGACGCAGGCGAGATGCACGCCGCGGGACTCGACCACCGGACGGCGGTCCGGGCGCAGGGCCAGCATCTGCCGTTTCGGGCCGACAGCGTCGACGTCTGCTATTCGTCGAACGTCGCTGAGCACACCGATCGCCCGTGGGACATGGCCGACGAGATGGTCCGTGTGACACGACCCGGCGGCACCGTCGTCCTCAGCTACACCCTGTGGTGGGGTCCGTTCGGCGGCCACGAGATGGGACTCACCCACTACCTCGGCGGGCACCGCGCTGCACGCATGTACGCCCGGCGGCACGGGCACCCGCCGAAGAATCTGTTCGGGGTGTCCCTGTTCCCGATCACCGCGGCCGCGGGCCTGCGCTGGGCGCGTGGAGCGGGCGACGTGGACCTCCGTCTCGCATTCCCCCGTTACCTGCCGCGATGGACGTGGCCGGTCGTCAAGGTCCCCGGGGTACGGGAGGTGGGCGCCACGAACCTCGTGCTGGTGTTACAGAAACGGTCCGCGACGCCGGGGTGAGCAGGCGTCCTCTGCCGCGATGGTCAGCGGGGCAGCGTCGCCCGACAGCTGAAGGGGCCCACTCCGGACGTCGAGGACGCCAGCAGTTCTTCGCCCTGCATGATCGTGCAGGTGATCCGGCCGCGAACGACGATGCCGGAGACCTCGGCGCGACGGTCGACGACGGTGGTCCGTTGCTGCCAGGGCGTTCCGGTCACCACGACGACCCGCGACCGGCTGCCCGCGCGGTAGCCGACGCCGACGACGTCGCCGTCACCGGTGAGCTGGTAGATCACGGTGCCCGGCTCACCCGTCGGCCTCGTATGCGTGGACTCCGGCGTCGTCGGTGTCGACGCCGGAGTCGACGTGGTCGACGTCGGAGCCCTCGTCGACTCACTCGTGGCCGGGACGGTGGTCGTCGCGGGAGCGGCACCGGAAGTCGACGACGTCTTGTCCCTGACCACCAGCACCGCGACCACGATCAGCGCGATCAGCGCCACGAACACCACCACGGACAGCACGGCTGTCCGCGCTGTGCTCCGGTTGCTCATGGCACCCGACTCAGTGCGGTGACAGTCACGACGATCACGGCTCGACGATCATGATTCGACAAATCATGACTCGACAATCGCTTCGAGCGGTCGCGTCCGTGCGGCGGTGACCGCAGGCCACAGCGCGGCGATGACACCGACGACCGCCGCGCCGACCAGCGTTCCGCCGATCAGAGTCCACGGGATGACGACGGCGTCCAGCCCCCAGTAGGCGAGCGTCCGGACGAGCGGGATGGCGATCGCAAGCCCCAGGACGACGCCCAACAGCGCACCGAACACGGCGATATACGTCGACTCCAGATAGATGGAGCGGCGGACCTGCGACCGCGCCATCCCGACCGCGCGAAGCATCCCGATCTCCTTCTTACGCTCCACCACCGACAACGCGAGCGTGTTGACGATGCCGAGCACCGCGATCGCCAGTGACAGCGCCAGCAGTGCGTACAGCGTCACGAGCATCTGGTCGACAGTCGACGACACCGAATTCTTGAACTCTTCACGATCCTGGATCTGGACGACCAGATACTGCTTGGTCACGTCCTCGATCTGGCTGCGCAACTCGTCGACATCGGTACCGGGCTTGCCCTTCACCCAGATTGGCACGGCCTGACGCATCGTCTCGACCGGTACCAGCTTCCGGTAGGCGTCGGCTCCGACGATCCGCGGTCCGATCACCTCGCTGTCCTCGTAGATCCCGGTGATCGTGACGGGCACGACGTCACCGGTCAGCGCGGTGAGCGACACCTTGTCGCCCAGCGCGAACCCTTGGTCGCGGGCCGTCGACTCGTCGACCGCGAGCCCGTCGCCCGGCACGTCGAGGCTGCCCTGCTCCGTCTTGACGACTGCGACGTCGTTGAGCGATCCGCCGAGCGCCGCGGTCATCCAGAACGGCTTGTCGTCGAGTTTCGCGGTCGCGACCGCCTGGCTGATGACGACTCCCGCGTCTGGGACTTTCTCACGAACCGTGTCGGCGATGCCGATCGGCAACGGTCCGTTGTTGGTGGACGACATGATGAAGTCGGCTGTCACACCCTTGTCGACGGCGTCGTTGACGGTGCCTTTGAACGAGGTGCCGATGGTGCCGATGACGACGACGAGCATCAACCCGAGCGTCAACGCGAACGCGGTGGCCGCCGACCGCCGTGGGTTCCGCACGGCGTTGGTCCGCGCGAGCCGACCGACGGTCCCGAACGGTTTCGCGAACACCGCACCGAAGCCGCCGACGATCGGCTGAGACAGCGCGGGCGCGCCGAGCACCACGGCGATGACGGCGAGGAGTGCTCCGAGCCCGACGATCAGCGCTGGGCCGGTGCCCTCGCCGAGCCCGCCGACGACGAGCGCGAGCACACCGAGCACGCCGACGATCGCTGCGGCGAGCGTCCGCTTGCGGAGCGATCCGGCGCCAGGCTCCACCGTGCTCGCTCGCATCGCCTCGACCGGCGGGATCCGCGACGCGCGACGCGCCGGGATCCACGCGCTGAGCATCGTGACGACGACGCCGACCAGAAGGGCCGCGATTACTGCGGTCGCACCGATCTGGATGCCGTTCGACGGCAGCCCCTGCGACTCGGTGAACGCAAGCAGTGCGGCCGCGATCCCGATACCGAGGCCGAGGCCGACGAGGCCGCCGATCACGCCGACGATCGATGCCTCCAACAGCACCGACCGGGACACGTCCTTTCGACTCGCGCCGATGGCGCGCAACAGCGCCAACTCCTTGTTCCGCTGGGCGACGATCATCGAGAACGTGTTGTAGATGATGAATGTGCCGACGAGCAGGCCGATCGCCGCGAATGCGAGGAACACCGCTTGGATGATCGTCAAGAATTCGCCTACCTGGGCCTTCTGGTCCTCGCGAACCTGATCCCCGGTGCGGACCTTGTACAGGTCGTCGACGGTCTTCGCGTCACCGAGCGCCGCGTGCACGGCGTCCCGCAGCTGGGTGTCGGAGACACCGGGCTTCGCGGACATATCGACGACGGAGACGTATTCGCCGTCGGAGAAGTACTGGTTCGCGGTCTCCTCGTCGAATGCGATGCCCACGAAACCGCCGGTGGACGTCGGCATGTCCGTGAGGCCGACGACCGTCACCTGGAGAGGATCGGAGACACCCGTACCGAGGACGACGGTCGTCGTGGACCCGACGTGCAGTCCGGCCTTCTCCGCGGCGTCGTTGTTGATGAGGATCTCGTCGGCGTGAGCCGGCGCGCGGCCGTCGACGATGGTATTCGCCGAATCGCCGATCGCGCGGTCCGGCGGCAGATACGCCGAAGCGACGCTCGGTGCGCCACCGGTCTGGATGGGCTTGCCGGACGAGTCGGCGACGGTGACGGGTCCACCGACGTTCTCGACGAGACGGTCGATGCCGAGCTCATCCTTCTTGTTCCTGAGCTCGTCGACGAGCTCGACGGGCACGCCGGGAGCATCGGACTCGGCGGCCGTCACCTCGACGGCGACCCCCCGCGCCGCACTGTCGAAGATCGAGTTGAACGCTTGCGAGACAGTCGATGTGAAGATGAGGGCTGCGGCCACGAAACTCGTGCCGAGAACCACCGAGAACACGGTCAGGAGGAGCCGGAGCTTATGCGAGGACAGGCTCCGCACAGAGACGCGGCGCATCACGGACGACCCCATCGTCAGTGCTCCCCGGTGGTGGAGCCGCCGGGTGTCGCGTCGTCGAGATGCTTCATCACTTCGAAGACGTCGTCGGCTGTCGGCTGGCGTAGCTCACGGACCAGTTGCCCGTCTGCGAGAAAGACCACCCGGTCGGCGTACGCCGCCGCCCGCGGGTCGTGGGTGACGATGACGACCGTCTGACCGAACTCGTCGGTCGCCGCCCGCAGGATGTCGAGGACCTCGCCGGACGACCGGGAGTCGAGGTTGCCGGTCGGCTCGTCGCCGAAAATGATGTCGGGCTTGCCGACCAAGGCACGGGCGCACGCCACACGCTGCTGCTGCCCACCGGACAACTCGCTCGGACGATGCGCCAGCCGGTCGCCGATGCCGAGCCTACCGATCACCGTGTCGAACCATTCGCGGTCGACGTCGCGTCCCGCGATCCCCTGCGGCAGGGTGATGTTCTCCTCCGCCGTCAACGTCGGCACCAGGTTGAACGCCTGGAAGACGAAACCGATACGGTCCCGGCGCAACTTTGTCATGTCCTTGTCGGAGAGCCCCTCCAGGTCGACCGACCCGATCTGGACCCGGCCGCTGGACGCCGTGTCGAGGCCTGCCAGGCAGTGCATGAGAGTGGATTTGCCCGAACCCGACGGGCCCATGATCGCGGTGAACTCACCCGCCTTGAAGTCGATCGTCACGCCACCCAACGCGTGTACGACGGTGTCACCTGACCCATACGTCTTGGTCAGTGTCTCGGCACGTGCGGCGATCTGCTCACGCTGGTCGTCTCCAGCTGCGTGTGTCATAGGTCCCAGGGTTCCAAACCCGGAGGCTAAGCGCTATCGGGAATTTCCCTGAGACGAGTCGACCGCCGCACACGAGACGAGTGGAGTCGAGGTCCCCGGGGGGATCTCGACTCCACTCGATCGGAAGAACTAGGGCTCGACCAGCAAAAACTAGGCGCGAACCGGGGCTGCTGTCAGGCCAGGCGTTCGCGCAAGCCGTCGAGCTCGTCGCGAAGGGCGGTGGGCAGCTTGTCGCCGACGAAGCCGAACCACTCCTCGATGCTCGGGAGTTCGTCGCGCCACTCGTCGACGTCGACGGCGAGAGCCTCGGCGACATCGTCGACGGAGACGTCCAGACCGGTCAGGTCCAGTTCCTCCGGCTTCGCGACGACGCCGATCGGGGTCTCGACACCCTCGACGTTGCCCTCGATGCGGTCGACCATCCACTTGAGGACACGGGTGTTCTCGCCGAATCCCGGCCACAGGAAGCGACCGTCAGCACCGCGCCGGAACCAGTTGACGTAGAACACGGCGGGCAGCTGAGCGCCGTTGCGGCGACCGATGTTGAGCCAGTGCTCGAAGTAGTCGCCGACGTGGTAGCCCAGGAACGGCAGCATGGCCATCGGGTCGCGGCGCGTGGTACCGACCTTGCCCTCGGCCGCAGCGGTCTGCTCGGAACCGACCGTGGCGCCCATGAACACGGCGTGCTCCCAGTCGCGGGCCTGCGTGACCAGCGGGACCGTCGTCTTACGGCGTCCACCGAACAGGATCGCCGAGATCGGCACACCCTGCGGGTCGTCCCACTCGGGGGCCAGCGTCGGGCACTGCGACATCGGGGTGCAGTACCGCGAGTTCGGGTGGGCAGCCTTCTCGTTCGACTCCGGCGTCCAATCGTTGCCGTGCCAGTCGATGAGGTGGTCGGGGGCGTCGCCGATGCCCTCCCACCAGACGTCGCCGTCGTCGGTGCGCGCGACGTTCGTGTACAGGGTATTGCCTGCTTCGATGGTCTGCATCGCGGTCGGGTTCGAGTCCATACCGGTTCCGGGTGCGACGCCGAAGAAGCCGAACTCGGGATTCACCGCGTACAGGCGGCCGTCCGCACCGAAACGCATCCACGCGATGTCGTCGCCGACGGTCTCGGCGCGCCAGCCCGGCAGGGTGGGCAGGATCATCGCGAGGTTGGTCTTGCCGCAGGCCGACGGGAACGCGGCGGCGATGTAGTAGACCTTGTCCTCGGGTGAGATCAGCTTGAGGATGAGCATGTGCTCGGCCAGCCAGCCCTCGTCGTGCGCCATCGCCGACGCGATGCGCAACGCGTAGCACTTCTTGCCGAGAAGGGCGTTGCCGCCGTAACCCGAGCCGTACGACCAGATCACGCGGTCTTCGGGGAACTGGACGATGTACTTGTCCGGGTTGCACGGCCACGGCACGTCCTGCTGCCCGGGCTCAAGCGGTGCGCCCACTGAATGGAGGGCCTTCACGAAGAAGCCTTCGGTGCCGAGCGTCTCGAGGACCTTCGGGCCCACCCGCGTCATGACGCGCATAGAGAGGACGACGTATGCGGAGTCGGTGATCTCGACACCGAGCTTCGGGTCGTCCGAGCCGAGCGGACCCATGCAGAACGGAACGACGTACATCGTGCGTCCGCGCATGCATCCGCGGTACAGCTCGGTCATCGTCGCGCGCATCTCGTTGGGGTCGACCCAGTTGTTGGTCGGTCCGGCGGCCTCTTCGGTCTTGGAGCAGATGAAGGTGCGCGATTCGACGCGGGCGACGTCGGCGGGGTCGGAGAGCGCGAGGAACGAGTTCGGCTTCTTCTCGTCGTTCAGCTTCACCATGGTGCCCGACTCGACCAGCTCGGCCGACAGGCGGTCCCACTCCTCGTCACTGCCGTCCGACCAGACCACCCGGTCGGGCTGCGTCAGTTCGGCGACCTCCGCCACCCAGGCAAGCAGTCCGGCGTGTGTGGTCGGGGCGTTCCCGGGCTCGAGGCCCGGAATGGTCGCAGCGGTCATGCGGATCTCCTCAGTAACGGCAATGCCTGGGCCAGTAGTTCCGTCCAGGCGCAGTTGTCGTTGAGGATACGCGTTGTGTACCGCGGTCCGGCAGTCGGTTGGGCGAGGAATTCGTCACGGCAGGCGACCGAGTGATGTGGGTCTCCATGGGAGCGGTTCGTCGGATTCTGCGGTGACGGTGACACCACCTGCCGTTTCCAGTCGAGTCACCCGATCGACCTGCCCGTCTCTGTCGGTGTCGGTGAGGATCGCCGGATCGCCCGCGATGTCGGTGAGGATCGAGTCGGGCACACCGTCCGCGTCGGCGTCCAGGTCTGGCGGGCCGAGATCCCACAGTTGACCGTCGTCGTAGATCCACAGGTCGTCACCGGCGTCGACGGCAGCGACCGATTCCGCGGAGACCGCGTCGTCCGCGGGTTCAGTACCGAACCAGTCCTCCATCGCGCCTTCCGTCACCCTCTACTAGGTTAGACGCGCCGGACCGGCATTCGGTTCCACGTGTGGCGTCCGACCCCGACTTCGACTGCGCTCAACTGCGCGACCAAGCGGTGCTCCGCTGCCGTTCTACTCAATGTCACTGTGTCGGCGGTCCACTTGCGCAGCGCCGCGCGAACCGACGCCGTCCGTCGGACGCCCACGATCCAGGCGGCGACCGCGAGACCGGTCAGCGCGGTGAGCACCGCGCCGGCCCACCCGAGTCCGGCCCACTGCACCATCGGCGTCACGAGCATCCGCCCGCCACCGAATCCGGCGGTGACTCCGAACAGCAAGACCACGGCGTCCTCGGCACTCGGTCGGCGCTCCGGCGGCGACGGGACCGTTCCTGTCGACGGCGGCGACTGCCGCAGCGGACCGCCCGCCTCGTCGTCGAGACCGAGCGCGGCGACGGTGTGGACCCGGTCGAGCCGGTCGATGAGCAGGGACTGTGCTGCCGCGTCGACGGCGGCGATCGCACTGCTCAACCAGCGGGTATACGCGTCGGCGTCACGGGGTCGGAGGCCACCGCACACCCGTTCGGCAGTCACCCCGAGGCCTTGGAACGCTTCGCGTGCGGAGGTGACGACGTCGGCTCGTGCGGCCGTCACTCCGGCGCGGACGCCGGCCAGACGGTCGGCGCGGGTCGGCGCGGGCTGTGGCGCCCTGCGGGGTTCGGCGGACGCGAGCGCGATGACCTCGGTCGGTGGGCGGGTCGGCACCGACGATCCCGCGGCCGCTGCCGCGCCCAGGGTCGAGCACCACTGCCGCAGCTCATCGAGGCCGCCGCCGGTCGCGACCGAGACGGCGAACATCGCGAGACGGCGGTCGGGGTCGAGGACGTCCCGTGCCCGTTCGGCGAGAGCGGGCCAGTCCGGATACCGCTCCACCCGGGTCGCGACGAGTGCCGTCGACGTTCCACGGTCTGCCAGCATCGCGAGCAGTTCACGCTCTTCTGCTCCCGGGTCGCACGACAGATCGAGCACCACCACTGCGCAACGGCCGGCCGGGTCCGCGTCCACATCGCCGCCGATCGCCGCCGCGAGCGCGCCGGGGTCGCCCCCGGCGGTCCCCACCACGACTGTTCCGGTCTTGTCTGGCCCGGTCTTGTCTGGCCCGGTCTTGTCTGGCCCGGTCTTGTCTGGCCCGGTCTTGTCTGGCACCGAATCGACGGGGCCGATCACGGGCGAGCTCCCACCAGGGCATGCTCGGACTCGTCACGCGAGGAGTCCCGTGCCGCGAGCAGGCGCAGATCCGTACACAGGCGGGCATCGCGCCGCCTCGCGACCGCGGTGGACGCGGCCCGGATCGCGACGGCGACGGCGTCGATGCCGCTCGCCGCGTGCAGGCTCGCCGCGAGCGCGTCTGCCGTCATGCCCGGTTCGGCCGCCAACCGGGCCCTGGCCAACCCAACCCCGTACAACCCGTAGCGACGCACCAGGTCGTCGGCCGGTTCGCGGGCGAGGAGCGCGTCCAGGTCGGTTGGCCCGACAGTCGCCGACGCCAACAGCGCCGACACCGGCAGAACCTGGCGACCAAGCGCACCCTCGGCCGCGAACGCCGCCGCCCGCGCGTCGTCTCGGACGTCGGCCTTTCCCGCGACGACGATCAACGGAGCGGCCGTCGCGCACGCCCGTACGTCGCACCGGCGCGGCGCCGCACCGATCACTCGGACCAGCAGGTCTGCCTCGCCCGGCGGATCGACATCGAACGACTCTGCATCGCCGACCACCGTGCACGACAGGCGAAATCGCGCCCGCAAGGCTGCGGCCACGGTCGACGAGCCGACGCCGCGATGCCCGCCGACGGCCACGGCCAACGGCGCCAGGCGCCGTCGCTGAGCTTCCCTGAACGCTTGACTGTCCCCCATGTCGAACGCCTCCCCCAAGGTCGGATACGACGCTACGCGCCGTGGTCCGCGCACGGAGCCTGTTGCGAACATCCGGGTGTCGGTTGTCCACACTCGCCGCAAGTGCGACACGATGGAACCGTGAATAACGACGAGAACCCCGTCGCCGGCCCGTCCGCGCCCCGTGACAACTCGCGCCTCTACCCTCGTGTCACGAGCTTCCGGTTCCGCCGCGGTTCGCTGACCAAAGGCCAGCAGCACAATTGGGAGACGTTGTGGCCCACCCTCGGCCGCGATCTGCGCACCGGGCCGGACGCCGCAGACGAGCCGCCGCTGAACACGGCGGACTGGTTCGGCCGGGACGCCCCGCTCGTGATCGAGGTGGGTAGCGGCACCGGCATCTCGACGGCGGCGATGGCCGAAGCCGAACCCGACGTCGACGTGGTGGCCGTCGAGGTCTACCAGCCGGGTCTCGCCCAACTGGTAGGACTCGTCCATCGCGGCGGCCTCGAGAACGTCCGGATGGTCCGCGGTGACGCAACCGTCGTGTTCAGTGAACTAGTCGCGTCCGACAGCCTGACCGGCGTCCGAGTGTTCTTCCCCGACCCGTGGCCCAAGACGCGCCACCACAAGCGTCGCTTCCTGCAGTCCGGGACGATCGAGCTGATCGCCGACCGGCTGAAGCCGGGCGGCGTCCTGCACATCGCCACCGACCACGCCGACTACGCGCTGTGGATCGCCGAACTGCTCGCCACGCAGCGTCCGGACCGCCCCCATGTGGTGCCGTTGACATTCGATTCGCCCATCCTGCTGGAGCGTCCGACGACTAAGTTCGAAGGACGCGCCCAGGTGGAGGGCCGCGACGTCAACGAGTTCGTCTACGTAAAGCCTTTCGAGCACACAGGGAAGCCTTTCGAACAAACAGGGACGAGCGACCGCGATCAGGAGGATCCGTCATGACCGCACCCGAGTTCGCCGAAGCGATCACCGGTACCAGCGCGGCCCGCCGGGTCCTGCTGGTCTGGGACGCTCCCAACATGGACATGGGGTTGGGCAGTCTCCTCGGCGGCCGCCCGACCGCTGCACACCGTCCGCGCTTCGACGCGCTCGGCCGCTGGGTGCTTCAACGGACCGCGGCGATCGGCGCCGCCGCCCACGACGAGGTCGAACCGGAGGCGACGGTGTTCACCAACATCGCTCCGGGGAGCGCCGACGTCGTGCGCCCATGGGTGGAAGCGCTGCGCAACGTCGGCTACGCGGTGTTCGCGAAACCCAAGCTCGCCGACGACAGCGATGTCGACGACGACATGCTGAATCATCTGCAGGTGCGACGACACTCTCCCGGGCTGGCGGGGGTGATCGTCGCCTCCGCCGACGGTCAGGCCTTCCGGGAACCGCTGCTGGAGCTCGCCGCCGAAGGCGTGCCAGTCACCGTGATCGGCTTCCGCGAACACGCGAGTTGGGCGCTCACCGCCGATGAGCTGGAGTTCGTCGACCTCGAGGAGATCCCCGGAGTGTTCCGGGAGCCGCTCCCCCGCATCAGCCTCGACTCTCTGCCCGACGACGGCGCGTGGCTCACCCCGTTCCGACCGCTCAGCGCGCTCCTCAAGTGAAACTGGACGCCACGCATCTGAAACTGAACGTTTCACCCCAGGTCGTTGTCGTGTTTTCTCAGGTGTAGCTGAGACAATCGCACTTTCGAGTGTTCGCGAGAAGGAAGGAAGCCGGCGTGTTCGGATCCATCGGCTCATTCGTGTACCGAATGCGCTTCGCCGTCATCGCTGTGCTCATCGCACTGATGGGCGGCCTGGGCCTGTACGGCATGGACCTGTCGAACCACCTCTCGCAGAGCGGCTGGTTCGACCCGGAGTCGGAGTCGGTGACCGGCTCGGAGATCGCCGACAGCGCACTCGGCCGCGACCACAAATCCGACGTCATCCTGCTGATCACACCCGCCGAGGGCACCCGCATCGACGACGAGGCGTTCGGTCAGAAGATGCAGGAGATGACCGACGACCTCATCGCCGCGCACCCCGACGTCGTCAGCCGGGAGGTCGACGAGAACCACGCGGGTCTGATCAGTCCGTTCGACGCGGTGACGAACTCCGCGAACCAGATCGCCGCGGAGCAGAAGCGCGGCCGCATGTGGACTCAGGACCGCGAACACGGCTTCATCTCGATCGGTGTCGCAGGCAACGACGACACCTCGATCTTGAAGAACTACCAGGAGATAGAGCCGTTCTTCGACGATCTCGCCGAGAAGTACGACCTGCCGGGCACCCAGTTCGAATTGGCGGGCCTCCAGCCGGTCGCCAACGCGATGTCCGAAGGAATGGACGCCGACATCCGCCGCGCCGAGGTCATCGCCCTGCCGGTGGTCGCGGTCATGTTGCTGTTCGTGTTCGGTGGGGTGGTCGCCGCCATCCTGCCGGTGTTCATCGGCGGTCTGACGATCGCCGGGTCGCTCGGCATCACCAAGATCATCGCGCAGATGACCGAACTGAACATCTTCGCGCAGTCGGTCATCACGCTGATCGGCCTCGGCATCGCCATCGACTACGGCTTGTTCATGGTGAGTCGGTTCCGTGAGGAGCTAGCCGAGGGCTACACGGTGAAGGCCGCGGTCCGAAGAACGGTGATGACCTCGGGTCAGACGGTCGTGTTCTCGGCGACGATCATCGTCGCGGCCCTCGCCTGTCTGTTGATGTTCCCGCAGGCGTTCCTCAAATCCGTGGCGTACGGCGCCATCGCCTCGGTCGGTCTCGCAGCCGTCCTGTCGATCACCGTGCTCCCCGCGCTGTTGGCGATCCTGGGTCGACGCGTGGACGCGTTCAGCGTGCCGTTCCTCAACCGGAACAAGACCAGGGAAGAGGTGGAAGCAGGGTTCTGGGGAAAGCTCGCCACCTGGGTGATGAGACATCCGCTCAAAACCGCGATTCCGACGGTCCTGCTGCTCCTGGCGCTGATCATCCCGTTCGGCAACATCGCGTTCACCGGGCTCAGCGAGAAACTGCTGCCCCCGGACAACCAGAACCGCGTGGCCCAGCAGCACTTCGACGAACTGTTCCCGACCGAACGCACCGAAGAACTCAAGCTGGTCGTCGTCTACGACCAGAACGGCGACGACGTCGCAGGCAAGTTGCAGACGATCGCCGACGAAGCCAACGAGATCCCCGGCTTCACCAAGACCTTCTCGCCCACCGCCGAAGGCGGAGCCCTCGACGGCATCTACGGCGACGAGGAGAGCGGGTGGGGCGTCACCCAGATGTCAGCGGGCCTGGTCGACCGAAACAACGCGCCCGACGCCATCGACGCGTTGCGCGACATCGATCCTCAGGGGCTGCGGATCTACGTCGCGGGCACGCCTGCGCTCACCCAGGACTCCATCGACGGACTGATGACGAAGCTCCCCTACATGGCCGTTCTCCTGGTCGTGGTGGCTGGACTGCTGATGTTCCTCGCGTTCGGGTCGGTCATCCTGCCGATCAAGGCTGCGTTGATGACCGCGCTCGGCCTCGGCTCCACCCTCGGCATCTTGACCTGGATCTTCGTCGACGGAAACGGCTCATCGCTCGCGAACTTCACGCCGGGACCACTGTTCGCTCCGATCCTCGTGTTGATCATCGCGATCATCTACGGTCTGTCGACCGACTACGAGATATTCCTGTTGTCCCGCATGGTCGAGGCCAGACAGAACGGCGCGTCCACCACGGAGGCGATCCGGACCGGTACCGCGAACACCGGTCGGATCATCACGGCGGCAGCCGCGATCCTCGTCGTGGTCACCGGCGCGTTCGGCCTGTCGGACATCGTGATGATGAAGTACATCGCGTACGGCATGATCGCGGCGCTCATCCTGGACGCGACGGTCATCCGCATGCTCCTCGTGCCGTCGGTGATGAAGCTGCTCGGTGACGACTGCTGGTGGTCGCCGCGGTGGATGCAGCGTCTGCAGCAGAAGATCGGGCTCGGTGAGACGACTCTCCTCGATGAACCCGACGAGAAGGAGGACCGCACGTTCGCGGCAGTCGGCGCATCGTCGGGCGGCGTGGTCGCCGCGGCCGAGGCTCCGACGACCGCGATGAAACGGATCTCCGAACGCTCCGTCGCCGGTCGAGCCGAGCCGACCGGTGCGCGACGCGCACTCGTCAAGGCCGACCGCACCGGTGCGTCCGCGGCAGGCGAGCTCGACGACGTGCACGGCACCGACAGCACGCTCGACGAACTGATCTCCGACGACGCTGCCGACCCCGTGAAGGCGCCCGAAGCCAAGAAGTGGTCGGAGCCGAAGCCGAAGCCCGCTGCGGCCGCGCCGACACCGGCGTCGACCAAACGCACGAGCGACGGTCCGGACACCGGTTCGTGGAAGCTCGGAGCGGGCGGTGTCCGCCAGACGTCGCGCGACATGCGCCCCCGACCCCAACCGAGTCAAGGCGCGCCGGTCGAGGGGCCGGGCCAGGGGCGACGTCCACAGCCCCCGGCTGCCCGGCAGCCCGGATCCCGTACGCCGCAGCGACCGACGTCTGCGCCGTTGCCCGCGCAGCGTCCGGCGCCCGCCCGACGGGTCGGCCCGCCGCCGGCAGCGCAGCCGCCACAAGCGAAACCCGCGCAGCCGACCCCGCAGCGGCCGCAGCCCGCACCGTCGTCGAACAAGCAGGCGGCGTCGAACAACCAGGCGGCGTCGAACAACAAGCTTGCGACTACCCAGATTCCGGCGACGCCCGCTCGGCCGACGCCGAGACCACGGCCGACACCGCAGCAGGAGCCGCCCCGGCCTGCACGGCCCCCGCAGGCTCCCGACGCCGAGCAACAGTCGCCGGACTCGGACGACGCGCGGTCGGCGCGGGAGCTTCGCCCCGACCGCGGCAGCGAAGGGAACCAGATCAGCGTGCAGGAGCTCCTGCGACGCAGCAGGGGTCATCAGTCGAACGAGGATTGACTCCCCCGTAGGGTGTACGACATGCCCGACGACGCCGCCTCATCGGCCGACGCCCCCGACTCATCGTCGGGCCAGCGTCGGCCGTGGCGTCTCTGGCTTCGTTGGGCGGCGGCCGTCGCGGTCGTCGTGATCCTCGGCGTTGAGGGCTATTACATCTGGCCGCGGCTGAAGGAGACCTGGTACCACATCGGCGAGCTCCGCTGGGAGTGGGTGATCGCCTGCATCCTCGCGGCCGGCCTGTCGATGGACAGTTACGCGCAGGTCCAGCGGGCGCTCATGCGTTCGGCCGGCGTGAAGGTCAGCCAGCGCGAGTCGCTCGCGGTCATTCTCGCGTCCAACTCGTTGTCGCAGACCATGCCGGGCGGCCAGGTGCTCTCTCCGGCGTTCGTCTACCGGGAGAGTCGCAAGTGGGGCGCCACCCCGGTGATCGCGTCCTGGCAGGTCGTCATGTCCGGGCTGCTCGCGGGCGCAGGCCTCGCGGTCCTGGGGCTCGGCGGCGCGCTGCTCGCCGGCGCCAAGACCAGCCCGTTCTCGATCATCTTCAGCATCGCCGGGTTCCTCGTCTTCGCGGTCGCCGTGCAGTATCTGGCCAGCCATCCGCAGATGCTCGAGAATGCGGGACTCCGTGTCCTCTCCTGGGTCAACAACATCCGCGACAAGCCGGACGATCACGGGACCGCGCGCCTCAAGCAGATCATCGAACAGTTGGAGGCCGTCCAGCTCAATCGGCGCGACGGCGCGTTCGCGTTCGGCTGGAGCTTCTTCAACTGGGTCGCCGACGTCGCCTGCCTCGCGTTCGCGTGCTACGCGGTGAACGCGCACCCGTCGTTCGCCGGCCTCATGGTGGCGTATGCGGCCGGCAAGGCGGTCGGCACCGCGATACCGCTGCTGCCCGGCGGTATCGGCGTCGTCGACATCACCATGCAGTTGGCGCTCACCTCTGCCGGCATGCCTGCGGGTGTCGCGCTCAGCGCGATCCTCGTCTACCGTCTCATCAGCTACATCCTCGTCGCCGTCGTCGGCTGGATCGTGATCGCCGTCCGATACCGCGGCGCGGTCAAATCCGATGTGGCCCTCGACAAGGAGATGGCCGACGATCGCGCACGGTTCGTCGACCAGGACAAGGGTGAGTCGACGTCGACGCAGCCGACCGATCAGGACGAGGATCGCCCGAGCGCCGGGTGAGGCTCCCCGACTACCGTAGAGGCATGACCTCCCCTGCACCCACCGCATCGCGGCACGCCCGGAGCACAGCTCTCGCCGTCGCAGGCATCGCCGACCTCATCGCGATCTGCGTGTTCGTCGCGATCGGCCGACGCAATCACGACGAGGCGGGGTCGTTCGCCGGATTCCTGACGACGCTCTGGCCGTTCCTGGCCGGCGCCGCATTCGGTTGGTGCATCACCGTCGTCGCGACCGGGCGCCGGTTCGCGCCGAACGCTCTGGTCCCCACCGGCGTCGTCGTCTGGGTGTCTGCCGTCGTCGTCGGCATGATCTTGCGAGTCGTCTCCGGCCAGGGCACCGCTACGTCGTTCGTCATCGTCGCGACCCTCGCCACCGGCGTCCTACTGCTCGGCTGGCGCGCGATCGCGGCGCTGTCCTCGCGGCGCTAGCGCTAGCGTTTCGACACCGTGAAGTACTTCTGCGCCACCTGTAGTGCCGCTGTCCCCGACTTGTCGCCTTCGCAGTAGATCACCAGGACCTTGCCGTTGTGCAGGCCGACGAACCAGCCCGGCCCCTGCGGGCCGTTGGTGCCGACGAGAGCGCGCAGGCCGGGAGCCCCGGTGAGGTCGCTCGCGTCGCCGGTCTTCGCGACCTGCGTCATCGACTGCAGGATGTCGCGCGCGACTTCCGGTGTGAACTGTCCGAGCGCGCCGCCGGTGACCTTCGTCGTCGCCCCCTTGATGACGTACGGCGCGACGGCTCCGGTCTCCCCCGCGGACGCCCTGGCCAACGCGACGCCCAACGCTCCCATGTTCAGCATGGACGCCTGGTAGTCGTTCGGTTTGAACTGGGCGCTCGACACTTTCGGCCGGATCGCCGTCCCACGCGGCAGGCTCACACCCGGCGCGGTGAACTTCACTCCGAGGCCGAAGTGGTACAGCATGTCGTCGGCGCTGCCGGAGTCCCCCCTGGTGGCGCGGTCAATCGCCCCGAAGACGGGGTCGAGGGTCGACCCGGTCGCGTACGACGTTCCAGCGGCCACCTTGCGACGCGCCGCCTCGTCGTTCTGGGCCATCGCGAGGATTCCACCGGTCGACGCGTCGAAGGTCATCATCGTCGCGGGTTGCGCCACGTCGACGACGGAGTCGCCCAACACGAGCTGCTCATTCTGGTCGACGGTGGTCGGGATGTCCTTGGCGGGCGGCCCCTGCTCGTGCGCCAATCGTCTGGGCTTGCTCCCCGGCGTCACCAGCTGGACCTGCCAGCCGGCTGTCGCATCGCGAACAGCGGTCCAGTAGTTCGTCAGCCCGTCCTCGAGGGGGCTCGATAAGCGGCGATCGTCCATCACGAGTTTGCCTGCGTGATCGACGGTGACGCCGGTGATCTTCTCCGGATCGGCGGCGAGCATCTTCATGTCCGGGTCGCGCAGCACCACGGCGGTCACGGGACGCCCGCCCGCTTCATCGACCTTCTTACGGATCACCGGTGCGGTTATCAGCGGAGCGATCGGCTCGATGGCGTGCGCGAGCGAGGTGATCGCGGCGTCCGACTTGCGTCCCGCGGCTTTCGGATCGAAGACGATCTCGTTGACCGGCTCCATCTTCATGAAGACTTTGCCGGTCCGGCTGTCGACCGTCGGTGCGGGCGTCGCGTCGGTGCGAACCTTCTGCAGCCGGGATCCGGCAGGCATGTCCGGGTAGACGAGGCCGGGCTCCCACTGGACTTTCCACCCGCTCGAGAGTTCGCGCGCCGTGCCGGAGGTGTCGGTCTCGAACGTCCCCTGGCCAGGCCAGACCCACGTGGTTTTCATGGTGAACGACGCCGTGCCGTCGCTGTATTCGATCGGCTTGTTCACCGTCGTCTCGACGGTCTTCGCCCCCATGCCCGCGAAGGTCGCGCCGAGTGTCTCCGCGGCGGGCGCGGGCGCCGTCGTCAGGCCGGACGCGGCCTCGACGTCCTGGTCTCCGATCGCCGAGGCGAAATCGCCGACGATGCTCGCCACGTCGGTGCCGTCCCCCGACCCGCACCCCGTGACCACTGTCAGTGCGACGGCAGCGGCCACCGCCGCAGCTGCCGCGCTGTATCCCCTCCACACCATGACACCAATTTTCACTCGTTTCACATGCGTTTCATCGCACGTGGCCTTACATTCGTGACTCGTTGTGGTCACGATTCCGCATCGCCACCGCTTGAATGGTGCAACGTGGCCCTGTCCGCATAATAGATGTATGTGTCCGACGATTCAGCGCGCTGCCGAACGTGTCTCCACCCAGACCGATTGGCTGACGTCGGCGCACAGCTTCTCGTTCGGCGACCACTACGATCCGTCGAACACCCACCACGGCGCCCTGATGGTGCACAACGAGGACACGATCGGCGCCGGACAGGGGTTCGACACCCATCCGCACGCCGAGACCGAGATCGTGACCTGGGTGCTGTCCGGGTCGCTCGTCCACCAGGACTCCGAAGGGAACTCCGGCGTCATCCATCCGGGCCTCGCGCAGCGGATGAGCGCGGGGACCGGCATCCTGCACTCCGAGCGCAACGACCGCGCGGAATCGACGGACCCGGTGCATCTGATCCAGATGTGGGTGTGGCCCGACGAGAGCGGACTCGACCCGGGGTACGAACAGCGCGACATCACCGCCGACCTCACTCCCGGGTCTCTCGTTCCGGTCGCGTCCGGCGACCCGTCTCACGACTCGGCGATCCGTATCGCCAATTCGGGTGCAACGCTGTACGCGCTCCGGTTGAACGCCGGAGGGTCGGCCACGATTCCGGCCGGACGCTTCACCCACCTGTTCGTCACCTCCGGTTCGATCACCGTCGACGGCGAGCGTCTCGACACAGCCGATGCGTTGCGTGCCACCGACTTCGGCGGTACGGCGCTCCGCGCCGCCACCGAAGCCGAAGTCCTCATCTGGTCCATGTCCAAGCGTCTGGGGCAGTGGTGACCGGCCGCCACCGCTGGTCGAGGCCCCGTCGCTAGTCGAACAGAGTCGACACCATGCACTATGGAGTGCGTGACTATCGAACAGACCTCCGGACTGGACCTGGAATGGGTCGACCCCGCGGTGCGCGTCGCCGACGACCTCTTCTCGCACGTGAACGGCAAGTGGCTTGAGACGCACGAGATCCCGGGCGACCGCAGCATCGACGGCGCGTTCCACGTGCTGCGCGACAACGCCGAAGCCGATGTCCGTGCGATTGTCGAGGAGTGCGCCGACAACCCCGGCGACGATGCGACGTCGACGCTGATCGGTGATCTTTACGCCTCGTTCATGGATACCGAGCGCATCGAGGAGCTCGGCCTCACCGCGATCGACGACTACCTCACGGCGATCGCGACCATCGCCTCCCCCGCCGACCTCGCCCGGACCCTCGGCTCGTTGCAGCGGGTCGGTGTGCGCGGCCTGTTCGGCTTCTACGTGGACACGGACGCCCGCAAGTCCGACCGTTACCTCGTGCACGTCGGCCAGGGCGGTCTCGGGCTGCCCGACGAGTCGTACTACCGCGAGGAGAACCACGCGCAGACCCTGGTCGCGTACCGCACGCATGTGGCTGCGATGTTCGCGCTGGCAGGCATCGACGATCCGGACGGCGCCGCGGCGACGGTCGTCGACCTGGAGACACAGATCGCCGGCCACCACTGGGACGTGGTGGCTCGCCGCGACGCCGAGGCCACCTACAACCTGCGGACGCTCACCGAATTCACCGACGGCGCTGCGGGTTTCGACGTCGCGGCATGGCTGCTCGGGTTGGCCGCGCCGACCGAAGAGACGTTCGCCGAGGTCGTCGTCGGCCAGCCGTCGTTCTTCGCCGGTGCAGGCGAGCTCATCGCGTCGCGTCCGCTCGACGACTGGAAGACGTGGCTGCGGTGGAAGCTGCTGAACTCGGCGGCCCCCTACCTGTCGAGTGCGTTCGTCGACGAGAACTTCGCGTTCTACGGGACGACGCTGACCGGAGCCGAGGAGATCCGCGACCGGTGGAAGCGCGGTGTGGGCTTCGTCGAGTCGAGTGCTGGCTTCGCGGTCGGCGAGTTGTACGTGGCGAAGCACTTCCCGCCCGCGGCGAAGGCCAGGATGGACGAGTTGATCGCGAATCTCGTCGAGGCGTACCGCCGCAACATCTCCGACCTCGAGTGGATGACGCCGGAGACCCGAGCACGCGCGTTGGCCAAGCTCGAACAGTTCACCCCGAAGATCGGCTACCCGGCGACGTGGATCGACTATTCGACGTTGGCAGCCGACCGCGGCGACCTGATCGGAAACCTGCGTCGCGCGTCGTCGTTCGAGACGTCGCGCGAGCTCGCGAAGATCGGACAGCCGGTGGACCGCGACGAATGGTTCATGACACCGCAGACGGTGAACGCCTACTACAACCCTGGCATGAACGAGATCGTGTTCCCCGCCGCAATCCTGCAAGCACCGTTCTTCGATCCGGATGCCGACGACGCCGCGAACTACGGCGGCATCGGGGCGGTGATCGGCCACGAGATCGGCCACGGCTTCGACGATCAGGGCGCCAAGTACGACGGAGACGGCAACCTCGTCGACTGGTGGACCGATGACGACCGCGCGGAGTTCGGCAAGCGCACCGCTGCCCTCGCCGACCAGTACGACCAGTTCACACCCGACGGGTTGGACGAGAAGTACAAGGTCAACGGCGAGTTCACCCTCGGCGAGAACATCGGCGATCTGGGCGGACTGTCGATCGCGCTCGTCGCCTACGCCATCTCGACCGAGGGCGCGGGCGAGCCGCCGGTGATCGACGGGTTGACCGGCGAGCAACGTGTGTTCTTCAGCTGGGCGCAGATCTGGCGGACCAAGACCCGCGACGCCGAAGCCATTCGCCGTCTCTCGATCGACCCGCACAGCCCGCCTGAGTTCCGATGCAACGGCGTCGTCCGCAACGTCGACGCGTTCTACGCGGCATTCGACGTAACCCCCGGCGATGCGCTGTACCTGGATCCTGCTGAGCGCGTCCGAATCTGGTAACGCCCACCACGGTTCTTGGGAAATGCCGGTCACGAGCGGTAGACAGTTCACATGACTTCTCGTCGGCCAGTCCGCGTCCTCGTTCCCGCACTGGCGCTGCTCGTCTGGCTGGTCCTCGCCGCGGTCACCGGTCCGCTCGCCGGTAAACTCAGCCAGGTCACCACCGACGACGCGAGCGCGTTCCTCCCGTCGTCAGCCGAATCGACGCAGGTGCAGGCACTGCTTCCCGAGTTCACCGATACCGAGTACTTCCCGGCGATCGTCGTCGCCGAGAACACGAGCGGGTGGACGGCTGCCGATTCCGCATATCTGTCCGACGCGGTCGCACCGCTGCAGGGCGCCGAGGACTTCGCGCCGCGATTCTCGCCGCCGATCGTCTCCGACGACGGGCAGGCCGCACAGTTGATCGTCCCGGTCGCCACGGACGGCGAGACCGCCGATGCGGTCGACAAGCTGCAGGATGCGCTCGCCGATCCGCCGTCCGGAGTCACGGTCGCGATGACCGGCCCCGCGGTGCAGGCCGCGGACCTCTCCGGGGCGTTCGCGGGCATCGACGGCATCCTGCTGCTGGTGGCCGGGGTCCTCGTCTTGATCATCCTGGTCGTCGTCTATCGGTCGCCGATCCTGCCGATCGTCGTCCTGTTGTCCGCGGTCTTCGGCCTCGCGCTCGCCTGCGGCTGCGTCTACGCACTCGCCGAGAGCGGTGCCCTCGAACTCAACGGGCAGAGCCAAGGCATCTTGTTCATCCTCGTGTTCGGCGCCGCAACCGATTACGCGCTGCTGCTGGTGGCCCGTTATCGGGAGCACCTGACCGAGGAAGACGATCCGCGGCGGGCGCTGATGACCGCGTGGCGGGCTACGCTGCCGCCGATCGCGGCATCGGCCGGCACGGTGATCCTCGGCGTGCTGTGCCTGCTGTTCTCCGACCTCAACTCCAATCGGAGCCTGGGCCCGATCGCGGCGATCGGCGTCGCCGCGTCCTTCCTCGTGTCCATCACCTTCCTCCCCGCAGCGCTCGCGCTCCTGGGCCGTACCGCGTTCTGGCCGCGCCGCCCGACGACCGGCGACACCACTGAGCCGCATCGCCTGTGGAAACGGGTGGCCGACACGGTGGCGGCGGCGCCCCGCCGCACCTGGGCCGCGACACTCGTCGTCCTGGTCATCGGCGCGGCGTTCGCTCCGATGTTCCGGTCCGACGGTGTCGCGACCACCGACTTCTTCCTCGGCGACGCCGAATCGGTCGCGGGCGCCGAACTGCACGACGCGCACTTCGACGCCGGGGCGGGATCCCCGACGTGGGTCATCACGCCGGCCGCCGACGCCGACCAGACCGCAGCGACCGTCCGCCAGGTGCCGGGCGTCGCCTCAGCCGACGTGCTGACCGCCGACGGTGCACCGGTCGTCCACGGAGCGGACGGCACGCACGCGCTCGCGGCGGTGCAGGCCACGCTCGCCGACGACCCGGACTCGCTGACCGCGCAGGACACGGTCGTCACGATCCGCGACGCCGTCGGGGAGGACGTCATGGTCGGCGGCCCGACCGCCATCGACCTCGACACTCGTGTCACCGCGCGTCACGACCGGAATCTGGTGATCCCGCTCGTGCTGATCGTGGTGTTGGCGGTCCTCATCCTGCTTCTACGGTCGTTGGCCGCACCACTGCTGCTCCTGGGCACCACGGTGTTGTCGTTCGCGACCACGCTCGGTGTGGGTGCTCTGCTGTTCAACGGCCCGTTCGACTTCCCGGGCGCCGACCCCGTCGTCCCGCTGTTCGCGTTCGTGTTCCTCGTCGCGCTCGGCGTCGACTACAACATCTTCTTGATGACGCGAGCCCGCGAGGAGGCTGGGCGGATCGGCACACGCGACGGCATGCTGTCGGCGTTGACGAGCACCGGCGGGGTGATCAGCGCCGCGGGCATCGTGCTCGCGGCGACGTTCGCCGCCCTGGCGGTGATCCCGCTGCTGTTCCTCGCCCAGGTCGCGTTCCTCGTCGCGTTCGGCGTCCTCGTCGACACGCTGATCGTTCGGTCCCTGCTGGTTCCGGCCGTCACCCTCGACGTCGGACGCCGGATCTGGTTCCCGTCGAAACTGTCGAAGGAGTAACGTTCACCGCTTCGCCACGGCCCGGCGCCTGGTCGTTGCCGACGAAGCACGCGGCGGCACCGACCACCAGACCGAGCACGACCCCGATGTCCGGACGTTCGCCGAGGATCGCCCATGTCAACAGTGCTGCGATCGACGGTATGACGCCGAACAGCAGCGATACGGCGGCCGCGCCCGCCTGCCGTATGGCTGCGAGGTACAGGGTGGCCGCGATCACCGAGTTCGCGATCACGAGAACGACGATCGTCCAGACGGCCTGGGCCGGGTCGGAGACGTGCTGCGGGGTGGCCATCGCGAACACGAGGGCGGGCACGAGGGCGACGCCGACACCGATGGTGTTCACTGCGATCGGATGCCCCTGCGTCAGGTAGCGCTGCTGATAGACACCGCCGACGGCCAGGCCGATCACCGCGACGACGACCCAGGCGACCGCGGCGTCGACGTGTCCGACATCCATGACGCGCCCGGCGAACGCGATGCCGACAGCCGCCAGCGCCAGCACCGTCGCCGCGATCCGGCGCCGCGACAACCTCTCCCTGAGCATCATCCCGGCCGCGGCGGCGGTGACCACCGGATTCATCGCGATGACGAGCGCGACGAGGACCGGTGACACTCCCGCGTACATCGCCTCGTAGCAGCCGACGAACTGCACTCCCTGGCTCAGGAATCCGACGACGACCGCGTGCCACGCCTGGATGCCACGCGGCCACTCCAGTCGCGCGACCGCAACGATCGCCGCGAGGATCACCGCCGACGCCACGAACCGTGAGACAAGCACCGTGCCGGGCGTCGCCGCGCGAACGGCCGCGGCACCGACCGGGTAACCGAGCGCGTAGAAGAAGGCTGTCGATGCACCGAGCGGAACGGAGAGTCTCACCCCTCAACGGTGACCGCCGCCGGGTCGCCCCGTCCAACGACGATCAATACTCGATCCGATCAGTGATACTTATCGTTCGCGCATGTGTGGCTACACTCGACGTCATGGGCAGGACGTTCGACATCACTCCGTTGCGCTCACTCGTCGCCGTCGCCGCGACCGGCGGAGTCCATCGTGCCGCCACGTCGTTGGCGCTCACCCAGTCAGCGGTCAGCCAACACCTTCGACGGCTCGAACGTGAGGCGGGACGCCCACTCGTCCGACGGGACGGCCGCGGTATCGCGTTCACTCCGGCGGGCGAAGAACTGCTGTCGCACGCCCGCGCGATCCTCGTCGCACACGACGCCGCGGTCGCCCGTTTCGAGTCCACACGCGAAACGGCCGTGGTGATCGGGGCCGCGCAGAACAGTTCCGCAGTGGTCCTGCCGATGGTCATCGGGAGGCTGCGCGAGAGTTTCCCCGGCACCGAGGTCCGCATCCATCTCGACCGGAACGCCACCGTCCGATCCATGCTCGACTCGGGAAGCGTCGACGTCGCCGTCACCACCCGGATCGCACCTGAACTGCGGGCACGCACCGAAGGGTTTCGGCTGCGCTGGCTGTGGTCGGCCCACCACGGGCAACCCGATCCGGGCACAGTGATGCCGATCATCACATTCTCGGCGCCGTGCACGCTCCGTCAGCCGAGCTTCGACGCGTTCAGCGGAACGCCCGGGGGTTGGCATGTCGCGGCGGAAGTCACTGATCTGGCCACCGGACTCGAAGCGGCCCGCGCAGGCGTCGGCGCGATGCTGGTCCCGGTTCTCGACCGACTGCCCGACGGCGTCGTCGCACTGCGCTGCGCGCCGCCGACTCCGGCAATCCAGTTGGGCGTCGCCTACACCGAACGGACCCGCACCGAGGTTCGAGAGACGATCACCAAGGTTCTCGGCGAACAACTCGGTCCCGAACGCGTCGAGATGCTGCACAACGCCAGCTTCCCGATGCCTGCGTGAGCCGTCCAGCGCACGGACGTCGTCACGCGTCGGCGTTACCCGCCTTCCAGGTCTTCCACGGCACCGCCCAGTCGCCGTAGGTGTCCCACACCGGCAGTTCGGGCCCACCCGAATTGGTGATCTCGACGACGTCGCCGATGTGAAAGTGGTCGAACATCCACTGCGCGTTCTCGTCACTCAGGTTGACGCAGCCGTGCGACACGTTCGACGACCCCTGCTGGCTCGTCGACCACGGCGCGGCGTGCACGAACTCGCCGTCGTTGGAGATGCGGAGATTCTTGTAGACGGTCTCTTTGTAATAGCCTGGATCGCCTGCGCAGACACCGTACGTGCAGGAGTCCATCACGACACTGTCGAGTCGTTCGGAAACGACATGGGGACCCACGTGAGACGGTGTGCTCGGTTCACCGAGACTCATCGGCATCTGCTTGACCTGCTCGCCGTTGTGGAAGACGGTGAGCAGTTCGGTCGCGCCGTCGGCCTTCGCGACCCACGAATCGTGGACCGTGTAGTCGACCGCGGTGTCTTCGGCGCCGTAGATCCCGTCACCGAGGTCCAGGCCGTAGATGTTCGCCTCGATGTGGATCTTGGTGCCGGGCTCCCAGTAGTCCTTGGCGCGGTAGTGGACATTCTGGTCGTCGGTCCAGTACCACGCTCCGGGCTGGTTCGGAGTGGTCGTCACCTTCAGTCGTTTCTCGACCTCCGCCCTGTTGGTCACCGGCTTGGTGAACTGGAAGACCATCGGCTGACCGACGCCGATCCCCTCGTCCGCGACGACCTCCGGCGCGGGCACCACGTTGGCGTACGCGGTGTCGGCCGGGTCGATGGTGGAGACGGTGAACGTCTTGCGGGTGTGCTTGCCGTCGTTGTTGACCGCGTCCGCGGCCACCGTGTACTCGGTTCCATAGCCGAGATCCTCGGTGGTGCGCCAGGCCGCACCGCCCTCGGTCGAGACGCCGTCGACCTTCTTGCCGCTGCCGTTGCTGACCGTGACCGTCGCGAGGTCGCCGCCGGTGACCCGCACCAGGATTTCGTCGGTCGGATTGAGCTTCTTCGCCGGACTGGCCAACGAGACCTGTGCGGGAGGCGCCGCGGGGGCCTCATCGGCGCCGCAGGCCGCCGCGAGGAGCGCGACCGCGAACACGCACAGTGCGACGACGACGCGCGAGTACTTCCGCACTATCACCGCTCGCCGTCGACGACCGTGAGAACGCCCGCGGTGCCCGCTGCCGCTGCCGCCGTCACTGCGAGCACCGACGGCCAGGCACCGATCTTCTTGGCGAGCGGATGAGACGCTCCGAACGCACCAAGGTAAGCGGCAGCCAGACCGACCGTCACCACGGGACCTCGGGCGAGCCACGACCGGCCCGCTGCGACACCTGCCGCCGCGAACACTGCGCCCCCGAATGCGCGTCGACCCGAGTACCGGGCGACGGTGTAACCACCGACCAGACCTGCCGCGACGACGGGAACTGAAGAATCGATCTGCATACTCGCCAGGATACTCCGGGCAGAAAAGTAGAACAGGTTCTATTCTGTTGGTATGGACGTGACATATGAGGGAACCCGACGCGAAATCGCCACCGACGACGGCGTCATCGTGTACCACGAGGCAGGCGAACATAACAACGACGCACTGCTGCTTCTCCACGGGAGCGGCCCGGGCGTCACCGGGTGGCGGAACTACCGCGGAAACCTGGAGTACTTCGCCCGGACGCACCACTGCTACATCGTCGAATTCCCCGGATTCGGGGTATCCGACGCGGTCGAGGGCCACCCAGTACTGACCGCGGGCTCGTCGGTCATCCGATTCATGGATGCGCTCGGCATCGAATCGGCCGCGATGATCGGCAACTCGATGGGCGGCGTCGTCGGCGTCAACCTCGCGATCAAGCACCCAGACCGCGTGCGGAAGCTCGTCACCATCGGCGGTGTCGGGCCGAACATCTTCAGCTCCAGCCCTTCTGAAGGATTGCGCCTACTCCAGGAGTTCACCGACGCCCCCGATCGCGACAAGCTGGTCCGCTGGTTGAACGCGATGGTCTACGACCGTGCCCTCGTCACCGACGAGCTGATCGAGGAACGATGGGAGGCCGCGATCAACCCGGACGCGGCCAAGACCGCGGCCATGATGTACGGGTCCGCGGCGTTCGAGATGCAGCAGAAGTTCCTCGCCGACGCCGACTTCCCGCCCTACTGGGCGATGATGCACAAGGTCAAGTGCCCGACCCTGTTGACGTGGGGCCGCGACGATCGGGTCAGCCCGCCCGACATGTCGCTCGCGCCGATGCGATTGATCCCCGACGCCCAGCTCAACATCTTCCCCAAGTGCGGCCACTGGGTGATGATCGAGGCGAAGGCGGCGTTCGAGGCGTCAGTGACGGCGTTCCTGGATCAGTGAATGTTGCTGGCCCAGTGAACTACTGGGCCCAGTGAATTACTGGGCACGCCTCGCTCCGGTGATGGCGGGCGTCATCACCGAAGCGAGGTCGGCGGCGACGTCGAAGTCCGCTTCGGGCGGCATCGAGACGTAGCTGAGCGCCATCCGCGTGATCATGCGCGCGATCCGACCGGACGCCTCGGCAGGCAACGCGATCCACGACTCGTGCAGGAGTGCGTCGAGGTTGGCCGACGCCGATTCGATGAGTGGGGCCGAGTCGGTGGTGATGAGTCTGAGCAGGTCGGGTTTCGCGTCGCCGCTCAGCAGCGAGGCGATCATGGGGTCCTGCCCGGCGCTGGCGAAGAATCCCGCGAACCCGGCGGTGAACGCTGCTTCGACGTCGTCCGGTGTGGCTTCGACAGCGGCCGAGATCTCCGCGGTGAACTCGTCGACCAGGCGCAGCGCGTACGCCTGCGCCAAGCCGTTGCGGGAGGAGAACTCGTTGTAGACGGTCTGCCTGCTGACGCCCGCGAACCGCGCGACGTCGTTCATGGTGACCTGCGCCCAGTCCTTCTCCATGAGGAGTTCCCGGAGACCGTCCAGCAGCGAGTTTCGGAGGAGCTGCTTGCTCGCCGTCGCGTACGACGGTCGGTCCCGGGTCGGAGTACTCACATCGACAAGCCTACGGCGATCTCGGACAAGCCTACGGCGATCTCGGAGCGGAGCTCCCGCGCGGCCGCCGCCCGACCGACGGTCACCGCGCCGACCAGGCGGCCGTCGACGCTCACACGGATGCTCGCGTCGGCGTCGTCGAGGGACCCGTCGACGTGCACCGTGCCGTCGACCGACGGCCATCCGACCATCTGAACGTTGATCCCGTATTGCACTGTCCAGGCGCGTGGCACGTCGACGAAGCCGTCGGGTCGACCCCCGTCGAGGTGTGCGAGCACCGAGACCGCAACGGCCCTGCCGTGATCGGTCGCCCCGAACCAGTGTCCGCCGAGCGACGGCCGGCCGGTCAACGCATCGGGCAGAGCGGCCGCGTCACCGGCGGCGAACACGTTCGGGGTAGCGGTCGCGAAGCACCGGTCGACGATGATCCCTTCACCAACCGTTTCGAGGCCGGCCGCCTGCGCGAGGGTGACGTTCGGCGTCATCCCGACCGCCGCGACGACCGGGCCCTCGATCTCGGAGCCCTCGTCGAGCCTGATCGCCCGCGCCGATGCCGCGCGCACTCGGGCGCCGAGCCTCACCGACACCCCGTGGCTCTCGTGGAGTCGCAGGAACCAGTCCGACACGACGGCGGGCGCCACCCGCCCGAGGAGCCTGTCGGCTGCTTCGACGACGTCGACGGACGCACCGTGCGTGGCAGCCGACGCCGCCAGCTCGAGTCCGATGAGCCCGCCGCCGACCACCGCGAGTCGACCGGACTCGTCGACCGCACGACGCACCGCGAGCGCATCGGACAGGGTCCGCACCGAACGCACATCCCCGGCGAGCCAGTCCGGCCTCGCCGAGTCCGCTCCGGTCGCCAGAACCAGTGCCCGGTAACCGATCTGCCGCCCGTCGTCGCAGACGACGACGCGTCGCGCGGTGTCGATCGCGGTGACGGCGACCCCGCGGACGAGGTCGATGCCCCGCTCAGGCCAGACAGCAGGCTTCTGCAGCGTGATCCGCTCGAGTGAGAGGTCTGCGGCCAGCAGGTCCTTGGTGAGTGCGGTACGCCGGTAGGGATGCTCGGCCTCCTCTCCGATCAGCGTGATCGGACCGTCGAATCCGCTGCTGCGCAGGGTCGTCGCCGCGGTGACACCGGCGGTGCCGGCGCCGACGATGACGATGGGTTCGTCGGTCACGGCCGTGCGATCTCGACCATGTCGAAGTCGACCTTCGCGGCGCCGCAGTCCGGACAGGTCCAGTCGTCGGGGATGTCGTCCCAGCGGGTGCCGGGTTCGATCCCGTCCTCCGGCCAGCCTTCCGCCTCGTCGTACTCGAATCCGCACTGAGCGCACTGATACAGCTTGAAGTTCATGTCATGCTCCGATCTCGATGAAGTCGGCCTTCTCACGGACCCCACAGTCGGGGCACGGCCAGTCGTCGGGGATGGCGGTCCACGCGGTCCCCGCGGGGTATCCCTCGCGCGGTGCGCCGATCGTCTCGTCGTAGGTGTAGTCGCAGACGTCGCAGCGGTAGGCGGCCATGATCACGCCTGCCCGTACTTCGCGAGGAGGCGAGTCTCCTTGCCCGGCTGCAGATTCGCCCGGGTCAGGTCACCGTCGTAATGGGCGACGACCCGCTTGTCCATGATCTTCCGCCAGATCGGCGGGAAGTAGGCGACGGTGATCATGCTGGCATAGCCGGACGGCAGGTTCGGCGCCTCGTCGAAACTGCGGAGCGTCTGGTAGCGGCGGGTCGGATTCGCGTGATGGTCACTGTGTCGCTGCAGGTGGTACAGGAAGATGTTGGTGCAGATGTGATCGCTGTTCCAACTGTGCAACGGTGAGCAGCGCTCGTAGCGGCCGCGTTCGTTCTGCTTGCGGCGCAGCCCGTAGTGCTCGAGGTAGTTGACGGTCTCGAGCAGCGAGAAACCGTAGATCGCCTGGATCACCATGTACGGCAGGATCTGCCAGCCGAAGATCGCGGCGAGCGCACCCCACAGCACCACCGACATGGCCCACGCGTTGAGGACGTCGTTGGTCGGGTGGAAAACCGGCTTGCCGACCTTTCGCAGACGGTTCGCTTCGAGGGCCCATGCCGACTTCAGGCTGCCGAACACGCTGCGCGGCAAGAAGGTCCAGAACGTCTCACCGAACCGCGAGCTCGCCGGATCCTCGGGAGTCGCGACGCGGACGTGGTGGCCGCGGTTGTGCTCGATGAAGAAGTGCCCGTAGAAGGTCTGCGCGAGGGTGATCTTCGAGAGCCAGCGCTCCATCGACACCTTCTTATGGCCGAGCTCGTGCGCGGTGTTGATGCCGATGCCGCCCATCGCGCCGATCGAGATGGCGAGGCCGATCTTCGAGGCGATCCCCAGCGAACCGCCGTCGACTCCTAGCCAGCTCAGGTCGCCGAATCGCCCGCCGGGCCCGGCCGTCCACAGATACGCGGCGAAGACGAGGCTCGCGAACTGAAACGGGATGTAGGCGTACGTGCAGTAGCGGTAATACTTGTCCGCCTCCAACTGCTCCATCAGCTCCTCGGGCGGATTCTGTCCGTCCGGCCCGAAGAAGATGTCGAGGATCGGCAGCAGCACGTAGATCAGGATCGGGCCGATCCACCACCAGACCGGCGAGACGGTTCCGAGCCATCCCACATCGAGTGTGTCGCCGAGCCAGTTCATCAATGCGATCAGTCCGGTCGCCACGAAGACCGCGGTGGGCGGGATCAGCCCCAGCAACCAGAGGTGACGCTTCTTGTCGCGCCACGCTGTCGCATCGACGGGGCTCTCGTCGAGTGTCGGGTTCGCCATCATTCTCCTCCTCGGCTGACGATCAGGTGATGTTGACATTAACCGTTGTTACGTACGTTGTCTATACATTTGGCTTAGTTTGTAAACAGAATGGGAGTCGATCGGTCGATCGTCGGTATCGGGTGTCGTCCATTCCTCGACGACACTCGGCACTAAGATCGGCGCATGGAGTTTTCGAGATTCGTCGCGATCGGCGACTCCCAGACCGAAGGCATGTGCGACGAGGTCGCCCCCGACATGTATCGAGGATGGGCGGACCGACTCGCCGACCAGTTGGCCGCGCACAACCCAGCGGTGCGCTACGCGAACCTCGCGATCCGCGGCAAGAACACCCGGAACACGCTCAACGAGCAACTCGAGCCCGCACTCGCCCTGAAGCCGGACCTGGTCGCCGCGCCGCTGGGCATGAACGACGTGATCGGCCGGGCCGACCTCGACGTCGTCCACTCCGACCTCGAGCAGATCTACGATGCGCTCGCCGATTCCGGTGCAACGGTGATCGTCTCGACGTTCCCCGACATCGCCCAGATCAATCCGCTCGGCCGCCTCTTCGAGTCGCGACTGTTCGAGATCAACGACATCATGCGCGGCTTCGCGCGTCGCCACGAATTCGTGCTCGTCGACCTTTTCGCCGCGCCGATCCTGCGTGACCGCCGTTCGTGGTCGACGGACCGGCTACACGCGTCGAGCCTCGGCCACGAACGGTTCGCGGCCGGAGCCGCCCACGCGCTCGGCCTGCCCGGCGCCGACCCGGAATGGGGCCGCCCGCTCGATCTCGTCGGCGACCCGCACCCGATACGCCGCACCGCCGACGACGCCCGCTGGCTCGTCGAGTTCTTCAGCCCGTGGATCGTCCGGAAGCTGCGCGGCCGATCGCTGGGCGACGGCCGCACCCCGAAGCGCCCCGAACTGACCGCTGTCGCGGCGCCGATCTCGTATCCGCGGGTCTCGTCGACATCCGCGGCATCTCTGAACGCCGCGGATGTCGATGAAGCCCGCGCTTAGCCGGAAACGCCAATGAGGACACCGCGACTGTGAATAGCTACAGTTGCGATGTCCTCATTGGGGACTATCTGGTGCGCCCGTAGGGATTCGAACCCCAAACCTTCTGATCCGTAGTCAGATGCTCTATCCGTTGAGCTACGGGCGCGTGGCCCGGATCGAGTGTACCCGATCCGATATTCAATTCTTCCAAGGCGTGACCTCGGTCGGCGGAGGCGAGAGGATTTGAACCTCCGGTCCCGTTTTAAGCGAGACAACTCATTAGCAGTGAGTCCCATTCGGCCGCTCTGGCACGCCTCCAGCGGAGTTCTTTCCGAACTGCCGAGGCAAAACATTACACAGACAACTCCAGCAGACGCAAATCGGCGGGCGGATGTGCATCGACGCCCTGGTCAGGCATACATTCAAAGGGTGACACCGCGCATGAGACCCGACCTGGAATCCCTGCCCGTCTACGTTCCCGGCAAGACCTTTCCCGGAGCGATCAAGCTGGCGAGCAACGAGGTCATCCATCCCCCGCTGCCCAGCGTCCTGACAGCCATCGCCGACGCCGCGTCGAACGCCAACCGCTACCCGGACAACGGGATGGTGGAGTTGACCGACGAGCTCGCGAAATCGGTCGGGGTCACCCCGGCCGAGATCCAAGTCGGCTGTGGATCGGTGATCCTGTGCCAGAACCTCATCACCGCGACGTCGGGTCCCGGCGACGAAGTCCTGTTCGCGTGGCGGTCGTTCGAGACGTACCCGCTCGCCACGCGAATCTCCGGCGCGACGCCCGTACAGATCCCGTTGACGGGGGACGGCGTCCACGACCTGGATGCGATGGCCGCGGCGATCACCGAGCGCACCCGCCTGATCTTCGTGTGCAACCCGAACAACCCGACCGGCACAGTCGTCGAAGCACAGGCGCTCCGCCGCTTCCTCGAAACCGTGCCCAACCATGTGGTCGTCGCCCTCGACGAGGCCTACTACGAATACATGCGACTCGACGGGCCGCTCGCATACGACGCCCTCGAACTCCGCCGCGAATTCTCGAACCTCGTCGTGCTGCGCACCTTCTCGAAGGCGTACGGGCTCGCCGGGCTGCGCATCGGCTACGCGGTCGGCGATCCGACGGTCATCACCGCCCTCGGCAAGATCCACGTGCCGTTCAGCGTGGGCAGCGTCGCCCAGGCCGCCGCGGTGGCGTCCCTGCGCGCCCAGGACGAACTATTGGCCCGCACCGACGCCGTCGTCGACGAGAGGACCCGCGTGACCGCCAGACTCCGCGCTCTCGGATACCCCGTGCCGGACTCGCAAGCCAACTTCATCTGGCTCGCCCTCGGCGACGATGCGGTGCCGTTCGCTGCCGCAAGCACCGACGCGGGCGTGATCGTCCGCCCGTTCGCCCGCGACGGTGTGCGCGTGACCGTCACCGACACCGCCGAGAACGACGCGTTCCTGGCGTTCGCGCAGGAGTGGGCTCAGCGGTAGGCGTCAGAGAGCTGGGGCGATGGCCTGCCACGCGAGAGGCAGGTCCCGCTTCCAGTAGTCCCAGCGGTGCGTGCCGATGAGACGGAAGTTCGATTGGAACGGCACGTTCTCGACACGCAGCTTGGCGGCGAACTCGAGCGAACAGCGATTCGCACCGACTTCGAGCGCCGAGCCCGCGGCAATCTGGGCGTCCACCGGTCCGTCTTTAGGGTCGATGTCCGCAGTCAAATCGAGCGGGCCGACCGCACCCGAACCCGACGACAGGAAGATCGCCTTGCCGCGCAGAGCGTCGATCCGGTACGCGGGGTCGTGCGCCCGCCAGGTCGCACCGCCGGGCCTGCCCCACATCTTGGTGGCGTCTGCGCCGCTCTGTGCGAGCGTCGCACGGACGTAGGCCTCGTTCGCGGGGCCGGTCACCGGTGGGCATCCGCTGAGCGAGGCCACCCCCTGATACAGGTCCGGATGCCGAGTGGCCAGGGCGAACGCCGCCTGGCCACCCATCGACAGACCGAGCACACCGTTGCGGCCCGAACCGGAGAACTTCTTGTCGATGAGCGGCGGCAGCTCCTTGGTCAGGAATGTCTCCCATTGCGGCTTGCCGACCGCCTTGTCCTTGCTCTTCCAGTTCGTGTAGAACGACGCCTCACCGCCCGCGGGGAGCACGACGTTCACGTTGCGTCCGGCGAAGTAGCGGCCCGCACCGCCCTTGGTGATCCAGTCGCTCACCTTCTCGCCCGCGTCGGCGCCGTCGAGCATGTACAACGCCGGGCGGTCGGCGGTGCCTCCCGGCGTCAGTACCGTGACCCTCATCTTCTTGCCCATGGACGGGGAGTTCACCGTCAGGTCGACGCGATACGTCGTCACCTTCTTCAGCGCCACGATCCGCGCGACGTCCTTCTTCGACGGAGCAGCGTCAGCGACCGTAGCCGGAACCAATGCTGCAACAGCAGCCACAGCAGCTACAACTGCGACACGTCGGGTAGATCGAATGGACCACATGGACGCTAAGAGTACCTAATCGAACCGGAAAACCGATGTCCGTACTTTAAAGACTTTCCTACGCGGTCGTTTCGTCGCACCGTGGCTAGGTCGCACCGTGGCTAGACTGCGCGGATGGCCGATCCCGCGTTCGCGTACGTCGCTCAGGTTCCCGTCCGGTGGTCCGACATGGACGCGTTCGGGCACATCAACCACGCACGCATCGTCACCCTGATGGAAGAAGCGCGGATCTCGTGGCTGCTCAGCGCGGGCGACGAGTACGCGCCGCTCATCAAGAGCGCGATGATCGTCCACGTCGACATCCGCTATCAGGGACAGCTCCGCCACGCCGACTCGCCGGTGCGCATCGGCATGTGGATCAAAGGGCACCGTTCCGTCGACTTCACCATCGGGTACGAGATCCGCGGCGCACAGACCGGCGACGACACCAAGCCCGAGTGCGTGGCGAGCACACAGATGGCCGTCGTCGACATCGAGAACCACCGACTGCGGCGACTGACCGATGTGGAGAAGGGACACTTGAAGGATTGGGGCAGGACGCCATGAGCTGCTCTACGGCTCGTAGCGCTGCCCAAGCTCACGCTGCACGCCCGGCCCCAGCTGGGCGATGTTGCCCTGCAACACATCTCGGTAGACGCGGAGTTGTTCTTCACCGCTGCGGACCTGTTGGGACAGGCGGCGGGTGTGGTCGGCCCCGAGCTCCCGGTCCCCGGACCGCGACAACAGGTGATCGATGCGGGCGTCGATCGTCGACGCCCTGTCGAACTCGTCGAGCAGCCGGAGTTCGCTCGCCGCGGACTCGACGGTCGCCGCGATCTCACTGAACGCGTGGACGCGGTCGACCAGCTCAGACCACACCGGCCGGAGCGCGTTCTCACGGGCCTCGATGTGCGCGATGAACCCGGCGTCGAATCCGCCGTTGTGCCTGGCCTGGTCGAGGTCGACGCGCAGCGCGCGCAGCGCGACGATGTCCGACGCGATCTCAGCGAGCTCTGCGTGCAGATTCACCTGGACGCGCTGCATCTCGAAGTGGTCCGACAGCCACGCGGGGTTGGCGCGGATCCGGTCGTAGTAGTGGCCCGCGACGAACAGCAGCGTCTCGTAGCCGTCGGCGAACGAGGCGCCGCGCGACGATGTTCCGGCGGCGACGGCATCGGGACCGAACACCTGCGCCGCCATCTCCTCCACCTGCCTGCGCGGTCCGCGGCCACCGACCTGTCCGACGACTCCGACGAACTTGTCGAACACATCCGTGCCGGCTTTGCGCGCTCCGGTCGGGCGATTCGGGACGGGCGTGCACAGCAGTCCGGAGAACAACTGCTCACGCTCGTCGATCTCGAGGTAGACGTTCTCGCGGCGTTCCCGTCGCACCGCACGGGTCCCGCTCGGCATCACCCCCTTGGCGACGACGACGGCGCGGTGTGCGTCCTCGCGGCGACGGTTCAGCGCCGCCAACCGCGACCGGACGATCGGCACGACGAGGCCGGGCAGCACCGTGGTGTCGAGGTACTTCTCCGCATGCAAGATGCTGCGCTGCACGCGCCGCAGTTCGCTGTAACCGTTCGACGGAGACGGCAGCGGAAGATTCAAGGACGCGCGCCGCACGAGCGTGCCGCGCGCGGTCGGCGTCAAATAGCCGGACGCGATGAGCAGACTTCCGAGGTCGGAGAGTTCGGGCGGCTGCCCGGGCACCCGAGCGTCGCTGGTCCATTGCCGGAGGTCGGCAGCGGTGACCGAACGGATGGGTGCAGACATGACCTCATGTTACCGGTGGTCGGCCCGTGCTCCAGGAGGTCTGCGTCACTGGTGGCCGGTGCGTGAGCACGTCACCTCCCCAACATCGCCTCCCCAGCATCACCTCCCCAACATCGCCTCCACAGCATCACCTCCATAGGGGCGACGTCGCCCGATGCAGAACCCACGCGATCGGCACGCTGATCGCGCTGGTCACCACGAACGCGAACAACACCGAGCCGGTGAACACCCGATAGCCGAGCAGGTCCATCACCAGTTCCAACACCATGACGTGGACCAGGAAGAACTCGTACGAGATCTCGCCGAGCCAGACCATCGGTCGCGACCGGCACAACCGGGACCACCAGTCGGACGAGCCGACCACGAGCGGGCCGATCAGACCGACGGCGACCACCGCGTACAGCGTGTGTTTGGCGACCGCCGCACCCGCATCGTTCGGGACGATCGTCGCCTCGCCCGCGAACGCCCCCGCCGACAGGACGAACGCGCCGGCGGCGACCGCGACGCTCGGGGTGGCCGGCCACGAACGGATCAGCCGGCCGAGCACAGCGAGCAGCATGCCTGCGACGAACCAACTGGCGAACGCCGGCGCCCACAGTCGAGCGGTCGGATCCACTCCGTCGCCGTGCGTCGCGAACGTCCAGACCGGCGAGACGAGCAGCAGCCCGCCGAGGACCACGATCAACAGATCCGGCCGCCACCTGCCCCGGCACACGTAACGCGCCAACGGCCAGGCGATCACCGGCAGCGCGACGTAGTAGACGACCTCCGCGGCCAGACTCCACATCTGGGTGAGTCCCGTGTGCAAGTGGCCGAACCCGTACACCTGCGTCAACGTGAGGTTCCGAATCAGCCCCGACATCCCGTGGCCGAGATCCGACGAGTCGGTGCGGAACACGAAGATGACGTAGACCGCGCCGACCGTCATCACGTACGCGGGCATGATCCGACGGACCCGATGCCACGCATACCGGCGAAGCGGCGGATAAACGCTGCTCTCGGCTCGCAGCGACCGCACCCACGGCGAGAACAGCAGATACCCGGACAGGACGAAGAAGATCGTCACCCCGACTTCGAACCGCGCGAAGAGCCTGCCCGCGTAGTCGTCGGTGTAGTGGCCGGTCCAGAACGCCGCGTGGGTGAGGCACACCGTCGCCGCGGCGACCGTGCGGATTCCGGTGAGCGCAGGCTTGCGTCCCGAGTCCGGCGCCCCACCGGCCGACGCGATCAGATCCAGCCTCGCTCGTGGGCGACCCGGGCGGCCTCGGCGCGCGTCGACGTACCCGTCTTCCCGATCGCCGACGACAGGTGGTTGCGGACGGTGCCGTGCGACAGATGGACCTGGGCGGCGATCGCGGCGACCGTGCCGCCGGACAGCGCTTCGGTCAGCACGTCCGACTCCCTGCGCGTCAACGGGTTCTCCCCGCTCGTCAGGCTCTCAGTCGCGAGGGTCGGATCGATGACGCGCAGCCCGGCGTGGACGCGGCGGACGGCGTCGGCGAGTTCGGCGGCAGGCGTGTCCTTCACAACGAACCCCGAGGCGCCCGCGTCGATGGCACGCCGCAGATAGCCGGGCCTGCCGAACGTCGTCACGATCAACGACCGCACGCCGGGCAGCGTCGCGGACACCTGCGCGGCCGCATCGATGCCGTCGATGCCCGGCATCTCAATATCGAGCAGACAGACGTGCGCACCGCAGTCCCGCGCCGCGTCGACGACCTCGTCGCCGCGCCCGACCTGGGCCACCACCTGCAGATCCGATTCGAGATCGAGGAGTGCGGCTAGCGCACCGCGGACCAGCGCTTGGTCGTCGGCCAACAGCAGCCGGATCGTCTCACTCACCGGTTCATCCCATCATGAGCGGCCCCGTCGCGTTCACGCCCGACACGGTCACGAACAGTAGTGGCGCGGACGGTCGCGGTGACCATAGTCGCGGTGACGAGCGTCCCGTGCTCGTCGGACTCGACCCGAAGTTCCCCACCCGCGTCGGCGACCCGTTCGGACAGCCCGCGCAGACCGTTTCCGAATGCGAGCATCGCCGAACCCGTTCCGTCGTCGGCCACGGTGATCTCGTCGCAGCCCACCCACACCCGGCACGACGACGCCCCACTATGGCGGACGATGTTCGTGACCGCCTCGCGCAGCACCCAGGCGAACAGCGTGGCGTGCGGCGTCCGGGCCTCGGCCGGGTCGGGGAGGTCCGCGACGATCCCCGCCGCGGCCAATGCGCTGGCCGCCGACGCGAGACCGCTCGGCAGTTCCGGTGTCCGCAACCGTCCGACCGTCGAACGCACTTCGGCGAGCGCCTCCCTCGACAGCGCGTTGACCTCTGCGATCTCCGCTTTCGCGCGCTCCGGGTCGAGGTCGATGAGCCGGGAGGCGAGTTCACTCTTCACCGAGATGACGGTCAACGAATGGCCGAGGATGTCGTGGACGTCGCGCGCAACGCTCTCCCGTTCGGCGACCACCGCGAGTTCCGCGTTGAGTTCGCGTTGACGCTCCACGCTCTGTTCCCGGTCGCGTTCGCGTTCGCTGACCGCACGGATCGCGATCATCGTCATACCGATCGCCACCATGATCGCGATCACCCCGAAGTCGACGTCCCACCCGAGCAGTCGCGGCACCAGGTACGACGCGGCGATCAGCGCGAAGATGGCGGCGACCTGCACCCGGCGGGGCGCGATGAACGACACGGCCGCCATGAGGAAGCCCGCCAGCGCGAAGGTCTCCTCGTGAATGATCGGGAACAGCAGGCATGCGAGAACGACCAGAACACCGGCGACCGGCCACCGCCCCCCGTCTTGGTCGGCGTGCATGCTGCTCTTGTATGCGGCGCTCGGCACCGCATCCATCAGCAGCATGCACGCCACGAGGTAGACGGTCGCGAAGACTCCGAGATCGACGAGTCCGAGCGCCTTCACGAACGTCGTGTTGTCCGACTGCGCCACCGAGACCACCGGATAGACCAGAAAGATCATCCAGACGGCTCCGAACACCCAACGCCACTGCCGCCACGGCATCCGATCGTCGTCGAAGAACGTCACGATCCGATCGCGGGACAGGAGCGGACTCATCGGTGATCCTTCAACTCAGGTTCTTCGACTGGCGGTTTCTTCTACTGGCGCGCGCTACTGCGAGAGTAGAAGAACGCCGCCGCGACGGCGAACGCCCCGGCCCAGAAGACGATGTTCGCGACCATCACCCACACCGGGATCTGCGTCCCGTACACGGTCATGCCGTCGTCGAGCGGGTACCGCGCGAGCGAGACCACGCCGAACATCGGCGTGAACTCGGCGATCCGCAGCATCGCACCGCTGAGCGGGACGAACACGTTGCCCGCGAACGCGAGCAGCGCGAGGACGCCGCCGAGAGCCTGCATCGCGCCGTCGGACTTGAGGACGCTGCCGAGCGCGAGACCGAGCGCCGCGAACGACGCCGACCCGAGCCAGCCGATGCCGAGGCAAGCGACCCACACCCAGATCGGGGCGCTTGCGCCGCTGATCGCGCCGACTATCGCGAGCACCACGACGGGCAATGCGCTCATCACGAGCGCGAGCGCGATCTTCGTCGACACGTACCCGGACGGTTTGAGGGGCGTCATCATGAGGGTGCGCGTCCAGCCGGCCTGCTGTTCGATGGCGACCGCCGCCGCATTGGACGCCGCTGCCAGGATCGCGCCGTAGACGGCCATGCCGACGAGGACGTAGAACGCGACGTTGCCGTCGCCGACACTGTCCTCACTCGATTGAGTGGCGCCGAAGACCAGGTAGAGCAGGGCGGGCATGGCGATGGTGAAGATCATCGCGCGACGGTTCCGCAGTACGCGGCGGACGTCGAACTTCAGGTAGGTCGGCGCGATGGCCGCGCCAGTGAGAACAGACATGTCAGGTTCCTTCGATGAAGTGAGGCGGGTAAGAGGTGAGGCGGGCAAGAGGTGAGGCGAGTCAGGCGGTGGCAGTCAGGGTGACGAACGCGTCTTCAAGGTTGTGCGCCGCGATCTCGACGTCCCGCGCGTCCGTGCTGGTCAGCAGATAACGGGCGAGGCAGTCGGAGTCGGGCGACGACAGGTAGAGGCGGCCGCCGCGCCGTTCACGCACCTCCAGGTCGGTGAACACTCGCCGCAGATCGGGGATCGCACCGTCGTCGAGCACCGCGGACACGACGCGACGACTCGCACGCGTGCGGATCTCGGCGGTCGACCCGTCTGCGACGATCCGACCGCCCGCGATCATCACGATCCGGTCGGCGAACGCGTCCGCCTCCTCCAGGTAGTGGGTGGCGAACACGACGGTCCGACCATGCCGCGCATCGGCGCGCATCGCCGCCCAGAACGTACGTCGCGACTCGACGTCCATGCCCGCCGTCGGCTCGTCGAGAACGATCAGGTCCGGGTCGGGCAGCAGCGCGAGCGCGAACTTGAGGCGTTGCTGTTCGCCGCCGGAGCACCGCGACACCTTGCGGTCGGCGATGTCGGCGATGTCCGCACGCACCATCACCGCGTCGATGTCAGCGGATCGATCGTGCAGCGACGCGACGACCCCGACGGTCTCGGCGACCGTGAAGTCGTCCATCAGTCCGCCCGTCTGCATAACGGTGGCGACCCGCCCGGCACGTGCGGCTTCGCGGGCTGGCCGGCCGAACACGCGGACGTCGCCTGCATCGGGCGACGTGAGGCCCAGGATCATGTCGATCGTCGTCGTCTTCCCGGCGCCGTTCGGGCCGAGGAACGCAACGATCTCGCCGGGACGAATCGCGAGGTCGATCCCCTTCACCGCGTCGACCACAGAGCCTTTCGGTCCGCGGAAACGCTTGGTCAATTGTGCGACTTCGATGGCTGGTACGTGGTTCATGACATCTACGATTCCGCTCCGGCGACCATGACGCCTCGCGCAGATGTCACGTCTTGCCCGTGACGTCTGTCAGGGGTAGCAGACGCTTCGTGACGCGGATCACGGATCATTTGGCACAATCAAGGGCAGAGTGCGACCGGAGGATGCGATGTCGGATGGCAAGGCGACCGTTACCCGGGTGAAACGTGCTTACGAACAGTTCCTGTCGGGTGTGACGCCATCCGAGGGAGCAGTGCGTTCCATGGTCCAGGAATCGTGGGTCCGGTCGCGGAGCCGCGGCGTCGGAGACGACCCTGATGTGACGCCGGACGACATGTCCGACAACGACTTCTCCGAGTATCGGGCGGCGCACCGTCTCGCGCAGGTGCGGCCCCTGATCACCTCACTCATGCTCGACGACGTGGCCGACGCGGGAGTCGTCGTCGCACTCACTGATCGCCGGGGCCGTCTCCTCTGGGTGGACGGCGACCGGTCGACGCGCGGAAAGGCCGCGAAGATCAACTTCGTCGAAGGCACGGTGTGGAGTGAGGATCAGGTCGGGACAAACGCGCCCGGGCTCGCGCTCAGTCTGGACCGCGGCGTCCAGATCATCGGTCCCGAGCACTATGCGAGCCCCGTCCAGAAGTGGAACTGTGCGGCCGCGCCCGTCCACGACCCGCTGACCGGCGAGGTGATCGGCGCGATCGACGTGACCGGCGGGGCCGCGGCCGCAGCACCGTTCGCGCTCGCCGCCGTCCGGTCGGTGGTGGCCGCGGTCGAACGCGAACTCCGGTCGACGGCCGTCGACCTCTCCCCTGAAGCGATGCTGGACTGTTCGCTCGACTCCCGGCTGACGGTGTTGGCGGGTGAGCCGACGTGGTGCGCGCCCGGCGGACGACGGCACGTCCTGTCGCCGCGGCACGCCGAGATCTTGCTGCTGCTCCATCTGCATCCCGAAGGCCTGTCGACCGACCGTCTCGCCGACCTGCTGTCGGACGACGACCTCGGCTCGGTCACCGTCCGCGCCGAGATCTCCCGACTGCGCCGCGAGGTCGGCGACGCGGTCGCCTCCCGCCCCTACCGGCTCACCGGCGACGTCTCCTCCGACGTCACGGACGTGCGCCAGAACATCATGACGGGCGACCTGCGGGCCGCCGTCGCCACGCTGGGTCGAGGCGGACTGCTCGCGGACTCGCTGGCGCCCGGCATCATCGACGCGTTCGACGAGATCCGGGAGGACCTCCGATCGGCCGTCTTCGCCAGCCGGGATGTCGCGACGCTGCAGGCCTGGGCGTCGTCGCCCCACGGCCACGACGATTTCCAGGCGTGGACGACACTGCACCGCGCGCTGCCGCCCGGACACCCGGACGCCGCGATAGCCGCGGGCCGGGTCCGGCTGCTCAACCGCCGTTTCGGCGTCTGAGGGTCAGTTCGAGTTCTTGTACGGGCGCATCGGGCCGGGCGTCCACAGGCCGTTGTGCTTGGTTTCGCTGACCTCTAGTTCGGCGGTGACCTGCGGGACGAGCGGGACCAGACGGCGCAGGGAACCCCAGTCCTCGGCCCACGCGTTGCGCAGATAGCCGGGCTTGGTGATGGACCGCAGCGAGTTCTGGGTGATGCCGAGCGGACCCCCGTAGTCGCCTGCCATCCACCGCTGCGAGTTGACGCGTTCACCCTCTGCGTCCGGCGTGATCCGCCATTCCGGGACTTCGAGAACGCCGTCGACGGCCGCGGCCGGACGCTGGCACGGGAACGCCAACGCCACTTCCCAGTCGAGGAGGACGGGAGCCTCGCTGCCGACGAGAGAGTTCACCGTCGTCAAGTTCGTGACCCGCGGCGGTGTGACGGCCACCCACTGGTTCGGGGCGGGCGAGACGTCGTCGGCGACGATTCGCACCACGGTGGCGCGTGGCGGCGCGTCCTTCAACGGGAAGCGCAGGTTGCGCCATTCGGGGGCGCCGCCCGCATCCAACGGCGTCATCGACGCGACCGGCGTGACGGCCCCGTCACGGCCGACTCGACCGAACTCGAGGCGGACCTTCTGTCCGCTGTTGAGCACGTTCAGGTCGTCGATGTACTCGATCTGTCCGGCGACCGACATGGTCACCAGCGGCGCGTCGTCGCTGCGTTCGGGCAGGCCGTACCAGTCGGACGTCAAGTGCCCACGACTGTCCGGGGCTCCGTAGGTGCCGAGCACGGGCACCCGCTTCTGATCGAGTCCGAACGGCAGCTTCACGGCCGAACCGTTGACGCCGCGGGTGCCGACGGTACCGCCCCCGGTGTCGCCCGATCCGGAGTCCGTCGACGAGTCGTCGGCGTCCTCGTCGCTCGACTGCTGGATCGCTCCACTCGAATCGTCGTCGTCGGAGCCGGAGTCGGAGTTCTCGGCGTCGGCGTCCAGATGAGCTGACACACCGTCCGGGGCGAAGCCCTCGGACTCGCCGGCCAGCGCGGCTCCGACACCGACGTCACGTTGCCCCGCGACGTCGGCAGGCGCGAGCAGGCCCTCGTTCGGGTCTGCTTCGACGAGCACGTCCTCGGCGAGGGCACACGGCTTGCCCCGGAACGAGTCGATGTTCGAACTGGTCCACGTCCACGAGTCGCTTCGCGCGGCCTTCGCGAACGAGGCGAAGGTGAAGAGCAGGACGATGGCGCACACGATCGACAACGAGTACGTCGGCATCCGGCCGATGAGACCGGTGTTCGCCGGGATCGGAGCCTTCCCGCTCTGGTCGAGTTGGTCGTCGCGGTAGTACTGCCACACGCCCAGCAGTGTGATCGCGACCGCGACCGCCAGGATCGGCCAGAACAGGCCGACGCCGCCGATGTGCGGGGTGTCGTCGGCCCACGGGATCCCGTAACTGCCGACGTACCACCACTGGTTTCGTCCGGCGAAGGCGACGGCGAGCGCGTACGCGGCAGCGGCGGCGAAGAACGTCCGATTGCAGCGACGGGTCAGCACCGCCGGCCGCACCATCGCGGTCGCGGCGGCCGCGAGAACCCCCGTCAGACACGCGATGGCGCCCAACTGGTGGGTCGCCTTCGTCGGGACGAACGCCAGGACGACGACGGCGCCCGCGGTGACGGCGACCAGCCGCCACAGCGGCGAACTGGGGACGCCGGGCACCCGTCGTCTGCTCAGCAGGACGAGGACGATGAGCAAGACCGCGAGGATTGTCACGAAGATGCCGATACGGCGCGCGATGGAACCGTCCGGAGTCGGATTGAGCAGCACGTAGTAGCGCATGCCTTCGTTCCACCATTTGTTGGTGGGACCGACGATGCCCTGGACGCGAACGCCTTCGATGATCGACGCGATCGTCTGGTCCGCGAAGATCTCGTAGAGGACCGCCAGTCCGGACGCGAGGAGCGGCACCAGCATGGGCAGCCACCCGTCACGGCCGCTGCGCGTCCGCAGACGCGCGATGAGCGGACGCAGTCCGGCGAGCAACGCGACGGCGGCGATCGCCCCGACCGGGTGGATCGTCAACGTCAACGCCGCGGCGATGATCGCCAGCGCCCACGGCACGAGGCGGCCCGTCGCGATTCCGCGTTCGACGAGGATCCAGGTGGCGAGCACACCGACGGTGATGGCGGGCTCCACGCGCAGACCGTTGTTGAACGGCAGCCAGACGGCGAGGAACGCGAGGGCGGCAGCCCAGTACGCGGCGTGCGACGTGCGGACCGCGCGGCCCAACCGAGGTAGGGCGAACCGGCTGATCAGGAACCATCCGGCGAGGCCGAACAGCAGCGGCAGGAGACGCAGCCACGGCACCGAGGTGCTGACCTGCATCCACAGCGAGAGGTATTGGTAGTGCCAACCGAACGGATCCTGCGGCACACCGAAATACCGATAATAGTTGTCGAGATAGCCTGCGCCGGGAGCGATCCGCCCCACCGTCACCTGGTATCCGTCGTCGGCTGTGTTGCCGCCGATGAACAACCAGACGATGAGCACGGCGGTCACCAGCACATCCGGGACACGGGGACGCCACCAGCCACGCGCCAACATGCGGCGCAGCTTCTTGCCGTCACGGGCGTCGAGGACCGCGAGCGCGACGATCGACGCGATCGTCAGCAGGACGCCGAGGATCAGCAGCGCGCCCTTCAATGTCGTCGGGCTCGAGATGAATCGGGTGTCGACGGTCGAGTGGAAGCTCAGACCGTCGGTCGCCGCCGTCTTCGGCAGGTCGGTGTAGACGCCGATGATCTGCGGACGCGAGTTCGGGTCGGGCACGTCGAACGTCGTCTGCGAGTTCGCGTCGGCGAACCCTTCCACGGCGCCGCGGGTGCCGTCGGTGTCGGCGTGCACGACGATGCGGCAGTCGGCGGACCGCTGCGCGTCGGTGCGCGGCACATTCAGGACCACTGCGTTGCGCTGGGTCACCAGGATCCGATCGGCGGTCGCACGCACGAACAGGCCGACGGTCCCCGCGTCCTCACCGGGCGCGGGCACGGTCGACAGGAGGACGCCACCGTCCTTCGGGAGGTCGGCGGCCAGACGGCACGGCACGGCGAGGTCCATGTCGACCGGCACGTACGAGACGTTGGGTGCGGCGACACTCTGCACGACCGGCGACGCACCCTGTTCGGTGGCCTGCGGCCAGTTCAGCTCGGTCTGCGTGTACGAGACCGGCAGGATCGGGGCGATCACGGCGAGCAGCGCGCCGAGCGCACCCGCCACGACCGCAACGATCTTCGCGATCTTCACGGTGCGCGCGCCAGGTCCGGTCGACCCGGCGGCAACGTCCTCCTGCGGCGTGTCCACGTTCTCCACTTCGCTCATAGGTTCCGACCGCTCACTCACTCGGCTCCACCGCCCTGATCGGTCCGGTCCGGTGCCAGCCCCAGCCGGTGCTCGTATCGGTGCTCACGTGCGCCTGCGGCGCGTCGGGCATCAACGGCGTCAGTTTGATCAACGCGCCCCAGTCCTGATGCCAGTCGTTCTCCAGATAAGTGGAGGCGGTGGACGGCGCGGTGGCCGCGTCGACGACTCCCTCGATGCCGCCGCCGGAGATGTGCTGCCACGACTTCGACTTCGACCCGGCGGTGATCTGGTCGGGCGCGATCTGCCAGGCAGGCACGTCGAACACGCCACGGTGCGCGGTCATCGGCTGCTGGCACGGGAACTGGGCGCCGACCGACAGGTCCAGGAGCACCGGCTGCTCGTGGCCGACGACCGTGTCGAGCGTCTTCAGTCGCGGTGCGCGCGGCGGGGTGATCGCCAGCCACTCGTCGGGATTGACGTTGGAGTCGTCGGCGACGATCCGCATCGCGGTCGCGTCCTTCGGCACATCAGCCATCGGGATCCGCAGGTTGCGCCACGGGCGGTTCGCTCCCCAGTCGGGGTCGATCGGGATCACCTGCGAGATGGTCTGGAACTCGTTTCCGGCGCCTGCCCGGCCGAACTCGACGATCAGCGACCGCCCGGGACGACTCGCGTCGTCCTCGTCGATCGAGTGGATCGATCCGGCAGCCGAGATCACCAGGAGCGGCGAGACGTCACGCGCGGGCAGTCGGTACCACGACGACGTCAACGTCGCGGTGCCGTCGTCATAGCCGTAACTGCCGAGGACCGGTGTGGTCGCCGGATTCAGGCCGAACGGCAGGGCGGCCGTCGACCCGTTGACGGTCGTCGGGCCGCGCCCACCGGTGGTGCCGGGCGTTCCGAGGGTCACCGAGAACGACCGCGAGACCTTGCGCCCGGTATGAATGGTGCCCGCGCCGATCCCGATGTTCTCGGGGACCAGGTCGTCGGCGACACCGTCGGGGGAGAACCCGCGCTCATCGCCGGCCAGCGCCTTCGACGCGCTGTCGGTGCCGATCGGCGTGAGCATGCCCGCGTTCGAGTCGGGCTCGACGAGGACGTCGTCGGCCATGCCGCACGTGTCGCCGGTGAGTGAACGCAGGTCGGCGGACAGGTGGGTGTACGTGTCCGAGCGGACGACTGCGGCCCGCGCGAACAGCGCGAACTCGGCGAGCAGCAGCGCGACGACGATGATCAGCATGGGCGCCGACCGCATCGCGGCACGCCAGCCGGACCGCTCCGCCACGGGGCGGGGCGGACGCACATGGCACCAGATCGCGGCGAGGAAGCAGATTCCCGTGAGGACCAGGATGATCGTCGGGAGCGGCTGCCCGGCCAGGCTGGGGATCTTGTCCGACCACGAGATTCCGAGGTCGAAACCCCAGCCCCACGCATTGGCTCCGGCCGTCGCCCCGGCGCACGCGAGCATCAACGCAGCGAGGTAGATCCAGAAGTCGCGGGCGCTGCGACGCGCCTGCTGCGCCATCACGACGACCACGACGGCGGCGAGAGCGGAGCCGAGTCCGGTGAAGACGCCGAACTGGACGGTCCACTTGGTCGGCGTGAACGATAGGAGCAGGACGGTCAGCAGGGTGGCGCCGACCAGACGCCAGACGGGACCGCGCGCAATCCCGGGGATGTGCTTGCGCCGCAACAGCACAGCGAGCGTCGCGAGCAGCGCGAGGACCAAGATCAGGACGGGTAGACGGCGGGCGAGGGCCCCGTCGTCGTGCGAGAGCGTCAGGAAGTAGTAGCGCAGCAGTTCCTGGTACCAGGTGGCGGTCGGCCCGACCGTGTACCGGACGCGGATGGCTTCGGCGACGGTCGCGATGGTCTGCTGACGGAAGACGATCAGCACGACTAACGCGAACGCGGCGCCGACCGGTGCCACGAGCGCCACCAGCCCGACGTCGCGGCGGCGGGCGCGCACCGCCCGCAGCATGGGCCTGCTGCCTGCGATGAGGACGGCGAGCGCGATGATCCCATGCGGTGCGACGGCCATCGTCAGGCCGGCGAACAGGGCGGCGAGCGCCGCGGGCAGGAGTTGACGCGTTGCGACGGTGCGCTCGACCATCCACCAGGTGAGGAGCGAACCGAGGATGATGACGGTCTCGCTGCGCAGACCGCTCGCGAACGGCATCCAAAATGCCACGAACACTGCCGCCGCGGTGAGGACGGCGAGGTGGGAGCGGCGCAGCGCGACGCCGAGACGCGGCAGGAGGACACGGGACAGGATGAACCACGACACCAGGCCCGCGACGAGTGCGGGCAGCCGCATCCACACGGTCGCGGTCGAGATCTCGGCCCAGTGACCGAGGAACGAGTAGTACCAGTCGAACGGCGCTTCGGGCACGTTGAACCAGCGATAATAGGAGCCGAGGAATCCGGCGTCGTCGGCGTTGCGACCCATCGTCAGGATGTAGCCGTCGTCGGACGATCCGGCTCCGAGGAAATGCCAGACGACGAGCGCGGCCGTCACCAGGATGTCCGCAGTGCGCGGGATCAGGAGTCGCCAACGACCTTTGGGAGCGAACCGGTGGCGGTAGCCGCCGAGCACGTCGAGTCGGTACGCCGCGAACAACGCGATCGCGGCGGCGATCACGCCGACGACCAGGGCGAGCCACTTGAGGATCGTCGGCGTCAGATCGAACCGGTTGTCGACGTCGACGTGCACGGCGAGACCCGACTGCTGTGCCGCTCCGACCTGCGCCGCGTCGAGCCCGGTGAACACGCCCGCGACGAGCGGCTTCTGCGCGTCCTCATCCGTGGCGGCTGGTCCGAGACCGACGAACTGCGCGAACACCGTCGGGCCGTCGGTCCACACGTGCAGACGGTCGACGTCTGCGAGCTCACCGCGGGTGGCCGACGCGACCTCGACGCCGCGGACGACGACCGAAGCGCCACGGGGCGAGGCGGTGATCGCGAGCGCGTTGTCGCGGAACCCTTCGGCTGACGACGGCATGGTCGAGACGATCGTCGTCGACTCGTCCTGCATGAGCGTGTCGCGCCCGATCGTCACATCGAGCCCTGCGGGCGTTTGCGTGGCCAACGGGGCGACGATCGACCCGTTCGCGGGGTCGAGCTGTTGTCCGGTCGGCCAGTCAATGGCCGCATCGTGCTGGGTGACCGGCAGGAACGGTGTAGCTACCGCTGCTGCGATCGCGATCGTCCCGGCCACAGCCGCGATGATCGCGTACGTCCGAGCGCGCGCTGTAGTCGGAGTAGGCATCGCGTCGATGCTAGGCCATGTCACCTGAGTCTTCCGTGAGTGATCGCCCTGCCGTCAGTTGCGCCGTTGCAACGTCACTGCAACCATCTCGAGCCTACTGTGTGCCTCACATCACTAACCGTCCTGCAAAGCGACATGAGAAGGAGTCAGCGATGACTGTCTACGCGAAGCCCGGCACCACCGGTTCGGTCATGAGTTTCGAGTCCCGCTACGACAACTGGATCGGCGGCAAGTGGACGCCGCCCGTGAAGGGCCAGTACTTCGAGAATCCGTCTCCGGTCGACGGCCAGACATTCTGTGAGGTCGCTCGTTCGACCGCTGAGGACATCGATCTCGCGCTCGACGCCGCACACGCCGCAGCGCCCGCGTGGGGCAAGACGTCGGTCGCCGAGCGCGCGGTGATCCTCAATAAGATCGCCGACCGCATCGAAGAGAACCTCGAGAAGATCGCGGTCGCCGAGTCGTGGGAGAACGGCAAGGCGGTCCGTGAAACGCTCGCCGCCGACATTCCGCTCGCCGTCGACCATTTCCGCTACTTCGCGGGCGCCATCCGCGCCCAGGAAGGTGGCATCTCGGAGATCGACAAGGACACGGTCGCCTACCACTTCCACGAGCCGCTCGGTGTCGTCGGACAGATCATCCCGTGGAACTTCCCGATCCTGATGGCGACGTGGAAGCTGGCGCCTGCGCTCGCAGCGGGCAACGCCATCGTCATGAAGCCTGCCGAGCAGACGCCGTCGTCGATCCTCTACCTGGTGAGCCTCATCTCCGATCTGCTGCCGGACGGTGTCCTCAACATCGTTAACGGTTTCGGTGTGGAGGCCGGCAAGCCGCTGGCGTCGAGCAACCGGATTCGCAAGATCGCGTTCACCGGTGAGACCACCACGGGCCGCCTGATCATGCAGTACGCGAGCGAGAACCTGATCCCCGTCACCCTCGAGCTGGGCGGCAAGAGCCCGAACATCTTCTTCGACGACGTGATGTCGTCCGACGACGGTTTCCTCGACCGCGCGTTGGAGGGCTTCTCGATGTTCGCCCTCAACCAGGGCGAGGTCTGCACGTGTCCGAGCCGTGCCCTCGTTCAGAAGGGCATGTACGACGACTTCATGGAGAAGGCTGTCGCACGCGTCGCCTCGATCAAGCAGGGCAACCCGCTCGACACCGACACGATGATGGGCGCGCAGGCCTCGAGCGACCAGTGGGAGAAGATCCGCTCCTACCTCGCGATCGGCAAGGAGGAGGGCGCGAAGATCCTCACCGGCGGCGAGCCCGCCGACCTGGGCGGCGACCTGTCGGGCGGCTTCTACATTCAGCCGACCGTGTTCGCAGGAAGCAACAACATGCGGGTGTTCCAGGAGGAGATCTTCGGCCCCGTCCTGTCGGTCGCATCGTTCTCCGACTACGACGAGGCGATCTCGATCGCCAACGACACCCTGTACGGTCTCGGCGCGGGCGTGTGGAGCCGTAACGGCGCCGTCGCCTACCGGGCCGGTCGCGACATCCAAGCCGGCCGTGTGTGGACGAACACCTACCACGACTACCCGGCGCACGCCGCCTTCGGCGGATACAAGCAGTCCGGTGTCGGCCGCGAGAACCACCTGATGATGCTCGGCCACTACCAGCAGACCAAGAACCTGCTGGTCGGTTACGCACAGAGCGCCAAGGGCTTCTTCTAAGCCCCCTAGACCTCGCCCGGGCCGGCGACCCCGGCCCGGGCGAGTACCAACCCGCTGTCGAGCCGGGTCGAGGCGCCTAACCTCGAACACAACACTGATGGTGAAAGGACAACGGTCATGTCTGAGACCCCGGATCGGGTGACGGCGACGGAGTCCGCCGTCGAACTCCTCACGAAGCTCTCCGAACTGCACGGCGGTCTGATGATCCACCAGTCGGGCGGATGCTGTGACGGGTCGGCGCCCATGTGTTATCCGGTCGGCGAGTACCGGATCGGGCAACGCGACGTGCTGGTCGGCACGATCGGCCTCCCCGATCCGCTCCCCGAGGTCCGTGTCTGGATCAACGGCGACCAGTTCGAGTTGTGGAAGCACACCCAGCTGATTCTCGACGTCGTTCCCGGGCGTGGTGCGGGCTTCTCGTTGGAAGCCCCGGAGGGCGTTCGCTTCCTGTCGCGTTCACGCACCTTCAGCGACGACGAGAACGCGCTCCTCGCGGCGTCGCCCCCGAACGTCGGTGCCGACTTCGAATAACTCACCGACCCGCAGTTCACCGACGGCGCAGCCTCAACTCTGTTGTCGAGCTGCCTACCCGCACACCCAGGTCCGGATGAACGTCCGCAGCTCGTCGTCGGACCTGGGTGGATGGTTCGGGTAGAGCTGGAAGCTCAACCAGATCCGCATGACGAGTTCGGCCAGCCCCTCCATGGCGGTGCTGTCGTAGCCTTCGCCGTTCCAGTCGACGTTCAGTCGGCGCAGCATCTCCGCACCGAGTGCGACGGCGCCCGACGACGTGGCCTCCCGCGTGAACAACTCCCCTTCGCCTTCGCGGAGCATGAGCCCGAGGGCGGGCTCCTCGGGGAGTCGGCGCAGGCAGTAGAGGATCGTCTCGGTGATCGCGTCGTCGACGGTCTCCACCCACCCCAGTTCCTCGCCCATCCGGTCGAGGAAGTCGCCGGCCCCGGCCGCGGCGACAGCCGCGAGCATGTCGTGCACCGAGGAGAAGTAGCGGTAGACGGTCTGCCGGGTGACGCCTGCCTCTTCGGCGACGTCGCCCAGACGCGTCTTTCGCAACCCGAACCGTTCGACACAACGGGTGGCCGCTTGAAGGATCCGATCACGGGCCTCATCGGCGCTCTGCGGCAGATCCCCCTGCCAACCACGAGTCCTCACACCGGCCATGTTCTCACACGGTCGTCGCCGTCTCGTCCGACGCCGAATCGGACTCTGCGGACTCGACACGCTCGGCTCTGCCGCGTCGAACGGCGAGGGTCAGAACCCCGATCGCGATCACATAGCAGCCGATCACGTACGGGAGGCTGCCGGTCGGCGTCCCGGACTCCGGCGAGGCGTCGGAGCCGGTCACGCCGTCTACGGCCCCGAAGTACGACGGCAGCACGACGATCCAGAGGACCGCGTGCACGCCGAGGAACAGCCAGGGGAAGAAGCGTAGGAACGGCGCAGCCTCGCGTGCCGGTCGGGCCGACGTCGCAGGCAGACGACGCAGCTGCCACGCGAGCAGAGCCAGTCCGATCACCCAGACACCGAACACTTGGATCGCGAACACCACTGTCTGCGCGGTCAGGTTCGCTCCGTCGCCCCGCCCGAAGACCGCAGTGGTGATCGACAGCAGCGGCATGGACACCACCGCGACCGCACCTGCGACGACGATCCGCCAGGTGAGCGACCAGCCCCTAACCGAACGACCCTGGGTCGTCGGATTCTTCACCAAGACGACGCACATGAACGTCAGGACCGCGAACGAGACGGTCGCGAACAGCCACGCGCTGCTCCACGGGACCGATTCGAACAACGGGACGGCCGATGGATTCCCGAGGACGTCGGGCTGCGCGCCGTAGAACGGCTCGTCGACGTTCCACGCCCACCATTTCAGTTGCGGTCCGAGCTGGTCGAAGATCTCGTAGAACACCTGGTAGACGAGACCGAACACCACCGAACCGCGCAGCGCCGACCATTTACCGCCATCGAAGAAGCCGAGGGCGCGGACGATCTCGTAGGCCACCTGACTCATCGCCGGATAGAAGCACACGATGTAGAGCGGCAGTCTGTCGTACATGAGGTCGACGGTGAAGACGTTGTGGGCGAACATGAAGCCCATCGCGTCCTGCATGCCGAACCATTCCGGAAAGTACAGCGGCGGTTCGATGATGAACAGGTAGACCAGCGACCCGAACCACAGTGCGAGGTTCGTCGGGTCGCCGTCGCGGCGAAGCCTGCGCACGGCGTGCACGAGCGCGAGGATCGCGCCGACGACGATCAGGAGTTCGAGGATCGGCAGCGTCCAATTCGCGAGATCGAGCGGATTGCGCAGGGTTACGATCGGGTTCGCGTCCTCACAGACGAAACCGAGATACCGGGTGATGACGAATGCCGGAGTGTCCGGGTCGCAGACGGCCATCGTCGCCCCCTACGCCCGCGCCAGGCTGCGCGGGTCGACGCCCCGCGGAATGACTTGGGCGCGGCCGCCCGGCGTCGGGACGCCGTCGCGCCAGATGTCCGACGGCGGGGGAAGTTCGCAGTCGAAGCCCATCGGCAGTCGGGTCCGGCCGAACAGTCGTTTCACCCCGTGCCGGGCGAGCCCGAACAGGACGCGTGGGCTCTTGACCATGTCGGTGACCGACTCGTCGAGGTTGAACACCGCGGTGAAGTGCTCTTCGACCTTCGCGTCCTCGCGGACTGTCGCCGAGATGTGGTTGAAGATCGGCCATGCCCCGCGGAACGCGAGCCGCTGCCGCCACTGCGGGGCGAGCTCCGTACCCTCCGCGTTCGCGTAACCCTGGTCGCGGGCCAGGGCGAGCGTCCAGATGTCGTCGAGCAGCGATCGCTGGGCCGCGAAGTAGTTCTTGGTGAACGCTCCGTCCACCGCCGACGCGCCCTGCAGATGATCGGCCAGCAGCACCGCACACTTGCTCGCCGAGCTCATACCCTGCGCGTAGAACGGATTGAATCCGCAGATGGCGTCGCCGATCACGACGAGGCCGGCGGGCGGGTTCTCCAGCTCGTCGTACCGCCTGCGACGGTTCCCCGTCGACTTCGTGACGAACACGTCCGAGATCGGCTCGCACAGATCGACGGCCTGGCCGAACGCCGGCGCCCGCAGTTTGTGGACGGTCTCGACGAATTCCTCGTCCTCGCGCGGCATCGGATGGCCCCACGAACCCATCGTCACCAGGACGCGGTCCCCTTCGATCGGGAAGATCTGGCAGAGGAAATCGTGCTCGGGCGGATGCGGTCGGGTCTCGGCCGTGGGCATCACCGACATCTGCGCCCACCACCACCAGTCGGGCAGGTCGGCCGGCTTCTGGTACCAGCGCGACGTATAGGTGACGCCCGCGTCCAGCGACTGGATCGGCGTTTCGGACCAACCTGCCTTGGTCAGCCACTTGGAGACCTGTGATCCGCGGCCGAGGGTGTCGATGACGAGGTCCGCGTCCACCAGGTCTCGGCTCGATCCGGTCTCGCGTCCAGTGACCCAGACGCCGGTGACCCGTCCGGCGTCGGAGCCGCCCCCGACGGTCTCGAGTCCGACGACGGCCACGCCCTCCTCGACCTCGACGTTCGACACGTCGGCGAGCTTGGCCCGGAGCGTCCGCTCGATGAGGAGCCGTGACGAGTAGACCATCGACATGGTGCTTTCCCCGCGCGGGACCCAGCCGGCGCCCTCGCAGTGAGCCGCGGCCTGCGACGGCATCATGTGCAGTGCGCCCGCCTCGATGAGCGCGTCCTCGAATCCGGGGAAGATCCGGTCCATCGCGCGGCGGCCGGAGTTGAGCAGGAAGTGCGGATGTTTGCTCTGCGGCACACCGCGGCGGTGCTCGGCGTCCTCGGGGATCACATCGCGTTCCAGGACGAGCACTTCGTCGAAGTACTCGGCGGCGGCGCCTGCCGCGCACATTCCCGCGACGCTTCCTCCGAGCACGACAGCACGGCTTCCCAATCTCATCACATTCACCTTTACGTCATACATTTTCTGATTGATGTCATATCGTAGGGCGTGGTGTGCGTCACGTCAACGAAGTCGCCGACAGGTTAGATTCGGGGCATGGACATGCTTCGACACATCCGGGCCGTCGTCATCGAACGCGGGCGACCGTGCTGATCACGACGCGACGCATCGCCGCGGCGACGGTCGTGGCGCTCATAGCAGGCTTCGGCGTCGCCTGCGGATCCGATGAGTCACCCACCGAGAGGCTCGCCGGCGCGTTGACCGGCCACGATCCGGTCGCGGCGGCCGAAACCACGACCGAGGGACCTACCGCGAGGAAGGCGTTCACCGACACGTTCGACGGGATGGGCGAGGCCACCGCGGACGTCTCGGTGAACGACGACGACACCGAGTTCACGTGGACATGGACGCTCCCGAAGGACCGCACGGTCACCTACCGGACGCCAGTCGAGACGTCGGGCGACCACGTGACGTGGTCGCCGACCCTCATTCACCGGAGTCTCCAAGCGGGCGGCCGCCTGCTGTACAGCGACCTGAAGAGTTTCGACACTCCGGTGACGGATCGACAGAACCGTCCGCTGCTCACCTGGCAGACGGTGACGGTCGTGTCGCTCGACGCCGGGAAATCGGAGTCGGCCGAATCGGCGTCGGCGTCTGCGCTGGCGGGGAAGCTGAAGGCGGTCGCACCGGAGGTGTCCGCGTCGTCGATCCGTGCCGGGCTTCGCGGGAAGCAGGGTCCGCAGACGGTCGTCGCGCTGCGTGCAGCGGATGCGAAACGGGTCGGTTCGCTCGAGCGCATCGACGGTGTGACGACGCGTACCGAGGGGCGGTTGTTGACCGCGGAGAAGAATCTGCGGTCGCCTGCGACGAGCGGCCTCGAAGAGCATTGGCGGACGGTGGTCGACGCAGCGGCGGGCGCCGCCGTCACCGTGGTGAACGCTGACGGCGAGCCTACGAGCGATGTCCAGAAGTTCCCCGGTAGGACTCCGGCTCCGGTGCGCACCACGCTGGACGTCGCGCTTACGCAGGCGGCGAACGACGCCGTCGCTGAAGAGAAGCGTCCCGCGATGATTGTCGCGATCCGGCCGTCGACGGGCGGGATCCTGGCCGTGGCCCAGAATTCCGCGGCCGACGAGGACGGACCGATCGCACTGACCGGCCTGTACGCGCCGGGGTCGACGTTCAAGACGATCACGACGGCGAGCGCCTTGAAAGCGGGGGTGACCACGGCGAACGCCCGGCTCGCCTGCCCCGGAACGCAGACGTTCGGCGATCGGAAGATCCCGAACGAGGACGAGTTCGATCTCGGCACCGTCCCGTTGCACACTGCATTCGCTCGCTCGTGCAATACGACGATGGCCGGGTTGTCGACGAGGCTCGGCGACACTGATCTCGCCGACACGGCCCGCACCTTCGGCCTGGGCGTCGACTACACGGTGCCGGGTCTGACGACGATCACCGGAGAGGTGCCGACGGCCGACACTCCGGCGAAGAAGGTGGAGAGCGGTATCGGGCAGGGGGCGGTCACGGCGTCGCCCTTCGGGATGGCGGTCGTCGAGGCGTCGCTGGCGGACCGGAAGACGGTAACTCCCACGCTGATCGACGGGCTGCGCACCGGGTCGAACACCGAGCGCGCCACGATTCCCGCCGACGTCGCGACCCCGATCCGATCGGCGATGCGGGAAGCGGTCATGTCGGGGACGGCGACGAGTCTGCGCGACATTCCGGGGCTCGGCGGCAAGACGGGGACCGCTGAGTTCGGCGACAACAAGCATTCGCACGGCTGGTTCGCAGGCATCGTCGACGATCTCGCGTTCGCGACTCTGGTCGTCGGCGGCGACAGCTCGACGCCCGCACTGAAGGTCAGCGGCGATTTCCTCCGCGACGCCGAAGGCGACCTGCCGATCGCGTGACGGCACAGCCGGGAAGATCCGCACTCACACCGCCATGCGCTGGGACGACGTCGCTGCACCCGATCACATAGGTCTCATGCCAGAGCCCGACCGCGTTCTTGTCCGCGGAGCGCTTGACGAATCCCCTCCACTTGGGGAGATGGGGTCCCGCGCCGAGCAGCGGGAATCGAACCGGACGACGAGTTGCTGGAAGTCGCGGGCATTGGCCGTCAGCAGCTGACCCTGCGCGGGCGGCGACCGCAGTCGTCGACGGCTGGCGCGCATAGGCGTATCCGCCCGCGCACCTGTGCCCGGCGCTCGCCCCAGCTGGTCGAGGGAACGCCGGCTCAGGCGGCGGAGAGGAGGCGGGAGAGCAGGGTCTCCACGGCCGAACTCGCCCCGCGGGGCGGACCGTGCGGAAGCAGACCCGGACACTGCCCGATGTGATGGATCGGATTGACCTGCCAACCGCGAGCGCTTCCAGACGGCCGCCACCCGACCCGACCGACATTGACTCCCCTGCCGGCGACGATGGCCGTCTCCCATTTACCGGGACCGACACCTTCCGCGCGGTTGTGTCTGCCACACGCGGCGCCGAGGTTCACCAGGTCAGTGCGACCACCGTTCTCCCACCGCACCACATGGTGGGCTTCGGTGCGCGAGAACGGAACATTGCAACCGGGAGCGGTGCACCCACGGTCGCGGACGAACATCGCCAACCGCTGGGCCTTCGACGCGAACCGCCGACCACGCCCGAGATACAACACCTCCGACGTGGCGTTCTTGAACACCGCCAGACGCGGCACCGCATGAGCAGCCAACTCGACGAGCTCTTTCACCGGGATGTGCGCGCCGGTCGCGGTCAACGCGACCCCGGCGTCGGCGGCCAACTCCTGATCAGTAACCGTCACCACCAGCTCGGCCGGCAGCCGATCCGGGCGCCCCAACGCGCCGTGACCGAGGACGAAATCGACCATCGCGGCCAGCGCGTCATGATTGCGCTGCGCCGTCGTACGAGTGTCGCGGTCGCGCGCCGCGATCAGGACGGCCTCATCCAGATCGCCCCGATCCACAGCGCCATGCGGCGACTCCGGGTCCTCCGGGTTGTTCATCCCGGGCGCAGCCCACGCGCCAAGCACCACATCGAGTTTGGCCCGCAACGCCGGAGTGATCGACGCCCGCAACGTCGACATCAGCCGCGCATCTTGCGGCCCCAGCGTGAACCCCCGAGTCCGTCGACGATCGGCATCATCGGTCAGCTCCCCATCAGGGTCGAGATGGCCGAGCAGACGCCGCCCAGCCGTGCGAACCCCCTCCGGGGAGAGCGTCCGAGCAACTTCAGCCAGTTGCGCTTCAGCGGCAGCGACCGTGTCGGGATCGACCCGGGCGGGAATCTTGTCGATCACCGCGGAGATCTCGGCGACATGCCCACGATTGATCACACCATCACGCAAAGCCCTCGCAGCCGCCGGATTACGCGCCGTAAGCCGATCACCGACCACCGACCGAAACTCGCCAGTCGCGAACATCAACGCGATCCGCGCATTCGCCTCACGCACTCCCAACCGCAGCCCATTGGTCAGATACTTCTGCACCGTCATATAGCCCTGAGCCTGGAACGCGAAACGATCCGACAGTTCGATCATCAGACCCGTCGTCGCCGCCTCCACACGAGCGCGCATCTGCTCGTTGGTCTCCGCCGCAACGAGCAGATCCCCGGCCGCCGCCGAGGTGAACGAGACGTCGTTCAGCTTCGCGGCGGCCGCGTTCATCAATTTCAGCAGAGCGACAGGCGACTCCGGGAGAACGTCGTCGGATATTGACTCACTCACCGAAACCACCCCCTCGAATCCATCGATTCCACTGGTCAGGACCTGTTCTTACCTTCTGACTGCAGACTAGCAACAGGGTCCGACAATTACGCATCGGCGGAATTGTCGCTTACTTCATCGCGCTTGGAGTCACCCGACGATGAGCGCGCCTCCCAGACCGAGGGCGCCGACGAGCACCGTCGCCCACGCCGCCAAGAGGAATGGCCGCGAACCGACGGATCGGAACAACGAAAGTCGAACTCCGACACCGAGCGCGAACATGGCGCCGGTCAGTGCGAACACCTGGATCTGCTCGCCCACGTCGAGCACGCGGTCGGGCAGAATGCCGCAGGAACGAAGCGCCACGCAGGCGAGGAAGCCGAGTACGAACAGCGGGACCAGCGGCGGGCGGTTCCCGCCGTCGCCGCTCGCCGAACGTTGACGAATACTGATCACCGCCAGCACCGGAGCGAGCATCACGACTCGCGCCAGTTTGACGACGACCGCGATGGCGAGCGCGCTGCCTCCGATCATTCCGCCTGCGGCGACCACCTGCGCGACCTCGTGGATCGACCCGCCGACCCACACTCCGGCGTCGGCGTCGGACAACCCGCACAAGTGCGCCAGGAAGGGCAGCGTCGGAATCATCAGCGTGCCGAATACAACGACGCACGCGATGGCCGCGGCCACGTCTTCCTCCTCGGCGTCGACAATGCCGTCGACGGCAGCGACTGCGGCCGCACCACAGATCGAACTGCCGCACGCGATGAGCAGTCGCTGACTGAAGGGAATGCCGAGGCGTTTTCCGATCCAGAGGGTCCCGGCGATTCCACCGCCGACCACGACGACGACCACGGCGATCACCCCAAATCCGAGACCGAGGATGTCGCCGAGAACGAGTTGGAGTCCCAACAGCGCCACGCCGACGCGCAGGACACCCTTCGACACGATCGCCAAACCCGGTCGGATCGCCGCGGGCAACGCCACGACGTTCGCGCACACCGCCCCGAGCACGATCGCGATCAACAGCGGGCTGACGGCGGGCAGCACCGTGTTGATCGCCACCGCACACGCGGTTCCGAGGGCGGCGAACACCAGACCGGGAGCCGCACCGGACATCTGCGTCTTGAGGATCGTCATGTATTCAGCTTCGGCAGATCGACCTCCGACTGGAACCCGACTTCTCGATATATATACATATCGATGTGATATGTCGGCACCATATCAATTTCGCATCTACCCAGGTACAGTGATCGCGTGGACTTGCGATCGCTCGACCTCGGCGCACTCGAACTACTCGTCGGCGTCGACGATCACGGCAGCCTGAGTGCGGCGGCGCGTGCGTCGGGCATCGCGCAGCCGAATGCGAGCCGATCGATCGGCCGTCTGGAGCGACAGCTCGGAGTCCCGTTGCTCAAGCGCGCGACCGCCGGCTCGACGCTCACTCCCCAGGGCACCGTTCTCGTGCACTGGGCGCGGCGCACCCTCGATGACGCGACACGGCTGCTCGACGTCGCTTCCGGCCTGCACACCGACCACACCGCCGAGCTCACGGTCGGCGCGTCGATGACCGTCGCCGAGCATCTGCTCCCCCCGGTGGCTCGGCGAGTTCCGCGGCCGGTTCCCCGAAGTCACCGTCCACCTGCGCGTGCAGAACTCGTCAACCGTGTTCGTCTCGCTCGCGAACGACGCGTGCGACCTCGGCTTCGTCGAGTCGCCGACGGTCCCGTCCAACCTGTGCAGCACCGTTGTCGCCCGCGACCGTCTCGTCCTGGTGGTCCCGCCCGATCATCCTTGGACGAGGCGGCGACGGACGGTGACCGCGGAAGAGCTCGCCTCGACTCCCCTCCTCGTCAGGGAGCCGGGCTCGGGCACCCGGACGACACTCGACGATGCCCTGTCCGGCTATGCGCAGGCCGACCCACTCCTGGAGCTCGGCAGCAGCGCCGCGATCCGCACCTCGGTGGCTGCGGGCGTCGGCCCCGCCGTCTTGAGCACCCTCGCGATCGCCGGCGACGCTCGGTCGGGCACCGTGCGGACCGTGGACGTCGACGGTCTCGACCTGACTCGTTCGCTGCGCGCCGTCTGGCGTCCGCCGCGCGAACTCCGCGGCCCGGCAGCCGATCTCGTGCGTATCGCGAGGAGGACTCTCAATCGCGGTGGCAACTCCATCGGGTAGATATGTGACCATCGATCGTCCAAACATCGCTATTGTCCACGACCCGTCGCCGATCCGGACACGGTTCCGATCGTCGACGCGGGATAGTGGGCCCTCAGTCGCCGAGTGTCTTCGAGCTGTGCCCGCTGCGCGCGTTCGGGAACGACGCTGTGTCCGCGAACCCCGCTAGCCTAGGCTCGGCCAGGCTAGGCCCGCGCTGATTGAGAACCGCTAGTAGTTGGGGCGCAGTTTGCGGTTCATTGAGTAGCAAGACGCCCCACCGGCTTCCGTTGGATTCGAAGTATGATGCCTGTCACACTATTTGCCGTGCGATTGCTCCGACACTAGGCCGGGCGTACCGTCCAGACTGTCCAGTTCGGCGGTTCAGGGAGGAATCAGCCAGGGCTGCGGGGGCCTTTAAGATCATCGCACAGCCCTGTATGTACTTTAGAACGTCGAAATACTACTGCCCCCAAGGGGAGTCTCGGCGAAGAGAGTTTTTGGCGTCATTGGTGCGGTGCTTGTTGCGTTTGTAGGTTTTGCTGGCGGCGGTGAGGCGTCGGCCGGACCCGCCCGCGCGTTTGCCGATCAGTCACTATCCAAGCATTCCGACGATGCTTGGACAGTGAAGCTATCGAAGTCTGGGGAGAAGATCAGGAGCGTGCCGGCGCTCAGTCGCGGTCATGGATCGTATGAAGCATTCCTGTCCCTTCGTGGTGCCGCGGAGATCTCGGGATCGGGCAAAGTTCCAGTGGACGCGGCCGTAGTCTCGACCGGGTTTCAGGTGTCCTGTCAGTGGCAGATGGACGGTGTGAACGTCGGGATTACTGCTGGTCCGACTGCCCAGATGTCGATCTCGTATCCGCCCGCCGTCGTTCTAGGCGCGCAGGTCATGCCGAACATCTCGACAACGCTCAAGAACGGGGTGTCGGTCGATGTCCCGTTCGGACAGAAGGCTCTCGCGGGTCCTGCGGCGGGTGTCCGGCTCGACGGGGTCCGCGTGGAGATCTCCGGGTGCGTGGGCGCCCGCCCGGCAGTACGGGCGTATGTGCGTGTGGCCATGACGACTAAGGCCAACGACAACACCTTCAACCTCTACGGCAAGCCGCACCTGCTATGACCTGGCATTTGGTGACAGGCACGTTCGTAAGGAGCGCGTGAAGATGCGAAGCAATCATGCTGACGCAGCGATAGACGATGTCTGTCCAGACGTGCTTGGGCGATCGCGCGTGAGCAGAAACTCTGGCCGTCGGTCAGGAGGTAGGCGCCGGACGGTGCAAGCGGTCTCAGTGACCGTCTGCGTCGGCCTGCTCGCTGCGATGATCGCTGTCCTAGTGTCGGGATTCGGCGCCGGCCGCGCGAGCGCCGATGCGCTGTGTGACCAGATGCGCGCCGAGCATGGACCGGCCTGGCCATGCATATCGGTGCCGACCTACACACCGCCACCGACCATGCCCACTCAGCCGACCACCCCGAACGCACCGGGCGCACCGTCGGGCAATGGTCCGGTTATCGGAGGAGACGCGGGACCATCTGCTGGGGAGGGTAACGGGACACCGATTGTTCCTACCCAGGGCGCGCAGCGATCAGAATCCGACTCACGTGGCGATCAGCCATCCGACCCGTACCGGACGACTGCCCCCGGTTCGACCGGCTCACCTGACCGCACCGCCCCCGATTCGACGATTCCGGACCTCAAGCCCACGCCGGCCGATGTCCAGACCCTGCCGAACCACAACCCAGAGAGCCCCAGAAACTTCAACCTGCGCAACCCTTCGCCAGACGAAGGGACACGGTCCATCCAAAAGATGGGATTCTGCATCCTAGGCCACCACGACGACGGCGGCTGTGTCGGTGGAGGGCTCTTTAAGGGTACGTCAGGAAGAGTCCTGGGCGTCATTGGGAAATCAATCCTCATGGTGGCAATTACGACACTACTTGCAATAGGTATTCTCGCGGCGTTTCCAGAGACCGCACTTGCCGGGGCGGCTGCATGGCTGGCTGGCCTCGCAGCGAGATCCCTGGGCGAGCTGATCTTCGGTCAGGCTGTTTGGGGCGTGCTTCGGAAGCTTCTATCGAAGTTCCTTACGGAGGGCGCTAAGGAATTCCTAACGGATCCATTCCTTAGAGGGTTCTTCGAGTGGAAGAATGGCTTGGACGGGCACCCACAGAAGGCGCCTGATCCTACGGACCCGGAACCCGAACAGCCAGCCCGGCCGGAACAACCGGAACAACCAGCCCAGCCAGAACAACCTACCCAGCCGGAACAACCAGCCCAGCCAGAACAACCAACCCAGCCGGAACAACCAGAACAACCAGATCTTGGGGGGAGTACGGAACAGCCGGACCAGTCGGATCATAATGGAAGCGGGTCCGGCACCGAAGGGGACGAGGGTGACGGTGGAGCGTTCGCGCAAGATCCGAAAAAGGAGCCCCAGGAAAGCCCCACCCCGGGGCAGGGTGGGCCAGATCATAACCCCGACTCGGCGCAAGGCCCAAACGGTGGGCAGTCTGACATCCGAGATCTGGTATAGGGAGGCGAGAAGGTGAAGATGGCAGACGATCGAGATGTGCCGACGTTGGCGCCCAAGCATGTGGCCTCAATAGTGGTCGTTGCGCTGGCCTTTATAGGAGTCGGCGTTCTAGTGTCCTGGATATTCCGCGATCCGCAGCCCATCGGCTCTGGAGTGTGGCTATCACTTATTGTTCTGGTGGCTATAGGGGTTATCGCCCTATTGCGTTGGCTCCTCCCCGGGCTTGTCTTCTCCTCGCTATGTATCGCCGCGGGAGTCGGGCTCGTTTCCTTTGGCTCATTCAGATACACAATTGGTGACAGTGCGATATTCTCATCAATTATAATCGGCATCGGTGTGGCCTGCATTATTGGTAACGCAGTTGATCTCTGGGTCGCGGCAACAGCAAAAGGAAAAGGGAGTGGAAGAATTGAGTGCGAATAACCCCGAGGGGAAAAGTGGAATATTTTCGAGAATGCGCGAATTCCTCGAAGGGAGATTGCGTCAGCAGGCCGAGAGCGAGAACGGTGTCCGAATGAGTGCATGGATGGAGCGCCACCCTTGGATACGACGGTTCCTGCAATACGGACCGTTTCCGTAGCCTGCTGCACGGATCGGTCTTTTCGGTGCCTTTCGAGCTGACGAAAGCTGCGCTCGCTCCGCGGTGGTCCCCTGTTGCCTATCGAGGATCGGGCGCCAAGCGACGACAGGAGGCTGGTCGGCCTCCGACAGGCGAACCCCTCTCGCTGGTCGGAGGAGAGCGCCCGCGCCTCCTATCGTCGTTCAATTCACCCGGCGAGCCCTGGCAGAGGTAGCGAGATCACCTGGGGTACCTCACACTTAGTCATGCACCGTCGACTCGGGATGTCTTTGAGCATGGCGCCGAGTGATGCCCACATTCGAAGGGCTTGCTCGTGCTCCATGTCGATCAGCATGTCGTCGACCTCGAGAGTGATGAGATCGTCGCCGTCGACGTTCTCTTCGCTGAGGATGACTTCATGTCCGATCGACGTGACGCAAGCCACGATTTGTGGCTCTTCGGATTTCAGAGTGCGTTGATGCGTTCGGCGAGTTGTCCGGAGTGTCGTAGTGACCGCAAGATGTAGTGGTCGAGGTTGCGGAAGCCTTGTGCGATGCCGCGTAGGTGTTCCAGGCGTCCGTTGATGGCTTCGACGGGTCCGTTGGAGACGCCGACGTCGAAGTAGGCCAGGACTTCCTTGCGGCGGTTCCACAGGGTGCGGCCGAGTTGAGCCAACTCGTCCAGGCCGGGAGGCAGGCCGGCGCGGATTCGTGTGAGGATCTTCCACATCAGCTTCTTGCGCTCGCGACGGCGCGGATGCTCGTAGGCGGCGATGACCTGCAAATACACTTGGTGGGTGACGTCGACTGCGACGTGTTCATCGTGGCTGGTCAACGACTCGAACAGCAGAATCTTCTGCTTGTCGGTGAGCAGGTCGGTGCGGGTATGCAGGATCCGTCGGATTCTGTAGAGGGGGTCGCCTGTGCGGCCACGGTGGCCGCAGGTGGCCTGTTGGATGCGAGTGCGGCAGCGGTCGAGCTTCTCGCCGGCGAGAAGCTCGACGTGGAACGGGTCCATCACGATCCGGGCCTTCGGGAGTTCTTCGGCGGTGGCGCTCGTGTAGCCGGTGAACCCGTCCATCGCCACGACCTTCACTCGATCCCGGAACCGCTGGTCGCGGGCAGTCATCCACGTTTTTAGGACTTGTTTGGACCGTCCGGCGATCATGTCGAGCAGCCGGGCCGGACCGGTGCAGTCGATGACTGGGGTCAGGTCGATCAGCACGGTCACCCAGCTTGAATCGCCTTGTCCGCGCACGTGTTTCCACTTGTGTTCGTCCACACCGAGGTGGCGGACACCGTCGAGATGACCGCCATCGTAGGCGAGTCCGCGGGCCGCATCGACAGCGATCTGATTGACGCTCTTCCAGGCGATCCCGAGGTTCGCGGCGACGGCCGCCACACTCATCTTGTCGATCACAATGCGCCGCAGGATCCAACGTTCTGTCCGCCTCGTGACCGCCGCTCGGGGCCGGACAATGCCGCTGATGTCAGCGCGGAAGATCGATTTCGAGCAGTCCGCAGCGTGGCAGACGAAGCGTGGGACCGCCACGTGCAGCAGAACCCGGTGCCCGGCCGCCGGGGCGTCAGTCAAGACCCGGTCGACTCGATCCCGTGCTTGACCTGCAGTTGCGCACTCGGGGCATCTCGGATCAGGATCGCGAACCTCGCAGAAGATATGCGTAGAACCGTCGCGATCGATCCCCGCTCCGGTAATCGCGACGCCAAGTTCGATGGTTCGGCAGATCGTGTCAGCAACAGCGCAAGTAGGCTCGTCCATGGGTCCTGGTCGTGTGAGTGTGGTGTGTAGGAACTCTCATACTCACACCCCAGGGCCCGCCTACATCTTGTGGTCACCGCCGACACCGCCGGACATCAGCTACGCACTCTCAAAGGCGAAGAGCCAGATTGATACGATCAGTGACCGGATCCGGTTGACCCCTGCTACCCATTCGGCGTTGAGTTCTTCGCGGTGGCTGGTCAAGATGGTGAGAGTGTTGACGAGCCCGTCTGGCCCGCTGACGGTGGCGAGGTCGCCGCGTAGTCGGACGGTTTCGGCGATGACTTTCGCGTCGCGTGCATCGGTTTTGCCTTCACCGCGGAACGTCCGAGACATGCTGTTGACCAGTACCCCGGGTACGTACTTGATTGTCTGACCGCTGTTGAGCAGTGTGGTGATCACCATGGCGGCGAGTTCGTTGGTGAGGTCGAGAGCCCAAGTGGCCTCGACCTCTCTTTCTGCCGGGACGATTTGGGAGATGACCTCTTCGAGGTCGCACTGGTCGTTGAGGACCCGGCGGCTGACGATCACTGATCCGTTCTCGTCTATGGCGCACACGTGGTGTGCGGTCTTGCCGACGTCGATTCCGACGTGGACCTGCTGGCGATCTGGCATTGCGGAGGTTCCTTGCTGTCGAAGATGCTCGGCCCGTGGATCACCCTGCAGGCAGGCCTCTAAACAGCGACGGTTCGCAGCAGCTCTCAATCAGCTTCCAGGGCGTCCAGAAGCGGTAGGGCGGCCAGTCCCCTCCCGAGCCAAAACTGCGGCAGCTTGGTGTGAGCCTCACCCCACCGATCTGGGCATCCGAGTCGCGTACCCGGACACCCACCACGTTAGATACTCGGTGTGAGCCATCAACCCGGATACGACGTGCTCGCCCAGACCTACGCCGAACTCATCGAGGGTGCGTTCCAGTCGCCGTTGGAGCAGTCTGCGGTCGACGCGTTCGCCGTCCACGTCCGCGCCGCAGGCCTTGGCACCGGGGTCGTCGACGTCGGCTGCGGGATCGGACACGTGGCGGCATACCTGAAGACGGCGCGGTTCGCGGTCACCGCCGTGGACCCGAGCCGCGGAATGCGCGACCAGGCTCGCCAGGCGCACCCCGACCTGGACGCCGTCGACGACGACGCGTCATTGCGCACCGTCGATCTGGGTCGGGCGGCCGGTGTCATCGCCCGGTACAGCCTCATCCACCTGGCGCCCGAGGCCGTCCGAGAGACCTTGCATGACTGGGCCGCCCGTCTCCGACCGGGCTCGATCATCCTGCTGGCCGGGCAGTCGTCCGACGAGCCGGGCGTGCGGGAGTTCGACCACGCGGTCTCGCGAGCCTGGCGCTGGCACCCCGACACCATCGTCGACGCCCTAGCCGCCGCAGGCTTCGTCGAAGTGTGGCGGATGGTCAGCAGACCCGCCGAGGGCTTCCACAGATTCCCCGAGTTCCAGGTGTGCGCAGTCCGTGAGTGAGATCAAGGCCGGCTCGCACGTGGGCGCGGCGTCGTCGCAGCCCCAGTTCTGTTGTCGTTGAGGCTGACGTGTGGGTCAGCGGGTGCGACGGCGCTTCGCGCCCTTGCCTCTCCCCGGCACCTTTCCGGCGGCTTCGCGGGCGGCGCGCTTGGCTGCGGCCTTCTCCCTGGCGGACCGTTTGGGTGCGGGCTCAGCGTCTCCGCGCGACGAGGTGGCGCGCCGACCTCGGACGATGCCGATGAACTCGTCGGCGAGAGGTGTGGTGGGATCCGGCCAGAGCAATCCGACGGTACTGGTCGGCGCATCCGTCACCGGCCGGTAGACGAGGTCCTTCCGGTGGTGCAGCCGCGCCAACGACTGCGGGACCACCAGGAGGCCGACGCCCGCCGCGACGAGTTCGACAGCGTCCGCCGTGGTCTCGGGTCGATGCGCGATGGCACTGCCCGGACGGTCTGGGACGATGATCGGTTCGTCGGCGGGCCACAGGAACTGTTCGTCGGCGATGTCGGCGAGAGTGAGTTCGTCGACCGCGGTCAGCAGGTGATCCTTCGGGACGACGACGACTGTCGTCTCCTGGTAGAGCGAAATGCTGTGGTGCGGGCCGGGATCGGCGTGGTCGAGGGCATCAGGCAGGCGCGTGAGCGCCATGTCCACGGCACCGTCGGCGACGGCCGACGCCGTCGCTGCGACGTCGAACGGGACGAGTTCGAGGGGTGCGTCCGGCCTCCGGTCCTGCCAGATCCGCACCCACTTGGCGGGGGTCGCGCCCGGCACATAGGCCAAGCGGAAACGCTGCGGGGTATCGGCCGTGCTCACGAAACGAGGCTACCGCCCGATACGCTGGTCTCATGAGTTCGCAGTCGATGAAACCGGCCACCGCAGCCAAGAAGCTGGACGTGTACCTGCCCGCGACCCCGGCCGAGTTCCGCGATGGCACCATCAGTCGTACCGAACTCGCTGCACTGCAGACCGATCCACCGCAGTGGCTGCGGGACCTGCGTGCCAACGGCCCACACCCGAAGAATCTCGTCGCGGGCAAGCTCGGCATCTCGAATTCCGGGCTGGTGCGCGGCGAGATCACCGAGGCACTGACCACAGAACAGATCAACGCGCTTCTCGCGGAGATGCCCGACTGGCTCGCCGCGGAACGGGAGCAGCATGTCGAGGTGCTCCGTGAGGAGCGCCGGGTCCGGTCGTTGCACGCAGACCGTCGTCGGGCGAAAGAACAGGCCGAAGCCGAGACCGCAGGCGAATGACCGGACGCGGATGGAGGTTGGCGCCCACATGATGGAGTTGCAGGAGATCTCAGACCGCTTCGAGATCCAGCAGTTGATGATCGACTATTCGACGGCGATCGATTCGCGCCGCTTCGATGACCTCGACCGACTGTTCACGCCCGACGCCTACATCGACTACAGCGCCTCCGGCGGCACACAGGGACCGTTCCCCGAGGTGAAGGCGTGGTTGGCCGACATCCTGCCGAGGTTCCCCGCGTACGCCCACATGCTCGGCAACTTCGATCTGTCGATCGACGGCGACACCGCGACCGGGCGGACCATGTGCTTCAACCCGATGGTCCTGTCCGACGAGCCGAAACAGGTCATGTACTGCGGAATCTGGTACGTCGACGCGTTCGTCCGCACCGCGGACGGCTGGCGGATCACCCGCCGCGTCGAAGAGAAGGCCTTCGACCAGATCCTCTGACCGGCCCTGCATCGGTCCCGGAGCCCGGGTATCGGTCAGTAGCCTCGGTCGGCGGTCACGACGGCGAGCAGTTCCTCGCCTGCCACATACCGTCGCAGGTTCTCGGCCAGGTACGGCGCCATCTCTTGGGTGAGCCGACCCGTCGGGTTGGCGACGTGGGGAGTGAGGACCACGTTGTCCAGGTCGTACAGCGGGTGGTCGTCGGCAGGCGGCTCCGGGTCGGTGACGTCGAGAGCGGCTCCTCCGATCACGCCCGCTGTCAGCGCGCGATGCAGTGCGGCTTCGTCGATGAGCGGCCCCCTCGCCACGTTGACGATCCACGAGTGCGGTCTGAGCAGGGCCAACGTCCGATCGTTCATCATGTGCCGCGTCTCGGGTGTGTCGGGAGCGGCCAGCACGACGTGGTCCGACTGCGCCAGCGCCTCGTCGGTTCGATCGGACGCGACGGTGACGTCTGCGCCGTCGACCGGCCGCCCGGACCGATTGACAGCGAGGACGGTCGCCCCGCACGCCTTCAACAGCGGCGTGAGTTCGCGACCGATACCGCCTGCACCGACGATCGCGACGGTGCTGCCGCGCAGCGTCCGCACGGCCGGATCGACGGCGTCCTTCGCCCAGCGCGTCTTGGCCGATCGGACGATCTGCCGGGTGCCGCCGAGCAGGAGCGCGAGAGCGTGTTCGGCGACCCCGCGCGAGTAGAAGCCGGACGCGTTGGTCCAGACCCGCTTGTCGTCGAGGACGCCGGCGTCGACGAACCGCTCGATGCCCGCAGTGCTGAGTGCGACCCACTCGACGGTGTCCGGGAGGTCGGGGAATCCGTCGGGTCCACCGATCCACACCAGGACCTGCGCCTGGGCGAGGGGAACGACCGATCCGCCGACCTCCCGAACTGCGGAGGCGAGGTGCTGATCGGGAGCCGGTTCGACGGCGACGCGCAGTGTGCTCATGAGGTCATGATCTATCACGATCGGGGCCCTCACGCCCGATCTGCTTCACGACCGGGCTGCACCGTAGGCGGCGAGAAAGACGTCAACACCTGCTCGCACCATCTGCCCGGCGTCCACACCGGCGACGGAGTCGACCGAACCTGCGGTCAGTTGGACGAGTTGGACCGCGGCGATCCGCTCGTCGTCGATGTGAAAGACGCCGTCGTCCGCGTGCCTGCGCAGGTGACCCGCGATCGCGTCGCGCACGCGCCGGGGACCCGCGTCCTGCCAGGCGGCGAGGACGCCCGGATCGATGTGCTCGGCATCCGCGTTGACCTGCCGGACCATCGCGAAATGCAGAGCAGTCTCCGGCTCGGGAGTCGACCACGCCTCCCCGAAGGCGACGAGGTCCGCTCGCGGGTCGACGATTCGGTCGAGAAGCTTTGCCGCACGAACGATTTGACGGTGGTCGGAGCAGTGGGGTCACTGCTCGCCGCTCTCCTGATCGCGTCCGCGACGCGGCCGGGCGCGATTGTCGAGCCGTGAAGTCAGGACAGGCCGCGCACTACGTCGTCGACGCTGCGCAACCGGGTGCCGATCAACTCCAGGTCAGCGAGACGGCCATCGGTGACCTGCGAGGTCGCGTCGGCGACGAGCACCGTCCGGTAGTCGCGCTCGGACGCGTCGAACAAGGTCGCGCGCGGACAGTTCGGCAGGTTGCATCCGGCGACGACCACCGTGTCGACTCCGGCTGTGCGCAGCACGTCATCCAGCACCGTGCGGTGGAAGGCCGACCAACGAGGCTTGTAGAGGACACGTTCGCCGGGGCCGATCTCCTGCGGCCTTCCCGATCGCAGGAGATCCCAGTCGAGGTCGACTGCGCCGGGGAGCAACTCGGCCGGGATCTGGGCACCGACCGTGCCCGGCCGGACGGGTGCATGCCCAGCTTCGATCGAAGCCCGTCGAACAAGGTCGACGTCCGACTCTCCGGCGACGTAGGAGCGGACGACATGCACGATGGGTCGGCCTGCCGCCCGGAACGCCTCGCTCAAGTGCACGAGCGCGGGGAGCACATCTCGCGTCCCCGCCACCGATTCGACGAAGTCCTGCTGGACGTCGACCAGGACGAGCGCGGACCGCGCCCAGTGCGGTACCAGGTAATCGATCACCTGATCATTCTGGCAACGGAACGTTCTGCAGTCTCAACTGCCCGCGCGCGAGAGTCTTCCCGGTCGACTCGTCGGCGACCTCGACGAGCCAGAGTTGCTGGGTCCGCCCCTGTTGAATCGGCTCGGCCACCACCGTCGCCCGACCGCCCTTCGACGGCCGCAGGAAGTCGGTCGCATTGTGCACGCCGACGGCGAACTGACCACTGTCGGCGACCGCGGCACTCGCACCGATACTGCCAGCGCTCTCGACGAATGTCGCGTAGACGCCACCGTGCACCACACCCCACGGCGTGTGATGGCGCTCGTCCAGGTCGACGTGACCTTCCACCCGCGTGCCCGTCGCGAGAGTCACCTCAAGCCCGGAGGCCTTCAAGAACTCGCTCGCAGCGTCGATACCCACATCAGGCATTCCGGAACCGTCTGCCACAACACTCTCCTATCAACGACGCCTTCACCACATCTGACTTCTGTAATCGAAGTTAGATCCAGAGATGCTGACTGTCAATCACGAAGTCAGATAGGATTCACGACGTGAACTGGCTCGACTACGACACCGACAACTGCTCGGTCCAGCGCAGCCTCGACGTGATCGGCGACCGCTGGAGTGTGCTGATCCTGCGCGAAGTGTTCAACGGAATCCGCCGATTCGACCAGATCAAAGAGCATACCGGGGCCTCCGACTCGGTGCTTGCACACCGACTCCACAAGCTCGTCGACGAGGAAGTCCTGTATGCGGCGGACTACACAGAACCCGGCGCCCGGCGCCGCAAGGAGTATCGGCTCACCGATGCCGGACTCGACCTCCAGCCCGTTCTGTTGTCGTTGCGAGCCTGGGGCGACGCCCATCGCGCCGGCCCAGAAGGACCGTCGCTCGAGGTCCGGCACGACGACTGCGGCGCCCGCGTCGACCTCGAACTGCACTGCGAAGCCGGTCATCGGATCGACGACCGCCGGGGTGTCCATACCGCACCGGGCCCGGGGGCGCGTCGAGCGGGCCGTTGATCCGCGCCTCGGCTCTGCCGTTTCTGTGCGCCGTGTCCGTCCCACTGGTTTCCGGCTACACGCGATCGAGGTCCACATCACGCGTCTCCTTCATGACGAGCAGTGCGACCAGGGTCGGGCAACCCGCGATCGCGAGGTAAAACGCCGACCCATCTGACGCCGTAGTCGGCGACGAGCCAGGTAGTGACGCACCTCGCGCGGGAGATCGACGCGTTGCGAGTCGCCCTCGCCCCCGATTCGTTCCATCGGAAGGCCTTCCCGGCAACGCCCAGTCAGCGAATGAGGGTTCCCAGGTCGACGGGAATCTGCGATCCAGTGACATGGCGAGCCTCGTCGGAGGCCAACCACGCCACTGTCGCGGCTATGTCTTCGGCGTCGCTCATGGTGTCCGGCAGCGCATTCATGAAGATGGGACCCAAGGTGTCGGCGTGCTCCGTAATCAACTGCTGCATATCGACGGGTTGCATATCGGTGTTCACCCCGGCGGGGTGAACGGTGTTGACGCGAATCCGGTGCTGCCCGAGTTCGTTCGCGAGTGTCCTACACAGGCCGACGACCCCGTGCTTGCTCGCCGAGTAGGCGGCTGCGAACGGTACCCCGCGCAGCCCCGCAACGGAACTCGTCATCACAATGGCTCCACCTTGTCCCTGCTTGAGCAGGATCGGCACCGCGGCCTTCACCGTGTGGAACACCCCGGTCAGGTTCACGTCGATGGTCTCCTGCCACTGGTCCAGCGCGTGTTCCCACGTTGTGGCCGCGCTGCAGACACCAGCGTTCGCGATGATCACGTCGAGCCGGCCGAGTTCGCCGACCCCGTCTGCCACCGCCTGCTGAAGTGCGTCGTAGTCACGAACGTCTACCTCCGTCGCCACAATGCGTCGTCCGAGCGCTTCGACCTCACCGACGGTCACAGCCAGGTCGTCTGAGGTCGCTCCGGGATAGGCGGGGAAATCAAAGGACTTGCAGATGTCGACGGCGATGATGTCGGCGCCCTCGCTCGCCAACCGGACTGCTTCGGCTCGCCCTTGCCCACGCGCTGCACCGGTGATGAACGCGGTCTTACCTTCGAACCGACGTACTTGGGTCATGATTCTCCTGATTGTTGAGATCTACTGGGGCTCAAGCGAATGAGGCTCGGCCGCGATCAGGGGTCCTTCCTAGGCGTGCCGCAGAACTGTGGAAGCGCAGACTCAGGTGGTCGCCGATCGGTGACCCCAGTCACTGTAGCCATTGGCTTCAGTGACGTCAATGTTCGCGGAGGCCACGCGGGGAACGCTCAACAGTCGTATGCTGACCAAACAAGCGCTTGGTTGGGATTTGAAGGGTGTAGGTATGAAATTCGCGGTGATCGCTCCTCCTGGAGCTGGACAATCGGCCGACCCCGACTGGATGGCGACATTCGCGCAGCACGTGGAGACGTGCGGGTTCGAATCGCTGGTGCTGGTCGAGCACACCGTGATGATGAGCCGGTACTCCAGCGAGTATCCATACGACCCTTCCGGGCGTGTCGATCTGAGCGCAGACTGCGACCTGCCCGACCCACTCGATCTGCTGTCATTCCTCGCAGCCCACACCGATACGCTCGGGCTCGCGACCGGCGTCTTGGTCCTGCCGAACCATCACCCCGTGGTGCTTGCCAAGCGGTTGGCGACACTCGACCGGCTCTCCAAAGGGCGATTGCGCGTGTGCGTCGGAATGGGGTGGATGCAGGAAGAGCTCGAGGCGTGCGATGTCCCGTTCGCTGCGCGCGGCCGCCGCGCTGACGAACAGATCGCGGTCCTTCGCCAGCTGTGGGCGGGCGGAGCCGGGGGCGTCGACCACGCCGGGGAGTTCTTCTCGTACCACGGTGCAGTCAGCTACCCCAAGCCTGCACAGGCTTCCGGTGTACCGATCCACATCGGCGGACACAGCCGAGCCGCCGCACGTCGCGCAGGTCGGTTGGGCGACGGTTTTCAGCCACTCGGCGTGCGTGGTAAGCAGCTGATTGAACTCCTGGATCTGATGCGCACGGCCGCCGACGCTGCTGGCCGGGATGCTGACGCCATCGACCTGTCCCTGGGTCACCTCGCGTCGCGGATCGATTTGGAAGGCGTGGCGTCGTTGGAGGGCATCGGCGCCAACCGACTCGTGCTCGCGACCACCGAGACCGCGGACCTCGACGAGCTCAAGGACGAAGTGTCTGCCTGCGCCGACAGGCTGCAACTGCGATGATGCTGACACTCGATGACCGTCGTCAGATTGACGATCTCGTTGCCGGGTACGCGCACCTCGCCGACGCGAGAGAGTTCGAGCGCATCGGTGACCTGTTCGTCCCCAACGCGGTGCTTACGGCGCCGGACCCGCCCGACGAGATGGGGCCCGTCCGGGCGTGCGGCGGAAGATCGGCAATCGTAGACGAGCTGAGCCGCCTAGGTGCGTTCGCCGTCACCTATCACGCACTCGCCGGAGCGGTGGTCTCCACCGCCGGATCGGGCCGCGCGCGCGGAAGCGTCAAGTGTGTGGCCCACCACGTCACGTCGGCGGGCAAGGGTGCGGACGACTTGACCTGGCACCTTCGCTACACCGACGAGTACGACCACTCAACCGGACGGTGGCTGATCGCTGACCGGACGATCACGATCGATCTAATCGACCTACATCCGGTGAAGCGAGCGCGGCCGCGCCCCTTCGAGGCCTGATCGGATATGAGCGCCTGCTCACCCGCCGTATAGCATCGAATAGATGGCTACCACGAGCAACATCAGCGGAAGTACTCGCGATCGAATCGTCGAAATCGCCACGGAGCTGTTCCTCACGCGTGGCTATGTCGAATCGCCACTGAGCGCGATCGCAGCTGAGGCCGGGATTACCAAGGCGTCGCTCTACTACCATTTTCCGAGCAAAGACAGCCTCCTCATGGCAATCGTGGAGCCATTGCTTCAGCGCATCGACGTCTTTCTCGGCGAGACGCCCGCGCGGTACGACGAGTTCGAGGACCGGTGGCGTTTCGTGATGACATACGGCGCGCTACTGCAGTCGGACCGGCGGGTCATCACCCTGCTGAGCAAGCGGTCATGGGAATTCGACGACAACGGATTGGACGAGCGCTTCCGACAGCACATCGAGCGCGCCATTGAGCTGGCGACGCCGCCGGGCGCCGACGCCGAGACACGCGTGCGCGTGATGCTCGGAATGGACATCTTGCAGCGGGAGTTCACCTACGCTCATGACCGAATCCCGCTTGCCGACGTCGACGACCAGTCTCGTCAGGAAGTCGCAGTGGACGTGATCCGCGGACTGTTGCAGTCCTGACCGGACTAAACGGACCGCTGGAGTGCAGCGGGTCACTCCAGCGCACCCAGGATCAGCCCCCACCAAGGATGAGCGCTGACGTCGGCACTCCGGTGCCCGCGGTGACGAGCACGTTTCGCGCGTTGTCGACCTGGTTCACGGCCGTGCCTCGGATCTGCCGTACCCCCTCGGCAATGCCGTTCATGCCATGGATGTAGGCCTCGCCGAGTTGGCCGCCGTGCGTGTTCACCGGCAGCGAGCCGCCGCGGACTGTGTGCCCGTCGCGAATGAAGTCCTTCGCCTCGCCTGGCTCACAGAAACCGAACTCCTCGAGCTGGGCCAGCACGAACGGGGTGAAATGGTCGTACAGCACCGCCGTGTCGATGTCTGTCGTGGTGAGACCGGTGTCCGCCCACAGACGTCGAGCGATGCCCCCCATCTCGGGCAGCGCTCGATCACCGTCCTTGCGGTAATAGCTCGTCATCGCATGCTGGTCGTAGCCCGAGCCTTGAGCAGCGGACCGGATGGTCACCGCCTCACCTGCGAGGTCTTTGGCACGCTCGGGTGTGGTGACGATGAACGCCTGACCGCCGTCGGACTCCTGGCAGCAGTCCAGCAGGTGCAGCGGTTCGGCGATCCACCGCGACGCCTGATGTTCCTCCAGCGTGATCGGACGCCCGTAGAACCACGCCTTCGGGTTTGTCGCCGCGAAGTCCCGGACTCCGACGGCGACGCGACCGAAGTCCTCGCTCGTCGCGGCGGACAAGTGCAGGTACCGCTGGGCGAACATCGCGACCCACGAGGCGGGCGTCATCAGCCCGGACGGCAGATACCACGAGAAGTGCGTCGCACGCGCGTCCGGCGCGAACCCCTCGGTGCTCATCGCCTGACCGAACCGGGCGCCACTGCGTTCGTTGAACGCGCGATAGCAGAGCACGGTCGTCGCCATACCGGAGGCGACGGCCATCGCCGCGTGCGCGATGGTGCCGGCCGCAGCGCCGCCGCCGTAGTCGACGAGACTGAAGAAGTCGATGTTGTCGCAACCGAGGCCGCGAGCGACGTCGATGGTCGGCGAGGTGTCCATCGAATACGTCACCATCCCATCGATCGTTCGCGGGTCGACACCTGCGTCTGTGCAGGCGGCGAGACTCGCCTCGAGCGCCAGTTGGAGCTCGGAACGACCGGACGCCTTCGAGAATTCGGTGGCGCCGATGCCTGCGATCACTGCTTTGTCGCTGATATTGCTCATTTCTGCCCCTGTGTCTCGTCGGTCCGGAACCCCACCTGCACGGTTCCCGTGACATGCGCGCCCATGCTGTTCGTCCCGACCAACGCGACCGTGAGGTCGTCGCCGTCGCGGGCGGTCACCTCGCCGGTGAACGTCATCGTGTCGCCGGGGAAGTTGGGCGCCCCGAGTCGGATGTTGATGCGGGTGATCCGCGACGTCGGGCCCGCCCATTCCGTCACGTATCGGTTCACTAGTCCGTTAGTGCTGAGAATGTTCATGAATATGTCTTTGGTGCCCGCGGCTACAGCGACGTCACGATCGTGATGCACCTTCTGGAAGTCGCGGGTCGCGATCGCGCCCGAGACGATCAGTGTCGCCGTGATCGGCACCGTCGACTCGGGAAGCGTCGTTCCGACGTCGGTGATGGGCGGACGGTTCAGCGTGCGCGTCATGCGGGCACCTCCGCACGCACCCGCGCCACGGGAAGGGTCAGTTCGTCGTCCATCCGTTCGGGGGCGACGCTCAGCGCCATTCCGATCTCGATGTCATCGCGTGCGACGTCCTCCAGTGGCATCACGACACGGGCGCCTTCCTCGAGTTCGACCAGCGCCACGACGTATCCGGGTCGGAACGGCGGCACCACCGGGTGATGCAGCACGACGTAACTGAACAGCGTTCCGCGGCCCGACATCTCTTCGCCGTGCCAGTCGAGACTGTGGCATGACGGGCACATCGGCACCGGCGGATGACGGAGTTCCGCGCATCCATCGCACTTCTGGATGACGAGTCGGCCGTCGTTCAGTGCCTCGAAGACGAAGCCGTTGTCGAGGTTGACGGACGGGCGGGGTCGAAGCGCATCGGTCATCGCTCTTCCTTTCGATCTGCTGTGTCGCGTTTGCTGGGGTCATACCAGAGCGTGCGGAAACGCATGGTTCCCACGCGTACGTCGTTCTGGTCGGTATAGGTGACGAGTGTCGTGATGAAGTACCCCTCACCGAGCCCGGTCGTCTTCGGACCGACTATCGACTCGACGCGCTCGTGTGCGGTGAGCAGGTCGCCCGGCACGAGCGCCCGGTCGTACTCCTGGTCGCTGTTGACGGCGACCACGGCCGAGTATCCGGCGTCGCTGACCGCGCTGTACGCGTCTTCGACGTCCGTGCGAATCTCCGGCTCGGACGGATTTGTCATGTTCCAGACCTGCAGCGCCGATACCGGTGCGATCACGTCGGAGTATCCGGCGGCCCGCGCCACGTCGGGGTCGAAGCAGCGGGCATCGGTGTCCCCGAGCGCCTCACACAGATGATGAATCATCGGTCGATTCACGGTGTCACGGGCGACGCTCACCCGTTCGTGGCCTCGCTCGATGATCGCCGTGACGCTCGTCAACGGGTCGCTGATCATGGCATCTCCTTCGTTTGACCTTCGGGAACGAGGTTGGCGCGACCACACTCGGCGAACCGCTGTGCGATGTCGTCGCGGATCCCCGCGTCGATCGGGGTGTATGCGAGTGCCGCAGTCGGGCGGTAGTACACCGGTTCGGCAACGTCCCACCCGTGCCGGCGCAGGCGAGGCTTGTCGACCTTGCGCGTCGCGGTTACCGGTACGTCCTCGACCACACGGACGTATCTCGGAGCCCACTTGGCTCCGAGATCCGACTGGGCGGCGAGGAACTCTGCGAACGCGGCCGGATCGAACGACGTCGGATCCGCGACCTGCAGCGTCGCCATCACCTGGTCACCGGTGCGCGCATCGGGCACCGGGTAGACGAGCGCGACCTGGACGTGGTCGAAGCGGGCCAGAATCCTCTCGATCGGGGCCGCCGAGAAGTTCTCGCTGTCGACCCGGAGCCGATCACTTCCGCGGCCCGCGTAGTAGAAGTAGCCCTGCTCGTCCCGGTACCCGAGATCTCCGGTGAGGAAGATCTCGCCGCGGATGCGTTCGTCCATCGCGGCCTGATCTCGGTAATACCCTTCGAAGCCAGCGGCGCCACGCATATTCACCAGCTCGCCTGTCGCCTCGTCCGCATTCCGAATGCGTCCCTTCTCGTCGAAGAGCGCGCGCGGGCACTCGGTCATCGTCTCGCGGTTCATCACCGCGGCGTCGGTGCCCGCATGCGGCAGGCCGAGAGATCCGGGAGGTGAGTCCTCGGTTCGGCTGATGCTCAAGCCACCCTCGCTGGATCCGTACGACTCCGTCGGCCAGACTCCGAAACGTCGATGGAATTCGCGACGGTCCAGATCCGATGCCTCAGTGCCGAAGCAGGCTCGCAGCCTGGTGTGCGCTTCCTCCTCCCGTTCGGGCTGTGCCAGCAGGTAGGCGAGGGCGCGACCGACATAGTTGAAGTAGGTGACGTTGTATTTGATCAGATCGGGGACGAATCTCGACGCCGAGAACCTCCGGGCCATCGCGAACGCCGCGCCGACGTTGACGGCGGGAGCCCAGCACGCGAACAACGCGTTGCCGTGAAAGAGCGGCATGCAGTTATAGGGAATGTCATCGCGGGTCACACCCATGTGTGCGTAGTCGATGGTGCGCGCCATGCGTCCGGTCGAGCAGATCACCGCCTTCGGCGACCCGGTCGAACCCGAGGTGAACATCAGCAGCAGTTGGGTCTGCGGATCCCCTGGCGACTCCACGTCCGGCCGGTCATCGGAGTGGCGACCGAGCAGGTCGGCGTAGGCGGGGTCGTCGAGCAACAGTACGCGGTCCGACGAGATGCCGGTGTCGGCGCCGTCGAGATGCGCCATCAATTCTGATGTCGTGACGAGGATTTCGACATCGGTGAAGCGAATGTCTCTGGCCAGCTCTTCGCCCCGACGGGTGAAGTTGACGCCGACAGCTGTCGCGCCCGAATATGCGGCCGCACCGACCAGGAACAGGAACTCCGGTTCGTTTTCGAGCATCACACCGATGTGGAATGGGCGTGCGTCGTCGTGCAGGGCGAGCATCATGTTCGCGCGCCGACGACTCTCGGAGACGAACTGGCGCCAGGTCCAGGACTCGTCTTCGAACAGCAACCCGACGTGGTCGTCGTCGGCGCGACGGTCCAACGCATCGCGAGTGGTCAGGACGGTGTTCATCGGATCTCCTCATCGAGAGCAGGGGAAGGGGCAGCGGACGGTTCGCCCTGCGCGTGCGGTGGCTGCTGCGCGGGGATCCGCGAGACGACCACCATGGTGAGCAGACAGGCGGCAATGCAGACGCCGACCACCAGGTTCAGACCGGTTCGGGATGTGAAACTGTTGTCGCCGAGGATGATCGGTGACACGGTGAGCAGAATGGCCACCAGCGACGCGGCGACCGCTTGGAAGGTAGTGCGCACCACCGCATTGATCCCGGTGGCGGTCGACGTGTGCTCGGGAGTGACGCATTCGACGATCACCGTCGGCATTCCCGCATACAGGAATCCGTTTCCGAAGACGCTCAGCAGCAGCCCGGCGATGACGACGACCGGATCCGTCGGGGCAAAGGAGACGATCCCGAAGCCGACGATGACCAGACCCGAGCCGGCCATGAGGCCGGTCCGAGCACCATAGTTCTGACTGATTCTTCCGATCAACGGAGCGATCGCGAATGACGCTGCGGCGGTGAGGAATCCGAGGACGCCGGCCATCGTCGCGCTGTATCCCAGGCCGACCGGCAGGGAAATGTCGCCGCTCGGGGAGTTGATGACGTTGGGCGTGCGATACAGGGTGATCGAGAGGACCGTCCCCATGCCGATCGGGCCGAGTGCGATCAACGCGGTCGCGACCATACCGAGTGAGAATTTTCGGTCGGCGAACATGGCTAGATCGATCATCGGGTCGGCGATGCGGCGCTCCCACTGATACCAGAGCACCAGGGCTGCCACACCGATGACGATGAACACCAGGACCTGCGTGCTGTTCCAGCCGAGATCTTTGCTCGTGGTTGCGCCATAGAGTGTCGCAGCTATGCCACCGCCGAACAGGATGCCGCCGAACCAGTCGATACCCTTCGCCGACGCCAAGGTCTCGGGCGGGTCGCGCCGAATCATGGTGCAGGCCAGGAAGGCTGACACTCCTGCGAGAATGGCGGCAGACCAGAAGATCCAGTGCCAGGTTGCGTGATCGAGCAGCACGCCGCCGACTAGGGAACCCGAGGCGCCCGCGACCAGTGCTGACGTGCTCACTACGGCCACTCCGAGCGCGACCCGGCCCGCCGGGAACGACGCGCGGACGATTCCGATCGTCAGCGGAAGGATCGCCCCGCTGACGCCTTGCAGAGCGCGGCCGGCGATGAGGACGGTCAAAGACGGGGCGCACGCACTGATCACCGAGCCGACCAGAGAGACGATCAGCACGGCGATCAGTACGTTCCGCCGACCGAATTGGTCACCAAGACGTCCGACGAAGCAGGTCGCGAGCGCCGCGGCCAACGCGTAGACGGTGACGATCCAGATCAGCGCCGACAGGTCTTTGGTGAAGAACTCTCCGGGGGTGTACAGCAATTGGGTCGCCATCGTGGTCTCAAATGCTGCGACGACTTCGGCGAAGACAAGCACGACAAGGGTGCCGACGACCCCGCCCTTCAGCGTCGATACCGGTGGGGTACTCACTGTTCGTCCTTGGTCGTCACGAGCGCGCCGAGTTCGTCCCGGATCGAATCGGCTGCACCCCAGAGGATGTCGATCTCACGCGCCCATACGAAGAATCGATGGATGTGGTTGTCCAGGTCGGCGCCTGCGCCCCCGTGCAAGTGTTGGGTGGCGTGGACGACCCGGATCCCAGCCTGCTTCGCCCACCACGCTGCGACCAGAGCGCTCTCGTGGACGTCGACACTCTCGCCGGGCTCGGTACGCGCCGCGTCCAGTCCGAAGGCGGCGTCGAGAACGGTAAGCTCGATCACCTCGGAATCGATCGACGCGTCGGCGGCGCGCATGGCGACGCCCTGGTTGGTCGAGAGGGGACGGCCGAACTGCTCGCGTTCGGAGACGTACGACGCTGTGCGGCGGACGGCTTCGTGGCACACCCCGCCCTGCAATGCCGCCACGGCAACCAGCAAGTGCCTCCGGACCCACCCAGCGGCATCCGACCCGACGCCGACGAGTTCCTCGGCGGCGATCTGCACGTCGATGAAGGTTACGGCGGCATGGAGTTGGCCGCTGATGCCGCGCCAATGATCGAGCGAGACTCCGATTCGGTCGACGGGAACGACGGCGACCCGTTCGCCGTCGAGGGTGTGGAACGTGACCATCACATGGGTGGCGGCCGGAGCCAGATAACCGAAGTCGACTGCCCCGGTGAGAGTGAAGCCAGCGGACGCTGCGGCTCCGTCGACGCGGGTGAGCGCCTCAGGGAGCAGCGCCGCGACCCGTGCCGAGCCCGCGACGATCTGTGCGAGGGTTGCCGACGGCCCGCCCAGCGAAGCGATCGCGAGGGCGGCCACCGCGGTAGATGCGAGCGGAACCCGAGCGAGGTGCATGCCCTGTACGCGCAAGACTTGGACCAATCCCGACATGCCGAGGCCGGTGCCGCCTGCTGAGGATGGGAGGATCGCTTCGAGTAGACCGCCGTCCACGAGGTGCGACCAGATGCGCTCGTCGTACGCAGTCTCGTCCTCCTCCCCTGCCACAACGGCGGCGTCAGTGCTGAGCTCGGAGAACATCGCGACTGCCGCCTCGACGAGGCCGTTCTCTTCCTCCGATAGGTGAAAGTCCATGCACGGCGCGGGGTCAGTTGTCACCGTCTCGGTCATCGTGCGCTCCTCGTCATGCCAAGTCGCGTCCACGCGACAATCTCTCGTTGGACTTCGGCGACACCGCCGCCGAAGGTGTTGATCTGCGCCGACAAGTTCAGGTGCGCCAGTCGACCGCCGTCGAACCGCCACGGCTCGTCGGTCACGCGCAGGCCTCGCGGGCCGGTGATCTCGAGCAGCTTGCGATACACGTCGACCACCGATTCGGTCGCGAAGACCTTGGCCGCCGAGGCGTTGCCGGGATGGACGTCGCCATCGGCGGCGGCAGAGACGAGCCGCCAGTTCATCAGGCGCATCGCACGCAACTGCGCAGTCGCCTCAGCGAGAAGCGAACGGACCCAGCCCTGGTCACTGAGCCGCCCGCCGTCGGCAGTGCGCTGCTCGTTGGCCCACGCGCGGACGTCGTCGAGGAATCCCTCGCACATCCCCGAGTACGCGGCGAGGCCGACTCGCTCGTGGTTGAGCTGTGTCGTGATCATCCGCCAGCCGCCGTTCACCTCACCCACGACGTTGGATGCCGGTACTCGCACGTCGCTGTAATACGTGGCAGTAGTGCTTGCATCGCCGAGACAGCGAACGGGCGTGACCGAGAATCCGGGATCAGTGGTCGGCACGAGAATCAGCGAGATGCCCTTGTGCTTGGGAGCATCAGGATCGGTGCGAGCCGCTAGCCAAATCCAGTCGGCGCCGTCGGCGCTCGAGGTGAATACCTTGCCGCCGTTGATCACGTAAACGTCGCCGTCACGGACCGCCCGTGTGCTCAGCGAGGCGAGGTCGGTCCCGGCTGAGGGTTCGGTGTAGCCAATCGCGAAGACCAGTTCTCCCGCAAGGATCCGCGGGAGGAAGTATGCCTTCTGCTCCTGCGTTCCGTATTTCATCAGCGTGGGCCCGACAGTGGTGAGCGTGATCATCGGGATGGGCGCCATTGCTCGGTACGCCTCGTCGAAGAACACGTACTGGGCGGCTTCGCCGCGACCCTGGCCGCCGTATTCGACCGGCCAGCCGAGGCCGAGCCATCCGTCGCTGCCGATCTGGCGGAGGACTCGGTCACGTGTGGGGCCGCCTGCCTCGCCCTCGCTGAGCAAGGCGCTGCGGATCTCGGGAGTGAGGAGTCGTGTGAAGTAGCCGCGAAGCGCCTGGCGCAACTCGCGAATCTCATCAGATAGGTGGAGGTACATCGAGGTTCGGTCTCCCTCGGAGTCGGTGGGTATCTCCCTGGGATTGTGGGGGTGGTCACACGCTATCTACCTGCCGCACGGTAGGCAACCCCGGTCTGAATCGCCCCGGCTGGACTGCGCGCACATGAGCGCCGACTCGTCGGCGTCCTTTTTCAAAGAGCCTCCCTGGTGCACCAGAACGAGATATCGTCCCGCGCGCGACCGGCAGATCCATCCGGACTGCGACACTTCCCATCGCGGAAATTCGGACACTATCGCCTGTTTGACCTGCGGATTCTTTCCACAGCGGGAGACCCGGCACCGCCCCGATCGCGACCTTCGATCGACGCGCCCGGGCGCGACCCGCCGCCAGCGGGTTCGCGGAAACGTGCCACGTCGGCGACATCGGTACGCGTGAATATTTCAGGTGGTGACCCCGCTGCCCGAGATCAGTACGCGGTGCATCCACGGCTCCGGTACCGCCGGCCATAGAGTGCAGTCATGACGATCACGACAATCTGCTTCGGAGTTCTCACTCTTGCTCTGTGGACGGTGACGGTGACCCGGATCGTTCGGGAGCCTCGACGGACGAGTTACGGCATGGCCATCATCGGATGCACCACCGCCACCTGGGTCTTCATCGTCTTGCTGTGCGCAGCACTGTCACCGGAGTCCGATCTCACTGACATCGCCGTCTTCGGTCCCGTGATGCTGGTGCTCGTCGTCTTGTTCGCGACGGGTGTGTATCTGCTGTTCAACGCTGTCGTCGTGGTCCGCCGCGAAGGCCTTCGGGTCGCGACCCTGGTGCCGGCCGCATTCGGTCTGTTCCTGTTGGCGGTTCTCGCCGCGACGGTCGCCACCGGGATCGCGTTGGCCACTGTCGACTCGTACCTCACGATCGCACTGCTCGTGCCGTTCGTCGTGATCCCGATCGCCATCGTGGTGATCACACTCGGCGGTTACACCGCGTATGCGGCCGTGTACGGACGTTTCAGCAGGCCTGCGCCGTCCGACGCCGTCATCGTCCTGGGCGCAGGACTCTCCGGCGACTCGGTGACGCCACTGCTGGGTGCCCGGATCGACCGCGGAATCGAGATGCTCGACGCGGCAACGGATCCGAGCCACGAGCCGCTGCTCCTGATGTCCGGCGGCAAAGGCGACGACGAGGTCGTCTCCGAAGCGGAGGCGATGGCGCGGTACGCGGTGGACGCCGGCGTGGACGAGAATCGGATCGTCCGCGAAGACACGTCGACGACCACCGAGGAGAACCTGGTCAACTCGCGTGCAGTGCTCGCGGGCATCGGCTGTGCCGCGCCGAAGTTGACCGTCGTCACGAGCGACTTCCACGTCTTGCGCACTGCGTCCCTGACGCGCGGCCTCGGGCTGGACGCCACGGTCGTCGGCGCACCGACCGCCGCCTACTATCTGCCCGCCGCGTTCCTCCGCGAGTACACGGCGTGCCTGGTCCACTACCGCCGCGCCAACATCGCGGTCTGGGCCGGGGCCTCATGTCTCGTGTGGGCGCTGCTCGCGCTCGTCTGGTACCTGGCCGGTATGCAGACCGAGGTCGTCGACGCGATGTCCGTGTACTGAAGCCGCGGCCTGTCAGCATCCTCGGCTGTCAGCTTCCCTCGGCGTCGATTCAATCCCCGTCGGTTCAGTCACGGTGGGCGTTGTGCGCCGCCCGACTGATCGTTTCGATGATCTGCGGGAAGGTCGCCGAATCTGAGGCGACGATCTGGGTGTGGTCGACGCCGGGGAACCTCACGAGAGCTCCACGGCCGCCAGCCTTCTTGACCGCTCTCACATACTTCGTCGCCATGCTGGGTGCGACAACGGTGTCGGCGGTGCCGGTCATCGCGATGATCGGAACGTCGGGGTCGATGTTCTCGATCGGGCTGACCGACGCGTAGTGGTCGGGCACCTCGCTGGGCATACCGCCCATCACGTTGCGGGCACGCGGATTGCCATTGAGCGCCGCCTGCCGCATATCGAGTGTCCCGGCCAGCGAGATCACATAGGTGGGCCGGAACTCCGGCCCGGCGCCGATCTCGTCGTCTTCGAGATTGTGACGAGTCCCCGACCACATCGCCAGTTGGCCGCCCGCCGAGTGTCCGGCGACTACGGCGTCGTCCGTCGAGATCTCCGGCAGCGCCGCTTGAACGTTCGGAACGAAGTCGAGCGCGGCGGCGACGTCTTTGAACGTGGTCGGCCATCCGCCGCCGGAGCCGACCCGCCGATACTCAAGGTTGTAGACGGCGAGGCCTCGCTCGGCGAGCCGCCGAGACAGCGACACGAACACATCGGCGCCGAGTTTCGACTGCCATCCGCCACCGTGGACGAGCACGACCAGAGGTACGGTGCCCGGCTCGTGGTCGCCGGGCGGCAGATACACGTCCGCCCAGTTCTGTCGATCGTCGCGGTCGCCCGTCGTCGTCGGATACAGGTATCGGTCGACGGTCACGTCCGACGTCGATTCGACGTTCGCGAGAGCACGGGCCGCAGCCCCGCGGTCTGCCGGCTCGGCAGGGGTGGCGTCCGAGGCCGCGTCGTCATCCGCGGCGCAGCTCGTCAGCGCGAGCGCTACCGCGACAGTCGACGCGGTGATCAGACGGCCGAGCGTGCGCATTCTCATATGGTCGCTCCGTTGATGGTCGAAGCGTTGATCTCGCCGTCGAGCCCCCACTTCTGAGCGATCGTCGTCATCTCGCCTCGGTCGATCAGTTTCTGGACGGCGGACTGCAGTACCTCGCCCAACGGTGACTTCTTCGCGATCGCGAACCCGTACGGCTGGGAGTCGAACACCTCGCCCGCTGCGGTCAGTTCGTCGGCGCTTCGGCGGACAGTCGTCGCGACCACGACGGAGTCGGCGGACATCGCGTCGGCCGACCCGTCGGTGAGCGCACGGACCGCGTCGTCCTGGGTGGGTGCGGCGACGATCTTGATGGGTTTGTCGCCGACTGTCACGCACGCCTTGCTCTTGGCGGGCAGCTCGACCGTGTGCTGGACGGTACCGGCCGCTGCTGCGACGGTGCGCCCGCATGCGTTGTTCGGGTCGACCGTGTCACCGGACCGCTGCGCCCACTGGGTGCCGCCACGGAAGTAGGTCACCATGTCCATGGTCTTCTGGCGGGCCCGAGTGTCGAAGAATCCGCGCGAACCCACGTCATAGGTTCCGTCGACGACTCCCGGGAGGATCTGCTCGAACTTGGTCTGCTGCAGGTTGAGTCGTAGGCCGAGGAGTTTGGCGACCCCATTCAACACGTCGACGTCGAAGCCGGTCAACTGTCCGTCCTCGCCCATGCCGACCATCGGCTCGTACGGTGCGCTGGTGCCGACCGTGAGCTCGCCCGCCGCCCGGATGTCGTCCGGGACCCGGCCCGCCAGGTCGGCATCGACTGCACCTGAGGCCGGCGGCTTCGATTCGTCGGTCTGCCGATCACCGCCGTCGGAGCCGCAACCGGCCACGAGGAGAGTCACGACGAGGCTGATCAGCAGCGCGGGGGTCCACCGGGACGGTTTACGGCTCACGACATTCGAGTCTATTCGCTTTCCACCGCAACGACTTCCGGATCAGCCAACTGGCCGACGCCCCAGCCGGCCGGTCAGTACGCCGTGGCGAACTTCCACGCCGAGTGAATCGCACCTTCGATGTAGTCGACCTGCCCGGCGTCGCCGACCACCTCGACGGGGATTCCCGTCGCCTCGAGTTCGCGCGCGAGCGGAGCGTCGGCCGCCGTGTCGGCGGCGTAGACCACCATCGAGGCCGGCGCCGTATGTGCCTCATCCTTGACGGTGAACTCGACGGCATCGGACGTGATGCGGGTGACCGTCGCCTGGCGGTGCACGTGCACGCCGAGTTCGGCGGCCCGGCGCACCGCGGTCCAGCGGCGCGGCATGGCCATCGGCAGTCCGAGGGGCGTACCGGATTCGAGAAGGGTTACGTTGCGTCCGCGGTCGGCCAGCCACTCCGCGAGCTCTAGGCCGACCAGCGATCCGCCGATCACTACGACGTCGTGCCCCATCGGCAGGAACGACCGCGTGAGTCGGCGAATCGCCGTAGGACTCTTGGTGACGCCCGACAGCTTGCCGAGCTTGCCCATGGCGCGCAGGACGAGTGACCCGTCGGAAGCCGCGGCGTTGCCCAACATCAGGTTTCGCAGAGTATCGCCGGTGTGGACATGCGGTAGATCACCACCGGGAATGTCGGGGCGGGGGCGCACGGCGCCGGTGGCGACGACGACGTGGTCGGGGGCGAGGCCGCGAATCAGCTCCGGGGTCGCGGTGGTCTTGAGTCGGATCTCGATGTTCAACCGCTTCATCTCGGCGGTCAGCCAGTCGAGCAGTCGTTCGTTGTCCGGGGTGGTCAGAGTCGAGAACCACAGGGTCCCGCCGAGGCGATCGGATTTGTCGACGACGGTGACGTGGTGGCCGCGCAGGGTGAGCAGGCGTGCGGTTTCCAGGCCCGACGGTCCGGCGCCCACGACGACGACCCGTTTACCGCGACGCGCCGGTTGCAGCGGAAGGAGCCTCTCGTCGCCCAGGGCCGGATTGACCGCGCACAGCGGGGTGTCATCCCAGAAGTTCTCCTGCACGCACACGTAGCAGTTGATGCACGGGCGGACCTGCTCGGGCGTATCGGCGGCGAGCTTGTTGACCAACTCCGGATCGGCCAACAGCTGGCGGCCCATTGCAGCGAAGTCGATGCGGCCTGCCGCGATCGCCTCCTCGGCGACGTCGGGGAGCATGCGCCCGACGGCGATGACCGGGATCTGTACATGCTTCTTGATCTCGGCCGCCAGATCGAGGTAGGCGCCGACCTTGTTCGGCAGCGGGCCGTCAGTGAAGTTGGAGAACGGGTTGCGCCCCCAGCCGGTCACGTGAATGGCGTCGGCGCCTACCTCTTCGAACAGGGCCGACGCGGCGCACGCCTCGTCGTTCGTGAGCGCACCTTCCTGGCCGAACTCGGCCCCTGCGACGCGCACCAGCACGGCCATCGTGTCACCGACCGCGGCCTTGACCGAGGCGATGACCTCGCAGGCCAGCCGGGCACGATTGGTCAGGCTGCCGCCGTACTCGTCGTCGCGCAGGTTGTCGATCCGGTTGAGGAATGCGCCGAGGACATAACCGTGGGCGCAGTGGATCTCGATGGCGTCGACGCCCGCCTGTCGGCAACGGACGGCGGCCTCGGTCCAGGTCTGGATCAGCCAGGCGATGTCGTCGGCGGTGGCGGTGTGGGTGGACCCTGTCTTGCCGCCGGTGACGGCGGCCATCTTCCCGAGTTCTTCGGGGGTGCTGTCGACGAGCGCAGACATGTCGTAGGTGTAGTTCGGCTTCGACGGCACCAGCAGCGGGCGGTCGTTGAGGGTGTCGATGCGGGCGACCTTGCCGTGGTGCGTGCTCTGCACGCAGAGCTTGCCGCCCGCCTCGTGAACGGCATCGGCCAGTGCCTTGAGGCCGGGGATGAACCGGTCCTCGGATAGCCCCGGCTCTTTCGTGCTGGTGGCGCCGATCGGGTACGCGACCGCTGCCGCCCCGGTGATGATCAGGCCGGTACCGCCGGCCGCGCGTGCGGCGTAGTGATCGATGTCCTCCTGCTCGATGACGCCGTCGACGCAGACGTTCATGTCCATCGCGGGCAGGACGACCCGGTTGCGCAGTGGCATCGGGCCGATCTGGCCCCGCCCGAGGAGGTACGGATAGGAACTTGTTCTAGCCATAGATCGAAGGGTACGCCACCGTTTCAATCATTGATTGAAAAAGTGGGGACATCGCTGCGTTGCGGCCCGACGCACCATCCACCGCGCTCACGACGAGCTCGACGGCATCGTCTACCGGGGCCGGTTCGCGGGCAGCGTATGCGTCGCCCTGGTCGACCGTGCTACAGGAGTTACTTGGTCTCATTCGGATGATTGGTATGCACCTGCTCCAGGAACACCGCGTGGTCCTGCACGTAGAACCAGATGCGAGCGTCTCCCTTGGCCGTCGGCTTGTGCTGCCAGCGGTCGTGGGTCTGCCCGTTCCGCGTGACCCGTTCGAGATCGCCGCGGAGCGGGTAGTTCGTCGGAGTTTCTCTAGTCGGCGTCCGGGTGAGGAAATCCCAGGCGTCGGCCAATGGGCCGCGAATCGTCGCCGCGAGATCCCTCCATCCCTTCTTCGCGCCAGCTGACGCGAACTTGATCGCGTACTCAGACTTCTTCGTTGGCCGAGGGACAGCCTCGTCGCGCTGCCCCACGACTACGGACGCTCGACCGTGGCGGCATCGTCGTCATCGAGCCACTCGACATCAGTCTGGCCGAGGCCGGCGGCCAGTGCGGTTGCCGTCTCGCGCCACGAGGTCAGCTCCGCGAGTACACGATGTGGCTGGTCGGTGAAGAACGAGGCACGCGCGGCGTCGACGAGGTCCTGTGCGCAGGTCTCCCGATCCTCCGCCGACAGTGCGAGCATCCACGGGAACGCGTTCGCCATCCGGTCGGCGACGGAGCCGTTGTCGTTTACTGCCACGCCAATCAGCTGTGCCGCGAACTCCAGCATTCGGTTGCGGCTCTCGAGGTGACGCCGAGACATCAGCACGAGGTCTTCGCCGTCGCGACGAGTCACGGTCACCGGGTGGTCCTCGGCCTCAGTGAAGACCTCTGCGGAGTGCTTGCTCAAGTCCGAGGAGCGACGCGTGGTGGTGCGGAACGCTGGTGTGGTCATGCGTCAATCGTATTCGGAACGTATTCGGAAGTCCATTGGGATGTCGAGCTCCGGGGCCTGGGCCGGCCCTACCGAGTTCCCGGCGCGGCGGGACTGTCACTACTGCTACAGGGGGAGCCGGCGTCCCTGAGTCGGTCCACCCCGCGCCTCATCGGGTCGGGTTCGCCGAGACGCGTCCAGGTCCGCCGCACCGCCGATCGATATGACAGAAGCGCGGTCAGTTTAAGGACTCTCCGGATTTCAGTCAGACCTGACTCGTGCCATTTTAGTGCCCTGCTGACGCCCGGAGTTTGGCGATGATGTCGGCGGCGTCGCCTTCGAGTGGAGTTTCGGCTATGACGTGTTGGCCGCGGATCCGGATGTCTGCGTGGGGTCAACGAGCAGGTCGGCAAGGCCGAGAAGGCCGTAGCCGGGATGACCCCGGTCAAGCGCAACCGGTTCGTCACCCTCACCGGTGCGGATAAGAGCGTCAATCGCGAGTTGGAGACGAAGGCACGGACGTGGCTGGGTGGAAGGCTTACATCACCAACATCGATGCGCCGACACCGGAGTTCGTGATCGGCGCCCACCACCAGCTGTGGCGGATCGAGAAGACTTTCACCCGTGTCAAAAGGTGATTTGGCGGCACGGCCGATCTACCATCGGACCGAGGACTCCATCCGGGCACGCCTGGCGATCGTCATGGCGCTCGCGGTGACCCGCGTGATCGAGGAACGAACGGGCTGGTCGATCAAGAAGTTCGTGACCACCACCCGCCGCTACAGGACCATCGAGACCCGCGTCGGCGATCAGACCGTCACCGCCGCAGACCCGCTACCGGACGACCCGGCTGCGACCCTCGGAGCGATCAGAAGTGCGCACTAAATTGATAAAAGTCAGGTTACACACCACGACCTGCACGAACAGATCAGCGATCGGGGGTGTCTCATGAACGATCGATCGTGAGATTCCACGAACGTCGCACAACCGGATAGAAGAGAAGCCATCGAACAAGCAGACGCCCATAGAGGCCACAAGCTGACCTACCCTCCACTCCGTCCAGCGACGAACCCAACACCAAATATTCCAATAACGACGAGCGTAAACACAATGGTCCAGATCATCTCCCCCAAAGAAGCCGCCGTGTAGGAGATACAATCTGCACTACTGCACGATTGTCATAAACCAGTCGCGGATTTCACGCATTGCGTCGATGTATTCGTTTCGACGCGAGAGTTCACAGGTGAACGTCTGCTGTCTCAGCACGAGACGACTAGAGTCGAAGACGTACTGTGTGTCTGACCACAGGTCCATTCCCTCGTAGAGGAAACCTCCCGCTAGGCCGACAGTCTTTCCACGGCCCGGGATATCGGCCAGTGGACGGACGCTACCGTTCCCTGAGAATACGTCCCGGAGCTCGTGTTCGACACCGAGCGTGACGACCTCATCTCCCGGCATCGCACCCAACCTGCACTCGATGAGCACCGAGGTAGGTGACCAACCTCTGCCAATACGATTGGCCGGAGCAACAACATCCATCGCCTCCGCCGGAATCCGCGCCCACAACTCCGGAACGGGCTGATAACTGGCCGAATCCAGACCCCCGTCGATAAACCCCTGCACCCTAAGAGACCCAGCAAGCCCCTGATCCCCATCACTCATGCACGCCTACTTTCTCAATTTGCCCACTGGTTAACGCGGCAACTACTTCAATTCATTCTTGTTATCGCGAAATATTCGAGGAAACTGAGAATTCAACTTCTTCTTCGTGAAATGATAATTGTTCGCCTGAACAAACGCCCACCCCCATAATCCGACGACCATTACAGGAATCATGCCGAGACCAACAAGAACTCCAGAGTCGACAACTATAGCTACGGTTACAGGGATGGATCCAGCGAGCACTAATAGAACAGACCACAGCATACGGAGTTTCTCTATAAGGCGAACAGCAAACATTGGCGCTACGAATAGGACAATGAAGCCGATCAAGACAATCCATGAGAGTGTTCCTTCACTCATCAGATCCTCGTTCCTGCAGCGATTGCGGTGCTGATACAGCTTTTAGCTGAGCCAGCCGACGATGGTGCCGCCGAGCTTTTTCATGCCGTCGACTGGGTCTTTCACTGCGTCGATTATGCCTTGCTTGTGTTCGTACAGGAGAGCTCCGGTGTAGGCACCGACGGCAGCTCCCACGGGACCTCCCACAGACGCCCCGATTGTGCCTCCAATGTAGCCGGCAGAGGCGATTCCGATGCCGTCCGCTATTGCCTGTACTGGGGGCTTTTCTCCGGTTAAAGCCTGCGCGCCTTCGGTCAGGGCTGTTCCGGTTACGCCTGCTCTATTGAATCGTTTTGCCCAGCGGGCGACGGTTGCGGCTTGGGATCCGCTGGCGCGGTCGGCTGCCTCAGCTAGTCCTGCTCCGAGCGCGCCGAGTTCGGTGCCGCCCTCGCTGATAATGAATGCCCGGTCGGGCTGTTGGAGCCATTTGCCGATATGGCGCGGGATGGAATCTTCAGGGTCGTCGGGATTGATACGGTATGCGCCGATAAGGTTTCCGTGGCGGTCGAACTCGCGCAGGATGTTGGTGCCGCTACGGTCGTACTCTAGGTAGCCACCGTGCGGGAGCGGGGTGACCGCGATCTCCAGCTTCTCACCGTTGACGACCGCTGACCTGGTGAAACTCCCGTTCGGGCCGTTGTGGTTGATGACCCACCAGTTGCCGTTGGTGTCTTGTACTGCTGGTTGTCCTGTCCCGGTTTTGCCGGTTCCGTCGCCGAAGTTGTAGACGGTCTCGTTCTCGAGGGCGGTGCCGAAGCCGGTGACGGGGCCTTCGATTTGTTCGCCGTTGGGGCCGCGAGACAGATCGTAGTAGGACAGAGTGCCGTCGTCGGCGACCCGCTCATGGACTCTGCCGTCCAACCGTTGATTGTTGGTGTACCGCAGCCACTCGGTATAGGTCATCGACTGACCCGCAGCAGGAGCATCGACGCGCCCGTCGGGCTGAGGCTCCTTGGTGAACGAGGGCATCAGGAGCTCACCCAACGCATCCGACTGGGCCTGATCCGCTTGGGTTTGCCCGTCCCCGTCACCGCTCTGACTGGTCTCGGGGTAGGTGAGCGGGTTGTACGGGTTGAACTCAGGCTCAGACGACTCCGGGCTATCCGACCCGTCGAACGAGGGCATCAACAAGTCGCCCAACGCATCAGACTGGGCCTGATCCGACTGGGTCTGCCCGTCACTGCCCTGACCGGTCTCGGGATAGGTGAGCGGGTTGTACGGATTGAACTCAGGCTCAGACGACTCCGGAGTCGCCGATCCGTCGAACGACGGATTCATGAGATCACCCAACGCATCAGAGTTGGTCTGTGCCGATGAATCTGGGGCTGGTTGCTCAGCTTTCTGCTCGCCTACTCCGAATGCGTTGGGGATGTGATCGGGTGCGGTCTCAGGCTGTGTGGGGGTAGCGGGTGCTCCTGCTTCCGGGCCCAGCCCGTTCGCGGTCGAGCCTCCCTGAACCAGTGGTGTCAGCATCCCGGCTATGGCATTGTCACCCTCACCTGCCGATTCTCCCGCTGGCGCTTCAGAACCGGCCGAGGCACCAACCGACGCGCCAGCGGTAGCGCTAGCGGCCGCGCCAGTAGTCTCGGTGGGATCAGCCAGGATCGGAAACAGTGCGTTGTCTGCTGGTTCGATGTGCTGAACCAGGTCACCGTTCTCATCAACGGTGTACCACGTCTTTTGTGGCCGCCCGGCCGCGTCGAACGCCCACGGGCGCGCGACCTGGCGAATCGCGTTGCCGTCCTTGTCATAGACCGTCGCAGACCCGTCCGGGTTGACCTTGGTGTAGCCGCCGTCGGGGACGTTCATCGCGAACCGGTAGGTGGTGGGCGAGGATTCGTCGTGCATCAACACCATTCGCGACGGACCTACCGTCGCTCGCGTGGAACCACCACGCTTGAGCAGCGACCGCCCGCGCGGGCTGGCCGCAGCCACGGCCGCAGCCCCGGCGATCACCCATATCGGCAGCCGGATCGTCGGCTCACCGTCCGTCGACGGACTTAGAAACGCTTCATTGCTCGATCCGGGATGCGGCTGCCCGACCGGCACATCCGCAGGCGCGGTTGTACGTCCGGGCAACGGGGCGATATCGGACTGGCCGGGCCGCTCACGCTGGGTCGGAGCCGGTGCAACCGTGGTCACACCGGGTGCCTGTCTGGTCGGTACACCGGGTACGTGCGTGTTCCCGGGAGCTCGCGTGTTTCCTGGCGCGCGGGGTCCTGGGGTGGTTCCGCCGATGATGGGTGTGCCGTTGCCCTGACCAGGCCCCGGGCCGGGATCACCGCCGATGACCGGTCCGTTCCCCGACGGGGCTCCCGGAGCATTCGGAGTGCTCGGCTGGGTCGGCATCGTCGGCGGCGGCGTGTAGGTCGGCACGCTAATGCAGGGCCAGCTCGGCCCGTACTGGGCGCGCATCTGATCACACAACGCATCCGCACCAGCATCACCAGCACCCCCGGTGAACCCGGCAGCAAACATCGCACCAGTGAAACCGAGTGTCCCAATACCAGCCACCAGAGCCGGACCACGACGTCTCGCCCCGCTAGGCATGCGAGCGGTCTTGTTCGCGCGGGTCACGACTGGTCCTTGCCGCGGACAGCGCTCCAGATGGCGTCGATACCGGTCCAGAACCAGCGGCCACCGATCGACATCACCATAAAGAACGCGAGGAACACCAGGACGGTTCCGTAGTCGTCTCCCCACCGGATCAGGTTCGGCAGATTCCACGCAGCGACCACCAAAATCGCGCACCCAGCGATGAACAGCAACATCGTCCACACCGACACTGACCGATCCACACCCGGCGATTCCTGACCGGCGCTACTAGGCGGAAGGGGCGGCGGACTGGTTACTGGCGACGTAACGGCGCCGGTTTGATGATCCTGAGCCTGCGCCTGGCGTGAATGCTTGGGCCGATCAGGAGTAGTCAGCGGTTGCGTGCTGGTGTTGGTGGTCATGTCGGCGTCCCCCGGTATAGCTGGTGCTCAGTGGTCAGGTGTGTTCAGTGCCGGCTAGCGTGCACAGGATCGTGCTGGGTAGACGCTGACGTAGTCGAGATTGGATTCTCCTGGGCTGGTGATGATCCCGATGCTGATGCAGCCGCCGTGGCGGGCCGCATCGTTCGCAGCGTGTTGGATACCGCGTCCCCAGCCCGGGTTGTAGACCAGGTTCGGGATGTACGGGATCGCCGAGAACGCGTTCCCTAACCCGTGCTGGGAGACCGCGACAGTCTGCGAATGCGAGAGCTTGATGCCGTGGCGGGTCGCCGCATCAGCCTCACCAGTACCGACCAGCGATGCGGTCACACCCGCGACCGCGACGACCGCTGCGACGCTCCCTACTGATTTACGTGCCATCATCGGTTTTTCCTATTCGAGTAGTTCCTGGTGCTTGGTAAGCGCACGGGTTAGAGCAGGTGGGGTTTGCCGTACAGGTTGAACGTGTTGTCATTCGCCTTGCTCGTCATCGCCACCCGCACATACGCCCGCACAGCTGGGCGTGCGCCGACGCATCCGGAGATCTCCACACGGACTCCGTCCAATCGGACACCAGCCGACGGACCCTGCAACGGCTTCTGCCCGAACGGGACATCGATCGACACACCATTTTTCAGGGTTGTCGAAATGTTCGGCATCACCTGCGCGCCGAGCACGATCGCGGGCGGATAGGAGATGGACATTTGCGCGGTCGGGCCGCCGGTGACCCCGAGGTTGACGCCGTCCATCTGCCACTGGCACGAGACTTGGAAGCCCGTCGAGACGACAGCGGCGTCCACCGGCACCGTCCCGGACCCCGACATCCGCGCAGCACCACGCAACGACAAGAACGCCTCATACGAACCATGCCCACGACTGAGCGCCGGCACGCTCCGGATCTTCTCCCCCGACTTAGACAGTTTGTACTGTCCACCCATCATCAGAATGACGCGTCACGGACTTGTCAGCAAACGACCGCGTCGGACCAGCCGACGCATCACCAGGGACGCCGAACGCGGCGACGCTGATCAACGCGCCCAGAACAACGCACATGACGCCGATGAACTTCTTCACGAATTGCCCCCACATTCACACGGCGACCACGGCGGGAAGAAAAGCCACAGCCCCCGACCCGAGGGATATCTAGTACTCGCATGTACGAGTAGTGAACCCCCGGGCAACCTGGACGATTCCTCCCGAATCGCCACAACAGATGAGACTGACGCTACAACCGGTAACAGCAACCCGCAATCGGCCAGCAAATAGTGTGACACAGATTACCCACGTGCAGCTCAGTGAGCCGACTTCGATGGCGGCACGTATCGCACGGGAGAGAGCGGCGGCGAGAGCGTCCCGCGCATCAGTTTCGTCATTCGTGGCGGGTGAACGCGTAAGAGCCTGGCCCTTCTCTGCGGAAGCGGAGGGATTTGAACCCCCGGTGGTTTTACCCACGCTCGCTTTCAAGGCGAGTGCATTCGGCCGCTCTGCCACGCTTCCTTCGAAAGACGGCCCGCGCGATCTGCGGCAGTCGCGTAGCGACGCGGAGCAAGTCTTCCGCCGACGAGGCTATCGCATGAGCTCGGCGGGCGTGCCCACCGGCCGGATCGGTGGAAGACTGGAGTCATGCGCGCCATCCCCGAATCGCAGAGCCTGGACATCGTCGATCTACCCGATCCAGAGCCGGCACCCGGCGAGGTGATCGTCGATGTCGCGGCGGCGGGCGTCAACCGCGCCGACATCATGCAGCGTGCAGGGAAGTACCCGCCGCCGCCGGGGGCGTCGAACGTGTTCGGGCTCGAAGCTTCCGGCACGATCTCGGCGATCGGCGACGACGTCTCCGGCTGGGCGGTCGGCGACGACGTCTGCGCGCTACTCGCGGGCGGCGGCTACGCGGAGAAGGTCGCCGTTCCGGCAGCACAAGTGATGCCCGCGCCGCGGGGCATCGACCTCGTCTCGGCGGCGGCGCTCCCCGAAGTCGCGTGCACCGTGATGTCGAACGTCGTGATGACTGGACACCTCACACCTGGCGAACTACTCCTGGTACACGGCGGCAGCAGCGGGATCGGCACCCACGCAATCCAACTCGCGCATGCGCTCGGCGCACGAGTCGCCGTGACCGCACGTAACCAGACCAAACTCGAACGCTGCCGCGAACTCGGCGCCGACGTCCTCATCGACTACACGACCCAAGAGTTCGACGACGTCCTCGCCGAACAGGGCGGAGCCGACGTCATCCTCGACATCATCGGAGCCAAGTACCTCGGTAAGAACGTGAAAGCACTCGCCACCGGCGGTCGACTCGTCATCATCGGAATGCAGGGCGGCGTCAAAGGCGAACTCAACATCGGCGCCCTCATGGCCAAGCGCGCCGCCGTCATTGGAACCACGCTGCGCGCACGACCCGTCACCGGGCCCGGTTCCAAGGCCATGATCGTCGCCGAGACAGTCGCCCGGACCTGGCCGCTCATCGAAAGCGGCGATATCGCACCGATCATCGACTCCACGTTCCGCTTCGACGATGCCGACGCCGCACACGAACGACTGAACTCCGGCGAAGCCGTCGGAAAAGTGCTGCTGACAATGGAGTGAGGCCCTCAACTCGCTCGATCGAAAGCGGTGTTCGCCCATAGGGGCTCCGCCGTCGAGCAGGGTCGCGTTACAGGCCTTCGCGGACGATTCGCTCGCCGATCTTTCCGAAGGTGCGGCACAGTGTGTCGAACTCTTCGGGGGTCAGTGAGTCGATGACGAGTCGTCGGACGGCGCGGTCGCGTTCGTCGAGGATCGGCTGCACCATGTCACGACCGGAATCGGTGATCATCACCCACTTCTGGCGGGCATCGTAGTCAACGTTCTCGAGACGGGACGCATACCCGTTCTCGATGAAGCGGGCCACCTGGCGGGACACCGTGCTCAGTGGAATCTGGGTGGCCTCCGCGAGGTCGCTGATCCGCAACCCCTCCGCAGTGGCCAATACTTCGAGGACGCGCCAATCGGCGCTCGTCAAAGCCGACGACGAATCGATCTGCTTGAACAGCGACCGATACAGCATCCAACCGCCCGTGACGAACTGCTGCCACAGATCGCGCTCGGCGCTGTCGAGAATCGGTGCGAGTCCCCCGTCACCGTCATGTTGTTGCAACACCGCTGCCCCTTCAGCCCCCTGAACTACATACTTTCGAACGCAACCATACGGTCGGGGTTCCGGTCACTCCCAATCGAGGCCGCCCTCGACGAGTCTCACTCAGCCGAACGAACCGAGCACCCGCGCCAACTGATCCATCTCGTACGGCGTGGAGTAGACGCCGAGGCCGACCGTCACCGCGCCGCCTGCGTCAGCGACGCCGATCGCGTCCAGAGCACGGTTCGGTACAGCGTGCAGCGCGCTGATCCCGTTGTCGTTCAACCGAACACCGACCTTCTCCGCGCTCACCCCGTCGACCAGGAAGCTCACGAGCGGAACTCGGTGCGTGTCGGCGCCGATCACCTGGACGTGTCCGAGATTGTCGAGAGCGTTCACCAGATAGAAGGTGAGGCGCTGCAGATACTCGTAGGCGCCGTCCATCGACGTCGTCAGCCGACGACGCCGATTCCCGGTCGCCGACGAATCGAGACCGGCGAGCACCTCCACCGAGGCGACCAGTCCAGCGAGCCACGCGGTGGGTGTGGGCGATGGTTCGAGCCGAGCGGGGCCGGTCGCGTGCGGGTCCATCGACACATTCGTCAACGACGCCATCCGCGACTGATCAGCGAACACCATCGCCGACATCCGCGGACCGCCCCACCGCTCCGCGCTCACCAGCACGACGTCCGCGCCCATCTCATTCATCGACAGCGGGACGAACGGCGCCGCACTCGTCGCGTCTACCACCGTGAGCGCGCCCGCAGCGCGGGCATGTCCGGCGATCTGCCCGATGTCGGTGATCGCACCCGTCGTCGACGACGCCAACGCCACCGACACCACGCTCGTCCGATCGGAGACCAGATCGGTGAACTGCCACGGCGGCAGCGAGCCGTCCTCGATGTCAATCTGCGCCCACCGGACCGCTGCGCCGTGCCTGGCCGCACCACGCAGCCACGGCACGATGTTCTCCTCGTCGTCGAGGACCGACAGCACGACGCCGTCGCCGATCCACGACGTCACCGGGAGGGACTCGACCAGCGCCGACACCAGCGCGCCCCGCGACGGACCGAAGACGACGCACGCCGGGTCCGCGCCGAGCAGGTCGGCGATCGCCTGACGCGCCTGCATCGTCGTCGCAGCCGCGTCCAACGACTGGCGGGACAGCCCGCCGCCGAGCACCGGGTACGACCGGACGCCGCGTGAGACTGCGGAGGCTACGGCGTCGGGGATCTGCATTCCGCGCTGGGAATCGAGGTGGATCCAGCCGTCGCCCAGGGAGGGGAACAGTCCTCTCACGGAGGCGATGTCGAACGGCATGACCCCAACGATAGACACCTGTCTCGCACCGATCACGTCAGGACGACGACGCACGCGGCACAATGGGGACCATGCTTCCCGAGATGTTCGGCACTTCAGGCCCCGGAAACCCGCTGTCGTCGGATCCGTCGGCGACACCAGACGAACCGGCCATCGAATTCGCCGCAGCAGGCGCCGAGAACGGTGACGCGGCATCGAACCCCGTCGCGGGCATGGTGGAACAGCCCGCCAAGGTGATGCGGATCGGAACCATGATCAAACAACTCCTGGAAGAGGTTCGCGCCGCTCCCCTCGACGACGCGAGCCGCACCCGCCTCGCCGACATCCACCGCACGTCGATCGCCGAACTGCAGGACGGTCTCGCCCCTGAACTGCGGGAAGAGCTCGACCGGCTCGCGCTCCCCTTCTCCGACGATCAGACACCGACCGACGCCGAGTTGCGCATCGCGCAAGCCCAGCTCGTCGGATGGCTCGAAGGCGTGTTCCACGGCATCCAAACCGCGCTGTTCGCACAGCAGATGGCGGCACGCAGCCAACTCGAGCAGATGCGGCAGGGAGTACTCCCCCTCGGCCCCGGTGACATGTCCGACACCCACAGCACCGGTCAGTATCTGTGACCCGCCGGTATGCTGTGACGTTGTGTCAGCCGTAGCCAACGACGGCGGAGCAGCCGGTCGAACTGTCCCGCCGCCCCCGCCCACCTCGGATTCGCGAACGTTCGGACGAGGCATCCAGGATCTCGTCGACGGTTTCCGAACCTCCGAACTCTGGCTGCACCTGGGCTGGACCGACATCAAACAGCGCTACAAGCGTTCGGTCCTCGGACCGTTGTGGATCACCATCGCGACCGGCGTCACCGCCGTCGCCATGGGCATCCTGTACGGCGAACTGTTCAACCAGGACATCAAGGTGTTCCTGCCGTACGTGCTGCTCGGCTTCATCTTCTGGGGCTTCATCGAGACGTCGGTCCTCGACGGGTCGGTCGTCTTCTCCACCAATGAAGGTCTGATCAAACAGCTGCCTGCGCCGATCAGCGTCCACGTGTACCGGGTGGTATGGCGGAGCCTCATCATCTTCGCGCACAACATCGTGATCTACGCGATCGTGTTCGCGGTGTTTCCGCAACCCATCGATTGGTCGGCGTTGCTCGTGATCCCAGCGATAGCTCTCTTCGCCGTGAATGCGACGTGGGCCACGATCGTCTTCGGCATCCTGTCGACCCGATTCCGCGACATCGGTCAGCTTCTGACGACCACCGTGCGTCTCGTCTTCTTCATGACCCCGATCATCTGGTCGGCGCAGACCCTCGACGCAGTGGGCAGCGAAGGATCGAGCCGGATGAAGCTCGTCGAGCTCAACCCGATGTTCCACTACTTGGAGATCTCCCGCGGACCACTGCTCGGCCAACACGTCGAGTTCTATCACTGGGGCATCGTGCTCGGGTGCACTGCGCTCGGGTGCGCCGCCGCCCTCATCGTGATGCGCAACTACCGTGCCCGCGTGGCGTACTGGGTTTAGGAGACACACCCGTGGCAGACAACACCGACATCCGCGTCGACACGTGGGACGCATGCGTCGACTTCCCGATCTTCGACGCCAAGACCCGTTCGTTGAAGAAGGCGGTCATCGGCGCCGCCGGCGGCGTCATCGGTTCCAACGGGTCGAAGACCGTCGTCGTCGAAGCAGTCCGCGACATCAACCTTCACCTGGAGCACGGTGACCGCGTGGGCCTCGTCGGCCACAACGGCGCAGGCAAGTCGACGCTGCTGCGTCTGCTGTCCGGGATCTACGAGCCGACACGCGGGTCCTGCAAGGTACGCGGCCGCGTCGCGCCGGTCTTCGACCTCGGCGTCGGCATGGACCCGGAGATCTCCGGGTACGAGAACATCTTGATCCGCGGCATGTTCCTCGGTATGAGCCGCAAGGAGATGCTGCGCAAGACGGACGAGATCGCGGAGTTCTCCGAGCTCGGCGACTACCTGTCGATGCCGCTGCGCACCTACTCGAACGGCATGCGTGTGCGGCTCGCGCTCGGCGTGGTCACCAGCATCGACCCCGAGATCCTGATCCTCGACGAGGGCATCGGCGCCGTCGACGCCGAGTTCATGAAGAAGGCCCGCGTCCGACTGCAGGCCCTGGTCGAACGCTCCGGCATCCTCGTGTTCGCCAGCCACTCCAACGAGTTCCTCGCCCAACTGTGCGATCGCGCGCTGTGGATCGATCACGGCCAGGTGCGCATGGACGGCGGCATCGAAGAGGTGGTCGGCGCGTACCAGGGCCCCGACGCCGCAGCCCAAGTCCGCAAGGTGCTCGCCGAGAACGACGAGGCCGCGCGGTGACCACTGTCGTCGCCGTCGTCGTCACTCATCGACGGCCCGAACTGCTCGCCGAGTCGCTGAACGTCGTCGCGAATCAGAACCGACCCGTCGACCACCTGATCGTCGTCGACAATGACGCCGACCCGACCGTCCGCGAACTCGTCGACGGCCAGCCGGTCGAGACCACATACATCCCGTCGAAGCACAACCTGGGCGGTGCGGGCGGATTCGCGCTCGGCATGCTGCACGCGCTCGCGCTCGGAGCCGACTGGGTGTGGTGCGCCGACGACGACGGCCGCCCCGAAGGCCCCGAGGTCCTCACGATGCTGCTCGACTGCGCCGACCGCCACGCTCTCGGTCAGGTGTCTCCGGTGGTCGTCAACATCGCCGACCCCGATGCACTGGCTTTTCCGCTACGACGTGGACTCGTCTGGCGGCGCAAGCGCTCCGAACTGTTCGCGGACACCCAGCCCGGAGCGGAGCGGTCAGACGACCTTCTCCCCGGTATCGCGTCGCTGATGAACGGCGCCCTGTTCTCCGCGGACACGATCGAACGGATCGGCGTGCCCGATCTTCGATTGTTCTTCCGCGGCGACGAGGTGGAGATGCATCGCAGGCTCGCGCGTTCGGGAATCGCCTTCGGCACCTGTCTGACCACCGCGTATCTGCACCCGGACGGCAGCGACGAGTTCCGGCCGATCCTCGGCGGCCGTATGCACACGCAGTACCCGGACAACGAGGTGAAGCGGTACTTCACCTACCGCAACCGCGGCTACCTGATGAGCCAACCCGGCATGCGCAAGCTCCTGCCCCAGGAGTATGCGCGGTTCGGATGGTTCTTCCTCGTCCAGCAGCGTGACGTCGCAGGCTTCCGCGAGTGGATGCGCCTCCGCAAGTTGGGGCGCGGGGAACGGTTCGCACGCCCCGACACGCGCTGATCGGCGCGTTCGCCGGCTCTGTGTAAAAATTCGGCTTTCTCAGCGGCCTCCGAGGGCATACTGCCCTCGGAGGCCGCTGAGCGTACCGATCTTCTCGGCGTCGCCTCGTCGTAATCAATCCATCGACATCTAACTAGAACGTGTTCTACCCTGACTGTCATGCGATTCACCTATGCCGAAGCCATGACGGACGTCAGCTACTACGCACCACTCGCGCAGGCCGCGGAGAAGTCCGGCTTCGCCGGGATGACCATCCCCGACTCGATCGCGTACCCGGAGGTGTCGGACGCCACCTACCCGTACACCCCGGACGGAAACCGAGAGTTCTTGGAAGACAAGGACTTCATCGAAACGTTCATCCAAGCGGCGGCGCTGGGCGCGGTGACCACGACGCTGCGTTTCCTACCGTTCGTCCTCAAACTGCCGATCCGGCCGCCCGCCCTCGTCGCGAAGCAGGCTGCGTCAGTCGCCTATCTGACGAACAACCGCTTGTCGTTGGGTGTCGGCACCAGCCCCTGGCCGGAGGACTACGACATCATGGGCGTGGACTTCAAACGCCGCGGCAAGCGGATGAACGAGTGCATGGACATCATCCGCGGCCTCACCTCCGGCGGATACTTCGAATTCCACGGCGAGTTCTACGATATTCCGAGCATCAAGATGTCGCCGACGCCGACCGAGCCGATTCCGCTGCTCGTCGGCGGCCACGCCGACCTCGCGTTGCGGCGCGCGGTGATCCGCGGCGACGGCTGGATGCACGGCGGCGGCCCCGGCGAGGAACTCGACGCCCTGCTCGACAAGATCGCGGCGATCCGCAAAGCGGAGGGCAAGGAGAACGACCCGTTCGAGATCCACGTGATCTCGATGGACGCGTACACAATCGACGGCTGCAAGCGCCTCGAGGACAAGGGCATCACCGATGTGATCGTCGGATTCCGTCTCCCGTACGTCGTCGGGAACGACACCGAACCGCTCGAGAAGAAGATCGAACACCTCGACTGGTACGGCGAGAACGTGATCGCGAAGGTGAATAGTGGGTCATAACGCAGACGCGTGGTAATTCTCGTGCTTACCGCTCGGTAGAATGGTTACTCATGACTAGTAGTGGAACCGATCGCACCAAGGCCATCGAAGCAGAGATCGGCAAGGTGTTCACGACTCAGGACTACTACGAGGTCGGCCGCGAGAAGATCCGCGAGTTCGCTCGGGCCCTGCACGACGACAACCCCGTCCACTGGGACGAGGCGAAGTCGGCCGCCGCAGGCCACGACCGGCTGCTCGCACCGTTGACGATCGTCGTCCTCGACGGCACCAAGGCGCAGGCCCAGCTGTTCGAGATGATCCCAGGCAACCCGCTGAAGTCGGGTGTCCTGCAGGTGGAGCAGCGGTTCGTGTTCCACAAGCCGGTCACCGCGGGCGACCGCCTCAAGTCGGACGTGTCGCTGGACTCCTACAAGTCCGCGGCCGGCGCCGACCTGTTCACGGGCAAGACTGTCATCCGCGATCTCGACAAGGGCGTCATGCAAGAGTCGTGGACCACGCTCGCCGGCCCCGGGGAGTCCGGCGACGGTCTGACCGACGAGTTCCAGTCGATGGTCGACGACGTCATGTTCTCGCCTGCTGGGTCACACGTGCTGCCGCTGGTCCCCGCTGAAGCCGCCGAGATCCCCGACGACGAGCCGCGGGCGTTCGGCGCGATCGCGTTCGACTCACTGACCGAAGGCCAGGAGATCCCGCCGCGCAGGCAGAAGTTCACGCGCGGCGACCTCGTCAACTACGTCGGCGTCGCAGGCGACCCGAACCCCATCCACTACAGCGACGAGCTCGCCGCCGCCGCGAAGCTCGACACCGTGGTCGCGCAGGGCATGCTGACCCTGGGCACAGCGGCCGGCTACCTGTCGGAGTTCGTCGGCGATCCCGCCGCATTCCGCGAGCTCAGCGCCCGCTTCTCGAGCGCCGTCTACGTTCCGCCGACAGATGCGGCCTTCGTCGAGTACACGGCGAAGATCAAGACGCTGTACCCGGAGACCAAGCGCGGACTGATCACGTTCGGTGCGACGGTCAACGGCAAACGCGTGTTCGGCAAGTGCACGGCGCTCGTGCAGTTCTCCTGACACGCCGGCCTGTCTTTCGACTGCGCTTCCGAAGGAATCCCGGTCCGCGACAGTAGATTCGACGCATGTTCGGACTGCTCCAGCCGTGTCGGCACGTGCTCGACGACGATCTTCGTGACCAGTGGCGTGCGCATCTATGCGGCTTATGCCTGTCATTGCGCGACGATTACGGTCAGACGGCCCGGCTGACGACGAACACCGACGCCGTCATGGTCAGGCCGAAATCGAGACGACGTCGACCGACCTCGATGCGCTGACCGAACCGACCGCGCAGGCCTGCGCCGCCGTCTTCGCCTCCAGCGCCGACCTGGCCCAAGCTCCTGCCAACCGCGACGTGCTCGCCGACATCGGAGCCGATTACGGTCGCCTCGCGCATCTCCTCGACGCCGTCGACGATCGGCTTGCCGACGACGCAGTCGGAGCATTCAACCCGCTGACCGCGACCGGAACGTCCGACGAACTCGCGCTCGCGGGGTCGACGATGCTGGCCGCCCGCGTCGCCCACCGGTACCGGGATCTCGCACTCCACGACGACCGACTTCTGCGCGCACTTCTCGTCGACGGAGTCGCCCAGGCCGTCCGGCGTCGTCGCCGCGCAGGTGAACGCGCGCGGATCGAGGCGATCGGATCAGGCCTGCAGACGTGGCCTCCTCAGCAGCCTCTCGACTGGCCGGAGGGATGGCCGTATCCGCCGCCGTTCCCACCGAACCGATCGTGGTACCAGCGGATTCTCCCGTTCAGCGGCGTGACGTTCTGCGGTCCGGCGCTGTGCACCACCCACTGGAACCACTGCACGGACAAGTACCGCTCGCCGCTATGCGACGGCTCCGACTGCTGCGATTGTTGCGACTGCTGCGATTGTTGACCTCAAGTTCCCCGCTCAGCGCCACCATCCGCCGTGGAGCGATGCCGAGGCTGCGCGGGGAACTTGAGGTCAGAATCACCTGATCTTGAAGATCACAGTTCGTTGGACGACGAAGTTGATGACGGTCGCCACGCCCTGCGCGACGACGAAAGCGCAAGCGCTGGCGACGAGAGACGAACCCCACTCGTGCATCAGCAGGCTGTACAGGCCGATGTTGACAAAGAACGTCACCGCGTACAGGAGGACGACGGCGATGAAACGCGCCTTGCTCGGTTCGGCCCGGAATGTCCAACGCCGGTTGATCAGGTACGCGATGGTGGTGCCGAGGATGAAACCGCATGCCTTCGCCAGCCAGTACGGGGCTCCGGCGACGCTCTGAAGTAGCAGGGTGAGCGCGAAGTCGAACACCGCTGACAGCACGCCGGTCGCGACGAAGCGAACCAACTGAGTCTTGAGATCGACGCTCGTCGACGCCTCTTCGTCGTCGAACGGCAGCTCGATCGGCATGGGAGCGTGCCGCGTCGCGAAGTCGTCGTGTGCGGGGTGCACAGGGAACGGAACGCGGTCGACGTCGTCGGGTGTGGAGTCTGACACCGGACCAGCCTATCGGTCCGCGCGCCCAGACGGACGCGGGAGAATCGGTGAACAGCAGATTCGGGCAGCCTTTCGCCGATCACCGGCCGCGCGGGCTAAGGTCCAAAGCTATGCCCGTCACCTTCTCCGCTCACCGCCTCACCCGCCGTCTCTGTGCCACCGCATTGGCGTGTGCGACGGTCGCTGGCATGGCGTTGACGACGCCCGCCGCACATGCGGAGACCACGCCGACGCCGGTCTGGTCGGGGCTGGACGCACGCTCCTACGACGGCCCGATCGGAGCCCACGGCACGCTGCTCGCCAAGACGCCGCTCGACCCGTCGATCACGCTGCCCGCTGCGGGCGACGCCTACCGGATCCTGTACTCCTCTCCCGACTTCGACGGGAAGCCCGCGGTCAGCACGGGCGCGGTGTTCCTCCCGAAGCGACCGGCTCCCGCGGGCGGACACAAGGTGATCGCGTGGGCGCACGGCACTGTCGGGCTCGGTGACACCTGTACGCCGTCGGCCCAGCCGCGCAGCGACCGTGACGTCGCATACCTCGGCCACTGGCTCGACCAGGGCTACGCGGTGGTGGCCACCGACTACGTGGGTCTTGGGACGCCAGGACTGATGAGCTATTTGAGCGGACAGGTGGCGGCAACATCGACCGTCGACTCGGTGATCGCAGCCCGACAGGCGGGTCTCCCCCTGTCGAAGACGTGGGCGATCGTCGGCCAGTCGCAGGGTGCGGGCGCAGCCCTCAATGCGGCGCGACGGGCCACCTCGCTGTCGAAGGGCAGCGGGCTCGACTACCGCGGCGTCGTCGCGACCGGGGCGCCCGCGAACATCGAGCACATCGTGTGGCAGGCGGGGCCGCAGTTCCCACCGGTCGCGCTGCCGTCGGGGCTCACCACGTACGCCGCCTACATCGTCGCCGGATTCGCCGACGCCCGTAGCGACCTGCACCCCGAGCGTGTGCTCAGCGCAAAGGGACGACGCGTCGTTCGGCTCGCCGAGAAGCTCTGCTACCCCGAACTCAAGTCCGCGCTCGACGGAGCCGAGATCAACTCGTGGTTCACTCGGCCGCTCGCGTCGATCCCCGGCGTCCAAGCCGCCCTCGTCGACTACATGAGCACCCCGTACTCCGGTTACGACCGCCCGATCTTCCTCGGCCAGGGACTGAAGGACATCGATGTCCCGGCACCGTCGGCGATCTCGCTGTACGCACAGATGAGGGCTGCCGGTCAGCCCGTCGACTTCCACGTCTACCCGACGCAGGACCACTCCGGCACGGTGCTCGCATCCATGAAGGACTCGACGCCGTTCCTGAAACGGATCATGCGGTAGCCCGCTGCGGCTTCACCACCATCACCGGTTTCGCACATTCGATCAACAGGTATTGGGACGTGCTGCCCAACAACAGCTTTCCCACTTGAGTGCGACGACGCATCCCGATCACGAGAAGCTGTGCGTCCGGCTCGTCTATCGCCCGTAGAAGTTCCTCGGACGCATCGGCGCCGATCTGCTGCCGGATCTCGAAGGGCACACCCGATTCCACCAGCCGCTCCTGGACCTGCGCGATCTCGTCTGCGTCCACGATCCGGACGGTGCGGGCCGAGCTGCCTCGCCCGCCTTCGGACACAGCGTTGATCACCAACACACCGGTGCCGCGCACCGATGCCTCGTCGATGGCCTGCTCCAGGCAGGCCCGTCCGTGCGAACCGCCTGCGTACCCGACCACGATCATGCTTTTCCTTCCGGTTCCCCCGGCGGCCTCCCTCGCCTTCACAGACGAATGTAGACGACGGGCATCACATAGACGGCGGTCGGACACGAGAGGCGGGTAACCTCTACTGACGATGACGAACTCAGAACTACTTCCAATCCAGACTCGGACTCTGATGGGTTGGGGCCGTACGATGCCCACCGAAGGGCATGTGCTGACCACGCCGTATCCCGAGGTCGTCGCCGACGCCGTCGCACGCGTCGCCGACCAGGACGCGGACAAGCCGTCGTATCTGAAACGCGGAGTGATCGCGCGGGGGCTCGGCCGGTCGTACGGCGAGAACGCGCAGAACTCCGGCGGACTGACGATCGACATGACTCAGCTCACCCGGATCTACGACATCGACACGGAGACGGCGATCGTCGATCTGGACGCAGGCGTCGACCTCGACACGCTGATGCGCGTCGTGCTGCCGTACGGCCTCTGGGTCCCGGTGCTGCCGGGTACTCGTCAGGTGACGGTCGGCGGCGCCATCGGCTGCGACATCCACGGCAAGAACCATCACAGTTCCGGCAGCTTCGGCAACCACGTCGTCGAGATCACCCTGCTGGTGGCCTCCGGCGAGATCCTCACCCTCACCCCTGAGGGCAGCACGGACGACCCGGACGCGTCGATCTTCTGGGCCACGATCGGCGGCATCGGCCTGACCGGGATCATCCTGCGCGCCAAGATCAAGATGACGCGCACCGAGACCGCCTACTTCATCGCCGACGGCTCCGTCACCAAGAGCCTCGACGAGACCATCGCTCTCCACATGGACGGGTCCGAAGAGAACTACACGTACAGCTCCGGTTGGTTCGACGCGATCAGCAAGCCCCCGCGTCTGGGGCGTGGCACGTTCTCGCGCGGGTCGCTCGCGACACTCGACCAGCTGCCCGACAAGCTCGCCAAGGACCCGTTGAAGTTCGACGCGCCCACGCTCGTCAACTTCCCGGACATCTTCCCGAACGGGCTCGCCAACAAATTGAACTTCTCGATGGTCGGCGAAGCCTACTACCGGATGGGTGGCAACTACCAGGGCAAGATCCAGAATCTGACGCAGTTCTACCACCCGTTGGATCTGTTCGGGAACTGGAACCGCGCCTACGGCTCGCACGGATTCCTGCAGTACCAGTTCATCGTTCCGCCGGAGGCCGTCGAGGAGTTCAAGGGCATCATCTACGACATCCAGGCGTCCGGACACGTCAGCTTCCTCAACGTGTTCAAACTGTTCGGTGAAGGCAACCAGGCTCCGCTGAGCTTCCCGATGCCCGGCTGGAACATCTGCGTCGACTTCCCGATCAAACGCGGCCTGCACGAGTTCGTCTCCGAACTGGACCGCCGCGTCATGGAGATCGGCGGACGCCTGTACACGGCGAAGGATTCGCGGACCACCGCCGAGACCTTCCACGCCATGTACCCGAAGGTCGACGACTGGATCGCGACGCGACGTCGCGTGGACCCGAACCAGGTGTTCATGTCCGATATGGGTCGACGCCTCGAACTGGCCTGACGCCGACTACACACATCACAGACGAAAGCAGATACGCATGTTCAACGCCGTCGGCGTTCCGCAATCCATCCTGATCCTCGGCGGATCCTCCGAGATCGGCCTGGCCATCGCGGCCGAGTACCTGACCAAGGGCCCCATGCGCGTGGTCCTGGCGACCGTCCCCGGCGACCCGGCAGCCGAGGCAGCCGTCGCGCAGATGACCGACGCCGGAGCGTCGTCGGTCGAGCAGATCGACTTCGACGCGCTCGCCACCGAGACCCACCGGAACGTCATCGAGACAGCCTTCGCGGGCGGCGACATCGACGTCGCCGTCGTCGCCTTCGGCATCCAGGGCGACGACGAGCAGGCCTGGCAGGACCAGAAGCTCGCCGTCCTCGAAGCGAACATCAACTACACCGCGGCCGTCTCCGTCGGTGTTCTCCTCGGCGAGAAGATGCGCGAGCAGGGTCACGGCCAGATCATCGCGATGAGCTCGGTGGCAGGCGAACGCGTCCGCCGCTCCAACTTCGTCTACGGCTCCACCAAGGCTGGCCTCGACGGCTTCTACCTCGGTCTCGGCGACGCCCTGCGCTCCGAAGGGATCGGCGTCCTGGTGATCCGCCCCGGTCAGGTCCGCACTCGCCTGTCGGCGCACGTCGCCGAAGCCCCGCTCACCGTCAACAAGGAGGACGTGGCGCGTCTGGCGATCGCAGCCGTCGCGAAGGGCAAGGAGATCGTCTGGGTTCCGGGCCCGTTCCGGTTCATCATGATGGCGCTGCGCCACGTCCCGCGCCCGATCTTCCGCAAGCTGCCCATCTGATCTCGTGCAGTCCACCGCCGACGCCCCCGCAAAACCCCGACGCGAGTTCGTGAAGAACCCGCGGGCACGCGACGTTGCCGAACTGGGCGGCGCCGTCGTCCTCGCCGCCGTCGTCGCCTTCGCCGGCCTGAAGGTGATCGGCGCCGTCGACTGGCCCGCGTTCAACACATCGAACGTGTCGCGGGCCGTCACCACCCTCGGGCAGGCAGTGGTGATCGTCGTCGCGGCGCTCACCGTCGTCGCCTACCGATCAGGGCGCTCGCGGACGTGGACGTCCTGGGTGTCGTCGCTGGCCTCTGCCGGGCTGGTGACCGTGACGCTCGGCATGCCGTTGGGCGCCACCAAGCTTTACCTGTTCGGCCTGTCCGCCGACCAGCAGTTCCGCACCGAATACCTGACGCGGCTCACCGACAGTCCACATCTGGCGGACATGACCTATGACGGTCTCGCCCCGTACTACCCGGCGGGCTGGTTCTGGTTCGGCGGCCGATTCGCGAGCCTCATCGGCATGCCCGGCTGGGAGGCGTACAAGCTGTGGGCGGTGCTGTCGATCGCGATCGCCGCAGCACTCGGCACCGCGCTGTGGAATCGAATGGTCGGTGTCTCGACTGGTACTGCCATCGGCCTCGCGTCGACCGCCGTCACCCTCGTCTACGCGTCGCCGGAACCGTACGCGGCCGTTCTGATCCTGGTCGGCGTCCCGATGATGGTCGTGACGGCGTCCGCGCTGAGGGGGCGCCGTCGCCTCACCGACGGGCCGACGACGCTCGGGCGCACCGGCTGGCTGTCCGTCGTCGCCGCAGGTCTGTTCATCGGCGTATCGGCGTGCGTGTACACGCTGTACACCGGTCTGTTCGCGGGCACCGCCGTTCTGATGGCGGTCGGCTATCTCGTCCAGTCGTATCTACGACGTCGGAACACCGCGGTCCCCGGGACGTCAGAGCGCCGCGCCGAGCAGCTGGCGGTGATCGTCCGGCTCGCCGTGATGGGTGCGGTCGCCGCCGCAGTAGCGCTCATCGTATGGACGCCCTATCTCGTGGAACGCGCGTCGAGCAGCGTCACGCCGGACGGGAGCGCCGAGCACTATCTGCCGGAGAACGGCGCAGTGGTCGGCCTACCCATGTTCCAGCTCAACCTGGTCGGCGTCCTCACCCTGATCGGTCTGCTGTGGGTTCTGCTGCGCGCGACTCGGCGCACGATCGGCTTCGCTTTCGCGTGGACGTTGATCGGCGTCCTCGGCATCACGTGTGTGTCGTTGGCGCGAACGGCGATCGGCTCCACGCTGCTCTCGTTCCGCCTCGAAGCGGTGACCGCCGTCGTCCTCGCCGCCGCCGGAATTCTCGGCGTCGTCGAGCTCGCGCGGGCCGCCGTCGCGAAGTTCGGCGACGTCCGCACGGCGATCGGTGTCCTCGCGGCGATCGTGGCGGTCGCGCTGGCGCAGTCGATCCCGTCGCACCTGTCCGCAGAGATCACCACCGCGTACACCGACACCGACGGGTACGGTCAGCGCGCCGACCAGCATCCGGCAGGCGCCGAATCGTACTATCCGGAACTGCACCGTCTGATCCGGGAACAGACCGGGAAGCCGGCGAACCAGAATGTGGTCTTGACCGCGGACTATGGATTCCTGTCCCTGTACCCGTACTGGGGATTCCAAGGCTTGACCTCGCATTATGCGAATCCGCTCGCCGACTTCACCAAACGCGCCCAAGCCATCGAACAGTGGTCGTCGACGACCACCACGCAGGAGCTGACCGCAGCGATGGCCGCCACACCGTGGCGCAGCCCCGATGTGTTCCTCTTCCGGTACAGCGCCGACGGCTACACGCTGCGGTTGGCCGAAGACGTCTACCCCAACGATCCCAATGTGCGTCGATACACGGTCACGTTCTCGCCGACCGTGTTCGACGACCCGATGTTCACCGTCACCGAAGTCGGACCGTTCGTCCTCGTCGTCAAGAAAGGCTGATCCGATATGCCGGACCTGAAGATCACGACCATCTCGCACGGCGACGCGAAGACGCACTTCGTGTCGACATCGACGGTCAACTGGGTGATCCTGCAGGATCAGGCCGGCGTGACCCTTGTCGACGGCGGGTACCCCGGGCACGCGGGTGCCGTGCTCGAATCACTGCGGCGGGTCGGCAGTGCGCCGCAGGAGATCCGCGCCGCGCTGCTCACCCATGCGCACGTCGACCATCTCGGCGGCATCGCACGTCTGCGGCGCGAGTACTCGTTCGACGTCTTCGCCGATCCGGCCGAGGTGACGCACGCACGCCGCGACTACCTGGAGCAGGCCGACGCGTCGACCATCGCACCGCTCGCCTACCGTCCCGCCGTCGTCGGCTGGCTGAGCAGGATCGTGCGGCTGGGCGCACTCGACAAGGACGGGATCCCCGACACCCAGGCGTTCATCGACCCGTCGACCCTGCCCGGTTCGCCTGTCGCGGTCCCGACGCACGGTCATACGCGCGGGCACAGCGCGTTCCTCGCCGGGGACGGCGAAGTCCTGATCTCCGGTGACGCGCTGGTCAGCGGCCACCCGATCGCCAAGAGCCCGGGTCCGCAATGCCTCGATCACGTCTTCACCCACGACGTGTCGGCTAACGAGGCCGCCGTCGCCGCCCTCGCCGACCTCGACTCCGTCGTCGTCATGCCGGGCCACGGTCCGATGCTGTGCGGCGCCATCGAGACCTTCGTCGAGCAGGCGCTTACGCGCTGAAACGCTTCGTCCGCCGATCCGTACCAGTATGTGGCACAGATCGGCGGACTAGGCTGCCGAGTCGGCTTCGGGCTGTTCGATCGGACAGTCAGGACCGCACGAACGAGGCCGCTGAGCCCACCCCTGGTTCGCCAGCGCCCGCGCGACTCCCGACGCTGTCGAACACGGCCGCTCGAAGACCTGCCCCCATCCGAGCCGTAGAGTCAGGCGGTCGCCGAGGACCGCGGCATCGAGGTCCCGTTGCAGGTCATGGTCTCGAGAGACTGCGTCGTCGTGCCCAAGCCGTCCATCGAGTTCGACGATGAGACCGAAGTCCTCATACTCGACGTCGCGGAAGCCACGTCGGCCGACGGTCGTCGGGGCCTGCCGCAGCGGCGCGGGAAGGCCATGCGGGCGTTCCACTTTCGCGAGGTATCGATGCTCGAGCACCGAGCACGCGCCCGTGTCGACATCGAGCAGCACCTCGTGCAACAGTCTTCGCCGCCGGATCCGGCAGCGTCTGTCGAGCGCATCCAGGAGACGGCCGGGCGTGGTTATCCGCACTTGCACCGCATCGGCCAGCGCCGCAATCGCCATCGTCGTGGTCGCGGCTCCCGCAGCAACGTCGAGGACTGCGTCGTCAGTCCGAATGCGGGGAGGATGCGCATCGCGGACCACAACGTCGTCGAAGTCGGTCCGGTAGTGGACGACAACACCTGGCCTGCGCGTGACACTCCGCCGGGCATCGACACAGACATGGATGCCATTCGCCTCCCCGACAACCCCGGTGACCGCACACAACGCCGATCGGTGGCTGAGAGCTGCAGGCGCCGCGTCCAGCACGGCACACCACGCACGCTGGACCCACGTCATCGGACCTGTGTGCGTCACGTAGACGCCCTCGTACACGGCGACCCACGATCCACGCCGCAACTGTCGTCGCAGGTACGCGGTGCCTAATCCGCACGCCAGCACCTGACGTCTGCTCACCACCCCGCTCTGCTCGCGGATCAGGCCGCGCAGTCGCGCCTCGGACTCGTCGAACTCCCCCATCTCATCAGTCTGGCGGGAGCACAGACGCAGCAAAAGGGGGTGTCGGACATCTGTGGATAACTCCTGAAACGCCTCGTCCGCCGATTCGTACCAGCATGTGGCACAGATCGGCGGACGAGGAGAGAACCTAGCGAGAGGACGGTGCTCCGGCAGGTCGGCGGGCAGAACGACGACGATTCGGGTTCGCCGCCGAACGCGACTGGCCCGAATGCTCACCACCCGCAGCTCCGCCACGGCCACCACTCGCAGCTCCGCCACGGCCACCACTCGCGGCACCGCCACGGCGCCCACGACCGGTACCGCGCGATCCGCGTCCACCCTGGCCGGAACGGCCCTGGCCCGAACGCTGCTGCTGCGCAGGAGCCGCGGCCACCGGGAGGTGGCGGAGCGGCGCGTGTTCGCCGACCAGTCCGAGGACCTCCGGCGAGGAAGCGGTGACCTGCTGACCCGGAACCTTGATCGCGGCCTTCTGCAGGAGCTTGCGCAGATCGCCCCACTGGTCGGGCAGGCAGATGGTGACGACGTCGCCCGACGAACCGGCGCGCGCCGTACGGCCCGAACGGTGCAGGTATGCCTTGTGCTCGGCAGGCGGATCGACGTGGACGACGAGTTCCACATCGTCGACGTGCACGCCACGCGCAGCGACATCGGTGGCGACCAGGACCTTCGCACCGTCGGGCGCAGCGAACGACGCGAGGTTCCGATCACGCTGAGCCTGCGACAGATTGCCGTGCAGATCCACCGCCGGGATACCTTCCGCGGTCAGCTTCTTCGCGAGCTTCTTCGCCTGATGCTTCGTGCGCATGAACAGGATGCGGCGACCCGTACCGGAAGCGAGTTCGTGAACGAGCGCCGCCTTCTCCGTCGCACCCGACACCCGGAATACATGGTGCGTCATCTGCGCGACGGGCGACGTCGCGTCCTCGAGCGAATGGGTGACCGGCTTGTTCAGGAAACGCTTGACCAGCTTGTCGACACCGTTGTCGAGCGTCGCAGAGAACAGCATGCGCATGCCACCGACGGGCGTCGCAGCCAGGATACGCGTCACCACCGGGAGGAAACCGAGGTCGGCCATGTGGTCGGCTTCGTCGAGCACCGTGATCTGCACGTCGTCGAGCGAGACGATCCGCTGCTTCATCAAGTCTTCGAGGCGGCCCGGGCAGGCGACGACGATATCCGCGCCCGCGCCGAGCGCACGCTCCTGCCGCGCCTGCTTCACACCACCGAAGACGGTGGTGACGCGCAGTCCGACGGCGGCGGCGAGCGGTTCGATCTGGGTGGCGATCTGGGTCGCGAGCTCACGCGTCGGAGCGAGCACGAGTCCGGTGGGGCGTCCGGAGCGACGACGCACACCGGCTTCGGCGAGACGCACGACGAGCGGGACGGCGAACGCGACGGTCTTGCCCGAGCCGGTCTTGCCGCGGCCGAGGACGTCACGGCCGACGAGCGTGTCGGGGAGGGTCTTCTCCTGGATCGGGAACGCGGACGCTTTACCGTCGGCGGTCAACGCGTCGACGATGGGAGCGGGCACGCCGAGATCAGCGAACAGAGTCATTAATAGCCTTACTGGCAGGGATCAATCGCACGGCACGGTAGAGCCGATACGGGTAGATCGAGTGGCGAACACGCGGTCCGCGTGTCGGTTCGCCGTATGAATTTCACGCACCCGCGATCGAGTCGGGGTCTGCGTGGGGCGTTCTACGACGCACGGTGCCGGGCACCGAATGACTACAGCCTACCCGACCGACGACCCGCAACTCCTATCGCGAGAGATAGTGGGACACGCGACACACTGCCGGCGAGCACCGCCGACCAGTCGTGGCGCGAGTCGGGCGACCAAGCTGCACGGCCGCTCAGCCGACGAGCGTCGTCAGACGTCGCACCGCGAACTCGTAGCCGGCGATCCCACAGCCGGCGATGACCCCCGCAGCGATCGGCGAGATGTATGAGTGATGCCGAAATGCTTCCCGCGCATGGACATTGCTGATGTGGACCTCGATGATCGGAACATCCGGGATCACCAATGCGTCGGCAAGAGCCACCGACGTGTGCGTCCAACCGCCCGGGTTGATGACGATGCCGCTGACCTCGCCGCGGGCGGCGTGAATCGCGTCGATCATCTCGCCCTCGTGGTTCGTCTGGAAGGCGCGCAGCCCGAACCCGACATCGGCGGCCGTCCGCTCGGCGAGACGCACGGCGTCGTCGAGCGTGTCGGCACCGTACACGTCAGGTTGCCGGGTTCCGAGCATGTTCAAGTTGGGGCCGTTGAGCAGCAGGATCGGCAGGGCGGAAGACATACGTCTCATGGTAGTCGGGAGCTCCACATCGCTCGACCAGCAGGGGAAATACCGAACACGGGCCCGGCCCGTCGACGCGAACTCTGGTAGCGGTGGAGGGGAGGGTCGGCGACCGTCGGCCCGTACACCGCATTACAAAAGGGAGGATTCCTTGACCACCGCGACGAATGTGCAGGACCGCTATCGCACGCGCCTGACCGAAACCGCCCCGATGATGCGCAGACCCGATCCGGCCGTGTGGGGCGAGGCCGGCGGCCCGTTCACCACCGACCAGGTCGCGGCGTACGACGCGAAGGGATTCCACATCGAGGACGGGCTGTTGACGCCCGCCCAGGTCCAGACCTGCTGGACCGAGTTCGAGCGGCTCGCCGCCGACCCGCGAGTCGACGCGTCCGGGGCCGTCGTCCGGGAACACGGCAGCGACGCGGTCCGGTCGATCTTCGCCGTCCACCGGTACAGCCGGGTGATCGACGCGTTGGCGCGGACTCCGCGCATCCTCGATCGAGCGCGACAGATCCTCGGCTCGGACGTCTACGTCCATCAGTCCCGAATCAACGCGATGCCCGGCATGGTCGGCACCGGATTCGGCTGGCATTCGGACTTCGAGACCTGGCATGCCGAAGACGGTCTGCCCGCCCCGCGCACGGTCAGCCTGTCCATCGCGCTGACCGACAATTTCGCTTTCAACGGCGGGCTCATGCTGATGCCGGGCGCACACCGCGTGTTCGTGCCGTGTGTCGGCGAGACCCCGGACGACAACTTCCGCGAATCGCTGCAGAAGCAGAAGGCCGGAGTGCCGTCCGACGACGCCGTCACCGAACTCGGCTTCGAGTACGGGATCGAGCAGTTCACGGGGGCAGCGGGCGCCGCGCTGTTCTTCGACTCGAACTCGATGCACGCGTCGAGCAACAACATCACGCCGTATTCGCGGGCGAACGTGTTCCTCGTGTTCAACAGTGTTGAGAATGCGCCGCTCGCCCCGTTCGGGGCCGAATCGCCGCGACCGAAGTACATCGCCGACCGCGATACAACACCGCTAGTGCCGATCCGGGACACCGAGTTCGCGTGATCCCCGGCCGGAGTCCGGCTCACGCGTCGGGCTCCGGCCACAGGCACCGGGGCAACCCCAAGCATTAGGATGTCACCCTGTGCCATCTATCACCGCCCGTCGGGCGCAGATAACTGCGATCGTCACCGGTCTGCTCGGCGTGCTGCTCGCTCTGGCGACGCCGCTGCTCCCGGTGAAGCAGACCGTCGCGGAGATCAGTTGGCCGCAGGCCGACGCCGTCGGCTCGGTGTCGGCACCGCTCTTCTCCTATGTGCCGATCGAGCTGACGGCGAGCGTTCCGTGCACGGCCGTCGACCGGCTCCCCGACGGTGCGTCGGTCCTTCTCTCCACTGCGTCGCCGTCCGCCGAGAAGGCCCAGCAGCGTGGACTGTTCATCCGGGTGACTGGCGAGCGGTCGACCCCTGAGGCCGCTCGCAGTGTCGAGGTCATCAATCGCAACATGCCGTTGGTGTCGGCGCCCCTCGCCGACGTCCGGTCCGGTGAATGCCGCGACATCGAGGTCCACGCGACGTCCGACGCGGTGACTGCCGAGTTCACCGGGCTGACCGGTGACGACGACGAAGCCCTCGAGGGCAGCGCGACCGGCGGTGACCAACGACCGCAGATGACCGGTCTGTTCACTCAGCTCGACGGCCGGGTCGACGACATTCCGGGACTGAACGCGCATGTCGTCATCGACTCGCGCTACAGCACGACACCGACCGCACTGAAGTGGGCGGCCATCATCGTCGGGATACTCGCCGTCATCATCTCGCTGGTCGCGCTGTCCCGGCTCGACGCCACCGACGGGCGCCGACACCGACGATTCTTCCCTGCCCGCTGGTGGCGGTTGAAGCCGCGCGACTACGTGGTCGTCGGGCTCCTGCTGGTGTGGCACATCATCGGGCCAAACACATCCGACGACGGCTACCTCCTGACCATGTCGCGGGTCGCGCAGGACAGTGACTACACGGCCAACTACTTCCGCTGGTTCGGGGCCCCGGAGGCCCCGTTCGGCTGGTACTACCAGGTGTTCGGCTGGCTCAGCCACGTCTCGGTCGCCAGTGTCTGGATGCGGATTCCGGCCCTGGTGTGCGGCATCGTGGTCTGGCTGATCGTCAGTCACGAGATCCTGCCGCGTATCGGCCGCGCCGCACTCACCCGTCCGGCGGTCGGCTGGACGGCCGCTGCGGTGTTCCTCGTCGCGTGGTTCCCGTTCAACAACGGACTGCGCCCCGAACCGATCATCTGCCTCGGCGCCCTGATCACCTGGTGCTCGGTGGAGCGCGCCATCGCGACCGGCCGACTGCTGCCCGCCGCGATCGCGTGCACCGCGGGCGCGTTCAGCATCGCTGCCGGTCCGACAGGCGTGCTGGCGGTGGCCGCACTCGTCGCGGGCGCCCGCCCGATGTTCTTGGCGGTGGTCCGGCGTGCTCGGGAGGTCCGACTGCAGACCGGTTCGGGGCGGCTGGCCGCGTACCTGAGTCTGTTCGCGCCGATCGTGGCAGCCGGGGTGCTCGTCATCTTCGCGGTCTTCTCCGGTTTGACGCTCGCCGCCTTCATGGAGAGTTCGACGATGAAGACCGATCTCGGGCCGTCGCTCGAGTGGTACAACGAGATCGACCGGTACTCATCGCTGTTCGCGTTCTCCGCCGACGGTTCCATCGCGCGCCGCTTCGCCGTCGTCATCATGATCTTGTCGATGGCGGTCGCGGGCGCCGTCCTGATCCGCAAGTCCCGGATACCCGGCACCGCGCTCGGTCCGGCGCGCCGCATCGTCGGCATCACCTTCGGGTCCCTGCTGTTCCTGATGTTCACCCCGACCAAGTGGACCCACCACTTTGGCGTGTTCGCCGGGCTCACCGCAGCGCTGGCGGCGCTGGCCGCGATCGCGGCGAGCGCGGGCGCGACTCATTCGAGACGCAACCGCACGATCTTCGCCGCACTCGTCGTCTTCGTGACGGGCCTGGCGTTCACCGCACCGAACTCCTTCTATTACGCGTCGGCGTGGGGCATGCCGTGGGGCACCTCCCAGGTGATGATCGGCGGCATCACCCTCGGCCAGATCCTCCTGTACGTGTCCCTCGCGCTGATGGCGCTGGCGCTCTGGTTCCACTTCCGTGAACCGTTCGCGGGCGTCGACCCCGAGTCGGAGCATCAGCCGCGCCCGGTCCGACGAGCCACCCGAATCCTCACCGCGTCGCCGTTGGGCCTCGCGGCCACCGTGATCGCCGCATTCCTGCTCGTGACCGCGGCGATGACCGGGATTCGCCAGAGCGACTCGTACTCGGTGCCGCGCTCGAACATCGAAGCCTTTACCGGACAGCAGTGCGGGATGGCAGACAAAGTGTGGGTCGAAGACGACCCGAACCTCTACCAGTTGGGCCCGGTGGACGCCTCGCTCACCGATCCGCTCGCCGGACCGACCACTGCGCCCGCCGACGCCGAGCGCGCCGCGACCAGCGGTTTCAGCGCGAACGGCGTTCGTGAAGACCTCGAGACTCTGGCGCCCGCCGGGTCGCTCGGCGTCCTCGCCTGGGGCGCGGGCCTCGACCCCGACCTGCTCATCGCCAATAGCGGCGGAACCGGCGGAGGGATCGCCGCCGCCGCGGGCACCAACGGTTCGCGGGCGATCCTGCCGTTCGGGCTCGACCCGGCCCGGACTCCCGTCATGGGCAGTTACTCCGAGGTCGACCAGAGCCCGGCCGACCTCACCTCCGGCTGGTACCGGGTGCCCGCCGACTTCCAGAACCGGCCGCTCGTCACATTCTCGGCGGCAGGCGTGTTCGGATCCAGTGAACTCCATCTCGAGTACACGACCGACGAGGTGACCGACTCCACGCGCGACGCCGACCTGACGGTCGCGGGCGAACGACAGATGATCGATCCCGGACCGCGTCCGAGTTGGCGCAACGTCCGCGTCGAGACGGAGTCGCTCCCGTCGGACACGACGGCGGTACGGATCGTCGCCGACGACGACAACCTGTCCGAGGACCACTTCATCGTCGTCACACCGCCGCGCATCCCCGAGATGACGACTCTGCAGGAGACGGTCGGCGACACCGACCCGGTCCACGTCGACTGGACGTCCGGTCTGGTGTTCCCGTGCCAGCGTCCGTACAACTTCCACGCGGGCGTCGTCGAGACGCCGAAGTGGCGGGTCCGACCGGGCGCCGACCTCGCCGCCGCGGTCAGCGCATGGCAGGGCGCCCTCGGCGGCGGACCGCTCGGCTGGCTCCAGGTGTCGCAGCGGCCGGACACGGTCGCGACCTACCTCAAGGGCGACATCGGTCGCGATTGGGGCGCGTTGGAGCGCTACACCCCGTACGACGAGGCGACACCGGCGCAGATCGACTACAGCACGCAGACCCGCAGCGGTCTGTGGAGTCCGGCGCCGATCCGCCGCTGACCCCGCAAGAAATCCGTGCCCGCCTCCGTCCGGCGAGGGGTTGGCACGCGCTTCGCCGTGCCTTAAGCTGACCACACAGATTAGAACGTGTTCTAATTTTGCGGCCGTCCGACACGGTTCGCTTCCGTCGAACATGAAGGACAACGCATGAAGGTCGCTGTCACCGGAGCCGCGGGATTCGTGGGAACCAACCTCGTCGAGCGGCTCGTCGCCGACGGGCACGACGTGGTCGCGGTCGACCGGGTGTCGCCCGCGCACTGCCTCGACCACCCGCACGTCACCTGGCGCCGCGCCGACGTCTTCGACCAGGACGCCCTCGCCGAGGCGTTCGCCGGGGTCGACACCGTGTACCACCTGGTCGCGATGATCACCCTCAAGCAGGCAGACGACCTCGCCTGGCGCGTCAACACCGCGGGTGTCGCAGCGACGGCCCGCGCCGCACTCGCCGCGGGCGTCCGACGATTCGTCCACTGCAGTTCGATCCACTCGTTCGACCAGTACACCGACAGCGGGACCGTCGACGAGACCTCCGCCCGCTCAGACGATCCGGCGCTCCCGGTGTACGACCGCTCCAAGTGGGCGGGCGAGCAGGAACTGCGCAAGGTGATCGCCGACGGACTTGACGCGGTGATCTGCAATCCGACCGGCGTCTACGGTCCGGTCGACCACGGCCTGTCCCGCATCAACGGCATGCTGCGCGACGGCGCGCAGGGCAAGGTCCCGCTGTTCCCCGAGGGCTCGTTCGACCTCGTCGACGTCCGTGATGTGGCGACCGGACTGACGCTCGCCGCCGAGCACGGGGTCACCGGGGAGAACTATCTCCTCGGCGGCGAGCAGGTCCGAATCTTCGACGCCATGCGGACCGTCGCGGGCCTGTGCGGCCGTTTCCGTGCCCTCGCGGCGATTCCGCTGCCGGTGATCAAGGCAATCGTCCCCGTCGCCGAGCCGATCAGCCGACTGTTCGGCTCCGATCTCGTGTCCCGTGCGTCGATCTCCGCCCTCCTCGCGCAGCCGACGGTCGACATCACCAAAGCGACCGAACACCTCGGATACCGCCCGCGCAGTTCGAGCCGAACCCTCGCCGACCTGGTCGCGTTCCTCGCCGAGTCCGGCCAGATGGGTTCGGCGCGCCCATCGTCCGGCGCGCCTTTCACGCCGGTTCTCCCGGACTCGCCCGCCATAACGCCCGTTTAGCCAGGCTGAGGCACCGTCGACTAACGTCAAGTTCCGTGCCAGAGTCGAGCCCAGACCCGTCCGATCCGCAAGCGCCCGGTAGAGCTGCGCTGTCCGCGAGTGCGGCCCGACTGGTCGCCGTCGTCGCCGGGCTGATCGCGGTGCTCGCGGCGGTCGCCGTCCCCCTGCTGCCGGTGTCTCAGACCAGCGCCTCGATCAGCTGGCCGCAGGGTCAGGACTTGAACGCCGACAATCCGTCCGTCGTCGCACCCCTCATCGCGCAGACCGCGCAGTCGCTGGACGTAACGATCCCGTGCGCCGCACTCGCGACCCTGCCCGCCGAAGGCGCAACCGTCCTGACGACGATGCCCGCGAAGGCCAAGGGAGCCTCGCAGCGGACGCTGGCCGTCACCGCCAATCGGACGTCGATCACGGTGTCGATGCGCGCGAACGTCGCCGCGACCGCGTCCCGCGCCGACATCGCCGCAGGAAAATGCCGTGACCTGCACATATTCTCGTCGGCGACGGCGACCGGAGCCCAGTTCACCGGGCTCGGACCGGCCAGCGAGCTCGACCCGAGCAAGCGGCCACAGATAGACGGCTTCTACACATCGATGAGCACCCCGCAGGTGACGGCGATGGCCGACGCCGGGATGCACGCTCGCATCGACGTGGACAATCGGTACGAGAGCTCGCCGACAGCACTCAAGATCGTCGCCATGGTGATCGCCGTCCTCGCGACGCTGCTCGCCCTGTTCGCACTGTGGTGTCTCGACCGGGTGCACGGCTACACCGCACGACTTCTCACCGAGTCACGCACGGTTCTCGACCTTGTCCGTCCTCGGCTGAGCGATGCCGTCGTGACCGTCGTCTTGGTCATCTGGACGTTCTTGGGCGCGGCGGCGCCCGACGACGGCTACATCCTCACGATGGGTCGGGCCGCTGACGCTTCCGGTTACATGTCGAACTACTACCGCTTCTACGGCATCGCCGAAGCGCCGTTCGACTGGTACTACAGCTTCCTGTCCCTCTGGTCGCAGGTGTCGACGAGCATCGTCTGGATGCATCTGCCGATCCTCGTGGCCGGGCTGGCGTCGTGGTTCGTGCTCTCGCGGATCATCCTGCCGCACCTCATGTCCGGGACCGGCAAGGCCGGTCTCATCGGCCGGTTCGGGTCGACGGCGTGGGCCGTCGCGACCGCTGCCGCCGTATTCCTCGCGTTCTGGCTGCCATTCTGCTCGGGACTGCGCACCGAAGGGGTCATCGTCCTCGGCTCGCTGCTGACGTGGTGGGCCACGGAGGCGGCGATCACGCGGCGACGGCTACTGCCCGCCGCGCTCGCCGCGGCACTCGCCGCCGCGATGCTCGCGCTCGCCCCGCAGGGCGTCATCGGTGTCGCGATCCTGCTCGTGGCGGCCCGCCCGCTCCTGCACGTCCTCCTCGACCGTCGCCGAGAGACGGGCCTGCTGCCTCTCCTCGCGCCGATCGTCGCCGCCGGAACCGTCTTCTCGGTGATCGTGTTCCGCGACCAGACGTTGATGACCGTGCTCGAAGCCGTCAAGACCCGCTATCAGACCGGGCCGATCATCCCGTGGCACCAGGAATTCTTGCGTTACTTCTTCCTGACCGTCACCACCCCCGACGGCGCGCTCGCCCGACGCATCCCCGTCCTGCTGATCTTCGTCGCCGCGATCGTCACCGCAGCCGTTCTGCTGCGCCGCCGCAGCATTACCGGTGTCGGATCGAGCCCGACGTGGCGTCTGATCGGCGCATTCGGCGTCACCCTGCTGCTGTTCTTCCTCTCCCCGGTCAAGTGGACGATCCACTTCGGTGTGTTCGCCGGAGTCGGCGCCGCACTGGCCGCAGTCGCCTGTCTGGCCATCGCACAGGCCGGAGCCCGGTCCTCACGCAACCTCTCGTTGCTCTCCGTCGGCCTGCTCTTCGCGCTGGCCGCCGCGGCCGCCGGGAAGAACGCGTGGCCGTACGCGTACCGCTTCGGGATCACCTGGTTCGACATGGCTCCGGCGGTCAAGGGCATCCAGGTCTCGTCCGTCCTGCTCGTCCTCGCTGTCGTCGCCGTCGCCGTCGCCCTGTGGCAGCACCTGCGCAACGACTACGTCACCAACAAGGGCCTCGCCCACCACGACGCAGGCCAGCCCGACAGCGCCGCAGACCGACGCCGCTTGGCGTTCGCGCACACGCCTCTCGTCCTGATCGCCGGACTCATGGTGGTCGCGACCCTTGCCGTCTTCGGCAAGGCCGTCGTCACCCGCAGCCCCGCGATGACCGTCTTCTCCAACAACATCGACGCCCTCGGCGGCGACACCTGCGGCATGGCCGACCAGGTGCTCGCCGAACCCGACCCGAACATCGGCATGCTGGTGCCAGCCGACGGGGCGTCGGCGACCGCTGCACTCGCCGGAGACAAGCCGGTCGGCTTCTCGCCCAACGGAATCCTGGACGATCTCACCCCGACGCCGTCCAGCGCACGGGCCGGCCAGATGCATGTCGCAGGCTCCGTGGCGAAACCGTTCTCCATCATCGGTGGGCTCGGCGCTGGCACCACCGGAGGATCCGGCCCGACGACGGTCAACGGGTCCACGCACGCGCTGCCGTTCGGTCTGAACCCGGCGACCACACCGGTCCTCGGCAGTTACGGGTTCGCCGCCAACGCCTACCTGACCACCGGCTGGTACGGGCTGCCCGCGCGCGACGCATCGCCGATCATCGCGATCTCGACGGCGGGCGCCGTGTCGACCATCGACCGCGACGGCAATCCCAGGTTCGGCCAGAAGCTCGTCGCCCAGTTCGGCAAGCGCGGACCCGACGGCCGATTCGTCCGGGTCGGCGGCGACGTCGTCCCGATCGACGCCGGCCCGATCACCCCGAATCTGCCGTGGCGCAATCTGCGTGTCCCGATGACGGCGGTCCCCGCGAAGGCCACGGTGATGCGGCTCGAACTCGCCGACACCAACCTCGGCCCGAAGCAGTTCATGGCGATCACCCCGCCGCGCGCCCCGAGACTGGTCACCCTGCAGGAGATGATCGGTTCCACCGATCCGACGCTCATCGACTTCATGGCCGCCGCCCAGTTCCCGTGCCAGAATCCGATGACGTTCCCGCACGGGGTCGCAGAGGTCCCGGACTGGCGGATCCTGCCCGACTTCGTGACCGCGAACTCGCAGTCGCGCACGTGGATGGCGGCGAGCGGCGGCGGCCCGCTGTCCGTCGTCGAATCGACGACGACGCAGGTCAGCGTCCCGACGTATCTACGCCACGACTGGCATGAGGACTGGGGGTCGGTGGAGAGACTGAGCCCGTTGACCCCGGACGCCGCCACCGCGCGCGTCGACACCGCACCGGTCACCCGATGGGGACTGAGCCGTACCGGATCGATCCGGCTGGAGCCGAACAATGACTGACCTCACCGACGCTCCGAACGATTCCGGCACCCGCCGACGTCTGCGCGGCGGCGACTATCGCGTCACGAAGATCGTCGCGATTGTCGCGGGCCTGATCGGCTTCCTGATGGCGTGTCTGACGCCGATCCTCCCGATCGATCAGAAGACCGCCGAGCTCGCGTGGCCGCAGAACGACGCGATCACCGACGTCACGGCACCGATGGTGTCGTTCGTGCCCATCGACATGACGACGTCGGTGCCCTGCTCGCTGGCGCGTGAACTCCCGGCCGAGGGCGGCGACCTCATGTCGACGCTACCGAGCCAGGGACGTCAGGCGACAGCCCGTGGACTGTTCGTCCGCGCGACCGCCGATACGGTGTCGATGGTGGTGCGCGACGTCGTGCTGCTGTCGGTTGACCGCCGCGCCGCACAGTCGTCGCCCGACTGCGCATTCACCCTGACCGGCGGTGCCGACGGCGTAACCGCGGCGATCACCGGCGTCCCTGACGGCGCAGCCACCTCGTACCGCAACGCCGACCCCGACATGCGCCCGCAGATCGTCGGCGTGTTCTCCGATCTGCCGTCGAACGCACCGCGCGACGGTCTGTCGGTGCACGCGACAGTCGACACCCGATTCATCAATTCGCCGACGCCACTCAAGCTCGCCGTCATCATCGTCGGAATCGTGATGACGCTGCTGTCGCTGATCGCGCTCGGCGTCCTCGATTCGCGGGACGGCCGCGGCCACCGACGGTTCCTGCCGCGCGGCTGGTTCACCATCCGCGGCCCCGACGTCGCTGTGTTCGTCGTTCTCGCCGCCTGGTGGTTGATCGGCGGGAACACCTCCGACGACGGCTACAACATCACCGTCGCCCGAATCACCGGCGAAGCCGGGTACGCCGACAACTACTTCCGCTACTTCGGCGTGCCGCAGGATCCGTTCGGCTGGCACTTCCAGGTGCTGTCGTGGATGACGCACATCTCGGTGGCGACCCCGTGGCTCCGACTGCCGGCGTTCCTGCTCGGGCTACTCGGCTGGTGGATCATCAGTCGTGAAGCCATCCCGCGACTGGGCCGGGCGGTCCGCAACTCGACGGCCGCCGTCTGGGCGGGCGCCACCGTGTTCCTGGCGATCTGGATGCCGTACAACAACGGTATCCGCCCAGAACCAGCGGAAGCCGTCGGCGCACTGCTGACCTGGGTGTGCGTCGAACGCGCCATCGCGACGAAACGTCTGCTGCCGTACGCGATAGCGACCATCGCCGCCGCATTCACGTTGGCGCTCGCGCCCGGTGGACTCATGGCGGCAGCCGCCCTCATCGCAGGCCTGCGGCCCCTGGTGAAGGGCGTCGTGTCGAGACGTAAGCGCGACGGCCTCGTCGCGCTGGTCGCCCCGCTGCTCGCGTCGGGCACCGCGGTGCTGTTCATGATCTTCTATTCACAGGCTCTCGCACCGCTGTTGGAGGGCAACAAGGTAGCGACCGAGGTGGGCCCGACCGAGGAGTGGTGGCGCGAACCGACCCGCTACTACTGGCTGGTGCTCGACACCGGCGACGGCACGTTCCCGCGCCGGTTCGGCATCTTGATGATGATCCTGGCGCTGGTCGTCGCGATCTTCCGTCTCATGTCGAGCAGGCACCCGGCGGGAATCGCACGCGGACCGTTCTGGCGGTTGATCGGCGTCATGATCGGCACGATGTTCTTCACATCGTTCACGCCGACCAAGTGGACCCACCACTTCGGCATCTACGCGGCGATCGGTGCGGTCCTGGTGGCCGGTACGACGGCGATGATGGCGCCGAAGCTGTTGCGGTCTCGCCGTAACCGCACCTTCTTCGCGGCGGCCGTCCTGCTGGTGACGGCGGTCGCGACGGCAGGCACCAACATGTGGTGGTACGTCGGGTCGTACGGCATCCCCTGGTGGGACCGTCCGATCGAGGTGGCGGGCATCAAACTCAGCTGGGTGGTGCTGGTCCTCGCTCTCGGCGTGGCAGCCGTCGGCCTGTGGTTCCACTTCCGTGACGACTTCACCGACGACGACGTCCGCACCGGCGCCCGTAAGACAGGCCTGCTCAGGTTCACCTTCTCGCCGATCCCGGTGATCGCAGGAATCGTCGTCCTCATCATGCTCGGCTCGTTCGTGAAGGCTGCGTGGGTGCAGCGCGACAGCTGGTCGTGGGCCACTTCGAACGCCCGCGCCCTGACCGGCGACGAGTGCGCACTCGCCAACGACGTCCTCGTCGAAGCCGACCCGAACAAGGCGGTGTTGAAGCCGGCAGCCGTCGACGGACGCGCCGCACCATCGGCGAAGGCGGCGCTGGGTGCCGCGAACATCGGGTTCACCGCCGACGGCGTCCCGTCGAACGTGCTCATCGACCCGCTCGATCAGCGCCGCTCCAGCGACGACGAGGAGGACGACGACGTCATCACCCCGCCGACCGCGGGAGGCGACTCGGTCGACTCCGAGCTCGACGACACGGGGTCCGACGAACTGGGGTCCGGCGAGTCCGACTCGGCCGGCGAACCCGCGCCAACGGCAGGCGCGGTGAAGCTGCCGTACGGCTTGGATCCGGCGACGACGCCCGTGCTCGGAAGTTACGGCTCCAAGCAGACGAGCGAACTGACGACCGGCTGGTACGACATGGGCGTCCAGGCCGGCGACGCCGGCGAGAACCGTCCACTGCTGTCGGTCGCTGCCGCCGGATCGATCGAGGCGGTCGGCGAACTCGGTGGCGTCACGCAGGGACGGCGGGTAGTCGCCGAATACGGTCGGGTGGAAGCGGACGGCCGCGTCGTACCGGTCGGGGCTCCGCAGGTGCCGCAGGACGCGTTCTCGACGTCGTCGAACTGGCGGACGCTGCGTTTCGTGTTGAAGGACGCACCGCCGCGTGCCTCCGTGGTCCGCCTGCACGTCGTCGACGACGCGATGGCCGTCCAGGAGTGGGTGGCGATCACCCCGCCGCGGCTCCCGACGCTGGCGACGTTGAACGACGTCGTCGGGCGGACCGACCCGGTGTTCATCGATTGGATGCCCGGCCTGGTGTTCCCGTGCCAGCGGCCGATGGCCGTCAGTCACGGGCTCCTCGAACTCCCGAAGTGGCGGATCATGCCTGATGCGGAAGCCACCCGGAAGAACACGCAGACGTGGTCGGACGGGGTGAACGGCGGGCCCCTCGGCATCACGGAGGCGCTCCTGCGGTACACGTTGGTCCCGACCTATCTGCGGAACGACTGGGGTCGCGACTGGGGCGGTCTGGAACGCTTCTACCCGCTGGTCCCCGATGCGCGACCCGCCGACATCATCACCGGCTCGCACACCGTCAGCGGCCTGGAGAACCCGGCCCCGATGCGCGCAAAGGGATACTGACCTGGCTTCGTCCGAGAGTTGAGACCACTATGTGGTCTCAACTCTCGGACGAAGTTATCCACAGGGTGCTCGGCGTCCCTTTCGCTCGGGCGAGTCGACGACGATAGTCGTCTCATGGGGGAGAAACGAAGCACTCAGGCGTCTGCACGGTCTGCTGCGTCGCCAGAGCGGAGTCGTGAACCGACAGCAGGCGCTCGACTGTGGTGTCACGACTGCACACATCCGCAGCCAGGTACATCGGCGACGATGGGTGGCCGTGCACCGCGGGGTGTACGTCGCTCACACCGGCCCGTTGACATGGACGCAGCGAGCGTGGTGTGCCGTCCTGGACACCGCACCGTCGGCATTGAGCCACGAATCGGCGCTCCATGCTGGGGCCGGTGGCGGCTCCGACCGCGGGCCGATCCACGTGAGCGTCGACGCGCACCGGAACGTCCGACGCAGGCCTGGCGTGGTCGTGCACTATCGCGCCGACCTGGCAGCCGAATTCGGTCTGATCGTCGAGTTGGACGGGCGCCTCACGCTCGTCCTGAACCGGGAGGGATGGGCGGGCCGACCGCACCCGTGCGACGCTCCCGACTGCGTCGTCGGACAGGAACGGGCCGCCTAGCCCCAGACGGCGCGGGACCCGGTGTCCCCCGCACGGAAGACGAGGTAGACGGCAACTATCGCGGCAGCGACGGCGAGGACGCGGGCGGCCGCGTCGACTGTCGTCACCGCCGACTGCGACAACCGGAGACGCCCGGTCACCAGCGGCAGCCCGATCAGGTAGAGGAGGGCCGCGGCACCGAACAGGCATCCGCTTCCGACGATCACGACGTCCCCCGCCGACGTGTGCTCGTCGACGGCAGGCGACGACAGGCCGAGACGGTCCTCGAGATTCTCACCGGCCGTCGTCGCGATCGGCGTGGCGATGAGGCCGACGAGCGCGAGGATCAACGGCATCGGCCCCATCCACGTACGCGCCCGCGGCCACAGGGCCCGCGACGACCACGGCCAGAGCGGCCAACGGCACAATGACGACGACGAGGTGTACGACGAGCGGGTGCAACGGTAGACCATCGATGGTGTCCATAGCCGAAAGCTAAGCAGTCCCGCGAACGGGACGCTGGGTAATCTGTGAACGTGGACCTGCCGAGCATGCCGCTGCTGTCCCTTCTCGTAGGCGGAGCTCTCGTCGCGGGATGGATGGACGCCGTCGTCGGAGGGGGCGGTCTCGTCCTGCTTCCGCTGCTCCTCATCGCGTTCCCCAACGCCGTGCCCGCCGCGGCCCTGGGCACTAATAAGCTGACCGCGTTCTGGGGGACGGCGACCGCCGCTGTTCTGTATCTGCGGAGAGTTGAGGTGAATCGCCGAATCGTGGCGATCAGTGTGCCGCTCGCGGGTCTGTGCGCCGTCGGCGGAGCACTCGCCGCATCGGCCGTCAGCTCGGACATGATGCGCCCGTTCGTCATCGCCGCGATGCTCGCCGTCGGCGCATTCGTCGCACTGCGCCCCCAGTTCGGCGCCACCCGTGAATCGTTCGCACCGGTGTCGCGCACACGGTTCGTCGTCGCCGTGTGCACGCTCGCCGTGATCGGCTTCTACGACGGCGTGTTCGGCCCCGGTACCGGACTGTTCCTGATCATCACGCTCACCGCGCTACTGCATCAGAGCTTCCTGCAGTCGGCGGCGATGGCGAAAGTCGCCAACACCGCCACCAACGTCGGCGCGCTCGCCGTGTTCGCGTCCCAGGGTCACGTGATGTGGCTGCTCGGCGCGATCCTCGCCGTCGCCAACATCGCCGGCTCCGTCGTCGGCTCCCGACTCGTCCTCGGCAGCGGAACCAAGATAGTCCGCTACGCGCTGCTTGTCATCGTGGTCGTCATGGCAGCGAAACTCTCCTACGACCAGTTCACGTAGTCTCGCCGCACACCCGATCCAGCTGAACACCCGATCTAACTGCAGGGCCGATCTAGTGCCTAGATCGGCATCAGGTAGTGCTTGCGCTCAGTGCGGATGACCTGCTTGTCGCGCAGCTGGGCGAGAGCCTTACGGAGTTGCAGACGCGTCTCGGCGGGCTCGATCACAGCGTCGATGTAACCCTTCTCCGCCGCCAGGTACGGGTTCGCCATCATCACGTTGTAGAAGTCGACGAAATCCCGCCGCACCTTGTCCGCGTCGGCGATCGACAGGCCCTCCGTCTGACGGCGAGTCAGCATGACGGCAGCCGACTCGGCGCCCATCACCGCGATCTTCGCCGTCGGCCACGCGAAGTTGATGTCGGCGCCCAATTGCTTGCAGCCCATCACCGCGTACGCACCGCCGTATGCCTTCCGCAGCACGACCGTCACTTTCGGCACATCGGCTTCGACGTACGCGTACAAGAATTTGCCCGAACGCCGGATCGTGCCCTTCTGCTCCTCGACGACGCCCGGGAGGATCCCCGGAGTGTCCACCAGGAACACGAGCGGAATGTTGTAGGCGTTGCAGATGCGGACGAAACGGGTCGCCTTCTCCGACGCGTCCGTATCCAACGTCCCCGCCATGACGTTCGGCTGATTCGCGACGACGCCGACGCTGTGTCCGTCGATGCGGGCGAAGCCGGTGAGGATGTTCGGCGCGAAGATCTCGGCGACCTCGTGGAACGCGCCGTCGTCGAACAGCCGCAAAATGATGTCGCGCATGTCGTAGCCGGCGTTGTCGCTGTCGGGCATGAACTCGTTGAGGCTGAGATCCGACTCGGTGATCTCCGGCTCCAGACCGGGGTTGATGACCGGCGGCTGCTCGTACGCGCTCGACGGCATGTACTGCAGATACTCGCGGACCCAGTCGAATGCGGCCTTCTCGTCCGCAGCGACGTGATGGATGTTTCCCCAGCGGGCCTGGTTATGGGCGCTGCCGAGATCCTCCGCCGAGATCTCCTCGCCATTGACCGCCTTCAGGATGTCCGGCCCCGTGACAAACATGTAGCTCTTGTCCTCGACAGCGACCAGGACATCGGTGTTGGCAGGCGTGTAAACGGCGCCGCCCGCACACTTTCCGAGGATCACCGAGACCTGCGGCGCCAGACCCGACAGCAGGTCGTTGCGTCGACCCATCTCGGCGTACCAGGCCAACGAGGTGACCGCGTCTTGGATGCGCGCGCCCGCCGAATCGTTGATGCCGACCATCGGACAGCCCAGTTTGCTCGCCCACTCCATCAACGTCGACACCTTGCGGCCGAACATCTCGCCGACGCTGCCGCCCATGACCGTCTGGTCGTGGCTGAACGCGGCGACCGGTCGACCGTGCACCAATCCGTGTCCGGTGACGACACCGTCGCCGAAGCCGCTCTCATCCGCGCCGGGAGCCTTCACCAGTGCGCCGATCTCGACGAACGTCCCCTCGTCGAACAGCATCTCGAGTCGCTTACGGGGAGAGAAGATCCCCTTCTTCTCCCGCTTGGCCACGGCCCGCTCGCCGCCCGGCTCCTCGGCGATCGCGAGCTTGCGTCGCAGCTCGGTGAGCCTTCCGGCAGTCGTATTGTCTGTCACGGCTTCTCCAGTCTTTCCATACGCGCGCTCAGATCGGCGGCGACCTTCGCGATATGTGGCTCGTCGACGATGCCCAGGTGATCTCCACCGATGTGCAGGATCTCCAGATCGTCGACGACTTCACCCCACCGGCCGTCTTCGTCGATCTCCGCCCACTGCGGTTCCAGCTCGATCGCGCCGTCGTGCATCTTGTCGGCGCGGTACAGGACCACCTTGCCGTCGTAGCGCGACGGTTTGATGTTGCTCAACACACGGTTGTCGATGAACGACGTCCGTTGATGCTCGATGATCCCACCCGGGATCTTCGCGTCCGACATCGCCATCATCTCCATGATGATCGCGAACTGCTCGTCGTCGTCGGCTTCGACGAGACGATCCATCGGGACCGGAATGTTCTCGTCCAGGCCGTACGTCCGGACCGCGAACGTCTTCCACCGCTCGAGCCGGGCCCGCTTGTTCTCCGGGGTGTCCGGCACCTCCGTCCGCGGACGCACCACGTCGATGAGGCCGACGAATGACACTTCCTCGCCGGCCGCCCGCAACATCTGCGCGGCGCCGTACGCGAGTCCGCCGCCCAGGGACCAACCGACGAGGACGTACGGTCCGTGCGGCTGGATCTCGCGCAGCTTCGGCATGTACTGCTCGACGCGCTCCTCGATGGACCCCTCGACACGGTCGAACCCGATCACCGGCACGTCCTCTGGCAGACGCTTCACCAACGCCTCATACGCCGTCGTGTTGCCGCCCGCCGGATGGAACAACAGCATCGGTGTCGGGTCGCCCGCCGCACCCGAGAAGACGTGCTGCGGCTTCCCGTCCTTCGTCGGAACCCGCAGGTAACGCACGAATCCGTCGATGTCGCCCGCGTCGTCCATCTGCTGTCGCACATAGTCGGACAGTTCCTCGATGGTCTCCGAGTCGAGGACGTCCTCGACATCGACCTCGCCGCCCGTCCGCTCATTCAGGCGCTCAGTCAGTTTCTGCGCCGTCGCCTCGTCGAGCACCGGCAGCTTGTTGAAGACGCCGCCCGCCGACTTGCCGGTCACCACCGCGTACGCACCGAACGTGAGACGCTCCGCGGCATCGCGCGGCGGGACGTCCGAGCCCGCCGCCTCCGCGACCGCAGCCTGCGACGACATGTCCGTGGATTCGAGGTCTCGACTCTTCTCAACAGGCGGGGTGAGCTCTGCAGACGGGGCGGGCACTACCGGCGTGGGCTCAACCGACGGGGGCTCAACCGACGGGGCCTCGACCGGCGGGGCGGAGGATGCGGGGGCGGCCTCCTCCTTCGCGATCTGCTCGTCGATGTAGGCGTTGAGCGCCGCGGTGTCCAGTTCGCCGCCGTTCGCCGCCTCCTCGTTGAGGGTGTCGAGCTGGTCGCGGTGCGTCACCGCGAACTGCACGAACTTCTCGACGTCCGACAGGTTCGCCTGCCGCATCGCCTGCAACTGAAGCTGCGGGATGTCGAACTCGTACTCGACTCGGTTCTTGATGCGGACCGCCATCAACGAGTCGAGACCCAACTCGATGAGCGCGATCTCGCGCGGCAGATCCTCCGGGTCATAGCCCATCGACTCGCCGACGATGATCGCGAGACGGTCGCCGACGCTCTGCCCCGAGTCCGGGCTCCACTTGTCGCCGATGTCGTCGACGACGACCACATCGTCAGGTCTCGGCTCCGCTCGATCGGCAGGCACCTCAGATCTCGGCTCCGCTCGATCAGCGGGCGTCTCTCGATCAGCGAGACCAGACGCACCAGCGGTGACGGCGGCTTCGAACAGCAGCGCGTGGCCGCAGCTCGCATCGGCGTGGACGGCGAGCGCACCGCCCCCCGGATGTTTGGTGAACGTCGTCGTGACCGTGCCCTGTGCCGGGATCGGTCGCACGGACTCGGTCGCCACGACCGCGGCTTCCGCCCCGAGGACCTGCTTCGCCGCGGCGAGCACCAGCTCACGCGGATCGGTGACCGCCGACGCGTTGACCTCCCACGCGTGGCGGCCGTCGGGCAGCCCGACGTGCGATCCGGGGGCCGTACCGGCACCCGACCCGCTCGCGATGCTCCCGGTCAGCCAGTGCGGCTTGCGGTCGAACCTGGTGCGCGGAATCTCCGCGAACGACACGTCGTGGCCCGAACCGAACAGCGACGCCACGTCCACCGGGTGACCGTGCACGTACAGCTTCATCAGCGCGTTGACCAGGCCGTAGCTCTCATCCTCCTTGCGGCGGAGAGTCTCGACGAGTTCGGCGTCGTGCACCCCGGCGCCGAATGTCGTCGCCGCGACCGAGATGAGGACGGCCGGATTCGGTGACAGTTCGACGAACGTCCGATGACCGGCCTCCACCGACTTCGCGATCGCCTGTGCGAACCAGACGCTGTGGCGGAGTCCCTTGAGGAAGTAGTCGATCGTGTGGATCGGCTCGTGACCGGACCGGTAGAACGCTTCGCGGTCGACCGAACTGTAAATGCCGACCGCCAGACGCTGCGGCTCGATCCCGGTGATCTCGTACGAGAGCTCGCCGAGCAGCGGATCCATCTGCGACGTGTGGCTCGCGCCCTTCGTCTGCAGCTTGCGCCCAAGCTTGCCCTCCGACTCGGCGCGCTCGACGATCGCGTCGACCTGCGGCTCCGGCCCACCGATCACGGTGTGGGTCGGCGCCGCGTAGACGCAGATCTCCAGGTCTGGGAAGTCGACGAGGACGTCGTTGATGTCGTCGGCGCTGTACTCGACGAGCGCCATCAACCGGATGTCGTCGCCGACGAGCATCGACTCGCCCTCGCCCATCAGACGCGAGCGCTGGCAGATGACACGTGTCGCATCCTCCAGCGAGAGACCTCCGGAGAGGTAGGCGGCCGACGCCTCGCCCATCGAGTGCGGGACGAGGACACCCGGCTGGGCTCCGTAATGCCGCATGGTGTCGGCGAGCGCCACCTGAATCGTGTAGATGCCGATCTGCGCCGTCTCGATCGCGTACGTCTGCTCGTCGTCGAGGAAGATCTCGACCATCGAGTAGCCGAGTTCGCGTTGGATCAACGCATCGACCCGGTCCGCGTACTTCGCGAACACCGGGTTCTCGGTGTACAGCTGTTTGGCCATCTTCCGATGCTGGGAGCCGAAACCCGACAGCAGCCAGACTGCCGACGCTGCGTCGGGTGCGTCGCACGTGTACACGAACGGCAACTGCTTGCCGTCCGCGACGGCCCGCACCCCCTTGACCGCGTCCTCGTACGAGCGCGCCATGACGACCGACCGTGTCCGACCGTGATTACGGTGCGCGAGGGTTCGACCGATGTCGACGAGCGGGGTGGCCTTGCCCGCATCGGATTCGAGCCACTCCAACAGGTCGGCGGCACTCTTGCGACGGCGCGACGCGAGGAATCCGGAGATCACGAGCGGCACCACGGCGCCTTCTGCGGCAGCCAGTGCGAAGCCTTCAGCCGGATCGGCCTCGGCGACGGCGACCGGTTCGGGGGCCGTCTTCGCCTGCGCGGCCAGCACGGCGCGCTCGGCCTCGGTGAGGAAGTCCTCGTCGTCGTCCAATTCCTCGTCGACGACGGGCGCAGCCACAGCGGGCGCCGCATCGACGACGGTGGAGGCGAGATCGGACGGCAACACCTCACGAACCACGAGGTGCGCGTTGGTGCCGCCGAAACCGAAGCCCGACACACCCGAGATCGCGTGCCCCGAGTACCGCGGCCACGCCGAGTTCTCGGTCACGACCTTCAGGTTCGTGGTCTCGAACTGAATGTACGGGTTGGGTCCGACGTAGTTGAGCGACGCCGGGAGCTCGTCGTGTTGCAGCGAGAGCACGACCTTGGCTAGCGCGCCCGCGCCGGCCGCCGCCTCCATGTGACCGAAGTTGGTCTTCGCCGAACCGAGCAGCATCGGATAGCCGGGCAGACGTCCACGCCCCACGACACGGCCGAGCGCATCGGCCTCGATCGGGTCGCCGAGCACCGTTCCGGTCCCGTGCGCCTCCACGTAGTCGACCGTCCGCGGGTCGATGGCCGCATCGGTGTACGCCGACCGCAGAACCTGGACCTGCGCTTCGGGGTTGGGCGCGAAGATTCCGTTCGACCGGCCGTCCGAGTTCACCGCGCTGCCCGCGACCACCGCGAGCACGCGGTCGCCGTCGGCCCGCGCATCGGCGAGCCGCTTGAGCACGAACACGCCGCCGCCTTCCGAACGGATCATGCCGTCCGCGTCCGAGGAGAACGCCTTGATGCGACCGTTCGGCGCCATCGCGCCGATCTGGTCGAAGCCGAGCGTCGCGGCAGGCGTGATCAGCATGTTGACGCCGCCCGCGATCGCGACGTTCGAGTCACCGCTGCGCAGGCTGCGCACCGCTTCGTGCACGGCGACCAATGACGACGAGCACGCTGTGTCGATGGCCAGCGACGGCCCGTGGAAATCGAAGAAGTACGAGACGCGGTTCGCGATGATCGACGTCGCGGTACCGGTCAACGCGTATGCCGCCGTCTCGCTGGCACCCTCGCTCAGGCCGAGCGTGGCCAGCAACTGATAGTCGTTGGTTGACGTGCCCATGAACACGCCGACCTGGCCGCCGCGCAGATCGCTCGCCGGGATGTGGGCGTGCTCGAGGGCCTCCCACGTCAACTCCAACGCGAGACGCTGCTGCGGATCGACGTTCTCCACCTCGCGCGGCGACATCTGGAAGAAGTCGGCGTCGAAGCCTGCGACGTCGTCGAGGTAGCCGCCCTGCACGTTGCCGTTCTCGATGGCTTCCGCCAGACGAGGGTCGGCCTTGAACTCGCGCCAGCGGTCATCCGGCAGGTCGGAGATGCCGTCGACACCGCCGATGAGGGCCTGCCATGTCGAATCCGGTGTCTCGCCCGCCTTGGGGAAGCGGGTCGCGAGACCGACGATCGCGATGTCGTCGGCGTCGTCGCGCTCACGCTCCCAGAAACGGTCGGCGTCGACGTCGATGTCGGCTTCGGGATCGCCTTCGATGATGCGGGTCGCCAGCGACGCGATCGTCGGATGGTTGTAGACGGCCGTCGCATTGAGGATGACGCCCGTCTTGTCTTCGACGTCGGCCGCGAGCGCTACCGCGTCACGGGACGAGAGGCCGAGCTCCTCCATCGGACGTTCGACGGGGATCGTGTCGATGGGCTGGCCGACCGCGTTCGCGACCCACTGGCGCAACCAGTCCCGCAACTCGTCGACGGTCAGGCCGCCGGCGGTCTCGCCAGTGTTCTCGGGGTCACCGGACGCACCGGTTGCAGTGTTCTCAGACATCGTTCCTCACCCTACTGCTCGGTCCCCGACCCGTGGTAACAGACAAGCCCGGTACGTCGTGGCTACTGGCGACGCACCGGGCCGGTCGACTGCTTCTACTCGCCCGCGTCCGGGAACGCGGTCTGCTGGTAGCCGCCGCGCAACGTGCCGTCGATGTAGGCGGCCTTCGTGGCACGGCGCGCGATCTTGCCGCTGGACGTACGCGGAATGGAGCCGTTGGGGACCAATAGGACGTCGCGCGCCATCACGCCGTGGCGGCCGGCGATCGTCGCGCGGACCGCGTCGGCGACCTCCCGCGGGTCGGCCTTGCGCCCGGGACGTTCGGCGACGATGACGAGCTGCTCGGACGCGTCGTCCGCGTCGCGCGCCAGACCGCTGAAGTCTCCTTCGAAGACCTCGTCGGGCAGTTGGTTGGCGGGCACGGCGAACGCGGCCACGAAGCCCGGACGGATCGCGACGCTCGCCTCCTGGGCGCTGCTCTCGAGATCTTGCGGGTAGTGGTTGCGGCCGTCGACGATCACCAGGTCCTTGACCCGACCGGTGATGTAGAGCTCGCCGTCGTAGTACACGCCGTAGTCGCCGGTGCGCATCCAGGTGCCGTCGGCCGGGACGCCCTCTGCGTGGCTGCCGTCGGGCAACGGGTTCGCCAACACGTTGTGGAACGTCTCACGGGTCTCCCCGTCCTTGTTCCAGTAGCCGACGCCCATGTTGATTCCGTGCAGCCAGATCTCGCCGACCCGGCCGTCCGCGAGCTCGGTAGCCGACTCGTGGTCGACGATCACCGCCCACTCGCTGAGTGCGACCTGCCCGCACGAGACCTGCGCGACCGAGTTGTCGGTGCCTTCGGCGACCTCGACGAACTCGCCTGCGTTCAGCTTGTCACGGTCGACGTAGCTGATCTTCGCCTTGTTGTCGCGCTGCGTCGCCGACACGAACAGGGTGGCCTCGGCCATGCCGTAGCACGGCTTGATCGCCTTCTCGGACAGCCCGTAGGGCGCGAACGCTTCGTTGAACTTGCGCATCGAACTGACCGTGACCGGCTCGGAGCCGTTGATCAAGCCGATGACGTTCGACAGGTCGAGTTCTTCGCCGTCCTTGGGCAGCCCGCGCGCGGCGGCGTGCTCGTACGCGAAGTTCGGGGCGGCGGCGAAGGTCGGCGAGTTGTCGGCGTCTGCCGCCAACTCCTTGATCCAGCGTCCGGGACGGCGGACGAAGGCCATCGGGCTCATGATCGTGATGTATCGGCCGCCGAGCGCGGGCAGGATCACCGTGAGCAGACCCATGTCGTGGAACATCGGGAGCCAGGTGACGCCGCGTGCGTTGCGGTCGATCTCGATGCAGTCGTAGATCTGCAGGACGTTGGCCGCGACCGCCTGATAGGTGATCTCGACGCCTGCGGGCACCCGCGTGGAGCCCGACGTGTACTGGAGGTAGGCGACGGATTCGAGGTTGTTTCGGCTGGCCTCCGGCGGAGTCCACGCCGAACCGACGGAGTCGGGCACGGCGTCGACGGCGATGACGCGCGGACGTTCCTTGGCGGGCCGGTCGGAGAAGAAGTCACGGACCGCTTCGGCCGACTTCGTCGAGGTGAGGATGGCCGCAGGCTGGCAGTCGGCGAGGACGCCGACGAGCCGGTCGGTGTGGCCGGGCTCGTCCGGGCTGAACAGCGGGACGGCCACGGTGCTCGCGTACAACGATGCGAAGAAGCCGATCACGTACTCCAACGACTGGGGCGCGAGGATTGCGACGCGGTCGCCTGGCTTCGTGACCTGCTGCAGGCGCGCCGCGACGGCGCGCAACCGCTTACCGAACTGCGCCCACGTGAGGTCGATGGCCTCGCCGTCGCGTTCGCGACTGAAGTCCAGGTACCGGTAGGCGAGGGTGTCGCCGTTCTCCCGGACGTTGCGCTCGACGTAGTCGACGAGGGTCGCGTCGTCCTCGAAACGAAGATTGCCGGTCTCGTCGAGGAACTCCTCGAGCTCGTTGTTCAGCATCCATTACTCCTGTATCCGCGGCTCACGGCCGCGGTGTCCGGTGTGTTCGTCACGTGCTCGACGGCGCGGTTCGACCCGCGCCGGTCCCCGTTCACACGCAAAACCTCGTTGATTCTACTCTCCCCGTAGAAGCGGGATGACGGGTGCGAAAGCATCCATCTGCGTCGGGAAGATCCCCACATAGCTCATGGTGGTCCGGCGACGGACCTCGCGGATCTGCTCGGCGATCTCCTCGAACGTGCCGAACGCCAGGTACGGCGACGACAGGATGTCGTCGACGCCGAGTTCGACGTCACGTGCGATGTTCGGCGGATATCCCTGTTCGAGCGCCTTGAGCGCCATCTCGGCGGTCGCGACTCGGTCATCTGTGACGACGATCGTGGCGATCGTCCAGTTGAGTTCGATCTCGTCGAACCGGTCGCCTGCGGCTTCCCGGATCCGGTCGACGCGTTCGATCGTTTTGGCGATCGTCATGTCCGACAGTCGCAGCAGGCCTTCTTTGGTGGTGCCGGTCGCGACCGAGATGATGTCGGCGTGCTTGGCCGCCAACGCCAGCATCTTCGGGCCGCCGCCACCGACCGCGATCGGCGGTCGCGGGCCCTGACGCGGCCGGGGTGTGCCTTGCAGACCGTTGATCTGATAGAACTCGCCGTCGAAGTCGACGGTCTCGCCGCGCATCAGAGCATCCAGGATGGTCAGCGCCTCGTCGAGCCGTCGGATGCGTTCGCCCGGGGTGCCGAACTCGATGCCTGCCTTGTCGAACTCCTCTTTCATCCAGCCGGAGCCGATACCGAGCTCCAGACGCCCCTTCGACAGGACGTCGATGGTCGTCGCCTCCTTCGCGAGGAGGGCCGGATGACGGAAACCGTTGGCGAGGACAGAGGTGGCGAGCCGAATCGTGCTGGTCGCCTGGGACAACGCCCCGAGTGCGGCGAGCGGGCCGACCTGGTTTCCGAGGTGGTCGGGGATCGCGAACGTGTCGTACCCGTACTCTTCGGCGGTCTGGGCGAGCTTGACGAACTTGCGCGCGCCGCCCTCGTCCTTGTTCCCTTCACCGCCTGCACCGAAACGAAACTTACGCAACCCGTCGGCGTTATGCGTCGCCGAGTCCGAAGTGCTCACGAAGCGTCTCCTCGTCTCAGGTGTGCCCGGCCGGACGGCCGGGGCCTCAACCCGAGCAGATTACCGCAGGTACACCGCGTCTTCCCAACCACGCAGCGTGATCGGGCACGGGACTCGGCGGGAAAGTTACCCGTCAGTTCTGTCGGTTGATCAGACGAGCGGCCCAATCGGCCATCCACTCCGTCGCCGGAGCACCGTCGAGTTCCCAGTACCGGGTGGTCGCGTACATGGCGTGAACTGGATTGTTCGCGGCGTCGGCGAACTGACCGATGGCCTTGAGCGGTGCGGTGACCGTCGGCGCATCACAGATCAGATCACCCTTGGCACAGATCGAATACGTGCGGTCGGCGAGTGTGCCGAATCCGCCCGACCGGGCGCCACTCATCGTGGTGCCGGGCACGAGCGACCCGAATCCGCCGAGCGACACCTCGGCGCCGACGCCGTCCGGGCTGGGCCCCACATCGTGCTGTTGGCCGGATTGGCGACGGCCGTCGGCGATCAATCCGACGCCGAGGACGAGATCCTGATCCTGTGCAGGCAGCGGCCCACGCTCGTTGCCGATGTCGGAGGCGATGTCACCGACGATGACGGCGCCCTGGGAGAAGCCCATCAACACGTACTTGGTGAGCGGGCAGTGCTCGGAGGTCTCGGCGATCTTCTCCTCGGCGCGCTTGCGTCCCTGCGCGCGCGACGTGTTGTAGGTGGCCTGCCGGTCGCCGAGGTTGGCCGGGTTCCGGAACTTCGCCATGTACGGAACGGTGTAGACGTCCACGGTGCTCTCCGGGAACTGTTCCTGAAGTTGCGAACTGACCTTCAGCATCAGCGAGCGCTTGTTGGCCGTCGGATTGTGCGGGTCGTCGTTCGCCTTCGACTCCCAGGTGCCGGGCACGACGAGTGCGAGCACGTCCGAACAGTCGGCGGGTTGGGTGTCGGGGCGTTCCGGCGCACCCGAACTCGGCGGCGGGGTCTTCCCGCCCGGTTCGGGCGGTGGCGGCTTCAACAGCACGAACAACAGGACCGCCACCAGTGCGACAGCGACGAGCCCGAGGAACGCGACGATCAACGCGACTTTCCCGAGACTGCGGGAAGCGGATCCCTTTCGTTTTCTCACCTGGTCAGCAGAGCTTACGATCGGCGGCGTTGATCACCTTGGCCGCCTGCCCTTTCGCCTGCGCTTCACCATCGGTCATTGGGCCGATCGCGGCAGTGACGAACGCCTTGATCATCGTCGAATCGGTCTTCTGTGCACGCTGGGCGCACACGTACTGCCCCATGGTGAGTGCGACGTTGTTGTCGGTGTCGCCCATGAACTCGACGTTCTGGCGTTTGAGTTCGGCCAGGTACTCCTTCTCCGCGCTGGTCAGCTTGGAACCGCTCGGCGTGGTGACCCCGGGGAAGTTCTTCGGCACCTTAGTCGAGGTGTTGGGTTCGGTGTCGGGCGCCGACGAACTGGCGCGCGAGGCACCGTCCGCGGCCTCCTTCGAGGCTTCCTCGTCAGCGGACGACTTCGACGCGAGCGACGAGTCGGATGCGTCGACCGACGTCGTGGTGACGGCGTCAGTGCCGATCGGGGCGCTCGTTGTCGTCGAGTCGTTGCACGCCGCCAACGCACCCACGGCGATCACTGCAAGACTCGTGATCGCCGCGACGCGGAAGAACTTCACACTCATGGTTGCGACCTTACCTGCATCGACAGTCGGAATCGGGGCCCGAACGGGACCCCACGCCGAAGGCACGGACAATCCTCAGGGAGCGTTCAGACACGCGGTGCCCCAGGTCACTCGACCCGCGCGCCCGTCTGCGGCGTCCACACGATCTTGCCGCGTTCGAAGGTGTTGTACTTGACGCCGTCCCGCCCGGTCTTCTCGTCGGACGTCGGCAGGCCGAGCCGCTCCATGGTCGGGACGTAGACGCCGCCGATCGCTCCGCCCACCACCTTGGGCCCCTTCGGACCGGTGAAGATGCGACCGTTGCGGAAGTCCTGCGCGCGCCCGCCGGGCACCGCGTACTCGGGGGTGAGGCAACCGCCGAGCCCGCGAATCTGCGGAGCCTTCTTGAAGGCGTCGCCCACGGTGCACGCGACCTTGTCGCCTGACAGTCCGAGTGCGCCGGCCACCTGCGGCCATGCCTGGACCATCTCGAACTGCCAGTACGGCCACGTGTGGGTGCCGGACGGCCGGTAGACGGCCTGCGCGTGGATCCCCAGGCGGCCCAACTTGGACGCGAACTGCTGGCTGGTGACACGCGAGAGGACTTCCAGACCGACGCCCGAGTAGTTGGTCGCGAGCAGCGGGATGTCGGACGGCTTGTCGTGCGGGCCGACGACGCCGTTGCCGGACGAGATGTACAGGCTGGTGCCTTTCAGCTTGTCGGCGAGCAGATACGGGTCGTGTTCCTTCCACGCGGGATCGCTCGGCGGGCCGAACATCTTCGCCGAGTCGTACCCACCGCCGTCGCGCACCGCGAACTGGATCGCCTGCGGCATGCCGTACGACGTCAACTGCAGGATGCCCGAGAACGAGCCGGCGAACTTGTAGAAGCCGGGATTCCGCGCGGCGAGCATCATCGCCGCACTGCCACCCATCGAGAGGCCCTCGACGGCGCGGACGTCGGTCGAGCGCCAATCGTTCTCGAGGATCGGCGGCAGCTCCTTGGTCAGGAACGTCTCCCACTTGTAGTTCTTGCCGCGGTCGGGCTCTTTCCAGTCCGTGTAGAAGCTCGACTCGCCGCCGACCGGGAGAACCACGTTGACGTTCTTATCGGCGTAGAACTGCTCGACGTTGGTGTTGATGATCCAGCCGCTCTGGTCGTCCTGCGCACGCAGACCGTCGAGCATGGTCAGCTGCGGGAACTTCGCGGCGGGCTTGGCGAACCAGTCGCGGGCCAACAGCATCTGCACCTGGATGTCAGTGTTCATCGCGGGCGAATGCACCCACAGCGCGACGCGGTGCGCCGAGTACCAATTGACCTTCGTCACCGTCGCAGGCGCCGTCGGCTTGGCGGCCGGAGTGTTGTCTGCGCGCTTCTTCGACCGATCGTTCTTCTTCGACCGATCGTTCTTCTTCGATCGATCGTTCTTCTTCTCCGGCGCCTTCTTCTCCGGAGTCTTCTTTTCCGGTTTCGGCGCGACCTGCGTGGTCGGCGCCGGGTTCGGGTCGGCATGCGCGATCGGCGCACCGCCGACCACGAGTGTCGCGCTCGCGGCCACAGCCACCGCCGCCACGACCTTGCGCGGCATGGCCGCCGTCTTCCAGATCTTCACTTCGTGCTCCTCGAGGTGCCCCGGGTTCGTCTCCGCGCGCTGTCCGCGCACGCGTGTCTGAGGTTTTTCTACACTGAAGGTAGAGGGTTTTGTGCGCGCCACGCTGTTACTCGTGTGAATTGTGTGACTAATGTTTCATACGGTTCGCGGCGACCTGGGGTTTTCCTGATCGGCCAGTCGACTCTCGCGTGCCGCCACACACGGATACGTCGACGGGACGAGCCCACAAAAAGAACGAGGCGCCTCCCGTACGGGAGGCGCCTCGTCGTGAAGCGAGTCAGACTCGGATCAGCGGAAGAATCCGCGGTGCAGTGCGTTCCACACCATGTCCTGCCAGTAGCCCCAGGCGTGGGTGCCGTTGGCGTAGTAGGTCATCGGACGCAGCCCCTGGACCGTCGCGCTCAGTTCGAAAGCCTTCGTCTGGGCGAATGCCAGGAGTTCCAGCGGGGTGCCCTTGAAGAAGTCGTCGATGACGTTCTGCGGGTAGTTGTAGCGACCGAACAGACCGTTGCCGGCACCGATGTACAGCTTGAGGCCGCGCAGCTGGTTGATGATGCGTGCCGGGTCGTTGGCAGCCCAGCGGGGGCTCCACGGAGCGCCCCACATCGAGTCGATGTTCCAGGGCGCCGGTGCGACGTCGAGCATCGCGACACGGAGCATGGTGCGCATGCCCGGAGCGGTCAGGAAGTTGTAACCCGACAGCGAGCCTGCTGCGTAGTAGAGGTCCTTGCGCTTCGCAGCGTGGACGAGCGCGGCACTACCGCCCATGGACAGGCCCATGATCGCGTACTTGTTGCGCTTGCCCTTGAAGCCGCGGCTGCGGAGAGCGGGCACCAGGCGGTTGTCGATGACGCAACCCCACATGTACCGCTTCTTCTGGCCGTTGAAGTTCGAGGGCGCATCCCAGTTGGTGTAGAAGCTGTTCGGCCCGCCGACCGGCTCGACGACGTTGACGCCGTGGTTCACCAGGTTCTGAACGTTGCTCTCGATCTCCCAGCCACTGCGGTCGTAGCGGGCACGCATGCCGTCGAGCAGGATCACGGTGCGCTGGTTCGAGTTCTTCTTCCAGGCACGGACCTTGACCTTGCCCGGAGCCATCGACTTGTTGCCGAATGCGCCGTTAGTCGGCATTCCGCACGCATCGATCCAGAACTCCTGGAACCCCGGGGCCGCGTCTGCCTTGCCCGAACCGATGGCCGTGCTCATCATGCCCAGCGCGGTGACGACCGCGAGGACGACCGCCGTCACCTTGCGCCCGAGGCGCCGCGTGCTCTTCGCTTCACGCATTGACTGAAATCTCCCTAACGTTGTTCCGACCCGGAGGTGGACTCCCCACCCTCGGACCTTCTGTCGGCCGGTGCCTCTCGCGATTCACTCACGCCACATCCGCATCGGATGGACGAAGCTTATCGGGAGCAGCACCCCAACCCAAACGCTGTGATTCGAATCACGCGTGTCGGTACTGGTGCAGCCATCCGATTCGCATCCGACCCACGGGGGTCGAACCTTGTCACACTCTTATCGATCGATCGCGAAAGGACGTTACCGTTTCGAGATCATCGACGGCAAGCTCTTGTCGTATCTCTCACTCATATAGATCACAGGATCCGCTTCGTTACTTCTCATCGAGGTTCGCGGGCATCTGCAGACCGCACCGCAGGATCTCGTACTCGGGCTGGCGAGCGATCCGGTACCCGCTGAAGTGCAGCGAGTCGGTCAGATTGGCCTTGAACCGCGCGAACGTCCACGTGTCCTGATATGACGCGAATCGCTCTTGCGTGTCGGGGCACTTCAACGCGGCCCGTGCCAACTTCACCTGATCCCTCGACATATACGCGGGCAGGCCAGGGCGAGTGATCACCCCACCGGATTCGGCGACGACCCATGCACTCGACAAGTCCTTGTCGTGCCCGATGCGTCCGTCCTCCAGACGCGCCGTGTGCGCGGCGAGCGGATACGCCAGACCCATCTGGTCGACCACTCGGACGTCCAACGGCGCGTTCATGCTCGTCATACCGAGGTTGAGGAAGTAGACGGTGGTCTGTCGCGGGACACCCGGCGGCATCTTGTCGGGCAGCGCCGCGACGTACCACTCGTCGAAGTTCTGCGACGGCAGGATGATGCCGCCCGTCGTGTGCACGTCACGGATCGTCTCGACCATCGCGTTCATGCGCGGATATTCGAGGTAGTCCTCCGCCGTCACCGGGTTCTCGTTCGCCATGTTCGTGACATAGAAGGTTCGTTCGTCGACGATCCCGTTGCGGCCGATCGTAGTTCCCGCATTGGGCAGGGTGTTCGCGTGGACGGCGACACCCCACCAGACGGTGGCTCCGACACCGGCGAGGACGGCGACCGCTGCCGCGAGCCGCAGCTGTCCGCTGCGGGTCCGCACAGTTGCCGGAACGACGACGGGAACCACCATGACCGGCAGCAGCAGAATGAACAACGGGGTGAGCAGGACACGGCCGTGCATGAAGTCGCCGCCCTGACGAACCCAGTAGACCGACAGGATCAGTCCCGCGACGAGCATCGTCGCGACGACCGCGCGGGAACTCTGGCAGCCGGTCGACAGTGAAGAGGCACGCCGGACGAACCGTTCACGCGACGACGGTGCAGCGTGATCGTCGAGAACCTCGGGGAGGTCGTCGTCACGCTCGGCCGACGGGCCGTCCCCGGCCACGCCGTCGGCCTCCTCGACGGTCGTGGACCGATTCAGGAGGGCGACCGCGGCCAGCAGCACCCCGACGACCGCCGCGATGATCACCGGCAGCAGAAGGGCGTACGGGCCGAACAGGTTGCCGAGGTACTGCAGGCCCTGCGACCACTTGGACCCGCTGGCGTCCTTGGCTATCGCCGGGTTGGGGACGAGCACCGCGTAGTAGCCCATGCGGAAGATCTGGTAGCCGACGGGCAGAGCGCCTGCGACGACGACCATCGCGACCCGCATCTTCCAACTGATCTGCGAGCAGAACAGGAGCAGCAGGACGAGGACGCCGACGATGGCGCCCTCGGGACGGATCAGCGGCGCGAGGCCAGCGGTGAACGAGAGAAGCAGGAAGGCGGTCCGCGACCACCGGGTCGGTTCGCTGCCGCGGCGATGCGCCCATGCGATCAGCTGACACCAGAGCGCCGCGACCCAGAAGATCGTCAGTCCGTTCTCCAGGCCGGACGTCGCGAAGTCGCGGGCGGGCGGTAGCGCGATGTAGACGATCGCGCCGAGCGGCAGCAGCAGACCGAAGCCTGCTGACGTGACCCGCGCGCCGTAGAGGCGTCCCGTGCCGTACATGGCGAGCGGGATCGCGGACACCGACAGGATCAGCGCCACCCAGAGCGCGACGTACTCAGTGTGCTCGGCTCCGGTGACCCACGAGAAGAACCACATGATGTAGGTCCACGCCGTGGACGTGTTCGCTTCGACACGCTCGCCCGCGTTGAACACGGGGCCGTTCCCGGCGAGCAGGTTGCGCACCGTGCGCAGCACGATCAGTCCGTCGTCCGCGATCCATCGGCGCTGCCAGGCGCCGATCGCGAACAGCACGGTCACCGCGATCGCACCGATCGAGAAGCTCGCGACCGGCGCGATCAAGCGACTGCCGTTCAGGCGGTCACGCAGTGAGGAACGCTCTGTCTCAGACCGGGACATAGACGGCCACAGCCACGAGAACCACCCACGCCACGGCGAGTGCCTGCAGCACCCGGTCGCCGAGCGCGACTTCTTCGGGCTCGCCGGCCTGGCCACCGTCGACGTCGACCGCGTACCGCAGGATCGCGATGGTGAACGGCACCATCGAGATCGCGTAGAAGACGTTCTCCTCGTGGCTGGCGTCGAATGCCCACAACCCGTAACAGAGGACGACGGCGGTCGCCGACAGCGTCCAGACGAAACGCAGGTAGGTGGTCGTGTAGTACTGCAGCGACTTGCGGATCTTCGCACCGGTGCGCTCGGCGAGCTGCAGTTCTGCGTAACGCTTGCCCGCGGCCATGAACAGCGAACCGAACGCCATCACGAGCAGGAACCACTGCGACAGACCGTCCGGCAGCTCGGCGGCCACACCGCCGGCGATCGCACGGAGCAGGAAGCCGGACGAGACGATGCAGACGTCGACGACGGCCTGATGCTTCAGCCCGAAGCAGTAGCCGAGCTGAATCAACAGGTAGACGGCGATGGTGACGGCCGTCTGCCAGTTGGCCAGGAAGGCGATGCCGACAGATGCGACGGCGAGCACCACGGCGAGCGCGAACGCGAGATTGCGGGGCACCACGCCCGCCGCGATCGGCCGGAACCGTTTAGTCGGATGCGCGCGGTCGGCTTCGACGTCGAGTGCGTCGTTGATCAGGTAGATCGATGACGCGACCAGGCAGAAGGCGACGAAGGCGATCCCGACACGTCCCATGGCCGCACCGTCGGTCAGCGTGTCGCTGCCTGCGGCCATCGGGGCGGCCAAGACCAGGACGTTCTTGACCCACTGCCGGGGACGCAGCGCCTTGATCAGTCCCGCCGGAAGACTCTTCGGCGGACCGGTGACGCCGGTGTCGTTCGGCTCCTCGCTCATCTACTGCTCCTCGTATTTCGCATCGGCGGCGATGACCGCTCCGGCCGTGAGCGCCCCGACGATCGCACCCGCAGCCACATCGGAAGGGTAATGGACACCGAGCACCAAACGTGAAACGAGCATGGGCGGCACCAGCGCGGCGGGCAGCGCGGCGGCCGGCAGACCGGCGGCTCGGCCCAGCAGGATCGCGGCGGCAGTCGTCGACGTGGCGTGGCTCGACGGGAAGCTCAGCTTGCTCGGCGTGCCGACTCCGACGCGGATGTCCGGGTGGTTCGGACGACGTCGTCGCACGATCCGCTTGATGACGACGGATGCGGCGTGCGCGGTGAACGCTCCCGCCCCGGCCTCGACATAGCGTCGACGTGCGATGGCGTCACCTCGGCGGTGTGCGGCGAGCGCGCCCGCGCCGGCGAGCGCGAGCCAGCCGAGGGAGTGCTCGCCAACGTGGGAGAGCCCGCGCGCGCCCGACAGCACGCCGGGCCGGCCGGCGATGGCCGACTGGACGGCGACGAGCAGCGCGGCCTCGCCGCGAGCGGGCTCGCCGCGAGCGGGCTCGACGCTGCCGTTGCCGTTCAACTCAATCGATTCCGAAGACACGCGCCCAACTCTCTTTGCTCACCAGGTCGTCGTGCGCGTTCCGATACTCGCCGCGCATGTCATCGAAGCGGTCGCGCAATTCCTTGACGAGATCGGCCGATTCACGGCCGAGCGCGATCATCGTGTCGCGGTCGCGTTTACGGTAGACGACGCCGCGGCCGTCTGCCGTCGTGACGGTGACGCCGTCGACGCGACCGAGGGAGAACCAGCGGGCCTCGATCGGCGGATAGTTGGCCTGCGGCACCTCGTGGTGGCGTGGGTCGGCGGGACGCGCGTTGTTGACGATCGCCTTCACCAAGGTCTTGACCTTGGCGGCCTTGCCCTCAGGGACGGCAACACCGAACGCGGTCGCCTCGCCGGAGGTCCGCGGCAGTTCCTGCGCGGACGGCAGAACCACGGCGTCCGAGTACTGCTTGCGGATGCCCGCGACCTTGCCGAGCGCGGTCGGCAGGATCGATCGGATGTGGTCGGGTCCGGCGAGGAAGTCGCGGATCGCCTCGTTCTGGATGGCGACCGTCGAGTATTCGAGGCAGAGCAGGTGCTTGGCCGTCGCCTTGGCCATCGACTTGAGGATGCCGTCGATCGAGCCGTCGGTGTACATCGATGCGACGACGAGGCGGTTGCGCAGATGGAAGTACGCCTGCCAGTCGATCGCGTCGTCCTTGTCACTCCACGCCATGTGCCAGATCGCGATCCCGGGGACGGTCGCCGTCGGATAGCCTGCGCGAGCCGCGCGGAGCGCGAACTCCCAGTCGTCCCACTTGATGAACAGCGGGAGAGGCAGTCCGATCGTCTCGGCGACTTCGCGCGGGTACATGCACATCCACCAGCCGTTGCCTTCGACGTCGATGCGTCGGTGCAGGTGCTGTGAGTTCTCACGGTCGGTGAGCGGGTACTTGGCGAAGTTGTGGTCGTACTCCACGTGCGGCGCTGCGGTCCACATGAACTTGTTGCGGTCGATGACTTCGCCCATGCAGTGCAGGTGGCTGCGCTCCTGCAGGTTGAGCATCTGGCCGCCGACGAGCATCGGGCTCTTCGCGAACCGCGACATGGCGAGGGCACGCAGGATCGAGTCGGGCTCGATCATGATGTCGTCGTCCATGTACAGGATGTACGGGCTGTCGGTGAGGCGAAGCGCCTCGTAGAGGATGCGCGAGTAGCCGCCGGATCCGCCGAGGTTGCCCTGGTCGAAGATGCGCAGACGGTCGCCGAGCGCAGTCGCGGCCTCGGTGTATCCGGGCTCGTCCACGACCTTCTTGGTGCCCTGATCCGGCATGATGACGGCGTCGATCACGCCGTCGACGAGCGGGTCCGACGTGAGCGCGGCCAGTGCCGCGACGGCGTCGGTCGGACGGTTGAAGGTGGGGATGCCGACGGTGACGCCCGCGCGGTCGTCCCCGGCGGGTTCGACGGTCGCGTACCAGCCGGCCGACCGGATCTCGGTGTCCGTGTCGGTGGTGACGTCGAACCAGATCCAGCCGCCGTCCTCGAACGGGCCGAGATCAGTCTCGAGTTCGATGACGCCGGTGCCGTCGTCGCCGATCTCGACGAGGTCGCCGCCGATGGCGATACGCGAGCCGTCGATCTTCGACCGGTACAGGTCGACGCGGGCGGTGCCGGTGACTTCCACTCGGAGGACCACAGATTCCAGGACGCTCCAGCGCCGCCAGTACGACGCGGGGAACGCGTTGAAGTAGGTAGCGAAGCTCGCCTCCGAGTCGGCGCCGATCATGACGCTCGTCCGGTTCGGCGCGTGGGCGCGGCCGCTGTTGGTCGACGCCTCTTCGAGGTACAGCGATCGCACGTCGAGCGGTTCACCGGGCCGCGGGAAGATGACCCGCTGCAGAAGACTGACGGCTGTGCTCTGCGTTCCCGTTTCCGAGTTGCTCATCTACTCCGCTCCCGACGCCAGCGGCGCACCGTCGCGCAGGTGCGGGGCCAGCGTGTTGTCGAACATGGTCAGTGCACTGGCGATCGCCATGTGCATGTCGAGGTACTGATAGGTGCCCAGACGTCCGCCGAACAGGACCTTGGAGTCGGTGGTCTCGATCTTCGCGAGCTCGCGGTAGGCGGCGAGCATCTCGCGGTCGTCCGGGGTGTTGATCGGGTAGTACGGCTCGTCGTCGTCGTTGGCGAAGCGGCCGAACTCGCGCATGATGACGGTCTTGTCGGCCGGGTAGTTCGTGCGTTCCGGGTGGAAGTGGCGGAACTCGTGGATGCGCGTGAACGGGACGTCGGCGTCGTTGTAGTTCATGACGGGCGTGCCCTGGTAGTCGCCGGTCGGCAGGACTTCGGTCTCGAAGTCGAGGGTTCGCCAGCCGAGTCGGCCCGCCGAGTAGTCGAAGTAGCGGTCCAGTGGGCCCGTGTAGACGATCGGAGCGGCAGGGTTCGCGGCGCGTAGGTCGTCGCGAACATCGAACCAGTCGGTGGACAGGCGGACAGTGATCTTCTCGTCGGCCGCCATGTTCTCCAGCCACGCGGTGTAACCGTCGACGGGCAGGCCCTCGTATGTGTCGTTGAAGTAGCGGTTGTCGAAGGTGTAGCGGACCGGCAGGCGGGTGATGTTGCCTGCGGGCAGGTTCTTCGGGTCCGTCTCCCACTGCTTGGCGGTGTAGTGCTTGATGAACGCCTCGTACAGCGGGCGGCCGACGAGGCTGATCGCCTTCTCCTCGAAGTTCGCGGCCTCGGCGGACTCGATCTCCGCCGCCTGCTCGGCGATCAACGCGCGCGCCTCGTCGGGCGAGAAGTATCGACCGAAGAACTGGGAGACCAGGCCGAGTCCCATGGGGAACTGGTACGCCTGACCGCCGTGCATCGCGAACACGCGGTGCTGGTAGCCGGTGAAGCCGGTGAACTGGTTGACGTACTCCCACACCCGCTCGTTGGAGGTGTGGAAGAGGTGGGCGCCGTACTTGTGGATCTCGATGCCCGTCTCCGGCTCGGCCTCGGAGTACGCGTTGCCGCCGATGTGATCGCGGCGGTCCAGGACGAGCACCCGCTGTCCGAGCTGGGTCGCTGCGCGCTCTGCCACGGTCAGGCCGTAGAACCCGGAGCCGACGACGATCAGATCGAATTCACTGTTGTTCGTCACAACAGGTCAGGGTAACGGACCGAACCTGAGTATTCGCCGAGCACGCGGCCGGGCGGGCGGCAGATCACAGTCTGGTGGTCAGCGCAGCGCGTCGGCAGTCGGGAAGCCGAGCTTGTCCAGGCCGCCCTTGTCCAGGTAGTCGGTGAGAGCGTCACCGAACAGGGCGTGCGCACCCGTCATCGGGCTGAAGTAGAGGACGCCGTTCTGCAAGACCTGGACGAGGCCCTGCATGCCGCGGCCGTCGGTGAGGAGTTCGGGAGCGCTGACGGTGCCGGTGGAGCCCTGACTGTTGTCGCTGCGCTCCCGGTTCACCGGACGGTCGAGCGACGCAGCCTTCTGGTTGAGCGCCTTGGTGCCCTCTTCGATCAGCTTCTGGATCAACGGTTGCACCTTGTTCGCGACCCCGTCCAAATCGTCAGGCATGCCGAGTGCGGACAGCCCTGGGACCACCTTGTTCAAGACATCGCCGAGCGGACCGAGGTCGAGGAGCCCCCCACCACCGGGGGACTCCGGACCGACCTGGGGTTTGACGATCTTCGGCATGGACTTCTGGCCTTGGACGGCGAACCAGTCGGACTTGAGTTGCAGCTTGGTGCGCGCCTGATCGCCGGTCGCTTCCACGGTGCGATCGGTTCCGACGACGCGGACCTTCACGACGCGTCCGCTGCCGTCGCCGAGCCCGTTGGCCTCGCTGACCTCGAAGCTCTTGAGTCCGCCGACACCGAAGGCCGACGCGATGCTCGCGGCGCTGACCGTCGCCTTCCAGTTATGGGTCGGCGAGATCGAGTCACCTGCGTCGACGACGGCTGGGAAGAGTCCGCCCGCTGTGTATCCGCCGGTGGACGCCGAGAACTCGGTGAGCGCGGGTTTGCCGTTGAGCAGCCTGATCTGGCCTGCGGTCGCGTCGGCGGCACGGCTCGTGCGCGGATCCTCACCGCCGGCCCCGTGGTACATCTGCGACTGCTGGGTGTTGTCCATCTTGCGGCCCTGTTCCAGGCCCGCGACGATGTACGAGCGGGCGGCGACAGCCTGCGCCTTGAGCGCCTCGAAGCCACCCGAGTCGCCCCACGACGGCATGGACTCCTTGGGGATCACACCCTTGACGTAGTCGTCGACGTGCAGTTTGTTGACGACGCCGGACGAGTCGACGCCGATGGAGCCGCGGTACGCTTCGTCGCCCGAGCAGAAGGTGAGAAGTTCGTTCGCGGGACGGTTGGGCGCTGTGTTGATCGGGTCGACCTGGGCGGCTTTGACCGTCTTGACGACTGCGCCACCGCATCCTTGAGTGATGGCGGCGTTGCCCCCGGACAGACGGACCGCCTGTCCGGGAGCCACCGTCTGGCCACCTACGCGCATGCCCGCTGCCGCATGAACACTCACCGACTTCTTCTCACTGAGTGAGACCGTGACGTCGGGCTTGCTCACCTTCCCCGCGGTGGTGTTGCCGTAGTAGTGGCGCAGGATCTGATCCGCAGACCACCCCTTCTTGGCGTAGCCGTACGCTCCCCACTGCCCGAGGCCACGTCCGTGTCCGTGTCCGTGCCCGGTGAGGGTGATCGGCGAGTCAGCCGCGAGGCCGACGTCGTCGTTCAGGATGTCGGTGCCGCCGACGACTAGACCACCCACGACGAGCGCAGGGGCCAGCCCCAGAGCGGCGAAGGTGAGACTTCTCTTCTTGGCGCGGCTGGGTCGGACATTCGGCACTGCAAACCCCTTCGGGCGGGACCACACGCACAACTCTCGTGGCCTGTGTGACTAGTGGGACTCCTGTGACAGTAGTGACCAAAGCGGCGACATGCCAAGCTCACACGGTCACAACCGCGTCACGTCTATAGAACACAGGTTCGACTATCGCGCACGCTCATCGAACCGGCCGACTCAGGCTCCGGAGCGACGCGCGGCGTAGACGGCGCTGACCAGTGAATCGCGCCGATTCACGGAACGACCGACACGGCGGGTAGAACGGAGACGTGACTCCCTCTTCCGCCCTGTGCACCTGTGAATTCGGGGCAGAGACTCGATGAACACCAGCAGGGAGTCGGTGAACACCAGCAGGTCACTCGTTCCCAGCCTCATCTATGCGGCGCTGACGACGTCGATCGTCAGCTCGCTCGGCATGCTCCTGGTGCCGTCGATTGCGTCCGAACTCGACGTGTCGGTGAGCGCAGCGCAATGGATGCTCACGGTGAACCTTCTGGTCGGCGCCGTCGCCACCCCGATCATGGGCCGACTGTCCGACGGCCTGAACACCAAACGGCTGCTGCTGATCTCGCTCGGCGTCATCCTCGTCGGGTCGGCCGTCGCCGCAGCCGCACCGACGTTCGGGATCTTCCTCATCGGTCGCGCCCTGCAGGGCCTGACCTACGGAATCGTGCCGATCACCATCGTGCTGGCCCGACGTCACCTCGGCGCGGGTCGTGCCGATCCGGCGATCTCGACGCTGTCGGTCACGGTCGCGACCGGGCTCGGCCTCGGCTATCCGTTAACCGGCGTCCTCGCGAGTCTCCTCGACTACCGCGTCGCCTTCTGGTTCGCGGCCGTCTTCGTGCTCACGGCGATCATCGTCGTCTGGAAGTGGGTGCCCGCCGACGGCGAGGCAGGGACGGCTCGCCCGTTCGACACCGCGGGGGCTGCACTCTTGTCCATCGGGTTGGCGGGATTGCTCATCGCCGTCAGCCAGGGGTCGCATTGGGGCTGGCTGTCGGTGCCGACGATCATCGTCGCGCTCGTCGGCGCGACCTGCCTCGTCGCGTGGGCGACCGTCGAGCTGCGCACGCACGATCCGCTGATCAACCTGTATGTCGTCAGATCCCCCGACGTCCTCCTGGCGAACCTGACCGCTATCGGCCTCGGTGTCGCGATGTACATGAGTCTGTCGACCATCAGCATCATCGCGCAGGCCCCGAAGGCCAGCGGTTACGGCCTCGAGCTGCCGTTGTTCTGGGCCGGATTCGTGATGCTCCCGCTGTCGATCGGCAGCCTCGCAGGCAACCGTTTCGTCCGGCGCCTCGGCCCCGGATCGATGACGACGATGCTCCCCGCCGGATCGTCGTTGATGGCGGCATCCGCGCTGATGATCTGGCTGACCAACGACGAGCTGTGGGAGATCCTCGTCGGCATGACCCTGTTCGGCCTCGGTATGGGCTCGGCGTACGCGGCGATGCCGACGTTGATCGCGCGCAACGTCGCCGTGTTCGAAGTGGGCAGCGCCGTCAGCTTCAACCAAGTCCTACGCACGGTCGGCGGCGCCGTCGGCAGCGCGATCGTCGGCTCGATTCTCGCCGCGAGCCCCGGCGAACACGGCATCACCGTCGCACTCGGCGTGGCCGCGGTGACCGCGACGGTCGTCTGCGTCGCGCTCGTGGTCAACCAGATTCGGGTGGGACGTAAGTAGACGCGAGAGGGCGCAATCACGTCTCCGCAACTACTCACCGGCGATAGCGTCACTGACCAGTAGGTTGACCAGATCTGGATATCCCGTTCCGGCCGCGGCGAACATCTTCGGCGCCTGGGACTGTTCGGTGAATCCCGGCATCGTATTGACTTCGTTGAGGACCGGCCCCTCATCGGTGAGGAAGTAGTCGATCCGGGCCAATCCGCAGCAGCCGAGTGCGTCGTACATGGCGACAGCGGCATCGGCGAGCGCAATGCGGTCGGCATCCTCGATCTCCGCGGGGACACGGAAGCCTGCGGCCCCACCGTATTTGTCCGCGTGACTGAACAGCTCCTCGACGATGATCTCCAGAGCGGGTGCGACGAGACGCGACCCGTCGGGCCGACCGAGGACAGCGACATCGATCTCGCGGCCCACGACGACGTCCTCGACCAGGACGCGGTCGCCGAACTCGAACGCATCAGCCAACGCCGTCGCCAGCTCGACGGGCGTACGCGCCAAGCCGACTCCGAAACTGGAGCCTGCCGAAAGCGGCTTTACTACCACAGGCTGAGAAAAGGCGTATGACGCTGCCGTGCTCTCAGTCAGTAATGTCGCCGGCGCAGTCGCGATACCCACCGCACCGGCCACAAGTTTGGTGGCCCACTTGTCCATGGCCAGCGCCCCAGCACCCACCCCGCTTCCCACGTAGGGGACGCCGACTAGTTCACACAGTCCGGCAACAGTTCCGTCCTCGCCTCGGGGCCCATGGAGAGCGGGAAAGACCACATCACAGTCGCGGAGCATGGTGACCGCTGTTCCGAAGTCGATCTGTCGTCGGCCAGCACGCCATTGGCCAGACGGGTCGATGGTGAACGGGATGGCCTGGTGCCCGAACGACTCGAGCGCGGCGACGACGGCTGCGGCAGACGCGATGGATACATCGTGTTCACAGTTTGCGCCGCCGCCGATGACGGCGACTCGGTATTGGGCGGTTTCGGGCTGCTTGATCACGCTGTGGTCCTCAAATGAGTCGAGACAGTGGCGGTGTGACGGTGCGATTCAGTCGTGGCCCTAGGCGGGTGACGATTTCGTGCTCGATCGTGTCTGCCCAGTGCGCCCAGTCACGAACGGTCGGCTCGCCCGCGTCGCCCGGTCCAAACACCATCGCCAGATCGCCTGGAAAGACCGCCAAGTCGCCGATGTCGACGACCGTCATATCCATGGAGATGAGTCCTACAATCGGGCAGCGTCGTCCCGCCAGCAGCACTTCAGCACGGCCCGATGCGACACGCGGCAGCCCGTCTGCATACCCGAGCGGCAGCAGCGCCAACCGAGTAGGCCGTTCAGCGACCCACGTGTGGCCGTATCCGACCGCGGTTCCAACACGCACAGAACGGATCGTGACGACCGGCGCAGTCAACGTCAGCGCGGGACGGAGCTCCGTGGTCTTCGACGGATCGATCCCGACTAGACCTGCACCGATGCGACTCATAGTGTGATGGGTTCGGCGGTCGGTGAGGGTCGCCGCTGTAGCCGCGAGATGTCGGTCGACTGGACGCAGGCCGGCGTCGTGCGCGACTCGTAAAGCCCACGCGAAGCGTTCTCGCGCCACATCGTTCGCCGCAGCGCCAGCCTGCGTGTGAGTCGACTCTCCCGCGCATCCCAGATGTCCCATCACACCGACGACACGGATCTGACCCTCGCGTTCTGCTCGCGCCGCACAGCAACACACATCGGGCCAGTCCTCGGCTCGCACGCCATCGCGCGCCATGTCGACATCGAGATGCAGATGAACCCGGCTGCCCGGAGCGGCCCTTGTGACGGCACACAGGTGCTCCGGTGAGGGCACCGCGACGTCGACCCGTGCGGCCTGTGCCGCACCCCAATCAGCGTCGCCGGGGTTGAGCCACGAAAGTAGCGGTGCGTCCACGCCGCCGGCGCGCAACGCGAACGCCTCCGCCAGGCTCGCCACCCCGAGCCGGGAGGCCCCATGGGCGAGCGCGGTGCGCGCGATTGCCGTCGCGCCGTGGCCGAAGCCGTCAGCTTTCACCACCGCCATCAGCTCTCCGCCCGTACGGTCAGCGAACAGGCGAGTATTCGCGGCTACCGCTTCGAGGTCGATCTGCAGGCGAGCGACTCCACCGCCCGCTCTAGGAGCCGCGCTCACCGCCGAACTCCTCGACACGGGTCAGACCCGGACGAAGAACCCCGCGCGACCACCGATCGCCAGGAATGAGGAGGAATAGTCGTCATGCCTACGACGATCACCGGCCGCGGTCCCATGCCTATCCCCGGCAGGTCGCACTGCCGTCGCGTTTCGGACGCAGTCGACCCGAGACAGAACCCGGTGCCCTATTTCAGGTCGAGGGCCTTGGCCGTGACCGCGGCCATGCGGCGCTCCCCCAGCGCGTTCGGGTGGACGGGCACGAACTGGACGGTGGTCAGCAGCGGCTCGATCCATCGCACGCCGATCGGCTTGCAGGCGTCGTGGCCGGTGGAGGGAGTCGCGACGTCGACGAGAGTGACGCCTGTCTTCTTCGCCGCACGTGCGATCGCGTCGTTGAGCTCGGCCTGCACGCGGTGGGTGAACTTGCCATCGCCCGCGGAGATCGGCATGCCGTTGCACGGCGCATTACGGTCGGGCGCGATCCAGGGGTAGTTGAGCGCGGCGACGCGGGCGTTCGGTGCCTTCGCTCGCACCGCCGCCATCGCCTTCACCAGGTTCGGGTAGGTCGTCCCACGAATCGTCTTGGCCACCGACTTCGCGTACTTCGCCTCACACGGTGCTCCGTGCATCGCCGTGCTGATCCCGGCGACCACACAGTTCATGACGGTCCCTCCGAAGAGGTCCTCGTCATTGCCTCCAATGGAGAAGGTCACCAGGTCGACGCTCTCGTCGAGCGCATCGAGCTGAGGTTTGACGCCGGACTGCTGCGAGGAGAAAAAGTCGTCGGTCGTCGCACCGCCGCAGCTGACGTCGGTGAGGTCGAATCCGTTGGCCCGCGAGATGATCTTCGCGTAGTTGTGCGCTGACTGGGCGCACCCGAGGCGCGCGTCCGCGGCAAGCGGAAGCACCCCGGAACCCGCCGAGTAGCTGTCGCCGAGATTGACATACTTCACCGGATCGGGGCTCGCGTCCGCGACGCCCGGCGTCAGTCCGACAGCCAGCACCGCCGAAGCAGCCAAAGCCCCTATTGCTGTCACCACATTCGTGAACCGCATCCCCACACTCCTCCATGTCGATCGATCGAACTACTTCACTATGGAGTGCACGCTAAACCACTGACCGCGGGCGCAGGGACGAAACGGCTCGATTCGTTGTGGTGCAGTGCGCGTAGTGTCGGCGCAGCTCGACCGGCGGCAGGGGCACGAACCCCTGCCGCCGGTCGAGCGAGACTTTCCGAGGGCGCTACTCGTCGTGCAGAACGACGAGAAGGTCGCCTGCTTCGACCTGCGCGACATCGCCGATAGCGGTGCGCGTGACGGTGCCGGAGTGCGGCGTCGTGATCGGCGCCTCCATCTTCATCGCTTCGATGGTGCCGATCTGACCACCGGCTTCGATGTGATCGCCTTCGGTGACCGACAGGGTGACGACGCCTGCGAACGGCGCGGCGATGTGGCCGGAGTTGTTCTTGTCGGCCTTCTCCGCAGTCTCGACGTCCGCCTTGATCGACCGGTCACGGGCGGGCACCGGCCGCAGGTGCCCGTTGAGGATGCACATCACGGTGCGCATGCCCTGCTCGTCCGGCTCGGAGATCGCTTCCAAGCCGATTAGCAGGTTGACGCCCTTGGACAGTTCTACCCGATGCTCCATGCCGGAGCGCAGACCGTAGAGAAACTGGGTCGCCGACAGACGAGAGGTGTCGCCGTAGGTCTCGACGTGCTCCAGGTACTCCTTCGTCGGGCCCGGGAACAGCAGCCGGTTGAGTGTGGAGCGTCGCGTCGCCGAGTCGCCTGCCAGTGCGGCCTCGTCCTCGTCGGACAGTTCGGCCTGCGGTTCGGGTTCGCTGCGCCCGGCCAGGGCACGGCTCCGGAACGGTTCCGGCCACCCTCCGACGGGCGTGCCGAGTTCGCCTTGCAGGAACCCGATCACCGAGTCCGGGACGTCGTAACGTCCGGGGTTTTCGGCGAACTCCTCGACGTCCACGCCCGAACCCACGAGCGCCAGGGCCAGGTCGCCGACGACCTTCGACGACGGTGTCACCTTCACCAACCGGCCGAGGAGACGGTCCGCCGCCGCATACTTCGCTTCGACTTCTTCGAAACGATCAGCCAGGCCGAGCGCGGTGGCCTGCGCCCGCAGGTTCGACAGCTGGCCGCCGGGGATCTCGTGCGTGTAGACGCGACCTGTGGGTGCGGGGACGCCGGACTCGAACGGCGCGTACACCTTCCGCAGCGTCTCCCAGTACGGTTCCAGCTCGCACACGGCTTCCAGGTTCACACCGGTGTCGTGGTCGCTGTGCGCGGCCGCGGCGACGATCGCCGACAGGGACGGCTGGCTCGTCGTTCCGGACATCGGTGAGCTCGCACCGTCGACGGCGTCCGCGCCCGCCTGCCATGCCGCGAGGTAGGTGGCCAGCTGTCCGCCCGGAGTGTCGTGAGTGTGCACGTGGATCGGGAGGTCGAACTCCGACCGCAGCGCCGACACGAGCGTCGTCGCCGCAGGTGCGCGCAGGAGCCCGGCCATGTCTTTGATCGCCAGCACGTGTGCGCCCGCGTTCACGATCTGTTCGGCCAACCGCAGGTAGTAGTCGAGCGTGTACAGCTTCTCATTCGGGTCCGACAGATCGCCGGTGTAGCTCATCGCGACCTCGGCGACGGTGGTGCCGGTCTCGCGGACCGCGTCGATCGCCGGACGCATCTGGTCGACGTTGTTGAGTGCATCGAAGATCCGGAAGATGTCGATTCCGGTCGACGCCGCTTCGGCCACGAACGCACGCGTGACCGACTCCGGGTACGGCGTGTACCCGACGGTATTCCGCCCGCGCAGCAGCATCTGCAGGCAGATGTTGGGGACGGCTTCGCGCAACTGGGCGAGCCGATCCCACGGGTCCTCCTTCAGGAAGCGCAGCGCGACGTCGTACGTCGCGCCGCCCCACGCCTCGATCGACAGCAACTCCGGCGTCAGCCGCGCCACGTACGGCGCGACGGCGGTCAGGCTCGACGTCCGCACTCGAGTCGCGAGCAGCGACTGGTGCGCGTCGCGGAACGTCGTGTCGGTCACCGCGAGTGCCTTCTGCGCGCGCAGACTCGCTGCGAAGCCCTCCGGTCCGAGTTCGAGCAGACGCTGACGGGACCCGGCGGGCGGCTCGGTCGACAGGTCGACGGTAGGCAGTTTGTCCGCGAGATTCACGTGGACCGGACGCACCCCGTTCGGGTGGTTCACGGTGACGTCGGCCAGGTACGACAGGATCTTCGACGCGCGGTTGCCCGACGAGTTCAACGTCAACAGCTGCGGGTGGTCTTCGATGAACGACGTCGTCACCCGGCCTGCGCGGAAGTCCGGGTCGTCGAGCAGTGCCTGCAGGAACGGAATGTTGGTCGCGACACCGCGGATCCGGAACTCGGTGACGGCGCGGCGTGCGTGCGCGACCGCCGACTCGAAGTCGCGTCCACGACAGGTGAGTTTGACCAGCATCGAGTCGAAGTATGCGCCGACCTCCGCACCGAGTGCGGTACCGCCGTCGAGCCGGACGCCGCCGCCACCCGGGGTGCGGTAGCCGGTGATGCGGCCCGTGTCGGGCTGGAATCCGTTGGCCGGATCCTCGGTGGTGATCCGGCATTGCAGGGCGGCACCGCGGATCGTGATCGACTCCTGCGACAGACCGAGTTCGCTCAACGTCGCGCCGGCGGCCACCCGCAGCTGCGACTGCACCAGGTCGACGTCGGTGATCTCCTCGGTCACCGTGTGCTCCACCTGGATGCGCGGGTTCATCTCGATGAACATGTGGTGGCCGCGCTCGTCGACGAGGAACTCGACCGTGCCTGCGCACGAGTAGTCGATCTGCTTGGCGAACGCGACCGCGTCCGCGCAGATCTTCTCGCGGAGCGCCGGGTCGAGATTGGGCGCGGGCGCCAGTTCGACGACCTTCTGGTGGCGGCGCTGCACCGAACAATCCCGCTCGAACAGGTGAATGACGTTGCCGTGCGTGTCGGCGAGGATCTGCACTTCGATGTGGCGCGGGTTGATGACGGCCTGCTCGAGGAACACCGTCGCGTCACCGAACGCGGACTCGGCTTCGCGCGACGCCGCTTCGATCGCCTCCCGCAGGCCGCTGATCTCTTCGACGCGCCGCATGCCGCGGCCGCCGCCGCCCGCGACAGCCTTCACGAATACGGGGAACGTCATCGACTCCGCTGCGGTGAGCAGCTCGTCGATGTCGTTCGACGGCTCCGACGACGGCAGCACGGGGAGCCCTGCGGCCTTGGCCGCCGCGACCGCGGTCGCCTTGTTGCCCGTCAACTCCAGCACGTGCTGCGGCGGGCCGACGAACGTGATGCCGTTCGCTGCGCAGGCAGCGGCCAGATCCGGATTCTCCGACAGGAACCCGTAGCCCGGGTAGATGGCGTCCGCGCCGGCCTTTTTGGCGGCATCGATGAGCAGGTCGATGTCCAGGTAGTTGCGCACAGGGTGGCCGGGTTCGCCGATCTCGTACGACTCGTCGGCCTTCGTGCGGTGCGCCGAGTTGCGGTCCTCGTGCGGGAATACCGCGACGGTGCCGATCCCCAGTTCATAGGCTGCGCGGAATCCGCGGATGGCGATCTCACCGCGATTGGCGACAAGGACTTTCGTGAAATTCGTGCTGGTCATCGGATCGGTGGTTCCTTTGATCATCGTCGGGCGACAACCGCGCCAGGTGTGGCGAGGCAGTCGCGTTTACCGGTGCGCAGTCGTTGCGGCGCATCGCTTCTCAAACGCTAGTCGGCGCGCCGTCCGATCGATACGGCTTGGCTGATCCGGTCGATGAGATCTCAAGATGTGTCCGATCGCTTTGGGTGATGACACGCGCGGCGCTGCCGGGCGGTCACCCGCGTCGGCTACGCGGCGTGCCGCGGGACGTCACCCCACTCGGTCGGGTCGATCGGCACGACGACCACTGGCTCAACGACATCGTCGTAGTGCGGCAGCGTCGCACCGTGGCGGATCGCATTGGCGGTGTCGAGCGCTCGGATGAAGGTGCGCACCCCACGTCCCAGTGACTTCAGCATGAAGTTCTCCTTCCCGGGAGCGACGCCCGGTTCGATGCCTGGCCAGTCGGTTCAGGTGCCTGAGCACCTCGACTCGTATACCGACCTGTATACGTCACCTATACTGCCCTGTATGGATACCCGTGTGCAACCGAAATCTCTGACTCCTGCGGCACGCGCCATCCTCGACTCCGCGTCTCGCCTCTTCTACGAGCAGGGCATCAACTCGGTGGGCGTCGACACGATCTCTGCGGACGCCGGGGTCACCAAGAAGACCCTCTACGACCAGTTCGGCTCGAAGGCCGCCCTCGTCGTCGCGTACCTCGACGAACGCGACCAGGACTACCGCGACTGGGTGGCGCGAACGTTGACCGAGGTCGACGACGACGGCGACGCGAAGGTCCTTGCGGTGTTCGACGCGTTGCAGTCGTGGATGGACGAGCACAGTCCGCTCGGTTGCGCGTTCGTGCACGCGCACAGCGAGCTCGTCGGGACCGCGGACCATCCGGCGCACGAGGTGCTCCGCGGCGGAAAGCTGTGGATCAAGGACCTGTTCGCCGATCTGACCCGCGAGGCAGGGCACCCCGATGCCGACAGCCTGTCGGTTCAGCTGCTGACCCTCATCGAAGGGGCAACCGTGCTGCGGTCGATCTCCGACCTCCCCGAGGCCATGCCTGCGGCCCGACGCGCGGCGGCAACGCTGTTACGGTCTGCGAACGCCTGAGTCAACACCCTTCGACGGCTACGTGTTCGCGTCGGCGGCCGATTCCGCACCATCGACGCCGATAAACTCCGGGAACACCCACTTCCGGAACGCCCACCACCGGAACGCCATCGCCAGAAGGGTGCCGATGATCGAGCCACTGACGAAGTCGGCTACGTGTTCGCCGAACGCCGACAGGTGCGGCATCTGCAGGTCGAACACGTAGCGCGACATCGCGAGCGGAATCTGGGTGAGTCCGAGGGCGATCGCACTGACGACGAAGAACAGCGACGCCTCGTGTCGAACGGAACGTCCGCCACGTTCGGCGAACGACCATTCGCGGTTGAAGACGTACGACACGATGGTCGCGATGAGGGTGGCGATCGAGAACGCCGTGACGGGTTTCTCGTCGAGCACCGTCGTCTTGAGGCCGAAGAACAGCACCGTCGTCAGGATGAATGTGAACAATCCGACGAGAGCGAATCGAATGAATCCGGCGTAGGCGATCACGGTCGGAAGGATCCGTTCCGGGATCATGCTGACAAGCCACTTCGACGGGTTCACCGTTTGGAGACTACCGCCCGGTCGGCGTGTTCGCGTCGACTGCGATCCGCACCCTCTCGCCGAGACCAATCGCGGGCGAGGAGGCCCGCGGTGGTCGGTCAGGCGGCGGACAGGAGACGCAAGCGCCGGGCCTCCATGGCCGTGGCCGATGCCTCCTTCTTACCTTCTGACCACAACCAAACAGCAGGGTCCGATAGTTCCTTATCGCCCACATTGTCGGCAGAGGTCGGACAGAAAGGCATCGAGCGCATGCATCTTGATCCGCGAGGCATTGGGCCATTTATCGGCGCCGTACCGCCCAGCCAGACCTTGCCATCAATCGATGTAAGTGCCAGACTGGCCCTACCTTACTCAAAAGTAAGGTTGTTTGACCTGGTAGAACCGGCAAACGAGGAGCAGCCATGCAGACAATTCTCATCACAGGCGGTAACGGGTTCATCGGTCGGCGTGTTCTGGAGCGGCTCGCGCAGTCGGGGGAGTACACCGTATTCGCGTTGATCCGCCAACGCTCGACTCACGACTTTGCGTCCTTCTTGAGCCGAGTCGACGGCGGCGACCGCGTCTTCACGGTGAACGGAGACATCGCCGAACCGGGTCTGGGACTCGATCCGACGGCGCTCCCGCAACAGCTCGACCACGTGTTGCATCTGGCCGCCATCTACGACATGGACGCGAGCGCCGCGGCACAGCACCGCGTCAACATCGAGGGCACGCGAAACGTCGTCGAACTCGCGCACACGGCCGGTGCGACCATGCACCATGTCTCGTCGATCGCCGTCTCCGGCGACCATCGCGGCCGGTACACCGAAACTGACTTCGACCTAGGGCAGCCGCTGCCGACGCCGTATCACCAGACGAAGTTCGAAGCGGAGATGACGGTCCGCGAACGCACCGATCTGACGTGGCGAATCTATCGCCCCGCGATCGTCGTCGGCGACGCGACCTCCGGGCGCATCGACAAGGTCGACGGTCCGTACTACTTCTTCGAAAGCCTCACCCTGCTCAGCGTGTTGCCATCCTGGCTGCCGGTGCCGTTCCCGAATCTCGGGAAGACCAACATTGTCCCGGTCGACTTCGTCGCCGACTCGATCTGCGCCCTGCTTCCGGCCGACCCGGACAAGCAGCACGCGGTGTACCACCTGAGCGATCCGAACCCGCCGTCGATCACCGACATGTACAACGCGCTGAGCCCCAGCTTCGGCGGCCCGCGAGCCTTCAACGCCCTCCCGAACGGCCTGGTGCAGCCTCTCGTGCTCCGATCGCGGAAGGGGCGACTCCGAACTGCGCGCGACGCCGTCGCACGCGGACGCAACATTCCCCCAGCTGTACTCGACGCGGTGTCGTTCTCCGCCGACTTCCGCGCTGATGCCACATCGCGGACACTCGCCGACCTGGGGGTCACGCTTCCGGCGTTCCCCGACTACGCGCCAATGATCTGGAGCTACTGGCGAGATCGCCTCGACACACGAGCTAATCGGCAGCCGTCGGCCGACGGACCTCTCGTCGGCCGCAACATTCTGATCACAGGCGGCTCCAGCGGGATCGGCAAGGCCACCGCGGCCATGTGCGTCGCGCGCGGAGCTAACGTGTCGATCTCGGCACGGGACCCAGCTCACCTGACGAGCACCGTGACCGAGCTGCTGGCCGTCGCGCCCAAGCCCGGTATCACCCGAGGCGAGGTCCGCGCCTATCCGTGCGACGTCGCCGACGAGAAGGCGTGCCGGGAACTGGTCGCACGGATCGTCGCCGAGCAGGGCCATGTGGACGTCCTGGTCAACAACGCCGGGCATTCGATCCGCCGGGAGGCGTTCAACTCGGTGGACCGGGCTCATGACTACCGCCGCCTGATGGACGTCAACTATTTCGGCACCGTGAACCTGACGCTCGCACTCCTGCCGCACATGCGGCGCAGGCAGGCCGGCCACATCGTGAACGTCACCTCCGTCGCGGTGCAGGCCCACGGCCCCCGGTTCAGCGCGTACACGGCGTCCAAGAGTGCGATCGAAGCGTTCAGCGATGTCGTCGCCGTCGAGACCCGGTCCTCGCACATCACGTTCAGCAATGTCCGGCTACCACTGACGAAGACGCCAATGATCGCGCCGACGAACTCCTACAAGCGACTGCCCGGCGTGTGGAGCACCGAGAAGTCGGCCGCCCGCGTGCTTCACGCGATCACCGATCGCCCGGCGACCGTCAACACGGCCCAGGGGAATCTCATCGGGTTCGCCCGGCACGCTTTCCCGAAGACCACCGGCAGGGCCATGACCGCGACGTACCTGATGGGGGCTGATTCGCGGGCGGCTCGGGGCGAGCGTTCAAGCGCCACGCACGACTTCCGGCGCTAATGCGGGAACGACACTGCAGTCAGCTCTTCCGACAGATCCCACAGCGCGGCGCACATCGACAGGTCACTCGCCCGGGCGGTTCGACCCGCGAGCGCGGGGTGCCCGCGCGTCTCGTTGAGCTTGTCCGGTCCGGCGTATGAGCCGCCGGGCAGATCCTGGCTCGCTGCGAACAGCATCGGCCACGTGCCTGCCTCTGCGGATTGTGCGATCAACTTGTTGCCGAGACGTCCGCCCCAGTCGAGCACCACATTGTCGGTCCGTGTCTGCAGGTTGGTCGCCGCGTAGCCGGGGTGTGCCGCAAGTGAACGGACCGTCGACCCCGTCGCGGTGAGACGACGCTGCAATTCGAGCGAGAACATCAGGTTGGCGAGCTTCGACTGCCCGTACGCGGCGACCCTGTTGTAATTCCGCCGCTCCCAGTTGAGGTCGCCGAGATCGATGCGGCCGGACCGATGCATCATCGACGACATCGTGACGACCCGGTCGGTGATGTGCGGCAGCAACAGATTGGTCAGCGCGAAGTGGCCGAGGTGGTTGGTGCCGATCTGCGTCTCGAAGCCATCCACGGTGCGCCCCTCCGGCACGTTCATCACGCCCGCGTTGTTGACGAGGACAGCGATGTCACCGGACCATTCGTCGGCAAACGCACGGACCGACGACAGGTCGGCGAGATCGAGCCTGCGTACCTCGGTGTCGCCGTCGATCGACGCGGCGGCCTCCTCACCCTTGGATGTATTACGGACAGCGAGAACGACTTTCGCACCCACTCGCGCGAACTGACTGGCCGCGACGAGCCCCAGTCCGCTGTTAGCTCCGGTCACCACCACCGTGCGGCCGGTGAAGGGCGGAAGGTCGTTCGAGGTCCAGGCCATCGTGTCGCTGCTCATGTGACTGTTCGTACCACTAGTCGACGCGGAGCGACACCCCTCGAGTTCACCCGATCCATACGGTCTTGACGTTGCAGAACTCTCGGATTCCGTGTGCGGCCAGTTCGCGGCCGGTCCCCGAGCGTCGGGTGCCGCCGAACGGGAGTTCCGGGTAGGAGACGGTCATCCCGTTGATGAACACCTGGCCGGCGTCGAGATCGGCGATGAACCGGTCGACCTCGGCGGCGTCGGTGGTCCACGCGTTGGACCCGAGGCCGAAGTCCGTGGCGTTCGCGATGTCGAGGGCCTCGTCGACGTCGGCGGCGCGGTACAGACCGGCGACCGGCCCGAACACCTCTTCGGTGTACATCCGCATCTCGGGGGTGATCCCGGCGATCACCGTCGGCGGGTAGTACCACCCGGGTCCGTCGAGCCGCGTTCCGCCGCACAGAGTTTCGGCCCCGCGCTCGACGGCGTCGGCGACCAGTTCCTCGACATCGGCACGGCCCTGGTCGGTGGCGAGCGGTCCGACGTCGGTGTCCGGGTCGGTCGGATCTCCGACGGTCAACGCCTTCATGGCGTCGACGAACTTCGCGGCGAACTCGTCATACACATCGGTGTGGACGATGAATCGTTTCGCGGCGATGCATGACTGCCCGTTGTTCTGCACGCGCGCGGTGACGGCGGTCGAGACGGCGGCGTCGAGGTCGGCCGACGGCATCACCACGAACGGGTCGCTGCCCCCGAGTTCGAGGACCGTGTGTTTCACCTCGTCGCCCGCGATGGCTGCGACGGACCGGCCGGCGGGCTCGCTGCCGGTCAGGGTGGCGGCGGCGACACGGGGGTCGCGCAGCACGGATTCGACTGCGCCCGCACCGATCAGGAGAGTCTGGAAGCAGCCCTCGGGGAAACCGCCGCGGCGAATCACGTCGGCGAGGTACAGCGCCGATTGAGGAACGTTCGACGCATGCTTGAGCAGCCCGACATTCCCCGCCATCAGCGCGGGCGCAGCGAAACGAACCGCCTGCCAGAGCGGGAAGTTCCACGGCATGATCGCCAGGACCACGCCGATCGGCTGGTATCGCGCGTACGCCTGACTCGCGTGGACCGCCGCGGAGTCGGCGGGCTCGTCGGCGAGCATCTCTTCGGCATTATCGGCGTAGTACCGGAACCCTTTCGCGCACTTGAGGACTTCGCCCTTCGCCGAGGCGAGGGTCTTGCCCATCTCGAGGGTCATCATCGCGGCGACGTCGTCGGCTTCGGCCTCCAACAGGTCCGCGGTGGCACGCATCCACTGGGCTCGCTGGGCGAAGGTCGTCGACCGGTAAGTCCGCGCCGTCTCGGCACCGAGCGCGAGTGCCTTCTCGATGTCGTCGTCTGATGCGGGATCGAACGTCTTGACGGTCTCGCCGGTCGCGGGATTGATGGTTGCGATCACTGTGGAACACCTCTTACTCGCGTGCGGTCTCGGTCACCTCGAGTCTGCCACTCGGGCTCGAACATGTCAGAGGCTCACGGGCGAGATCCCTAACCCGATCCGTGTAGTCGGGGTGCAGTGCGGATATGCGCGCGTTCTCCTTGTTTGCCAACCAGACTGAGGAACTCCACCGGTCCTGAGCTGGTGGCTCCGAACCAATGTGGGGTGCGGGTGTCGAACTCTGCGGCCTCGCCGGGTTCAAGAATCAGATCGTGCTCGCCGAGAACGAGCCGGAGTCTGCCGTTGAGCACGAAAGCCCAGTCGTAGCCTTCGTGGGCGCGTAGGTCGGGCTCGGCGTCGTCACGCCCCACCGGGAGGATGAACTTGTAGGCCTGGATCCCCCCGGGCCTGCGACTCAGGGGCAGAATCGTTCGGCCGTCGTTGGTGGGGATCGGGCGCAGGTTGACCCGCGGGTCGCCGGTCGGCGGTGCGTCGACGAGCTCGTCGAGAGTGACGCCATACACGCGCGCCAATGGCAGCAACTGTTCCAAGGTAGGTCGTCGGAGACCGGCCTCGAGCCTGGACAGGGTGCTGGTGGAGATGCCGGACTCCTCCGCGAGGTCGCTCAACGTGATGTCGCGCCTCAATCGCAGGTGCTTGAGTCGCGGCCCCACGGCGTTGAGTGTGCGGTCCAGAGATTCGCTCATGCCTCGACATTTCCATTTGGCAACATTGATTGCAACTTCGACTGTTGGAAGTCATTCTCATCAATAGGCGTTATCAGACCTCGCACCAGGCGAGACGAACCCGAGGAGTCAACATGGGTAACCACACAGATCTACTACGCGACGTGGTGGTCATCGGTGGCGGCGCGGCCGGCCTGAGCGCCGCGCTGACGCTGGCACGTGCGCGGCGGACGGTGACGGTCGTCGACGCCGGAGCGCCGAGGAACGCGCCCGCGGACGGTGTGCACGGGCTACTGGCGCTGGACGGTGTGAGTCCGATCGAACTTCTGGCTCGCGGCCGCGACGAATTCACCGGCTACGGCGGCGAGATCATCGCGGGCGAGGTCGTCGAGGTCTCGTGCGCGTCGTACGGGTTCCGGGTGGTACTTCGCGACGAGTCCGCCCTACTGGCCCGACGCCTGCTGATCGCCACCGGGCTGGTCGATCAGCTCCCCGACATCCCCGGCGTCCGCGACCAGTGGGGACGCGGCGTGCTGCACTGTCCGTACTGCCACGGCTGGGAGGTCCGCGATCGCAGGATCGGCGTGCTGGGCACCGATGCGATGGCGGTGCACAAAGCCGTCCTGTTCCGCCAGTGGAGTGCCGACGTCGTGTACTTCGCCCATACCCGGCAGCTCGACCCCGAGGACCGCGTCAAGCTGGACGCCCTCGGCATCGACGTCGTCGACGGTACGATCCTCCGCCTGGAGACCGTCGACGATCGCCTCACCGGGGTACGGCTCCACGACGAGACGGTCGTCCCGGTGGACGCTGTGGTGGTCTCGACACAGATGGTCGCCCGCGCCGAACTCGTTGCCGGCCTCGGCATAGAGCCAGCGTCCAATCCCGCAGGCGCGTTCATCGAGACCGACCAGTTCGGCGCCACCTCGGTGCCGGGAGTATGGGCTGCGGGCAACTCGTCCGACATCGGAGCCCAGGTCGGGGCCGCGGCGGCCGCCGGTGCGTTAGCAGCTCAGCACATCAACACGGACCTCATCATGAGGGACCTCGACGATGCCGTGAGCGCAGCGGCCACCGAAACTGGCAGCGTCGGAAGCTCCGACTCGAAGCACGCCTTCGACAACGACTATTGGGATCGGATCTGGCAAGGCGACCGCGCCGCAGCCATGGGTTCCGGTCAACCCAACCCGCATCTCGTCCGCGAGGTCGGCGGTCTGACACCTGGGACGGCACTCGAGGCGGGCTGCGGCGCCGGCGCCGAGGCGATCTGGCTCGCTGAGCGTGGCTGGCAGGTCACCGGTGCGGACATCGCCGCCGCAGCGCTTGACCGCGCCGCTGAGCGCGCCGGAGACGCTGGAGTCGCCGAGCGCGTGGAGTGGGTCCAGGCGGACCTGTCCACCTGGGCCCCCGACCAACGCTACGACCTGGTCACCACACACTATGCGCATCCAGCGATCCCGCAGCTGGAGTTCTACGACCGCCTCGCATCGTGGGTGGCCCCCGCAGGAACCCTCTTGATCGTCGGTCACCTCCACCACGACGCCGCCACCGACAGGCACCGACACGAGTCCGACGGCCCGCCCGTCTCGGCCTCAGCGACCGCGGCCACCGTCATTGCGCGCCTCGACCCCGTCCAGTGGGAGATCGTGACCGCCGAGGAGTCCCGCCGAACGGTGTCCGGCCCCGAGTGCCACGAGACCACCATTCACGACGTCGTCGTCAGGGCCTTCCGTCGTCGCTGACCTCGACCTTCGGCGCTACGCCGGCGTCAGAGCGCGACCGGCCGCCACAATGTCGGTAGATGCAGTGCCACTCCGTCGGCTTGGGCGAGGCGAGCGAGCGTCGTCATCGTGACGTCGAGGTCGTCGCCCGCGTACGGCAGCGCGCGCAGCGGCCGGTCGAGCGGACGGAAGAAGTCGTCCCAGTGGGTGCAGACGACTCGATGTGCGCCGACCGTCCGGACCGTCTCGTGCCAGAACGTCTCGATGTACTCCGGCGACTGCACACCGAGCTGCCCGATCCCGAGGTAGACCACATCGGCCGTCTGCCCGGCGAGCGCGCCCTCCGCGTATCCCGCGCTCCCGACGATCAGAAGGCGACGGTCGGATGCTCGGTGCACCACGACCGTCGACCACGCCTCGCCGCAGCGGTAGGCCGAGGCGCGCACGGGTTGGACGACCGGCGCGGTGATGTCACCCGGATAGCGGTCGGGCGGGCAGTGGTCACCGCGGATGAGCGTGACGTCGAACGCGCCGGCCGAGACCGTCGAACCGGCGTCGACGACGCGGACCCGGCCGTCGGGCAGCCCGTGCCCGACGTGGGCGACGGATGCTCCGCCGATCAGGTCCGCGCCGGTCCGCCGGGCCACGGTCGCCGAGTCGAGCGCGTGATCGAAGTGTGTGTGCACGGGGATCACCGCGTCGAGGCGCTCGACGCCGAGCCTGGTCAGTGCATCGTCGATCCGCGGCGGCGACGAGCGAAGTCTGCGCACCCCGACCGACAGCAGTGACGGCCGCGTGAAGAATCCGTCGGTCATGATCGACGAGGCCCCGTCGGTGATGAGCAGCGTCGTGACACCGGCCCACGTGATGGTCAGCGGTGCGTCGGCAGGCGCCGCGGGCAGGTCGAAGTAGCGACCGTAGTCGTCGAGGCGGGGCCTGCCGGGGCGGATGCGCATGGGGTAGATCGTAAGGGGCACCCGACCCTGGCACCCGCCGCTGTGGATACGCCCCCGCCCGTCAAGCCGTCAGCCGATCACACCGTCGTCGCGAAGCCGCCCCAGCTCGCCGGCGTCGAGCCCGAGCACCTCGGACAGGACGGCGTCAGTGTCGTGTCCCAGCGGCGCCGCGGGCACACTGCCCGAGTACTGCGAATCAAAGCGAGCCGCGGAGTTCGCAGAGATGACCTCACCGACCCCCGGCTGCACGAGCGACTCCAGGACCGGCTCGGACGCCGGATCTGCGGCGAAGTCCGCGGCCACCCCGGCCGCCGAACGGTACGGCCCCCACAGCACGCCAGCGTTCTGGAGGGCGGCGTGAACGTGCGACGTGGAGTTCTTCGCGAACCACGGCGTCAGCACCGCCTCGATGACGCCGCGATGTTCGTACCGCCCTTCGTCGGTGAAGAAGTCCGCGTGCAGCGACGCCGACAGCGCCGCGAACACCTCGGCGGTCCCAGTCGCCTCGCCGATCGCCTTCCACTGGCGCGGCGTCAATGCCACGATCATCACGCGGTCGCCGTCGGCGGTCGCGAAGTCGACGCCGAAACCCCCGTACACGTGGTTGCCGTGGCGGACGCGGTCGCCGCGCTCCGCGGCTTCGGAGAACCAGCCCATGTTGGCGACGGCGGCCATCGCGACGTCGGCCAGCGCGATCTCGACGAGCGCGCCGTGACCGGTCCGATCACGCCGCCGCAACGCGGCGAGCACCGACGAAACCACCTGCTGGCCGCACAGCAGATCCCAGGCCGGGAGCACGTGGTTCACCGGCGCGTCGGTGTACACGGGCCCGGTGAGGTCGGCGACGCCGGCCGCCCCGTTGACGGTGTAGTCGACGGCGGGCCCGCCGTCAGCGCGACCCTGCACGCGGACGGCGATCACGTCCTCGCGCCTGGCGCGGAGAGTCTCGTACGAGAACCACGAGCGTCCGACGGCGTTGTCGACGACGATGCCCGCATCAGCCCCTGGAGCGGTCGCGAGGTTCAGCAGTAGCTCACGGCCCGCGTCACTGCGCACGTCCACCGCCACTGATCGCTTGCCCCGGTTGAGGGAGTTCCAATACAGACTCTCGCCGGTGCGGTCCGACAGCGGCCACCGCCGGTAGTCGGCGTTGCCGCCCAGCGGATCGACGCGAATGACGTCGGCGCCGAGCTGCGCGAGCGCCATCCCGGCACTCGGTCCAGCGACGAAGCTCGCGAACTCGACGATGCGAACGCCATCGAGTGGTTGCGCGATCGGATCGGACACAGTCAACTCCCTGATATCTCAGATTGTGTTGCGGCAGAGGAGAGCTCTGCACGAATGGCATCGGTGTGCTCACCCAGCCCCGGCACAGATCCCGACCGGATCGGCCAGGATCGTGCGACCGCGGGTGGACGCAGCGCGGGAACATCGCCCGTCGGGGTGCCGACCTCGCGCCACCGGTCACGCGCGGCCAGCTGTGGGTGTTTCACGAGATCGTCGACGGTGTTGTACCGCGCATTGCCGATCCCGTTCGCGTCCGCCGCGGCCTGGATCTGCGCCAACGTGTGGGCTGCACACCAGTGCCCGACGACCGCGTCGACCTCCGCGCGATGCTCCACGCGCAGGCTGTTCCGGGAATAACGTTCATCGGCGGCCAGGTCAGGTCGGTCGATCATCGTGGTGAGTCGCCGCCACTCGGAATCGCTCGTGGTCCCGAGAACGGCGGTCTGGCCGTCGGCCGTCGGGTATGCCCCGTAGGGCGCGATCATCGGTGACCCCATGCCGACCGGAGTCGGCGCGGTCCCGGTGTGGATCACCTGGTTGAGCGCGAAGCCCATGTACTCGGCGACCACGTCGAGCATCGCGATCTCGATGACAGCGCCGCGCCCGGTTCGCTCCCGGTCGTACAACGCGGCCAGCACCGTCGAGTAGACGTACATCGCGGTGCCGACGTCGGCGATCGGAATGCCCGCCTTGGCCGGCGCGCCGGCCTCGCCGGTGATGGAACAGGCTCCGCCCTCCGACTGGACGAGCAGATCGTACGCACGTTTGTCGTCGAGGGGACCGCCCTTGCCATAGCCCGACACGTCGACGACGATCAACCGTTCGTGCGCTGCGGCGAGATCGTCGATTCCGAGGCCGAGACGCTCGAGTGCTCCGGGCGCGAGGTTGCTGATCAGCACATCGGCCCGGCCGATCAACCCGATCAGAACAGTCAGATCGTCCGGGTCCTTCAGGTTCAGCGCGGCTGACTCCTTGCCGTGGTTGAGCCACACGAAGTGCGCGCTGAACTCCCCGTTGACCGCAGTGTCGTAGTGCCGCGTGCTGTCCCCACCGTCCGGCCGCTCCACCTTGATGACGCGGGCGCCGAGATCGGCGAGGTGACGCGTCGCCAGCGGAGCCGAGATCGCCTGCTCCAACGAGACAACGGTGACGCCCTCAAGTGGTGCACGACGTGACGGCCCATCACTCATGGCACGGCCCCTTCTTGTCGTCGACCAACACCCGCCGTCGAATGTCGAAGCGGCGGTGGCATACATTCGATCCAGATCATATATTAAGCGAAGACGGCGCATCAGTCGCCCCAACAGCCGAGGAGGCCACGGATGTCAGAGGTCAGTCCCGAAGACTTCACCGCGATCAACGAGTCCGTCCGCGAATGGATCCGCACCCGGGTGGTCCCCCGCGAGCGCGAGATCGCCGACAACGACGCGATGCCTGACGATCTCCGCCAACAGGCGAAGGAGATGGGTCTCTTCGGATTCGCCATCCCTCAGGAGTGGGGCGGCCTCGGCCTCGACCTGGCCCAAGACGTCGAGTTGGCGATGGAACTCGGATACACATCTCTCGCCGTCCGCTCGATGTTCGGGACCAACAACGGCATCGCAGGTCAAGTGCTGGTGAACTACGGCACCGACGAGCAGAAGACCCAGTGGCTCGAGAAGATCGCCTCCGGCGAGGTCGTCGCATCGTTCGCACTCACCGAGCCCGGCGCTGGATCGAACCCCGCAGGCCTGCGGACCAAGGCCGTCGAGCAAGACAACGGCGACTGGATCCTCGACGGCGAGAAGTGCTTCATCACCAACGCCGAGTCCGCCGACCTGTTCGTCGCCTTCGCGCGCACCCGTCCGGCCGATGCGAACGGTCCCGGCATCGCCGTGTTCCTCGTTCCCGCCGACACGGCCGGTCTCACCGTCGCACCGCACGACGAGAAGATGGGCCAGCAGGGCGCATGGACGTCTAACGTCGCCTTCTCCGGAGTGCGGGTTCCCGCGTCGGCAGTCGTCGGCGGCGACGTCGACGCCGGGTACCGCGCCGCGATGACGTCACTCGCCCGCGGTCGCGTCCACATCTCCGGCCTCGCTGTCGGCGCTGCTCAACGTGCACTCGACGAGTCGCTGCGGCACGTCGCCGTCGCCACTCAGGGCGGCACCCCGATCGGCGACTTCCAACTGGTGCAAGCGCATATCGCCGACATGCAGACCGGCGTCATGGCCGGCCGCGCACTCGCGCGTGACGCCGCCGCGAAGTGGGTATCCGAGGAGGATCGTCGCATCGCGCCGTCGGCCGCGAAACTGTTTTGCACCGAGATGGTCGGGCAGGTCGCCGACAAAGCCGTCCAGGTCCACGGCGGATCGGGTTACATGCGCGAGATGCCCGTCGAACGGATCTACCGCGACGTCCGCCTCCTCCGCCTCTACGAAGGCACCAGCGAGATCCAGCGCCTCATTATCGGAGGCGGCCTCGTGAAGCAGGCGAAGAAGGAGGCGGCCAAGTGACGGCGGCGGCTACCCCGTCCACGCTCCTGTTCGTGCCCGGCGACCGCCCCGACCGGTTCGACAAGGCCGCCGAAGCGGGCGCGGACCTCGTCGTCCTGGATCTCGAGGACGCGGTCGGCGCCGACGACAAACCTGCTGCCCGACGCAACATCGCCGAATGGGCTGCCCGAAACGCGTGCGCCGTCCGGGTCAACGGCGCCCGCACCGAATGGTTCCACGACGACCTGAGGTCGCTCGTCGGCACCGGTGCCGCCGTCATGCTGCCCGAAGCCGAGAACCTTGCCGATCTCGCGATGATCAGCGATGTCCTCGGCATCGACACCGCGGTGATCGCGCTCATCGAATCGGCCCGCGGCGTGTTGGACGCCGCGGCTCTCGCGGCCGCGCCGAACGTCGTCCGTCTGGGCGTCGGGACCTTCGACCTCGCCGCACAGCTCGGCATCGACCCGCTCGACACCGAAGCCCTCCTCCCGACCCGCGGCGCACTCGTCTTGGCGTCGGCCGCCGCGCGCCTGGCCGGGCCCATTGACGGTGTCACGGCGGCAATCGACGATCCCGACCGGCTGGCCGCCGACACCACCTATGCGCGGCGCCTCGGCTTCACCGGAAAGCTGTGCATCCACCCGCGTCAGCTCGCCCCGGTCGCCTCGTCGTTCGCGCCGAGCGACGACCAGCTCGCCTGGGCGCAACGCATCGTCGACGCGTTCGATTCCCCTGCTGGTTCGTCCCCCGCTGGTTCGTCCCCCGCTGTCGCCCAGGTGGACGGCGAGATGGTCGACAAACCCGTCGTCGACCGCGCCCGCGCGATCCTCGCGCGCCGCTGACCTACCCCCTTCTAGACCCCCTCCACGCTCGTCCCCTCCACGAAAGGACACCCCATGTCTGCACTCCTCGACGGCAAGGTCGCCGTCATCACCGGCGCGGCCCAGGGCATCGGCCTGGCGATCGCTGAGAAGTTCGTCGCCGACGGTGCTCGCGTCGTCATCGGCGATATCAACGCCGACCAGGCCGCGACCGCCGCCGCGGGCCTCGGCGACACGTCCGTCGCCCGAGGCGTCGCGTGCGACGTCACCTCGGCAGCCGACGTCCAGGCGCTCATCGACGCTGCCGTCGACGCGTTCGGCGTCGTCGACGTGATGGTGAACAACGCCGGGATCACCCGGGACGCGACCATGCGCAAGATGACCGAAGACCAATTCGACCAGGTCATCGACGTCCACCTCAAAGGTGTCTGGCACGGCACGCGGGCCGCCGCCGCACACATGCGCGAACGTAAGACCGGCTCGATCATCAACCTGTCGTCTATCTCGGGCAAGGTCGGTCTGGCCGGCCAGACCAACTACTCGGCCGCCAAGGCTGGCATCGTCGGCTTGTCGAAGGCCGCCGCCAAAGAGGTCGGGTACCTCGGTGTCCGCGTCAACTGCATCCAGCCCGGCCTCATCCGCACCGCGATGACCGAAGCGATGCCCGAGCGCATCTGGGATCAGAAGATGGCCGAGATCCCCATGGGCCGCGCGGGCGAGCCGAGCGAGATCGCGAACGTCGCGACGTTCCTCGCCTCGGACCTCTCGTCCTACATGACCGGAACGGTCCTCGAAGTGACCGGCGGGCGGTACATGTAGCCATGGTCGACACTTCTACAGTCTGGGAGCCGCACACGGTCGTCACGGACGAGCTCATCGACCCGACGCCGGTCGCCGCGTTGGCGAGCATCTTCGACGACGGTCTGCCCACTCCGCTGCCGGGCGACGAGCTGCCACCGCTGTGGCACTGGGTGGCGCTGCCGCGGTGGGCGGAATCGTCCCAGCTGAGCGTCGACGGGCATCCGTTCCGCGGCTCGTTCCTACCGCCGATCGAACTTCCGCGGCGCATGTTCGCCGGTGGCAGCGTCGAGTTCCGCGCACCGCTGCACGTCGGTGACACGACACGGCGCGAATCGCGGGTGGAGTCGGTGACGGAGAAGGACGGCCGCAGCGGCAAACTCGTCCTCGTCACCGTCGCCACCACACTGCACGGCTCCGACGGCGAGCCCGCCGTGATCGAACATCAGAACCTGATCTATCGGGACTCAGCGGCACCGTCGGACGCGCGTGATCGGCCGTCTCCGGATGCCGCGTCGGCGTTCGTCCCGAGCGGCGCCCCGTTTGTCGCCCGCGACGACGGCGGCTGGGACCTGCGGACCGACCCGACACTGCTGATGCGTTTCTCGGCGGCCACCGCGAACACCCACCGGATCCACTACGACTGGCCGTACGCCACCGGAGTCGAGGGTTATCCGGGCCTCGTCGTGCACGGCCCGCTGATGTCGTTGGCGCTCGCCGAGACGCACCGGCTCTCCGGTGATTCCCGAGCGATCTCGTCTCTGTCTCACCGCAATTCGGCCCCGCTGTTCTGCGGGCAGGACGCGTGGCTTCGCTCCGAGGACTCCGATGGCGGCCGCACCGTCTCTCTCATCGGTCCGCGCGGTCTCGACGCGGGACCGCACACCAGCATCGACCTGCAGTTCGCCGACTGAACGGATCGTAATGTCACATGTCTTCGCCACTCTCGACGATGTCCGGGCCGCGCTCGGCACCGAGATCGGACCGAGCGCTCCGATCGTCGTCGAGCAGGAACGCATCAATCAGTTCGCAGACGCCACCGGGGATCACCAGTGGATCCACGTCGACCCCGAGCGTGCCGCCTCCGGCCCGTACGGGACGACGATCGCCCACGGATATCTGACGTTGTCCCTGCTTCCGTCGTTCGGCTCCGACCTCGTCTCGTTCGACTTCGGCAGCGCCCGAATCAACTACGGCGCCAACAAGGTTCGCTTCCCCGCGCCGGTTCCCGTCGGCTCGTCGCTCACCGCGACCGTCACCATCGTCGACATCGCCGAGAAGCCTGGCAGTGCGACCGTGACCGCCCGCTACACCGTCACCGTCGACGGCGCGGCCAAGCCTTCCTGCATCGCGGAGACCCTCGTCGTCATCACCGACTGACTCGCCAGTCATAGACAGATCGCGTTGCACAACGGTCGCCAGACGACCGTTGTGCAACGCGATCGGTGAATCAACCCCACATCCCCTGGGATTCGAGGAACGGAACCAGTTCGTCCGCACCGTCCATGATGTGCGCGTGCATCACCGATGCTGCTACCTCGCCGTCCCGGGCTCGCAACGCATCGAGGATCTTCGGGTGGGCCACCTCGGTGTCGTGGTTGTGTCCCTCGATGTCGTTGTAGAAGCGGTTCGGCAGCTGCTTCACGAGACCGCCGAGCACCAACGTCATCCGTGGCGACTCCGCCGCGAGGTTCACCGCTCGATGGAACTGATGGCCCAGACGCACTGTGGCCTCATCGTCTCCGGCCTGGTCCGCGCGCCGGTGCTCGGCTACCAGGTCGGTCAGCTCGGCGAGGCGTTCGTCGGTGATCGACGCTGCGGCTCGCCGGGCGAGTTCACTCGCGATCGATGCCTGCATCAAGAACATGTCCCGGATGTCGCGGCGGCTCACCTCGGCAACCCGGTAGCCCCGACGTGGCACCAGTTCGACGAACCCTTCGCCTGCGACGATCAGCAGTCCCTCCCGAACCGGCGTGTTGCTCACGCCGACCGCTTCGACGAGCGCCTCCGTGCGAAGGAACGTTCCCGGCCTGGCCTGTCCGGTCAGTATCGACTCACGGACGTACGCCGCGACGTGCTCGGACAGTTGTTGGCGACGGCCTCCCGGACCGCCCTGCTCGATCGCCGCCATCCGCACGCTCCTATTCGCTCGTCACAACTCACTCGCCATTGATTGGGCGTCTTCCGCCGGCCGGCTGGTCTACGACGCGGTCTCGAACGTTGCAGCCAGGCCCTGCCCGCCGCCGATGCACATGGTCACCAGCCCCGAACCCCCGCCGCGACGGGTCAGCTCGTGCATCAGGGTGGTCACCATGCGGACACCGGTGGCGCCGATCGGATGCCCCAGGGAGATTCCGGAGCCGTTGACGTTGAGCTTGTCGTGATCGTGCCAGCCCCACCCTTCGAGCACGGCGAGCACCTGGACTGCGAACGCCTCGTTCAGTTCGACGAGGTCGCACCGGTCGAGCAGTTCGGGCACGCTCGTGCCTGCGCGTGCGGCGAGCTTCTCGACCGCGGGGACCGGTCCGAATCCCATCCGGTCGGGCGCGCAGCCCGCCGCCGCCCAGCCGGTGAGGAAGCCGATCGGCTCCAGACCGAGCTCGTCGAGCTTGTCTTCGGCGACGATCAGGCAGCCTGCGGCGGCGTCGTTCTGCTGGCTGGCGTTGCCCGCGGTCACTGTGCCGCCCGGAGTGAGCGTCCGCAGCTTGGCGAGGGTCTCGACACTCGACTCCGGTCGGACGCCCTCGTCGCGAGTGAACTCGATCGGATCGCCCTTGCGTTGCGGCACCGACACGGGCACCACTTCGGCGTCGAATCGGCCTTCGGTCCATGCTTGTGCCGCGCGCTGATGGCTGCGCGCCGCATAGGCGTCCGCGGCCTCGCGGGTGAGACCGAAGTCGGCGGCGAGGTTCTCGGCGGTCTCGATCATCCCAGAGATCTCCCCGAACCGGTGGACCGGCTGCGACCGTTCACGGCCGCGGTCAAGCCGGTCGTACAGCACCGAGTTCCCCGCACGACTGCCCCACCGGTTGGTGGTCGAGTAGTACTCGATGCGGCTCATCGACTCGATCCCGCCGGCCAATACCACGTCGGCACCGCCGGTCTGGACCATCATCGCCGAGGTGATCAGCGACTGGAGGCCACCGCCGCAGCGGCGGTCGAGCTGCATGCCCGGCACCGAGATCGGCAGTCCGGCGTGCAGTGCGAGCCAACGGCCGACGCACGGCACCTCGGAGTTGGCGTACGACTGGGCGAACACCACGTCGTCGATGCGTTCGGGGTCGACGCCGGAACGCTCGATGACCGAGGTCACGACGCCTGCGCCGAGATCTTCCACGGGCACGTCACGCAGCGAGCCGCCGAACGTGCCGACCGGGGTGCGCAGGGGTGCGACGACCGCCGCGCGCTTCAACTGCTGGGTCACTGGCTGGCTCCTGTCGATCAGATCTTGTTCCGCGAGATGATCTGCGCGGCGATCACGTTGCGCTGGATCTCGTTCGTGCCTTCGCCGACGATCATCAGCGGCGCGTCACGGAAGTAGCGCTCCACGTCGTACTCCTTCGAGTAGCCGTAGCCGCCGTGCACACGGATCGCGTCCAAAGCGATCTGCATGGCGGTCTCCGACGCGAACAGCTTGGCCATCCCCGCCTCCATGTCGGCACGCTCACCGCGATCGAGCTTCTCCGCCGCGTCCGCGGTGAGCAGACGTGCAGCCTGCTGTTTGGTGCCCATGTCCGCGATCAAGTTGCCGACGCTCTGATGCTTCCAGATCGGTTTGCCGAACGACTCGCGCTCCTGCGCGTATTTGACGGCCGCATCGAGCGCCGCCTGGCCAACGCCCAGTGCCCGCGACGCCACCTGGATGCGCCCCATCTCCAGGCCGCGCATCATTTGGCCCCACCCCCTATCGGGTTCGCCGCCGAGCACAGCATTCGCGGGGACGTGCATCCCGTCGAACACCAGCTCACACGCTTCGACACCGCGATATCCGAGCTTGGGGAGCTTCTTCGAGATCACCAGACCGTCGCCCGGCTCCACCAAGATGACGCTCATACCCTTGTGCGTTGGCGACGCGTCACGGTCGGTGATGCACAACAGGCCAATCAGCCCCGAGTGTGCGGCGTTCGAGATCCACGTCTTGGAGCCGGTGATCGAGTATCCGCCGTCGGCCGGGGTCGCGTAGGTGCGCATGCCCTGCAGGTCGCTACCGCCGCCCGGCTCGGTGAGAGCCATAGTGGCGCGGATCTCGCCGGTGGCCATCTTCGGCAGATACTTGGTCTTCTGCTCGTCGGTGCCGAACGTCTTGACCAGATAGGTGATCACCGAGTGCCCACCGATCGCGCCCGCCAGGCTCATCCAGCCGCGGGCGAGCTCTTCGGTGACCCGCGCGAAGCATGCGGTGCTCACGTCCACGCCGCCGTGCTCGGCGGGAGCGAGGAGACCGAAGAAGCCCAGCGCCTTCATCTCTTCGATGAATTCCTCGGGGTACACGTCCGGCTCGTCGAACTCGCGGACTCGGTCACGGACACGTTGGTCGGTGAAGTCGGCGACGAGTGCCACCATGTCCTGTTCGTCTTCGGTCAATGCCATGACTCGATAGTTCCTTCCGCGGGACAGACCCCGTCAGTGTTTAGCTTAATATATGTGTTTGCCGCACGGCGACACCGTGAGGGGCCTGACGGTCACTCGCCACGCCAGTGCGGCGGCCTCTTTTCGGCGAAGGCGCGAGCCCCCTCCTGCGCGTCCGCGGAGGCAAAGATCGGGCCGACGATGCTTCGCTGCCGGTCGAACATCTCATCGGACGGCCAGTCGGCGCTGTCGCGGATGATCTGCTTGGATGCTCGTACGGCGAGCGGACCGTTCTCAGCGATCGCCCCGGCGAGTTCCAGCGCCACCTCCAGCACTGCCCCTTCGTCGGCCAGACGATTCACCAGACCGAAATGGTGGGCACGCTCAGCGTCGAGGAACTCGCCGGTCAAGGCCAACTCAAGCGCAACCGACTGCGGGATCCGCTGCGGGAGTCGCATCAGCCCACCGGCCGCGGCGACGAGACCTCGTTTGACCTCGGGAATGCCGAACTTCGCAGTACGCGCCGCCACGACGAGGTCGGCCGCGAGCACCGCCTCGCAACCACCGGCGAGAGCGTAGCCTTCGACAGCTGCTATCAGCGGCTTGTCCGGCGGGCCTCCACGAGGCCGAGGAATCCGCGGCCTTCGATCACCGGCGACTCTCCGCGCACGAACGCCTTCAGATCCATTCCTGAGCAAAAGGTTCCACCCGCGCCGGTGAGCACGCCGACCGACAGATCGTCGCGGCTGTCCAGTTCGATCATCGCCGCAGCAACACCTTCGGACACGGCGGCGTTGACCGCGTTACGTGCCGCGGGGCGATTCAGTGTCACTACCAGCACGCCGTCGTGTTCCTCGACCAGCACTTCGTCACTCATCGTCGTCACCGCGCCGTCAGGCCGCCGTCGGCGGTGACCACCGAGCCGGTCATGTACGACGCCTCCGACGATAGGAGGAAGGCGATGATCCGCGCCATCTCCTCCGGTTCGGCACGACGCCCCAGCGGAGTCGCGGCGACTGCGTTGCTCGTCACGCCTTCGACCTCTCGCGCTCGGCGCGCCAGCGGGGTGTCGACGACACCGGGGCACAGGCAGTTCGCCCGCACACCGTGCTCGGCGTAGCCGGCCGCGACCGACCGGGTGAGGCCGACGACACCGCTCTTGGACGCATCGTATCCGCAGGTGTTCGTGTTGGCAGCGACAAGCGATGCCACCGAACCAATGGTCACCACACTCGCGACATCGGCAGCCAACAGGTGCGGCATCGCCGCGCGGATGGCCAAGAACGTCCCGTTGAGGTTAACGTCGATCACCGCATGCCAGTCGTCGAGCGACATCTCGTGCGGCAAGCCGGAACGGGCGATGCCCGCACAGGTGAGCACGCCGTCGAGTCCGCCCAACTCGTTCGCCGCTGCGGCCACCGCGGCGTCGACCGACGCCGCGTCTGTCACGTCGCACTCGAACGCCGTCGCGCCATCGATGTCGGCGGCGAGCCGACGAGCGGCGTCGAGGCCTCGATCGAGGACGGCCACGGCGGCTCCTTCGTCCGACATCTGCTTGACGGCCGCCGCACCGATCCCGCCCGCTCCTCCGGTGACGAGAATCCGTCTACCCGGCAAACGCCTTCCACCCTGGAAGTGTTGGTTCCCCGTGTTCGTCGCTTCAGACATCATCACTCCGTTCAGCCGATCCGACGGCCGCAGTCGACCGGGAGGGAGACGCCGGTGACGAAACGAGCCTCGTCGGACGCCAGGTACAGGACCGCGTTACTGATGTCGACGGCTTCGACCCAACCCTGGCCGAGCACGTCGCCGCCGCGCGCGCGTTCGCGCAGATCGTCCGTCGTGGGATTCTCGAGGTCCGGACAGAACACCCGCAGCGTCGACTCACTGAACAGCATGTCGGTGGCGACGTTGCCCGGGTGGACCGCGTTCACCCGGATCTGGTGCTTGCCGAGTTCAGCGGAGAGCGTCTTCATCAGCCCGACCACACCGCTCTTGGACGCGCTGTAATGCGCGACGTTCGCGGCGCCGACCATGGTGACGACCGAGCTCGTCAGGACGATTGAGCCGCCCCGACCAGCCGAGATCAGGTGCGGCGCAGTGGCTTTCACTGTGCGCCACACGCCCGTCATGTTGATGTCGACCATGTCCTGCCATTCGACGTCAGACAGGTCCATCGTCGGACGGCATCCGCAGACGCCCGCGTTGGCACTCACGATGTCGATGCCGCCGAACGCGGCGACGCCGTCGGCGGTCACCTGGTCGAGAGCGGCCTGGTCACGGACGTCGACCTTGCGAACCATCACTCGGCGGCCGAGTTCGCGTATCAGTCTCTCCGTCTCGCGGAGGTCGTCCTCCGTCGCCATCGGATACTCCAGCGACGACACGTCTTCACACGAGTCGACGGCGATGATGTCGGCGCCCTCCTGCGCCAGGCGCACCGCATGCGCTCTACCTTGGCCTCGCGCCGCACCCGTGATGAACGCGACCTTGCCTGCTACCCGTCCCATACCGATCTCCTCCATAGTCATCAGTCCAAGCTCAGCAGGCGGGCCGGCACTGAACCGGCCATCACCCGCAAGTCCTGCTCATCGACTCCCGCGTCCCACAGGGAGTTGACGTAACCTTTCAGCCCCGCTGCCGGGTGGGGCAGCGAGTCGGTCCAGCCGTAGTCCGTCGACACGATCGCCTGATCGGCGCCGATTCGCGCGATGGCGGCGATCACCTGGTCGAACGTCGACGGCTTGCCCATGCACGTGTGGGCACAGAACTCGATGACGGCGCCGAGATCGGCGAGTTCCGCAGTCTGGTCGACCGACAGGCCCGGTCCGGCGCTCGCATGCATCGCGTGCGTGACGACCAGCCGGCCGCGCCGGCCGAATTCTCGCGCCACCGCGTAGTGCTCGTCGACTGTGATGTGGCCCGTGGCCAGCACAGCATCGTAGGCCGCGACGAGGTCCATGACCGCGCGGACCTCAGGCAGCAACTCACCATCGGGATCGAGCACGGCTATTCCCTCCGAGACGCCGAACGCAGCTGCGACGGCGGCCGGCCGGTTCGACACGGACGAGAGCGTGGGCAACCAGATCACCCGCGCGCCCGCCCGCAGCGCGGTCTCGACTGCCTGCGGATTGATGCCGCCGACCGGGTGATCGCAGCACATACCCGCGATCGAACGCACGTCTGGGACGGCCTTGTTGGCCAGATCCGCGACTGCCGTGGACGGGAACTCGTGCGCTTTGAGCACGACGGCACGCATCCCGGCAGCGAATGCCTCCTGGGCCGCCTCGATCGGATCAACGGCGTGCGGATGCTTCGCCAGCTTCTCGACGAGCGGTTCCGGGCCGAAGTGGCAGTGCATGTCGATCGCACCGTCGAAGTGGATCGGCGCCGTGCCGGAGTCGCGTGTCATTCGGCCGTGACTCCGCCGTCGACGAGAATCGCCTGACCGGTGATGTACGACGCGTCGGAGGATGCGAGGAATGCGACCACCGAGGCGATCTCCTCTGGTTCGCCGTATCGGCCGAGTGGCACGCTCAACGGCTTGGACGGGTTCCGCACGGTGCCGTCGGCCGGGACTATCGACGCGGTGTTCGCACTCAGATTGGTCTTCACCGCTCCCGGGCAGACACTGTTGACTCTGATGCCCTGCGGCGCGTACTCGACGGCCAGGGTCTGGGTCAGCATCTTCACGCCGCCCTTGGAGGCGCGGTACGGCGCAAGTCCGCCCTGCGTCGCGACGTAGGACGAGGTGGAGCCGCAGGTGATGATCGACCCGCCGCCTCGGCGCAGCAGCGAGGGCAGCACGGCCTGGACAGCGAAGAACGTGCCGTTCAGGTTGATGTCGAGAACACTCTGCCAGTCGTTGACGGACATCTCGTGGCTGTCGATCCGAGCGCCTGAGACACCGGCTCCGGTGAACAGCACGCCGATGTCACCGAAATCGTCGACCGCTGCGTCGATCACTTCGCCGATCCGTTCGCGATCTCGGACATCGGCCTCATAAGCTTGAGCGCGACCGCCAGCAGACCTGATGTCCTGGGCCGTCTGTTCGGCGGCGTCGGCGTGGAGATCGACAACGGCCACCGCGCCGCCCTCGGCAGCGAGCCGCCGCGCTGACGCTGCACCGATACCGGAACCACCGCCGGTCACCACGGCGACCTGGTTGTGCAACCTGTTCATACTGGGCCTCCTCCTCCATATTTATTCGAATGATACGCATCATTAGGATTGAGCGTCAACCATTGATCTCCATCACAATGATGCTAATAATTAGCACTAGTCACTGTATCGACTCTGAGGACGAGGAGCTCCCCTATGACCGAAGAAGCCATCACGACGCCACCCCGCGAACTCGGCGGCTGCCCGGTGTTCCACACCGACTACCGTCTTGAGCGACCGGCACTTGAGACGTACCGCCTGCTCAACGCCGACCGCGAAGCGTCGCGGTTCGCCTGGAACGACTCCACCGAGGAGGGGTTCTGGGTCATCAATCGCTTCGACGACGTCCGCGAGGCACTCCAACGCGGCGACGACTTCACGAACGACCAGGTGAGCGCATTCCACCGATCGCCCGCGATGCGACTAATTCCGGAGAACCTGAATCAGCCCGAGCATGCCGAGATGCGCAAGATCCTCAATCCGTTCTTCGCCCCCAAACTGGTGCGGCGCATCGCCGACCTGGCACAGGAGCGCGCCACTGCGCTCGTCGCAGACATCGCCCCGCGCGGTTCGGAGGACATGGCGACCGGCTTCGGCATGCTCTACCCGACCGAGCTGTTCCTGGCCCTCCTGGGGCTGCCGGTCGAGGACGGCACCACGTTGATGCCGTGGGTTGAGGGCCAGTTCACCGGATTCTTCGATAAGACCCCCGAGGGTCAAGAAGTCGCCGCGCAGACCCGCCAGGCACTCGACGAGTACTTCACCGCAGCTATCACCGACCGCCGCGCGAACCCAGGCGACCCGACGACCGACCTGGTCACCCGACTGATCACCGCCGAGTATCAAGGCGCGCCCATTCCCGACGACATGATCCTGACGATCTGCTCGACGATCATGTCGGCTGGACTCGACACGACTCGTAGCGCGCTCGGGTACACGTTCCTGCACATGGCCACCCATCCGGAGGATCGCCAGCTGCTCATCGACGAACCGGAACTGTGGCCGAACGCCGTCGAGGAGATTATCCGCTTGTACGGTCTGGTCTTCCAGGATGGCCGCGAAGCCGCCCACGACATCGACTTCCACGGGCTGCCGATCAAGAAGGGCGACCTGGTGTGGCTGGGTCTGGCCGCCGCGAACCAGGACCCGCGAGCGTTCGACAACCCGGAGAAGTTCGACCCGGAGCGCGACAACCTGACCCAGCACCTGGGATTCGGTGCGGGCTTCCACCGCTGCCTCGGGATGCACCTCGCGCGGGCGGAACTGGTCGTCGCCCTCACTGAGTGGCACAAGCACATCCCGCACTACCACATCGCGGAGGGCACCGAGCTGCGTGAGCGGGGCAGCCAGCTCCGCCTGCAGAGCCTCCCCCTCGTGTGGGACTGACCCCCGCATCACGACTTCGGCCCGGAGCTCTCGCGAGTTCCGGGCCGAAGTCTGTGTCGAGTCGGGTCAGGCGTCGCGGATGCTGATCGCACCCTCGGGGCAGGCCTTCGCCGCCGCTGCCGCCTCGTCGTGCAGGCCGTCGGCGACCTCCCAGCTGGTGCCCCGCTCGACGACGAATCCGTCGTCGTCGTCGGTGAGCAGCCGGTCGGCCACCGAATAGCATCGACCGTGCCCAGTGCATTTTTCACCGGCAATCGAAATGATCATGGGTAACTCCTGGTTGTTCAGTGCTTGACGGCACGCGAGCGCGGCCGTTCGTCGTTCAGTTGAGGTCCTCAGCGGCATCCTCTGCGGCGTCTGACCGCACCAGCGCGACGAGCAGCAGTCCGACGATCGCGATGCCTGCGCCGATCAGCCAGCCGATCTGGAAGCTGTGCTGGGTGGGAATCGACACGCCGCCGATGTGCAGGACCTGAGCGGTCAGGATGCCGGTGATGGCGGCGCTGCCGACCGCACCGCCCAGCGGAGCGCTGATCTGGCCCATACTCGCGGCCGTCGCAACCTGTTCGGGACGCAGTGCCCGGATGAAGGTCATGTAGGCGCTCGCCGACGCGAGCCCGTACGAGAGACCGATGATGGACGACCAGACCCAGATCTGCCATTCCTGGTCGTGCTCGAAAGCCATGAGCAGCATGCCGACAGTGCACCCGGTGAACGCCATCATCGAGATCACTCGAGTGGGTACGTACCGGCTCAACGGCCCGGCACCTGCGCTCCCCAGGACGATGCCGAGGCAGTACACCAGCATCAACAGGCCACTGGTCAGGCCGTTATAGCCGAAGCCGAAGCCTGCCGATTCCGGCGTCTCACTGAACTTCGGAATCGTGAAGTTGACGACCCAGGTGAGGCCGCCGGCAAGGAAGAACACCAGCCAACCGCGCAGGAAGTTCGCGTTCCGCAGCGCACGGGTGTTTACCAACGGCTCGGCGACGCGTTCCTCCAGCCGCCACCAGACTGCGACGGCGACGGCACCGAGGATCAGCGGCACGAGCACCGTCGCAGACGACCATCCCCACTCTGACCCCATGCTGAGGGGCACCAGGATGAGGGCGAGGGCTGCGGCCAACAGCACTCCGCCGATCCAGTCGACGCGGCCCGTGCTCGGTGCGTCATGGGCGGGGATCACGACGAGCGTGGCGACGACCCCGACGAGACCCAGCAGTGCCAGGACGCCGATGATGATTCGCCAGTCGACCTTCACCGTGTCGGCGAGGAGGCCGCCCACCGCGAACGAGAGGCCCGCCGCTACGCCCTCGGCGGCGGCGATCCACGCCAGGACGGTGCTCAGCGCCCGGCCGGACAGATTTGCTCGTGCCATCACCAACGCGAGCGCGATGGCACCAAGGGTGAAGCCGCCGATGAATCTGCCGATCAACAGGACAGTCATGTTCGGAGCGAAGGCGGCGAGAAGGCTCCCGAACGTCAGCAGCCCCATCGTCACCAGCGCCACTCGTCGCTGTCCGAACAGGGCGGCGGTCGGCGGGAGGAGCGCCGTGCCGATCGCACCGCTGAGCGAGCCGATGATGACCACCCAGTTGAGCAGACCGCCGGATGCGCCCAGATCGGGGCCGATTTGACCGAGAAGCTTGATCGGGATGGTCGTCACCAGGGTGGCGAGGATGACGAAGTAGCCGATCAGCGCGACCAGTGCGCGCGGCATTCCGGGTGGGGCGTCGGTTCCCTCTGTAGTCGATGTAATGCTGGTCATTGTGCCTCTTCGTTGAGTAGTGGAGGTCCGTAGCTGGTCGGCAGGCGGGTCACGAGGGTTCCGCGTCGCGATACCCGCGAACCACGAGTTCGGGGAGGACCTCCGTCTCGAACAGACGTAGGCTCCGCCATCCTGCTTCGAGTGGAAGACCGCCCATCAGAGGTTGAAAGACGAGCTCGGAGTCGTCGCCCAGTTCGTCGCAGAGCGCAAGGCACTCCTCCGGCGTCACGACTCGGATGTTGGGGTCTCTCTTGAGATCCGCGACGCCGTCGGCGGCACGGTAAGCCGTGGTGCCGACTCCACGCTCGCGGGCCCACGCGGCGTTGGAATTCGTCGTGTACAGCACGTGCGGCGCAACGACGTCCCAATCGCGCGCTGGATCGTCGGAGACGAACAGGAACAGCGGTCCGAGCGCGGGGGCCTGCGGCGGCACCGGTCGGCCGAGCTTGCGCAGCTCGGCGGCGTACACCTCGTACAGGCGATCCTTCTCCGCACCGGCGGGTCGGTAGCCGTCACCGATCCGCGCTGCGCGCAGCGCGGACGCATCGGCGGATCCGCCGACGTACAGCGGCGGCCCCTCGGGACGCGCGGGTCGGGGCCGCACCTGCACCCGCTCGCCGCGGAACTCGAACTCCTCGCCCGTCCACGACTGCCGCAGCACCTCGATGGTCTCTTCGAGAATCCGTGCCCGACGACGTCGGTCGACATCGAACATCCGGTACTCGAAGTCGCGATAGCCGATGCCCGCCGTCACCTCGACTCGGCCGCCACCGATCAGATCCAGCGCGGCCAGATCCTCCGCGAGGCGGAGTGGATGATGCAGGACCGCGACGAGCGCGGAGAGGTGCACCCCCAGCCTGCGGGTCCGACCGAGGATCGCGGATCCCAGAATCATCGGTGACGCACAGTAGCCGTCGTCGGCGCCGTGATGTTCGGCGAGGTAGACCGTCTCGAAGCCCACCTCGTCGGCCCAGGCGGCGTGATCGAGGACGGCGGCGTATTGTTCCGGGCTGCCCACTCCGATGTCCGGTGTACGCATGTCGTATCGCAGGGCCAATTTCATGTGGCGGTGCCTCACTCCCTGTCGGCGCCGGAACGTGTCCCGCGCCACTGTCGATTCAGTAGAACCATAGCAACCATGCGCATGGATGTGTAGTGTTCAACTGATTCGACACGGAGCGACCGCATCACCAAGTGTTCAACCTGGCACGATGCCAGAGAGGGAGAACGATGACCGCGACCACACCAGGAGCCCTGACCGGCATTCGGATCGTCGACTTCAGCCGAGTTCTGGCCGGTCCGTACGCGACGATGCTGCTATCCGACTTCGGCGCCGCCGTGACGCGCCTGGAGCGGCCCAACGTCGGGGACGACACCCGCGGATGGGGTCCGCCCTGGCACGAGGGCGAATCCACATATTTTCTCGCTCTCAACCGGAACAAGACGTCCATCGGGTTCGACCTCACCAGCGAGGCCGACCGCGCGATGGCCCATGAGATGATCGCCGAAGCCGACGTCGTGGTGGAGAACTTCCGCCCGGGCACCATGGAGCGGTACGGGTTCGGGTACGAGCAACTCGCCGCCGAGAATCCGGGCCTCGTCTATTGCTCGGTGAGCGGGTTCGGATCGGACGGGGGCGCGCATCTGCCCGGCTACGACCTGATCGCCCAGGCTACCGGCGGCCTGATGAGCATCACCGGGCATCCGGAGACCGGCCCCGCCAAGGTCGGCGTGGCGATGGTCGACGCGATCACCGGCCTCCACGCGGCGATGGGCATCCAGACCGCGCTGATTCACCGGTTGCGGACCGGTGAAGGCCAGCGCGTCGAGGTCAACCTGCTGTCGTCGGTGTTGGCGTCGCTGACCAACCAGGTATCCGGTCACATCATCACCGGAAACGTCCCTGGCCTGATGGGCAACGCGCACCCGAGCGTCGCGCCGTACCAGCCGCTGAACACCGCCGACCGGCCGCTCGCCGTGGCCGCGGCGAACGATCGCCAGTTCGCCGCACTGTGCCGGTCGCTAGGACTGCCCGAACTGATCGACGACCCGCGATTCGACACCAACGCCAACCGGGTCATCAACTGCACGGAACTAGTGGAGTCGCTCGAAACGGTCCTGCGCACCGACACCGCGGACCACTGGTTCGCCGTTCTCGGCGACGCTGATGTCCCCGCAGGCCCGATCAACGACATCGGGCAGGCCATCGAATTCGCCGACAGCCTCGGGCTGAGTCCCGTCGTCGAACCGTCGGACGAGCCCGCAGGCACTGGCGTCGCGCAGATCCGCAACCCGATCCGCCTGTCGAAGACGCCGCCGACGTACCGGACCAACCCACCGAAGCTGCCCACCCGCTGAGCCACCGTCCGCGGCCCGATGTGAAATCTGCTCCAACGGGCCGCGGACGAGAAGATCAGTCGATTTCGATCTCGGCCTCGTCCCGCACTCCGCGCCAGGCCGTCATCCCACCGTCGACCGGCAGCGCCACACCGGTCAAGAACGACGCATCGTCACTGCCCAGGAAGCATGCCGTCCGCGCAACTTCGACCGATTCCCCTAGCCTGTTGAGGAGATGCGGGCCGTACATCTCGCGGGCACGCGCCTTCTTGTCCGCCGCCGCGGCGAGATGCGCGTCGCTCATCGGTGTCCGGATCGTTCCCGGGCAGTAGCAGTTCACCCGAATCTTCGGACTCAGATTGACCGCGGCCACCCGCGTCAGTTGGATCACCGCTGCCTTCGACACACCGTATGCCGGCATCCGGGTACCTGCCATCCCGGCGACGGACGCCGCGTTCACCACTGACGGACCGCGCTCGGACTCCCGCAAATGCGGTGCGGCGAACTTCATCGCCGACCAGACCGCTTTTAGGTTGATGTCCATCACGGTGTTCCAGACGTCTTCGTCCAGACCCTCTAGGGTGGCCTGCTGCGGATCGGTGAACATGTGGTCGAGGACGCCCGCGTTGTTGAACAGAGTGTCCAGCCCGCCCGCCCACGAGGCGAAGTCCTCGACCATCGCGCGCACCTCTGCGGTCGACCGCAGATCAGTGTGGATCGCTCGCGTCCGCACGCCCGCCTGGGCGAGAAGATCGGCTGTCACCGCCAGCTCTGCCTCGTCCACATCGGCTATGCCGATAGCGGTCGCACCCTGTCGGCCGGCTTCGAGGGCGAGCTCACGGCCCATCCCTTTCGCCGCACCTGTGATGAGAACTCTCTTGTCGCCGAGCATCGGTCAAACCTCACTGTTGTTGATGTGGACATTCTTCAGCGTTAGTCGCGGTCTTTCGGGCTTCCCGTCGATGACGACCATGCCGATCGATGCTCGAGTACCCAGGTTCTCGAGGACTGAGCCGACGGCGGCGAGCTGCGGACGTATCAGGCCTTCGTCATGTCGAACGTGCCGGCCTACTTCGGCCACCCGGTCGCCAGGTCGGTGCTCACGTCGATCGCGATTCGCAACTCCGAGAACATCGGCCGCGCGCCGGCCGTATCGATGGTGGCGGTGTAGTCGCCCCAGCCGATCACGGATCGGTCCCGTCCGCGGCCGGTGAAGAGGAACTGCGACTGCGTCCGAACTCTGGTCGCCTCCACCGACGTGACCTCGGTGTTGGCGACGAAGTGCCGCTTGATCGACGGATCGGCGGCGAACGCACCTTGGAAGAATTCACGGATCTGCGCGACGCCTCGAGCCTCCCGTGACGGTGTGCTCAGCACCCCGTCGGCGGCGAACAATGCCGTCACGGTGTCCGGGTCCGGATCGTCGAGCACCCGCGCATAGGCGTGCAGATGGTCGCGCGCGGTCTCTGCCGCCTCGAGCCGTCGCAACCGGTTGCGCAGGTCGGTCACTTCGTCGTTCACCATGCTCCTACCTCCAGGGTGGGTCGATCTCGAGTCTGGTTCAGTCCAGCGGCACATCGTCGTGCGTGCCACGCCAGGCCATGGTGCCGCCATCGACCGGCAGCACGACGCCGGTCAGGAACGAGGCGCTGTCACTGGCCAGGAAGCACGCCGTCCGCGCCACCTCCACCGGCAGACCGCGCCGCGGGATGAGGTGGGTTCCATACATCGATCGCGCCTGTCGGAGCCGGTCGTCGCCGGCGGCCAGGTGGGCGTCGCTCATCGGTGTCCGAATCGAACCCGGGCAGTAGCAGTTCACTCGAACATGCGGTGACAGGTTAACCGCGGCGACCTTCGTCAATTGGATCACCGCGGCTTTGGAGACTCCGTAGGCCACCATGCTGGTCCCGGCCAGCCCCGACACCGAGGCGGCGTTGACCACCGACGGCCCCCGGTCGGATTCACGCAGATGCGGCGCGGCGAACTTGATCGCCGACCAGACGGCTTTGAGGTTGATGTCCATCACGGTGGTCCAGACGTCTTCGTGCAGCGTCTCGATACCGGTTTGGTCAGCTGGGGTGAACATGTGGTCGAGGACGCCGGCGTTGTTGAACAGCGAGTCCAGTCCGCCCGCCCAACCGGCGAACTCCTCCACCATCGCCTCGATATCCGACGTGGAACGCAGATCCGCAGTGACCGAGTGGACCCGAGCACCCGTTTCGGCGACCTCCTGCACGGTCTGCGCGAGCTGGACGGCATCGACGTCGGTGACGCCGATGTGCGACGCGCCTTGACGGGCGGCCTCCAGGGCGAGGTCGCGCCCCATCCCCTTGGCGGCGCCGGTGACCAGCACCCGCTTGTCCGTCAACACGGGATCTCACACCTTCGATTCGATTGCCGCGGGCTCACGACACACGCCGCGCTCCACCATGTCGTCGATGGCCGCGACCGGATAGCCGAGCTCGGTGAGGACCTCACGTGTGTGCTGTCCCAGCAACGGGCTGGGCCCACGCACTGCGCCCGGAGTGTCCGAGAGACGGATCGTGACACCAACCTCGCGGCACCAGCCGTACTCCGGATGATGCTGTTCGACGACCTGCCCGGTCTCCGCGAGAGACTCGTCCCATAAGAGCTCCGGCATGACCGGATCGTCGGCAGGAATCTCCACCGGCACGCCCGCACCGTCCAAAGTGGCGAAAGCGGTCTCGGTGCTCATCGACGCGAACACGCCTTCGAGTTTGGCCGCCAGTTCGTCGGAACCATCAGCCCGCTGCTGCTTCGTCCCGAACTCCCGGTCCCACTCGGAACGGCCGAGCGCGTCGGTCATCGCGGCGAACTTCTGATCGCCGAAGACCGCGATCATCACCCAACCGTCAGATGTGCGGTACAGCCGGTAGAGCGGTCCCCATCCGGTCGTGTCTGAGTCCAGCCCATACGGCTCGAGCGGATTGCCGTCGCCGTCCGCGGCCATCTCTGTCCGCACCAGCAGGCTCGAATGCAGCTGCGGGCTCTCCAGGTATTGGCCGGAGCCGGAGTTCTGGCGAGCCACCAGCGCCATGGCGATGCTGACCGCGCCGAGGAACCCGTTGTAAAGGTCCTCGTTTCCCATCACCCGTCGGATCGGCGGGTTATCGGCGCCCGCACCGATGAAGTTCATCCCGACGAGGCCGGACTGCAGCGGCGCGAAACTCTTCAACGACGACTTGGGGCCGGTCGAGCCGAAACCGGGGAGGTACGCATAGATCAGGTTGGGGTTGATCTCGCGCAGTTGTTCGTAGCCCAAGCCGATCTTCTCCGCCTTGCCCGGCCGGAAGTTGACGGCGACCACGTCGACCTCCGCGATGAGTTTGCGAACGGCTTCCTGCCCCTCCGGGGTGCGCATGTCGATGCACAGACCGCGCTTGCCGCGCTGCGAGCACTCCCACAGGTCACCGAGCGGACGCATCTGGTCGCCCGACGGTGGCTCCACCTTCACGACCTCGGCCCCGAGATCGCAGAGCAGCTTGGATCCGAACCCGGTCGCGAAGAACGAACTGAAGTCAGCGATCCGCACTCCTTCGAGCGGCCGCGTCAGGCTGCGCGAGCCGGTCGGCCGCCATGCCGGGCTCTGCTCCAGTTCGCCGACCCGACCGTTGTGAGCTCCGACCTGCGGGGCCGGCGTCGGGACCTCGGGCGGGGTCTTCTCGAAGCGCACCACTGGTCCGATCTGCCGGACGGTGCCGTGGTCGGCATCGGCCAGGTCGACCGCGACACCGGCGTGACGCACCTGGTCGTCATCGAAGATCTCGTGGGGATGCAGCACCGGCAGGCAGGCGATGTCGTGTTCCGCGAACAGAGCGACCCACTCGTCGCGCGGACGCGACTTGAACGCTTCAGGTACGAGGTCGCGCGCGATCACCAGTTCGTCGTCATCGAGCGGCACCGACATCTCGGGGCCCTCGATCGTGCGTACACGATCACCGAAGCCGAGCAGGTCCATCATCCGTTTGTAGGATCCCGGACCGCCGGTGTGTGGTATCAACCAGTTGCCGTCGGCGCATTCGAACGGATCCGTAATCAGCCGTTTGTTACCGAATCCCTGCTGCGTTCCGCTGCGGGCCAGATAGGAGATGTCCTTTTCGTTCCACCACCAGTTCATCGCTCGGATGGCGAGCATCCCGTCGAGCAGCGATGTGTCCACGCGCTGACCCCGACCGGTGAGTTTGCGCGCGTGCAGCGCCGACAACACGCCGATGACCGCCAGGAACGCGGTGCCGTATGACACGGTCGGGTGACCGAGGAACGTCGGACCGGGCCGATGCGCACGCTGTTCGGCGCTCATGCCGAGGCGGGCGTTGAGCAGGGCTTCGTATCCCGGCCTCGTCGACAGCGGCCCGGTTGTCCCATATCCCGTCACTGTCAGGCACACCAACTGCGGGTATCGTTCGCGCAGAGACGCGTGGTCCAGGCCCTTTGCCTCGGCCCGTCCGGCACCCCAGGCCTCGACGAAGACATCCGCCGACCCAAGCACCTCGTGCAGCGTCTCCAGCCCCTCCGGAGTATCGATATCCGCTGCGACGCTCCACTTCCCGCGGTCGAGGACCTTTCGCAGCGTCGCCTCGGCCCCCGATACGTCACCGGGGCGTTCCACTTTGACCACTCGCGCGCCGTAATCGGCCAGCATCATGGTGGCGATGCCCGACGGCATGCCCCGACTCGCATCGACTACTACGAGCCCATCGAGTGGACCAGGCATAAGACACTCCCTCACTGTTCGGATTCTCTGGTGGCCGATTCTTTGGTGGAATCGGCCACCAGCAGGGCGAATTGACACGCGCCGCGCTGCGGAGATCCACGAGGCGATCGAGAGAAACTCTTCCGCTATTGAGATCGGTCGGCGAGCCTCACAAAATCACACGATCTATACATATCAATAACATTGAATGTAAGGTACGGGTGACGCGAGCACAAGAGCCAGGAGAACACGACCATGTCGACGACGGAACGCCCGAAGAAGACTGCGCTACTCGTGGCGCAGCGCATTGTCGATGACATCCACCGGCGGGGCAATCAGATCGGCGATCGCCTACCACCGGAGAAGGCCATGCTCGAGGACTACAACGTCGGACGCGGAACCCTGCGCGAGTCGCTGCGATTCCTTGAGTTGCAGGGCGTCATCACCCTCAAGCCCGGCCCCAGCGGGGGCCCGATCGTGCAGCGGCCCGACAGCTCCGCGATCGCCACCTCGCTGAGCCTGCTGTTGCAGTTCCAGCAGGCGCCGTTCGAGACTGTCGTGGAGACCCGCGCGGCGCTCGAACCCCGAATGGCACGGCTGGCCGCCGAACGGATGCCTGCCGACGAGATCGCCGCCCTGTTCGCGATCATCGACCTGGAGCAACAGAACCTCGAGGACGAGAACGGCTTCCTCACCCAGACTCGTCGCTTTCACAACAGCATCGCCGAGGGATCGGGAAACTTCATCTTCGCCGCGTTGTTCACCGCGCTGTCGGACATCCTCGACGGGTCGTCCGTCGGCGTCCAGTATCCCTCCCGGCAACGCGAACTGACCGTCGACATCCACACCTCGATCGCCACCGCGATCTCCGACCACGACCCCGACCGGGCCGAGGAGCTGATGAACACGCATATGACGGCGTTGACCACCTACACCGAGAAGCACTACGCCAAGGCGCTCGCGGCGCCAGTCAAGTGGAGGATGTGACGTGACGACACCGATCCGACCGGCCCCGTTCCCCGACGATGTGACCGAGGGGTTCTGGGAGAGCGTGCGCGCACGCAGGTTGAGCATCCAGCGGTGCGCCGCGTGCACACGCTTCAACCACGCACCAAGCCTGACCTGCCCGACGTGCGGCAGCGAAGACCTCGGTTTCGAAGAAGTCTCCGGCTACGGCACCGTGCACAGTTTCACGGTGCTCGAACATCCGCCGGGCCCCGGCTTCGCCGAGCTGCTGCCGCTCGTCGTGGTGATCGTCGAACTCGTCGAGCAGCCGGGTCTGCTCCTCGTGGCGGACCTACTCGACGCCGAGCCGGCGCAGGCTCGGATCGGAGCAGCGGTGCAAGTGGACTTCGAAGAGATCTCCGAGGACTGCGTGCTCCCGCAGTTCCGACTGACGGAAGCGTGAGACGAAGATGTGGGAACTACGTGACAGGGTCGCCGTCGCGGGCGTCGGATACAGCGAGATGGGCCGACGACTGCCCCGCACACTGGCGTCGCTGACGGTCGAGGCGTGCGACCGCGCCCTCGACGACGCGGGACTGACTCGGGCCGACGTCGACGGCATCGCGACGTCGCCGTCGATGCCGCGGTACGGGGGCACGAAGGGCACGGGCGAGGGCATCGATGTCGTGACGCCGTACTATCTGCCTCAGGTGCTCGGCATCCGACCGCAGATCACCTGGACCGGATCGACCAACGGAATGGTCACCCAGAGCGTGATGGACGCTGCGATGGCAATCCGCTCCGGAGTCTGCAACTACGCGATCGTCTACCGGTCGCTGCACGTGCCGAAGGGCACGTACATCAACTACGACAGTTCAGTCGCGGCCGGCCCCGACCAGTTCCATGCGCCGTTCGGTTTCAGCATGCCGCCCGCCTGGGCCGCGACCGTCCTCCGCCGCTACCTCGATCTGCACGGACTCACCCGCGACGATCTCGCGCCGTTCATGGTCGCCAATCGCGCGAACGCCCAGCGGAACCCGAACGCGTACTGGCGCGGGACCACGCTCACCGCTGACGACTATCTGAACGCTCGGATGATCGCCGACCCGATGACGATCCTCGACTGCGATCTTCCGGTGGACGGTTCCGTCGCGCTCCTACTCACCTCGACCGAACGCGCCCGCGACCTGCGCCGGGCGCCCGCGCTGCTCACCGGCTTCGCCGCGGGAACCCACACCGCGCCGACGAGCGCCGTGATGACGCTGGAGGATCTCATCGAGGGCTCCGAGCAGATCGCCCGCACCCTCTGGCAGACGAGCGGGCTGGGTCCGGCCGACATCGACAACGCGCAGCTGTACGACGGCTTCAGCGTCTTCGTCCACACCTGGCTGGAGGGCATGGGCTTCGTAGGCCGTGGCGAGGCGGTCCCGTTCACCCGCGACGGACACACCGAATTGACCGGTCGACTCCCGGTCAACACGGGCGGCGGCGCGCTCGGCGAGGGTCGCCTGCACGGTATGACTCATCTCGCCGAAGCCGTAATCCAGGTGACCGACCGAGGTGGCGACCGTCAGGTGCCGGGCGCGTCCCGATCACTGGTGACCGTGTCGAACGGTCTGGCGAAGTCGACTGCGTTCGTGTTCAGCCGCGACGACTGACGCCCGCTCCTGCGGAGCCTGACGAACAGACTCGCGACCCTCCTCGTCGGTGAGGAGGGTCGCGAGTTCGCTCTCAGCCGTTCCGCGGAGTCACGACTCGGCGAACCGCCCTTTGGCGAACGCCGCCGAGCCAGACGCGTGCGTGTACCCGGCGTCCGCGACGAGTTCGGTACCCGTGACGAACGCAGAGTCCGGGGAGGCGAGGAACGAGACCGCGCCCGCCACGTCGGAGGGCTGCCCGGGGCGGCCGACCAGCGGGATCGGAGCCATCGCTGCAGTCGCACCGTCGAGATCGGTCGGGTCGTCGGCGAGCACCGCGGCCGTCATCGGCGAGACGATCGCCCCCGGGACGAGCGAGTTCACGCGGATGCCGTAGTCGCGCGCCTCGGCGGCAACGGCGCGCACCAGGCCTGCCACACCAGCCTTGGTCGCACTGTAAATGTGGGGGCCGACCCCACCCACGATCCCGCCCGGGCTCGCAGTGACGATGATCGATCCGCGCCCGCGCGGACGCATCACGCGCACCGCGTGCTTGAGGCAGAGCACTGTGCCGCGCAGGTTCACCGCAATGGTGTGGTCGGCTGCAGCCATGTCGGTCCGCTCGATCGGCCCCAGGGCACCGAAGACGCCTGCGTTGGCGAAGAACACCTCGAGAGACTCGCCTGCGCGGTCCACGACCGCCGCGACGTCCGCTTCATCCGTCACGTCAGTGCGGACAAACTCCCCACCGAGGCGATCGGCGAGCGCCCGACCGGCGTCTTCCTGTAGGTCGGCTATCAGGACATGGAATCCGTCGGACGCCAACCGCTCGGCGCATGCGGCGCCGATACCGCTGGCTCCACCGGTGACAATCGCCGCTCGGTCACTCATAGACGGCCACCAGTCGCCCTTCCGCCTCGCCCCGGTGCAGCCGGTCGAGCGCTGCCGGAATGTCCTCGAACGTGATCGGTGAGATCAACGGATTCAACTCGCCCGCCGCGAACAGCTCGTACACCGCGGCGATGTCCTCGACCGAGCCGCTGCGCGACCCGATGAGTGTCACCTGCTTGAAGATCAGCGATCCGGTGGAGATCTCTGCGGACAGCTTGCCCATTCCGACCTGCACGACGGTGCCGAACTCGCGGACGGCCTCGATCGCTGCCGCGGTAGTCGTCCCGAAACCTGCGAAGTCGACGACGAGATCGAGCTTCTCGTCTGCGAAGTCGGTGATGTCGCCAGACACCGCCTGTGCGCCGATCTCGGTGGCGGCGCTCCACAGCGACTTCTTTTTCTCGGCGACGAAGACTGTGGCGCCGAGCACCACGGCGATCCGCGCCGCCATCTGGCCCAGCCCGCCGAAGCCGATGATGCCGACCTTGTCGCCGCTCGTGACACCGCCGCGGCGCACCAACGCCCGGTAGGCCGCCCGCCCGGCGTCCGTGCCCAGCGCGGCCTGCTCGAATCCGACCTCTGCGGGGACCCTCACCAGGTCCTCCGGCAACGCCGTGCATCGGAACGAGTAGCCGCCATCGCGCCCGAGCCCGGGGCGGGTCCGCCCCGCGGGGAAGACGCCTACTCGGTCACCGACCGCGAAACCCTCGACGTCGGGCCCCACTTCGATGATCACGCCCGCGAGCTCGTGCCCGAGTGTCAACGGGAACGGACCGATCCGCTCGGACCACTGCGGGTCGTGCAGGATGCCGACGTCGGTGTGGCACAAGCCGGCCGCTTTGATCTCGATCAACACCTCGTCGGCCGCGGGGCGCGGCTCCGGAAGGTCGCGGAGCTCCAGCGGAGTGCCCGCACGTTCGAACTGCCATGCCTTCATGTCCAGGTTTCCGTTCTCTAGGTTGGCCTCACACGTACGGGAGTCCGTAGTCGACGATGACGCACGGGCCGGCGACGGGATCGACTCCGCACCCGGTGACGGTCAGCGGTAGCACTATTTATGATAACGATTACTAGCTGTTTAGTGAATACCCCATTCCGCTTCGCGAGCGCGCAGTACACTCGCCCACGTGCCAGGCCGAACCGAGGAGATGTCGCGCCGCGTGATCGATTGGGCACGCAGCGGCGTCCCGGTACTGACCGGATTCGGCGACGGCCCCCCGCTGATCCCTCCCGGCCACGCCGCGACCGTCGCCGATCGACACGCCGCCCGGATCGCCGAGGCCACCGAGGGACGAGTTCGGCTCGCTGGCGCGCGACTGCTGTCCGAACGTGCGGCCTACACCGGGTTCACCCGGCACGGGATGACCTCGGCTGGTCGGCACTGCCGACTACTGCCCACGCTCGACGGCTGGGCCGCGGTCAGTTGCGCACGACCAGACGACCCGATTCTACTTGGCGCCTTGGCCTGCGCGGACGTCCGCGACGATCCGTGGCCCGCGGTCGCCGACTGGGTGCGCTCACACACCGGAGCCGAACTCGCCGAGCGCGCCGAGCTTCTCGGCGTCGCGGCTGGGCCGGTCGGGACAGTCGGCCCGGTCGAGACGGCGCAGTCGACCGCGCAGGCCGCGACCCTGCCGCCGAGGTCGGTCGCCGGACTGCGGGTGGTCGATTTCAGCGCACTGTGGGCGGGCCCGCTATGTGCCCATCTACTCTCTCTCGCGGGCGCTCGCGTCATCAAGGTCGAGACGCCCGGCCGCCCGGACGGCGCACGGCGCGGCGACAGCGAGTTCTACCGACTCCTGCACGCCGGGCACGAATCGGTCGTCCTCGATCCCGACGACGACGCGCAGCGAGATGCGCTCGCCGCGCTCGTCGCCTCCGCCGATATCGTCATCGAGGCATCGCGGCCCAGGGCCCTTGCCAGGTGGGGACTCGACGCAGACCGGTTCGTCGCGGCGGGCGGCACCTGGGTTTCGATCACCGCACACGGCCGGGAGTCGAACCGGATCGGTTTCGGCGACGACATCGCCGCATGCGCCGGTCTAGTGGCGCGCGCCGACGACGGCACGCCGCTGTTCGTCGGCGACGCGATCGCCGATCCGCTGTCCGGACTCGCCGCGGCCGATCTCGCGATGTCGAGAGGCCCCGACGGTTCCGGACAACTGTGGGACGTCGACATGTCGTCGGTGGTCGCCACGACTCTCGATCCCGCGACGCAGACCGAACCCGCCGGCGACGCGCTCCTCACCGCGCCGCGCCGACGACCGAGCACCGACCAGGCACCCGTCAGCGGACGCGACACCGCGGCGGTGCTCGCCGAACTGGGGGTCGCCCGGTGAACCGTCTGGTGATCGCGAACGCCGACGTTGCGGGAGTCCGCACCGACGTCCACCTGCGCGGCGGCCGAATCGACGCCGTCGGGACCGGATACGCCCGGCCGTCGACGCCGACGCTGGACGCCGCTGGGTGCGCGGTGCTTCCCGGACTGCACGATCATCATCTCCACCTGCACGCGCTCGCCGCCCACTGGCGCTCGATCCGTTGCGGCCCCCCGCATGTGACGACGGCCATTGACCTGGCCGCGGCCCTCGCCTCGGCGCCCGGCGACGGGTGGATCCGCGGCGTCGGCTACGTCGAGACTGTCGCGGGCCATCTGGATGCCGACGCCCTCGACGAACTGTGCCGGAATCGTCCGACGCGCATCCAGCACCGCAGCGGAGCCATGTGGGTCCTCAATTCGACTGCCGCCCACCTGGTCGACCTGCAGAACGCCACCGAGCCCGGCGTCGAACGCGACGACAGCGGCCGGGCCACCGGTCGCGTCTGGCGCGCCGACACCTGGCTGCGGACTCGTCTACCCGATCACGGCCCGCCTCCGCTGGACGAGGTCGGCATGCATCTCGCGGCGCACGGAATCACCGGGATCACCGATGCGACGCCAGATCTGGACGGTCGCACCTTCGCGGCACTGACCGATGCGGCAGCGACCGGCGCCCTCCCCCAACGCCTCCAGTTGCTCGGCGTGCCGCTGCACCGGTCCGGCGGCCGCAACGTCGCGACGGGGCCGTACAAAATCGTCATCGCCGACTCCGACCTGCCGGACATCGAGCAACTCGAGGACACGATTCAGCGAGCACACGCACTCGGTCGTCCGGTCGCGGTGCACTGCGTGAGTGTGGAGGCGTGCTGGCTGCTGGTGGCGGTGTTCCATGCGGTAGGCACCGTGCCCGGTGACCGTGTCGAGCACGGCGCGGTGATCCCTGACGAGGCGATCGGAACGTTCCACGACCTCGGCCTGACGGTGGTGACGCAGCCCGGGTTCCTCGCCGACCGCGGCGACGACTACTTGCGGCGCGTCGACCCGCACGATCTCGAGAGCCTCTACCGTTGTCGGAGTCTCCTCGCCGCGGGCATCGGGCTAGCACTCTCGAGCGACGCGCCGTACGGCCCGGTCGATCCGTGGCGGATCGTCGCGGCAGCGGTCGATCGCACCGCCCCCGACGGGCGAGTCGTCGGACAGTCGGAGACCCTGACGGCGGCGAGCGCCCTCGACCGCCTCCTGGCTCCGCTCGACGACCCGGGCGGGCCCGCCCGCACTATCGCGGTCGGCGCAGACGCCGATCTGATCGTTCTCGACCGACCGTGGGCGCAGATGCTCGACGACCCGGCAGCCGTGCGGGTGCGATACACCCTCGTCGGCAGCCGGGTCGTGTTTGAGCGATGAGCGGCGCAGCACCGCGTCATCGCGATCGGATCAGATGCCGACCAGATCGGCGAGCAGATCGCTGTGATGCTTGCTGTTACCGAACAGCGGCTCGGTGGCCTTCGCGCGCCGGAAGTACAGGTGCGGGTCGGCTTCCCAGGTGAACCCGATTCCACCGTGCACCTGAATGTTCTGCGATGCGCATAGGGTGAGGCACTCGGCAGCCTGCCCCTTGGCCATCACGGACACGCGACTGAACTCGTCGCTGTCCTGGTCGGCGCACATCGACGCGTACATGACCGTCGCCTGCAACGCGTCGATCGCGATCGCCATGTCCGCACACTTGTGCTTGATCGCCTGGAACGAGCCGATCGGCCGGTTGAACTGCACACGCTGCTTGGCATACTCCACGGCCATCTCCAGCGCTGCCTCCGCAGCACCGAGTGATTCGTTGGCGAGCAGCGTCCGAACCACGTCGACGACGTGCCGGATCGGCTCGGGCTCCGCACCGAGCAATTGCGCGGGAGTGTTCGTGAACTCGACGGTCGCCACCGGACGCGTCAGATCCAGAGACGGCTGTGAAGTGACCTCGACGCCGTCGGCGTTAGCATCAACAGCGTACAGCGCCACCTGGTCCCCGGCCGGTGTCAGCGCCGGGACGACGAACAGGTCGGCGATGTGTCCGAAGGCCACATAATCGACCCGCCCGGTCAGGGACTGGGCCCCGGGGCCGTCGTCGACCGCGCGCACGCCTGCCACGTCCACCGAGGTGTCGTCGGGACCGCTCAGTGCGAGCGCACCGATCGCCGAGCCCTCGACGAGGCGCGGCAGCAGATCCTGCTTCTGTTGGTCAGTTCCGAGTCGAAGGATCGCCTCGATGGCTCCGGTCGTGGTGACCATCGGGACCGGGGTCAGCGCGCGCCCCAACTCCTGCGCGACCAGGCAGGTCTCGAGGAAAGTGAACCCGCCGCCACCGAACTGCTCGTCGATATGCAGTCCGGGAACGCCCATGTTCGATGCAAGCAGGTTCCACGTGTCGGCGTCGTAGTCGCCGGACTCGGCGAACTCGCGGACTCGACTCATCGGAGCACGCTCGGTCAACAGGCGGCGCAGCGACTTGCGGAACTCCTCCTGATCATCGTCGAATTCGAAATACATGCTGGTGTTTTCCGTTTCATCCAGGTCGCCGGCACAGCAGCGAAGAGGTTCGAGGGCGTGGACGTTTCGAGTCAGGCGGGTTGACGACGCCCGATGTCCTGGAACGGCCCGCCGTCCAGGCGCGGTTCCTTGGGGAGCCCGAGGAGTTGTTCTCCGATGATGTTGCGCTGGATCTGCGAGCTGCCCCCGTAGATCGTCGCGGCGCGCGCATACAGTGCGATGTCCGTCCAGCACTTCGACGAGTTGTCCGTGCCCGGGTTCGGTGTCACGAGGATGCCGTCGTTGCCTGCGCCGCTCGGCGTGAGCGCTTCGAGGCCCAGGATCTCCATGCCGATCTCGGTGAGCCGCTGAAAGAACTCGCTCCAGATCACCTTCGAGAACGATCCGTCCACACCGTACGAGCCGCCGTTGAGCAGCTTGGTCAGGGCGCGGTAGCCGCGGAACCGCATGGTCTGCACGCGCGACCAGCACCAGGCCAGTTCCGCGCGGATCCGCGGATCATCAGTCAGTCCTCGCTCGCGTGCCAGCTCGATCAGGCGCTCGACCTCACGACCGAACCGCACCGCGTCGGTCGTCGCTCGCACGCCGCGCTCGAAACCGAGGAGGGTGTTCGCCGTCTTCCAGCCGCCGCCGACCTCGCCAAGGACGTGAGTGACGGGCGTGCGCGCATCGGTGAAGAACACCTCGCTGAACGCGACGTATCCGGCGGCGTTGAGGATCGGGCGGACCTCGACACCGGGCTGGTCCATCGGCACCAGGAGGAACGACAGACCCTTGTGCTTGGCGACCGTCGGATCGGTGCGGGCGATCACGAAGATCCAGTTCGCGCTGTGTCCCTGCGACGTCCAGGTCTTCTGACCGTTGATCACCCATTCGTCGCCGTCCCGGACGGCCCGCGTACGCATGCCAGCGAGATCGGAGCCGGCTTCGGGTTCGGAATATCCCTGACACCAGACGTGCTCTCCGGAGAGCACACGGGGCAGGAAGTACTCCTTCTGCTCGTCGGTGCCCAGGACACCGATCGTGTTGCCGAGCAGCTTGATGCCGAGGGTGTCGTTCTCAGTGCCGTCGGGCACACCGAGTCGCATGAGCTCCTCGTTGAGAACCACCTGCTCGATGCCCGACAGTCCGGCTCCGCCGACCTCTTTCGGCCACGAGACGGCGAGGAGCCCATTGTCGGATAGCACCTTGCGCCAGTTCTTGAGGAACACTTCCTGCTCGGCGAACGGCAAGGCACCGATGCCCTGCCAGTCGTCCGGAAGCTCCGATTCGAGCAACGTGCGTATCTGAACGCGGTACTCTTCGGCGGCCGCGGGATAGGTGATGTCCATGATTCTTACGATTCCTTTGCTGCAGCAGTGGGCAGCTTGCACACGGAGGCCATCAGCGCGGCGGCTTCGTCCGCGCTCCAGCCCAGTTCGTCGAGGATCTCAGCCGTATGCTGGCCGAGACGCGGGCTGCCGCCCTTGAAACGTCCGGGAGTGTCGGACAGGTGGATCACCATTCCGACCTCGCGCGACCAGCCGTACTCTTCGTGGTGGTGTTCGACGACGCGACCGGAGTCGGTGGCCCATTCCTCCCACAGCAGCTCCGGCATGGCCGGGTGATCGAGCGGGATCTCGGCGGGGACCGCGTTGCCGTCAAGGATCGCGAACGCGTCGTCGCTGGTGAGCTCCGCGAAGCGGGCGGTGAGCAGTTCCGCGAGGCTGTCCGCGTTCGTCCGGCGTAGGGCCGCGTCGGCGAACCGCGCGTCACTGGCCAGGCCGAGGAGGTTCAGAGCGTCGGCTAGGCGACAGAAGGCGGCGTCACCGAATACCGCGATCGCGATCCAACCATCGGAGGTCCGGTAGAGGCGGTACAGCGGAGAAAGCCCCATCTGTTCGGAGTCGAGCTGGTGGGCGGGCACCGCCGCACCGTCGAGTGTCGCCGAGTGCTCGCTGATCACGAACAGGCTCGAGTGCAGCTGCGGGCTCTCCACGTACTGCGCTTCGCCGGTGTTCAGCCGGTGGTGGAGCGCCAGCAGCACGGTGACTGCGCCGAGGAACCCGTTGTACAGGTCTTCGTTACCGATGACGCGACGGATCGGCGCGTTGCCCTCGACCGCCCCCTCGAAGTTCAGTCCGACGAGTCCCGAGACCAGCGGAGCGAACGACTTGAGCGTCGACTTGGGGCCGGCCGAACCGAAGCCCGGGAGGTACGCATAGATCAGGTCGGGATTGACGGCCTTGAGCTGTTCGTATCCCAGACCGATCTTCTCGGCCTTTCCGGGACGGTAGTTCTGCATGACGACGTCGGCGTCCGCGACCAGGCGGTGGGCGATCGCCTGACCGTCCGCGGTGCGCAGGTCCAACGCGATGCTCCGCTTGCCTCGGTTGGCGCCCTCGAAGAGGTCGCCCAGAGGACGCATCTGGTCACCGACGAGAGGTTCGACCTTGACGACTTCGGCACCGAGATCCGACAGCAGCCGGGCCCCGAAGCCAGTCGCGAAGTACGAGCTGAAGTCGACAATCTTGACTCCCTGCAGCGGGGCCGCGATCTTCTCCGCGGCGGGTGCCGACGCCCACACAGCGGACCGTGAGATCTCGCCGAGACGCGCGTTGTGTTCGCCGACGAGCGGCGCAGGCTGCGGCACTGCGGGAGCAGACTTGTCGAAGCGGATCACCGGGCCGATCTGGCGCAGGGTTCCGTGCTCGGTGTCCGGGATCTCGACGGCGACCTCAGCGAACTCGACCTGGTCATCGGAGAACGTCTCTTCAGGATGAAGAAGCGGCAGTGCCGCGATGTCGGCGGCGTGGAAGAGTTCGAGCCATTCGTCTCGCGGGCGGGTCCGGAATGCCTGTGGCACCTGATTCCGGGCGATGTCGAGCTCGACTTCGTTGAGCGGAACAGCCATCTCGGGGCCGTCGATCCGCTGGGTCTGTTCGCCGAAACCGAGGAGATCCATCATCCGCTTGTACGATCCCGGGCCGCCGGTGTGCGGGATCAGCCACTTGCCGTCTGCGCATTGGAACGGGTCGGTGATCAGGCGCTTATTACCGAAGCCTGTCTGGGTCCCGCTGCGGGCCAGGTAGGAGATGTCTTTCTCGTTCCACCACCAGTTCATCGACGAGATTGCGAGCATCCCGTCGAGGAGAGAGGTGTCGACCTTCTGGCCTGCGCCGTTAATCTTGCGCGCGCGGAGGGCCGCCAGGATCCCGATGGTGGTGATGAAGGCAGTGCCGTACGACACCGTCGGGTGCCCCATGAAAATCGGGCCGTCGCGGTGTCCGACCTGTTCGGACATCTGACCGAGACGCGCGTTGAGCAGAGCCTCGTAACCGGGGCGCGACGTCAGAGGGCCGGTGTTGCCGTATCCGGTAACCGAGCAGTAGACGAGCTCGGGGAACTTCTGGTGCAGCCGTTCGTATCCCATGCCGAGTGATTCGGCCCGCCCGGTGCCGAACGATTCGACGAAGACGTCCGCACCTGCGAGAAGCTGTTCGGCGATTGCGCGCCCCTCCGCCGTGGCGAGGTCGGCTTCGACACTCCACTTTCCGCGGTCGGTGGTCTTGCGCAACGCCGACGGCACGTCACCGGTTCCGCCGGGCCGCTCGAGCTTGACGACTCGGGCGCCGTAGTCGGCCAGCATCATCGTTGAGACGGCAGCCGGCATACCCCAGCTCGCATCGACCACGACGAGCCCGTCCAAGGGACCAGCCATGTGAGCACTCCTTCTGTAATGCGGCGCTCGCTCCGACTCGTCGAAGCTTCGACGAGTCACGCGGCCCTGAGTCTTCTAGTGAGTTCGGGTCTTCTAGTGAGTTCGGGTCTTCTAGCGAGTTCGGGTCTACTAGCGAGCTCCGGGCCTCTGGTGAGCTTCGGATCTAGTCGGACGACGGGAGAGGCTTTGCGGTGAGCAGCTCCATCGGTGCACCGTGGCACGTGAAGCTCCCCTCCCCCTTCTTCACGCAGATGACCTGGGTCTCGCACTGTGCGCAGGTGTAGCGCTTGCCGATCTCGTTCATGGTTTCTCCTCGATGTCGTGACGTGTCAATGGCGTGGGACGCGTCAGCCGCCGACGAAGATGACCTCGAGGGCCACTCCGCAGCAGGCCAACGACGACCCGCCGGCCGTCGTCACGATCGCTTCGGACGTGCACTCGTTGCAGCGCAGTCGGCTTCCGTTGGTGGCTTCCGCGCCAGGGGTGGTGTCGGACATGTCCGCTCCTTCGCCGTAGGTGCGCCGAGTGATCGCATGTCATCTAGCTCTCATGCACCGGCGCGCGTATTATCTATGTTCACTATAATCATAGTCATGGATTATGGCAAGCGCTTTCGGCGGCCGAAAGCACTCGGACACGGCGCCGCCCGGAGGGAATGACCCACTCCGGGCGGCACCGTCCCAAGCGAGTCCTACTTGATCATGATCGCCTCGTCATAGGTGACCGCAGGCTCCGGCTCGAGCACACCCACCGAAGTGAGGGCGTCGACCGTCTTCTGGAACAGCGCCGGATCGACCGCCGCGTCGAGAACGTTGAAGTTCTTCCGGATCTCGGTCACCGCGTCGGCAGGAGTGCCGGCCCCGACTGCGTCGGTGATCAGCTTGTCGACGCCATCAGCGTTGGCCGGGTCGTTCATGTAGCCGTACGCCTTGGCCATCGCCGCGCAGAAGTCCGCGGCCGTCTTCGGGTTCTCCTCCACCCATGACTTGCGGCTCTGCCACACCGCGCCGAGCAACTGATAGTTGGGCAGTTCTTGGGAGAGCTCCACGAGCGGAACCGCGTTCCCCTCCGCAACGATCGTCTCGGCCGTCGGCGTCACGACCATCGCTGCGTCGACCTGGTCGGCGACCAACGCAGCCTGCGCCGTGCCGCCCGACCCGACGTTCACCAGGGTGTAGTCACCCTCCTGCAGCCCGACGCTCTCCAGAGTCTTCACCATCAGATTCGAGGTACCCGTGCCCGCCGCAGCCGGCATGCCCAGCGTCTTGCCGCGGAGCGACTTGAGGACGTCCGTGGCACTTGCGCCCTTCGCGACCGACGGCAACGACGACCCCTTCGGCGCGACGATCGAAGTCGGCACCTTACCGGAGGCGCCGCACGAGGTGGTGACATCCTGACCCTGCTGAACCGCGGCAAAGGCCTGGCTGGGCGACGAAGCCCCGTAGTCGGCAGCACCGCTGGCGAGCAGCTGGTTCAGGCCCATGCCCGACGGGGCCGGGCTGACTTCGACCGAGATGTTCGCACTCTTGAAGTACCCCTGCTGCTCCGCCGCCGCGATCGGGATGCCCCAGATGCCGCCTGGCGTTACCGACACCTTCACCTGCGCACCCGAGCCGTCCGCGGAATCGCCTTCGCCGCTGCCACAGGCGGCGAGCGACGCTGCCAACAGCAGCACTCCCGAAAGCCTAAGAATTCCTGCCCGCATGTCAAAACCTCCATGTAATGACCCCACCACCTAGTGGCGTCTACTTGTGATGGCAATCATAATCATGAAAATGAGGATTGTGATGGATTGGCGAAATCTTGTCGAGGCCGCACACCAGTCGGTGTCCGAGAGCCGCAGAGGCGACCGCGCGGCCTTCCTGCGTCAGTCCTGCCAGCGCAGGAGTCGGCGTTCGAACCTGCTCGAACCGACACTCGCCACGGTCGCCAGGGCTGCCAGGACGATCAGGACCGCAAACACATAGTTGATCTGGAACTCGCTGCTGTACCGAACGATGTCCTGGCCCAGACCGTTCTTGGCCGCGATCATCTCACTCGCGATGACGCCCAGGATGGCGTAGGTGATGGCCAACCGCAGGCCGGCGAAGATCGTCGGAACAGCCGACGGCAGAATCACCTTCGTCATCAACTGACGCTTGTTCAAGCCGACGACGCGGGCCATCGTCATCTGGTCGCGGTCGACACCCTTGACTGCCGAACGCGAGTTCTCTACGAGCAGGAAGAACACGATCGACACGCCCATCACGACCTTTGAGGTTCCGGTGAGGCCGAACCACGCGACGAACAGCGGCGCCAGCGCAATACGAGGAACTGCGTTGAGCGGCACCAAGAACGGACCGAAAACCCGATCCAGGAACGGGTTGGTGCCCAAGACACAGCCGATGAGCACGCCCGCCACCGAACCGATGACGAACGATTGGATAACTGCGATGAGGGTCGCCCCCATCGACGAGCGCATCTGCTCGGATGTCAGATAGTCGGTCAGTGCCGACCACACCTCGGAGGGTTTGCTCACGAAGAGCGGGTTGACCCACCCCTGGTTCGCCGCGACTTCCCACAGCACGAGGAAGCCGACGATGATGACGAGCTGGGTCGTCAGCACCAGCGACGTCCGCCGTGACGGGAGCAGACGCAACCGTTTGGTCATCGACGGCGTCGCCGTTGGGGATTGGGCGGGGGTCGTCGCTTGGGCAGAGGGGGTTTCGACGTGAGTGGTCATGGTCGCCTGTCTGGTATGGAGTGACGGGTTCACGCGGTGTCGGTCAGGGTGCGTCCGCACTCGATGCCACCGCGCCCTCGAGCTGCTCGAACAGTTCGTGCTGAATTTCGCGGAACCGTTCGGTGAAGATGATCTCGTCAACGAGGTGAGCACGCGGCCGAGGCAGATCGACGAGCAGATCGGTCGCTATACGTCCGGGACTCGGAAGCATCACGATGACCCGATCGGCCATCACGGTCGCCTCCTGCAGGTCATGGGTGACCAGAAAGACCGTGCGCCGGGTGCGCCCCTCGGCGTCGACATCCTTCTCCCAGATCTTGAGGAACTCGGCCTGCATGCGCAGCCGGGTCCGGGCATCGAGAGCGGCGAACGGCTCGTCCATCAGGAGCATCTCCGGATCGGAGACGAGCGTGCGCGCGATGGCCACCCGCTGGCGCATGCCCTGCGAGAGCTGTGCCGGGAACTGCTTCTCCTTGCCCGCGAGCCCGACCAAGGCCAGCATCTCGTCGGCGCGCTTCTTGCGCTCGGCAGCCGAGACCTTGCGCGCCTCGAGCGGGAGAGCGACGTTCTTGCGGGCGGTCCGCCACGGGAGGAGTGAGTCGCGGGCGAACATGTAGCCGAGATCGTAATTCGGCGAGCGCGGCGGTTTGTTCGACACGAGAACGGTGCCGTTGGTCGGTTCGGCGAGTCCAGCGGCCATGTTCAGCAGCGTCGTCTTGCCGCATCCGCTGGCGCCGACGATCGCGATGAACTGTCCCTCGGGAACCTCGAAGCTGACATCTTCGAGCGCGACGAAGCGCTCGACTCCGCCGGACCCTCCGTACACCTGGGAGATGTGTTCGAAGCTCAACGCCGGATCTGCGGTGACCTGGGTGTTCGTCATCTCGAATCTCCTCAACTCTGCGTCGCGACGGCCTGGGCGTACGTGACCGCAGGCTGCGGCTTGAGCACACCGATGGAGGTGAGCACGTCGATGGTCTTGGTCATCTCCGCTTCAGGGACGTCGGCGGTCATCACCGAGAAGTTCTCGCGGATCGCCGTCACCGCGCTCGGTGCGGTTTTGGCGCCCACTCCGTCCAGAACGAACTGATCGACAGACTTCGCGTTGGCCGGGTTCTGCAAGTATTCGTAGGCCTTCCCCATCGCTGCACAGAACGCCTCGGTCGCCTTGGGGTTGTCCTTCACCCACGACGCTCGGCTCTGCCAGACTCCGCCGATCAACTGGTAGTTGGGGACGTCGTCAGACAGCTCGGCGAGCTGCACGGCAGTGCCGTCGCCGACCACGGTCTCGCCGGTCGGCGTCGCGGCCATCGCCGCGTCGACCTGCTTGGATACCAGCGCGGCCTGAGCCGTGGTGCCCGAGCCGATGTTGACCAGTGTGTAGTCGCCTTCTTTCAGGCCGACACTGGCGAGGGTCTGCGCCATCAGGTTTGCGGTGCCGGTGCCCGCCGCGGCCGGCATGCCCAGCGTCTTGCCCTTCAGCGAGCGAAGGACGTCGAGGCTGGTAGCCCCTTTCGCGGCACTCGGCAGCGTGCTGCCCGCCGGGGCGACGATCGCGGTCGGGGTTCGGTGGTTGCCGCCGCAGGAGATGGTGGCATCCTGCCCCTGCTGAATCGCGGCGAGCGCCTGACTCGGCGACGACGGACCGAAGTCCTCGACACCACTAGCCAGGAGCTGGTTGTGACCCATCCCGGACGGCGAGGCCTGGACGGTCACGTCGATCCCCGCGTCCTTGAAGTAGCCGTTCTTCTCAGCGACGGCGATCGGAATCCCCCAGATGGTGCCCGGCGTGACGGAGACTTTCGCCGTCGACGATCCGTCGGCGGAGTCGCCCGTCGCATCGTCGCCACCACCGCACGCGGCGAGCGACGCCGCCAACAGCAGCGCGACCCCCGACATTGTCATCAATCGAGCCCGCATAGATCTTCCTCCGGAATTCCGTGATGCCAGTCACTGCATCAATCTGAGTATGAACCTAATCATACGCATAGAATTAGAGGTGTCAATAGATCTAAACGGTCCAGGTCAATGACGAGTATCGGGGGATGCGCTGGGGGTCGATCACTCCTCCAGAGCGGCCAGTTCCTCTGCGAACTTGGCCCGCGCCTGCTCCTGGAGTGCCGGCAGATGATACGTGGGGAACAAGCCGTCGGTCGCCTCGGCGCCGCGAAGCAGCTGCCTGGCGAGGCTCACCTTGTGAATCTCGGTCGCGCCGTCGGCAAGACCCATGTGGTACGACTCCAGCAGCCACTTGCCCAGCGGTAGTTCCTTGGAGACACCGAGGGATCCGTGCAGCTGGACCGCACGCGAGGTGACATCGAGCAACACCTTCGGCATCGCCGCCTTGACCGCCGCGATGTCCTTGATGACCTTTCGGTAATCGTTCTCCTCATCGATCCGCCACGCCGTCCGCAGCACGAGCAACCGGAACTGCTCGATCTGCAGCCACGAGTCGGCGATCATCTCCTGCACCATCTGCTGATCACCGAGACGCTTTCCGCGGGTGGTCCGCGACACGGCGCGCTCGAGCATCATGTCGAGCGATCGTCGCACCAGACCGACCGTCCGCATCGCGTGATGAATGCGTCCGCCGCCGAGTCGGGTCTGCGCAACCTCGAATCCCTGGCCGACGCCGCCCAGGATGTGATCGGCAGGGACACGTACATCTGTCCATCGGGTGTAGGCATGAGTGCCGACCTCGTAGTCGTGGCCCCAGACACCGGTGTTGCGGACGATCTCGACGCCCGGTGTCTCTGCCGGGACGATGAACTGCGACAGACGTCGGTGCGGCTCCGCCTCCGGGTCCGTGACCGCCATGATGATGTAGAACGACGCGAAGCGTGCGTTCGATCCGAACCACTTCTCGCCGTTGATGACCCATTCGTCGCCGTCAAGCACCGCGGTGGTCTCGAACTCCACCGGATTGGATCCGCCCTGCGGTTCGGTCATCGCGTAGCAGGACACGATCTCGTTATCAATGAGCGGCTTGAGGTAGCGATCCTTGAGCTCCGGCGTGCCGTAGTGCGCGAGGATCTCGGTGTTGCCCGAGTCCGGTGCCTGCGCACCGAAGACAATGGGCCCCGAGTGAGTGCGCCCGACGATCTCGTTGAGCAGCGCCAGCTTGAGCTGCCCGAACCCTTGGCCGCCGAGCTCCGGGCCGAGATGGGTCGCCCACAGGCCCTTCTCCCGAACCTTGTCCTGCAGCGGCGGAATCAGCTTCTGTCGCAACGGGTCCTTCATATCCCACGCGTGGGTGATGACCTGGTCGATCGGTTCGACCTCGTTGGTGACGAACTCGTCGGCCCACTCCAGGACCTTCTGGTACTCGGCGTCTGTTTCGAATCCCCAGCTCATATCGTGGTTCCTCATCGTGTGTAGGGGTGGATTGTCGGCGGTCGATCGGTGTTCAGCGCATGGCTGTGCGGCCACCGTCGACGGGAATGATCGCCCCGGTGGTGTAGCCGGCACCGGGACCGGCGAGGTACAGCGCGGCACCGACGATCTCAACCGGATCGCCTGCCCGCCCAAGGGGGAGGACTTTCATCTTCTCGGCGACCACGTCCATATCCCACGCTTTGCTGATATCGGTGAGAAACGGTCCGGCCATGATGGCGTTGACACGTACCGTCGGCCCGTATGCCTGGGCGAAGCCCTTGGTCAGAATGTTGAGCCCGGCTTTGGCCGCGCCGTAGGGAAGGTCGCCGGGCGTCGGACGCTCCGATGCGATGGAACTGATATTGATGATCGAGCCGCCGCCCGCCTCGACCATGCGCGGCGCGATCAACGTCGTCAGCCGGAAGGCTCCCTTGAGATTGACGTCGAAGACCTTGTCGAACAACGCTTCGCTGATGTCCTCGAGGTTCTCGTACAGTGGCGACATTCCGGCGTTGTTGACCAGGATGTCGACCTTGCCGAACTCCTCGTACACTCGCGCGACGACATCGTCCTGGGCATCCCAGTCTCCGACGTGGCACGCCAGCGGCAGTGCCCGCCGACCGGTGGCGGCAGTGACCTCCTCGGCGAGCTTCTCGCACCCGTCGAGCTTGCGGCTCGCGATGACCGTGTCGGCGCCCGCGTGAGCGAAGGCGAGGACCATTTCGCGGCCGAGCCCTCGGCTGCCGCCGGTGACGAGGGCGACCTTGCCCTCGAGTGGAAGACCTGAAGTCGTCATCGGTGTATCTCCTTGATCGTCGAACTCGTGCTCGGCTGTCGGGGCCGGCGGGTGCCGGTGTGGTCCGGTCAAAGGCAGTCTCCCGCCGACAGCGGGACGATTGCCTTACCGGTCGCGCGGCCGTCGAGCATGCCGAGGAAGGCGTCCCAGGCACCGGCGACACCGCCGTCGAAAGCAGTGTGCACCCCTCTGATCCGACCTGTGCGCACCCATCCGGACATCTGCTGCTCGAACTCGTCGCGGGCGGCGAGGTGGTCGCGGAGCAGGAAGCCCTCCATCCGAGCCCGGCGCCAGACGAGCTTGATGAGATTGCTCGGACCGGGTAGCGGGGTGGCGGAATTGTAGATGCTGATCATCCCGCACAACGCGATGCGAGCGTGATCGTTGAGCACGCGGATCGCGGCCTCCAGGTGTTCGCCGCCGACGTTGTCGAAGTACACGTCGATGCCGCCGGCCCCGATCTCGGCGAGTGCCGAGCGGAGCAGCCGCCCGACCTCACCGCCGTGATAGTCGAACGCCGCGTCAGCCCCGAGGTCTCGGGCGAGCTCCACCTTCTCCGGCGAACCGGCACTGGCGATCACCGTGGCACCCCGCAGCTTCGCGAACTGGACCGCGGTGGAGCCGACCGCTCCGGCCGCCGACGACACGAACACCACATCGCCGGCACGCACCTGGGCGATCCGGTCGAGCCCCACCCAGGCGGTCATTCCGGGGATCCCCAACACGCCGAGGTACGCGGCCGGGTCGATCCGGTCGTCGCCGAGCACACGGCACTCGCTGACCGGGACCGACGAGTACTCACGCCACCCGTAGTCGTGCAGCACCAACGTGCCGACCGGCACCGTGGAATCGGCGGACTCGATCACCCGGCCGACGGTCGGGGCGCGCAGCGGCTCGCCGATCGGGTACGGCTCGGCGTACGTCGACTCGCCACCCATCCGGCCGCGCATGTACGGCTCAACCGACATCACCAGGTTCCGCACTCGTACTGCGCCGTCGGCGAGGTCGGCGGTCCTGCTCGCAACCAGTTCAACGTCGGAGTTCTGTGGGCGCCCGTGCGGACGCGAGCGCAGAACCCATTCACGTCCGTCGTGGGGCCCGGTCATCAGCGCGGTGCCATCCGGATCGCACCGTCCAGGCGGATCACCTCGCCGTTGAGCATCGGATTTGCGACGATGTGCGATGCCAGCGAACCGAATTCCGTCGGGTTACCGAGACGGCTGGGATGCGGAGTCTGAGCCCCGAGCGAGGCCTTGGCCTCCTCGTTCAACCCGGCCAGGAGCGGAGTGTCGAACAATCCGGGCGCGATGGACACGACGCGGATCGCCTGCGAGGCGAGGTCGCGGGCCAGCGGAAGGGTCATTCCGGCAACCCCTGCCTTCGACGCGGCGTACGCGGCCTGTCCGATCTGCCCCTCGAACGCCGCCACCGATGCAGTGGTGACGATGACGCCGCGTTCCTCGCCGTCGACCTGCAACCGCGTCATCCGCTCAGCGGCCAGTCGGACGACATTGAAGGTGCCGATGAGGTTGATCGTGACGACTCGAGTGAACACGTCCAGCGGGAAGACGCCCTTCTTTCCGACTACACGCAGCGATCGTCCGGTGCCTGCGCAACTGACGACTGCGCGCAGTTCGCCGAGTTCCTCGGCCAAGTCGAGCGCCGCCACGACCGCGTTCTCATCGGTGATGTCGCCTGGGGCGAACCGAACGTTCTCGCCCAACTCCGCGGCCACCTCCGCCCCCTTCGACGTCGGCAGGTCCAGGAGCACCACTTTGGCGCCCTCGTCCAGCAATGTCCGAGCAGTCGCCAGCCCCAAGCCGGAGGCACCTCCGGTGATCAGCGCGACCTTCCCGTTGACGTTCACGTGTTTCGCCCTTCTCGGCTGTCGCCGAATGTCGTTGTCGCGCGGCGTTCACCGACGACTCTGTGGTGTCAGATGCGTTCGATGAGAAGTGCGTTGGCCATGCCCCCGTGCTCGCACATGGTCTGCAGGCCGTACCGCCCGTCGGTGCGCTCGAGCTCGCCGACCATGGTCGCGAGCAGACGCACGCCGGATGCGCCGATCGCGTGTCCGAGGGAGATCGCTCCGCCGGCCGGGTTCAACCGACTCGGGTCGGCGTCGAACGCTCGAGCCCATGCCAGAGGCACCGACGCGAACGCTTCGTTCACCTCGTAGACGTCCACTGCGTCGATCGTCAGCCCAGTGCGATCTAGGAGCTTGCGGGTCGCGGGGATCGGTGCGGTCAGCATGATCACCGGGTCGTCGCCTGCGACGGTGAAGTCGACGACACGGGCGCGCGGAGTGAGGCCGAGTGCGATCGCCTTCTCCTCCGACATGATCAGCGTGGCGGCCGCCGCATCGGTGAGCGGGGACGAGTTGCCCGGCGTGATCATCCAGCCCAGGTCGGGGAACCGCGCCTCCGACTCCGCCGAGTAGAACGACGGCCGCAGACCCCCCAACCCCTCGGTGGTGGTGCCCGCGCGGATGGTTTCGTCGACGGTGTGCAGACCGTCCGGTGTCGTGACCGGAACTATCTCCCGGTCGAAGTGTCCCGCTGCGGCACTGGCGGCGGCGCGGCCGTGCGATTGCGCTGCGTACGCGTCGACGTCGTCGCGGGTCAGGCCATATTTGCGGGCGACGAGTTCGGCGGCTACGCCCTGGCTGATCCAGCCCTCCGGGTAGCGCTGCGCCAACCCGGTGCCGACCAGGTCGTGGCCCATCGACGCGGTGCCCATCGGTACGCGGCTCATCGACTCCACGCCGCACGCGATCACGACGTCGTACGCGCCGGCGACGACGCCCTGCGCCGCGAACTGGACGGCCTGCTGGCTCGAGCCGCATGCCCGCGTCACCGTGGTGGCGGGCGTGGACTCGGGCAGACCCGCGGCCAGCGACGCCGCGCGGGTGATGTTGCCCGCCTGCTCGGACGCTTGGCTGACGCATCCGCCGACCACGTCGTCGACCAGGACCGGATCGATCTCATTGCGCTCCATCAACGAGCGCAGCACGTCGGCCAACAGGTCGATGGGATGGACGCCGGAGAGTGCTCCCCCCGGCTTCCCTCGGCCCGACGCCGAGCGGACGACGTCGACGATCACCGCGTTACGCATGAATACTCCTCGATATAGATAAGTGGTGGGCCGAACCGGCCCGATCAGTCGGCGACCTGGGCGACCAGGTCGCGGCGGACCAATTTGCCGGTGGCGGTTCGCGGCAGTTCCTCGACGAACACGACGTCGTCCGGGGTCCGCGACCCGCGCAGGCGCTCGCGGCACCACGATCGGACCTCGTCGGCACTCGCGTGAGACGCCCCGGTCGGCACGATCACCGCGCAGATCCGTTCACCCCACTCGTCGTCGGGCACGCCGATCACTGCCAGGTCGCGGACGTCGACGTGATGGGCCAGCACGTCTTCGATCTCGGCGGGTGCGATGTTCTCGCCGCCGCGAATGATCGTGTCATCCGCGCGGCCGCCGATGTAAAGGAAGCCGTCCTCGATGCGCGCCTGGTCCCGAGTGGGGAACCAACCGTCCGCGTCGAGCGCCGAACCCTTGCCCATGTACTCGCCGCTGACCTGTCCACCGCGCACCCACAACAGGCCGGTCTCGCCGGCCGCGAGCACCGCGTCTTCCTCGTCGCGGATCTGCGCCTCGATGCCCGGGACGATGCGCCCGACCGATGAGAGCCTTCCCTTCCGGTCCGGGTCGGCCAGAGCCTCGCGGTGGTCGTCAGGGCCGAGCACTGCGATGGTCGAACTGGTCTCGGTGAGCCCGTAAGCGTTGACGAATCCGGTGTCGGGGAAGGCGACGAGCGCACGCTCGAGGACCGGTTGCGGCATCCGAGCGCCGCCGTACGCAAGGGTACCCAGCCGCGGCGAGTCGCCGCTGCGGCCGTCGAGGTGATCGACGACCCTCGCGAGCATGGTCGGGACGACCATCGCCGAGGTGATCTCCTCGCCCCGGATCAGGTCGAGCCATCCCTGCGGCGTGAAGTCTGGGAGGTACGCCATCCGGCGGCCGGCGTAGACGTTACTGAGCACCGCGCCCATGCCCGCGATGTGGTACGGCGGGGTGCTGACCAGTGTCGCCTCGTCGTCGGCGGCTGATGCGAACTCGACGGTGTTCAACAGGTACGAGAGCAGGTGCTGGTGGCGAAGGAGAACGCCCTTCGGTGCCGACGTGGTGCCGCTGGTGAACAGCACGACGGCCGTCGATCGGTCGTCGGCCGTATCGGTCACGGTCGGCCCCTCCGACGACGCCAGCTCGAGGAACTCGGCGCTGGTGAGAACGACGTCCGCGGCCGTGTCCAGATTGTCTCGGTAAGCGCTGTCGGCGACGATCACCGGCTTGTCGAGTTGTCCGATGAGATCCCGCAGTTGGTCGGCCGGGAGCCGGTAGTTTAATGGAGCGATCGGGATGCCCGCACGCGCGGACGAGAAGGTCAGAACCGGCAGGATCGGACCGTTGACACCCACGAACACGACGTGCGCGGCTTCGTGTTCCCGCAGAATCGCAGCGCCACGGCAGGCCGCGTCGTTGAGCTGCTCGTAGGTCATACCCGAGCCGCGACGGCCCAGTGCCTGCCGTTCGGGATGGACAGACACAGCCATGTCCAGGACCATTTCGATACCCATTGCACCACCTGACGAAGACGTTTGAATGACGAAGTGCGCCCGACACCGACCTGCTCAGGCGGGCTTCCGGGGCGACCTGCGAGAAACGATAACAATTATGCGCCGCAATTTCGAGTATTCATGATTATCGTTCGCCTGGATATGTTAGCTTCGATGTACGAGATGACCTGAATCACGCGCGGTACGCCGCCGTGACACGCCCCGGCGGTGGGCAAGACTAGTACCGAGAGACGAGGTTGACCGATGAGCGAGCCAGAACCGCTGGACGTCGCGACACTGACCGAGTGGTTGGACCAGAAGAACGTCGGCTCCGGCCCGATCGAGAACGTCACGCGGCTGGCCGGTGGAACCCAGAACATTCTCGTTCGCTTCTCCCGCTCCGGCAAGGACTACGTGTTCCGCCGTCCGCCGCTGCATAAGCGCAGCAACAGCGACGAGACGATGAGGCGCGAGGCGCGCCTGCTCGCGGCCCTCACCGGAAGCGATGTGCCGCACCCCCGACTCGTCGCGTCGTGCGACGACCTCGACGTGTTCGGATACGTGTTCTTCGTGATGGAGGCCGTCGACGGATTCACCGCCACCACCGAGGTCCCCGAACCGGTCGCCGCCTCCCCCGAGATGCAGCATGCGATGGGATTGTCGATCGTCGACGGCGCCGCGCTGCTCTCCCACGTAGATCCGGCGCTCGTCGGCGCCGAGCAGGTCGCCCGTGCCGACGGATGGCTCGACCGCCAGGTCGGCCGCTGGCGACGACAACTCGATTCGTACCACGATCTCGAGGGCTGGCCCGGCCCCCAACTCGACGGTGTCGACGAGATCGGCCGGTGGCTCGACGAGAACCGGCCCACAGCGTGGACCAAGGGCATCATTCACGGCGACTACCACTTCGGCAACGTTATGTTCCGCCGCGATCGGCCACAGGTCGCAGCGATCGTCGACTGGGAACTCGGCACTGTCGGCGATCCGCTTCTCGACCTGGGACACCTGCTCGCAAGTTGGCCCAACCCCGACGAGTCACGCACGGTCGGTCTCGCCCGCCAGCTCGACGGTCTACCCCCGCGCGCGGAACTGATCGCGCGCTACGGCCAGGTGAGCGGCCGCGACATGACCGACTTCGACTGGTACCAAGTGCTCGCCTGCTACCGGCTCGGCATCATCCTCGAAGGCACGCACGCACGCGCATGCGCGGGCAAGGCCGACCTCGAGCTGGGTCGCCACTTTCACGGCGTCTCTCAGTCGCTTCTCGACCAGGCGCTGCGTCTCACGCATGCGCCTCACCAAACCCGCTGATCGGAAAGACCCTCCCATGACTGACCTCTCAGGCGACCCCACCACGCCCGTCGATTACAAGTACCTGCGTTACGAGACCTACGACGAGGGCACGATCGCGCGCATCGTGCTGAATCGTCCGCGCTATCGCAACGCCCAGAACCGCGGTCTGCTGGTCGAGCTCACCGAGGCGTTCCTTCGCGCCGAGGGCGACGACACCGTGCGCGTGGTGGTCCTCGCCGGCGAGGGCCCGGCGTTCTCGTCCGGGCACGATCTGGGCAGTTCCGAGTACCGCGCCGAACGTGATCCCGGGCCCGATCAGCACTGGTCGTACACCTGCACCGGTGCCACACACGACGCCGTCGAGTCCCGGTACCACCAGGAGTGGCACTACTTCTACGAGAACACGAAGCGCTGGCGCAATCTGCGCAAGATCACCGTCGCCGAGGTCCACGGCAACGTGTTCGCCGCGGCGCTAATGCTCACGTGGGCGTGCGATCTGATCGTCGCAGCCGAGGGGACTCAGTTCGCCGATGTGGTCGCGACCCGCCTCGGCATGTGCGGTGTCGAGTACTTCGGGCACCCGTGGGAGTTCGGCCCTCGGAAGGCGAAGGAGCTGTTGCTGACCGGTGACTGCCTCGACGCCGAGGACGCACGCGCTCTGGGGATGGTCAGCAAGATCTTCCCGGCCGACGAACTGCACGAGAGCACCCTGGAGTTCGCTCGGCGGATCGCCAAGGTGCCGAGCATGGCTGCGCTGCTCGTGAAGGACTCTGTGAATCAGAGCCAGGACGCGATGGGCTTCTCCACCGCGCTCGATGCCTGCTTCACCATCCACCAGCTCAGTCACGCCCAGTGGACCTACCGGTCCGGCGGCGAGAGCCCCGTCGGCCGCCCCGAAGACGGGCTCCCCGACTGGAAGAACGCGCCGCCGATCGAGCGAGCAGACCCCTACCGCCCTTGACCCCGACTGTCCCGACCGGCCCGCCCCCAGCGGGACGAATCGCGCGTTCGCGCGCGGTCACCTTCCCGCACTCCGCGCCGTGGGACTCTATAGTCCTTCTCAGGTAACGATAGTCATGATTTGATTGGCGAATGGACCGCGACGGAACAGGGGTGCGGCCGGGTATGGAGGGTTACGGGTGATGGCACGATCGGAGTTGCGTCCGCAGAAGACGGCGATGCTGGTGGCGCAGCGAATCGTGGAGGGGATCAACGAGCGAGGTAACCAGATCGGCGACCGGCTGCCGCCGGAGCGGGTGATGTTGGAGGAGTACGGCGTCGGCCGCGGCACTCTTCGCGAGTCCCTGCGCTTCCTCGAGTTGCAGGGCGTGATCTCTCTCAAGCCTGGTCCCGGTGGCGGGCCGATCGTCCGTCAGCCCGACGGCGAAGCCCTGTCGACGGCCATCACACTGCTCCTGCAGTTCGAGAATGCTCCGTTCCGGACCGTCGTCGAGGCACGAACGGCGCTCGAACCGATGATGGCGCGGCTGGCCGCGGAACGGATCAGCGATGAGCAGATCGCCGAACTGAAGCACTCGGTGGATCACATGCGTGCCAACCTCGACGACACGACGATCTTCGTCGAGATGAGCCGGGTGTTTCACGACACGGTCGCGCGCGGCTCCGGTAACGCGATCTTCGGATATCTCATCCACGCACTGCTGGACCTCATCGACGGCTCGGCCGTTGGCATGGAGTACTCGCGACGTAGTCGGGCCGCGACGTGCGACATCCACGAGAAGATCTACCTCGCGGTGGCCGACCGCGACCCGGTAAGTGCGTTGGCGGCCATGCAGGAGCACATCGACGCGATCTGGCGCTATGAAGAGAAGCACTACCCCGAAGTCCTCGACACCCCGATCGCGTGGGGCACCGTCGGCTGACACCGACCGACCCCGAGACGTCCGCGCCCTGAATAGGCTACCTACAAGGGGCAGCGGAGGACTGGTGACGGGATGAACGATGAATGGTTGCGGCAGGCGCGAACGTCGGAGACCCGTGTGCGCATCCGACGCTGGTCCCACCGCGCTGACTTCTACTTCTGGGTCGGACTGCTCGCGGGGGTGGGAGGCATCGCGTACGTGGTCTGGAGTGTGGTCACCCAGCGCGTCGGTGGCCCAGCTTTCTGGGGTGTGATCGCAGGGGCGGTGGTACTCGTCCTTCTCTGCGTGGGCTTCGGCTCACATGCGAGCGGCCAGCTCGCCGAAGCACGCTATGCCGACGGGCATCTGACTGCCGGCTGGGTCACCAAGGTGATCGAGCACACCGGCGGAGAGGGCCCGGACACGTACGACCTCGAGGTGGAGGCCGAGTTGCCGGGCGCGGTCACCATTCGCCGTGAGATCAGAGGGTTCTACGGCTCGCTCTCGGTCGGGGACAGGATCGAATTCCGCCACAACACGGTCGAGCCCGACGACGTCGACGACGTGCTCTACGAACGAGCGGTCCGATCAGCCCAAGGGACACACACCGGAATTGCACGTCCGTCCCGTCAGAGCTTCGCCGACGCCCGTGTGTCCATCGGGACGGTCGACGACGTCGTCAGCTACCCGGCGCACCCCGACGACGCCCTGCCCGCCGACTACCTGCTCGCAGTCAGCGTCGCAAACTCGAAGGCGGGGACCGTCCGTCGCCGGGTGTACGTGAGTGAGAGTCAGCTGCGCTCGACAGGCCCGAGGTTCGGGCGGACGATCTACCTGCGCCACAACACTGTCGATCCCGATGAACTCGACGACGCATTCTTCGATGGATGGGCGGACTAGACGAAAGTCTCGAAGTGCGATGCGCTGAGCAGCGACCTCCAGGGTCACCGTCACGATCGCGAGGGCATACTATTGCTCCAGTTCGACCTTCAGGCCGTCGAGCGTCCGCCGGATGTTTCCCCGCTGGAACTCCGCGAAACCGGGCTTTCGGGTGGCGACCCGGTCGAACACCGCCGCCACAGCATCGGGCCAGCCTCGGTCGTCAGTCCAGGTCTCAGTGACCCGACACCCTTCTGCAACCGGCTCAAAGGTGTACGCCCACGACGCGACCGGGACCTTGAGAAACGGCCTGCGGAATCCGTACTCGCGCACTCGAAACGCGAACCGTCGACCAGGGTCGGCCGCGGTCACTTCGCACCCCGTTCGCCAACGGACTCCGCTCCGCGCATTCGACCCGACGAACTTCATGCCGACGTAGGCCTGGCCCGTGTGCTCGTCGCCCGCAGACTCCTCGATCACGGCGCCGGTATTCTCGGGACTCCACCGGGGCATTTGCGTGACGTCGCTGACGTGCTCGTACGCGGTCAACGGATCGACGGCGATGATGACGTCGTCGGACACTTCCTTGATGCGGGCCATGCTGACACGATACGTCTCGCGTATGCGTCGAGGCCGAGCCTCGACGCATACGGGCCGCGCAGGTTGCCGGAACGCCTACTTCCCCGCTGGCCATTCCAACAGCCTCCCCGCTACTTGCACCGGGATCGCTACTTCGAATTTCGTCCCTGCGACACGACGCCGCGTCCGAGTCGGCGAGGATTGGTGACGCGTCACATGCGGAGGTGGTCTGCGGCCGCTACCTGCCGCACGTGGGAGAACGATACCTCGAGGTAGCTGCTCAGCGGGCGTGTGGCCGCTTCGTCGGCAACCCACTCCGCTGCAGCAGCTTGAAATGCCACGAGTGCCATTCCTGCAGCGAGTTCGCCTGTCACCGGGTCGACCCCTCGTTTTCTCAGTGCCTTCACGGCGGCCGTCACGAGCATTTGTTGCTTACTGAGTCCGCGTTCTCGCAGGGGATGCTCAGCGTTGACGATCGCCCGCCATTGCCGCATCCAGTCACGGCGCTGCTCGAATCCTTCGTCCGCGGCCGCTTTCAGTGCGTGCTCAAGTGTGCCGAGCGCAGCAAGTTCGGACGGGGCAGTATCGATCAGGTCGGCAAACGTAGTTGCAAGTCCCTCCTCGCCGGCGAACAGCACCTCACGCTTGTCCGGGAAGTGCCGGAAGAAGGTGCGGGTCGTCACTCCTGCGCGAACCGCGATCTGCGGCACTGTCGTTTCCGTGAAGCCCTGCTGCGCGAACAACTCGATCGCCGCGCGCTGCAAGCGTCCACTGGCATCCGCTTCCCATCTCGCCATGCCTTTCAACCTAACCGATGACATCCCGTGTCATCACATGTACCGTGATGACACGGGATGTCATCACAATATAAGGAGCAGCATGCCGAACGAAGTCTGGATACTCGGCGCTACCGGCAGGACGGGCGAGGCGATAGGCGAACAGTTGACTGCGCGCGGCGTAACGCCGGTGCTCGTGGGACGCAACCGCGAGAAGTTGGAGGCGCTGTCGGCGCCTGCCGGCTCACGAGTAGTCGTTGCCGAGTCCCCCGCCGACATGGCCGCGGCGATTCGCCGAGAGGAGCCTGTTGTTGTGGTCAACACCGTGGGCCCGTTCAGGCAGACCGCTGGCGAACTGACGAAAGCCGCCGCCGAATCGGGAGGGCATTACATCGACCTAGCGAACGATCTAGCGACCATCCTGGGCCACCGCGAACGCGATGACGCCGCACGACGATCGGGACAGACCATCGTCACCGGGGCCGGTTTTGGCGTTACGGCGACCGAGAGCCTTCTCACATGGTTGACCGCCGGCCTCCCGCCCGCTAGCAAGGCTCGAATCGACATGATCCCGGCGGTTTCTTCAGCAGCAGGTCGCGTGGGTGACGCGATCGCCGGATCTCTCCTCGACGGAATCCCCGGCACACCGGGAGGCGGCCGGTACGAGTCTCGCGTCATCGCTGATGCGAGACTCGCCTCTGCTCCACTGTTCGGCAGGCCGACCTCGCTCGTGACACCCGACGGCGACACCGTGACAACGGCACTAGCACCTCTAGCCGAGTTGCTTGCCGCACAGCGTGCGAGCGGCGCTCCCGCCATCGAATCAGCCTCGAGTGAATCGCCTACCGGCGTTGCGAGCATGGCGATACGTGCGGTGCTGCCGTGGATGCACCTCGGACCGCTTCGACGCTCCGCAGTTCACCTCCTATCAGCGGTTAAGACCCCCGAACGCGCTGCCTCTCGGCGGCACTCGTGGGCGCATGCGCGCGCGGAATGGGCAAACGGCACGGTTCGGGAAGGCTGGCTGCGCTGGGGAGACGCAAACAACGTTACTGCGGCCGTTGCAGCTGAAGTAGCCGCACGACTAGCCGCTGATCAAGGCAAACCCGGTGTCTACACGCCCGCAGAACTGTTCGGACCAGGCCTCGCAGAATCCTGTGGTGGCGCGTACTCCCTAGCTACCCAGAACTGAACCGTCGGGCTGCTGCGCGGATAGAAGCATCATGCCCCTGGGCGCTCCGAACCCTTGAAGAACGTGGTGCCACGACGGATTCCACACAGGCGAGCCATCCGGTCAACGAGATCGAGATCGACGACGATTCGGTATCGACATCCACCTGCCAAGCTATCCCCGCGCCATGTCGACGAACTTCGATAGATGCAACTGGTGCGCGACGGTGATCGTCGCCGTCGGACCGTTACGGTGCTTGCCGACGATGATGTCAGCCTCGCCGGCACGTGGATCGTCGCGCTCCACCGCGTCGGGACGATGCAGCAGAATGACCATGTCGGCGTCCTGCTCCAACGATCCCGACTCACGAAGGTCCGAGACCTGCGGACGCTTGTCGGTGCGCTGTTCGGGTCCACGGTTCAGCTGGCTGATCGCGACCACGGGCACTTCCAGCTCTTTGGCCAGCAGCTTGATCGATCGGGAAAACTCCGAGACCTCCTGCTGACGCGACTCGACCTTCTTGCCCGAGGTCATCAGCTGCATGTAGTCGATGACCACCAGCTTGAGGTCGTGGCGCTGCTTGAGTCGACGTGCCTTCGCGCGGATCTCCATCATCGTCAGGTTCGGCGAGTCGTCGATGAATAGCGGAGCCTCAGTGATCTCACCCATGCGACGCGCGAGGCGGCTCCAGTCGTCGTCGGACATGTTGCCTGACCGCATGTCGCCGAGTTTGACGCGCGCCTCCGCAGACAGCAGACGCATGACGATCTCGGTCTTGCTCATCTCCAGCGAGAACATGACCGCTGCCAGACCGTTGTGGATCGAGGCCGACCGCAGCCAGTCCATGGCGAGTGTCGAGTTGTGGGTCGGCACCATCGCTTCGCCCGCGAGGTACAGGTGCTCGGGATTGTCCACCTGCACGCACCGCACGGGCACGCTCGGCACCGACCGGACCGACGTCACCAGACGCGACCGGACCTGTGTCCGCAACTCCTTGTGACGCTGCATCTTGTCGTGGACGGTGAACACGTCGTCGGGGGCCGCCAACCGGATCCAACCGCTACTGGCTCGCCGGAACGTGTAGCCGAGGCCGGCGGCGAGATCGCCGACGATGCCCGACATGTGGCTCGTAGCTGCGGGAACGGTGATCCACCCGTCGTCGTCGACCCGGGCACGCGAATCGAGGATTCCCGACAGCAGAGCGCGACGCTGGCCGACTGATCCGCGCAGATACTCGCGCGGCACGCGTCCGCCGAGATCGGCCATCAGCGTCATCACATCGACAGGCCCCTCGGTCTCAATCCGCAGAGAGATCTCCGGATCGTCGTACGCCATCCCGGCCAGCGCGCCGACCGTGTAGGGACCGTAGGCGAGCGGTCGGTGCGGCAACTGGATCGGCGCCGAGTTCTGCACCGTCGCCCGGCCCGCATATCGCTGCAGCGCGTCGGTCGTCACCACTTCGCGTCGGCCGTCGACCTCGGCGAACCACTGGTGCTGCTGGTCGGCGATCAACGACGAGCCGTCGTCGAACTCCACCTCGAAGCACGGACGGTGCGTCATCACCTCGGTCGCGGCTACCACCCTGGTCGGCTTGCCGTCCGCGCCGAACAGACGGTCGCCGACGGCCACCTTGCCCATCGTCGTGAACCCGTTCGGGGTCGGCAGCGGAGTGTCGAGCGCCAACGCCTTCCCCATGCCCGGACGCGCGGCGACGATGATCATCTGTCCGGGGTGCAGCCCGTTCGTCAGCTTGTCGAAATCGGCGAACCCGGTCGGCACGCCCAGCGAGAGGCCGCCGCGCGACGCGATCGAGTCGAGTTCGTCGAGCGTCGGCTGCAGCAGTTCTTCCAAGACGACGTAGTCCTCGGCGGTCCGTCGCTCGGTGACCTCGTACACCTCGGCCTGGGCGCGGTCGACGACCTCGGCGACGTCCTGTCCGCCGTCGCCCGCGTAGCCGTACTGCACGATGCGGGTGCCCGCCTCGACCAGACGCCGCAGGATCGCCTTCTCGCCGACGATCTCGGCGTAGTAGCCCGCATTGGCCGCGGTCGGCACCGTCGAGATCAGCGTGTGAATGTAAGGGGCCCCGCCGACCTTGCGGATGTCGCCTCGGCGTTCGAGTTCGGCGGTGACGGTGACCGCGTCCGCGGGCTCACCGCGCCCGTACAGCTCCAGGATCGCGTCGTAGACCGCCTGGTGCGCAGGCTTGTAGAAATCACCGGGGCGGACCCGCTCGAGAACGTCGGCGACCGCGTCCTTCGACAACAACATGCCGCCGAGCACCGACTGCTCCGCCTGCAGGTCTTGCGGAGGCTGACGGCCGTAGTCCTCCCGCGGCGGCGCACTGTGCTCGTCCGGCTCTGGACCCTGGTCCTGCAGTGCCGTCACCCGCGCCTCCCCCGTGCAGTCGATCGTCGTCGGCCCGTCAGGCCGTTGTTCCCATCCGTTCAGCCGCCCATGGGTGAACTGAAACCTTCCCAGAGGTTAGGGCCACGCAACCGGCGCCACAAACCACCCCTGTGGACAACACTGTTGATGAAGTGTGGACAACGTCGAAAACCTCTGGACGACGTGTGAACGCAACTGTGGATGGTCTGGGGAATTCCCCGGCAGATCCTTACTCATCCGCAGGTCAGACCGCCTTCTGCAATTCCCCAACAGCGACTTCCACAATTGTCGGCGTGTTGCGTTGCGCCACGCCCGGGAAGAACTCCACACCAGGTTGAGACCCTGCGCCGCCCCGAGAGGCGTAACCGACCGATTCATCTGAATGACCGACATGTCATCCCGGTCACGAGCATGGGAGTTGACCGGCCCGCCTCGCGGGTCGAGGCGGGTGCACCGCAGCCTCAGTTCTCTTGTCCCACCCTCGTCAGCGACGCAGTGCCCCGGACGCATTGAACTCCGCTTCGCGGTCGGCCATCTGCGCCCGGTACCAGTTCTCGCGGTGCGCGACCATCCACTTCTCGTGGACGCGGCCGATCACCGGGACTCGACGCAGCGTCTCGATCGCGAACACGAGCGGGTACCGCAGGACGATCCACGCGATCCCGGGCAGCGCATTCGGCATGTCGTAGCGGGCGTACGTCGTCGGGAACATGAACAGCCGCGAGTACGCAGCGTAGATCGCACCGTTGTACTGCTCACGCACCCGCTGCAAGCCGGTGTGCCCCTTCCGCGGCGCGAACGCGCGCGGGAACGACTCAATGAGCTCAGCACCGTGCTCGCCCGCGTCATGACTGCGCGTGGCCGAGACGAGAGCGAGCAGGCGAAGGGTGTCCGCGATGGTCTCCGGGTACCACGTGTTGCGGATGCCGAGCAGATAACCCATGTAGCGCTGGAAGTGGATGAGCGAATTGATCTCGCCGCGCGTGGTCTGCACGCCGACGCCCCACAAGGCGAGCGCCGGGACGACGCTGCCGCCCGCAAGCGTCAACAGCTGATAGGCCTGGCTGATCGGGTAGCCCCACCGCGACTCGTCCCACTCTGGGTGCTTCGCGACGCCGCGACGCACAGCCACGTGCATCACTCGCACCATCATCGCGGTCGCACGCCCCTGGCTCCCCGGCGTCAGCAGTGCGTGGGGCTGCGAGACGTCGATCCAGAACTTCGCCGTCTCCAGGAAGCGACGCAGTGCGTTGTCCCCGGCATACCCGCCCGCCAGCGAGAGCGGTGTCGCGACGGCGGCCTCGGTGTACATCTCGAGGGTCTCGCCGCCCGCGACACTGAACAGGAACGTGCCCCAACGGCGCCACACCTGGGCTCCCGCTTCGACGATCTCGGGGTCGACCCACTCGGGGACGTCCTCGAACTCACGGAACAGTTCGACCATCGCCTCCGGCGGGCTCTCGACTCTACCGATGCCGTGGTCGAGCGCCTGTTTGAGCATCGCTCGACCGGCTTCGCTTCCGATGGCGCCATGAAACACCTCGTCGACGAAGCGCTCGGCCACCGGATCCGAGTGATACATGTCCCCGCAGAACGCCTCGATCTGCTCCGTGGTCGGAAAGATGTCCTTACCGGTGAGCCCCTTCGCGAGCTTCCGCGCACGCCGCACCACCGGATGCTTCATCGTCTCCCGGTACGGGAAAGCCGTCGGTGTCGGGCGCTTGGCCGGTGCAGATGCGGTGACGGGCTTGGGCGATGTTGTGGTCACGCCCGTAACCATACCACGAGGTATGGTTAGACTCGTCTCATGACACCGCGACCTCGCAGCAGCCGCCTGTCGGCCATCGACTGGGTCGACGCTGCACTCGACCTCCTGACCGCCGACGGCGTCGCCGCCGTCAAGATCTCCCGACTGTGCGAGCGACTAAAGGTCACCAAGGGCAGCTTCTACTGGCACTTCGCCGACCTGGACGCGCTGTGGGAGGCGATGGCCGAACGTTGGCGCGAGACACACGACGCCAAGTTCACCGGTTTCGACGAGATCGCGTCACTACCTCCCGGCCAGCGGGTGGCCGCACTCGCGACCATGCTGATGGACGAACGAAATCTGACGGTCGAGGCCGCGATCCGCGATTGGGCACGCGTCAACCCGCGGGTGGCCGAGTCGGTGCGCAAGATCGACAGCGAGGTGTTCGACGCCGTCACCGCGGCGCTACGGGAACTCGACATCGACGAGGAGCGCGCACGGCTGACGGCGGGACTGCTCGTCTACGCCGGAATCGGCTACATCCACGGCCACGACGCGCTGCCGTCGCCGACCGCCGACGAACTCAGGTCCGTGATCGCGGGGTTGCTCGGCGCCTAGTCGTACTCGGCAACCACTAGTCGCCGACCCGCTCGAACACGGCCGCCAAGCCCTGCCCGCCACCGATGCACATGGTCTCCAACGCGTACCGCCCCTGACGGCGGTCGAGTTCGCGGAGCATCGTCGCCAGGATTCGGACGCCCGTCGCACCGACCGGATGGCCGAGCGAGATGCCGGAGCCGTTGACGTTGATCCGTTCGTGGTCGTCTGTGCCTAGCCCGAGGGCCGCGGTGCAGGCCAGGACCTGCGCAGCGAACGCCTCGTTCAGCTCGATCAGGTCGACGTCGGCGAGCGTCAGGCCTGCGCGCTCCAACGCGAGGGTCGACGACGGGACCGGCCCGATTCCCATGCGTGAGGGTTCGACACCGGCGACCGCCCACGTCACCAGGCGTGCCAGCGGACGAAGGCCGAGCCGGGCCGCTTCTTCTTCGGTGGCGACGATGCATGCCGCAGCGCCGTCGTTCTGGCCGCTCGCGTTGCCCGCGGTGACAGTGGCTCCCGGATCAACCTTCCGCCGGACCGGGCGCAGCGCCGCGAGGGCCTCCGCCGAGATGTCGGGACGTGGATGCTCGTCGAGATCATGAAAGACGTCCCCGCGACGGGTGGACACGGTGACAGGCACGATCTCGTCGTCGAACCGTCCCTCCCGCTGGGCGGCGACGGCCCGAAGATGCGAGTCGAGGGCGAGCTCGTCCTGAGCCTCCCGACTGATCGAGTACTCGGCGCGCAGGTTCTCGGCGGTCTCGAGCATCCCACCTCCGACCGGATGCCGCTTGCCTCCGGCGGTGACTCGGCCGCGGGCGATCCGATCCGACAGCGCCGCGTCCGCGCCGCGGAGGCCGAACCGCAAGCCGAGCGCGTAGTGCTCGGCCTGGCTCATGCTGTCGGCTCCGCCCGCGACGACAAGGTCGGCAACACCGGTCTGCACGCGCATCGCCGCGTCGATGACCGCCTGCAACCCGGACCCGCACCGCCGATCGATCTGCAGGCCCGGCACCCGCACGTCGAGTCCCGCGTCGAGCAGCGCGACGCGGCCGATGGCCGGCGCCTCGCCGTTGGGATAGCACTGCCCGAAAATCACGTCATCGATGTCGCTGCTGCCGACGCCCGTCCGACCGACCAGCGCTGCCACCACCGTCGACGCCAGGTCGGCGGCGGGCACGGAAGCGAAGATCCCGCCGTAGCCGCCGACGGGCGTTCGGATCGGCTCGCAGATCACCGCGTCGCGCATCGTCACTCTCCTACCCGGGCCGATTTCTGATCTACGGCCGCAATCGTCTGGCTCCGACGATAGGTTCTTCTCATGGACCGATAGGAAGGTATTCATGAATAGGCTTTGCGCCACAGACGATCTCACTGACGTTCAGCGCGACATCCTCGCGACGGTCCGGGCGTTCGTCGACGAGAAGATCATGCCGGTGGCGACGACGCTCGAACACGCCGACGAGTACCCGACGCAGATCGTCGAGCAGATGAAGGAGCTCGGCCTGTTCGGTCTGACGATCGACGAGGCGTACGGCGGGGTCGGCGAGTCTCTCCTCACGTACGCGCTCGTGGTCGAGGAGCTCTCGCGCGGCTGGATGAGTGTCAGCGGCATCCTCAACACCCATTTCATCGTCGCCTATCTGCTGGCACAGCACGGCACCGACGAACAGAAGGCCAAGTATCTGCCCCGTCTGGCGACAGGCGAGCTGACCGGCGCATTCTCCATGTCCGAGCCTGCGCTCGGCTCCGACGTCGCCGCCATCACAACGACGGCGTCGCCGACCGGCAACGGCGACTATTCGATCACCGGCCAGAAGATGTGGCTCACGAACGGCGGCACGTCGAGTCTCGTCGCCGTCCTCGTCCGCACCCCGGAGGGCAGCGACCGCCCACACCGCAACCTGACGACGTTCCTATTGGAGAAGACACCGGGGTTCGGGGAGGTCGCGCCGGGCCTGACCATCCCCGGGAAGATCGAGAAGATGGGATACAAGGGCGTCGACACCACCGAACTGCTCTTTGACGGCTACCGCATCGCCGCAGACGAAGTCCTCGGCGGCACACCGGGTCGCGGTTTCTACCAGATGATGGATGGCGTCGAAGTCGGCCGCGTCAACGTGGCCGCGCGAGCCGTGGGCGTCGCACACCGGGCGTTCGAGCTGGGCACGGCGTACGCGAAGCAGCGAGAGACGTTCGGCAAGCCGATCGCGCAGCACCAAGCCGTGCTGTTCCGAATCGCGGAGATGGGCACGAAAGTCGAAACCGCCCACCAGATGGTGGTCCGCGCGGCCCGGGTGAAGGATGCGGGTGAACGCAACGACCTCGAGGCGGGCATGGCCAAGTATCTCGCGTCCGAGTATTGCCGTGACGTCGTCGAAGACTCGTTCCGCATCCACGGCGGGTACGGCTTCGCGAAGGAGTACGAGATCGAGCGCCTCTACCGCGAAGCCCCCATGCTGTTGATCGGCGAAGGGACCGCCGACATCCAACGCATGATCATCGGCAGACGACTGTTGGAGGAGTGAGACGACGAAACGCCGGTTCCCGCAAGGGGACCGGCGTTTCGAGTCTATCGGTGCGTCAGGCGACGACCGTCAGGTTGAGCTTCGCTTCGACCTTCGGGTGCAGCTTGACGACGACCGGGTACGAGCCGACGGCCTTGATGTGGCCCTTCGGCAGCGACACGTTGCGCTTGTCGACGGCGGGTCCGCCCGCGGTGCGGATGGCTCCGGCGACGTCGCCTGCCGAGACCGAACCGAACAGCTTGCCCGAGTCGTGGGTCTTGACAGTCAGCGAGACCGCGTCGAGGCCTTCGAGCGCCTGCTTGATCTCGTTGGCGTGTTCCAGGTCGCGCACGGCGCGGGCGTCCTGGGCGCGGCGGATGCCTTCGACCTGCTTCTCGGCCCCACGGGTGGCGACGATGGCGAGGTTGCGCGGCAGCAGGTAGTTGCGGCCGTAACCGTCGCGGACCTCGACGAGGTCGCCGGCTTCGCCGAGGTTCTCGACAGCGGCAGTCAGGATCAGCTTCATTTCAGTTGTCCTTCCCGCTCAGCGTCCGGTCGAGGTGAAGGGCAGGAGCGCCACTTCACGCGAGTTCTTGACGGCCACCGCGATGTCGCGCTGGTGCTGAACGCAGTTGCCGGTGACGCGACGCGAACGGATCTTGCCGCGATCCGACAGGAAGCGACGCAGGAGCGCCGTGTCCTTGTAATCGATGTCGGTCTTCTTGTCCTTGCAGAAGGTGCAGGCCTTGGCCTTGGTGACCTTCTCTACACGGGGCTTGCGCCCCTTTTGCTTTGCCATGTGATGCTCCAGTCGAGTGCCTCCGGGCTGGCGGGCCCGGAATCAGAAAGGTGGTTCGTCGTCCCCACCGGCGAAGCCGCCGCCGGCAGCTGGTGCGCTGCCCCACGGGTCGTCGGCCGGCTGGCTCGATGCGGGAGGGCGGCCGCCACCGGAGTTATTTCCTCCTCCGTAGCTGCCACCGGAGTTGTTTCCGCCTCCGTAGCCTCCGCCCGAGTTCCCTCCGCCGCTGAAACCGCCGCCACGCTGGGTCTTGGTGACCTGCGCAGTGGCGTAGCGAACCGAGGGACCGATCTCGTCCACTTCCAGCTCAACGACGGTGCGACGCTCCCCTTCACGGGTTTCGTACGACCGCTGCTTGAGCTTGCCCTGCACGATGACCCGGGTGCCCTTCCTGAGCGATTCGGTCACGTTCTCCGCGGCGTCACGCCAGATGCTGCAGCGAAGGAACAGCGCTTCGCCGTCCTTCCACTCGTTCGTCTGACGATCGAAGGTGCGCGGAGTGGATGCCACGGTGAAGTTGGCGACCGGCGCTCCGGACGGCGTGAAACGCAGTTCCGGATCAGCGGTCAGGTTTCCGACAACCGTGATGACCGTGTCAGTCATGAGACTCCCCTAAATCGATGTGGAACGCCCCGCGGCGAACCTTTGAAGGATGGTTACGCACCACCCTAAAGGTGCCCGCCGACAATGTCAGGGCAGATTTCCACAAGCTCGTGCAGTGTGGACGCGCCCCGCGCCTACTTGCGCAGGACCTTGGTCCGCAGAACCGACTCGTTCAGCTTCAGCTGACGGTCGAGCTCGTTGACCGTGTCCGGGGTCGCGTTGAGATCGATGACGGCGTAGATGCCTTCGTTGTTCTTGGCGATCTCGTAGGCAAGACGGCGCTTGCCCCAGATATCGACGTTATCCACGCTGCCGCCGTCCTTACGGACGACATTGAGGAAAGTATCCAGTGAAGGGGCGACGGTGCGCTCGTCCAGACTCGGATCGAGGATTACCATCAGTTCGTAGTGACGCATGAAACCACATCACCTCCCATGGGCTAGGTCGGCCGCGGACTGTCCGCGGCAGGAGGGTCGCCTGCGTCGGCAACCCGTTCAGGCTACACGAGCAGTCCGTGACCAGCGAAATCGCGTGTCGGCCACTACTCTGTCCCCCATGCCAGGAGACTTGCCGTCGGTGCGGCCGGGCCGATTTCGTCGCCGCAGCGCAAGAGTCGGCATTCGCGCCAACGGCGAGCGGACGCTGATCCTCACCGTGTCTCTGCTGGCCACCGCGGTGACCGTCTTCTGGGGTTTCCGCGCCAAGTTCGTGTGCGGCGGTGCGCCGTTCGACGACGCGGGGCGCAGCGAGATCTTCCCGAGCGGGCCGAGGGGCACTTTGATCCCCTGCTATTCGGATCTGATGCAACTGTGGACCACACGCGGTCTCGGCGAGCATCTGATGCCGTACGTGCACGGCGGGATCGACGCACAGGGTCAGCTGTTCGGCGGTGTGGTCGAGTATCCGGTCCTGTCCGGACTGCTCATCTGGTTCGGTGCCGCCGGGAGCGAAACAGATGTGGAGTTTTTCACCCACAGCGCACTGATCCTGGCGCCGTTCGCGTTCGCGACGACGATCCTGCTCGCCCTGATGACGCGCTGGTGGGTGCTGCTGTGGGCGGCCACCCCACCGCTGGTGCTGTACGCGTTCCACAACTGGGAGCTGCCAGTCGTCTTCACATCGGTCGCCGCAATCGCAATCATGGCGTACGGCGCGAGCGCCAACCCGGAGACCGGCGGGCGCCGACTGCCGGTGCGGCACACAGCGATCGCGGCGACGGTGATGCTCGGCATCGGCTTCTCGTTGAAGATCTATCCGGGGCTCTTCGTCCTGCCGGTCGCCCTCTATGTGTTGACGTCGGGCGGAGTGACGGGAGCGGGCGGGAGCACTGCCGCGGCGCGACGCGTGCGTGACTGGGCTGGCGCCGGATGGGTGGCGGTGACTGCGGTCGTCACCGTCGCCGCCGCCCAGTTGCCGTTCGTGATCGCCGGATTCGACGGGTGGAAGGCGGCCCTCGACTTCCAGGGGCAACGTCGCGCAGACGTGACGACGAACAGCATCTGGTATTGGGGTCTGCGATTTCTGACCGGTGGCGAGACCTCCGTGTACCGCTCGTTCGTCGACATCATGTCGCCGCTGGCGATCGTCGTCGGCGTCGCCGTGGTCACCGTGGTGGGGTGGCGGATCCTCCAGCGCGACGGTGTCTATCCGTGGCTGCCGGTCGCTGCGTCGATACTCGCCGTGTTCATGTTGTTCCACAAGGTTCACTCGCCCCAATACACGCTGTGGATCCTGCCGTTCTTCGTCCTGCTACGGGTTCGCGCGCCGTTGATCGTGACGTATCTCGTCGCCGACATCGTCCTGGACCTGTCGGTGTTCCGGATGCTCGGTATGTCGAATGACGACGGCCAGTACGCACAGGTGGTGACGGGGATCGTCGCCGCAAGCACGTGGGTGCAGGCGATCGTTCTGGCGGTGTTGATCGTCTCGTTCGTGAGCGCCCGGCCTCGGCAGCCGCTCGCCTCCTACCTGTCGGGCGTCACGCCGCGGCCGGGCCCGTTGACCAGGTTGTCTGCGGCGGACGCCGCCGAGGCGAGGGCATGGGTCGGAGAGCCGACGTACTCGCGCGGAAGCGTCGTGCTCCGCCCGATCGTGGCATCCGACGCGCCCGCGCTCGCTGGGCTCGTCGACGACTCCGACCTTCCCCTCTACCAGTGGACCGGGCCGATTCCACGGACCACGCAGGCAGCGGCGGCGTGGATCGCGGAGGCCGCGACGTCGACGACTCGGGTAGCGTTCGCCGTCGTGCACGACGGCCGGCTGGTCGGTACCACCAGCTTCTACGATGTCGACGCCGCGAACCGGAGCCTGTCGATCGGCTACACGTTCTACAGTGCCGACGCGATGGGCACCGCGGTCAATCCGACGGCCAAGCTGCTTCTGCTCGACCACGCGTTTGACGTGTGCGGAGCGGTCCGCGTCGTCTGGCACACGCACGAGTCCAACGAACGGTCGCGGGCGGCGATCAGCAAGTTGGGCGCCGAGTTCGAGGGGCTGCTGCCGAAGCATCGAAGGTTTGCACGGGGCGAGCGAAGCGAGGGGGAATCGACGCCGGGCGAGCGAAGCGAGGGGGAATCGACACCGGGCGAGCGAAGCGAGGGGGAATCGACGCCGGGCGAGCGAAGCGAGGGGGCATCGACGACTGCCTGGCGTACGACGGCCCAGTTCGCGATGACCGACGATGCGTGGCCGACTCGCCGGGAGGTTCTCGTTGCGCGTGCTACCCCGCCGGAGAGCGCAGCAGATGCTGAGCGGGAGCGGGTCTGACGAGCACGGGCTTGGCCATCTCCCACACGACGTACGCGCACAGCCCGGCGACCATCAGCCACCGTGCGGCGGACACGATGTAGAAGAATTCGACGGGCAGCCACTTGCGGTCGGGTTCGAGGAACAGCGCCATCCGCGGTACCCACAACAGCGCGTCGAAAGTCATCCACGCCAGGAGGACTCGGCGGTGCGGTATGGCCAGGACGGCGAGCGGAACGAGCCACAGCGAGGTCTCCGGCCGCCAGTCCTTGCCGATCAGCAGGGCTCCTGCGACCAGCAGGAACATCAGGGCGGGCAGTCGCGGTTCTCGTGGTGACCGCATCGCCAGGTATGTGACGCCTGCGACGACGGCGATCATGAGCGCGAAGACGAGCGCGGTGACGAGGACCGCCGACGGCTCCCACCCGGTCATCTGGGTGATCAATCGGTAGACGCTGTCGGGTCCGGCGGCGGCGTCTCGCCAGGCGGTGAACCAGGCGCCCCACCCTGACGGGTAGATGGCGGCCACCGGGATGTTGATGACGGCCCAGCTGAGGACGGCTGCGGCGGCGACCACCAGCGAATCGCGCACCCGTCTCTCCCGCACGCACAGCAGGCCGATCGCGACGAGGAGCAGAACGGGGTAGAACGCGGTGGCTGCGCCGAGTCCGATGAATAGTCCGGTGAGTTTCATCCGGTCGCGCGACCACGCGTACATGGCGAGCGCGGTGAACATGACGGGCAGCACTTCGAACGCGGTGAACGCGTGGACCAGCACGAGCGGGGACACTGCGATGAGCGCGACGACCCACGGGTCTCGTCTGCGTGTCCGCATCGTCGCCCAGATCGCGATCAGCCAGCCGAGGGCCAGCAGCACGGCCGCGATGTTGAAGTAGTTGACGACGTCGAGCGCTCTGGGCAGCCCGATCGCCTCAGTCAGGCTGCCCCATCCTCGTGACGCTTGCGCGACGACGTACATGAATGCGCCGGTGACGACGGGTTCTTCGAGGTACTTCTTCTCGCCGTCGGTGTTCCAGAACGTGCGGTACGGTGCAGCGCCTTCGGCCAGATCGTGCGGCGTCAATCGGTTCTCCGAGTAGCCCGCGACGATGTTCGAGTAGCAGAGCCCGTAGAACTGGCGTTGATCGTCCCAGTCGAGCCGACTCTGGCCGGGCTGTCCATCGACCGTCGTCTGTTGGATGCAGCCCGCTTTGCCGAACCAGCCGAGGGCGAGGACGGCGAGTGCGATCAGGAACACGACGCGCAATGGCGTCCAGTGGCGGCTGCGTCCGACGGCTGCGTGCACACCGACGGGTCCGCCGATCGAGGTGCTCAACTGCGTGATCATCGGTTCGGTCCACGACGGCAGCACCCGATCGGTGGCCAGCCGGCGGTCGTCGCACAGCGGTGCGGGCGAGTCGACGTCGGCAGCCGAGTCGAGCCCGGCCGACGCTGTCGGCTCGGGCTCACTCGGTGACGATGTCGAATCCACTATCGCGACTCTATTTCAGGCGGCTCCATCACGGCGATGTCGCCGCGCCGCCGGAGTCGTCGTCTCCGCCTTGCCCGCCGATTTCGGGTTCCCCGCCGCCGGAGTCGCCGTTGCCGCCGTTCCCGTTGCCACTGTTCCCGTCGTTGCCCCCGCTGTTGCCGGAGCCCCCGTTCCCATTGCCCCCGTTTCCGTTGCCCCCGCCGTCGCCGTTACCGAAAGGGATGGTCACACCCGGGGCGATGGTGATGTCACCGTCCTCGCCCTGTCCGGGGATACGCGGCCGGTCCCTGGTCCGCGTCGGGCCCTCGGTCTCGGTCGGGGTGTACGTGTTGGTCGGCGGCACGTAGGGCACGCCTGCCTGTCCGCCGACGGACTCCGGTTCCGGGAAATCCTCGATCGGATCGCCTGCGAGCGCAGCGTCCATCTGTGCTTTCCAGATCTGCGCGGGCAGCCCACTGCCGTAGATCGTGCCACCGGAGTAGTTCCGCAGAGCGGTGCCCTTGTTGGTGCCGACCCAGACGGCAGTCGACAGCTGCGGCGTGTAGCCGACCATCCACGCGTCCTTGTTCTCTCCGGTGTCGCCGAGCTGGGCGGTGCCGGTCTTGGCCGCGGACGGGCGCGCACCAAGCGTCGGGTCCGAGAGCGAGTTGCCGTTCGAGTAGCCCGCGATCGGCTCCATGGCGGCGGTCACATTGTCGGCGACGGCCTTCGAGATGACCCGCTTGCCCTTGTCCTTGTCACGTTCGAACAGGACTTCGCCCGTCGACGTCTCGACCTTCTGCACGAAGTACGGCTCGCGGTAGATGCCCGACGCGGCGAGCGTCGCGTACGCCGACGCCATGTCGAGGACTCGGCTCGGGTACTGACCGAGCACCACACCGCCTTCGGGGTGGCCGTTCTCCTCGGCGAGAGTGTGCTCGATGGTGCCGAAGCTCTCGGCGATGCCGAGTTTGTGCGCGGCGTCCGCCACCGCCTGGGCCCCGCCGTTGAGATCCATCATCAGGCGGTAGTAGACGGTGTTGAGCGACATCTTCAACGCGGTCGCGAGGTTGCACGTGCCGCAGCTCTCGCCGTCCGAGTTGTTGATCGTGAGGCCTGCCGGTCCCTCGTACGGGGCTGACGAGTACTGCTGCGACAGCGGAATGTCCTGTTCGAGGCCTGCGACGAGCGCGAACACCTTGAAGACCGATCCGGTCTGCAGACCTGCGGACCCGTAGTCCCAGCCGTTGCCGTCCATGCCGCCGAAGTAGCCGACGACTCCGCCGGTGTCCGGGTCGATGGAGACCGACGCGGTGCGCAGGTCCTTCGGTTCGCCGGACAGTTTGGCGCGGGCCTGGCTGACGAGCGCGTTCTGCACCTTCGGCCGGAGGGACGTGGTGATCTTCAGGCCGCCGGTGCGGACGTCCTGCTCGCTGATGCCCAGTTCGTCGAGTTCGGCGAGCACCTGTTGCTTGATGTGCCCGCTCGGCCCGGAAGTGTCTGTCGACGTGTCTTGTTTGGGTTCGGTGACCTTCGGGAACTTCTGTCGGTCGCGGTCGACCTTGGGCAGGTATCCGATGGACTGCATTCCGTCGAGGACGTAGTTCCACCGGCTGGTCGCCACTTCCGGGTCGACGGCGGGGTCGTAGATCGACGGACCGCGGATCACCGCGGCGAGCAGCGCCGCCTCGCTCGCGGTCAGCTTCTTGAGGTCGTGACCGAAGTACGCCTTCGACGCTGCGGCGACACCGTAGGCGCCGCGACCGAAGTAGATGGTGTTCAGGTAGGCCGCCATGATGTCGTCCTTTGACCATTGGCGGGACATCTTGGTGGCGATCGCGAGTTCTTTGAACTTGCGCTTGTAACTGACTTCGTCGCCGACGATCGCGTTCTTCACGTACTGCTGGGTGATCGTCGAGCCGCCACCCGCGTCGCTGCCTCTGAGCTTGCCGAGCGCCGCCCGCGTGAACCCGGACAGCGAGAAGCCGACGTTGTCGTCGAAGTCGCGGTCTTCGGCTGCCTTCACGGCGGCGACCATCGAGGCCGGGATCTCCTCGTAGGTAACGTCGGTGCGGTTGCCTTCTTCGGGAACGATCTGCGCGATCTTCCCGCCGTTGGCATAGGTGATGGTCGCGACCTGGTTCTGTTTGATGTCTCCGGGTGCGGGAACGTCGACCGTCACGTAGGTGAACACGAACACGATCACTCCGAGTAGAGCCACAACGGGCACCACACCGGCTGCCAGGCCGAGAACCCACGCGACCACCTTTGCGGTGGTCCGTCGTCCCTCGGTCTTGTCACCAGCCTCGCTGGTCATCGCTCACCCACTTCTCTGTACTCCTCAGCCTGTACAGACTGTCGTTGACAACTCTGACGTACGGCAGCGCCGCTGCCAACTCTTCACGGTCGCCGATCCGGTCATATGGAGTCTTCTCTACGTCTATTTCGCCACGCGGCGCCGCTTTGTTGCAGGCCGGGGCTTCTTCTCGGGTCGGGCCACACCGGCAACGTACGACTGGACGAGATAGTTCCAGCGGCAAGTCCGGCACACTTCGACGACGTGCACCGTGAACTCCGGCGACGACGTCGCGAGAGCGGTGATCTCCGAGTCGGTCCGGGCTGTGCCCGAGGGCGCTCCACCCGCCCCGCCGAACACCCATGACACCAGCGTGACTTGCTCTTTGCGGCAGACCGGGCACGGCCGCTGCGTGATCTGGCCGTGGAACTTCGCAGCTCGCAGCAGGTATGTGTCGCCGTCGCACACGTCCGACAGCGCCATCTGGCCCGCACGGAGGCGAGCCAGGGTGCTCCTCCGCGCTAGGGCGTAGTCGACGAGTTGGCGCTGCACGGTGTCCAGGGTAGACGCGAGCGGAAGGACCACCGCGTGTGATGAAGATCAACGGCCCGCCCCTACTGCTCAGTTCGTTCTCAATTATATCGATGCGATACATTGGATGCTGCATCTAGCCGTCACAATGCGTCGAAAGGGGTCCGTCGTGCTCGAACTCGCCGTCTTGGGCCTTCTCCTCGAAGCGCCGATGCACGGTTACGAGCTGCGTAAGCGTCTGACCGGCCTGTTGGGCGCATTCCGCGCGTTCAGTTACGGCTCGCTGTATCCGACGCTGCGCCGGATGCGCGCCGACGGGCTGATCACCGAGGACGAGCCGGAGACGTTGACCGGCGCCAAGGTCCGCCGCGGCCGCCGGGTCTACCGGCTGACCCCGCAGGGCGAGGCCCGCTTCAGCGAACTCGTCGCCGACACCGGACCGCAGAATTACACCGACGACGGCTTCGGGGTGCATCTGGCGTTCTTCAGCCGCACGCCCGCCGTCGCGCGGTTACGGATCTTGGAGGGCAGGCGTCGTCAGGTGGAGGAGCGTCGGGAAGGGCTCCGCGACATGCTCGGGCGCTCGTCGCGCGGCAACGACCACTACACGCGGCAGATGCACGAATTGAGCTTGGAGACCTCCGAACGCGAAGTCCAATGGCTCAACAAGCTGATCGCCGACGAAGCATCGACCGGCTCGAAGGATTTGAATGCCGATGTGCCGGGTTCCGGCGACGGCATCGAAGTAGGAAATGAATCGGCGGTACCGCATTCCGCCGTATCGTCACACGAAGAAGGAGAGCCCGACCATGGGTGAAACCAACAGCGTGCGCGTGGCCATCGTTGGCGTGGGTAACTGCGCCTCATCCTTGGTCCAGGGCGTGCACTACTACAAGGACGCCGACGAGAACTCGACGGTTCCGGGCCTCATGCACGTCAAGTTCGGTCAGTACCACGTCCGCGACGTGGAGTTCGTCGCCGCGTTCGACGTCGACGCCAAGAAGGTCGGCTTCGACCTCGCCGAGGCTATCGGCAACAGCGAGAACAACACGATCAAGATCGCTGACGTTCCCCCGCTGAACGTCCCGGTCCAGCGCGGCCACACCCTCGACGGTCTCGGCAAGTACTACAAGGAGACCATCACCGAGGCCGACGGCGACGGCGTCGACGTCGTGAAGGCACTCAAGGACGCCCAGGTCGACGTCCTCGTCAGCTACCTCCCGGTCGGCTCGGAGCAGGCCGACAAGTTCTACGCCCAGTGCGCGATCGATGCGGGCGTCGCGTTCGTCAACGCTCTCCCCGTCTTCATCGCGTCCGACCCGGAGTGGGCGAAGAAGTTCGCCGATGCGGGCGTCCCGATCGTCGGCGACGACATCAAGAGCCAGGTCGGCGCCACCATCACCCACCGCGTGATGGCGAAGCTGTTCGAGGATCGCGGCGTCGCCCTCGACCGCACGTACCAGCTGAACGTCGGCGGCAACATGGACTTCAAGAACATGCTCGAGCGTGAGCGTCTCGAGTCGAAGAAGGTCTCGAAGACCCAGGCCGTCACCAGCAACCTGCACGGTTCGCTCGCGAACAAGGTGTACGACAAGAACGTGCACATCGGCCCGTCCGACTACGTCGCATGGCTCGACGATCGCAAGTGGGCGTACGTCCGTCTCGAAGGCCGCGCCTTCGGCGACGTGCCGCTGAACCTCGAGTACAAGCTCGAGGTCTGGGACTCCCCGAACTCGGCAGGCATCATCATCGACGCCGTCCGCGCCGCGAAGATCGCCAAGGACCGCGGCCTCGGCGGCCCGATCCTGCCCGCCTCGGCCTACCTGATGAAGAGCCCGCCGGAGCAGATCGCCGACGACGTCGCGCGCACCCAGCTCGAAGCATTCATCATCGGCGCCGACTAAGGCTCCACAACTCGTCGCTCGAGCGACGAGCGCGCGATCCCCAAGACACGTCGACGGCACGGCTCACCTGGTGAGCCGTGCCGTCGTCGTCGTGCATCACTCGACCTCGCACGTCACTGCGTTCACCCGAAGGTCGGAGCCGTCGGTACGCGGGTGAGGCGCGGCCGGGTTCGGCGCGCGAGGTTCGACGCCGCGACAGCCTGCCACGTGGTGAGCGCGAACATGAGGGTCAGCACGGCTGCCGGTAGGTAGAGGCCCGCACCGACGGACAGGGCGGCTTCCGATCCGGTGGCTTCGGTCGTGTCACCCGTGTCGAACTGACCTAGTTCGCCGGTTCCGGAGACGGCGACCGACGGGTGCAGCCAGGTGAAGAGCAGGACGAAGAGCGCCGAAGCGGTCGCCAGGCTCAGGAATGTGAAGATCCTCCGGTCGCGACCGCGCCACGCGTAGAGGGCGCCGACTGCGGCGCCGAGCGCCAGCACGATCGGGATGAGCGCGGCCGCGGCGTAGCCGGAGGCGATCACGTCGTAGCCGGTCACGTCCATCTGGGCGCCGCCCGAGCCCGGGCAGTTCACCTCGTACGCGTCGCAGGTCCGGTCCCAGTACTCGGTCAGCGACGTGTCCTGGCCGAACAGCAGGTACATCAGGAAGTCTTCGTCGCCGAGCAGACTCAGGAGTCGTCCGCTGACGTCGATCGAGATCAACGGCAGCATCGTCAGGCCGAGTCCGACGAGCCCCAGCACCGAAGTGACGCCCGCAACCATCCGCGAGGTGTTCACGGCGTTCCCGCGGAGCCGGTGGGCGGCTGCTGCGGCGGAATCGGCGCGATCTGCGTCGATTCGAACGGCACCGAGGGCGGCTGCGGGAAAGGCGGCTGGTCGGGAGGCGGCTGGTCGGGACGCGTCTGGTCGAAAGGCGGCTGGTCGAAAGGCGTCGGGGCCCAGCCCGGCGCGGGCGGTTGGGACATCGGGGGTTGGGGCATCGGGGGTTGGGGCATCGGGGGTTGGGGCGCGAAGGCTCCGGCCTGCGGACCCGCAGGTGCGGCGAACTCGGGCCCGCGAGGCAGGTGCGGCTCGTCGCCGCCGTTGCGCCAGTATGCGATGCCCGCGGCAGCGGATGCGAGGAACCCGAACACGACGGCGATGATCAGGCCGGCGCCCGGGCCGATGTCGACGACGCGGTCGACGAGGTCGTCGACCGACTTGACGCCGACGTCGGACAGTTCCTCCGACGCGTCCTTCTCGAGGTCGCCGCTGAGGGAGACGCCCGGCAAGGGATTGGACATCATCAGGACCAGACCGAGGAGGGTCGCCGCGATCGCACTGACCGCGGACACGAGTGAGCCTTGCCGGCGCCCGAGGAGGCCGGGGATCGCGGTGACCGCGGCGACGAGCATCAGGATCGGGATGGCGAGCGCGACGACGGGCGCGTTGAACGGCACGATCGTGTAGAAGCCCATACCCACTTCGACTGTGCCGTCCACCGAGTCGTCGACCTTGCCCGGGTCCACGGTGATCGAGTACAGGTCGAGCAGTGAGCAGAACAGGACGATGACGCCTGCGACGACGGTGGCCCCCGAGGCGATCCGTCCGATGTCGAACGATGTGCGCGGCGGACCACCCATCGGCGGGTAGCCCGGCATCGGTCCGGTCGGCGGCTGCGGTCTAGGCCCGGACCCCTGGATGAACGGCTGCATCCGACTGTCTCCTTACTCTTCGGCGCCGACCCCTTCGCGGCACCGTGGTGTCAGGAGCGTAATGCCGATCATCGACATACACGCCACAACGCGGCGCGATTGTGAACCGTTCGAACGACGCGCGAGACGTCAGACGTCGAGGATGTGTCGCTGCCCGGATCGGTACCGTTTGCGGTCCTCGGCCTTCAGCGGCTCGAGGAAGGGCAGTTCCCACAGCGGGTGCACCGCGGCGTCCTTCGCCGGACTGTCGGATGCGGCGATGATCGAGTTGGCGACCCGCCGGCCCGCCTCATTGGCGCCCTCCATGGTCGCGAGGTCGATGTTGGTGCGGACGTGGTCGCCTCCTATGAAGAAGTTGGGGATCTTCGTGTGGGCGTGCGGGCGGTGTTCGTACGAGCCTGCCGTGTTGACCATCAGCGGCGTCGCATTCGTGATCTTCGGGGTCCAACTGATCCCGGGGTCGAGGGACCAGGCGACGATCTCGTCGTCGCGCAGGATTTTCTTTCCGCCCGCGTTCATCGCGCGGCTCATCTGCGCCCAGACCTCTTCGGCGATCTCCTTCTTGGTGCAGCGTTTGGCGGGCTTGCCGTAGAGGATTCCGGGTTCGTCCCAGTCGGAGATGTCGATGGACAGGCAGTCGCGGGTGCGGCCGTCACCGTACTTCTTGGCGAAGTCGACGCCCCAGGGTTTCGCCTGGAACAGTCCAGTCAACGCCCACGGCGTGCCGAGCGCGGCGATGTGGCCGGGCGGCAGGACGCTGCGCCGCGACAGATAGAACTGGATGCCGACCATCCAATCGTCGTTCAACTTCCCGATCCCGCGGAGCGACGGGTCGGCGGCCAGCAGGGCCGGACTCAGCAGCGGGCCGAGACGATCAATCGGCATCGCCGCGACATACCAGTCGGCGTCGACGGCGGCTCCCGACGTCAGCCGCGCACCGGTGATCTGGCCGCCCGCGTACTCGAACGCGGCGACGCCCTGGTTCGTCGCGAAGGTGACGCCGCGTCGTTTGAGATAGGCGACCCACGGGTCGATCCACGCGTGGTTGGTCGGCGCGTTGAGGATCCGGTCGACACCGCCGTTGATCGGACCGGTCCCGTACTGCGGTACGAGTCCGGTGGCCGACGTCGCGAGAGCCAGACCGATGGAGCCGATGGTGCGAGCCGATGCCGTCTCCGATTTGGCCGCGACGAGAGCCCGGGTGAGGGCTCCTGCCAGGTAGCGCCGGTACGCAGGTGACTTGCTGTCGGCCTTCACGAACTCACGCCACGACATCTTCTCCCACTGCCCGTACCGTCGTTCGTCGCAGCTCGTCGCGAAGATCAGTTCACGGTTGACGAAGTATGCGAGCTCGAGCGGCGAGATGTCGCGGACGAAACTCAGCCCGGTGGTGAGCGCGTTGCGCAGGTTGTCGAGATCGACGATCGGCCCCGCATGTTCGAGCATGCCGATCGCAGACGTCGGCGCAGTCGTCGGCGCGTATCCGGCGTCGTCGAATGCGATGACTGCAGTCTCGACGTTCACCAGGTGCCTGCTGCGAACGTTGCCACCGCCGGCGACCGGGATGCGTTCCATGGTGTCCGGGACGTGCTGGTAGCAGCCGGGGAAGAAGCGGAATCCGTGTTCGCCCGGCAGTGCCTTGCGGCGGCCTTTCGCGGTGCCGGGGACGTCGTGACTGAATGCTTTGCCGCCCAGCCTGCTCGGCTCGTACACGGTCACGGCGAAGCCGCGTTCGACGAGCTCGTGGGCGGCGGACAGCCCAGCCATCCCGCCTCCGAAGATCGCGACGTCGCGTCGTGATCGCTTCCGAGGGGCGGCCGTCGCCTGCGATGCCCACGGGTTCGCCGCAAGCACTCCGGTCGCCACCGCCGCGGCCGCCGCGCCTTTCAGAGCCGTTCTGCGCGTGATCGAGTCACGTTCGTCGTTCATGGGGTTCCCCGTCCCGTGGATGCGGCGTCCGAAGCAACGTCGCTGTCTGTGATGTGTACCACTGACCACTCCCCGAGTGGGACGGATTCTGAGAATAGTCTCACCGGCCGCGTGTTCCAGACTCACCGGCAGTGTCGTCGGATTCATCCGAAGCACCGACTTTGGGGAATCGCCCCCATGCCGACGAGGCCAGTTCACGCTAACCTTGGGAAACGAGGGCGGCAGACCTACGTTTCGGGCCTCTGGGAAGCCCGCTCTGGTTCAAATGACCGACTTCTCGTACGACCTGACACCGCCAGACGCCGATACAGTGACGCTGCACCGGACTTCGGGGTACGCGTCGACACCGAGCATCCAGCTCGCCGATTGAAAGGGAATGCACATGGGTGTGAGCTTGACCAAGGGCGGCAACGTCTCCCTCACCAAGGAGGCCCCCGGCCTGACGGCCGTCACGATCGGCCTCGGCTGGGACGTGCGGACCACGACCGGCACCGACTTCGATCTCGACGGCAGCGCGATCGCCCTCAAGACCGACAAGAGGGCCGTCTCCGACCAGCACTTCATCTTCTTCAACAACCTGCGCTCCCCGGACGGCTCCATCGAGCACACCGGTGACAACACCACCGGTGAGGGCGACGGCGACGACGAGGCGATCAACGTCGACCTGGCCGCTACTCCCCCGGAGGTCGACTCGATCGTCTTCCCCGTCTCGATCTACGACGCCGATGCTCGCAGCCAGTCGTTCGGCCAGGTCCGCAACGCGTTCATCCGTGTCGTCAACCGCGCCAACGGCTCGGAGATCGCCCGCTACGACCTCTCGGAGGATGCGTCGACCGAGACCGCGATGGTGTTCGGCGAGCTGTACCGCAACGGCGCCGAGTGGAAGTTCCGGGCCATCGGTCAGGGCTACGCGTCGGGCCTGGCGGGCATCGCCCGCGACTTCGGCGTCAACGTCTGACGACCGACTCCTCCGTTGCTGCGAGCGCGCCGTCGGTTCCGACGGTGCGCTCGCCTGCACCGGCGACGCTGAGCCCCTGCACACCGCAGACGCGCGCCGACCCCACCTGAAAGGCCGTCCCCGCACGTGATCCTCCGAATATTCGGTCTGTCGTTCCTCATCACCATCGTCTCGCTGGTGGTGGCGTTCATCTACGGCGGGCCAGAAGCACTGCTCCTGACCCTCATCCTCGGCATCCTCGAGATCTCGCTCTCGTTCGACAACGCCGTCATCAACGCCACTGTGCTCCGCCGGATGAGCGAGTTCTGGCAGAAGATCTTCCTCACCATCGGCATCCTGATCGCTGTGTTCGGCATGCGCGTGCTGTTCCCGCTGGCCGTGGTCTGGCTCGCGTCCGGGCTCAACCCCGTCGACGCCCTCGACCTCGCGTTGAACCCGCCCGCCGGCGACGCCGCGTACTTCGCGAACGGCGACCCGAGCTACGAGACGATCATCACCGACGCGCACCCGCAGATCGCTGCGTTCGGCGGCATGTTCCTTCTCATGCTGTTCCTCGGCTTCATCTTCGAGGACAAGGAGATCACCTGGCTCTCGTGGATCGAACGCCCGCTGATCCGCATCGGCAAGCTCGACATGCTCAACGTCGTCATCGCCACCGCGCTCCTGGTCATCACCGCGAGCTACATCGCGCCGGAAGGCAAAGCCAGCACTGTGATGATCGCGGGCGCGCTCGGCATGATCACCTACATCGTGGTCGACGGACTCGGTTCGCTGTTTCATACCGAGGAGGACGATGACGACTCGTCGGGACCGTCCGACCTGGTCAAGGCGACCGGCAAGGCGGGCTTCTTCCTGTTCCTATACCTGGAGGTCTTGGACGCGTCGTTCTCGTTCGACGGTGTGATCGGCGCCTTCGCGATCACCGCCGACCCGATCATCATCGCCCTCGGCCTCGGCCTGATCGGCGCCATGTTCGTCCGTTCGCTGACCGTGTACCTGGTCCGTCAGGGCACCTTGTCGGAGTACGTCTACCTCGAGCACGGTGCGCACTGGGCGATCGGCGCGCTCGCGTTGATCCTCATGTACTCGATCGGCACCCATGTCCCCGAGGTCGTCACCGGCCTCGTCGGTGTCGTCCTGATCGTTGCGGCGCTGATCACCAGCATCATCAGGAAGCGGCGTGAAGCCGCCGAAGCACCCGAACCCATTTCCGAACCCATCGACGCGAAGTAGGACGGCAGACCATGGCGATCAACATGAACAAGGTGACCCTCGACAAGAACACACCGTCGGTGTCGCTGACCAAACGCGGTGAGACGCAGGGCGCGATGCGCGTCAACCTCAACTGGACACAGTCGGCCCCGTCGCGTGGATTCTTCAAACGCAACACGGCCGTGGACCTCGACCTCGCCGCGATGTACGAGCTGGCGGACGGATCCAAGGGCGTCGTGCAGGCACTCGGCAACTCGTTCGGCGACCTCGACCGGCCGCCGTTCATCTTCTTGGACGGCGACGATCGCAGCGGCGGCTCCGTCGGCGGCGAGAACCTGCACATCAATCTCGGCGACGTGAATCGCTTTCGTCGGGTGCTGATCTTCGCGTACATCTACGAGGGCGCACCCAACTGGTCGGCGGCGAACGGTGTCGTGACGCTGATGCCGACGTCGGGCCCGCAGGTCGAGGTCCACTTGGACTCGGCGGACGACCAATCGATCTCGTGCGCCATCGCGATGCTCACCAACGTGAACGGCGAGATGCAGGTCCAGCGCGAAGTCCGCTACATCCGAGGCGCACAGCGCGACGTCGACGCCGCGTACGGCTTCGGCATGAACTGGACCGCGGGCCGCAAGTGAGGGTTCTGATCGGTCGGGTCGTTCTCGACCGATCAGGCGCCTGTCACCGCAATCGATAGCATCGAAGAGTGTCCAGCAACCAGCGTCGCAGCCTGTTCAGCAGACGGCCGCAGCAAGACCGCGCCACCGGGGCGCAGCTCGCGGCGCTGACAGACGCGTTCTTCGCGTGCGAGGCGACGATGGGCCGGGTCGCGCCTGCCGTCCGCGCTGCCCGCTCGGTGTCGGCCGGATCGATTCCGTCGGCCGAGTGGAACGCGGTGCGCGACCAGTACGACGCAGTCATCTCGCAGTACCTCACGGTGTCCGCGGAAGGGTCCCCCGAGGCGACGCCTGCCGCGGTCGACGCGTGCCTGCGCGGCTTCGGCCAGGTGTCGGCGACGTTGGAGCGCTTCTCCGCGGCGCACAGCCGTGCGTTGAACGCCGGTCGCGCGGCGATCGCGGGCGCCGAACAGGCCGATCGTGACGCGCGGGTGACGGCGACGAACGCATTGGCGGCTCTCGATGCGGCGGCTCCCGAACACGTCGGGTTGTCGTCGGTACGGGCGGCGGCCGACCGTCTGGCCCGCGATCTGTCGGCGTTCGACGCGGCGTCCGGCCTCGCCGATCGGCAACGCTGCGGCGAAGCCGTCATCGCGGCAGCGCAGAACGTGCAGCAATTGCTCGCGCAGGCGCCCGGCCTGGCCGCCGACGCGGACCGGACCATCCGCTCGCTCGACACTCGGATGGATGCCGTCACGACGCGGCTGGACAAGATTCCCGACGTGGTGTCGGCGCTCCTCCGTGAGTTCAGTTCCGAGTGTTCGGCGGACCTCATGTCGACGCCCGACGATGTGCGCGCCGACCTCGCCGCCGCGGCAACCGAACTCGACCGCGCACGATCACTGCTCGCGGGCGCACCGGACGAGGCGCTCGCCGCCGCAGAGAAGGCCCGCAATCGGTTGTCGCATGCCGATGAGGCGCTCGACCGGGCGTTCGACCGTCTGACGGATCTGCGCGAGGTGCGCCGCGATCCGGTCGAGGCGTCGGCGCAGGTGCGGTTCCGGGTGCGCGATGCGCAGCATTTCGCGCTCGGGCACGGTCTGGAACGCGACTGGGGTTCGGTGCTCGACGCGCAGAGCGACCGGATCGACCGGGCGGGGACCACGCTCGAACGCATCCACCCGGACTATTGGAGCTATCTCACCCAACTGCGCGCCGTCGACCGCCGCATCACCGAGATCATCGGCCGGATGCGCGACCAAGTGGCGCGCCCGTGACACGACTCCCCCGAAGGAGATGACCTTGTCCGAGACGACCGTGACCGGTGGGATCACCCACTTTCCGCAGTTCGACGATGCGCAGCGCGATCGCCTGTTTCGACGTCGACCGCAGCCGGTAACCCTCGATTCGCCGATCGCGCACCTCGCGATGGCGCTCGGCGCGACCCTGTACGTCCCGGCGACCCGACCCGACCTGGCCGCCGTCATCCGTCGACGCGCGGCAGCAGGCGCCACCTCGATGGTCATCGACTTGGAGGACGCCGTCGCCGACGACGACGAGGCGTTCGCGCTCGCACGGACGATCGACACGATCGCGGCGTTCGCCGCCGACGGCTGGTCGGGTGTGCTGCTGTTCGTGCGAGTCCGGTCGATCGATCACATCGAGACGATCACGGCTGCGCTCCCGCCCGGGCACTGTCTCGCCGGGTTCGTCATCCCGAAGTTCGAAGCGGGGACCGGCGCCGCCGCGCTGGACGCGGTCGCCGTCGCCTCCCAGGGGATGGATCGTCCGCTGTACGCGATGCCGGTGCTCGAGACGGCCCGCGTCGTCGCGCGGGAGACGCGCGACGACGAACTCGTCGCGATCCGCGACGTCCTCAACCGGCACCGCGAACGAGTCTTGGCCGTGCGGATCGGCGCGACCGACATCTGCGGTCTGTTCGGGATCCGCCGTGACCGCGACGTCACGGTCTACGACGTCCGCGTCGCATCCGACGTGATCGCGACGATCGTCAACATGCTCGGCCGCAGCGACGGGACGGGTTTCGTCATCACCGGCCCGGTGTGGGAGTACTTCGCCAACCACGAACGCATGTTCGCGCCGACGTTGCGGCACACGCCGTTCCGGGAGAACGACGCCGTCTACTTCCGTCAGCATCTGGTGAGCCGGGACATGGACGGCCTGCTCCGCGAGATCGCCCTCGACCGCGCGAACGGGATCACCGGCAAGACCGTCATCCACCCGGTCCACGTCGGGGCCGTGCACGCGTTGTCGTGCGTCAGTGACGAGGAGTACTCCGATGCGCTCGACGTCCTCGACCGCAACGGCGGCGGCGCGCAGGCGTCGTCGTACGGGAACAAGATGAACGAGCTCAAACCGCACCGCAATTGGGCGCTCGACGTGGTCGATCGGGCGCACGTGTTCGGGGTGACCCGCCCCGACGTGAACTTCGTCGACCTCCTCACCGAATGGAGTGGCGAGTGACCGCCGATACCGGCCGTTCGTGGGTCACGGAGGCGTTCGGCGCGACCGTGACCGGCGACGACGTCGACGCGCTGGTCCTGCTCGGGCTGCGCCGCAATCCCAAACGTGCGCACCTGCTGGTGTCGACGGTGCTCGGCAAGCATCTGCCGACGCCGCCCGCCCGGGTGCGCGCGGCCGCGGACGCGCTCGGCGACGCCGTCGTCTCCGTCCTCGGCGAGGGCGCTCGAGCCGCGACGGTCCTCGGGTTCGCGGAGACGGCGACCGGGCTCGGCCACTGTGTCGCCGAGCGGATGGGCGCCGCTCGCTATCTGCATTCGACCCGGCGGGCGGTCGCGTCGGCGACCGTTCACGGATCGTTCGAAGAGGGGCACTCGCACGCCACGACCCACCTGCTGCAGCCCACGGACGGTGAACTCCTCGCGACCGATCCGAGCGTTCCGGTGGTGCTCGTCGACGACGAGATCAGCACCGGGCGGACAGCGGTCGAGGCGGTCGAGGCGTTGCACGGTCTCGACCCCCACGACCGGTACGTGGTGGCGTCGCTGGTCGACATGCGGTCGGGGAATCATCACGCCGAGTGCGCGGCGGCCGCCGCCCGAATCGGAGTCGTGATCGACTTCGTGGCGTTGGCGTCGGGCACCGTGTCGCTGCCCGACGACCTCACCGACCGGGTGTGCGCATTGGCGCCGGCCGACCTCAATCCGACGGCAGACGTGCCGGGGACCGTGGAGTTCGTCTCGGCTCCGTGGCCGGCGGCGGTGCCCGACGGCGGTCGCCACGGCTTCCTCGCCGCCGACACCGCTGGGTTCCACCGTGCGGTGGACGACCTGACCGACGGGTTGCGCGGAGTGTTCGCCGACGGCGAGCCGGTCACCGTCGTCGGCCACGAAGAACTCATGTATCTGCCGTTGTGCATCGCTGAACGGCTTGTCCACCAAGGGGTTCAAGCGTCGTTTCAGACGACCTCGCGATCCCCGGCCCACGTGGTGGACGAGAACGGCTACCCGCTGCGCCGCGGCTTCTCATTCCCGTCGCCGGAGGGCGTCGACGACGCGCGGCGCTTTCTCTACAACGTCGCCGCGCCGGGTTCGGGAACGACACCTGCCGTCCTGCTGGTGCTCGACGATCCGGCCGACACCGACGCGTTGCGCGCCGACGGCGGGCTTCTGGACGTTCTGTCGGCGGCCGGGCACCGCGTCGTCGTGGTGACGATCCCGTCGAGCGATCCGGCCCGGCTGACCGTGGCCCGAGCCCGCCAGGGCAGCCGACTCGCGCCCGCCGGAGATCCGTTGCGCAGCCCCGACTTTGGTTCGTACGCCCCCGACGAGGTTGCGTGGCTGCTCAAGGACCTGTCGGAGTTCTCGTTGGAGGGCGACGTCGTCGAACGCGAGCGCCGAATCCAGGCGGGCCTGTCGCACTACGCGGAGTCGCTGCCGATCGAATTCCAGCCGGGGGCGGAGTACCTGGAGTTGTTCGACGCCTCGTTGGCCGAGTCGGCGCGTCGTCTCGCCCTGGCGGTGGGCACCGTCACCGAGTTGATCCTCACCGAGCGCTCGTCGAATCCGACGTTGGTGTCGTTGGCGCGCGCGGGCACGCCGATCGGGGTTCTCATCGGCCGTTGGATCCGCTTCACCCGGTCGATCGCCCCGGCGCACTACGGTGTCTCGATCGTGCGTGGCCGCGGCATCGACGCCGTCGCGCTCGACTACATCGCCGCCCGCCACGACCCGGATTCGGTGGTGTTCGTCGACGGGTGGACCGGAAAGGGCGCCATCGCGCGGGAGCTGTCCGCAGCGCTCGACGAGTATGCGGCGACGGGCGGCGCGAGGTTGAACGACGAACTCGCGGTGCTCGCCGACCCGGGGTCGTGCACGCGCCTGTTCGGGACACGCGACGACTTCCTGATCGCGTCGGCGTGCCTCAATTCGACGGTGTCCGGGCTGGTCTCGCGGACCGTGTTGAACGATGAGTTGATCGGTCCGGGCGACTTCCACGGCGCGAAGTTCTACCGCGATCTCGCCCCGTTCGACGCGTCGAATCGCTTCTTGGACGCGGTGACCGCCGCGTTCGCGTCTGTCGCCGACGACGCGGTCGCTGAGGCAGTGCGCCTGCGGACCGCCGACCGGACTCCGCACTGGGACGGTTGGGCGTCGGTCGAGGCGATGCAGAACCGGTACGAACTGTCGTCGATCAACTTCGTGAAGCCGGGGATCGGCGAGACGACGCGCGTCCTGCTGCGCCGTGTCCCGTGGCGGATCCTGGTGCGCGAACCGGATCTCCCCGAGCACGAGCACATTCGGATGTTGGCCGCCGAACGCGGCGTGCCCGTCGACGTGGTCCCCGACCTCGCGTATTCGTGCGTCGGCCTGATCAAGGAGAACGTGTGAACGCCCTGATCGCGACCGATCTCGACCGCACCATGATCTATTCGGAGTCGGCGCTGGCCGCACCGCCCGGTCCCGACTCGGTCTGCGTCGAGATCTACCGGGACGCACCCCTGTCGTTCATGACGCAGTCGGGCGTCGACGCGCTGACCGCTCTGGCCGCGCGCACCCCGGTCGTCCCGGTCACGACGCGCACGCGCGCCCAGTTCGAACGGATCATGCTGCCGGGGAGGCCGTTTCGATTCGCGGTGGTCTCGAACGGTGGCCGGATCCTGTGCGACGGCGAAGACGACGTCGGGTGGCGTGCCGCATTGCAAGCCCGGGTCCGGGACCGGTCCGTACCCCTCGCGGACCTGCATGCCGATCTGCTGACGCGAATCGATGAGTCGTGGGTCCGTGCCACACGTGTCGCGGACGATCTGTTCGCCTATCTCGTCGTCGACACTGAGCGGCAGCCCGCCGATTTCCTCGCGTCCTGGAACGAGTGGTGTGTTCCGCGCGGGTGGACGGTGTCTCAGCAGGGACGCAAGATCTATGCGATGCCCGTCGGGGTCACCAAGTCAGCGGCGATCGCCGAGGTCCGTCGCCGTCTCGTCGACGATGGTGCCCTGTCGGCCGACGCCCCTGTCCTTGCCGCGGGCGACGGCCGGTTGGACGCCGACATGCTCGAGTCAGCCGACCACGCAATCCGTCCGCGCCACGGCGAACTGCACGATTCCGGGTGGACGATCCCCGGTCTGGCTGTCACACGTCGTGCGGGGATCGCGGCCGGCGAGGAGGTCCTCGCGTGGTTGGCCGCCCACACTCCTGACTCACCGACTCCCGACCACACTGCTCTGGACATCCCTGTTCCCGATCCGGCGTTCGCCGAGAAGTAGAGGTACCCCGTGTCATCACTCGCCAAAGGCCAGAACGCCCCGTTGCCCGGCCCCGACGTCGTCATATCGGTCGACGTGGCCGCCCCCGCCGATGTGTCGGCGCTGCTGGTCACCGAGGCAGGCAAGGTGCGCAGCGACGCCGACTTCGTGTTCTTCAACCAGCCGTCCGGTCCGGGCGTGCAGTTGCGGGACGGGCGCCTGCACATCTCGACCACGGGCGTCCCGGCCGATATCGCCGCGATCCGCACGGTCATCACCCTCGACGACACGTCGCGCAGCTTCGGTCAGTTCGCACCGCCGGTGACCCACGTGCTGGACGCCGCGGGCGCACCGTTGTTCGACTATGTCGTGGACGGCCTGACCAGCGAGTCCGTGGTGATCGCGGTGGAGGTCTACCAGCGCAACGGCCAGTGGAAGGTGCGCGCCGTCGGACAGGGTTATGCCGGCGGTTTCGCCGATCTGGTCCGCGACCACGGAGTGTCCGTCGACGACGCCCCCGCACCCCCAGCTCCTGCACCCCCATCTCCCGCACCACAGCCGCCTGCCCCCGCTCCGCAACAGGCCCCACCCTCGTACACACCGCCCCCTTCCCAGCCCCAAAACGGTGCACCCCAGTACGGTGCACCCCAGCAGCAGCCGCCCGCCCCCGCGGCCGCTCCCGAGGTCAACCTTTCGAAGGATCGACCGGTCTCGCTGGTCAAGGGCCAGAAGGTGTCGCTGCGCAAGGAGGGTGGTGTCGCCCTCACTCAGGTCTGGATGGGTCTGGGTTGGGATCCGGTTCAGCGGCCGGCCAAGCGCGGCTTCTTCGGCGGCGGTGGCGGCGGCAGCGCCATCGATCTCGACGCGTCCGTCCTGATGTTCTCGCAGGGACAGTGCGTGGAGACGGTCTACTTCGGCCATCTCAAGGCGAAGGACCGCTCGATCATCCACTCCGGTGACAACCTGACCGGCGAGGGTGCGGGCGATGACGAGGTGATCTCGGTGAATCTCGCCGCGATCGCGCCGCACGTCGACAATCTGGTCTTCGTCGTCACGTCGTACCGCGGCCAGACGTTCGCCGAGGTTCAGAACGCGTACTGCCGCCTCATCGACCAGTCGACCAACGCCGAGCTCGCCCGCTACACGCTGGCGGGCGGCATGCCGTTCACCGGCGTCACTATGGCCGTGGTCCATCGGGAGACCGACGGCTGGAAGATGCGCGCGATCGGTGAGGGCTTCAACGGGAAGACGGCGAACAAGGCGATCCCGTTCGTCACACCGTATCTCGGCTGATCGGACGGCAAGCCGCTGCCGCTGGACGCCGGTCTGTGCCACAGTTGTCCTATGAGCGAACTGCCCGGTGTACCACCGGAACCCGTGGACGACGCAACCTCGAGCAAGACTCGTCGATGGTCCCTGCCGGGCCTGTCGACGAAGAACAAGGTGATCCTCGGCATCGGCACGGTCGTGATCATCGTGATCGGCTATTTCATTCTGCAGCGTCTGCTCCCCGACTGGTGGGGCACGACGATGGGCGAGCGGATCGACCGGAGCGTCACCTCCGGCACCGTGTGGGGGCTGTTCTTCGGCGTCATCGGCTCCGCGCTTCCCCTGCTTTTCGCCCTCCTCGCGATCTTCTCGATCGGCAAGACGCCCAAGAACATCGGGTCGTGGCTGCTCGGCGTCGTCTCCCTGCTTCTGCTGGTCCCCAACCTGTTGACGCTGGCGATCGTCGTCGGATCCGGTCAGGGCGCCAACGCCGGACGCCTCCAGCTGGACATCCTCGGCCCCGGTTTCCGCGGCGCCACCTTGATCGGCGTCATCGTCGGCATCGTGATCGGTATCGCCGTCGATTTCTATCTCCTCGGCCGGCGGCGGGCCAAACGTAAAGCGTTGGTCGCCAACAGAACCGTCGACTCCAACCGCAAATGACGTGGTTCGTCCGGTTCATCCGGACGACTCGTCGTGATTGAGTATTCGGTAGACATGAAGGAGTCCTCCTGCGGCGTGATCGCGGGACGGCTCCACCGCGCAGAGAAAGGCATTCCACTATGAGCGTCAGCCTGAGCAAGGGCGGCAACGTCTCCCTGTCGAAAGAGGCTCCCGGCCTCACCTCCGTCGCGATCGGCGTCGGCTGGGATGCGAGGAGCACGACGGGCGCGGACTTCGACCTCGACGGCAGCGCGCTGATCCTGGGTGCGGACGGCAAGGTCCTCTCCGATCAGCACTTCGTGTTCTACAACAATCTGCGGTCGCCCGACGGCGCGATCGAGCACACCGGCGACAACCTGACCGGTGAGGGCGACGGCGACGACGAGTCGATCAACGTCGACTTGGCCGCGGTCCCGCCGAACGTCCAGTCGATCGTCTTCCCCGTCTCGATCCACGAAGCGGATGTACGCGGCCAGTCGTTCGGCCAGGTCCGCAACGCGTTCATCCGCGTCGTGAACCGCGCGAACAGCTCCGAGGTGGCCCGCTACGACCTGTCCGAGGACGCGTCGTCGGAGACCGCGATGCTGTTCGGCGAACTGTACCGGCACAACGCCGACTGGAAGTTCCGCGCCATCGGCCAGGGCTACGCTTCCGGCCTCGGAGGCATCGCACGCGACTACGGCGTCAACGTCTGACCCGACCCGAGAAACAAAGGAGCGCATCGCCGAGGCGATGCGCTCCTTCTGTCTGACTGCGTCTCTGGTGCCGAGCGTCTAGTCGACACCCGAATCGATGGCCGCGCGGTCCAGCGACTCCGATGCGCGGTCCTCGGGCTGGCCGCCCGCGATGGCCTGCGCGCCGCCGACCGAGAGTTCGCCGACGAGCTCCGCGGTGGCGCCGCCGACGACACCGAGTTGTGCGTACTGCTCGAGGCGCGCACGCGAGTCGGCGATATCGAGGTTGCGCATGGTGAGCTGGCCGATACGGTCCGACGGACCGAACGCGGCGTCGCCGACACGCTCCATCGACAGCTTGTCCGGGTGGTACGAGAGGCCGGGCCCCTGCGTGTTGAGGAAGTGGTAGTCGTCGCCGCGACGCAGTCGGACGGTGACCTCGCCGGTGATGGCCGAACCCACCCAGCGGACGAGCGACTCGCGCAGCATCAGCGCCTGCGAATCCATCCAGCGGCCCTCGTACATGAGGCGACCGAGGCGACGGCCCTCGTTGTGGTAGTTGGCGACGGTGTCCTCGTTGTGGATCGCGTTCACCAGACGCTCGTAACCGATGTGCAGCAGCGCCATACCCGGCGCCTCGTAGATGCCGCGCGACTTCGCTTCGATGATGCGGTTCTCGATCTGGTCCGAGACGCCGAGGCCGTGGCGGCCGCCGATCTCATTGGCCTTGACGACCAGAGCGACGGCGTCGTCGAACACTTCACCGTTGATGGCTACCGGGCGACCCTGCTCGTAGCGGATCGAGACGTCTTCGGTCGCGACCTCGACGTCGTCGCGCCATGCGGCGACGCCCATGATCGGCTCAACGACGTCGAGTCCGTGGTCGAGGTGCTCGAGGGTCTTCGCCTCGTGCGTGGCGCCCCAGATGTTGGCGTCCGTCGAGTACGCCTTCTCCTGCGAGTCGCGGTACGGGAGGTCGCGTTCGGTGAGCCACTGGCTCATCTCGTGGCGGCCGCCCAGCTCTTCGACGAACTGGGTGTCGAGCCACGGCTTGTAGATGCGCAGCTGCGGATTGGCCATGAGGCCGTAGCGGTAGAACCGCTCGATGTCGTTGCCCTTGTAGGTGGAGCCGTCGCCCCAGATGTCGACGCCGTCCTCCTTCATGGCGCGGACCAGCAGCATGCCGGTGACGACGCGGCCGAGCGGAGTGGTGTTGAAGTACGTCTTGCCCGAGGAGCGGATGTGGAATGCTCCGCACTGCAGGGCGACGAGTCCCTCTTCGACGAGCGCCGACCGGCAGTCGACGAGTCGCGAGATCTCTGCGCCGTACTGACCTGCACGTCCGGGCACCGAAGCGATGTCCGGCTCGTCGGCCTGACCGAGGTCAGCGGTGTACGTGCAAGGAATCGCGCCCTTCTCACGCATCCAGGCAACGGCGACGGACGTATCCAGGCCACCCGAGAACGCGATTCCAACGCGCTCCCCAATGGGCAGAGAGCTCAGCACTTTCGACATACGTCCAGCTTAAACAGTGATTCGGCCCACCGACGAATCACCCGGCAGATTGGACGTTCGGGCAGCGACTTCGGTGTGTCGCGGAACCTGACGAGCGAGCGTCGCGTCTGACCTGATGTGAGAGATTCCGGAATTTATACGCGGAAGCGACTGCGGGCGCAGGGGTATACGGATCAGGACATCCGGCGGGCGATACTCTCCGGCGACCTGCAGCGACTCCGTGACGGATGGCTCGCCGCGCCTGGACACGATGCGGCGGCTGCGACCGCCGTGCGCGACGGCGGTGTCCTCGCCTGTGTGTCCGCGTTGAGCTTCCACAGGTTGTGGGTTCCGCCCGGCCATGCCGGGGAACTGCATCTGCGGCGTAGCCCGAACCTCGCGGGCAAGCATCGGGCGTGCAGACCGCTGCAGGCTCCGATCCGAACCACGCCGAGCGCGGTGGACCCGGTCCCGGTCGCACTCAAGTATGCGGTGCGGTGCCTCCAGCCGGACGAGTGGATCGCCGTCTGCGACTCGTACCTCAACACGACTCGCACGACGGTCGAAGACCTCGCCGAAGCGATGGGGCGTATCGGTCCGACGCTGCGCGACCTGTTGTATCGCACCGACCCGCGATCCCAGTCCGGCACCGAGAGCATCGCCCGCGTGCGTCTACGCGCCCTCGGTTACGACGTGGTCGTGCAGCCGAGCATCGCCGATGCCCAGTGGGCCGACCTGCGCATCGGGACGTTGATCATCGAATGCGACTCGGTACTTCACCACTCCAGCCGGGAAGACTACGAGCGTGACCATCACCGCGACCGACGGACACTCGTCGACGGATGGATGACGCTGCGTCTCACCTACGGCGACATCATCTACGGGTGGGACGGCGTCCTCGAAGACATCCGAGCGATCACCCGCACCGACCGGCACCGGGCCCGGAGCGCCAGAGCCCGAGCGATAGTGCAGAGATCAGTACGCTCATCGGCCGGAGAGGGCAATCTGCCGGAATGAACCGATGAGCGTACTGATCTCATTCGTGCTCGGCTCAGAACCCGCCGTCGAGGAAGTCCGCGTAGGCGGGCAGATCGAGTTGGCCGTGCCCAGACAGACCGATCACCACGACTTCCTCTTTATCGCTGTTCGCGACGTGTGCAGCGCACGCCGCGATGGCATGCGTCGACTCCGGGGCTGGGACGATGCCCTGGGTTCGGGCGAACTGCACACCTGCGCTGAACGCGTCGTGCTGCCCGATCGCCGTCCCCTCCACCAGGCCGAGCTCGACGGTGTGGCTCAGAGCAGGCGCCATCCCGTGATAGCGCAGGCCACCGGCGTGGATCGGGTCGGGGACGAAGTCCATGCCGAGTGTGTGCATTTTCAGCAGCGGTGTGAGGCCTGCGACGTCACCGTGGTCGTAGCGGTACTCACCCTGGGTGATGGACGGGCAGGCGAGCGGTTCGGCGGCGACGATGCGCGGATTGCTACGGCCGTTGAGCTTCTCGCGGATGAACGGGAACGACAGCCCGGCCAGGTTCGATCCGCCTCCGGCGCAACCGAACACGATGTCGGCGCCACCGGGCTCTACGGCGTACACCTGGTCGACGGCTTCCTGGCCGATGACGCTCTGGTGCAGGACGACGTGGTTGAGCACGCTGCCGAGCGCGTAGCGGGTGTCGTCGTTCTTCGCGGCCACCTCGACCGCCTCCGACACCGCCATGCCGAGACTGCCCGTGGTGTCCGGGTCCGTCGCAAGCATCGCCCGCCCCGCTTCGGTGAGGTCGGACGGACTCGGGTGCAGGGTCCCGCCGTAGGTGCGGATCAAGAATCCGCGGTAGGGCTTAGAGTCGTAGGACGCGCGGACCTGCCACACCTCGACGTCGATGCCGAACTGTGCGCCTGCGAAGGCGAGAGCGCTGCCCCACTGGCCGGCCCCGGTCTCCGTCGTCAGCTTCTTCACGCCGTCGATGCTGTTGTAGTACGCCTGCGCCACAGCCGAATTCGTCTTGTGGCTCCCGACGGGGCTGACGCCCTCGTACTTGACGTAGATGCGCGCCTTGGTGTTAAGCGCTTCTTCGAAACGGCGTGCTCGGATGAGCGGAGCCGGCCGCCACATCTTGTAGATCTCGCGGACCGGTTCCGGGATCTCGATATACGGCTCGGTCGACACCTCCTGCGCGATGAGGCCTGCCGGGAACAGCGCGGCCAGATCGTCGGGTCCGACCGGCTCCTTGGTGCCCGGGTGCAGGTGCGGCGGGATCGGCTCGTCGAGTTCGGCGGCCAGGTTGTACCAGTGCGTGGGTACGTCGACTGTCACGAGATCGGGGTTCGACGCATCAACATTTGTCATGCAGGTCACACTAGTGTCGCCAGACGCGCGGTCGCCGCGGCCCTACGGCACCGCGATCGGCAGTGCACGGGGACGGACGGTGATCGTCACGGGCGCCTCGCAGAGGTAGTCACCGTCGGCGTGCACGGGGACCGGGCGGTCGGTCGCCACCGTGATCGACGTACCGCTAAGAAGTTCGACCTCGCGTCGGTCGAGATGCGACCCGGTCTCGGCCTGCTTCATCAGGCGCGCGAGTCGATACTTCGATCGGTCGCCGCGCAGTAGGAGGACCTCGACCGCGCCGCTGTCGATCGACGCCGTTGGCACCATCCGCAGTCCGTGGCCGTAATCGCCCGAATTGGCTACGACCACCATGTGCGCGAGCGACTCGCGTGTCTGGCCGTCGACGGTGATCGACGCCCGGATCGGCTTCCACCGCACCGCCGCCATCACCGGGGCCACCCGGTAGGCGGCCGGCCCCATCCAGCGGAGGCTGTTGATCAGTTCGGTCGCCTCCGAGTCGAGTCCGGCGTACACGTTGCCGACTGCGATCGTGGTGACGCCGTCGGGCCGTCGAACGTCCAGGACGTCGATCTCGCGCGTCGCCCCGCCGGTGAGTACGGCGGCGATCGCCGCCGGGTCCCTCGGCAGTCCGAGGTGCCGCACGAGGTCGTTTCCCCGCCCCGCGGCCGCGATGCCCAACCGGGCGCCGTCGACGCTGAGCACGCCCTCGGCCACATCGCGGACGTGACCGTCTCCGCCGACCGCAACAGTCAGCGCGCCCGATCGTGCGGACTCGGCGGCGACTGCGGTGGCGTGCTCGGACGACTCCGACTCGACGACACGGACATCGGTGACGCCTGCGGTCGCCAGCGCGTCGGCGACGGCGGGCCACTGTTGTTTCGACGCGCCGCCTCCGGAGATCGGATTGACGACCGCGACGATGCGCAGCGGGTTCACCTCGATGCGCACGGCAGCAGGATCCCCGGGTTGAGGACGCCATTGGGGTCGAGTGCCGACTTCACCGCCCGCAGCGCCGTCTGCTGGACGTCGCCGATCTCCTCCAGGTACGCCGCCTGGTGGTCGGTGCCGACCGCGTGGTGGTGGGTGATCGACGCGCCCGCTGCCCGGATCGCAGCGTTCGCGGCCGACTTCGCCTCGGCCCACTGGGCAACCGGATCAGTGAGGGACTTCGCGATGACCGTGAAGTACAGCGAGGCTCCTGTCGGGTACACGTGCGAGATGTGGCACATGACGACCGCCGGGGTGCCCTGGTCGCCGAGCGCGCCCGTGACGGCTGCGGTGACGTCGGCCTTCAGGCGGTCGAGGTTCGACCAGAAGGTGACCGTCTCGAGAGTTTCGACCAGTGCGCCCGCGTCGAGCAGCGGATCGCGCAGGTACGGGCCGCGGAACCGACCTTCCCGCCAGTGCTCGCCCGGCTCGGTGCCGAGCGCGGCTCCGCCGAGTTCGTTCAGGCGCGCCGAGATGTAGGCGTCGCGGCAGTCGACGTCGGCGGCGTCACCTTCGAAGCCGACGATCATCAGGCAGCCGCCGACCGGTCCGTTCGCGCTGCCCGCCGCCGACGGGTTTGCCAAGTTGAGCCCGGTCTCCGCCTCGTCCGAAAGCCGGAGCACCGTCGGTTTGATGTTCGATTGGGCGAGGGCGCGCATCGCGGTGGCGCCCGCGGCGAAGTCCGGGAAGTGCCAGCCGTAGAAGCGCCGGACGGAGGGAGTCGGGTGCACGCGCACGCGCACTCGGGTCACGACTCCGAACGCCCCTTCGCTGCCGAGGAACAACTGGCGCAGGTCCGGGCCCGCCGCCGACTTGGGGGCGGTGCCGATCTCGGCGACGCCGCGCGGTGTGGCGACCGTCAGTCCGACGACCATGTCGTCGAACCGCCCGTACCCCACGGACGACTGGCCGGCCGAACGAGTGACGGCGCACCCGCCGATGGTTGCGCCCTCGTACGACTGGGGGAAATGCCCCAGTTCGAAGCCATGCTCGCCGAGAAGCCGCTCGGCGTCGGGCAGGCGGGTGCCCGACGCGAACGTCGCGATCTGTGATGTCTCGTCAAGGTGCAGCAGACCCGTCAGGTCACGCAGGTCAAGGCTGATCACCGGGCGCGACCGGTCGGGGACGAGTCCGCCGGTGACCGTCGTTCCGCCGGCGAACGGACTCAGCCCGATGCCCTGCTCGTCGCAGACGGCGAGAACGGCCGCGACCTGGTCGGCCGTGCTCGGTGTGACGACGGCGTCCGGGGCGTCGCTGCCGTCTCCGGCGCGGAATCTCAGCAGATCCGGCGTCGAGAACCCTCGGAGCCGTGCCGCGCGGACCTCGTCGTCGGTGGTGACCGACGCACCGGTGGCCGAGAAGGCGGTCAGTGCATTCGAGTCCAGACGCGGCGACGGCAGCGCGAGTGCTGCCGGGTCGGGTGCCTGCTCGGTGATGCCGAGCATGCTCAAGGCTCCGGTGACCGAGTCCGACAGACGCATCGGGTCCGCGGGGTCTCCCCAACGTCCGGGGACGAAGTCGACGACGTTGATGTCGATCTCATTACTGCTCATGGGCACAGCCTTCCGGTCGCATTTGCTGATACAGTCTTACACATGGTGTCGCAGCGAATCAATGAGCCGAGCCCGGAGCGTGCACCGGAGAGACGTACTGCGGCGAACGCGATCAGCGAGGACGTGATCCTCGACGCCGCCACCCGACTCATGTCCACGATCGGCATCCGACGCACGACGATGGCCGACGTCGCACGAACGGCAGGCGTCTCCCGCGCGACCCTGTACCGCCGCTTTCCCAACGTGGAATCCCTTGCCGCACAGGTCACGACACGCGAGTTCGCGCGCATCGCAGCGGCCGCGCCGGTCACCGACCGGGGCGCGACGCGACAAGCGATGATCGTGACGATGACCCATCTCGTCCGCGAGGCCAGACGCCACCCCCTGCTACAGCGGATCATCGAGCTGGACCCCGAGTTCCTGGCGCCGTACCTGCTCCAACGAACCGGCCGCACCTCCCGCAGCCAGCTCGCGGCGATCGAACACCAGATCGTCGTCGGGCAGCGAGACGGGGAGATCCGCGCAGGCTCCCCCCGCCGCATCGCAGCCACCGTTCTCCAGATGGCGTGGTCGTTCACCCTCACCGGCCCCGTCTTCACCGACCCCGACGACGTCGACGTGCTCGACGACGAACTCGCCGACCTCCTCGAAAGGTATCTCCGACCATGACGACCGACGTGCTCTCGACGCATCCCACCATCGATCCGGCATCACTGCTGTCGCCGGCTCGCCGAACCGCCGACCTCGAACGCCTCGCCGCGTCGCCGTCGGTGGACCTGGTGGTCGTCGGCGGAGGCGTGACCGGCGCAGGTGTCGCGCTCGACGCGGTGTCCCGCGGTCTGTCGACAGTGCTGGTCGAGAGCCGCGACCTCGCTTTCGGGACGAGCCGGTGGTCTTCGAAACTCGTGCACGGCGGGCTGCGCTACCTCGCGTCCGCCGCTGTCGGTATCGCCTACGAGAGCGCGGTGGAACGCGATGCGCTGATCCGCCGGATCGCACCGCACCTCGTGCGTCCGTTACCGCAGGTGGTTCCGCTGACCGACGACGTCTCGTTCTTCGACGCGGCCCTCACCCGCGCCGGCTTCCTTGCCGGCGACGGTCTACGCGTCGCGGCGCGGACGCCGTCGTCGTACCTGTCTCGATCACGCCGGATCGCGGCCGCCGAAGTCCAGGCGCTGGCACCGACCGTCAGACGCTCTGGGCTTCGCGGTGGTCTGTTGAACTGGGACGGCCAGCTCAACGACGACGCCCGGCTGGTCGTGGGCATCGCGCGCACTGCGGCGTCACTCGGCGCGACGGTGCTGACGCATACGCGAGCCGACCAGGTGTCGGGCACATCGGTGAGCGTCACGGACGAGCTGACCGGACACCGTTTCGAACTGCGCGCGAAAGCCGTCGTGAACGCGACCGGAGTGTGGGCCGCGCAGGTCGACCCGGCGATCGCGCTGCGCCCGAGCCGCGGCACTCACCTGGTGATGAGTCAAGAGAGCTTCGGCGGGCTCCGCGCCGGCCTCACCGTCGCGGTCCCCGGCAGCTTCGGGCGATACGTGTTCGCCCTTCCCCAGCCCGACGGTCTCGTCTATGTGGGTCTCACCGACGAGGACGCCGGTCACGAGATCCCCAACGTGCCGCAGCCTGCCGAATCCGAGGTCGACTTCCTTCTCGACACGATCAACCTCGCGCTCGGCACTCCGCTGACCCGCGAGGCCATCGTCGGTACGTACTCGGGTCTGCGTCCACTGCTCGACGCCGGCACCGGCGAGACGTCCGACGTGTCGCGCAAGCATGCGGTCCTCACCCGGGAGGACGGCCTGGTGACTGTGGTCGGCGGCAAGCTGACCACGTACCGACGGATGGCGCAGGACGCCGTCGACGTCGCTGTCGCGGCGGCAGCGCTGCCCGCCTCGCCATGCCGCACCCGGTCGCTGCCGCTGGTCGGCGCGCCCGCCGGCCCCAACCCGACAGCGGAGCTGGCCCGTCTCGCGGCACCCGAGCGGCTCGTCGCCAAGTACGGCACGGAGGCGCCCGCCGTCCTCGCCCTCGCCGAATCGGACGCAGCACTCGGCCGCCCGGTCGCTGACGGGACCGCCGTGACCGGCGCCGAACTGGTCTTCGGCGTCGCCGCAGAGGGCGCAGTCACCGTCGAGGACGTGCTGGAGCGTCGTACGCGACTGTCCCTGACGCCGCTCGTCGCTGCGGCCGCGCGGCCGGCTGCCGAGCTGGCGGTCACGCAACTGTAGGCCGTGGCCGTGACTGGTCAGTCCGGCAGCATCGGGGCGTCGTGGCCGTGATGTCGGCCGACCAGGGCGCCACGTGTCACGGCGTCGCGCCCGAACTTCACCCGCAGACCGTCGACGGCGACATCGAGGTCCGCGGCGTGGTCGTCGCCGTCGAACGGTAGCGAAAGCTGCACGGCGCCATGGTCGTGCAGGTTCGTCAGGGACAGCCCGATCAGGGTGCATCCACGGTCGCGGATGAGCGGCATCGCGTCGTCGAGGAGTCCGCGCGCGACGGCGAGGACTATTTCGGTGGAGTCCGTCGGATCGTGCAGAGACCGCGTCCGGGTGATGCTCGCGAAATCGTGGAAGCGCAGCCGGAGGACGACCGTCTGCGCCAACCGGTCTGCTGTGCGCAACCGTGCAGCGAGCCGGTCGACGATGGCCAGAAGGGTCGTCTCGATGTCGGCTTCGGACTTGACCCGCCGGCCCAGTGCACGTTGCGAACCGATCGACCGCCTCCGCTTGCCCGTCTCGACTCGGCGCGGGTCACGCGCCATCGACAGTGCGTACAGGTGTCGGCCCGCGCCTCGCCCGAACAACGCGCACATCCGGTTCTCCCCGAGTTGCGCGATCTGCCCGACGGTCGAGATCCCGGCGTCCCGCAGTCGCGACTCCGTCTTGGCGCCGACTCCCCACAGGCGGCGGACCGGCAGCGGGTGGAGGAAGTCGAGTTCGCCGCCCACGGGCACCTCGAGGAGCCCGTCCGGTTTCCCGACCGCGCTGGCGACCTTGGCGAGGAACTTGCTCGGTGCGACACCGACGGTGATCGGCAGACCGACGTCGGCCCGTATCCGTTCGCGGAGTCGGGCGGCGATCTCGACCGGTGTGCCACTGATCTTGCGGAGCCCACCGACATCGAGGAACGCCTCGTCCACCGAGATCCCCTCCACCAGGGGAGTCACGTCGCCGAAGACGTCGAACACGGCACGCGATGCCGCCAGGTAGGCGTCGAATCGCGGCGGCATCGTGACGGCGGTCGGGCACAGCGCACGGGCTTCGTGCCCGGGCATCGGTGACCGCACGCCGACGGCCTTGGCCTCGTAGCTTGCGGCGAGAACGACGCCCGAGCCGACGAGCACGGGACGGCCGCGTAGCCGCGGGTGGTCGCGTTGCTCGACTGACGCGTAGAACGAGTCGAGGTCGGCGTGCAGGATCGATGCCTCCGCACGTTGCCCCGGCTCGACTCTCATACGCCGATCATGGCACCGCGATACGACAATTCTCCGCTCAGACGAACGCGCGGATGACATCTGTCATCACCGACCCGTGCAGAACCCACGGGGTCCGGTGACTGCGCACACTACTGGCGAGGACCTCGTCCGGCGACGCTTGAAAGCATGAAATCGACAACAAGCACCCCATCCGCCGTTCGCCGCCCGCCCGGCTTCCGCGAGGCCTCCATGCACGATCTGTTCGTGGACTGCTGCCGCTTGGGTCCGGCTCCGACGCGATCCCGCGAAGTCTTCGTGATCGTGACGACCGCGATCCTCCTGGCCGTCGTCTTCGCCGTCGTCCGGCCGTCACCGCTCTTCATCGTCGCCGCCTCCGTGGTCGTCGCCGGGTTCATGGGCGCACGTTGGACAGTCGGCGAGCGCAAGCATTGGAACGCCCGATGAACGCCGTCATCTCCGCCCACGACCTGCACCGTTGGTACGGCCACGGGGACGACGCGTACCACGCGGTACGAGGCGTCGATCTGAACGTTCGGCAGGGCGAGGTGTTCGCGCTGCTCGGCACGAACGGAGCTGGCAAGACGTCCACGCTCGACCTTCTCGAAGGCCTCGCGGCCCCCGATGACGGAGTGGTCGAAGTGTTCGGCCTCGACCCGATGCGCGACCGTCGCCGCGTCCGCCCCGACCTGGGCATCATGCTGCAGTCCGGCGGGCTCCCCGCCGAGCTCACCGTCATCGAGACTCTTGAGATGTGGCGTGGCACCTGCACGCACCCGACGACCGTCGACGACGTCCTGACGAAAGTCCACCTCACCGAGCGCGCAGGCGTCCGCGTCGGGTCGCTCTCGGGCGGCGAGAAGCGTCGCGTCGACCTGGCGTGCGCCTTGCTCGGACGGCCCCGGCTGCTGTTCCTCGACGAACCGACCACCGGGCTCGACCCCGAGAACCGCCGAGCCACCTGGCGACTGCTGAACGACCTGAAGGCGAGCGGGGTCACCATGGTCCTGACCACCCACTACCTCGACGAGGCCGAAGCGCTCGCCGACACGATCGCGATCATGCACGCCGGGACCATAGCCCGGTCCGGGACGCTCCGTGAGATCGTCGACGGCCACCCGTCGACCATCGCCTTCGACCACCCCGGCATCACCCTGCCGCCACTGCCGGGGCTCAGGGTGGACGGCGGGCGCGTCTCGCTGACCACCCACCGTTTGCAGGACGATCTGCTCGCCGTCCTGACCTGGGCACATCACGAGAGGGTCACCCTGCCGGGACTCACCGCTCGCGCCGCCTCACTCGAATCGGTGTTCCTCGACCTGGCCGGAGAACCCGCCGACGACAAGATCGGAGCCACCCGATGACCACCGCCACCCCGACGACCACCTTCCGCCGCAGCCCGCTGATGTCGCTGGCCCGCGCCGAATTCCTGCAGTTCCGCCGTAACAAGACGCTCGTCGTCACCGGCGTGATCTTTCCGGTCCTGCTTCCGGTCGCCACCTATCTGCTCCTCCGCAGCAGCAACGACGGCCGCGTCGACGGCGACGGCGTCGCCGCGACCTTCGATATGTTCGCGTTGTTCGCCCTCATGTTCGTGCAGTACTACACGGTGCTGTCGATGGTCACGACGCGCCGATCCGAAGGCGTCCTGAAACGTCTGCGGACAGGCGAGGCCACCGACTGGCAGATCCTGGCCGCACCGAACGCACCGGGCGTGCTGGTGACGACGGCGTCGTCCCTCCTGGTCTGCGCCATCGTGTACGCGACCGGTGCTCCCGGGCCGGTGAACGTTCTCGCGATGATCATCGCGCTCGTCGGCGGATCCGCCGTGTTCGGCCTCCTCGCGCTCGCCACCAGCGGTTTCACGAAGAACGCCGAGGCCGCGCAGATCACGTCGCTTCCGGTGATGGCCCTCGCGATGGCCGGGATGGGGAACATCCGCTCGACGCTCCCGGACCGCGCAGCCGACCTGCTCGGCTGGACGCCGTACGCGGCCGTCTCGGACCTCATGCATCTGGGCGCCGCGGGCAAGACGGCCACCGCGGGAACCGATGCCCCGACGACCGACTTCGCCGGGACGTTCACCGATATCGGCCGCCCGGTTGCGACACTGGTCATATGGACCGCAATCGCGATCGCGCTCGTCTACAAGGGCTTCCGTTGGGACGACCGCGGGTGAACCTCACTCCCGACCGGTGGCGGCGCCTGTCCGATCCGACCAAGTACCGGCTGTACACGCGATTGACGTTGGAGGTCACCGTGATCGGCCTGGCCGTGTTCGCGGTCGCGGCCGCACGCGGACATCTCGCCGTGGCGGCGATACTCGTCGTCTCGTGCGGCGCGGCGGTCGCACAGTTCGAAGCCCGTCCGGAGCTCACCGGGCGGGCCCCGTCGCGTTCGGACACCTGGTTGACCGTCGGCGCCGCCGTCTGCCTCGTCGGTGCATGGCTGTGCGGCGTGGCCTTGCGCGCGGGCTGGGACGACGAGACGGCTCGCGGTGTCGGGTGGTTCGTTCTGGCCCTGGCCTCAGTCTCGACCATCGCGTTCGCGACCATGCGGTGGCCGATCCTGCTGGTGAGCACCCTCGCGACCGCCGCGGCGTACGGGTCGTCCGCAGACTTCGTGCAGCACTGCGTCGCGCTGCTCGCGATGGGTGCCTTCCTCGTCGGCATCACCCGGCTCACCATGTGGACGTTGCGCGTCGTCGACGATCTCGACGACGCTCGCCGCACCGAGGCCCAGCTCCACGTCGCCGAGGAACGCCTCCGCTTCGCCCGCGACCTGCACGACGTCGTCGGACGCGGCTTCTCGACCGTGGCGGTGAAGAGCGAACTGGCATCGCGCCTGTCCCGCGCGGGCGCCGCGGAGCAGGCCGCGGCCGAAATGGACGAGGTGAAGGCGCTCGCCGTCGCATCGATGGAAGAGATGCGGGCGCTGGTCCGCGGCTATCGGGACATCGACCTGCCCGGCGAGGTCGCGGGCGCACGGGCACTGCTCGACGCCGCCGGGTGTCGCCTCGTCGTGGAGGGCGATATCGCTGCGGTCCCTCCGACACTTCATGAGACCGCGGCCTGGGTGGTGCGTGAGGGCACGACGAACATCGTCCGACACTCGTCGGCGACCGCGGCGACCCTCTCGCTCGGGCAGTCGGGAATGACACTGTCGAACGACGGCGCACCGGCGGACGAAGGCGAGCATTCGGGCCTCCGCGGCCTGGCCGAGCGCCTCTCAGACGTCGGCGGCGTCCTCGCAACCCGCTCCGAGCACGGTACTTTCACTCTTGAGATTCGTTGGGAGACGGCATGATTCCAGTTCTGTTGGCCGACGACGAGACGTTGATCCGCTCGGCGATGGCCACGATGCTCGGGCTCGAAGACGATCTGGAGGTCATCGCTCACGTCGGGACCGGCGAGGAGCTGGTCGACCTGTGGCGCGCCCGCGTCGACGGCGGATCACCGACCGCCGTCGCCGTCCTCGACTTGCAGCTGCCCGGCATGGACGGCATCGACGTCGCCCAGCGGGTACTGTCGCTCTCCCCCGACGCAGGCTGCCTGATCGTCACCAGCCACGGCAGGCCCGGCTATCTCAAACGCGCGCTGTCGACCGGCGTGCGCGGCTTCCTCCCCAAGACCGCGTCGGCCGCGACACTCGCCACCGTCATCCGTTCTGTCCACACCGGCGGGCGTTATGTCGATCCGGAACTCGCCGCCGAAGCGATCAGCACCGGCGACTCGGTGCTGACGCCGCGCGAAGCCGACGTACTGGAGTTCGCGATCGACGGCTCGTCGGTCGACGAGATCGCCTCGCGCGCCCACCTGTCGGCGGGCACCACCCGCAACTATCTGTCGTCGGCGATGGCGAAGCTCGGCGTCGCCAACCGCTACGAAGCGGCCGTCAAGGCGCGGGAGCTGGGCTGGATCTGAGTGGGCTCGGGGGCTGATCACCGGATGCGACGAGCACGCAGCACGTCGTCGTCGATGTGCGCACCGTTGCCTGCGGGCACTCCGCGCGGGCGTGTCTCGTTCACTTCGATCTCCCAGTCGTCGCCGAGACGGTCGGCGATGTCGGACGGCACGAAGTAGTCGGACGGGTCGAACCCGTGCTCTTTCATGCCTCGCGCCGCGTGCATGACGAGGAGGAACCGCCCGCCGGGCGCGACCGCAGCGATCAGGGCGTCGAGGAGCGGCTCCTGCCCGCGCGCGATGTGGAAGTAGATCGCCGACACGAGCCCGAACGGCGCGTTGGGGAGAGAGTCCTGGGCGACGTCGAGCCGATGCCACGCGATCGAGCCTTCCGGATCTGCGGCACGAGCCCGATCGATGGCGACCTGCGAGATGTCGACGGCGGTCACTGTCCAGCCCTTCTCCGTGAGCCAGCGGGCGTCGGCTCCCTCGCCGCTGCCGATGTCCAGCGCGGAGCCGGGTTCGAGCGCGTCGATCTCCGCGACGAGTGCCGGATTCACATTCGTCGTCCACAGGCGATCGGACGTCGAATACAGTTCGTCCCACTCCTGGGCGGTCTCTGGGTGACGGCCCGTGGTTCCGGGTCCGTGCTCGTGTTCTTCGGTCATGAGGTCAACCATGCCAGCCACATGCCAGAATGTCATTGCTTGTTGCCGAATCGGCAATAGTGGCCGGCGCGGCCGCTCGGCTGCGGATGCGCAGAGTCGGTGGGTGCGTACAGAATGGAGTCCATGACTTCACGCGTCCGCATCGGTGTCCAGCTCCAGCCTCAACACTCCCCTGATTACGCACTCATCCGCGACGCAGTCCGTCGCGCCGAGGACATCGGCGTCGACATCGCCTTCAACTGGGACCACTTCTACCCCCTGTCCGGCGACCCAGACGGTGCACACTTCGAATGCTGGACGATGCTCGGTGCGTGGGCCGAACAGACCGAACGCATCGAGTTCGGGCCGCTCGTCACCTGCAACAGCTACCGCAACCCGGAACTGCTCGCCGACATGGCGCGCACGGTCGACCACATCTCGGGCGGCCGCGTCATCCTTGGCATCGGCAGCGGCTGGTTCGAGCGTGACTACACCGAGTACGGCTACGAGTTCGGGACCGCCGGGTCGCGTCTGGACGCCCTCGGTGAAGCACTCGACCGGATCGACTCGCGGATGGCGCAGTTGAATCCGCCGCCGACCCGCAGGATCCCTGTCCTCGTCGGCGGCGGCGGCGAACGCAAGACGCTGCGGCATGTCGCGGCGCACGCCGACATCTGGCATTCGTTCGTCGACGTCGAGACCTACCGGCGGAAGGCCGCGATCCTCGCCGAGCACTGCGCTGCGGTCGGCCGCGATCCGTCCGCGATCGAGCGGTCCGCGGAACTGAAGGGCCGCAAGAACATCGACGACCTCCTCCGGTTCGCCGACGACATCACCGCAGAGGGAGTGGGCCTCCTGACGTACGCGGTCAGCGGGCCCGACTACGACCTGTCGACTCTCGAGCGCCTCGTCGCATGGCGGGACGCCCGCGAAGGCTGATCGCCGGAGTCGGGAGCGGCGGTCAGCCGAGCCACTCCCGCGTGTACAGGTCCTGCCAGCGCACCGTGATCTCGGTGCGTGCCACAGCGCTCGATCGGGCGCCGATCGTCGAGATGAGCACTTCGTCTACGACGTCGCGGACCTTCTCCGACGTCGCCGGCAGGTCGTCCGCGTATCGCGCGATCACACCGATGCGCACCCCGTCGGCGGTGTCGTCTGCGCCGTCGATCGACGCGAACACGACCAGCCTGCCGAGCGCCCGCCGAACGCTGACGGCGATCAGCTGTTTGACGATCCGGTCGCTGACCCACACGCCGTCGGTGTCGGTGGCGAGTGTCCGCGCGGGTCTGCGCATCCGGCTGAGCCCGGACGAGATGGACGAGATCAACCGCTCCACGTCGCTGTCGGGTTCGCGTTCGTCGCGGACCGCATCCACCAGCCACGCGTCCGTGGGGTCGTCGGTCGCGTCGTCGAAACGTACGTCGTTCATGATCGACCTCCTTTCCCGGTCGCAGCCGATGCCTCGCCCGATCTCGCTCCAGGCTGCCACGGCGCGAGGCGGGTCACCAGGAACTTCCGGCTTCGCTGCAGGTGTCCCCGCACCGACCCTGTGCTGACGCGCAAGACCTCGGAGATCTCGACGAGCGTCAGCCCTTCGACTTCCTTCAACCACCACGCGGCTCTCGACGTGTGCGGCAAATTTCCTAATTCGGCCCGCAGCGCGTCCATCAACGCCGAATGCTCCGCGGTGTCGGCGGGCTGCGGTCCTCGCGCGACGAGTTCCTCGAATCGCTCGGCTCCGGTCGGAAGATCGCGTCGGCGACGGTAGTAGTCGACCGTCTTCCGATGCGCGACAGCGAACATCCACGTTCGGAACGAGCTTCGGAACGCGAAGTCGGGCAGCCCTTTCCAGGTGTCGAGCAGGGTCTCCTGGGCGAGGTCCTCGGCCGTCTGGGGCTCGCTGACCATGCGACGCATATAGCGCAGCAGTATCGGCGACATGCGTCTGACCAGCAGGTCGAACGCTTCGGCGTCGCCCACTGCGGCAGCACCGGCGAGCTCGTCGTCGCTCAGGCTTTCCAGATCTAAGTTATCGTCGTGATCGACATCACGTGAATTCATCCGTGCAACTTCCCCGTGTCGATGCGACTGACTGTACACACGGATCGCGTGATCCGGCTTCGGCCGGGCGAGGGGTCGCGATCGGTGTGCCATCCACATCAGATATAAGGAGTTCGGGTGTCCGACAACAACGCCACCACAGCAGCTGCGGAAAAGACGCAGGAATCGGCCACAGCGAAGGTCACGGCGCCGTCGACCAAGGCGGCCGAGGCTGCAGCCGGGCGTGAGCTCGCCCGACGCGACACTGCGGGCGACCGCGGGCGCACATCGATCGCCGACGTGGTCGTCGCGAAGATCGCGGGCATCGCAGCCCGCGAGATCGACGGCGTCTACGACGTGGGCGGCGCCACCGAGCGCGTCGTCGGCAAGGTGCGCGAAGTACTTCCGGGCACGTCGGTCAGCGCCACGCAGGGCATCAACGTCGAGGTCGGTGAACGTCAGGCCGCCGTCGACGTCTCGATCGTCGCCGACTACGGTGTCGCGATCCACCAGCTCGCCGCCGCGATCCGCCGCAACGTGATCACCGCGATCGAACAGATGACCGGACTCGAGGTCACCGAGGTGAACGTGACCGTTCACGACGTGAGCTTCGGCGACGAAGACGATCAGGCAGACGGTTCGCGGAGGGTCGAGTGATGACTGCCCCGCGCGAGGACGTCGACGGCTCCGCCGCTGAGCGGATCGCGGACGCGGTTCTCGCACTGCCGGGCGTCGTCGATCTGCACAGCGGGCTATTCGGCGAGGTCGCAACGTACCTCCCTGGCCGCCGGGTGACGGGTATCGCGGTGCGCGACGAGGACGGGGAGGTCCACATCATCGTCGATCTGTCGCACGATCTGCAGGCGGTGGCCGCTTCGGTCCGCGAGACCGCGGAATCGATCACCGGACTGCCGTTCACGGTCGTCGTCGAGGACGTCGCCCAGAACCGGAGGGCAGGCTGATGAGCAAGGCGGTCATCGGATTGTTCGCCGGCCTGCTGCTGGCGCTGGCGGCGCTCGTCGGCGGATTCTGGGGGCTCGTTCTGGCCATCGTCTTCGGCCTGATCGGACTGGTCATCGGCCTACAGCTCGACGGCGCTCTCGATCTGGGCGCCGTCATCCGGAGCAGGGGCCGTGGCTGAACAGACTCTCGCCGGGGACCGTGTCGTGGAGGGCGGCACGGCCCCGGCGAGTACCCGCGAGCCGGGCACACTCGTCATCGCCGAACGGGTGGTCAGGAAGATCGCCGAACGCGCGGCACTGAGCGTCGACGGCGTGGTCCGTCAGCAGGGCACGGTCGGAGCGGTCCTCGGTTCGTCGACCACCGACCTCCTCGGGATCAATTCTGACCTGCCGCAGGCGTCGGTCGACGCAGCCGGAACCGCTCGACGGCTGTCTCTGACGGTCGCGTTGGAGTGGCCGTGCGCGGTGACACGGGTCTGTCGACAGGTACGCACATCGGTCGCCGACGAGCTCGAGCAGTTCACCGGCGACCGCCCGATTCGGGTCGATGTGACCGTGCGGGAACTGGTTCCACGTGGCGAGGTGTCCCGACGAAAGCAGGGGTACATCGATCTGCCAAGCATCACGCAAGCACACGAGCGCGCGACAGCATCGGAGGACCGCCATGACAGCGACGACTGACGACCGCGACCGCACCGGCACCGGCACCGGCACCGGCACCGACGACACCGCGAGCCGCAACGTGTTCGCGCCATCGGGCCTGCCCGGCGCCGCGGTCCTCGGCGCCGTCATCGGTCTTCTGATGCTCGTCTTGTGCGGGGTCGCGATCCGCGACCTGGTGGTGGCTGCCGGGTGGACCGATGGCGACCCCTGGCTGGCCGGGGCCGCGCACTGGTCCACCGAGACGTCGTGGACCGGCTGGATGTGGGCGGCCGCGATCGCCTGCGTCGTGGTCGGTCTCGGCATGCTCGCGGTCGCCGTGAAACCACGTCGACCGACTCACCTTCGGCTCGCTGGCCACGACGTGCTGTGGACACGACGGGTCGACGTCGCCCGTCGGTGCAGCGCAGCCGCGGAGTCGGTCTCCGGTGTGGAGCACGCCACCACGGTCGTCACCCGTCGTAAGGCCACGTGCACGGTGACCGCACGCGATTCGACCGACCGCGATCATGTCCGCGAGGTGGTGGAGTCCGTGATCGGCGACGTCGAATCGCCGAAACGGGCCGTCGTCCGATTCCCGAACCGGGTCCGATTCCCGAACCGGCGCGGCGGTGGTCGACGATGAACCGCCTGCCTGCCGCAGTGCACCGCTCGACGACCGCACTGCTCGGCCTCGTTCTGCTGGTCGTGGGGGCTGCCGCGATCGCGTGGAATCTCGGCGTCCAACCGGTCGTCGACTGGGTCGAACGCATCGACAACGATGCGGTCGGCAGCTTCGCCGACAGCGGATGGTGGACGCTGGTCCTGGCCGGGATCGTGCTGCTGACGCTGGTGTGGGCGATGCCGTTGATCGTCTCGGCGGTCCGGCCGGGCACTGTCGACGACCTCGAACTCGACGGCTCGGACGAGACAGGTGCGATGTCGATCGCCCCGAAGCTCATCGCCGCTGCTGTCGCCGATGAGCTCGACGGTGAGCCGATGTTCACCTCGGTGTCCGCGCGGGCGCTCGACGATCGGTCGCGCCGCATCATCCGCCTCGAGGCGACCGCGAGTCCGGAGCGCACGTATCCGGAGATCGCGGCAAAGGTCGGGGTGGTCACCGATCAGATCCGGGACGCTGTCGACGGCACCGACGTGCACGTCCAGGCATTTGTCCACCTCGAAGCCCGTAAGGCGCCGAGTCGACGCTGACTCAGCTCCGCGCCAGCACCGCGCGAGCGGCTCGATGACCGGACATGCCATGCACGCCGCCGCCCGGTGCGGTCGCCGACGAACACAGGTACACCCCGTCTACCCCGGTGACCTGTGGAGTCGACGACAGTACCGGGCGCGCTAGGAGTTGAGACAGACTCGCAGCGCCGCAGTTGATGTCGCCGCCGACGTAGTTGGCGTCGTGTCGTTCCAGGTCGGTCGCTCTGGTCACCCGCACGTGAGCGATCGTGTCACGGAATCCCGGAGCCCTCCGCTCGATCTCGTCGACGATTCGGTCGGAGACGTCGACATCGCATCCGGCCGGGACGTGGCAGTACGCCCACGCCAGATGCGTTCCGATCGGTGCCCGCGACGGATCGATCCTCGTCGGCTCCCCGCCGAGAACCCACGGACGCTCGGGGATGCGGCCGGCGGCCACGTCCTCCTCGGTGCGTCTGATCTGTGCGACGTCGTCGGCGAGATGGAAGGTCGCGGTCCGCGACATCAGATCCGGTCGCGCCGACCACGGGATCGGCTCGGTGAGGACGAGATCGACTTTGCAGGTGCCGTCGCCGTACGAGAACCGCCGCAGGGCACGGGCGTAGCGGTGCCCGAGACGGTCGGCGAACAGCGTCGCGACGAGGTCCGGCGAGGTGTCGAAGAGCAGATCGCAGCCGGTCGGAAGCTGGCCGAGCTCGGTGACCTCGCATCCGGTCTCGACGCGTCCGCCGTTGGCGACGATCACCGAGACGAGGGCGTCGGCGATGGCCTGCGAGCCGCCCTCGGCGATCGGCCAGCCGGTAGCGGCGAGCATCCCCAGGAGCAGCCCGGCCGCCGACGACCCAGGCGACGACAACGGTCGTCCCGCGTGTGCCGCGATACCCGCGAACACCGTCGCGACACGCCCGGTGGCGAACGTCCGAGCCAGCACGTCCACCGGCAGCACGGCTGCCGCACCGAACCCGGCCATCCGCATCACCCGGGTACGCGGCACCGCGGGCATGGCGAGGATCTGTCCAGCGACGCTCACCGGGTCCGCCGCCTGGACCAGACGCCGCCAGCGATCCATGTCCGCACCGAGTTCGGTTGCGGTGTCGGCGGAGTCGCGGTGGATTCCTATCGTGTCGCCATCGGCGACGTGCGCCAGTGACACGTCCGGGACCAGCCAGGTCAGACCGTGCTCGGCCAGACGCAGATCCTCGAACGCGGGCGACGCGTAACCGGTCGGATGCACAGCCGAGCAGATGTCCGTGCGGGTTCCGCGCCCGAAGAACTCGTCGGTGCGCGCACCGCCGCCGATCGTGTCGGCGGCTTCCAGGACGAGAACTCGTCGACCCGCGCGCGCCAGGACTGCGGCGGCGGTCAATCCGTTAGGGCCGGAGCCGACGATCACTGCATCGAACGCGTCACGCACTCTTCACTCCTCTCACAGCTACGCCTCCCGTGCCGTACCCAGACGATAGATTGGAAGCATGTCGTCTGCTCCTGCCCGGCGAGTGTCGGCTCTCCTGTCGACGTTCATCGTCCTGCTCCTCGGTTCAGCACTTCTCGCGTCGCCTGCGCACGCTGAGGCACCGTTCCGGCTCCCCACCCAGGTGGTCGACCCGGCGGGCGCCTTGAACACTGAGCAGAGTGATCGCGTGTGGCAGACCGTGGACGACGTCGACGGTTCGCACGACATCCAGTACTGGGTCGTGTACGTGAAGGATTTCGGCGGCCTCGCGCCCGAGGACTGGGTCGCGAATACCGTCTCCCAGAGCGATTTCGGCGCGCACGACGTGGTGCTCGCGATCGCGACCGATACGCGTGACTACAGTCTGCAGGCCCCCATCGAGGTGAAGGGGCTGACCGATGACGAACTCCGCGGCATCATCGCCGACGAACTCGGACCCGCCGTCGCACAGGGCCGATTCGCCGACGCCGCAGTGTCGGTCGGAGAACGCCTCGAGGACGTCGGCGGTGAACCAGAGGCGTCGCGGCCGTGGTGGATCGTCGCCGTCGCCGTGATCGTCGTGATCGCTGCTGCGGCGGCTCTCGCGTTGTGGCTGCGTCGCAGGCGTCGGGACGCCGCCGAACAGCCCGACGCGTTCACCGCCGACCAACTCGGTCAGCGGCCGCTCGGCGAGCTCGATCCCTGGTCGCGCGAGGTGTTGACGGACACCGACCGGGCGATCCGGACCAGCGCAGACGAGGCGTCCCATGCCCGCAACGAGCTCGGTGAGACGGCCGAGCCGTTCACCGCGGCCGTCGCCGACGCGCGGGCAGCTATCGCCGCGTCACACATGCTGCGCCAACGTCTCGACGACCGGCAGGTCACCGATCCCGACGAGCAGCGCCGACTGCTCGTCGAGATCATCACGACCTGCTCGAACGCCGACGCAATGCTCGACGGCCGAGGCTTCGCCTTCGACCGACTACGCGATCTCGGCGCAGCCGCCGACCGGCGGCTCGATTCCCTCTCCGCCGGGATCGACGCGTCGGCCGTACGGATTCCCGACATCGAAGCCCGCCTCGCCGAACTCTCGTCGATTCCCGAACAAGTCGCCGGGAACGTCGAACTCGCAGACGACCTGCTCGTATTCGCCCGCGAATGCATCGACCAGGGCCGTGACGCCGCGTCCGCCGGTCAGCGAGGCTCGGTGATCGGCGCCGTACGCTCGGCGGAGGGCGCGCTCGACCAGGCGACGAGGCTGCTCGATGCCGCAGACAACGCCGACGACACTCCCCGATCGACTGAACTCCCGGACGTCGTCGACCTGGTCCGTGCAGTGTCCACCTACATTCAGACGCGGCGCGGCGTCGTCGGTTCGGTCGCGTTCACCCGTCTGTCCGAGGCGCGACGTCTCGCGGACACCGCAGCCGACCTCGCCGACACCGATCCGGATGCGTCTGCGGGAACGGCGGCACGCGCAGCCGATCTGGCCGCTCAGGCGATGGACGCTGCCGTCGCCGACGTCACCGACTGGTCGAGCGGCCAGTCGGGCACACCGAGCGACCTGTCCCCCGTGCTGGCAGGCGTTCTCGTCGACAGCGTGCTCAATGGATCGATGCACGACGGCGGTTACAGCCACGACGGGCGCAGTCCCGCGTCGTTCGGCGGTTCGACGAGCGCCGGACGCATCGGAGTCGGCGAGCGCGTCTGAGCGCCCGTCCGCACCGGGCGGTCTGCGTGATGTCGCCCGGATCACGCTTCGCCTCTCTTTTTATTTAGGTTTACGAAGTATTAGACTCCCTAAATGTGACTGAGAATCTTCCTGCCGAGTTGGCGGGCGAACTGCGCCATTCGGTGACCCGCCTGTACCTCGCGCTCCGCCGCAACAGCCCGATCACCGATCTGAGCGCCGCCCAAGCATCCGCTCTCGCAACGATTTCCGATCACGGACCCATGCGGATGGGAGCGCTCGCCGACCGTGAAGGCGTCCGGATGCCGACCGCGACGAATCTCGTCGACGTCCTCGCGCGGGACGGACTGGTGACGCGCGATCCCGATCCGGACGACCGGCGTGCCGTGGTCATCGCGCTCACGGACGAGGGCCAGACCATCATCCGCGACGTGCGCACCCGCCGCGACGACGTCGTGGCCTCAGCACTCGCCCAACTGTCCGACGAACAACTGGCAGCCCTCGCGGCTGCCGCCCCGGCCCTGCGGGACCTGCGCACACGATTGGAGAAGTAATGGCAGACGAGAACCACTCCCTCACGGAAGCGTTCAAAGGCCAGCCGCGCACCGTGTGGGTGACTGCTTTCGCCGCGGTCATCGCGTTCATGGGTATCGGCCTGGTGGATCCGATCCTGAACTCGATCGCCGAGGCGCTCAACGCGCCGCACGAGAAGTTGACGCTCCTGTTCGGCGTCTACATGGGCGTCCAAGTCGTCGCGATGCTGCTGACCGGTTGGGCCGCATATAGGTTCGGGCCGAAGAAGACGTTGAGCACCGGTCTGCTGTGCATCGTGATCGCGGCGGGCGTCTCGGCGTTCGCGAGCAACATCGACCAATTGATCGCGTTGCGTGTCATCTGGGGTCTCGGTAACGCGCTGTTCATCGCGACGGCTCTGGCGTTCATCGTCGGGCAGGCACGCGGCAGCCAGCACGGCGCGATCCTGCTGTACGAGGCGGCACTCGGCGCAGGTCTAGCCGTCGGACCACTGCTCGGTGCGGTTCTCGGCGAGTGGAGTTGGCGCGCCCCGTTCGCGGGCACCGCGATCCTGATGCTGATCGGCGCGATCGGTTGCGCGATCATGCTGCCCGCCGACGCACCGGCCAGCGAACGCCAACCGGTGAGTCTTCTGGATCCGATCAAGGCGCTCAAGAACAAGACGCTCCTGGTGAACTCGATCGGCGCCGCCTTCTACACCGGCGCCCTGTTCACCGTGATCGCGTGGGCGCCGTTGGCCATGGGTCTGCGCCCGATTTACGCGGGCATGATCTTCTTCGGGTGGGGTCTGTTGACCGCACTGGCCGGTGTGTTCCTGGCGCCCGGCATCGCGCGAGCCGTCGGCGACCGGGTGGGCGTCGTCGGGGCGATCAGCGGGTACGCCGTCGTGATGGCGCTCGCCGCGATCGGTGTCCTCACCGACCAGGTGTGGCTGATCGGCGCAGCCGTCGTCGTCTCCGGCATCCCGTCCGGCATCCTGAACACTCTGTTCACCGGGGTCGCGATGTCGGCCACCGACTCCTCGACGCCGCGGTCCGTGGCCTCGGCCGGCTACAGCTTCCTGCGGTGGATGGGCGCCGCGGTCTCGGCCATCCTCGTCGCCTATCTCGCCGAGTGGTTCGGCGGCGCGGCTCCCTTCTGGTTCGCGGCAGGCTACTGCGGCGTCGCAGTGCTGGCCATTGTGGCGTCCAACGCCGTCGGCCGGAACAAGCACACCGTCGACGACGACGCGGTGCTGATCGGTGCAGAAGAGTTCTGAGCAGAAGAACTCTGATCAGGTGGCCCCCGTAGGCTGAAGGCATGTCGACCGCACTGATCACCGGAGCCAGCCGCGGCGTGGGTGCGCAGATCGCACGCGCTCTCGCACCGACCCACGATCTCCTGCTCGGAGGACGCGGCAGTACCGAACTCGACTCTCTCGCACTCGAATTGGAGGGATCGTCGACTCTCCCGGTCGATCTCACCGACTCCGATGCACTCGAGGCGTCCGTCGAGGCGATCGGGTCACTCGACGTTCTGGTGCACTGCGCGGGTGTCGCGAGCAGCCTCGAGAACATCGCCGACACCCCGGTCGAGGAGTGGCGGCATGTCCTCGATGTGAATCTGGTCGCCGCCGCCGAGCTCACCCGGCTGCTGCTGCCCGCTCTCCGCGCGACCGGGGGCCACGTCGTCTTCGTCAATTCTGGTGCGGGCATGCGCGTGAATCCTGGGTGGACGCCATACGCCGCCAGCAAGTTCGGCCTCCGTGCGCTGGCCGACGGGCTGCGCGCCGAGGAGCCGTCGCTGCGAGTGACCTCGATCTTTCCGGGGCGCATCGACACCGACATGCAGCGCGACATCGTCGCCCGCGAGGGCGACGCGTACGACCCCGGTCGTTTTCTCAGGCCGGAGACAGTCGCCGCGGCCGTCGCACACGCGATCGCGACTCCGGCCGACGCGCACCCGACCGACGTCGTGCTCCGCCCGACGGGCCGCTGACGTGGATGACCTCACGACTGCGTGAGCTGTAGGACCGCCAGGTCTGCCGTCAGTTCGGCCACGAGGTCGCGGACCTCGTGCTCGTCGAAGAGCGCGACCGCGTAGAGGACCTCGATGGCCCCGGAGTCGTCGCCGCGCGGCGCGATCACGGAGACGTGCAGGTCACAGTGCGCGATATCCACGGGGACGGGTGTCACCTGGACGCCGTCCCAGTCGGCCGCGGGGTGATCGTCCATGGTCAACATGACTTGAAACAAGGGATGACGATCGGTTGGGGCCGGTCCGAGAGCTTCGACGACATCCGCGAACGCGGTCGTGGCATGGGCGAACGCCGCATCCTCGGCTCGACGAACCTCGACGATCGTCTCGGCCACCGTCGGTCGTACGCGGCACGGCACGCTGACGGTGTTGACGAACATGCCGACCACGTTCGCCCAGTGCGCGTCGTCGCGACCCGAGAGCAGTGCGCCGATCGGTACCGTGTCGGTACCGATCCGTCGAGCGAGGACGCGGGCCAGTACGGCACGCACCACCGTCAACACTGTTACGCGCGCCCCACTGGCGACTACCTCGACCTCGCCCCAGGCCGCCCTCCCGAGCGGCATTCGCACCCGCGCACCCCGCCGATCCCAGACGGCCGGACGCCGGGGCGCGAGGTCGGCCGACACGGCCGACCGCGCCGCATGTTCGATGTCGGCCGCACGATGCTCGAGAGCGCTCGTCTGCTGGGACAGCGCATACTCGCGATACTCGGCGGCGTCCGACGCTGCTACCGGCGCTCCGAGGAGCCCTGCCAGCATGATTCGCAAAGACTCCCCGTCCGCCGCGAGATGGTGGAGGCAGACCGCGATCACCGTCGACTGGTCTGACGCCGTCCCGACGCCGATGCGCAGTGGGTACCGATGTGCAACGTCGATCGGCCGGTGCAGATACGTTCGCAGGCCCTCCGGGTCGCACCCGCCCAACTCGTCGACCGTCCAGCAGTCGGGATCGGAGACCGGGTCGACGGCGAAGGTCCCATTGTCGTCGAACCGGCTGCGCAGCATCGGATGGGTGTCGAGGAGGGCGGCGACGCCCCGTCTGACAACGGAGACGGGGATCGGCGACGGAACGGTCACCGCGAATGCGATGAGATGGTCGATCCGGTCCCGGGCGGGGTACACGTTGCGTTGGCTCGGCGCCAACGGAACCCTCGCCCCGCCGGTGTCGAGGTGCACGGCGACGTCGGGAACGACGCGGCCTGTCGAGCGAACGAGTTCGGCCAGCTCGCCCGGTGTCGGATGGGTGAAGACTTCGCGCACACCGATCCGTACACGGTGGACGGCGGCGATCCGGGCGACCACCGTGGTCGCCGCCAGCGAGTCGCCGCCCATGTCGAAGAAGTCGTCGTCGAGCCCGATCGCCGAGACACCCAACGCGTGCTCGAACGCGTCGACGGCAGCTCGCTGCGACGTGTCGGTCGGCCGCCGGTGCTCGCGCCTAGGCGCCGCCGTCGGCGCCGGAAGTCGGGCACGGTCGAGCTTGTTGTTGACCGTCAGCGGCAGTTCGTCGACGACGGTGACGCCCGCAGGCGTGTACGCGGTTCCCAGTCGAGTCCGGACATCGTCGCGGACACGTCGAGCGATGTCGTCGCGCGTACCCGCCGCGACGACGTAGGTGTGCAGGCGACGGCCTCGCTCAGTCTCATGCGCGATCGTGGCACTGGCCGATACGATCCCCGTCTCGAGCACTGCGCGATCGATCTCGGCGAGCTCGATTCGCACCCCGAGGATCTTCACTTGGTCGTCGGCACGACCGATGAACCAGATCTGATCGTCGGTGCCCCGTCGCACGCGATCGCCGGTGCGGTACATGCGTTCACCACCGCGGTCGATCGACGCGACGAAGCGGCTCGCCGTGGCCGCAGGCCGGCCGACGATCCCGATCGCCAGACTCGGCCCACACACATAGAGTTCGCCTTCGCCGCCACGGGGGACGGGGCGCAGACGTCGGTTCAGCACCTGGAGCCGGACGCCGCTCATCGGCCGACCCAGCGGGATCCTCGACTCGGTGCCGCCGGGAGCAACCGGATCGGTGAGCATCACGCTGCAGGTGGTCTCGGTGGGCCCGTAGGCGCATCGGATCGTGGCCCTGCGAGCCCACCGGCGCATCAACGGGGCGGGACACGTGTCGCCACCGACGATCAGGTGCGTGAGGTCGGGCATGCCGTCCTCGGGCAGCGTCGCGAGAACAGCGGGTGTGACGAGCAGATGCGTGACACCGCGGGCACGAAGGCACTGCGCCAGTTCGTCGCCGCCACGGATGTGTGCGGGCACGACGGCGAGCGAGGCCCCGGCGTTGGCTGCGGCGAGCATCTCGACGATCGCTGTGTCGAACCCCGGCGACGCAAGATGCGCGACGACGCTCGCCGACGTGACCTCGTACGACGCCGCGATCTCGGCTGTCAGATCGGCGACGCCGGAGTGCGAGACCCAGATCCCTTTCGGGGTCCCCGTGCTCCCGGACGTGAACAGCAGGTACGCAGGCGAACAGGCGCATGCTCGCCGCACACGGGTCGGCCCGCTGACGGCGCTCACCGCGTCGAGGTCGATGTCGAAGCCGCTGCCACGACCGACGACCACGGCAGGCGAACCGGCGTCGAGCATGGTCCGGCGACGCGGCTCCGGCAGCGACGGATCGATCGGCAGCACGCACATCCCCGCCGATGCCACCGCCCAGGCAGCGACGACGCTGCGCAGCGAACGTGCACAGATGACGGCGACCACGTCACCGGGCTCGGCACGCGAACTCAGCTCGGCGGCGAGTCCGGCCGCCGCGTCGGCGGTCTCCCGGTACGAGTGCGAGCCGCCCTCCTCGTCGACGACGGCGACCCGAGTGGAGTCCCGGCTCCGTAGATAGCCGTCGGCGAGGGTCCCGGACGCCCCCGCCGACGACGTCCACGACGTCCACGACGTCCACGACGGAGCTTCGGGCGAGAGGCTGTCGATCTGGTCGTCTCCCGCCGCGTCACACAGGGCGGCGACCGCGTCCAGCACACCGGCGAGGATCACGTCTGCGAACGCCGGTTGGTGGACGTCCGCGTTGACTTCGATCTCGACGCGCAACCGGTCCGCGCCGCCGGGGTAGACGTTGATGTTGAGGTCGCTGACCGGGCCTGTCGTGAGAACACGCAGATCGCAGGTCGTGCCATCGCCGAGGGAGATGCCGGGCGGGGACGGGACCAGATTGAGGACCGGCCCGAGTCGGACGAGACCGGCGACCTCCGAACCGATGCCGCCGCGGTCGACGACCATGTCCTCGTAGCGATACTGCTGGTGCCGCAACGCGTCCGAGAGGAGACGTCCAACCGTCCTCAGGTGAGGATCAACCGGCAGCTCCGATCTGTGCTCGACGATCACCGGAAGCAGATTCGACAGGGTTCCCGCTGTCGCCCGAACGGCTGCGTTGGTTCTGGTCGACGTGACCAGCGTGAACGGGATCGCAGATCTGTCGGTGATCCGCGACAGGCAGCCCGCAGCGGCTGCGACCAGTACCGCGGCAGTCGGGACAGCGGCCCGAGCGGCCGTCGCCCCCAGTCGCTGAATCGTCATGGACGACAGATCTGCTCCGGCGAGGTGAGTTCGGTTGGAGATGGGTGCGATGTCCTCACCGGTTCGCAGTGGTTCGGGTGCCGCCGCCATCACCGCCCGCCAGTGTTCGCGGTCGCGCAAGCGCCTGGCGGAGTCCCGGTATGCGCGCTCCTGCTCGACGATCACGGTAATCGGTTGCGGCTCGGGCAGTTTCGCGTCGCCGACCTGATGACCGAGCGCTCGCCGATAGCGGTGGGCGACGTGTCGCATCACCAACCCCGACCCGTACCCGTCGATCAGCAGGTGGTGGGCTCTCGCGTAGAAGATCCACTTCCGCGGGCCGACCTCGATGAGCGCGTACCGGATCAGCGGCCCGTCGGGCGGCAGGGGAGCGGTCGACATCTGCGCCATCGCCTCGGCGGCCGCCGTGTCGGGATCGTCGGCGTCACGGACGCAGACGCGTTCGGTCGCGACTCCGGATCCGCCCTCGATGCTCAAGTACGGCTCCGCACCGTCGACGTGCACCCGAGTGGTCGACACCCCGAGCGCCTCGGACACCTCGCCGACGACGGTCACCAGGAGGTCCGGGTCCAACGCGCCTCGGATCTCCAAGCACTGTGCGATGGCGATCGGGGTGTCGTCGCCGAGCAGGTGTTGCGCCGTCCAGATTGCGCGCTGGGCTCGGTTGAGTGGAATACGGGTCATCGTCGGATATGCCGCACGCCCGCAGCCGACCGATCGGTCATCACGCCGACAAAGTGTTGAATACCGCTGACGACGGAACGATCACGGAATCGATATATCGCGCATATCCGCCATCTATCCCCAATTCGCTCAGAAGTCCGCAGAACATTGCCGTTGAATAGGAGCGCGGAACGGTTCCGCTGCTGGTGAGTACACTCAGGACATTCATCACTCGACTCGATTCATTGACAGAGAAGGACGCAATGGGCTTTCGTGATCAAGACGTCGACGGCAGTGTCGAAAAGGTGACGGTATCACCGAGTCGTGGCGGACTTCTACTGAATCACCGGCCAATCTCGGTGGGTAATCCAAATGGCATCGGATTCGCGTCCCGGCGACAGAGAGTCACATTCTTCCCGTGCCGCCGCACGACCTTTCCGCACATGTGCGACGCTTCGCATGAGTTGGACAGATCGGGCGGATGAGGTGTCGGTGACTGGTGCGTATCGGCAGTCGACACTGCCCGTGGTCTTCGTACTGGCCGCGGTGCAGTTCACGATAATCGTCGACGAGACCGCCATCGCACTCCTCGCGCCGTCGGTGGCGCGCGACCTCGACCTGGGCGACCAAGCACGTCACCTCCTGGTCACACCGTTCGCGGCCGCCTTCGTGGTGATGCTGCCCGGAACCGTCGTCGCCTTGCGGCGAGTCGATCCGCGGAGGGCGCTCCCATGGGCCGCGTCTGCGTTCGCTGTCAGCGCGGCAGCGGGCGCCCTCGCACCCACGGCCGCGAGCCTGATTGCCGCTCGTGCCATGCAAGGAGCGACTGCAGCGGTCACCACCACCTGCGTGCTGGCGGCACTGCACCTCGCCACCGCGAACGCCTCAACCAGAGCACGCGATTTCGCAGTGTTCTCGACGGTGTCCGGCGCGGGGGCGATCGCCGCCCTTGTGGTAGCGGCGCCACTCGCCACCGTCTCGTGGCGGTGGTGCTTCTGGGCGGTGGGCGTCGCGGCAGCCGTGTGCACGATCGGCTGGCTCGTAGCGTCGCAGCCCCGAGCCGATCGGGGGGTCGGGCTCCGCTCGGCGCGCCTGTCGACCACGAAGGGCGGGCTGTCCGGGTACGCGGCGATCGTGGCGGCGAATGCGATCCTCGCCGCCTCGGTGATCACGGTGAGTTTCGCGCTTCAACAGGACCACGGGTGGACGCCGGTCGCCGCTGGACTCGGCTTCCTACCCCTGAACGCGGCGGCCGCGGCGGGCGCGATCACCGTCGCCCGCGGTTCGTCGACGCCGCCGGGCGTGCGACGCCTCCTCGTGTGTGCGTTCGCCGCTCTCGCCGTCGGCTGCGCTGCGCTGGCCGGTGCGCCCGGCACGTCGACGGCGATCATCGTCGCCACGGTGCCGATCGGGTTCGGCGTCGGGGTGGCCTTTCCACTGGTCAACGGCCACATACTGGCTGGTCGAGGCGACGAGACTCTCAACCGCGCCGCGGGTCTCGGCATGGCGCAGCAGATCGGGCTCGGCATCGGCGCGCTCGCCGCGGCCGCCCACTCAGACCTCACGCTCGTGATTCTGGCTGGCATGGTTGCGGCCGCGGTCGCGACGACCGTCGTCTGGACCAGGCGGCGTTAGACCTGCTCGAGGTCCGTCGGGTTCCAGACCGCACGCATGGATGCGACTTTGCCGTGCTCGTCGAAGACCATGACGTCGACCGGGGTGATCTTGAACTTGGCGTCGTCCGTGCCGGTGACGAGGGTGAACTCGAAGACCGCGGTGTCGCCGGCGATCCTCGTCCAGGCGAGAGTCGCTTCGCGGTGCGGCATTCCGGTGATGATGCCGTAGAACTCGAGGAGTTCGTCGCGGGTCGTGCGCAGGGGAGCGCCAATCGGGTCTTCGACGGTTGCCCCGTCGGCGTACAGGTCGACGATCTGCTCCGCCGTCCCCGAGGTCAGGCCGTCGATGTAGGCCTGGACGGCGGCGGCGATCGTGTCTGACAATGCGACTTCCTGCTGGTCGGCAGTCATGAGCTCTCCCTGAAATTGGAACGTGTTCTAGTTCACGCTAGCAGGGATCACTGAGGCACGACAGCGGAAATGAGATCAGTACGCTCATCGGCCGCCGAGGGCGATATGCCCTTGCGGGGCGATGAGCGTACTGATCTCAGAAGAAGGTGGATGCCGTCCTCACTTGAGGTCGGCGCTGTTCTTACCCAGGACGCGACGAGCGATGATCAGCTGCTGGATCTGCTGCGTGCCTTCGAAGATGTCGAGGATCTTCGAGTCACGCGCCCACTTCTCGAGGAGTTGGGTCTCGGAGAATCCCGCGGTAGCGCTGATCTCGACGGCCTTGTTCGTCAGCTCGGTGACACTGCGACCGGCCTTCGCCTTCGACATCGACGCCTCGGCGGAGTTCGGTTGCTTGTTGTCGGCCATCCACGCGGCACGCAGGGTCAGCATCCACGATGCCTCCCAGTCCGACTCAAGGCGGATGAACTCGGCGACAGCAGCGTGCTGAGCTGCGACGGGTCGGTCATAGTCGATCTCGTGACCGGCCTCCTCGATGATGCGGCGCAATTCCTCGAGGGCTGCGCGGCCGAGTCCGACAGCCATCGCGGCAACGACCGGACGGGTGTTGTCGAACGTCTGCATGACGCCGCCGAAACCCTTCTTGACGTTGATCTCCGGCGTGCCGAGCAGGTTGTCCGCACGCACACGAGCGTTGTCGAAGCGGACGACGGCGGTGTCGGACGACTTGATGCCCAGCTTGTGCTCGAGGCGCGCGACCGTGACGCCCTCGGTGGACATCGGGACGACGAAGCTCTTGATGGCGGCGCGTCCGACGCTCTTGTCGAGGGTCGCCCAGACGACGACGTGATCGGCTCGCGAACCCGCAGTCACGAAGATCTTCTCGCCGTTGATGACGTACTCGTCGCCGTCGAGGACTGCGGTGGTCGAGACTGCGGCGGAGTCGGAACCGAAGCCGGGTTCGGTGATGGCCATGGCGGCCCACACGTCGGCGAAGCGTTCGAGCTGCTCGTCGTTGGCGACGGCGGCGATCGCCGCGTTGCCCAGACCCTGGTAGGGGATCGACAGCATGAATCCGACGTCGCCCCAGCTCAGTTCGCGTGCGTTGAGCACCGAACGGAGGTTGACGCCGTTGACGGTGCTCTCCCCGTCGCTGCTGGAGTCTGCGGCCTTGTCGCCGCCACGGGCCTGTTTCGCCATCTTGCCCAGATCATCGAGCTCGACCGGGTACTCGTGCTCGGCTTTGTCGTACTTGCGCGAGATGGGACGAAAGATGTGCTCGGCGGCGAGACGGGCGCGCTCGACCGTGGAGTTCAGCTTCTCCGGGAGCTCAAGGTTGATTGCCATACATTGACCTTACTACTGAGTAAGGTACTTGCCAACCGGCTACGTGCAGCTACCGCACGAGGCAGAATCGGACGAATGCCGCCGGTACCCGCCGACGCAGTACAGGCATGTCTGCAGCTGACGGCCCACCCGACCGCCGCGCCCGCGGGCCTTGTCGGGGCATTCCATCGGACTCAGCCCCGGTGTGGTCACAATGGGGCCATGATCCCAGACCCGTCGAACACTGTGCCGTCGAACGCTGTGCCGTTCCCGCCTGCGGCCACGCCGCCGCCTCCCGCTCTGGTGACCGACGGCCGATATCAGTTCGGCACCTACGACGGGCCGATACCCACGATCAGCCCGCTCGACGCGGCGGGCGACGGTCTGCTCGCCGCCCCGCGCCGCATCGCCCGCGACCTGGGGCTCAAGGAGTGGGAGGCCTTCCAACTCGGCGACGACGACCACTTCGTCCTCGGCGCCGTCTACAACGCGAAATCCATTGGCCTGCTTCAAGTCCTCGTCGTCGACAAGAAGGCGGCGACGATCCGCAGGTTCGAGACGAAACTCCCGTCACCGATGTTGTCGGTAGCGCGCGGCCTGGACGGGACGACGTCGTGCGGAGAGTTCTCGGGCCTGGCGATCTCGATCGGAAACGACCTCGGCGACGGCATCGTCACCGTCGACGCGACCCGCGACCCGCAGGGCGACGACCCGTCGCTGGCTCTGCACGTGACCGGCGAGTGCGGATCAGACGATGCGGCGCACCTGGTGATCGTGCACCCGTTCTCCGACGAAGCGGCTCTCTACTCGCACAAGGCGATGATGCCGATGCACGGCTCGCTGGTCCTCGGCGACGACCGTGTCGGTTTCACCGACGACCGCGGTTTCCTCATCCTCGACGATCATCACGGCGACTACCCGCGCCCGATGCGCTACGACTGGGTCACCGGCGCGCGCCGCAACTCCGACGGCGTCGTCGAAGGGTTCAACCTCACCGACAACCAGATCCGGAAACCGGACGTCTACAACGAGAACGCGGTATGGATCGGCAACGAGTTGCACCGTCTTCCGCCGGTCACGTTCACCCGGCCGGACGGCCCGTGGGGCAAGTGGCACGTGCGCGACCAGCACGGAGCGGTCGACGTCACGTTCACTCCCACGGTCCGCTCGACGATGCACGTCGGACCGCGCAAAGTCCTCGCCGAGTACTACGCGCCGTACGGCTGGTTCGAAGGCGTCATCCACGCCGAGAAAGCGACGCTGCCGGTGGACGGCGTGTTCGGCGTGGGAGAGCAGAAGCGCATCACAGTGTGAACGCGGCTTCTGCCCTGACGACCCGAACCCTCGTGTCGCGTGTCGTTAATTCCTCGACGGTTGGTGGTGTTCCGCTGTGCAGCTGGCAAGGCGGAGGAGGAAGGGATACCGGTAGGTATCGCGACCGACGACAACGCCGCCAGATGTGCAGCGGGGCGCTGCCAACCATTAAGGAATTAGCGATACGAGGCACTAGGGGACGACGTTCACCATGCGGCCGGGCACGAAGATCACCTTGCGGGGCTCACCGTCGAGCAGTGCGGCGATCTTCTCGTCGGCGAGCGCCGCCGCGACGACCGTCGCCTCGGCGGCGTCGGCCGCGACCGTGATCCGGCTGCGGACCTTGCCCTTGACCTGCACGGGAATCTCGACGGAGTCCTCGACGAGATACTGCTCGTCGACCTCCGGGAACGGACCGTGCGCGAGTGAGCCGTCGTGGCCGAGGCGGCTCCACAGCTCTTCGGCGAGGTGCGGCGCAAGCGGCGCGAGCATCAGGACGACGGGTTCGACAGCGGCGGCAGGCGCACCGTCCGGGTAGGTCTTCGTCAGATGGTTGGTCAGCTCGATGAGCTTGGCGACCGCGGTGTTGGTGCGCAGATTCGCGAAATCGTCACGGACGCCCGCCGTCGTCTTGTGGACGGCCTTCAACGTCTCGACGTCCGGCTCGGCGTCGGTGGCCCGCACGGCGCCGGACTCCTCGTCGACCACCAGACGCCACACGCGCTGCAGGAACCGCTGCGCCCCGACGACGTCCTTCGTCGCCCACGGACGCGACTGGTCCAGCGGGCCCATCGACATCTCGTAGACGCGGAGAGTGTCGGCACCGTAGTCGCGGCAGATGTCGTCGGGAGCCACCGAGTTCTTGAGCGACTTGCCCATCTTCCCGTACTCCTGGGACACCTCTTCGTCGCCGTGGAAGAACGTGCCGTCGCGCTCGACGACCTCGTCTGCGGGCACGTAGACGCCGCGCGAGTCGGTGTAGGCGAACGCCTGGATCATGCCCTGGTTGAACAGACGGCGGTACGGTTCGACGCTGCTGACGTATCCGAGGTCGAACAGGACCTTATGCCAGAAACGCGAGTACAGCAGGTGCAGGACCGCGTGCTCCATGCCGCCGATGTACAGGTCGAGTCCGCCGGGATCGTTCGCGCCGTGCAGTGCCGGGCGCGGGCCCATCCAGTACGCCTCGTTCTCGGGGGCGCACAGCGTCTCGTCGTTGGTCGGGTCGATGTACCGCAGCTGGTACCACGAACTGCCCGCCCACTGCGGCATCACGTTGGTGTCGCGGGTGTAGGTCTGCACGCCGTCGCCGAGGTCCAGATCGACGCTCACCCAGTCGGCCGCCTTGGCCAGCGGGGGAGACGGCTCGCTCGCGGCGTCGTCGGGATCGAAGGCGACCGGCGCATAGTCGGCCACCTCGGGGAGTTCGACCGGCAGCATCGACTCGGGGAGAGCGTGCGGAGCGCCGTCGGCGTCGTACACGATCGGGAACGGCTCGCCCCAGTAGCGCTGGCGGGCGAACAGCCAGTCGCGCAGCTTGTACTGGATGGTGCCGGTACCGGTGCCCTCGGCCTCGAGGCGTTCGATGATCGCGGTCTTCGCGGCGGCGACGTCCAACCCGTTCAGGAAGTCGGAGTTCACGAGCGGCCCGTCGCCGGTGTAGGCGGCTTCAGCGATGCCCTCGTCGGATCCGATCACCTCGAGCAACGGCAGACCGAACGCGGTGGCGAACTCGTAGTCGCGGGTGTCGTGCGCGGGCACCGCCATGATGGCGCCGGTGCCGTAACCGATCAAGACATAGTCGGCGATGAAGACCGGGATCTGCGCGCCGTTGACCGGATTAGTCGCGTACGCGCCGGTGAAGACACCGGTCTTCTCCTTGTTCTCCTGACGCTCCAGATCGCTCTTGGCCGCGATCGACGCACGATAGGCGGCGACGGCCTCTGCCGGGCTGCCGGCGCGGTACCCTTCAGGCCCGGTCCACCGGGCGTCGGTCCCCTCGGGCCAGGCGTCGGCCACCAGGGCGTCGACGAGCTCATGCTCGGGGGCCAACACCATGTAGCTCGCCCCGAACAGAGTGTCCGGGCGGGTCGTGAAGACCTCGATCGGTGTGCCGGTCGCTGTGGAGAACTGGACCTGGGCACCGCGTGAACGGCCGATCCAGTTGCGCTGCATCGTCTTGACCTTGTCGGGCCAGTCGAGCAGGTCGAGGTCATCGATGAGTCGGTCGGAGTAGGCGGTGATCCGCATCATCCACTGGCGCAGATTCTTGCGGAAGACCGGGAAGTTTCCGCGCTCGGAGCGACCGTCGGCGGTCACCTCCTCGTTCGCCAGCACCGTGCCCAGGCCCGGACACCAGTTGACGAGGGAGTTGCTCAAGTAGACGAGGCGGTAGCCGTCGAGCACTTCGTTGCGCTCGGCGACAGACAGCTCATCCCACCGACGATCGCCGTCGAGAGTCTTTGCACCCGAAACGAATTCGTCGACCAATTCGCTGATCGGGCGGGCCTTGGCCGCGTCCGGGTCGAACCACGAGTTGTAGATCTTCAGGAAGATCCACTGGGTCCAGCGGTAGAACTCGACGTCGGTGGTCGCGACGCGGCGACGCTCGTCGTGGCCGAGACCGAGGCGGCGGATCTGCGCGAGATAACGTTCGATGTTCGCCTCGGTCGTGCTTCGCGGGTGAGTGCCGGTCTGGACGGCGTACTGCTCCGCCGGGAGACCGAACGAGTCGAAGCCCATCGTGTGCAGGACGTTCTTGCCGGACATCCGCTGGAAACGGGCGAACACGTCGGTGCCGATGAAACCCAGCGGGTGCCCGACGTGCAGTCCGGCACCCGACGGGTACGGAAACATGTCCTGTACGAACAGCTTGTCGGGGGCATCGGCCTGCGGTCCGTCGAAGTCGCTAAAGTCCCCGGCGAGCGGGCCGACCGGGTTCGGCGCGTGGAACGTGCCGTCGGTGGTCCAGCGCTCCTGCCAGCGCGACTCGATCTCACCTGCCGTGTCGGCGGTGTACCGGTGCCCGGGAGCGGACTCGGCGGGACCGTGCGACGAAGCGGAGTGCGACGAACGAGCGGAGGGCGAAGAATCAGCGGAAGTCACGTAACCAGGGTAAACGGCATACCGTTCACGGCCGCAAGCGAGCCTTCGTCCGAGCCAACGCAATAGTCCCTTTAGATCACCGTGTTTGTAACCATGGCGATCGGGGGTCGCGCGCGGAACCATGTCCCTCATCCCCAAGTACCGGCCTGGAGCCGGTGCGAGTGAAAGGACTTTCGTTGAGCCGCAACCGAAACCGCACGTTGAAGTTGAATGCCTTCCTGCACGACACCGGCCACCACGAGGCGTCGTGGCGCCACCCGGACTCCTCGGTCGACCGCATCGGCGACATCGCCTGGTACCAGCAGATCGCGCGGACCGCGGAGGCGGCGAAGCTCGACGCGGTATTCCTCGCGGACATTCCGGCGGCGACGGCCAGCGGACACCGCCCCAGTACGGAGTTCGAGCCGATCACTCTGCTGTCGGCGGTCGCGGCCGCGACCGAGAAGATCGGATTGATCGCGACGGCGTCGACGTCGTTCTACGAGCCGTACAACCTGGCTCGCCTGTTCGCGAGCCTCGACCGCATCTCCGGAGGTCGTGCGGGTTGGAACATCGTCACGACGTTCAACACCGATGCCGCCCGCAACTTCGGGCTGCACGATGTGCCGTCGAACAGTGAGCGGTACGGCCGCGCACAGGAGTTCGTCGACGTCGCGACCAAGCTGTGGGATTCGTGGGAGGACGACGCGCGGATCGCCGACCGCTCGTCCGGCGCGTTCGCCGACGCGTCGAAGGTCCACGCCATCGATCATGTGGGACGGCACCTTCAGGTCACCGGACCGTTCAACGCGTCGCGACCGCCGCAGGGTCGACCGGTGTACATCCAGGCCGGATCGTCGAACGACGGTCGTGCCTTCGCCGCCCGCAACGCAGAAGCAATCTTCACCGCCCACCAGACGCTCGCCGATGCGCAAGCCTTCTACACGGACATCAAATCTCAGGTGAGGACATTAGGCCGCAACCCGGACCACGTTCTCGTCCTTCCCGGGATCAGCCCGTTCATCGGAGACACTCCAGCCGAGGCTGAGGAACTGTACGAGTACTTCAATTCGCTGATAGTCCCGGAGTACGGGCTGTCGCAGTTGGAGAAGATGGGCGGTGTCTCGCTCCGCCATCTCGACTTGGACGAGCGTGTCCCGTTGGAGGCGTTCGGCGCCGCCGGAAGCGTCCTGGACAACCAGCGGAGTCGACAGCAGGTGATCGCGAACATCGTCGAACGCGAGCAGCCGACCGTTCGCGAACTGCTTCAACGTCTCGCAGGCGGGCGCGGCCACAACGTCGTGCACGGCACGCCCCTCCAGATCGCCGACATCATCACCGACTGGTTCGAGAACGGTGCCGCGGACGGGTTCAACGTGATGCCGCCGCTGTATCCGCAGCTGCTGGAGGCCTTCACCGAGAAGGTGGTGCCGATCCTCGTCGAGCGTGGCCTGTTCCGCGGCGAGTACGACGGGTCGACGCTGCGCGAACACTACGGTCTCCCGCGACCGGACAGCGTCTTCTCCGACACCGCCCGGACGCAGATCTCCTGAACCGCCGCCGCCGCTAGTGTCGCGTGTCGGGCTCGCCCAGTTCCCGCCGACGTCTGCGCCGTCCGAGCCGGTCGCGGTAGTCCCGCCAGTCGGTGAACGTCTTGACCCGGTGGTGCATCCCTCTGACAATTCCGGCTCGTGCAGCCCAGCGGTTGGCTTCGCGTCCTACTCAGTGGTGGCGAGCTCGGCACGGACGCCTCTCGCGGGGGCGGCGAGCTCATAGTGATCTCGCAGGGTGGTGCCCGCGTAGTCGCGACGGAACACACCGCGCTGCTGAAGGATCGGCACCACCTGGTCGACGAAGGTCTCCAAGCCCGAGGGCATGACGGCGGGCATGATGTTGAATCCGTCAGACGCGCCGGTGGTGAACCATTCGATGATCGTGTCCGCGACCTGTTCGGGAGTTCCGGCGAATGTGCGGTGGCCTCGTCCACCACCGAGGCGGATCAACAGCTGGCGGACCGTGAGGTTCTCGCGGCGAGCCAGGTTGACCGTCAACTCATATCGGCTCGTACTGACCTCAGTCACGGGTCGGATGTCGTCCGGCAGCGGAGCGTCCAAGTCGATCTCATCGGCCGGGATACCGATGTCCGCCGCCAACTGGTTGAGTGCGTGTTCGATCACCACGAGATCGTCGAGACGACGTTCCAGATCCCGAGCCTCCGCTTCGGTACTTCCGATCAACGGCACCACCCCGGGCAGGATCTTGATGCCGTCCGGGTCACGCCCGGCGTCGACGGTGGCGGCCTTGAGCTTGCTGTAGAACACCCGTGCGTCCGCGATGTTGTCCTGAGCCGTGAACACTGCTTCCGCGTACGCGGCGGCCAACACGATTCCCGGAGCGGACGACCCCGCCTGCACGATGACCGGGCGGCCTTGTGGGCTGCGCCCGACGTTGAGCGGGCCAGCCACTTTGAAGAACTCGCCGTCGTGGCCGATCGAATGCACTTTGTCAGGGTCGGCGTAGACACCCGCCGCTTTGTCTGCCGCCACGGCATCCTCGTCCCACCCGTCCCACAGACCGTTGGTCACCTCGAGGAACTCGTGCGCGCGGCGATACCGGTCGGCCGGATCGGGCATCGTGTCGAGGTTGAAGTTGGCGGCCGCGTCGGCACTGGCCGTGGTCACCACGTTCCACCCGGCACGCCCCCTGCTGATCTGGTCTAAGGAGGAGAACCGGCGGGCGATGTTGTAGGGCTCTTCGAACGTCGTCGACGCGGTGGCGATGGAAATGCTCCACATCTGAGTTCGCCCGCGGATCGCTTTCGGGAAGTCGCCAGGCGACCTCATGGTGGCCCACTCCGTTGAGGAAGGCACTCAAATGCAGTTGTCGAGTCATCGTGTCTGTTCCTTCGATGTTCAGGCGCGCCAGCGGGAGAACCGGCGTTCGATTGCGACCAACCCGTAGTTGACGATCAGGCCGACTGCGGAGGTAGTGATGATCGCCGCGTACATCTGCGGGATCAGAAAGTTCATCTGGGAATAGTTGATGAGGTAGCCGAGTCCTTCTGTCGCACCGATCATTTCGGCGGCGATGAGAACCAGGATCGCGGCAGCACCAGAGATGCGGATACCGGTGAAGATGGTCGGCAGCGCGGCCGGAAGGATCACTTTGCGGAATGTCGTCACCGGCGACAGATCGAGCACGCGGGCTGAGCGCAGCAGTTGTACGTCCACGGTCGCGACGCCGCTGATCGTGTTGAGCAGGATCGGGAAGAAGCACGCGAAAAGGACGATCGCGACCTTGGAGGTCTCACCGATTCCGAGGATCAGGACGAAAACCGGGAGGATCGCCAGGGCCGCCGTGTTGCGGAAGATCTCCAGCACCGGGGTGAGCACGTCGCGGACCGGTGGATACGACGCGATGGCCGCGCCGATCGGGATCGCCGTGACTACGGCGAGGCCGAAACCGGCGGCCGAACGGATCAAGCTGGCTTCGAGGTGTGTGGCGAGCCTGCCGGACGAGGCCAGGTCCCACCATGATTCGAGCACCGTCGACAGAGGCGGAACGAAATGCGGGTCCAGCAACCCGATGCGGGGCGCGAACTCCCAGACGAGAGCGAGCAGGACGATGCCGACCAGTCCGCGAGTCAGGCGGACCGATCGGGTACGGAAGCGGGAAACGTGGCGGACACCGGCAGCGGTTTCCTGCCGCGTGGTCGGCCGCGGCTCAGTACGTTCGGTAAGCAGATCCGACATGTCAGTGCGCCTCCGCCAACTCGACGCGGCTACGGCCGCTGCGGGAACGGTTCTCGCGTAGGAAGGACCAGATCTCGTGCCGATACCGTGCGAACTGCGGGTCGGAACGCACGTCGCCGTCGAAGTCTCGATCCAGCTCGATGTCGATGACGTGGTCGACGCGGCCGGGCCGACCGCTCATCACGGCAACACGCTCCCCGAGAAAGATGGCTTCTTCGATGTCATGGGTGATGAACACGATCGTGGTGCCGGTACTCCGCCAGATGTGCAGGAGCTCTTCCTGCAGATGTTCCCTGGTCTGTGCGTCGAGCGCACCGAACGGTTCGTCCATAAGAAGGACGCCGGGTTTGTACGACAGGCTCCGGGCGATGGCGACGCGCTGTTTCATACCTCCGGACAGCTCGTGCGGGTAGCGGCTGGCGAATTCGGTGAGTCCGACGAGTTCGAGGAATTCGCGCGCTTGAGACTTCCGCTCGGATCGAGAGAGGCCACCGGCGGCCTCCAGCGCGAACTCGATGTTGCCCAGCGCCGTCCGCCACGGCAGCAGGGCGTACTGCTGGAACACGACCCCGCGATCGAGACCCGGCTTGGTGATTTCACGCCCGTCTGCCCGAACGGTGCCGGACGTGGGCTTGGTCAGCCCACTGATGAGGTCCAACACCGTCGACTTTCCGCACCCGCTGGGTCCGACGAGAGTGATGAACTCTCCCGTCTCGACAGTCAGTTGCAGGCCGTCGAGTGCGACAAATTCCCGCAATTGGCGATCCTCGTTGCCGCGGACCTGGAATACCTGTCCCACATTGACCAGCTCGATCTTGCTACTCATTCGGTCTTCCTGTCAGCGAAGGGATTGAACTTGTTGGTGTAGAGCTCACTCGGGTTGACGGCGTCGGCGTCGACCTCGTCGGACGATTTGAGCCAGTCCAGCCAGATCGAGAAGTCCTGGTCACGCAGCACGCCGCCCGGTGTCGCGACTCCATTGCCGTTCCACGATGTGAACGACTTCCTCTCGTCGCTCCGGCCGTGCCTGTCGAGATACTCGCCGTAGAGATGGAGGACCTCGGCCGTCGAATGCGTCTGGGCGTAGTCGATCGCCTTGGTGATTCCGCCGACGAGAGCTCTGGTGGTCTTGGGGCTGTGCTCGATGAACCCGTTCCGCAACACGTAGCTGCCGCCGTTGTAGGGGCCGACGAAGTCGACGTCGTCTGCGAGGACGCGGAGCCCGCCATGCTTCATCGCCGTCTCTTTAGCGGCGAAACCCATGTACGACGCGTCGACCTGCCCTTGGCGCAGCGACGATTCGGCGTTGACCCCGGGTAACGGCACCAGCGTCACCTTGTCGATGTCGTCGTCGGAGAGGCCTTCCTTCTTCAGGTAGGTGTCCAGGATTGCCTCGGCGTTGGCACCCAACGTGTTGACGGAGACCTTCTTTCCGATCAGGTCCTGGCCCTTCGTGATCGGGTGGTCGTCCAGAGTCACGATGGAGCTACTCACGTCGCCGGAAGATCCGTACGTGGCGGCCACCGCCGTCACCTCTACCCCCGCCGAGACCACCTTGGCGATCGCACCGTTGAACGGCCCGCTCGCAATATCGCTCTGATGGGTGGCCAACGCCTGCAGGCTCGCGGGTCCGCCGCCGCTTTCACCGATCCAGTCGAGGGTTACTCCGGGTAGGTACCCGAGGGCATCGGCGACCTCGAGATAGTTGATCAGTCCTGCACTGCTCTGATAACGGATAGTGGTCGCCTCTGTCTCCTCCTCGGTCCCGCCGATACCGCATCCCGCCACCGCGGTCAAAGCGATGAGTGCGGCCACCGAGACGGAGGCCGAACGGCGGACGGCACGCTTTCGCTGGCCGAAGGGTCTCCGACGGACGGCAATGGATCTCATGGGCTGACCTTCTTTAATGGCACGGGTGAATACAGCTCAATCACACCGAGCAACGACTCACTGAGAGTCCCTGGGTGAGATCGGCGAATTAAATCAAACGTATGGCGCGACGGTGATTCGGCCAATGGTTGAAATCGCGGGTATCTAAACTCCGGCCAATCAGCGCATTACGTCGACGCGTGCATGAAACTGCAGCTCCCGGGCGCGACTCGCGCACAGGCAGACCGGACGTCCACCCGACTCGACGGTCGCTGCGCCCATCGCCCGATCGAACGTAGTCGGAACCGCGGGACGTCTTCAGTCGCCCTCGGGCTCCTCGTTCTCCCCAGACCCGTTCTTCTCCTGCGCACGACGACGCTGCTCCTGCGCGCGTTCACGGGCTTTGCGCCGGAACTCGGCGTCTTCGCGGGCAGCGATAGCCGCCCTGTACTCGGGGTCGTTGTATCCGGGTCGCTCGTACTCGGGGAAGCCGGTCGTGCGGGTCGGCGGCGACGCGGCGACGCCTTCGGGACGGCCGACGAGGAACCAGATGATCGAACCGACGAGGGGCAGCAGGATCACGATGAGCACCCAGGCGACCTTCGGGAGATGCCGTACCCGATACTCCTCGGCGACGATCACGTCGATCAGCGCCGCCACCCAGACGACCAACACGATGAGACCGAAATACGGCACGACTTTCCCCCGAATCGTTGGAGTCCCCAGACCGCTTAACGCCTGAATCACCTAAAGCAGCGCAACGATCCTAACCCGGTCCGGCGCGCGGTCGACGACCACCGGCTCGCCGCCGCGACCCCCGTCACCTCATACCCGGACGATTCCCCACCCGTCGCCGCCGCGTCGTACAGTGAGGTCCGTGCATATCCTGTCCATCGTCTCCGGTGTCCTGGCCCTCGTGCTCGCGGTGTTCTGGGCCGGCGTCGGCATCAGCGGACTGAGCGGCCGACTCGAACGCAACCGCTGGTTCGGGGTCCGCTCGGAAGAGACCATGCGATCGGGCGAAGCGTTCGCACTCGGCAACAAGGTCGCTGCGCCCGGCTTCCTCGCCGCCGCCCTCGTCCTGCTGATCGGGGGAGTCCTCGCCTTCGGCGGCGACCTCGGCTTCCTCTTCGGCTTCGGCGGCGTAATCGTCGCCTTCGTGATCGCCGCGGTCGCAGCCGGCGTCGGAGTCCGGGTCGCGGCCACCGTCCCCGAACCCGAAGAGGAGTCTGGCGGCTGCAGCGCCGACTGCTGTTCCGGCGGCGCTGACGAACAGCACGCAGACGATCCGGCGGCCGACTGCGGGACCGACAGCTGCGGTTCGTGCGCACTGCAAGGCATGTGCACCACCGAGCACGCCGCCGAGCCGACGCAGCCGGCCGACGCCGCGCATTGACGGATGCGCAACCTCCTCGCCAAGTCGCCTATCGACGGCTTCATCGCATCGATTTTCCTCGCCGTCGTCGTCGCCGCAGTCTTTCCGGCGTCCGGCGTGTTCGCCGACGTCATGGACTGGGTGGTCACCGGCCTGATCGCCCTGCTGTTCTTCCTGTACGGCACCCGGCTCTCACCGCGCGAAGCACTCGACGGACTCACCCACTGGCGACTGCACACGACGATCCTCGCGTTCACGTTCGTCCTGTTCCCGCTCATCGGCCTCGCGCTGCACCCGATGCTGTCACCGATGATCGGTGCCGACCTCGCCGACGGTTTCCTCTACATGACGCTGGTCCCGTCCACGGTGCAGTCGTCGATCGCCTTCACGTCGATCGCCCGCGGCAACGTTCCCGGTGCGATCGTCAGCGCATCCGCGTCGAACCTGCTCGGCGTCGTCCTCACACCTGCCCTCGTCGTCCTGCTGATGAGTTCGGACGCAGGCGTGCACATCGACGGCGAGTCGATCCTCGAGATCGTGTTGAAGATCCTCGTGCCGTTCATCGTCGGCCAGATCGCCCGCCCCCTCGTCGGCCCGTTCCTGCGGCGGTACGCCGAACCGACCAAGTATGTCGACCGCGGTTCCATCGTGATGGTCGTCTACGTGGCGTTCAGTGAAGGCGTCCAGTCGGGGCTCTGGAGCCAAGTCGACGCGGTCGACGTCATCCTCGTGATCGTCCTGTCGACCGTGCTCGTCGCGCTGATGCTCGCCATCACCTGGTTCGTACCCAAACGGCTCGGCTTCAATCGCGAGGACATGGTCGCCGCTCAGTTCTGCGGAACCAAGAAGAGCCTGGCCACCGGCCTACCGCTCGCCAGCGTCATGTTCACCGGATCGGTCGTGGGCTTCATGGTGTTGCCGCTGATGATCTTCCACCAGATCCAGCTCATCGTCTGCGCGTGGCTCGCCAACCGATACCACCGACAGAGCGATCCTCAAGGCGATACCGTCGACGCGTGACGTCGCGAACGCCACCGCCGGAAGACCAAGAACCCCACCGCCAGTCCAGCGACACAGACCGCGACGATCAACGCCATCTCGGCGCCGAGCGTCTCGCCGACTGCGAACGAGACCAGTAGAACAGTCGCCGTCCACGAGACGCCGCCAATCGCGCTGGCGAGAGCGAACCTGCGGAACGGCATCCGCCGTGCGCCCGCCACCAGCGGAATCACACTGCGCACGAACCCGACCCAACGCGCAGCGGCGACCGCGATGATCGCGTCGCTCGGGCTCGGCGTCTTGCTTCGGGACCGGGTCATGCGTCGCGCCACCTTGCGCCCCATCCTGGTGGCCCCCAACCGTGGACCGAAGCCACGGCCCACCCAGTAGCCGCTCCAGTCGCCCGCCATCGCCGCGAGGCCACAGCCGACGACGAGGATCGCGATGTTCGCGGAGCCGATCGCCGCGACGACCCCCGCCGCGACGAGAACGGCTTCACTCGGCGCGACGAGACCGACGAAGATCACGGAGGTCTCCAGATAGACGACACCCATGGCGATCACGTAGACGGCCCACGCCGGGACCGCGTCGATCAGCGACGTCAGCTGATCGGTCAGCGCATTCATACGTCGACTAACTGTGAAGTGATCAATTGTCGTCCGGCCGCACCGGATAGGTCGACAGCAGGGGCAGCGGCCACGGCTGTCGCGCCAGCACACGCTGCCAGACGTCGACGGACGGTTCTGCCAACAGATCCGTCGGCAGCCCGGACGCGACGATCCAGCTGCTGTCGGCGAGCTCCTCGTCGAGCTGTCCCGCCTCCCACCCCGCGTAGCCTGCGAAGATCCGCACACCGGTGAGCACTTCGGCCATCTCGTCGGGGTCGGCGTCCAGGTCGACCATCGCGACCGGCCCCGTCACCTGGTGCAGTTTGGGTTGATCGGCGACCACCACACCACTCTTCGCGACACCCAGGCACAATGCCGACGACGTCCCGACCGGGCCGCCGACGAACACCGCGCGCGGGCTCGCCGCGAGGTCGGCCCAGCCGGGGAGGATGTTGTAGACGGCGGCGTCGCTCATCCGGTTCAAGACGACACCGAGGGTGCCCTGCTCGTCGTGCTCGATGATGTAGACGACGGACCGCTCGAACGTCGGACCCGACAGGGCGGTCGACGCGATCAGCAGCGACCCGGGGGCCACCTCAGGTCGGTCGTCGGAGAACTCGCCGTCGGACACCACCCCATCATGACACCACAGGCAGCACGACGCGGCGCCACCGGACCGGTCCACTCAAACTGTGACATCGGTCGTCGACGACGGCTACTCGCGAGTTCGTCGGTAGCATTGTCTAGTGAGCTTATGGACGCAGGTCAAGGCACCCGGCCTGCTCCGATTTCTCGGGGTCAGGCTCCTCAGCCAGGTCAGCGACGGAGCCTTCCAGGCTGCGCTCGCGTTCTCCATCCTGTTCAATCCGGACCGCCACACCGACCCACTCGCCGTCGCGGCCGGCTTCGCCGTCCTACTCCTCCCGTACTCGGTCCTCGGGCCCTTCGCGGGAGCACTGCTCGACCACTGGGATCGACGACGCGTCCTCATGTGGGTCAACGCTTTCCGTGCGGTCGCGATCGTTCTCGTTGCGGCCGCGATGAGCACCGGCGTGCCCGACACGGCTGTGCTCCTCGCGGCCCTCATCGTCACCGGGTGCAGCAGGTTCGTCGCGTCTGGGCTGTCGGCCGGGCTGCCGCACGTCGCGTCTGAGTCGGTCATCATCGAGGTCAACGCCGTATTCACGACACTCGGCGCCGGGATGCTCGCCGTCGGTGCCGGTCTGTCCACCCTGCTCCGCACGATCTTCGGCGCGGACAACGGCGGATCCGGTGCGACACTTCTGGCGGGCGCCGTCTTCGCGCTCTCCTCGGGCATGCTCGCCGCCACATTCGCACCGCGGCGCCTCGGGCCCGACAAGCCCGACGGATCCGGTCACTCGGCGCTCTACTCGGTGGGTCGTGGACTGGCACACGGTGTGCGGGCCGTCGCGAATCACCCGAGCGTCGGCATCGTGCTCGGCGCGATCGGCGTCCACCGACTGGTGTTCGGGATGAACACGTTGATGCTGCTCATCGTCGTCCGCTCCATCGACCTCGGCGCGCCGCTCGGCCATGACGTGCAAGCCATGGCGGGGATCGGCGCGGCCGTCGCGGCGGGCGCGCTGCTGGCGGCAGTCGCCACGCCGTGGTCGGTCCACCGCTACGGACGACGCCGAACGGTCGCCGTCGCGCTCGTCGGCGGGGCGCTCGCCGAAACCCTGGTCGGGACGCTCACCGCTTCGGCAGTGCTGGTCGGCGCCGTGCTCCTCGGCCTCATCGGCCAGACCGTGAAACTCTGCGGCGACGTCGCCATGCAGTGCGACGTCCCCGACTCCTACCGCGGCCAGGTGTTCGCCGTCCAGGACGCCGTGTTCAATACGGCGTTCGTCGCCGCCATGTTCGTCGCGGCGTTCGCGATCCCCGCGGACGGCTTCTCCGTGCCGTTGATCATCGCAGGCGCCGTCGCCTACCTGGCCGGCGCGCTACTTGTGTGGCGGGCCGACTCGGGGGTCGTCGAAGGGCCGGACCAGGAGACCGTGGAGCGAGAGCAGGCGCGGGTCTAGCCGGATGAAGAGTTAGCGGTCGCCCGCCGACCGGTGAGCGTCCGCGTATCCGTCGCCGTCGGTATCGATCAGGACGGTGTCGGGCTCGCCGTCGCCGTCGGTGTCCAGGACCGACTCGTCGGGTTTCTGGGCGTCCGGCTCGGATTCACGCGGGCCTGCGCTCCCGTCGACGGGACGCTCCCACAGGCCGGAGCCTCCGTCGGCGAACTGGGTCTCCGGGACGCCGTCGTCGTCGAGATCGAGGACGGACCGATCGGCGACACCGTCGCCGTCGGTGTCCCACATCGCGTCATCGACGAGACCGTCGCCGTCGAAATCGAGTGCTACCGCGTCCAGGACGCTGTCACCGTCGAGATCGAGATCGGCGGGCGAACGCCACGAGGACATCTCGTCGCCCGTACCGAACCCGTACTCGATGACCCCGTCCATACTCAGTTAGACGCAGCGGCGACCGATCGCGTTCCGTCGGACGCGGCGTGTCGCGGAGATCCGGCGGGTCGACACCCAGCCGGCAGTACGGCAGGCGGCAGTACGGCAGCCGGCAATCAAGCAGCTCAGTACCCCATCGTGCGGATGGTCGTCGCCAATGCGTCGAGCTGCTCGCTGCGCACATCCAGGTGAGGGCTCACCCGCAGGTGCGGCTGGTCGCCTGCGAGGGGAGCCCGCCACGAGTCCGCGGCGGTCACGAGGATCCCCGTCTCCAACAGCTTGGCCCGTGCCGCCTCCAGATCGGCGACACCCCAGCCCGGCGGGGTCGCCAACGTCACCAGCGCCGACGGCTCGTCGTTCGCTTCGACGACCTCCCAGCTGCCGACGCCGCGCAGACGCTCGCGCGTCGCCTTACCGATGGCGGCGAGCTCGCGGAACACCTTCTGCTGGCCGATCTCCAACAGTTCCGTGACGGCCGTCCCCAGTCCGAGCTGACCGGCGATGAACGAATCCGACGACTCCACCTCGATCTTCGCCAACGAGTCGCTGCGGACCGCGACGAAACCGACACCGCGCGGACCTGTCAGCCACTTGCGCGACGTGCCGTACACGACGTCGGCGCCCGTCACCGTCGGGACATGCCCCACCGACTGCGCCATGTCGACCACCACCGGCACGCCGACACTATGGGCGACCTCGACGATCTGCGCCACCGGCTGGACGACACCGCTCGCCGACCCGATGTGACAGACGTGGATGAAGTCGGGCTGCTCGAACTGGAGCATGTTCTCCAGTGAGTCCACGTCCACGTGCCCGTACACGTCGGCTTCTGGAAGCACCCGCACCGCGAAGTCACGCCGTTCGAACTCCGCCAGGTTCGGCCCGAACTCGTTCTTCGCCACCCAGACCGTCGGCGACATCGGCAACGCCCAACTGTTCAGCAGCGCACGCAGCGACGTCCGAGCACTGTCCCGGAAGGACAACTCCTCGGGCGTGTGACCGATCAACGACGCCAGCCCTCGACGACCCGCGACCAGTGCGTCCTCCTCGTCAGCCGCAGCCACATACGATCCCCGTTCCGCTTCTCGTTCAAGGTGTCTGGTGATCGTTGCGATGACGGCACGAGACGAACGCCCCGCTGACGCGGCGTCCAGATGAGCGAGAGACGGCTCGACACGCGCGGCGTGCCACTGATCCCCGAGTTCACTGCAGTACATGCGACGAATCTACCTTGCCGTCCGGTATCTCGATCGAGCGATCGAGTGGCCGTCGGTCGGCCCGCCCCGAAGGACCGAGCTCGGTCCGCCGAGGACGGCAGGTCAGTCGGGAGACTGGGCGGCCCACCACGCTTTGAGCTCGGCTTCGGCGTCGTCACGGGACATGGGGCCGGCGTCCAGGCGCAGCTCCTTCAGGTGCCGCCAAGCCTTGCCGACGAGCGGACCCGGACCTATACCGAGCAACTCCATGATCGCGTTGCCGTCCAGGTCCGGCCGGACGCGATCGAGGTCCTCCGCCTCGCGCAACACCGCGATCCGATGCTCCAGGTCGTCGTACGTCTCCTGGAGGCGCCGGGCGCGGCGCTTGTTGCGCGTCGTGCAGTCCGCGCGCACCAGCTTGTGGAGCCGATCGAGGAGGGGACCGGCGTCCGTCACATAGCGACGGACGGCCGAATCGGTCCACCGACCCTCCCCGTATCCGTGGAAGCGCAGATGAAGGAACACCAACTGGGCGACGTCCTCCACGACGGCCTTCGGATATTTGAGGGCACGCATCCGCTTGCGGACCATCTTCGCGCCGACCACCTCGTGGTGGTGGAAGCTGACGCCGCCACCGTCCTCGTGGCGTCGCGTCGCGGGCTTGCCGATGTCGTGCAGGAGCGCGGCCCAGCGCAGGACGAGATCCGGGTCGCCGGTCTCCAGGTCGACCGCCTGCCGCAGAACCGTCAAGGAATGCTGGTAGACGTCTTTGTGCTGGTGATGTTCGTCGATCGTCAGCTTCATCCCGGGAATCTCCGGGAGCACATGCTCGGCCAATCCCGTCTCGACGAGCAGATCCACGCCGTCGATCGGATGCTCGCCCAGGATCATCTTGTCCAGTTCCACCCGGATCCGTTCGACGGTGATCCGGTCGATCTGATCGACCATCGCCACGATGGCGTCGAACACGCGCGGAGCCAGCACGAAACCCAACTGGGAGACGAAACGGACACCCCGCAGCATCCGCAACGGATCGTCGTTGAACGAGTCCTCCGGCGCCGCAGGCGTGTCGATGACACCGGCGAGCAGATCCGACAGGCCGTCGAGCGGATCGCAGAACTCCTGCTGGCCGTCCGAGTGCAGACGGACCGCCATCGCGTTGACCCGGAAGTCACGACGGATCAGGTCGCCGTCGAGCGTGTCGCCGAACGTGACAGTCGGATTCCGGCTCACCTGGTCGTACATGTCGGCCCGGAACGTGGTGATCTCCACCATCTGATCGCCGATCTGTGCGCTCACCGTGCCGAAGTCGATGCCCGTGTCCCAGACCGCGTCCGCGCAGCCTTTGAGGATCTCGAAGATCACCTCGGGTCGGGCGTCCGTCGTGAAGTCGAGATCGTTTCCGAGACGGCCGAGGACTGCGTCGCGCACCGAGCCTCCCACCAGGTACAAGTCGTGTCCGCGGTCGGTGAAACGGGTCGCCAAGGGGGTCAGCACATCGTCGAGGGAGCGCAGTGCCACGGCAGCAGATGCCAGCAGACGACTGCGACGCTCGGCGCGCTGGTCGTCGGTCATCCGGCTGCTCTGCGCGCTGTCGGTCATGAGATAAGACAGTACCGACTCGCCGACGCGGCTTGCGCGGTCAGCCTGCCATGGCTAACGGACGGTAACGAACGGCTAGCATCGGGGTGTGTCCGCCGAACCATCGCTGCACCATACGGACGTCGCTTCCGACGCTCCGGCAGTCGGCGACGCCGGAAAACCGGCGAAGAACGACGGAAACGACCAACCCGCTCGGAATCGACGTAATCGGCGAGGCCGACGCAGGCGAGGCCGCCGTTCGAACCGTCCGACCGAGGCGAAGAAGACCGACGACACAGCGGCCAAACCCGAAGTCGACTGCGACGCGACTCCCAAGCCCTCCGACCTCGCGAACCGGAACCGGCGCAAGAACAGCGGCAACGGCAATAACAACAGCAAGCCGACGACGCCGAACGGGCAGCGACGCGGCGGCCGACGCCCGACCGACGCCGAACCGGCGCCGAAACTGCGGACCGTGCGTGAGACGTCCGCGGGCGGGCTCGTCCTGTCGGACATCGACGCGCCCTTCGAAGACCTCAGCGCGGCACTCATCGGCCGGGTCGATCGCCGCGGCCGCACCATGTGGTCACTGCCCAAGGGACATATCGAGACCGGCGAGACCGCCGAGCAGACCGCGATGCGCGAAGTCGCCGAGGAGACCGGCATCGAAGGCACCATCGTCGCGCCGCTCGGCAAGATCGACTACTGGTTCGTCAGCGAAGGCCGCCGCATCCACAAGACGGTGCACCATTACCTGCTCCGGTTCACCGGCGGGGAGCTCTCAGACGAAGACTACGAGGTCAGCGAGGTCGCGTGGGTGCCGCTCACCGAGTTGCCGCGCCGCCTCACGTACTCTGACGAGCGACGTCTCGCCCGGATGGCCGAATCTGTGATCGCCGATCTGCGAAGCGATCCGAACCGACTGGCCCAGTCGGAAGCCGACTGTATCCGTACCGAGCCGAACGACTATGAGAGAGCCGCAGCCGCCCGCAACCAGCGCCGTAACGAGCCGCCGCCACCGGTCAAGCCCCGGCGGCGCCGAAGGCGACCGCGGCGACCGGCAAACGGTGACGGCTGACCGGGCCGGTCGCGGCGCCACACTCACGGCGGCGGCGGCCGCAGTGCTCCTGACGATCGGCTTCGTCCTCGCGATGGCGGGGATCGGTCCGGTGCCCACCGCGTCCGCGGCCCCCGACGACAACCCCGACACCGATTACGCGTCCGTCTCCCTCACCGAAGTGACTCCGTCGACCGTCACGAGTTCGTCCGGCCGCACCGTCACCGTCCGGGGCCGCGTCACCAACACGTTCGACCGGCCGATCCACGACGTGATCGTCCGCCTGCAGCGAGCCGACCCCGTCACATCCACGAATCTGCGCACCGTGCTCGGCGCCGACGCGTCGGTCTACGGCACGGCGACCGGATTCCACAAGGTCACCGAGACTCTCGCCCCGCAGCAGTCGGTCGAGTTCGCCGTCGACGTGCCACTGTCCGGCGGCGGCCTGCAGATCTCGCAGGCAGGCGTGTACCCGCTGCTGGTGAATGTCAACGGCACCCCCGACTACGGCGGGCAGGCGCGAATCGCCGACTCGCGGACCATGCTCCCCGTGCTGTCGCTGCCCGCCGACCGGGCGCGGGCCGCACAGTGGGTGAGTCCCGGGTCCGGAGCGAAGTCTGCTCCGCTGCTGGGCCGCGACGGATCCGTCGCCGCGAATGACACGAACCCGGCGGCGTTCACCTTCCTGTGGCCGCTCGCCGCGCCGCCGCAACAGGCTGCGGGGACCCTCGGCGGCGACACCGCCGACATCCGGTTGGTCGGCGGCGACCTAACGTCGTCTCTCGAAGACGACGGACGGCTCGGGAAGTCCCTGAACGCGTTAGAGACCGTCGCAGGGGTAGGCGAATCCGGCGACACGGACAGACCCGAGAGCCGGGTGCGCAACGCCATCTGCCTCGCCGTGGACCCCGACTTGATCAGCACCGTCCAATCGATGGCTTCCGGCTATTCGATCAGCGAGGACCCCGCCGACCCAGAGTCTCCGACGAGAGAGGGTGGCGGGTCGACGACTGCCCGCAAATGGTTGCAGCGCCTCACCCACGTCGCGTCCACCATGTGCGTCACCGCGTTGCCGTACGCGCAGGCCGGCCTCGACTCACTGGATCGCATCGGTGACAAGAAGCTCACCGCGATGGCGCTGACCGGCGCCTACGACACCGTCGACACCATCCTCGGTGTCACAAGCGTCCGCGGCCTCACTCTCCCCGCGGTCGGTGCCGTGTCCCCGCAGGGCCGGACCCTGCTCGAGGGCCGCGCCGGCTCGGATGCGGCAGCCGTCGTCTCCACCGCCGTCGACCCCGCGGCCCGCGCGCGCACCGGGTCGGCCCTCGTCGGCCGCTACCGGTCGGGCGGGCTCCCCGTGCAGACCTACGATCCGGGAGTCAGTGCAGCACTCGGCGCGATCGGCGACCACCCCGTCGCGCCGTCGTACCTGCCGGACTGGCAGCGTCCGTCACTCGCCGGGGAGTCAGCGGTGAGCCGACGGCAGACCGCGGCGGCGTCGCTGGCCTTCCCGATGCTCGACGCTTCACCGCCGAGTTCGGGCGACTCCGACTCCGACCCGGTTACCGCGGTGACCGGCCGGAGCGCGTTCACGATGCCGCCGACGTACTGGTCGCCGACACCGGACGATGCACGCACTCTCCTCGACACCGCAGGCCTCATGGTGGCCTCCGGTGTCGCCGATCCGGTCCCCCTCACCGATGTGATCTCCGGACTGGGTGAAGCCGACCGCGACGCGGACCTCGTCGTTCCCGGCGACGTCGACCAGCTCGCCGCCTACGGGTACCCGTTGTCGTCGAAGGACCTCACGGAGGTGCGCCGTGACGTCAAGCTCATCGACCGACTCCAGGACTCCTTCGCCACCGGCAATGATCTGCCGTTCACACCGGCCGAGTACATCGACCCGCTGCGGGCGGACCTGTTGCGGACCGTCTCGACGCCGTCGACGACGAACACCATCGTGTCCCGCATAGAACGCCCGGCACGACTCGCGGCGATCGGCGCGACCGTCACCCACATGCAGCAGTCGGTGTCGCTGCTCGACCCGAGCGGCCGATACACGCTCGCCTCCGAACGCAGCCCGCTGCTGCTGGTGGTGCGCAACGAGCTAGCGCTGCCGATCAAAGTGAGCCTGGACATCACGGCGCCGTCCGAACTGAGCGTCGGCGACGTCGGCGTCGTCGAGATCCCCGCCCAGGGCACCAGACAGCTGCAGTTGCCGACGCGCGCGTCGAGTTCGCAGTCGGCCACCGTCCGCATCGCGCTGGTGACGACGAACGACGTCCCGTTGAGTAGCCCGGTCGACCTGTCGGTGTACGCGAACGCCTACGGGAAGGCGCTGTTCTGGATCACGATCGGTGCAGCCGTCATCCTGGTCCTGTTGACGGCACGACGGCTGTGGCACCGGTTCCGCGGCGAACCCGACCCGGCGGACGACGACCGCCCCGAACCCGATGAGCACGAACGTCAGCTCGCCTCCACTGGCTACCAGCAGCGGCTGGCGGCCGAACGCGTGACGGAGACCGACGAACGCGAGCAGCCCGACCCCGGAGAGCGTGCATGACGACCGAGCACAAGAAGGCCGAGAACCCGTCCGACGAGAGCGTGATGCGGACCGGTGGGTCCATCGCCATCGGCACCCTGACCAGTCGCATCACCGGCTTCATCCGCACCGTTCTCGTGTTGGCGATGCTCGGCCCCGCCCTGTCATCGGCTTTCCAGGCCGCGTACGTGCTGCCGGGCATGATCTCCGAGGTGCTCCTGGGCGCGGTGCTCACCGCGATCGTCATCCCCGTCCTCGTCCGCGCCGAAGCCGAGGACGCCGACGGCGGAGCCGACTTCATCAACCGGATCTTCAGTCTCACGCTCGTCGTGCTCGGCGTCGCGACCGTCGTCGCGATCATCGCCGCACCCGTCTTGACGAGTCTGAACGTCGGCGAAGGCGAAGTGAACCGGGATGTCACCACAGCCCTGGCCTACCTGCTGCTTCCGGAAGTGCTCTTCTACGGCCTCACCGCCCTGTTCATCGCCATCCTGAACATGAAGGGCCTGTTCAAACCCGGTGCGTGGGCCCCGGTCCTCAACAACGTCGTGCAGATCACCACCCTCGTCGTGTTCTTCTTGATGCCCGGCGAGATCACGCTGAACCCGGTCCAGCTGTCCGATCCCAAACTGCTGGTGCTCGGCATCGGCACGACGTTCGGCGTCGTCGCCCAGGTCGCGATTCTGCGCCCGTACCTGCGGAAGGTCGGCGTGCGGCTCCGGTGGAAGTGGGGCATCGACGCGCGTCTGCGGACCTTCGGCAACATGGCGGTCGCGATCATCGGCTACGTGCTCGTGCTGCAGGTCGGTCTGATGGTCACCTACAACATCGCGGCGGGTGCCAGCGCGGGCGGAATCTCCGCGTACGCCACCCACTGGCAGCTGCTGCAGCTCCCGTACGGCGTCCTCGGCGTGACGATTCTGACCGCGATCATGCCCCGGATGTCCCGCAACGCGGCCGCCGACGACACCGAGGCCGTGGTCGACGACATGTCGCTCGCCACCCGACTGACGATCGTCGCGCTGGTACCCGTCGTAGCGTTCATGACGTTCTTCGGGCCGGCCATCGGTGTCGCGATCTTCAACTTCGGCGAGTTCGACGCCGACACCGCGTCGCAGGTCGGTTCCGTCCTCGCGTGGGGCGCCTTCACCCTCATCCCGTACGCGATGACCCTCGTTCAGTTGCGCGTGTTCTACGCCCGCGAGGACGCATGGACACCGACCCTGATGGTCGTCGGCATCACCGCGGTGAAGGTCGTCTCGTCCTATCTGGGGCCCGTCATGTTCGACGACCCGGAGATGGTGGTGCGCTGGCTGTCGTTGTCGAACGGCCTCGGCTATCTCGTCGGTGCGATCGTCGGCCACCTCCTGCTCAAGAAGCGTCTCGGCGGCCGGGCGATGAAGAACGTGACCCGCCCGGCACTGCTGACTCTCGGCGTCTCCCTCGTCGTCGCGGCGGCCGTCTGGGGGATCTCCGAACTGACCGGTTTCGCACGCATGTCGACGCATGCGGGCAAGATCGGGTCGCTCATGTACTTGGTCATCGCCGCCGTCGTCGCACTCGGCGTCGTGTACCTGCTGTTGGTCGCACTGAAGATCCCCGAGATGGTGTCGATCAGCAATGCGGTGATGCGGATCGTCGGCCGCTTCATCCCGCGACTGGCGCCGCCGACCATCGCAGGTGACGACGAGGACGCCCGCACCATGACGGTGCAGTTCCAGCGTGTCTCCGGCGAGGAATCGTTCCCGTACCCTGGACAAGTAGACGTCCGGCGCCGCTTCGACCGAGGCACAGCCACCTGGCAGGAGTACTCCGCCTTCTCGGGCGGGGCAGCGGGCGAGACATCTGTGATCCCAGTGGTTCGCAGCTGTCCGCCACAAGCGCCCCAACGCCGCCCCGGACCGTCGCAGCCACCCCTGCGTCCCCGAGGAGCACCGATGACCACATCCGGTTCGGACGACGCGGCGGCGCGCCCGTCCACCGAGCCGACGCGCGCCATGAACCCGAAGGCCGAGCAGACCCAGCGCGGACCCCGTCTGGTGCCGGGCGCCGCTGTCGCGGGCGGTCGCTATCGGTTGCTCGAGCCGCAGGGCGGTACGCGGGGTCTCGCCTTCTGGCGGGCCAAGGACATCGGACTCGACCGCGAGGTCGGACTCACGTTCGTCGACCCCGATCAGAAGTTCCCGCCGGTCACTCCTGGTCAACGCGATCCGTTGCAGGAGGGGCCGCAAGCCGTCCTGCACCGGACCCGTCGGCTCGGGCAGCTGCACACGGCGGGTGTCGCCCGCGTGCTCGACGTGGTGCGCAGCGCGTCCGGCGGCATCGTCGTCACCGAGTGGGTGCCGGGCTCGAGCCTCGCCGACGTCGCCGCGACCAACCCGTCGCCGACGGGTGCCGCACGCGCCGTCCGCGCACTCGCCGCAGGCGCCGAAGCGGCACACCGGGCGGGCACGGTCCTGTCGATCGACCATCCGGACCGGATCCGCGTGAGCACGTCCGGCGACGCGGTCCTCGCGTTCCCGGCGATCATGCCGGACGACGACCGCCGCAGCGATGTCCGCGGACTCGGCGCCGTCCTGTACGCGCTCCTGTTGGGACGGTGGACGCTCGACGGGGAGACCGGCAAACGGCTCGTCACGTCGGCGATCACGAGCGACCCCGTCGGCGGCATGGCCGTCGCCGGACCCGATCCGGCCGACCCGTCCCAGCCGCGGGTGCCGCGCGACGCGAAACCGGACATTCCGTTCGAGATCTCGGCTGTCGCCGCACGTGCTCTGGAAGGCGACCGGGGCATCCGCACGGCCGCGACCGTCCAGCACGTGCTCGACCAGGCGACCGTCGTCGATCTGCAGACCGACCTGCTGCCCCGTGTCCTCGACGCACCCGCGCCCGTGTCAGTCGCGCCGATCAGCAGGACGCGCAGAGAACGGCTCATGGGCGAGGGCGACGCCGGGAAGAAGAACACCGCGCTGCTCGCAGGCGGCGGCCTGTTCATCTTGTTCGTCATCGTCGCGATCATCGTCGCTGCGACCAACCTGTTCGGTTCGTCCGACGACGATGCCGACATGAATTCGTTCCTGCCCGGATCGTCGACGAGTGCACCGGAGAACACCGAGAACACCGAGAGCGCCGAGAGCGCCGACGCCGAGCCGATCGTGGCACGCTCGGTGAGCCTGCTCGACGTCTCGAGCCAGCCCCCGGACTCGTCCGCGAACATCGGACACCTCTTGACCGGGGAGGCGCCCGGCTGGAAGTCCGACGTCTACCGCGGCTCACCGGATTTCGCGGGGCTCAAAGACGGACTCGGTCTGATGTTCCGGCTGAAGTCGCCGGGCACCGTGAAGTCGGTGACGATCACGACCCCGACACCGGGCTTCAACGTCGAACTGCGTACCTCGACCTCGCGGAACCCGAAGAGCCTCGACGCGACCACACAGGTCGGCAGCGGAACGGTCGACAGCAAGGAGGCCACGCTGAACGTCGAGTCGCCCGCGCAAGCTCCGTACTTCGTCATCTGGCTCACGTCACTGCCGCAGAGCGGCAGCGGGTTCCAGGCCATCATCGATCGGGTGACGCTGAGCTGATGACCGAGGACTCGGACTCGGCGTTCGACGGCGGCGCCGTCCTCGGCGACGACGGGCTTCGCCGGACCCCGTGGGGCGCAGCCGCCGGGATGATGCGCGACTACTACGACACCGAATGGGGCATGCCCGTGTCGGGGGAGCGCGCCCACTTCGAACGCCTGTGTCTGGAGGGTTTCCAAGCCGGACTGTCGTGGGCGACGATCCTGCGCAAGCGGGAGGCTTTCCGCGAGGTGTTCGTCGACTTCGACGTCGATCAGATCGCGACGTTCGGACCGCACGACGTCGAACGTCTCATGGGCGACGCCCGGATCGTCCGCAACCGCGCCAAGATCGACGCGACGATCACGAACGCGCAGGCCACGATCGCGTTGCGCGAGGACGTCGGACTCGAAGCGTTCCTGTGGTCGTACAAGCCGGCCGACACCCCGCGCCCGAAGACCATGGCCGAGGTCCCGACGACCTCACCGGAATCGATCGCTCTGTCGAAAGCGTTGCGCACAAGGGGCTACCGCTTCGTCGGTCCGACGACGATGTTCGCTCTGATGGAAGCGATCGGCATCGTCGACACTCACCTGGTCGACTCCTATCGCCGAGGCGCCTCGGGAGTGTGGCCGAACTGACCGCGCAGGACGGCCTTCGAGAATCGAGATGAACGGCCGGGTACGCGGAACGGACGAACAACCGACCTGTTCACGAGCCGTGATACGGGCATTCATACTCGCATCTCGTCGAACGGCCGGTGTGTAGTTTCTCACTCCATTTTCATCTGTTGAACCGATAGTGGATCAGTCAACATTGTGAAAATGAAGTCGGGATTCGTTGAGCAATGGGAATGCCCTCCTGGGGAGTGGATCACCTGGTCCCCAGACGCGGCGACACGAGAAGAGATGCGAAGGGCCCCTGACCTGGGGATAGATGCCTCGTATATACAGGCGGACCATCTTCGGAGCGGAATCGACGGCGAGGCCTGCACGCGCCGACTGGTGTTCACCACATTCACGATCCACGATCATTTCGACGCCGACCTCATCGCGTCGGTCTTCAACGAATTCGTCCGCTCGCATGAGTCATTCCATACGGCGTTCGACATGTCGGGCGATATGCGTCCCGCGGGTCGGACATTACGACCGGAGCAGGTTTCGCTGGCCGTGGCCGCAACGTCCACCGACTGGCCCGGGCTCACCGTCAAGGACCATTTGATGACGCATGTGCCCGGTCTCGAGGAGTGGGCGGCGTTCGAATTCGCGGTGACCGGTATAGAGCATGCGCGCAAGGACGTGGAGACTCCGCACTTCGAGGTGATCATCGCGGCGGACCACATGTTCACCGACGGCGTCTCGCAAGCGGTGAGCTTCTTCGAGATCGTGTCCCGGTACTCGGCGGCACGCGACGGAGTCGGGTTCGTCGGCGTTCCGGTACGCCCGTACCCCGAGTTCTGCGCGGAGCAGCGAGCCGGTGCCGAGGCCCTCACGCTGGAACACGCTGCGGTGCAGCAGTGGCGTGAGGTGATCGGCCGCGCCGGCGGGATGCCCGAGTTCCCCCTCCCGCTGGGTCTCGGCCCAGGAGAGGCGGCGGCGGGTCGGATCCTGGTCCACTCGTCGTTCGTGGATTCCGAGACGGCCTCCCTGTTCGCCACCGCTGCGAAGCAGGCCGGCGCGAATACCGGCAGCGCGTTGCTCGCGCTACTCGGCCAGGTGCACTACGAGCTGTCGGGGGAAGGACTCTTCACGATGCTCGTGCCGCGGGCGGATCGTTCCGCTCCCGGCGATGCGATGGCCGTCGGCTGGTACGTGACGCTGGTTCCCGTGCAATTCGACGCCCGGGGATCGTTCGAGGAGGTGGCAGCCGCCGCGCACGCCGCGATGCAGGTTGCGAGGCAGCTCGAACGCGTCCCCGTGTTTCCGGTCATCGACCTGCTCGCCGACGATCCGTCGTTCCCGGTGGACCACGGGTTCGCGGCGCCGATGCTGTCGTACGTGGACGTCGCCCGTGTACCCGGGGCGGAACTGGCGCGGCGACACGACTTCTCCGTGTACGCCAACGCCACGCCGTCCCGCGAGGTGTTCATGTGGATCAACCGCGACGAGGCCGGTCTCGACTTCAACGCGACGCATCCCGATACAGAGGCGGCAGGAAGGGCGGTCGACACCGTGTTCCGATCGTTGCGCGAAAAGATCATCGACGTCGCCACGTGGAACGTCGGTTCGCCCCTGATCGGCTCACAGTTGTCGGTGTCCGCGCAGACCGAGACAGTCGGCACTCTGCTCTGAATCAGCGCGGCGCGCCAGACGAGTGCGAGAGGGGACTTCGGTCCGCGCGTTCGGTAGCGCGCGGCGCCCATCCGGGCGGACCGAACACGTAGCCGAGTTTCGCGCGAATGGTGGGTGCGCTGCGGACGTCACGGAACACCGACACGTACTCGTGCGTTTCGAGCGTCCAGATGTTGTGTGTGCCAACGGGTTTGGTCAATCCGTAAGTGGGACGGTGCGTCTCAGGTCGGAAAGAACCGAAGATTCGATCGAAGACGATGAAGACGCCGCCGTAGTTGCGGTCGAGGTACTCCGGGTCGCTGCCGTGATGCACCCGGTGGTGCGACGGCGTGTTCATCACGAATTCGAACGGACGCCACATGGTCCCGATGTGCTCGGTGTGGACCCAGAACTGATAGATGAGGTTGAGCGAGTAGCACGCGAACACGACGGCGGGCGGAACGCCGAGCAGGGGGAGCGGAAGCCACATGATCAGGCTCATGGTCGGGTTCCACTTCTGCCGAAGCGCGGTCGCGAAGTTGTAGTACTCGCTGGAGTGGTGCGCTTGGTGGGACGCCCACACCAGGCGGACGCGGTGGGCGATCCGATGCTCCCAGTAGAAGAGGAAGTCGAGGCCGACGAAGCCGATCACCCACGTGTACCAGGACCCGATCGGCAGTTGCCACGGCGCGACGTACGCGAACAAGGCCGCGTACACGAACAGCGCCAGGAACTTTCCGACGGCCGACGTCCCGATCGACACCACACCCATCAGGATGGACGCCTTGGCGTCCTCCCGCCGGTACGCGCCCGGGCGGGGGCGCCCGTCGTCGTCGTGCGACTGCTCGAGTCTCGCAGCGGCGAACAGTTCCAGACCGAGCATCAACGCGAAGAACGGGATCGCAAGAACCGTGGGTTCGCGCAGCTGCTCCGGAATCGAGTCCAACATATCTGACACGATATTATGTCAGATGAGTGGGTGTCCAGCCTGAACGGAACCGATCAGGAATCAAGAAGCGCACGATGACGTGCAGCGATAATGTTCCTCGTATGCCAACCATCACGAGCCTGACCATCGAAGCCGACGATCCCGCCGCGGCGGAGAAGTTCTACACCGACGCCGCGTTCGGCGTCGCCCTGCCGATCCGCGTGGAGCAGTCCTCGGCTCCGACGACCGGATTTCGCGGATTCACTCTGTCGATCGTCACCCCGCAGCCGTCCGCCGTCGACGCACTCATGGGACGGGCACTGGCGGCCGGGGCCGTCGCTCTCAAACCCGCCAAGAAGTCCCTCTGGGGATATGGAGGGTCCGTTCAGGCACCGGACGGCACCGTGTGGACGTTCGCGTCCTCGAAGAGGAAGGACAGTGGACCTCTCGACCACGAAGTCGAACAGTTCGTCGTCCAACTCGGGCCAGCCGACGTAGGTGCCAGCAAGAAGTTCTACGTCGAGAACGGATTCGCCGTGGCACGGAGCTACGGCTCCCGATACGCCGAGTTCGACACCGGCACAGCGACGTTGGCTCTCACCAGGCAAGCGAACCTGGCGAAGGTCACCGGTCTGTCGGTCGGCACCGGTTCGCATCGAGTTCGGATCGGATTCGACGCGGACTCCTTGACCGATCCCGACGGCTTCGTGTGGACCACGAACGCCGGGTAGATGAGCACTGAATAGACCAACACGCCGATACCGCTGCCGGGCACCGGCTTACGATGGTCGGTGATGATGACGACTGCCGGCGGACGCACATACGGGGGACTGACCGCAGAGGACCGACAGCTCCAACGTCGCGAATCACTGATTGCAGCGGGCCTGCAGCTGTTCGGCACGCTGGGCTACCCGAACGTCTCGGTGAAACGCATCTGCACCGAGGCCGGCCTGACGCAGCGGTACTTCTACGAGTCGTTCGGGGACCGTGCCGCATTGCTCGGCGAGGTCTACAACCATTGCGTCGACATCGCGCGCGCCGCAACGCTCGCCGCGGCCGCGGAGGTGCTCGAGGACACCGAGCTCACCGACGGTCCGATACCGGACGACATGGTGCCCGCGCTAGCCGAACAGGCCCTGCGGGGATTCATCACCAGCCTCACCGAGGACACGCGCCGCGCGCGCATCATCATGATCGAAGTCGTCGGCGTCAGCCCCGAACTCGAGATGCTGCGACTGCGGGCGATTCACGGGTGGGCCGACCTCATCCTCGGTTTCGCCGCTCGAGGCCACGAACCGACTGCCGACCAGCGGCTCGGCGCGATCGGTCTCGTCGGCGCACTGACTCAGCTCCTCGTCGACTGGCAGACCGCCCTGGACGCCCCCATCGAACCCGGGTACGACTTGGAACTGTTCGACATCGATGCGATCCACCGCGTGGTCACCGCGACCTTCGTGGCCACGTACCAGCAGCTTTTTCACGACTAGCGGCGAGGGGACAGCGCACTCCGGATACCTGCCATCGCCGCATCGAGGTCGGGAACGACGAACAACCACTCGGACCCGTCGCCGAGGGTCAGACACAGCCGTTCGCGTTTCCCGCCGCTGAAGAATTTTCCCGTACCGGGAGCCGTCCCGACGCCGACGACGAACTTGAACGCGACCGAGAACCGGGCCCCCGGCGCGCGTCGACCCTTGGGCTCGAACACGACGTGCGTCTTGGTCACTTGCAACTCGCCCGGCACAGCGACACGGTCCATCGACCGTGCCGCCGTCCACCTCGCCAACGGCTGGTCGTCGTCCATGCCTACGAGGATAGGACACGCGCCGAAGTGCGATTCGCCTTCGTGGCGAATCTCGACCAGCCGCTAAGCGATCTCAGTTCGCGGCGGAGAGGGGCAGGCCGAGCATGGACTCCAACGCGGACCGGATCACCCCCGGAAATCGGCCCAATGCTTCAGGTTCGAGCGCGGTGGTCGGCAACGTCTTCACGTCGCACCGTCGGGTAGGCACGGCCGACGAACTCATCCGACGGTCGAGCCACTCGAACGAGGCCGGTGCGCCGAGAACCATCGTCGCCCCGTGCGGCGAATTGAGTTGTGGAATGAGCTTCGGCGGGAACTGCGCACGCCGGTAGGTCACGGACGCATCCCCGGCACAGTACGACCGGACAAGGCGGTCGACCGATCGACTCGTGATCACTTCGTCGTCGACAGCCGAGAACACATAGAGCGGCGCCGTCGGCTTGAGACCGGTCATACCGCGTCTATCGAGGGCATCGCGGAACACAGGTCGGTTGAGCACGACATCGATCGGCGCGGTGAAGAAGCGTGTGTAGTCGAGCCAGAGGCCCTCCACGACAGCCTCGGGCGTGCACTGATGGAGAGCGGCCTCCACTTTGGCGCGGCCCCACGGACTCACATCGCGGAGAAACGCCTCCTTCTTCTCGGGCTCGTACTTGATCAACGATGCCAGCCCCATCGGAATCAGCCCTGAGGTCGGGGACCCTTCGACCTTCCGCAGGCCTGCGGCAACGTCACGGAACGGCGAGCCGAGGACCGCACCCCGAACGTTCAGTTCAGGCGCGTACGTCGGTTGGTACTCGGCAGCGAGACTCGTCGCCATGCCTCCTCCGGAGTACCCCCACAACCCGACCGGTGTGCGAGCGTTGAGATGCCACTCCGGGAACTTCAGGGCGGCTCGGATACCGTCGAGCGTGGTTTGAGCGTGCAGCGCGTTCACCAGGAAATCGGCGCGCAGGCCACCGTGGTCGGGGATCACCACGCCGTATCCCGAAGAGAGCTCGTTGGCGATGAAGAGCGACTCCACCCCGCCCATCGTCAGCGTGATGGGGCCGCCACGCGCCGAGAAGTCGATCGGGGTGTTGTTGATCAGCCCCCTCGACGGCTGGCAGTCCGGTGCCACGGAGTCGATAGCGACCTGGTGGCTGAGCAACTCGGTCGGGCGGGTACCTGCCCGCGCCAGTAGCGTCGCCGCCGTCACCGCGGGTCGTCCTTCGCCGTCGGTTGTTCGGTACAGCACCTGCCAGGCGTTCACCCGCATGGGGAGGAGTTGAAGGGTGCGGACGACGACCTCTCGTGTGCGAATGATGTCCCCGGGCCGATAGCGGCTCAGATCAGTCGGCTGCGCGTAGAACTGCGAGTCCGACATCGTGGCTCGGTGCGCGGGAGCCGCGTCGGCGGCGGGCGCCACGATCAAGAGACTGGCCGCGAGCGCGGCGACAATGAGGATCAGGCAAGCGTGTAGACGTCCCATCGGGATGCTCCTAGTGCGTCAGCGGTCAGTAGTCTGCCGACCGGGTCTGGGTTCTCCTCGAGCGGTCACGGAATGTCGAGCAGCTCCTTGCGGATGACCTTTCCGGTGGCATTGCGCGGGATCTCCTGCACGAATAGGACGTCGCGGGGCACCTTGTGACGAGCCAGGTTGTCCTTGACGTATCGGCGGACGGTCTCGCTGTCGAGGTTCGAACCGGCGCCGGCCACGATGACAGCGCGCAGCCGGTGGCCGAAATCGTGGTCGGGCACACCGACAACTGCTACGTCCACGACTTCGCGATGACCCGCGAGCAGATTCTCGATCTCCTGGGGATAGACGTTCTCGCCGCCGGAGACGATCATGTCGTCGGCGCGACCATCGATGAATAGGAGCCCTTCGTCGTCGAAGTGACCGACGTCGCCGGTCGACATGAAACCGTCGACAGAGTCCTTCACGGTGCCGTCGGTGTAGCCCTTGAACGCGGCGGCGCAGCGCACGTGGACGATTCCCTTCACACCGGGTTCATCGACTTCGCAGCCATGCGAGAAGAGGGCGAGAGTGCCGAACCGGCGACGACGACGCCTCGCAGCGACGACAGATCGTAGCGCGCGATCGTCTCCGGACCGAGGTCGAGGATGCGACTCAACATGGTCGGGACCGCGACGAGCAGCTCTGCTCGATTCTCGGCCACCGAACGGAGTGTCGCCTCGGCATCGAAACGGCGAGTCGTCACCACCTGGTTGCCGAGTCCAGCACTCACCAACCACAGCGCGAACCCCGTCCCGTGGAACATCGGGGTAGCGATCACCACGCTCGACTCGTGGGGGATCGGCAGACGGTCGAGGATCATCGCGCTGCCGAACGGAGAGACCTTCGCGCGCGGAGCGCCTTTCGGCAGCCCGGTGGTCCCGCTGGTGAGGACGGTGATCCCCGCCGGAGTCGACGGTCTGGGAAGCCTGATCCGGCCCGCCCCGGCCGACCTCAGAACGTCGTCGAGCAGTCGAGCTCCCGGGGGGATCGAGTCGCCTGGCTCGAGGCGGGTGACGATTCGCGGCAGATCACTCGGCAGCTCGTCCAACAGTTCGTCGAACTCGGAATCGTGCAGCACCGCGGTCACGCCTTCGCGTCGCACGACTGCGGCGAACTGTGGTTTGGCGAAGCCCGTGTTCAGCATGACGAGCTGGTAGCCGGCCTTGCCTGCGGCGACCACCGTCGTCAGTAGGCCGCGATGGTCTCGTGCGAGCATGCCGACCGACGCTCCTGCCGGAATCCCCATGTCGAGCAACGCCTTCGCGAGTGCGTCTGATCGCTGGTCGAGCTCCCGGAACGTAATGGTGCCCTGCTCGTCGGTGATCGCGGACCTGCTCGGGTGGTCTCTCGCCGCCTTCATCAGCATCGCCGCAGCCGGTCCGTGCACCCGATTCTGTCTCAGGGTGATGAGGATCTGGCGGGGTCGCCTGATCTCGATGAGTCCGGAATCAATCAAGACTCGAACAGCGCGCACCTTGTCGCCGACATGGGCCAGCGATGTGTTCGAGCCTCTCCGTTGCGCGTTCATCTGACCACCATCCGCCCAGCGTTCGAGGGCATCGTCGACGATTCACCGACCGTCGTGGGACTATTAGAGACTAATTAGTACCACAGAGATTTCGAGCACGCCCGCCGATGCGATAATCGATGCGTGACTAGACCCGGCGCGCCACTTCATCACCTGCTGAACCGGGCGTTCGAGCATGCTCGCGTGCCGTCGACCGAAACGGGCGACCCGACAGACGCCCGCATCCTCGACGCCGCCGTCCGTGTACTGGCCGATCGCGGCACCGAAGAGGCGACGATGGACGAGGTCGCCGCCCAGGCCGGCATCGGCCGGAGCACACTGTTCCGGAGGTTCCAGAGCAAGGACCACTTGTTCGAACGCGCTCTGTCCCGCGACATCACACGCGTTCTCACCGATCTGGCCGTCGATTTCACAGTCATCACCGACCCCACCGACCAGGTGGTCCACGGGTTCCGGGCAGCAGTCGGGTTACGCGACCACCCGCTGCTGCGCGGTGCGACGCCCACACGCAGGCTCGAAGTGATCGAGGGGCTCTCGCACGGCCCGAACTCTGCGGTGGCCCTCGCATTCCGTGCGATCAGGGCGAATATCGCGCGAGCGCAGCAGTCCGGGCGGATACCGAGCCGGGACGCCGATGCCCAGGCCGACGTGCTGATCCACGCAGCGATCTCCTATATCGTCGCCCCGAGTCTGGGTATAGATCTCGACGACCCGGACGCGGCCGAGCGGATCGCCCGAGCTGCCCTGGCACCGGTGATCACCGGAACTACGCCGGACCCTGCAGCCAGTCGTTGACGGATCTGCCCACCTCGTTGGGCAGATAGACGGAAGTTATCCACAAGACCTGGTCGAATGATCCACAATTTGCCGACTTTATCCACAAGTACGCAGAAACAGACATTTTCGGCGGTGTGCGGGCCTAGATTCATCGACATGCAACGGGGGATCACAGACACCCGAAGCGACGACCAGTTGCTCCGGGATCACACCAACGGGGACCGCACCGCCTTTGAAGTTCTCTTCAAACGGCACGAGAACAAGCTGTGGGCAGTCGCTCTGCGCACCACCGGCGACTACGACGACGCAGCCGATTCACTCCAGGACGCACTCGAATCAGTCAACAAGACCGCGGGCCGGTTCCGGTTCGACTGCACGGTCTCGAGTTGGCTCTACCGGGTCGTCTTGAACGCGTCTCTCGATCGCCTCCGACGGAACAAGTCGCATGCGAGCACACCGCTCATAGAGGAGGACGAGTCGCTGGCCGATCCGCTCGACCACACCGGCGACATCGACCTGTCGCTCTCCATCGGTCGCGCGCTCGACGTCCTCCCACCCGAGCAACGGGCGGTGATCATCCTGCTGCACATCTACGATCTCTCCGTCGCCGACGCCTCCGAAGCGCTCGGCGTTCCTCCCGGAACGGTCAAGAGCCGAGCCAACCGCGGACGGGCGAAGCTCGCGCTCGTCCTCGGCCACCTGAGAACCCAGAGCTGACGCGGCCCGCTTCGACATCCGCCACGCCCGAACTGGCACAAGGGAACCGAAACGGGTTCCGCTGCGTCTAAATCAGTGATGGAATCTAATCACCAACGACGCGGAGGCGGACACAGTCTGATGGAGCACAACGGGGCGGACAGTCACGACGGACGGTATCCCGGCCCGCCGGTGCCAACCGACGTTCTCATCAGCTTCCACGCCGGACACCTCGATCCTGCCTTCGCAGACCATGTACGAGAGGTGACCGCAGACGATCCCGACGCTCAACGCATCCTCGCCGCCCTCGATGCGACGAACGCCGATCTCGTCTCGCTGCGCGACGAAGAGGTCCCGATCCCGCCGGACGTGAGGGCGCGGATGCTCGACACCATCAGCCGATTCCACACCGACTGAACCCGCTCAGTGATCTGCCGGCCGTCGTCAGATCTGTGACCGCCTCCACCTCCGGCGGCCTGCGGGAACATCAGCCCATATCCTTGTGTTGAAGGACAAAGCCCGCGTGCAACGGCGGGCCCACTTGCTACACGGAGGATTAATGAGCGTCGGATTGACGAGCGACACCGAGAACCAGATCCACGAACTGATCATTGTGGGATCCGGCCCCGCAGGCTACACCGCCGCGGTGTATGCGGCCCGCGCCGAGCTGTCGCCCGTCGTCTTCGAAGGAATCTCCTTCGGCGGCGCGCTGATGACCACGACCGAGGTGGAGAACTTCCCCGGCTTCCAGAAGGGCATCCAGGGTCCCGAACTGATGGACGAGATGCGCGAGCAGGCGATCCGGTTCGGTGCCGACCTTCGTATCGAAGAAGTCGATGCGATGCGCCTGGAAGGCGACATCAAGGAGGTCGAGGTCGGCGGCGAGGTCTATCGTGCCCGCGCCGTCATCCTCGCGATGGGCGCCGCCGCCCGCTACCTCGGCATCCCGGGGGAGCAGGAACTCCTCGGTCGCGGCGTCTCCTCGTGCGCGACATGCGACGGATTCTTCTTCAAGGAGCAGGACATCGTCGTCGTCGGCGGCGGTGACTCGGCAATGGAGGAGGCCACCTTCCTCACCAAGTTCGCCCGCAAGGTGAGCCTCGTCCACCGACGCGACGAGTTCCGCTCCTCGAAGATCATGCTCGAACGAGCCCGCGCCAACGAGAAGATCGAGTTCGTCACGAACGCGGCCGTCTCCGCCGTCAAGGGCGACAACGCGGTGACCGAGCTCGAACTCACCGACACGGTCACCGGCGAGACCAGCACCCTGGAAGCCACCGGCATGTTCGTCGCCATCGGGCACGACCCCCGCAGCGAACTCGTGCGCGGCCAGGTCGATCTCGACGAAGACGGCTATGTGAAGGTCGACGGTCGTTCCACCTACACCAACGTCCCCGGCGTGTTCGCGTGCGGCGACCTCGTCGACCACACCTACCGCCAGGCGGTCACCGCGGCGGGCAGCGGTTGCTCGGCAGCGATCGACGCCGAGCGCTGGCTCGCCGATCACGCGGGCTGACGTCCATCCCCGAACCCCCAGATTCCCGAACCCCGGCTCTCGAACCCCAGGCTCTCAAATTAGGAGTAACAACATGGCAGGCAACACCGTCGACGTCACCGACGACACGTTCAAGGCGGACGTCCTCGAATCCGACAAACCCGTGCTGGTCGATTTCTGGGCCACCTGGTGCGGCCCGTGCAAGATGGTCGCCCCGGTTCTCGACGAGATCGCTCGCGACAACGGTGAGAAGCTGACTGTGGCCAAGGTCGACGTCGACGCGAACCCCGCGATCGCCCGCGACTTCCAGATCATGTCGATTCCGACGATGATCCTGTTCGAGAACGGCAAACCCACCAAGACGATCCAGGGAGCCAAGCCGAAGGCCGCCATCCTGCGGGAGCTCGCGCCCGTCCTCGAATGACGGCGGTCCAGACACAGCCGTCGATCGCCACTACGGTTGGTCTCGATCCGACCCTTTCGTTTGTCGGCATCGACACGGACCTGAGAGAATAGAGCGGTGCAGTGACGGCCGCCGGCCACCCGGTCGGCGGCCGTCACCCTTATGCGAGAAAGTGGGTCTCCATGCCGGTATTGCGACTCGGCGATCACGGCTCGGCAGTCGCCGAGATTCGGGCCATCCTTGCTACACGAGGACTGCTGCCTCCGGCGCCGACCGCCACACCCGGTGACGAGCGGAGCCTATGGTCCCCGCCCGAAGCGGTCTTTGATGCCGCGTGCGATCGCGCAGTCCGCGCGTTTCAACAAGAACGCGGCCTGATCGTCGACGGCGTGGTCGGCAGCGCGACGTACGCCGCACTCCGTGAAGCGTCGTATCAACTCGGCAGCCGTGTCCTCCTGTACCGCCTGTCCGCACCCATGACGGGCGACGACGTCGCCACCCTGCAGTCACGCCTGCAGAACCTCGGCTACTACCACGGACTCGTCGACGGACAGTTCGGCGAAGTCACGCACAACTCCGTCGGCCGCTACCAGACCGAGTACGGGTTGAGCTCGGACGGCATCTGCGGGCCCGAGACGATCCGTTCCCTCAACCGCCTCGGCACCCGTATCACCGGCGGATCGCCGCACGCCATCCGCGAAGAGGAGCAGGTGCGGCGCTCCGGCCCCCAGCTGTCCGGCAAGCGCATCCTCATCGACCCCGGTTCCGACGCCGAAGCCGACGCCGGAGCACTGTGGGATCTGGCGTCGCGTCTCGAGGGACGCATGTCGGCGGCCGGTATGGAGACGTTCCTGTCGCACGACGGGAAGTCGTCGCCGGAGGACGATGAGCGCGCCCGCGTCGCGAATCTCGCTGACGTCGATCTGATGATCTCGCTGCGCGCGGGCAGCTATCGGAACGAGCTCGCCAATGGTGTCGCAACGTTCTACTTCGGCAACACTCACGGCTCGTTCTCGACCATCGGCCGCAATCTCGCGAGCTTCATCCAGCGTGAGCTGGTCGCCCGCACGGGCTTCCTCGACTGCCGCACGCACGAGCGCACGTGGAACATTCTGCGCACCACTCGGATGCCCGTCGTCGTCATCGAGACCGGATACATCACGAATCCTCACGACGCTGCGATGCTCGCCGACCCCGGCCAGCGCGACACGATCGCCGAAGCCATCCTCGTCGCCGTCAAGCGTCTCTACCTTCTCGGTGAGAACGACCGTCCGACGGGGACATACACGTTCGCCGATCTTCTGGCCGCGGAACGCATCACTCCGTAAATCACATCGATGTTGTTTCCCGTGAAACAACGACGGTGGGACGAGGCGATGCGACGACCGTAGAGCACGCAGTCAGTTCAGCCGACGGGCGTTGGCGCGCCGGACAGATCGGCAGCCGCCTCGACTACCAGCTTCTCGAGCGCCCGCTCCACTGCGGACTTCCATCCGAGTCCCTCGTCGAGCTCCAGGCGAAGCCTGGGCAGATAGAGATCGGCCGCGACTGTCTCGAAGCCGCAGTCGATGAGGAGCTGCGTCGGCATCAGGCAGTCCAGGCACGCATCCGTGTCAAAGCCGTTGCCGAGCATCAAGCCGACCAGATCGCGCTCGAGTGGTTCACGTGAACCGGTGAATCCGAAAGCTTCGATAGCGCGGACACCTCGCCGCACGACGTCGGTGACGACGGCGTCGATGAGCGTCACCGAGATCTCTTCGAAGCCGGGTTCCGCCGACACAGTCGACAGCAGGACCGCATCCGAGCCAACCGGAGCCGTCGGGAAACGTCGGGCTCGCGGGACTCGCCCCGGGGGAGCGTAGAGAGCGCTGCCCACGACCCGGCCGGTCGTGGACTCGACGGCGACCTGTCCGCACGTGCCCCACTCGAGGAGCAGTCCGGAGATCCAGGCCTCCTTGTCGAATTCGCTTTCGTGGTCGACCGCCGACTTCCGCTCGACCATCCCCGACTCGAAACTGTTCGGGTCGTCGCGATCCATTTCCCAGAAGACACAGCGCCGAGTATGCGACGGCAGAGTCTGAAACATCTCGAGTTCCAGAGGTACTACCGTCACCGTCATCGTTGCTCCCGTATCACGCCGAAGTACTCACGAAACCTGCATGTCACTGTGACGTTTCAAGGGTGCAGGCGTATATCACTAGTGGTAAATGGGAATAATCGGACTAGGTCGCGTTGTCCGTCTGCTCCGCGATCATCGTGACGATTCGCTCCAGATCGTCCACCGAACCGAATTCTATGACGACCTTTCCCTTCCGCTTACTGAGACTGACGGTCACTTTCGTGTCCAGCCGATCCGAAAGCCTGTCTGCGACGTCCTGCAACCCCGGCATCTGCATCTGTTGCCGCTTGCGTTGGGGAGCCACCGGCGAGTCATCGTCGCCGCGATTAGCGAGCGTCACGGCCTCCTCGGTCGCGCGTACGGACAGCCCTTCGGCCACGATCCGAGCCGCCAACTGCTCCTGCGCCTCGCTGCCTGTCTCCAACGACAGAAGCGCACGCGCATGCCCAGCCGACAGCACGCCCGCCGCGACGCGACGCTGGACCGGGATCGGCAGACGCAGCAATCGGATCATGTTGGAGATGACCGGACGCGAGCGACCCAGTCGGTTCGCGAGCTCTTCGTGTGTCACGTCGAACTCCTCGAGCAACTGCTGATACGCGGCCGCCTCTTCGAGGGGATTCAACTGTGCGCGATGGATGTTCTCCAAGAGCGCATCGCGGAGCATCTCACCGTCGGGCGTCTCGCGGACGATCGCCGGAAGCACCTCGACACCGACATTGGTGCCAGCACGCCAGCGGCGCTCGCCCATGATGAGTTGATAGCGGACCCCGTCAGCAGTGGGGGAGGGGAGCTCCCGGACGACGATCGGCTGCATCAGGCCGAACTCGCGGATGGAATGCTCGAGCTCCGCCAGCGCGTCCTCGTCGAACACGGTGCGCGGCTGGCTTGGGTTCGGCTCAATCTGCGACGGCGGGATCTCGCGATAGACGGCACCAATGGCGTCCGGCGTGTCGCCTTCGCTCGACCCGCGGGGCGACTCACGACGGGGATCGGTTGATTCACGTGAAACATCGGTCTCGACTCCGCCGGAGTCGCTCGACGAACCCCCAGAGGAACCGCCACCGATCACGACGTCGGCCGCGGCTGAGCCCATGCGTCGTGTGTTGGCGCCCGGATCCTCCTCGGTCGGACCGGTCGGGATGAGAGCGGCCAGACCTCTGCCGAGACCGCCCCGCCGTTGCGCGTCGCGCTGTTGTGCCATTACGCCAGACCACCTTCCAGTGCCGCGCGCTGCGCCAGTTCTCGCGACGCGTCGAGATAGCTCATGGATCCACGTGAACCCGGGTCGTACTCGATGATCGACATACCGTAACCAGGAGCCTCGGAGACCTTCACGCTGCGAGGAATGATCGTCGACAACACGGTGTCACCGAAGTGGTTCCGAACCTCAGAAGCGACCTGATCCGCAAGCTTGGTCCGACCGTCGTACATCGTCAGAAGAACCGTCGACACGTGCAGCTCCTTGTTCAGATGTGCCTGCACGAGTTCGATGTTGCGGAGTAGCTGTCCGACACCCTCCAATGCGTAGTACTCACACTGGATCGGAATGAGGACCTCTTTCGCAGCGACCATCGCGTTGACGGTCAGCAGCCCAAGAGACGGCGGGCAGTCGATCAGCACGTAGTCGATATCGAGCTCAGCGAGCACGCTCTCGTCGAGGGATCTACGCAGACGACTCTCCCGGGCCACCATGGAGACCAACTCGATCTCCGCTCCCGCGAGGTCCAGAGTCGACGGCACGCAGAAGAGCCTGTCGCTAGCGGGAGACTGCTGGATCGCATCGCGCAGCGACACGTCGTCCAAGAGCATCTCGTACACCGACGCTATCCCCGGCCGGCGGTGATCGATCCCTAGCGCGGTACTGGCGTTGCCCTGAGGATCGAGGTCGACGACGAGTACGCCGAGGCCGTGGATCGCCAGCCCGGCCGCGAGATTCACAGCGGAGGTGGTCTTGCCGACCCCGCCCTTCTGATTCGCTACCGTCATGATTCTCGGCCGCGCCGGACGGGGGAGTGTGCCAGAGCCTCCCGGAGTCAGAACCTGGCTTGCTCGCTCAGCCGCAGCCGCGATCGGCGTGTCCGCGTAGTGCCCTGCATGCGTATCGGTCGGTGTTTCACGTGAAACTACTGATTCGTCTTCGGGCACCCCGGAGCTCCTTACGTCGTTCCGTCTATTGTGCGCTCTCCGTCGAAAGGACACCAATCCTCTAACGTCCTCGCTTGGCTCGACGTGCGGCTCGGCGGGCGGCGGCCGCATCCTTGTCTGTCCGGACCCTCGACCCGACGAGGAGAGTTGTCGGCTCGTCGAGTACTTCGACACCGCACTGTGTCACGGCCAGATCGACGATGCCCACCTTCCGTACCGCAGAGCGATCACGCTCGATCTCTTCGGTGACCGAACGCCCTTTGAGAGCGATGAGTCGTCCACCCACCCGGATCAGGGGAGCCGACCATCCCGCGAGCCGATCGAGTGGCGCGACGGCCCGTGACGTCACGACGTCGGCCGTGCCGACGGCCGCCAGCACGGCCTTCTCCTCGGCTCGGCCTCGCGTCACCGTGACGTTTGTCAGCCCGAGCTCAGATACCACCTCGTCTAGGAAGGTAGTTCGTCTCAGGAGCGGTTCGATCAACGTAATCGACACGTTCGGCTTCGCTATCGCCAGGGGGATGCCCGGCAGGCCAGCCCCACTGCCGATGTCGAACGCCGTCGCTCCATCGTCAATCACTTCGCCGAGCACAGCACAGTTGAGAATGTGCCTCGTCCATAGACGCGGGACCTCACTCGGTCCGATGAGACCGCGCAGCACTCCCTGCTCAGTGAGTAGACGAGCGTACGCGTTCGCTTCATCGAGTCGGTCACCGAAGACCGCGGCTGCGACCTCGGGAGTAGGTTCACACTCGGCTGTGGGTTGGTCGTCTACCATCTGTCCTCATTCGTCAATGGGTTTCACGTGAAACGCGGGCCGATCGATGCCCGCTTCCGGTTCCACGTGAAACACCGTGAATCACATAGCTGTAATTCTCCCCCTTCAGACAAGAGAAGTGCCGGCCACATGGCCGGGACTTCTCTGGACAGGGGGAGGGGAGACCTCACTCCTTGATGACGACCACGCGACGCTTGGGCTCGGCGCCTTCGCTCTCGCTGTACACGCCGTCGACGGCGGCGACAGCGTCGTGCACGATCTTGCGCTCGAACGGAGTCATCGGGTCGAGCGACTCACGTTCCCCGCTGTCGCGCACGCGCTCGGACACCTCGGTGCCGAGTCGGGCGAGACGATCGCGTCGGTCGGCGCGCCACCGACTGACGTCGAGCATCAACCTGCTGCGATCGCCGGTAGCCTGCTGGACGGCGAGCCGAGTGAGTTCTTGGAGCGCGTCGAGCACCTCACCGTCGCGGCCGACGAGCTTCGACAGATCCTTGCCTCCGTCGATACTGACGATCGCACGATCGCCGTCGACGTCCAGATCGATGTCACCGTCGAAGTCGAGAACATCGAGCAACTGCTCGAGGTAGTCGCCGGCGATCTCGCCCTCTTCGACCAGACTGTCTTCCTCGCTCAATGCCTCCGGAGCATCCTCGGCAATCGGCTCGTCGGATTCGACGGGGGCCTGCACAGCGTCACCTGTCATGATTTGTACCTCTGTATCTTCTGCGGAAAAGTTCGTAGCGTCGCGAGAACGGCGTCAGCGCTTGCGGCCTTGCCTGTTCTTCTTGTTCCGTTTGTTGCCGGACTGCTTGGCGCCGCCAGGCTTGTTCGGTCGCTGTCCGGGCGACGGCTTCTTCCCCGGACCGGGCTGCTGCTTGGCCTTCTCGCCGGACGGCTTCTGGGTCGACGTCCCGTCGCCCTTCTTCAGCGAGGTCTTCGGTGCCTCGTCGGAACCGTCCTCGTCGACGTCGGTCGCGGCATCGGCTACTGCGGTCGCACCGCGCTTAGGGCTGCTCGGTTTGGCTCCCGGCTTCGGAGCATTGGCCCTGAGCCGTTCCTCCTTGGCAGCCTTGGCTTCTTCCTCTTCCTTGGCGATACGACCGAAGACGAGGTGCTGCTGACCGTAGGTCCAGAGGTTATTGCTCACCCAGTAGAGCAGGATCGCGACAGGGAAGAACGGTCCGGTCGCGAGGATGCCGAGCGGGAACACGTAGAGCGCGAGCTTGTTCATGATGCGGGTCTGCGGGTTGTCCGATGCGGCCGCCGTCTGACGTCCAACCGAAGCGCGCGAGTTCATGTGCGTCGCGATGGAGGCCACGATCATCAGCGGCACGACGACCACGGCGATCTGCCACCGCGTGAAGTCCACCGGTTGGCCCGGCTCCACGAACGCCTGGAACTGCTCGACTGGCTCGGTGATAAACGACGACAGCGGGACGCCGAAGATACGGGCGTCGAGGAAGTTCTGAACCTGGTCCGCGCTGAACGCATAGTTGCCGATGGACCTCGTCTGCTCCGCGGTCATCGCCTCGCTGGTGCCGCCGATCGGCATGGCGGTGCCGGTGCCCATCCGGTTGAACGAACGCAGCACGTGGAACAGACCGATGAACACCGGGATCTGCATGAACATCGGCAGGCAACCGAGAAGCGGGTTGAACCCGTGCTCCTTCTGGAGCTTCTGCATCTCCTCGGTCATCTTGACCCGGTCGTTGGCGTACTTCTTACGGATCGCCTGCATCTGCGGGTTGATTTCCTGCATCTGCTTCGTCGTGCGGATCTGCTTGACGAACGGCTTGTACAGGATCGCGCGCAGCGTGAAGACGAGGAACACCACGGACAGTGCCCAGGCGACGCCCGAACCACCCGGCGAGTCCGGCATGATCTTGTCGAACAGCCAGTGCCAGACCCACATGATCCAGGACACCGGGTAGTAGATGAAGTTGAGCACGGCTCACTGACCCCTATCTGAAGTTGGCGCGCGAGCGCCGCTTTCTAAAGTCTGCTGCTTGCCGACCATCGCGGCGAGCCATTGTCGCGGACCGTTCTCGGGCACCGGGTCGTATCCGGGGCGATGCCAGGGTCCGCACTTGAGAAGTCTGAACACCGAGAGCACCGAACCCCAGACGAATCCGTGCCTACCCAGTGCTTCGACCGCATATCCGCTGCAGGTCGGTTCGAACCGGCACGTCGGCATCCGGGTCGGGGAGATCCACGTCCGATACAGCTCGATCAGGAACATAAGGGCCCGACGCGGCCACATGTGGATTCGGTGGGCGAGACTCATCGCGCCCCCGCGAACGCCGCCTGCGCTTTCCGGTGCGCGAAGCCGGCCCTCAACTGATCGGCGAGCTCATCGGTGGAGAGCTCGGCGATGGACGGGTACGCGCGCAGTACGACGAAAGTCTCGGCGACCGGCAGTTCGCCGCGCACCTGGGCGAAGGCATGACGAAGACGCCGTGCGACCCGATGCCGGGTGACGGCGTCGCCGACCTTTTTCGAGACGATGAGGCCGAGCCAGGGGCCACCGATGGTCGCGACATCCGCACGCAGACCGGTCGGGTCCGGCCATGTCGCAGACACGGGCGCCAGGTGGATCACCAGATCACGTGCCGAAACCCGCACACCTTTGGCAAGTGTGCGGGCGAAATCGGATCTCCGCGAGATCCGCCTGGAGGCGGCGGTCACCGATCGCTGCGATCGGATACGCGCCGACTCAGGCGGTCAGCTTGGCGCGGCCCTTGGAACGGCGACCGTTCACAATTGCGCGGCCGGCGCGAGTACGCATGCGCAGACGGAAGCCGTGCACGCGGGCGCGACGACGGTTGTTCGGCTGGAAAGTACGCTTCCCCTTAGCCACTGGGTGCTCCTTGAGTCGATACAGCAGGTGGTCTCTTGCCCGACGCTGGGTACCGGTCTCATCTCATGACTAGATGACCTGCACACGTGTTTGGGCGACCTGTCGAGACTACTGGACCGCTGCTGCCCGATCAAACCCGCTCCGACCTGCCTGGATCACAGGGCAGCGAATTACATGCCTGAGATTTGTTCACAGCTTTCTCCACAGATGTGGATAACTGTGTGGACAACTCGCGCTGGCGTGGCATTTCGTGGCAACCTCTAGGACGCACGTCTGTGGATTTACTGTTGAAGGGGGCCCGGCATGGCGAGCGATCGCGAGTCGTTCAACGACGTCTGGAAGCAGGTCGTCATTGAACTCACCGGCGAATCCGCCACGCCGAGTGGGCAACCACTCTCGAGACAGCAGAAGGCGTGGCTCTCGCTCGTCCAACCGTTGACGCTGATCGAGGGTTTCGCGCTCCTGGCGGTGCCGACTCCGCTGGTCCAAGAACAGATCGAGCGCAATCTCCGAGAAGTGATCCGGACCGCGCTCAGCACCCATCTCGGTCAGACCGTCGACATCGCGGTCCGCGTCGCCGAACCGGAGGAGATCGCGTCGACGCCTGCCGAGCCGGCTCCGGTTCGCACGCCTGCGGCCGCGGCCGCAGCGGTCGACACGCTCGATCACCGTGCCGATCCAGCGCCGAACGAGTTCTCCGCGTTGAACTACTCCGACGCGCCGCAGGGCCCGCAACCCGGGCCGCGTGAGTGGACGTCGTATTTCGCGGACCGCGATGTCGCGACGCCCGCCGAGAGCAGCACGACGTCGCTGCACCCGCGGTACACGTTCGACTCGTTCGTGATCGGCGCGTCGAACCGGTTCGCGCACGCATCGGCGGTCGCCGTCGCCGAGAACCCGGCTCGCGCGTACAACCCGCTGTTCATCTGGGGCGAATCCGGCCTGGGCAAGACTCACCTCCTGCACGCGGCGGGCCATTACGCGCAACGCCTGTACCCGGGGATGCGCGTCAAGTACGTCTCGACCGAAGAGTTCACGAACGACTTCATCAACTCCCTGCGTGACGACCGCCGCGTCGCGTTCAAACGCAGGTACCGCGACATCGACATGCTGCTGATCGACGACATCCAGTTCTTGGAGGGCAAGGAAGGCATCCAGGAGGAGTTCTTCCACACGTTCAACACGCTGCACAACGCGAACAAGCAGATCGTCGTCTCGTCCGACCGTCCGCCGAAGCAGCTGGCCACCCTCGAGGACCGCTTGCGGACCCGGTTCGAGTGGGGACTCATCACCGACGTGCAGCCGCCCGACCTCGAGACACGTATCGCGATCCTTCGTAAGAAGGCGCAGATGGACAAGCTGGCGGCCCCGGACGACGTCCTGGAGCTCATCGCATCCAAGATCGAACGCAACATCCGTGAGCTCGAAGGCGCGCTGATCCGGGTCACGGCGTTCGCATCCCTGCAGAACGCCGAGCTCGACCGGACACTCGCCGAGGTCGTGCTCAAGGCACTGATCCCGGACGACCGGGCGATCGAGATCAGCGCCGCGAGCATCCTGGCCATCACCGCCGAGTACTTCGACATCTCCATCGAGGATCTGCGCGGACCGAGCAAGATGCGGCCGGTGACGCAGGCACGCCAGATCTCGATGTACCTGTGCCGCGAACTCACCGATCTGTCGCTCCCGAAGATCGGTGAAGCGTTCGACCGCGACCACACGACGGTCATGTACGCGGTGAAGAAGATCAACAAGGAGATGCCGGAGCGGCGCAAGGTCTACGACCACGTGCAGGAACTGACCGCACGCATCAAACAGCGGGCCAACCGCTGATGTCTCGGGCACTCGGTCGTCTCGGCGACGAACGGTTCACGCGACACGAAGGTCGAATTCGTCGTGTCGTCACCGGCGTGTCGCAATGACAAAACCCCAGGTCCGTGTTCACGCCGCCCTGTGGACAACTTGGTGACGACTCGCCGCAAAGCTGTGCACAGGGGTTGTGCACATTGTGGATAACTATCACGGTCCACAACCGCACTGAGTTATCCACAGGCTCGGTTCTATGTCGGTCCCCAGCGATGCCGGTCATGTGACCTGCTGGAAGGTGAGTTATCCACAGATTCCACAGGTCCTACTTCTAGTAAGAATTTCTCTAAGAAGTACTTCTTTTAAAAGTAGTTGTGTGCATACACAGCCGAACGACGTCCCGCCGGTCCGTCGAATCACCGCCGCTGTTGCGATACACCACGGTGCTCGCTCTAGAGTGGAACCCGGTGACACGGTCGTGTCGCCGGAGTCGAGCGCGTCACCGCGCACGGCCGTCAACCAGCAGAAGGGCAATCACCGCAGATGAAGTTCCGTGTCGTGCGTGACGAGTTCGCCGATGCCGTCGCATGGGTTGCCAGGAGCCTGCCGTCGCGTCCGCCGGTCCCGGTCCTCGGTTGCGTCGTCCTGACCGCAGGGGACGACGGTCTGAGAGTCTCAGGATTCGACTACGAGGTGTCGGCCACCCAGACCATCTCGGCCGAGGTGTCCGACGACGGCACCGCATTGGTCTCCGGCCGACTGCTCGCCGACATCACCAAGGCGCTTCCGAGCAAGCCCGTCGATGTGACCATCGACGGCAGTCGCGTCGCTATCGCCTGCGGCAGCGCGCGCTTCTCGCTGCCGACGATGCCCGCCGAGGACTACCCGGATCTGCCTGACGTTCCTCAGACGACCGGCACCGTCCCCGCCGATCTCTTCGCCCAGGCCGTGTCACAGGTCGCGGTCGCCGCAGGTCGCGACGACACCCTGCCGATGTTGACCGGCGTCCGCGTGGAGATCGACGGCGACAAAGTGGTCCTCGCCGCCACCGATCGCTTCCGTCTCGCGGTCCGTGAACTCCAGTGGAGTCCCTCTGAGGCCGGTACCGCAGGCTCTGCGCTCGTCCCAGCCAAGACACTCTCCGAAGCAGCCAAATCGGCAGGCTCGGACGGCACCGGCACTGTCGATCTCGCTTTCGGTTCGGCGCACGCCATCGGGTCCGACGGCATTCTCGGCATCACGAACAACGCGAAGAAGACCACGACGCGTCTGCTCGATGCGGAGTTCCCGAAGTTCCGCCAACTGTTCCCTGCCGGACACACATCGGTCGCCTCCGTCGACAGCGCTCCGCTCATCGAAGCCATCAAGCGTGTCTCACTTGTCGCCGAACGCGGTGCGCAGGTCCGCCTGGACTTCACGCGCGACTCGGTGATGCTCACCGCGGGCGGCGACGAAGCGGGCAAGGCGGAGGAAGAACTGCCGGTCGCGTTCTACGGTGAGCCGATCATCATCGCGTTCAACCCGACCTATCTGCTCGACGGCCTGGCCGCGATCGGTTCCGAGACAGTCGAGTTCGGTTTCACGAACCCGGAGCCGGACGGCAGCGGCCAGCAGCGTGCCGCGATCCGTCCCGCCGTCCTGCGGCCCGCTTCCGGCAACGATCCGGTGACCGACGAGTCCGGCTTGTACGCCGCACCCGACAGCGAGTTCAGCTACCTGCTGATGCCTGTGCGTCTGCCGGGCTGATCCGCGCCCCAGACGTGTTCGTTCGAGATCTGACGCTGCGCGACTACCGCTCATGGCCGAGCGCCGAGTTCACGTTGGCTCCGGAGACCACGATCTTCGTGGGGCGGAACGGATTCGGTAAGACGAATCTCCTCGAATCGCTGTTCTACGTTGCGACGCTGCGGTCGCACCGAGTGTCCAGTGACGCACCGTTGGTGCGGTCGGGAGCCGATGTCGCGAAAGTGTCGGCGACCGTCGAGAATGACGGGCGCGAGTTGACCGTCGACTTGGCGATCGCGGCGTCCGGCTCGAACAAGGCGGCTATCAACACGCGGCCGGTGCGTCGTACCCGCGAAGTCCTTGGCATTCTGCGGACGGTGCTGTTCGCCCCCGAAGACCTCGCGCTGGTGCGCGGGGACCCGAGCGAGCGTCGACGCTTCGTCGATGAGCTCGTCGCCCAGATCCGGCCGATGGCCGCTGGTGCGAAAGCCGACTACGACCGGGTTCTCCGGCAGCGGTCCGCGCTGCTCAAGACGGCGGGCGCAGCGATGCGCCGTGGTGAGACCGATTCGGTCATCAGCACCCTCGACGTGTGGGATTCCCAGCTCGCCGAGTTCGGGGCCCAGGTCACGGCGTCGCGAATCGCGATCGTCCGACACCTGGCGCCGCTGGTCACGGCGGCGTACGGGTCGATAGCCCCGCACTCGCGGCCCGCGACGATCGCCTACCGGTCCGCCGCGGGTGCCGACGTCGACGCGTCACCCGGCGGCGATGACGCGGTCGACGAGATCCGGGACATCCTGGCGGCACGGCTCGTCGAACTGCGCGACAAGGAGATCGAACGCGGCGTCAGCCTCGTCGGACCGCACCGTGACGACCTCGAGCTGGTCCTCGGCGACGAACCCGCGAAGGGTTTCGCGAGCCACGGCGAATCCTGGTCGTTCGCGCTCGCCCTGCGGCTCGCCAGCGTCGACCTGCTCCGCGCAGACGGCGTGGACCCCGTGATCATGCTCGACGACGTCTTCGCCGAACTCGACGTCCGACGCCGCGAGAAGCTCGCCGAGTTCACCGAGGGCGCCGAACAACTTCTGGTGACCGCCGCCGTCGCCGACGACATCCCCACGCGCGTCGGCGGACGCCGGATCTCCATCGGCGTGTCCGACGATGGCGGACCGCGCAGCTCGCTGGTCGTGGGGGATGAGAAGATCGTGCCTCCGCTCGAGCAGGAGGGGGAGGCGCATGAGTGACCAGACACCACCGGATCCGCTCGGCGGACGCAGCGGATACGAGATGGCGCGTAAGGCGCTCGAAGACGCGCGTGCCGAGGCCCGCGCCGCCGGGAAGTCGGTCGGTATGGGCCGCTCTGCGCCCATCCGGTCCCGGCGTCGCGGCGGAGACCGCTCGCGCAGGTCATGGTCGGGTGCGGGACCCGATCCACGCGATCCTCAGCCGTTGGGCAAGTTGACCGGCCGGTTGGCGAAGGATCACGGCTGGGAGTCGAAGATCTCGGAGGGCACGCTGTTCGCCCTCTGGCCGTCGATCGTCGGCGAGGACATCGCGGCGCACGCCGAACCGGAGAAGCTCAACGAGAGCGTGCTGCATGTGCGCGCCGAGTCGACGGCGTGGGCGACGCAGCTGCGATACATGCAGAGTCAGATACTCAAGAAGATCGCCGCCTCCGTCGGGCACAACGTGGTGACGAGTCTGCGCATCGTGGGGCCGCAGGCTCCGTCGTGGCGGAAGGGTCCGCGACACGTTTCCGGGCGCGGCCCGCGGGACACGTACGGGTAGTGGACGTGACCGGCAGTCGTATCGGCCGTCAGTTCGCGCGTGAGCGCGATTAATCCGGGGCGGATGCCAACCGAGTCGCAGCTATCCGAAAAAATCGCGCTGTGAGGACGACAGGCCGTGGCGAGCGGTCAGCTAATTCGCTTGAGGCAGTACACTGGAGGCCAACCTGCCCTCTAGATGAACAGGAGCGGACACTCCGTGGCCGACAGCAGTAGCAAAGAGCCGAAGAAGTCCGGTGAATACGGTGCCGACTCCATCTCCATTCTGGAGGGCCTGGAAGCCGTCCGTAAGCGTCCCGGCATGTACATCGGTTCCACCGGTGAACGCGGCCTGCACCACCTGATCTGGGAAGTCGTCGACAACTCGGTCGACGAGGCGATGGCGGGCTACGCGTCACGCGTGGACGTCACCCTCCGCGCCGACGGCGGCGTCAACGTTGTCGACGACGGTCGAGGCATCCCGGTCGGCCTGCACGCGACCGGCGTCCCGACCGTCGAGGTCGTGATGACACAGCTGCACGCGGGCGGCAAGTTCGACTCTGACTCCTACGCTGTGTCCGGCGGTCTGCACGGTGTCGGCATCTCGGTCGTCAACGCGCTCTCGACGCGAGTCGACCTGGAGATCCAGAATCTCGGCTCCTACTGGAACCAGACGTACACGTACGCCAAGCCGGGTCCGCTCGTCGAAGGCGCCAAGACCACCAAGACCGGTACCAGCGTCACGTTCTGGCCGGACGCCGAGATCTTCGAGTCCACGAAGTTCGACGCCGAGACCGTCGCCCGTCGCCTGCAGGAGATGGCGTTCCTGAACAAGGGACTGACCATCACGCTCACGGACGAGCGGATCACCGATTCCGAAGCGGAAGCCGAAGTCGAGGCCGACGGAGACGTCGACGGCGCCGAGGCGATCTCGGCGGCGACCGAGAACAAGGCCGAGAAGATCGCGAAGGTCAAGACCCGGACCTACCATTATCCGGACGGCATCGTCGACTACGTCAAGCATCTCAACGGCCGCGCCAAGTCGCCCATCCACCGGACGGTCATCGGTTTCACCGCGAAGGGCACCGGCCATGAGGTCGAGATCGCGATGCAGTGGAACGAGGGATACTCCGAATCGGTCCACACGTTCGCGAACACCATCAACACGCATGAGGGGGGCACCCACGAGGAGGGTTTCCGGTCGGCGTTGACGAGCACGGTCAACCGGTACGCCTCCGATAAGAAGCTCATCAAGGACAAGGACGGCAAGCTCGAGGGGACCGACATCCGGGAAGGCCTCGCCGCTGTCATCTCGGTGAAGGTCAGCGACCCTCAATTCGAGGGCCAGACGAAGACCAAGCTCGGCAACACCGAGGTCCGCAGCTTTGTGCAGAAGGCGTGCAACGAGCATCTCGCGCACTGGTTCGAGGCCAACCCGGCCGAAGCGAAGACGATCATCCGCAAGGCGTCCGATTCGCAGCAGGCGCGTATGGCGGCCCGTCGCGCCAAGGACCTCGTCCGCCGCAAGACCGCCACCGATATCGGCGGACTGCCCGGCAAGCTCGCCGACTGCCGCAGCAAGGACCCGGAGAAGTGCGAGGTCTACATCGTGGAGGGCGACTCGGCAGGTGGTTCCGCCAAGTCCGGTCGCGACTCGATGTACCAGGCGATCCTGCCGCTGCGAGGCAAGATCATCAACGTCGAGAAGGCGCGCATCGACCGTGTCCTCAAGAACGCGGAGGTCCAGTCGATCATCACCGCGTTCGGCACCGGTATCCACGACGAGTTCGACATCTCGAAGCTCCGGTACCACAAGATCGTGCTGATGGCTGACGCCGACGTCGACGGCCAGCACATCGCGACCCTGCTGTTGACCCTCCTGTTCCGCTTCATGCGTCCGCTCATCGAGCAGGGCCACGTCTTCCTCGCGCAGCCGCCGCTGTACAAGCTGAAATGGCAGAAGGGTTCCGCGCCCGATTTCGCGTACAGCGACCGGGAACGCGACGCGCTGCTGCAGGCGGGTCTCGACTCGGGCAAGAAGATCAACATGGCCGACGGCATCCAGCGCTACAAGGGTCTCGGCGAGATGAACGCCAGCGAATTGTGGGAGACCACGATGGACCCGGACGTTCGAGTCCTCAAGCGCGTCACCCTCGACGATGCGGCAGCAGCGGACGAACTGTTCTCGATCCTGATGGGTGAGGACGTCGCGGCACGCCGCAGCTTCATTGCGCGCAACGCCAAGGACGTCCGTTTCCTCGACGTCTAAGACACTCCTGCCTGACTGACATCCACTTCGCTTCGCCGACTGAGCGGCCACTTCTCGCCGGTCGAGCGGAGTCGAGACCCAAGAAAGTGATCTGATGAGCGACGAATCCGATCTGTCACCGCTGAACAGCGACGGCGGCGGCGACCGCATCGACCCGGTCGACCTCGGCCAGGAGATGCAGAACTCTTACATCGACTACGCGATGAGCGTGATCGTCGGCCGTGCCCTCCCCGAAGTGCGTGACGGACTCAAGCCGGTGCACCGTCGTCTGCTGTACGCGTCGTTCGACGCGGGTTTCCGCCCGGAGCGCGGCTATGTGAAGTCGGCCCGCCCGGTGTCGGAGACGATGGGCAACTACCACCCGCACGGCGACAGCTCGATCTACGACGCGCTGGTCCGTCTCGCCCAGCCGTGGTCGATGCGTTACCCGTTGATCGACGGCCAGGGCAACTTCGGTTCTCGAGGCAACGACGGCGCGGCAGCCATGCGTTACACGGAGGCCCGTCTCACGCCGCTGGCGATGGAGATGCTCCGTGACATCACCGAGGAGACCGTCGACTTCATCCCGAACTACGACGGTAAGACGCAGGAGCCGACGGTCCTTCCGTCGCGCGTGCCGAACCTGCTGATCAACGGTTCCGGCGGTATCGCGGTCGGTATGGCCACCAATATTCCGCCGCACAATCTGCGCGAGGTCGCTGACGCCGTCTTCTGGGCGTTGGCGAACCCGGAGGCCGACGACGAGACGATGCTCGCCGCCTGCATGGACGCGGTGAAGGGGCCGGACTTCCCGACGGCCAGCCTGATCGTCGGCACCCAGGGCATCAAGGACGCCTACATGACGGGCCGCGGCAGTATCCGTATGCGCAGCGTCGTCGACATCGAGGAGAACAAGGGGACCACGACGCTCGTGGTGACCGAGCTCCCGTTCCAGGTGAATCCGGACAACCTGATCAGCTCGATCGCCGAGCAGGTCAACGACGGCAAGCTCAAGGGCATCAGCAAGATCGACGACGAGTCGTCCGACCGTGCGGGTCTGCGCATCGTCGTCACGTTGCGCCGCGACGCCGTCGCGAAGGTCGTGCTGAACAACCTGTACAAGCACAGCCAGCTGCAGACGAACTTCGGTGTCAACATGTTGTCGATCGTCGACGGCGTGCCCCGGACCCTCCGCTTGGATCAGATGATCCGTTTCTACGTCGCGCACCAGATCGACGTCATCGTGCGACGGACCAGGTACCGACTGCGCAAGGCCGAGGAGCGCGCGCACATCCTGCGCGGCCTGGTCAAGGCGCTCGACGCGCTCGACGACGTCATCGCCTTGATCCGCGCATCGGCGAACACCGACGCCGCGCGCACCGGGCTGATGGACATGCTCGACATCGACGAGTTGCAGGCCGACGCGATCCTGGCGATGCAGTTGCGTCGTCTGTCGGCTCTGGAACGTCAGAAGATCGTCGACGAGTTGGCGGAGATCGAGCGCGAGATCGCCGATCTGAAGGACATCTTGGCGCGTCCGGAACGGCAGCGCGAGATCGTCCACAACGAACTCAAGGAGGTCGTCGACAAGTACGGCGACGATCGTCGGACCAAGATCATCGCGGCCGAAGGCGATGTGGCGGACGAGGATCTGATCGCCCGTGAGGACGTCGTCGTCACGATCACCGAGACCGGCTACGCCAAGCGGACCAGGACTGACCTTTACCGCAGCCAGAAGCGCGGCGGCAAGGGCGTGCAGGGCGCCGGACTCAAGCAGGACGACATCGTCGCGCACTTCTTCGTCTCGAGCACGCACGACTGGCTGCTGTTCTTCACGACGAAGGGCCGCGTCTACCGGGCGAAGGCGTATGAGCTGCCGGAAGCGAACCGCACGGCGCGCGGCCAGCACGTCGCGAACCTGCTGGCGTTCCAACCGGAGGAGAAGATCGCACAGGTCATCCGGATCTCCGGTTACGACCATGCGCCGTATCTGGTGCTCGCGACCCGCAATGGTCTGGTCAAGAAGTCGCGTCTGGACGCGTTCGACTCGAACCGGTCTGGCGGTATCGCGGCGATCAACCTGCGGGGCGAGGACGAGTTGGTCGGCGCACAGCTGTGCAGCGGGGACGACGACCTTCTGCTCGTCTCGAAGAAGGGGCAGTCGATCCGGTTCACCGCGGACGACGAGACGTTGCGCCCGATGGGTCGTCAGACGTCCGGTGTGCAGGGTATGCGGTTCAACGACGAGGACGAGCTGCTCTCGCTCAACGTCGTTCAGGACGACACCTTCTTGCTGGTCGCGACGTCGGGCGGCTACGCCAAGCGCACCGAGATCGGCGAGTACACGGCGCAGGGCCGCGGCGGCAAGGGCGTGCTGACGATTCAGTACGACCGCAAGCGCGGCGATCTGGTCGGCGCGATCATCGTCGATCTCGATTCCGAGGTGTACGCGATCACGTCGAGCGGCGGCGTCATCCGCACGCTGGCCAAGCAGGTTCGCAAGGCTGGACGCCAGACGAAGGGCGTCCGTTTGATGAACCTGTCCGACGGCGACAGCCTGTTGGCGATTGCACGCAACGCCGATGAACCCGAAGAGGGCGCGGCAGACCAGGAATGACGGCCGACAGCGTTTAGGGTGGGTGTCATCACCCGTCCAGTGAGGATCCGCTTGTGAGCACACCTGACGACCAGAACGTCGAACGCGGCCAGGTCGTTCCGCCGTGGAAGCGCGGCGAGAAGACCGCGTCGACCGGCTTGACCGCCGGCGAGATGGCTAAGGCCGCCGGCGTCGACACCGGCGGCAGACCTGCTGCCGGCCCGGCGCCGCGCGGAGTCGTATCGGGCACACCGTCCACTACGCCGCGGCCTGCCGCATCGGCACAGGGGAGTGGAGGCTCGGTTACGGGCTCGTCGGACACAGGCACCTCGGGTCCTGATTCGTCGAGTTCTGGTCCGGCGGGTTCTGGTTCGCCTAGTCCCAGTTCGCCGACTCCTGCCGCCGGGGGCACTGGTTCGCCTTCGACCCCAGGCGGGCCGTCAGCGGGGCCTACAGGCGCGGCAGGGGCCGGCCAGGGCCCCAAGCAGACACCTCACGCGCCGCAGCAGGGTCCCAAGCAGGCATCACCCTCTGCGCCGCAGCAGGGCCCCGTACCGCAGCAGGGACCTAAGCCCGCACAGGCTCAACCGCAGACCGCGACGTCCGCTCCGTCCGAGCAGAAGCCGTTCGTCGAGTCGGATACTCGGAACATCCCGCGAAACGAGTTGGCCAAGAAGGATCAGCTTCCCGATCTCGACGCGATCCACCACGTCGAGGCGTCGAAGGAGGCGAAGGCAGCGGCTCGCGCGCAGAGCCAGACAATTCCGTCGCGGTCGATCGGCGTTCCGTTGCGCGCCGCCGTCCAGATCCGGCGCGTCGACCCGTGGTCGGTGTTCAAGGTGACCGGCGTTCTGGCGATCGTCGGCTTCTTCATCTGGATGATCGCCATCGCCATCCTGTACGGCGTGCTCGGCGGGATGGGCGTGTGGGACCAGATCAACAGTTCGTTCGGCAACCTCGTCGAAGGCGAGGGGCAGAGCACCGGCGATCTGATCGGCACGGGCATGGTGTTCGGCTTCTCCGCCGTGTTCGGCGTCATCGCCGCGATCCTGGTGACCGGACTGTCCACCATTTCCGCGTACATCTACAACGTGTGCGCAGACATGGTCGGCGGCGTCGAAGTCACGCTCGCGGATCTCGACTGACCCACGCTTGACCACCCGTTTTGTTAGTTCAGGACTCGTCGGGTAATGTTCCATCTCGGTTCACGGGCCTATAGCTCAGGCGGTTAGAGCGCTTCGCTGATAACGAAGAGGTCGGAGGTTCAAGTCCTCCTAGGCCCACCATGACCACCCCCGACTTCGGTCGGACCCGGGGCCTTAGCTCAGTTGGTAGAGCGCCGCCTTTGCAAGGCGGATGTCAGGAGTTCGAATCTCCTAGGCTCCACAGAAAATCAAGACATGAGGTCAACGCCTATCCGGTGCTACTACTCCGGGTGGGCGTTGACTCGTTTGTGAGCACATCCGTCGGTGACTCATGCCGTCAGACTGCAGCCCCCGCTGAACTCTCGGCCGCCGTCGAGCCCAGCGTGCCGGACTACCGAAGGTCGTCTACGTCGTGACCAAGCGTCATGAATACTTTGGCCGCTCTGCCGTTGCCTTCTCTGCTGGGACGGGCGAAATTTACCGAGGCGTAGACGGTCGCCGCGTGTTTCGAGAATGATCGAACGGGACTACGGGGTTACGCCACAGCGGATACGTTCGTACTGTCCCGGCCCAGTCGTAGAGGTCCTGGAACAGGTGCCGGTGGATCGCAAGGAGGTGGTCCTGGTCGTAGGTCTTGGCGATCTAGACTGTGCCGTTCTCGATCTCGCGCTGCCGGTCGGCGGAGAACCGATACTCGACTTCGGCGAGGTCCTCACCGTTGCAAAGATCGAGTTTGTTCGCCAGGACGTTCGTTCCCGGGATGAACGTCGCCTCGAAGTCGGGGTGGCGACTAGACACGATCAGTCGCTTCCTGCAAAGAACGGCGGGTGCGCGACGTCGTTAAGGACGCTGCGCACCCGCCGGTCAGTGGGTCTGTAGTGATGACTTACCGCGCGCTGTGGGCCAGGCGGTTACGGCGGACGTCGGCGAGGACTTGAGCGCGGTACTGATCTCCGGTCATCTCGCCGGCGGCGCGTCGTACCTGCAACTCGATCTGGCTACGGGTCGGGTCCCAGCCTTCTTGGATGGCGTTGGTGACCGACCGCACGACTGCGCGGCGCTCGACAGGGTTGAGCCGGTCCAGCAGGTCGGCGTACTTCTCCTCGAACGTCGCGCTCATGGCCGTCCTTTCTGGTGGTCTTTCCTAGAATCTACCTGCTCATTGGGTGTGGTGAGGTACCCCGCCGCCCCCTCCGGCGCAACTGAGGCAAACGCCAGCAGTTCCCGTCGAAGCTCAGCCGTTGCGCCGGTCGATGTACTCGAGGTAGCCGCGGCCGCTGATGGGCGCTCCTCGCCAGTGCGACTCGTGCGCGAATCCGCTCACGAAACCGGACCCCAGCCCGTACGTCAGTGGTGTGTCCATCACGGTGCGCAGATCCAGCCACAGGTCGCCCGCTTCGTCGCACACCCGGAAACGTGTCCTGGCCGGCACCGGCATCGGCTTGCCGTACGGAGTCGGCTCGGGATCAGCGCGGGTCTCGGTCACCTCGAAGGAGACGTTCGGGAAGCTTTGTGAGGTTCCGCTGCGACTTCGATGAAATGCGGTGGTGCACAGACAGGGGAACTCCACCGATCGAGTACTGGCTTAGCAAGACCTGGTTATCGTCGTCGAGATTCACGATGTGGTAGACGAAGTAGTCCAAGGGCGCCTTGAGCCGCGATGGCAGCGGCCTGCCGGTGAGCAGGTACGGGCTCGGACACGCACCGTACTCGAACGAGCACAGGCCCGACACGTCCACTGAGTCCGGGCCGGTGGTGAGCGTGCCGCGATACTCGCCGAACAGGCTCAGATGCTTGTACACGGGCGTCCGGAAGAACCACGTCACCGTGTCGCTGCACGTGATCGTCAGATCGACCCCGACGCCGCCGAGGCTCCCTTCGAGCCGGTACTCGGGATAGCCGCCGGTCAACGCGAGGTCGTCGCCGAACCGCACCTCGGAGCCGTCCGCTGCGGCGGAGAAGTCCGCCCCGAACTCGTAGGTGCCGAAATGCCCCGGATGCGATGCTGCGGTGCCCGCGACGACGGCTGCCGTCCGACGAGGGGAGCACGGGAGCGCATGGTCATTGTCGAACGCGAGCGATCCGGTGGCGCCGATCAACGACATGACACTGAGGAACCGATGCGGTTCGGGCAGATCCGGAATCATCAGTCCGTAGTGCGTCCAGCCGAAACGGCGTGAGTCGAGATTCGGGACCAGCATCTCCGGGGCGTCGAACGGCGTCCCGGTGGCCTTGCTCGCACTGTCCGCGACAGCCAAAGCCGACTTCAGGACCCGACGTATGGCACTCGAAGCGATGTGGTGCATGGCCCGATCTTCGCACGCGCCCCACGGAATCACGCCTCAGAGCCTGATTGACAGGACACTGGCAGCTTCGTGGCCGCGCACGGGCAGGTTCACGAGGTTGTCTAGGAAAGTTCGCCTATTCGTAAACCCATGCCTAAAGGACCAATACACATGGCACGCTTCCGGTTCTCCAGAACTGTGCGCAACGACCCCGGAGAAGCGACTGAGGAGAAGCTCGTCGAGCATCCGGGATCCGGTTTCCGCGAAACCGCGAGTCGTCTTCATTCGTTCAACCGATACGAGATCAAGTACTTCATCGACGAGTTGGACGTGCCAGCGCTTCGCGATGAGCTGGCCGAGCACATGGACACCGATCCGCACTCGCCGACCGGAGGCTATCCGGTGACCTCGCTCTATTACGACACACAGTCCCTCCGCTTCTACTGGGAGAAAATAGAGGGATTGAAGTTCCGTCGCAAAGTCCGTGTCCGCCTGTACGGCCCACCGTCCGAGTGCACCTCAGACACGCCCGTTCAAGTCGAGATCAAACAGCGGGTCAACCGAGTGACTCAGAAACGTCGAATCGAACTGCCGTACAGCGACGCCCGGCGATGGCTCAACGGCGGTGAGGAGCTCGACTTCGCCCCGGGCCAGCGAGGGTTCGCCGACGAGGTGAGCATGCTCGTCGAGAACCTCGACCTGCGGCCGATCGTGACGACCGGGTACCTGCGCGAAGCCTTCGTCGGCCGTGAAGCCGACACGGGCCTGCGCGTCACCATTGACCACAAGGTGCACGGACGCGATCGCGACTTCGACTTCGCGGCCGGCGGGGAGAATCGGTTCATCATCCCGCCGAATCTCGCGATTGTCGAGTTGAAAGCCAATGAGCGCGTGCCGTATTGGACGACCGACCTGACCGCTCGCCTCAACATGTCGGTCATTCGGGTGTCCAAATACTGCCAGTCCGTCGAAGCGTTCGACTTGGCGCCGCGTTCCAAGCTCGGATCGCCCGAGTTCGTCGCACCCGACGGCGATGCGGGCATCGTTCCCGCCGGCCTTCTCGACGGCAAGGACTTCGGCGTCACGAGCGTCGACGATCTGACCCCATCAGCCGACCGCGTCGGCTGCTCGCTCTCCATCAACAATCATTCGCAGAGGTAATCGTGAACTTTGACTTCCAAGACCTGAGTGGCACCTTCACCACTCTGGACATCGTCGTGGCGCTCGCGCTGTCGTTCGTGCTGTCGGCGACGATCGGCTGGGTCTACCGCTTCACTCATAAAAACGTCTCGTACAGCCAGTCGTACGTGCAGACGCTCGTCCTGGTCGGCATGGTCATCGCTCTCATCATGCTCGTCGTCGGATCCAACATCGCGCGGGCGTTCGCGCTGGTCGGGGCATTGTCGGTGGTCCGTTTCCGAAACGCGATCAAGGAGACCCGCGACGTTGGCTTCATCTTCTTGGTCATGGCGATCGGGATGACCACCGGAACGCGCTTCTACGTGTTGGCGATCGCTGCGACAGTCGCCATCTGCCTCGTGCTCGTCGTGATGAGCAAGATGAACTGGTACAAGCTCGACGTTCAGCGACAGGTCGTCAAGGTTCAGATGCCACCGGAGCAGGCGTACGTCGCACGCGTGGAGGACGTCCTCATCAAGTTCTGCGCCGAACACGAACTGGTGTCCACCGAATCGGTGCGGGCAGGTGCGCTCAACGAGATGTACTACACGGCCCAACTGAAGAAGGGGCAGAAGTCCAACGACCTCGTCTCCGCCCTCAGCGAAGTCAACTCCGGCCAACGAGTCACCGTGCTGACCGGCTATGACCAAACCGATCTGTGATGGGGCCGCGCGAGGAAGGCACCCCGCCCCGCCGACTCCGTCACCGGATCCCGACCAAGCTGCGCCGCTACTGGAAGTGGCCCGCAGCGCTCGGAGTCTTCCTGCTCGTCGTGATCGTCACGATGGGAGGCCTGACGGTTCGCCCCTACATCTCGGGCGACGAGCGGGTGATCGAGTCGGACGTGACCGAGAACATCGCGGGCACCGTCGATCTGTTCGACGACTCCACCGAGCATGACTTCTCGATGACGATCTCCGACGCGGAATACGCCGAGATGGTGGATTCGTACGTCAAGAACGGTGAGAAGAAGTGGGTCACCGCGGACGTGGTGGTCGACGGCACCCTCGTCAAGGACGTCGGGGTGAGGCTGAAAGGCAACTCCACTCTGCAGAGCCTGCGCGGCGGCATGAGACCGCCCGGCGGCATGAAGGTCCCGGACGGGATGCAACTGCCACCCGGTATGCAACTGCCGGACGGTGAGCAGCCGCCCGGACAGAGCGGTCGCGGAGGCGAACCGAACGGGAGCGTGAAGCCCGACGGACAGGGGATGCCGCCGGGCGGCCCAGCCGGGTTGGCACAGTTGTCGGCCGATGATCCGACGTCGTTGCCGCTGCTCCTGAGCTTCGACCACAACGCGCAGGGTCGGGCCTACCAGGGCATGACCGAACTGTCGGTACGACCTGGCTCGCCGGTCCTCAACGAGGCGATGGCGCTCGCGTTGACGAAGGCGACCGGTCAGCCGACCCAGCGATTCGCATACACCGTGTACTCGGTGAACGACAGTAAGACCACCACTCGGCTGCTGTTGGAGCATCCCGACGCCGGATACGCGGACTCGCTGTCGGATTCGGACGGCTACCTGTTCAAAGCGGACGCCTCGTCACGATTCGAGTATGTCGACGACGACCAGTCCTCGTATTCGGACCAGTTCAAGCAGATCAACTCCGACGGTAACGGGAACCTCGAGCCCATCATCAGTTTTCTGAAATGGGTCGACTCCGCCGACGACACCGAGTTCGACGCGCACTTGGCCGACTGGGTGGACGTCGATTCGTTCGCCGACTACGTGGCGACGCAGAACCTGCTCGCCAACATGGACGACATGTCGGGGCCGGGACAGAACTATTACCTCTGGTACGACCTGGCCTCGAAGAAGATCTCGGTGATCTCCTGGGACCTGAACCTGGCAATGCAAGGGAACGCGGACGCGGGACCGCATGATTCGATCTCGATCGGCGGAATGTTCGGCAAGACGGCAGACGGGAGAGCTCCCGGAGGTCAGGCTCCCGGCGGCGGCGCGGCCCCCGATAGGCTCGCCGGACCGGCGGGTCCGGCAGGAGGAAGGATGCCTGGCGGGATGGGCGGCGGCAACGAGCTGAAGACTCGTTTCCTGGACTCGACGAAGTTCACCGCGGTCTACGACGGCGCCTACTGGAAGCTGTTCGATGAGATCTACGGGGACACGACGGCTACGGAGATATTGAATCAATTCGCGTCGTCGATCCCTGTCAGCGACCAGATGACCGCAGACGACCTTGCGAAGGAAGTGACGACGATGCGTGGCTGGATCACCGAGCGCACCGAGGCACTCGCTTCGGAACGGAACAGGTAGCCGCTCAGAGGCGACCATCTTTTCCGCCGCTCAGTTCACCGGCTTCTCCCGGTAGGCGAACGTCCCCACCTGGACGTACGAGACGCGTTCGGCGAGAACGGAACTGACGCGCTGCAGGGTGCGATAGACGTGCGCGTCCTTACCGATGACGACCGACGTCCGGCCCTTCATCGTCGACGAGATCATCCTCTTGGCGGCCTTCCGTGCCGGCATGGCGAAGGCTTTCGCCACTGCGACGGGAACCCCCATGGTCTGGGCGCTGTTGCGCACGATGTCCGTCCAGATGGTCCCCGGAATCACCGTCGTCGCCTTCACCGACGGGCATTGGCGGCGCAGGTCTTGCGCCAGCCCGTATCCGAAGTAGGCGATCGCCGCTTTGGACGCCCCGTAGACGGCGGCTCCCGGAACGGGGACCAGCGCGGACAGGCTCGAGGTCAGCATCACCCGACCGCCGTCCGGCCGCTCCGCGAGGAGGGGGAGGAACGCGCGGGTCATCGCGACTGTGCCGTGGAAGTTGACGGCCATGATCTGATCGATGCGTTCGGGCATGATTCCGGAGGTGGTCTCGAAGTCCTGCGCGATCCCGGCGATGTTGAAGAGCCCGTCGACGACACCGTGCGCGTCGAGCACGATCTGCGGGAAGGCCGCCACCGCGTCACCGTCGGAGACGTCGAGGACATGGGTCGAGATCCGGGAGCCTGCTTCGCTGCCTGTCGGCCGGAGGCCCGTTTCGACGCCTGTCGGCCGGAGGCCTGCTTCGATGACCGTCTGCCCGAGCCCCTCTTCGTTGATGTCCACCGCGGCGACCGTCGCGCCCTGCGCGATGAGCTCCAAAGTCACCTGGCGTCCGATCCCGTTTCCGGCGCCCGTGACGACGAACACCTTGCCGGCGGTTTGCATGGTCATCTCGACACTTCTCTTCCTCATCGACGGCGCGACGGCGCTGGGTGAACGCTCGCAAGTATAAAGACTGCCGAGTTACTCCCATGACACTCCGGTACCGATGTGATGCGGTCCGCGTGCAGTCAGACAAGATGCGGGTGGTGGATCCGAGCGACGTCGGGGTGGGCGCGCAGCCTCGCCTTCAGCATGTTCTCGCCGAACGTCCCGGAGATGGCGTTGTCCGGGTCGTCGGTGACGCCGCGGGCCGCCGCCCGGAGGCCGGCTGGCAGATCCAGATGCGCCATCGTCGACGAACGCGCCGGGCAGCGGGTCGACGTCCGACCAGCCGCCGGATCCCTGCACCTGGCGCCCGCCCTTGCCGGGTTCGATCATCAGCAACGTGAGCACGCCGGGATCCTTGTGGGCGCCGACACCCTGCTTGTCCGACGAATCGCGTCCGGGGTACTTGACCAGTTTGATCAGGGTGGACGGTCGTTCGGCGAAGCCGGCGTCGAAGACGTCACGCGGTGCGCCGAGAGCGTCAGCCCATTCGCGCATCAGACGCAGACCGATCGCGCTGCAGCGTTCCTGCCACTCACCGACCGCCGTCTGCAACTCCGGGAGCTCGGCAGGCCAGAGGTTGGGGCCATGTCCACCACGGGAAGCGCGCGGTCGGTCATGCCTGCATTGTTCCACCGCAGCAGACTTCGCGTCCGGCATGCACGCTCACGCATGAGTACGATCGGACGATAGCGACGCCATCGCACCGAGACCGGATTCTGGTGTGCGCACGTCACATCCCGCCACGACCCACATTCCGCCAGAATCCACATCCCCAGAACGCCGTCCACGACCAGACCAAGGTCCACAGCTGATCTCAGGAGACACTTTTGCTGACCGTTAAGGCATACGCCGCACCGTCCGCCACCGAGCCGCTCGTCCCCACCACCATCGAACGCCGCGACGTCGGCGCGAACGACGTCCAGATCGCCATCGCGTACGCCGGTGTGTGCCACTCGGACATCCACACCGTTCGCGAGGACTGGGGCCCGATCACTTTCCCGCAGGTAGTCGGCCATGAGATCGTCGGTGAAGTCACCGAGGTGGGCGGCGAGGTCACGAAGTTCGCCGTCGGTGACCGCGTCGGCGTCGGCTGCATGGTGAACTCGTGCCGCGAATGCGAGAACTGTGTGGCGGGCATGGAGCAGTACTGCCTCGCAGGCAACACCGGCACGTACGCGTCGGTCGATCGCGACGGCACCATCACGCAGGGCGGATATTCGACCCACGTCGTCGTCGACCAGGACTTCGTGCTGCGCGTCCCCGAAGCCATCCCGTACGAGGCCGCCGCACCGCTGCTGTGCGCGGGCATCACCACGTACTCGCCGCTCGCCCACTGGAACGCCGGACCCGGCAAGCGTGTCGCCGTCGTCGGTATGGGCGGCCTCGGGCACATGGCCGTCAAGATCGCGTCCGCGATGGGCGCAGAAGTCACCGTCCTCTCGCAGACTCTGTCGAAGAAGGACGACGGTCTCGCATTCGGTGCGACGGACTACTACGCAACGAGTGACAAGGAGACGTTCAAGACGCTGCGCAACACCTTCGATCTCGTCATCAACACGGTGAGCGCGTCCCTCGACTTCGACCGCTACGTCAAGCTGCTCCGGTTGGACGGTGTGTGGGTGAACGTCGGCGCGCCCGCCGACCCGGTCTCGATGCGCGTGTTCTCACTGTTCGCCAACCGGCGGTCGTTCGCCGGATCGAACATCGGCGGCATCGCCGAGACGCAGGAGATGCTCGACTTCTGCGCTGAGCATGGCATCGCACCCGAGACCGAACTGATCTCGGCCGACGAGATCAACGACGCCTACGAGCGTGTCCTGCGCAGCGACGTCCGCTACCGGTTCGTCATCGACACGGCCACCCTGTAGCCGTCGCCGCCCCGATTCGCCGAGGCGAATCGGGGCTCCGGTGGCTCGTCCGGACCCGCCTGCGGTCCGGATTTGTCCGGACCGGACAAATACTTTGACGCTCTGACCTGCTATTTTGTCCACTTCTCGGTTTCGCGATGTGGAAAACAGTTGCAGAGGGCGTGAGATCGATGGCAGGAGAATCCTCCTGTGAGACGCGGACCTTCCGCGGCTCAGATCTCGCCTCGGACCGCACGGTCCGCGTCACCGTAAGGAGATCGTCGTGTTGCGACGAACTACCACTCTGCTGCTTTTGGCCGTCGTCGCGGCTTTCACGATGGTGTCGGCATTGGTCGCCGGTCCGGCTGCCGCCCAGACCCATCACACTCGTGAGGGCGTGGACATCACGCTCGACTCGAGCCGGTTGAAGGTCCGCAAGGTTGCCCCGCTCGACTCGTCGCCGTTCTCGGGTCAAGCACTGTTGACGTCCGACGTCCACGCGGCGATCGCGGGCATCGGTGACAAGAAGGTGCGGGCGACGGTCGAACTCGGCTACAAGATCGGGTATCCGGTCTCGGTGGCGCCGACCGGCGTCAAAGTCACCGCGCACACCCCGGACCTGAAACTATCGGGTGGCGTCAACACGAAGATCTCGCCGAACGTCACCATCTCCGGAACCGGTGGCGGTGGCTCGCTCGGCGACATCGGTCTGGAGGCCGGAGCCGAGTCGACGGTCATCCCCGCCGCAGACCTCGAATTCGAGGTGGGTGCAGGCAAGATCACGACCGTCGCCCTCGCTGAGTTCGCGATGACGAAGCCGACCGCCGACGTCGTCCTGTCCGGCGTGGAGCTCAACGTCTCCAACGCGGTCGGCCCGATCTCGGTACAGCCGTTCGCCAAGATATCGGTCACCACGGAGACCGGCGTCTACGTCTACTACGACTACGGGAAGACCACGCGCCTCTGAGCGCGCACGGGTGACCAGACATGCGCCAGTCGGGGGGTGCATGTCGAGGGGTAGGGCGGGACGGCTGACGCCGCCCCGCCCTCATCGTCGTTCCGGAGTGGGATCGAGCATCTGGGCGAGGTGCGCGGACGCGTCCGACGACCGATCGCCGGTCAATTGCCGAACCTGCATGTGACAACTGAAGCCGTCGGTGAGGACCGTCGCGTCGTCGCGGGCGCGCAGTGCGGGCGCCAACGCCTGTTCGGCGACGGCCATGCTCGTCTCGTAGTGGTCGGCCTCGAAACCGAAATTCCCCGCCACACCGCAGCAGCCGGTCGCCTCCCGGATCTCGCGCACGCCGACGTCCCGGAGCGCGCGCTGCTGGATGGCCGAACCGAACACCGAGTACTCGTGGCAGTGCGTCTGCACGACGACCTCGCCGGGAACACCCCGGGCAGGGACCCAGCCCTCCGCGACCTGCGCGCTGACCTGCTCGGCGAAGCTCCTGATCCGCTTCGACACCCGTTCGGCGGCGTCGGTGTGCACGAGCTCGGGCAGATCCTTGCGCAACGCGGCCGCACAACTCGGCTCGACCACCACGATCGGACGGTCCGTGCCGTCGTCGAGCACCTCGGCCGCATGGGTGAGCTTCTTCGTCGCCTGGGCGAGCTGGCCAGTCGAAATCCAGGTGAGCCCGCAGCACACGTCGGTGCGGATCTGCGCACGATGCCCGGCGTCGTCGACGACGCGACGCGCGGCGGCCGCGACCTCCGGACGGAAGCCACGCGTGAACGAGTCGACCATCAACACGACGTCGGCCGCACCGGTCGGCGTGGGGCGCGCGAGCAGTCTCCGCAGGGTGCGACGCGACGCGAACCGCGGCAGGTCCCGCTCGGTGGTCAGCCCGGCCATCCGCAGCGCCGCATTCTTGACCGGCGATGCCAGGACCGCGTTCACCGCGGGCGCCGTCCGCGACATGATCGGCAGCCAACGAGGCAGCCAGCCGAGCGAGTAGTGGGCCGCCGGACGGAGCCGTCGCCGGTAGTAATGATCGAAGAACTCCGACTTGTACGTCGCCATGTCGACGCCCGTCGGACAGTCGGACGCGCAGGCCTTGCAGGACAGACACAGGTCGAGCACCTCGCGCACATCCTCCGAACGCCATCCGTCGTCGACAGTCGTCGCGCCGCGAATCATCTCCTGCAGCACGCGCGCCCGGCCGCGCGTGGAGTCCTTCTCGTCGCCGGTCGCCCGGTAGCTCGGGCACATCACACCGCCGCTGTGCGAACGACACCGTCCCACCCCGATGCACGACTGGACTGCGTCGACGAGCCTCTGCCCCGGCGGGGACGCGGTGGTGTCGCCCAGCGCGAAACTGGTCTGCCACTCCAGCACCTGGACTCCCGCCAGGGCGAGGTCGGCGACCGGTTCGGCGGGCGACACCATGATCCCGGGATTGAGCAGACCCTCCGGATCGAACACGGCTTTGAACCGGGCGAACGCCGCCAGCATCGCGGGGGAGTACATGATCGGCAGCAGGCCCGACCGGGCGCGGCCGTCACCGTGTTCGCCCGACAGCGTGCCGCCGTGCCGGACCACGAGGCGAGCCGCGGCGTCGAGGAAGCGCGTCATCACCGCGCGCCCCTCGTCGGTGGCCTGGTCGAACGTGATGCGGATGTGCATGCAGCCCGCGCCGAAATGGCCGTACATGACGCCGATCAGATCGTGCTCGGCGAGGAGTTCGGTGAAGTCCGCGAGATAGTCCGCGAGGTTCTCCGGCGCCACCGCCGAGTCCTCCCACCCCGGCCACGACGTGATCGAGCCGCCGTCCGGGAGGGGGAGCCGGGACGACAATCCGGCGCCGTCCTCGCGGACCCGCCACAGGCTCGTGCGCACAACCGGATCGGTGACGACGGCGCCGTCGAGCACTCGCCCCGCGCTGCGCAGACCGGCGAGCAGGCGTGTCGCCTCGGTCGCCACCTGATCGGGGCTGTCGCCGTCGAGCTCCACGTACAGCCAGGCGTGCCCTGGCGGCAACGCGGTGACCGAGTCGGCGCCGCGTCGGTCGCGCATCGTCGCGACGATCTGCTCGTCGATGCCCTCCACCGCTGACGGCGAGAACGTCAAAATCTCGGGCACGTCGCGGGCCGCGTCGACCACGTTCTCGTAGCCGAGGATCAGCAGGAGGGCCGACGGCGGGACGTCCACGATCGAGACGGTCGCGGCGACGACGACCGCGCACGTTCCCTCACTGCCGACCAGGGCACGTGCGACATCGAAGCCGTGCTCGGGCAACAGATGCGACAGGTGGTAGCCGGACACCTGACGGGGGATACGGCCCAGTTCGGTGCGCAGCGGGGCCATCGTGTCGTGTGTCAGGTCGGCGAGGTCGGCGGTGATCCGGGCGGCGCGACCGACGGCGGCGGTGTCGGACGGGTCGCTCGCCTGGATCCCGGATCGGGTCGCGGTGACACGCGTGCCGTCCACCAGGATGAGGTCGAGTGCGACGACGTGGTCGGTGGTCCGGCCGTAACGCACCGAATGGTTGCCGCACGCATCGTTGGCGATCGATCCGCCGACCGTCGCGCGTGACTTCGATGACGGGTCCGGAGCGAACGTCATCGCGCCGTCGGTGTGCCGTTCGACGGCGCTCGCGAGTTGCGCGAGGACGACACCGGGCTGGACAGTGGCGGTGTGTGCGCGGGCGTCGATGTCGATGATCGTGTCCATGTGGCGGGAGAGGTCCAGAACGAGTCCGGCTCCGACGGCGTTGCCCGCCATCGAGGTGCCGCCGCCGCGGACGGTCACCGTGATCTTCTCCGCGTGGCACCAGGCCAAGGTCGCGCTGACCTCGTCGGCGGTGCGCGGGAAGGCGACTCCGGCGGGCGGGATCCGATAGTTCGACGCGTCGTAGCTGTACGCACCGCGTCGAGCGCTTGACGCGTCGACGTCGATCGGGCAGGTGGCGAACCGATTCTCGGCGTCGACGGACTGTGCGTTCACTACGCGTTCCCTTCCTCGGATGTGCTCCTCGCGTCATGGGCCACGTACTCCACGCCAGTCTTGCACGGGGGCCGGGCACAGTTCGCACATTTTCGACCCGGATCGGCCGTATTTCGGGTCCTGGGGCCATATACGTGAGACTTGTGCCCGGCGGCGGCGACCACCTGCTCGCAGCAGCTTGTTCGTCTGTCGTTCATTCCCCCGATGACGAACCGTGGAGAAGTCTCCTTAACGTCGTCGGCGTATCCGCTCAGCCCAGTGCGGACGAGGCACCGAGACCTGAAGGCGATTTCATGCGTATTCCGTTGCAGCTGTTCACCATCGGTGGAGACGACGTGGGTCGTTCGGCACGTTCACGCGTCACGTGCCGCTACAAGTGCGGCGAGGCGTGCTGGCACGAGCCGGGTAACAGCAGCGACAACGAGTACTTCCGCGACGTCGCGCGGACGGCGCTGTCGCGGCGGACCGTCCTGCGTGGCGGCGCGGGTGCGGTGCTGGCGGTTGGTGCGACGTCGCTTCTCTCGGCGTGCGGCGACGACGGGGCGAGTTCGACCGGCGCCCCGTCGGGCGGCGGCCCCGTCGACGGCATGAAGTTCGACATCGTGCGACCCAACACCGACGACGCCCTGCGGATCCCGGACGGCTACCGACAGAAAGTCGTCATCCGCTGGGGCGATCCAGTGCTGCCGGGCGCCCCCGCGTTCGACTTCGAGAACCAGACGGCCGACGCGCAGTCGAAGCAGTTCGGCTTCAACAACGACTTCGCGGGACTCATCCCGATCGACGGCCAGGACGGCAGCTTCTACCTCGTCGTGAACCAGGAGTACACGACCGAGGAGTTCATGTTCCGCGGTTACCAGGAGAAGGAGCCGACGGAAGAGCAGGCGCGCATCGCGATGGCTGCGCACGGAATCACCGTCCTCGAAGTGAAAGCGTCGGGCACAGACGGCTCGCTCACGCCGGTCGTCGGACCGCGTAACCGTCGTATCACCGCGAGCACTCCGTTTCGGCTGACCGGTCCCGCGGCGGGCACCGACTTCGTGAAGACCACCGCCGACCGTGCGGGCAACACCGTCGCGGGGACCATCGCCAACTGCTCGGGCGGCATCACGCCGTGGGGCACCATGCTGTCCGGCGAAGAGAACTACAACAACTACTTCTCGAACGCGAGCAAGGTGAAAGACAAGGCAGCTGCCGCGCACTTGGAGCGCTACGGCTTCGAGGACGACGCCGACTACCACCAGTGGGGCCGGTTCGAGACCCGCTTCGACCTGGAGAAGGACCCGAACGAGGCCAACCGCTTCGGCTACGTGGTCGAGGTCGACCCGACCGACCCGAACTCCACTCCGCTCAAGCATTCGGCGCTCGGCCGCCTCAAGCACGAGTCGGCCAACATTCACGTCGTGAAGGACGGTCCCGCCGCGGGCACCGTCGTCGCGTACACGGGTGACGACGAGAAGTTCGAGTACATCTACAAGTTCGTGTCGAGCCGCAAGATCAAGGACGGCGACAAGCGCCACAACATGGGCATCCTCACCGAAGGCACCCTGTACGTCGCGTCGTTCTCCAGCGACAAGCCGGTCACCACCGACGACGCGGCGGGCAGCGGCGCGTGGCACAAGCTGATGACCGTCAACGCCGACGGTTCGGCCCAGTCGCACATCAAGGGCATGACCGCTGCCGAGGTCGCCGTCTTCACGCGTGAGGCCGCCGACAAGGCGGGCGCGACGAAGATGGACCGTCCCGAAGACATCGAGCCGCACCCGATCACCGGCAAGGTGTACTGCGCGCTCACCAACAACGACGACCGCGGCGTCGACGGCGAAGAGGGGCCGACGTCGGCCAACCCACGCAACGAGAACAAGAACGGGCAGATCCTCGAGATGACCGACGACCATGCGGGCGAGTCGTTCACCTGGGACCTCCTGCTCGTCGCGGGCGACCCGAAGGCGGCCGACACGTACTACGGCGGTTTCGACAAGACGAAGGTCAGCCCGATCTCGTGCCCGGACAATGTGGCGTTCGACCCGCACGGCAACCTGTGGATCTCCACCGACGGCAACGCGCTCAAGAGCAACGACGGCCTGTTCGCCGTCGCTCTCGAAGGTGAGCGTCGAGGCGAGACCAAACAGTTCCTCACCGTCCCGCGGGGGGCCGAGACCTGCGGCCCGATCATCGACTCCAAGCGCGTCATCGTCTGCGTCCAGCACCCGGGCGAAGAGGACGACTATTCGGCCGACCGCCCGTTCTCGCACTGGCCGGACGGCGGGAACTCCCAGCCGCGCCCGTCGGTCGTCGCCGTGTGGCGCGACGGCGGCGGCGCGATCGGCGTGTAAGGCCGTTCGGGGAGGCTGGACCAGGGTGGTACGCGAACTCCAGAATTGCCGGGAACCGCCGGTACGACGGCGTAACGTCCTTCGTACGGATGACGGGAGGCGCGGCGTGTTCAGGATGCGACGAGGTCTGGTCGGGGTGGTCGCCGTCGCCCTGCTGTCGGTACCGGTCACGGCGCCACCGATCGCGTCGGCGGAGAACAGAGACCACGGCGCACTGATCTCGGTCACCATTCGGCCGGACGGTTGGCGTGGACTCGACAACGGACGAGCAGTCGATTACTGGACGCAGGATCCGCAGGGTCGCCCGGTTCGGGCGAGCGGCGCCGTCTTCGTCCCGCCGGGGAGGGGTCCGGCGGGGGGATGGCCGATCGTCGCTTACACACACGGCACCAGCGGCTACGGGACTGGTTGCGGCGGGCAGAGTTCCGCCGACGCGGAAGCCAACCGGTACATCACGCGGCTCGTCGGCAACGGGTACGCCGTCGTCGCACCGGACTACGTGGGACTCGGACACGACGACGTCGGCGTCCACCCGTACCTGAACACGCGCAGCGAATCGTCCGCGACGATCGACCTGCTCACCGCCGCCCGGACCCTCGACAGCAGGCTGTCGGACCGATGGGCGGTGACCGGCGACTCCCAGGGCGGGCAGGCCGCGCTCGCCACCGCGCACCGCCAACAGACCTACGGCCCCACGACCGACTTCCGTGGCGCGGTCGCGATCGACCCGGAGTCGGACGTCGAGAAGATCATGCCGCTGCTCGGCCCGTACGTACCGACGTTGCCCTCGCCGATCGACCACTCGTACGGATTCCTCCTCGCGACTCTCGCGGGCCTGCGTCAGGCGGATCCGAGCGCGCACGTGAACTCGTACCTCACGCCGTACGGTCGACGACTCGTCGACCAGGTCGGTCAGACGTGCGGCGGCCCGACGCTCCCGAAGAATCTCGCGTTCGGTTCACTGCTGTCGCGTCCGCTCACCACCCCGAAGATGACGGCGGCCCTGAACAGGTACATGGCGGTACCCGTGCGCGGCTATGACGCGCCGATCCTGCTGCTCCTCAACACCCTCGACACGACGGTGCCGTCGCCGCTGCACGCCAAACTCGCCGCGGACCTAGCGCTGAACCGGGTGCCGTTCACCACAGTCGTCGGCGATGGCTCGCATACCGAGATGGACGCCGCACAGTGGTCCGCGTTCGACCGCTTCTTCACCCGGCACCTCGGCTGAGGCCGCCGGCCCGAGCGCTACCGTTCGCCGAGCGCCGTCGCAGCGTTCAGATCAAGATCCACAGGAACGCGATCAGGCCGAGCACGATGCAGAGGATCCACAGCCAGCCGACGATGATCGCCGCCGACGAGAACTCGCGGCCGATGCCGCCGTCACGGTCGATCTCGTTGCGTGAGCGGTAACCGAGCCAGATGCCGAACGGTGACGTGATGCCCAGGCCGGAGAGGACGAGGGCGACGATCGCGCGGACGTTCACCGCGTCGTCGGACGCGGCTCGGGGCGGGGTCGCGGTGGAGGCAGGCACCGGATTCTCCTTCGCGGCGCGGTCGGTCTCGGGGCGAGGGCTGTTCAGGGGCGGACTCGCCGGTGCTGACGGTCGGCCTGCGGTGGGCCGCGGCGGCTGGCCAGCGGGCGGCTGTGAACTGGGCCCTGCTGGCGGCTGGGGGCCGGGTCGGCCGGGCTGTTGGGGGCGTCCCGACAGGGGGCTCGGCTCGGGGACCGCCGAATAGGCGAGGCGACGAGGAGGTTCGGAGTCGGACGAACTCGTCGGCGCGGCACTCGGCGGACGCGGCGCAGTCGACGGCGGACGCGGAGGCTGCTGCGGCGGCGGCCCCTGCGGAGGCGGCCCCTGCGGTGCACGCGGTCCCGGTGCTGCCGGCCCCTGTCCCTGCCCCTGTCCTGGGCCCGGGGCGGCCGGGGGTCGGTGACTGCCGCCGGAGCCGGGAGACGACGGCGCCGCGGGACGCGGCGCGGCGCGATGCGCGGGCGTCGGCGAACCTTGCGGGTTCGGTGCGTCGGGGCGGGGGTCGTCAGTCGTCACGCCTACAAACTACCTGCTCCGGCGTCGTCGGCAGCGGACGACGGCGCGTCGACGCGCGGAATGGTCTGCGAGACAGGCGGATGTTCGGTGCGCGCGCGCCGCAGCACAATGACGACGGCCGCGAGCAGGAGCAGCAGGACCGAACCGACGGCGGCGAGGAGTTTCTGGCGCATTGTTCCAGGTTGCCAGGTGAAACCGGGAGACGCCAACCGATGCCGTCGGCCGGCCCGCGGACACCCCCGCATCGCGAACAGCGGCGGCGCGATGTCGGTCGGACATGGTTGTATGGACAGTGTGAGTGAGCAGAACAAGACCGCGACCCTGCACACCAATCGCGGCGACATCGTCATCGAACTCTTCCCGAACCACGCCCCGAAGACCGTGGCGAACTTCGTCGGCCTGGCCGACGGCTCGAAGGAGTACTCCACCAAGAACGCGAAGGGCGAGTCCAGCGGACCGTTCTACGACGGGGCGATCTTCCACCGCGTCATCGCGGGCTTCATGCTGCAGGGCGGCGACCCGACCGGCACCGGCCGCGGCGGCCCGGGCTACCAGTTCGAGGACGAGTTCCACCCCGAGCTGCAGTTCGACCGTCCGTATCTGTTGGCAATGGCCAACGCCGGTCCGGGCACCAACGGCTCGCAGTTCTTCATCACCGTCGGCCCGACGCCGCACCTGAACCGTCGCCACACCATCTTCGGTGAGGTCAAGGACGCTGCGTCGCAGGCGGTCGTCGACGCCATCGGCGCCACCAAGACTGCGCCGGGCGACCGCCCGGTGGAGGACGTCGTCATCGAGAGCGTCGAGCTCTCCTGAAACAACTCGGGAGCACCTGTTGAACCAGGTCTGCTACCGGCATCCCGACCGTCCCACCGCGCTCTCGTGTACGCGGTGCGGGCGGTCGGCTTGTCCGGAGTGCCTTCGTCCGGCGTCCGTCGGACAGCATTGCGTCGACTGCGTCGCAGAGGCGAGCGCCACTCAGCGCGCGACGGCGCCGACCGTCGTCGCCCGCCGCTCCGTGCAACCGGTCGTCACCTACGCGCTGATCGCCGTCAACCTTCTGGTGTTCGGCGCCGTGCTGCTGCAGGCGGGCGGGACGGATCTGCGCGACCTGGTGACGTCGTCGATCTACAGCCACGGCGTGCTCGTCAATGGAGCCGGATTCGAAAACGAGTACTGGCGTCTGCTGACGTCCGGATTCCTGCACCAGAGCGTGCCGCACCTGGCGATCAACATGTTCTCGCTGTACATCATCGGCGCCGACCTCGAACGGGTCCTCGGCCGCGCCCGCTACCTGGCGATCTATCTGGTCGGCCTCCTCGGCGGCAGCGCGGCCGTCATGGCCTTCCAGGACGGCACCACGCTGACCGCGGGTGCGTCGGGCGCGATCTACGGGCTGATGGGCGCGCTGTTCGTACTGCTGCTCAAGTTGAAGGCGCCCGTCACCACAGTCGTCGTCATCATCGTGGTCAACATCGTGTTCTCGGTGAGTCTCCCGAACATCTCCCTGTTCGGGCACCTCGGCGGTCTGGTATTCGGTGCGGCGTCGGCCGCCGCCGTCATCTGGTTGCCGACCGCGGTGCTGCCGCCGCCCAAGCGCACGCAGGCCGCCGTCGACCGGGTCGGCTGGTACGGCCTCCTCGCGCTCGCCGTCATCGCCGTCGCGATCGGCAGCGGTATCGGACTCGGCGAGAGTCTCTAGCCGCGTCAGCGCTCCTCGACGCGGAAGCCTGCGTCGCGTAGATCGTCGGCGACGGCTCCCGGCGCCGCGCCGAGATCCCAGCGCCCGAAGATCAACAGGCGGTCGTCCGGCAGATCGATGAGCAGCTGCCTGCTGTGCGCCGCGAGCCTGCGCGTCCGCAGCGTCGACACGCGTTGGACGTCGTCGGCCGTCAACGTGATGCGCCCGGTCAGGGTGCGGACCGTCAGCGTGGGGCCCGGGTCGAGGGTCAGACGCGGCCGTCGCACGAGCATCACCGTCCCCGCCGCGATCAAGCCGAGCGCGGCGACAGCGAGGAACACGGTCGCCGCGGGATCGGTGTACGACGCGGCCGCAGCGGCGGCCAGAGCAACGCCGCCGACAATGAGGGCGACACCGGCCAGAGCCGGTGGCGCCCATTCCTTGTGCACTGGTTCCACAGAGTTATCCACAGGAGTTATACACAGTGGGGATGAATTACACACATGTAATTCCCCCGCTGGGGACAACGTCTCCGGTCAGCGCCAGCCCATTGTCATGAGCAGGCCGACCACCATGATTCCGAAACCGATCAGCATGTTCCACGGACCCAGCTCGGACATCCAGTGCAGGAACTTCCCCTCGGCACCGAACGTGTCCTGCGTGGCACCCAAGTAGTAGACGAGCAGCCACAGGAGGCCGATGAGCATCAGACCGAACATGACGGACTGATAGAGAACGCCCGACGGGCCGGCTTTGACCTTCACCGGGGTGCGGCTCGCACTGTTGACCGTGTAGTCGGTCTTCTTCCGGACTTTTGACTTCGGCATACCCTCCACGGTATCCCAGCTGCACGGTCAGCAGCCAAAACGATAACCTTTACCGGTGCGCATCCTCGTCATCGACAACTACGACAGCTTCGTCTACAACCTGGTCCAATACTTGGGGCAGCTCGGAGTCGAGGCCGTCGTCTGGCGCAACGACGACGATCATCTGACCGACCTCGACGCCGTGGTCGCCGAATTCGACGGCATTCTGCTGAGCCCCGGCCCCGGAACCCCGGACCGTGCGGGCGCCACCGAGCCGATCATCGCGGTCGCCGCGGCCGCGCGTACCCCGCTGCTCGGGGTGTGCCTCGGCCATCAGGCGATCGGCGAAGCGTTCGGCGCCACCGTCGAACGGGCCCCGGAGCTCCTGCACGGCAAGACGTCGCTGGTGAACCACGACGGGTCCGGCGTCCTCGCGGGCCTGCCCGACCCGTTCGTCGCCACCCGGTACCACTCGCTGACCGTCGCACCGGCGACCATCCCAGACGAACTGGTCGTCACCGGGACCACCGACACGGGCATCGTCATGGCGTTCAAGCACCGCGACCTGCCGATTCACGGCGTCCAGTTCCACCCGGAGAGCGTCCTTACACAGGGCGGTCACCGCATGCTCGCGAACTGGCTTCGAGTCTGCGGCCTCGACGTCTCCGAGAACCTCGTCGCCCGCCTCGAAAGCGAGATGGCCGTAGCCCTCGGCGTCTGAGTCCAGCCCTGGGCGTCTGAGTCCAGCCCTGGGCGTCCGAGCCCTGGTCTGCTGCTCGAGACGAGCCCCGGTCAGAACAATGCTTCCTTGCCGACGACTACGGAGACCGACTCGTTCTTGCGGAGCTTGCTGCCCGCGGACGGCCGCTGGGACATGACTTTGCCGTCGTCGCGGCTGCCGAGCGGAACCTTGCGTTCGGTGATGTTGATCGTGTTGGGATCCCATCCGGCCCTGACGAGCGCATCCTGTGCTTGATCGGGTGTCTTGCCGCGCAGGTCGGGGACGGTGAACTGGTTGCCGCGCGAGACCATCACCTGGACGGTGCTGCCGACCCGGACGGAAGTCCCCGCGTCGGGTGACGTGCTGACCACTTGGCCTTCGGGGAGGTCGGAGTCGGCCTGCACGGTCACCACGTCCAAGTCCATTTGTTCGAGGGCGGTGGTGGCCTCGTCCTCGGTCTGCCCGCGCAGGTCGGGGATGGTCACTTCGCTCGGGCCGGTGCCGATGTGCAGGACGATGGTGCTGGTGACCGCGACCGTCGCATTGGTCTGCGGGGTCGTCCGGACGATTTTGTCCTTGAGGGCGGTCGTCGACTCGATCTGCTCGGTCTTCACCGTCTCGAATCCGCGTGCTTCGAGTAGTTTGCGCGCGTCTTTCTCGGTCTTTCCTCGCAGATCAGGCACCGCGGATCGTTGCGGTCCGGACGAGATGTACAACGTCACCTCCGACCCTTCGGGGGTGGGGACGTCGTCGCCCGGCACGGTGCGTGTGGCGAGGCCTTCGGTGATGTCCGAGCTCGACTCGCGTTGCTCTTTGACACTGAAACCGGCTTGTTCGAGGTTGGCCTTGGCGGCTTCGGCGGTGAGGCCGGCGACCTTCGGGACGGCGATCGACGGCTCCTCGCTGGTCCACGGCGCCCACGCGAGGAGGCTGCCGACGAGAGCCGCGATCAACAGCAGCGCGACGGCCACGATGACCGGCTTGCGGCGGTGGAGCGGCGTCGGCTCGTCGTCCATCACCTCGGCGAGACGGTGGCTGTTACGTCGCGACGACTGCGTCTCGTTGCGGACGGGCGCCCGCGTCGATTCGATGAGGTCGGTCTGTTCCTGGTCGGTCAACAGCATCGGCGCCGACGGCTTGCCGCCTGCGAGAACCTTGATGAGGTCGGAGCGGAAGTCGGCAGCCGTCTGATAGCGGTTGGCCGGGTTCTTGCTCATCGCCTGCATGACGATCGAGTCGAGTTCCGGCGACAGCTCGGGTCGGACCGTCGACGGGCGGCGCGGATCCTCGTGGACGTGCTGGTGGGCGACCGCGATCGGTGAGTCGCCGGTGAACGGCGGCTCACCGGTGACGAGTTCGAACAGAACGCAGCCCATCGAGTAGATGTCGCTGCGCGGATCCACTTTGATGCCGCGTGCCTGTTCCGGCGACAGATATTGGGCGGTGCCCATCACGGCGGACGTCTGCGTCATGGTCGCCGACGTGTCGTCCATGGCGCGGGCGATGCCGAAGTCCATCACCTTGACCGCGCCCGTCCGGTCGATCATCACGTTGGCGGGCTTCATGTCGCGGTGAACGATGTTCGCGCGGTGCGAGAAGTCCATCGCGGCGGCCACGTCGGCCATCCAGGTCATCGCCTGCTTGGGTGCGATGACCCCCGAATCGCTCGCCCGCAGGATGTCGCGGAGCGTGTCGCCGTCGACGTACTCCATCACGATGAACGGGAGCGGTCCCTCGGACGTCTCGGCTTCGCCGGTGTCGAAGACTTGGACGATCGACGGGTGGGTCAGCTTGGCGGCGTTCTGGGCTTCACGCCGGAAACGCAGGTAGAACGACGGATCGCGAGCCAGATCGGCGCGCAGCACTTTGATCGCGACGTCCCGGTGCAGCAGGAGGTCACGCGCGTACTGGACTTCGGACATGCCGCCGAAGCCGAGTGTCTCGCCGAGCTCGTAACGCTCGGAGAGGTAGTGCGGATCGAAGTCGCTCACATCGTCAGCCTCATCTAGTCGGGATCGTGACTCCGGGCAGGACCTCTATGCCGTCGCTGCCGGTGGTCGTCTCCTCTTCCGTCGTCGTCGTGTCCTCGTCGGTCGTGGTCGTGGTCTGCTCGTCGGTCGTGGTCGTCGACTCGGGCGTCGAGCGCGGAGTCTCCTCCTCCGTAGTAGTCGGTTCCTCCGGCTGCTGCGTTTGAGTGACGGTGACCGGGGTCGAGTTCCGGGGTTCGACGGGGTCCTTCGGGCTGCTGCTGATCCACCAGGCGACCAAAGCGATCGCCGCGATGAGCAGCAGCGCGGCGACCGCCGTCAACACCTTGTGGGTCGTCGTCCAGCCACCGTTGTCGGTGTTCGCGCCGGCAGCGGTCGACGGGGCCGTGGTGGGCCGCGAGACCGGTGCGGGAGTCGGCGATGTCATCGCGCGGGTCCCTGCCGCCGCAGCGACCGGCGCGACGCCGCCCGCGGTGCGCGGCCGCGGCGGACGATGGCCTGCCCGAACGGCGGCGACGGCGTCGGCGAACTCGCCGCCCGTCGCGTACCGCTGCGCCGGATCCTTCGAGAGCGTGATGTCGATGAGTTCGCGGACCGGAGCCGGGATCGACGACGGCAACGACGGCGGCGTGTCCTGGATGTGCTTCATCGCGACGGTGATCGCGCCGTCGCCGAGGAACGGTCGCCGTCCGGTGAGCGCCTCGTAGCCGACGACCCCGAGCGAGTACACGTCCGACGCGGCGGTCGCCTCGCCGCCCATCGCCTGTTCGGGCGAGATGTACTGGGCGGTGCCCATCACCATGCCGGTCTGGGTCACCGGAGCCGAGTCGACGGCTTTCGCGATGCCGAAGTCGGTGATCTTGACCTGCCCGGTGGGCGTGATCAGGATGTTGCCGGGCTTCACGTCGCGGTGCACGAGGCCCGCGGTGTGCGCGGCCTGCAGCGCGCGTCCGGTCTGCTCGAGCATGTCGAGGGCGTGGGTCAGCGCGAGCTGGCCCATCCGGGCGATCACCGAGTTGAGCGGTTCGCCGTCGACGAGCTCCATGACGAGGTAGGCGAGCGGGTCGCCGCCGTTGCGGTCGGGCGTCTCACCGTAGTCGAAGACGTTCGCGATGCCCGGGTCGTTCAACCGTGCGGTCGTCTGTGCTTCGGTACGGAAACGTCCGAGGAACTCGGAGTCGTTCGAGTATTCGGCCTTGAGAACTTTGACGGCCACTCGGCGGCCCAGTCGCGTGTCGAGGGCTTCCCACACCTGTCCCATGCCGCCGGTCGCTATCAACCGGACCAGGCGGTACCGGTCGGCGATGATGGTCCCGTTCTGCAGGCTCATCGGCCACCTCCCGTATATGCGTTCATCACTGCTCGTCCAATCGGGGCGGCAACGACGCCGCCGTAGGAGTTCTGTCCCTGTGCGCCGTTCTCGAGCATGACGGCCACCGCGATGCGCTTGTTGGTTCCCGGCGAGAACGCGATGTACCAGGCGTACGGGGTCTCGCCTCCCTGCGCGGTGTCCGAGTGCTCGGCGGTGCCGGTCTTCGACGCGATGCCCGACTGCGAGCCCGCTGTGTTCTGCTCCGACTTGATCATCATGTCGGTCAGGACGTCGGCCTGATCGGCGGTCAGCGGGCGGTTGAGGGTCGTCGGCGCCGTTGTCGAGATGGTGCGCAGGTCGCCGGTCTGCAATTTATCGACGAGGTAGGGCCGCATCCGCGCGCCGCCGTTGGCGACGGTCGCCGCGATCACCGCGTTCTCCAACACGGTGAGTCGGACGTCGCGCTGGCCGATCGCCGACTGGCCGAGGGCGGCCAGGTCGTCGCCGATGTCGCCGACGGAGCTCTTCGCGACCGGCATCGGGATGCCCGCCGGGTCTTCGCCGACGCCGAACGATTTGGCGGTCGACGTGAACTCCTCTGGCTTGTCGCCGGGGACCTTCTCGGTCAGGAGCTGCGCGAACGCCGTGTTGCACGAGTACTCGAAGGCCTGCGTCAACGTGACGGTCCCGTTCGACGACCCCGGGCACGTCGCCCCGGAATCGTTGGACAGGAAGGTGTTGCTGTCGGGCAGCTGCCAGCGGGACGCCGCGGTGAGGCGGGTGTCGGCGTTGAGGCCGGCATTGAGCGCCGTTGCGGTCGAGACCACCTTGAACGTCGAACCGGGTGGGTACAGCGCCGAGATCGCTCGGTTGACGAGCGGCGAGTCCGCCGATTCGTCGGTCATCGACGTCCATGCCTTCTCGGCTTCGCCGAAGTCCTGGGTGGCGATCGCGTTCGGGTTGTAGCTTGGCGTCGACGCCATCGCCAGGATCTTGCCGGTGCCCGGCTCGATGGCGACGACGGCGCCGCGGCATGGGCCGTCGCAGTCGGCGCCCGAGAGCTCCTGGTACGCAGTGCGTTGCAGTCGCGGGTCGATCGTGGTGACGACGTTGCCCCCGCGCGGGTCGCGTCCGGAGAACATGTCCATGAACCGCTGGGTGAACAGGCGGTCGTCGTTGCCGTTGAGCACGGAGTCCTCGGCGGCCTCGATACCGCGATCGGCGCGGTACACGAACGAGAAGTAGCCGGTGACCGGGGCGAATGCCTTCGGGTTGGTCGGGTACTTCCGGAGGTATTTGAACTTGTTGTCGGTGGCGACCGATTCGGCGATCACCGTGCCGTCGGCGGCGACGATGACGCCGCGCTCACGCGAGTATTCGTCGAGCAGCACACGCGAGTTGCGGGTGTCGCTGCGCAGCGAGTCCGCTTTGAACACCTGAAGGTAGGTGGCGTTGGCGAGCAGCGCGACGACGAGGACGATGGCGGCGATCGCGACGCGTTGGATGGGCTTGTTCATCAGCGCGTCACCACCTGGGTGGGCATCGCGTCGACCTTGCGTTTCGGCTTAGGTTTGGGCGCATCGGGTTCGCGGGCGGCGTTCGAGATGCGGATGAGCAGTGCGAGCAGCAGATAGTTCGCGAGCAGTGACGATCCGCCGTACGCGAGGAACGGCGTGGTCAGACCGGTCAGCGGGATCAGCTTCGACACGCCGCCGAACACCACGAACAGCTGGAACACGATGGTGAACGAGAGGCCGGCCGCGAGCAGCTTCCCGAAGCTGTCGCGGACAGCGATGGCGGTGCGCAGTCCGCGGACGACGAGGACCAGGTAGATCAGGGTGATCGCGGTGAGGCCGACGAGACCGACCTCTTCACCGAAGCTGGTGAGAATGAAGTCGGTGTTGGCGAACGGCACGATGTTGGGGCGGCCGGAACCCAGGCCCGTCCCGAACAGGCCGCCCGTCGCGAATCCGAACAGGCTCTGCGCCACCTGGTAGCCGTACGTGTCGTACTGCTCGAACGGGTCACGCCACACCGCGACCCGCATCTGCAGGTGGAAGAACAGCTGGTAGGCGATGACGGCGGCCAGCGCGAAGAGCGTCAGTCCGAGCATCAGCCAGCTGACGCGCCCGCTGGCGACGTAGAGCATCGTCAGGACGGTCACGAAGATGAGCAGCGACGTACCGAGATCCGATTCGAAGGCGAGCACGCCGACGGCGATCGCCCACGCCGCGATCAGCGGGCCGAGGTCGCGGGCACGCGGGAAGTCGATCCCGGCGAACTGTTTGCCCGCGGTGGTGAACAGGTCGCGGCGGGACACCAGGAACGATGCGGTGAAGATGATGATGAGGATCTTCGAGAACTCGCCGGGCTGGATGTTGAAGAAGCCCGCGCGGATCCAGATCTTGGAGCCGTTGATCTCCGACATCGACGACGGCAGGATCGCTGGGATCGCGAGGAAGATCAGACCGCCGAGACCCAGCGTGTACGCGTACCGCGACAGCGAGCGGTGATCGCGGAGGAGGGCCAGCATGACGGTGAACAAGACGATGCCGATGATCATCCACAGCAGCTGTTGGTCGGCGTTGTGCGTGCGCTCGGACTCTTTGAGGAGTTCGTCGGCGCGCGCCGACCCGAGATCGAGGCGGTGGATCATCACCAGGCCGAGTCCGTTGAGGATCGCAACGGCGGGCAGCAGCAGTGGATCCGCGTACGGCGCGAAGTAGCGGACGGCGACGTGGGCGATCGCGCAGAGGGCGGCGAACGCCGCGACGAACTTAGCGACCTCCCAGGTCAGCGGCTCTCCTTGAGCGAGTTCGACGATCACCAAGGCAACGCCGACAAGCACCACGGCGAAACCGAGCAGTACCACTTCGGTGGTACGCCCGGTATTCGCCGGCGGTGTGGTCGGCGGTGCGTGCCCAGCGGGAGTCGACGTCATCCGACCTCCCGGCAGCGGCGTGCGCCGTCCGAGTCGGTGGTTGGGGCGGGCGCCTGCATCGTGGTGGACGTGGTGTCCCTGGGCTTCTTGTCCCCGGGTTCCTTGTCGCCGGGCGGCTTCGGTGCGTCGGGGACGGCGCACAACGGCAGGAAGGTCAGTTCATTGCGGATGCGTTCCTGCGCGGCGTCGAGCGACAGGTTCTTGATGCTTTGGGATTCGACGGCGCTCCGACTGATCTCGGTGAGGTCGTCGACGAGCATTGGCGTGCACGAACTGTCGGCGTCGACGAACGTGACGCTCGGTTTCTCGGCGTCTGCGTCGTCGACGCATGCCCGTTGGTTGGGTGATTCGACGGTGAAGAACAGCAGTTTGTCGGGTGTGCCGTGGTGGATCTCGACGGCGCCGTCGTCGTTCACGGTGACGAAGTTGCTGTTCAACGCCTGGGCTCGGATGACGAAGAACGCGGTTACGAGCGCGGCGATGACGACGAGCACGGCGATGATGGCGAGCGGCCACCCCCACCGTCGTCGATGTTCGGGTTCGTCCGCCATGGTGATGGTCGGCCGCGCGGTCGCGGGCGCCGGTGGACGCAGCGCGGCTGCACGGCCCGCTGCGGTCTTCGGGTCGGGCACGTAGCCGTCTTGATCGTCGTCGCCCGCCGCGCCGCCGAGGATGGGCCGCGATTCGCCGTACTGGTCGTCGACGACGTCGGCGACAACGACGGTGACGTTGTCGGGGCCGCCGCTGCGCAACGCCAACTCGATGAGGCGGTCGGCGCACTCCTTGTGGTCGGCGATGTTGCCGAGAGTGTCGGCGAGGGTCTCCTCGCTGACGACGTCGGAGAGTCCATCGCTGCACAACAGGTAGCGGTCGCCTGCGCGGGCTTCACGCATGATGAGCGTCGGTTCGACTTCCTGACCGGTGAGGGCGCGCATGATCAAGGATCGTTGCGGATGCGAATGCGCCTGCTCGGCGGTGATCCGACCTTCGTCGACGAGACTCTGGACGAAGGTGTCGTCGCGGGTGATCTGGGTGAGGATGCCGTCGCGGTACAGGTAGCCGCGCGAGTCGCCGACATGGCACAGGCCGAGGCGGCTGCCGGCGAACAGGATGGCGGTGAGCGTGGTGCCCATGCCTTCGAGTTCGGGGGTCTGCTCCACCTGGTGGGCGATCGCCGTGTTGCCGACCGCTGTGGCGTGTCCGAGTGCGTCGAGGAGGTCGCCGCCGGGCTCGTCGTCGTCGAGGCCGCGCAGCGCTTGGATCACGAGCTGGCTGGCGACTTCGCCTGCCGCGTGGCCGCCCATTCCGTCGGCGAGTGCGAGCAGGCGGGCACCTGCATACACGGAGTCTTCGTTGTTCGACCGGACGAGGCCGCGGTCGCTTCGCGCGATGTAGCGCAGGACGAGGGTCACGGGCGTAGCTCAATCACTGTCTTGCCGACCCGGATCGGTGTGTTGATCGGAGCGCGGACGGCGGTCGTCACTTTGGCGCGGTCGAGATAGGTGCCGTTGGTGGAGCCGAGGTCTTCGACGTACCAGTCGTCGCCTCGTGGCGACAATCGAGCGTGTCGTTCGGACGCGTAATCGTCGGTGAGGACGAGCGTCGAGTCGTCGGCGCGGCCGATGAGGACGGGTTGTGCGCCGAGCGTGATGCGTGTGTTGGCGAGCGCGCCCGCGGTGACGACGAGGTATTTCGCGGAGCCGCGGCCGCGGGTGCTGCGTGACCGCCGGTCGGATCGGCTCGAGCCGATGGGGATCCGACCGCTGGTGGCAGCCGAGAGGTCGCTGCGCATGGTGCGGATGATGGCGTAGACGAACAGCCATAACAAGATGAGGAACCCGAAACGGGTCACCTGCAACAGGATGCCCTGCACCTGCGCGTCACCTCCCTCACGAAGAACATCGACATCCGGGCGGTTGCCTGGATGCAGTCAACTGTCGGGGGACGCGACGATCCCCCGACAGCATCTTATGCGGATCCGGCCTACTGGAAACGGACCGTGATGTCGGAATGTCCCAGACGGATACGGTCTCCGTTGGCGAGTTCCCACGCGCTGACCTGGAGGTCGTTGACGGTTGTCCCGTTCGTCGAGTTCAGATCGGTCAGCATGGCGGTCTGTCCATCCCAGCGGATCTCGGCGTGGCGACGTGAGACGCCGGTGTCGGGGAGACGGAACTGTGCGTCCTGGCCGCGGCCGAGGACGTTCGATCCCTGACGGAGCGCGAACGTGCGGTTGCTGCCGTCTTCGAGGACGAGGGTGATGCCTGCGGGTGCGTAACCGCCGCCGACCGGTGCTCCGTAACCCTGGTCGTACGCAGGCTGTTGGCCGTAGCCCTGGTCGTAGACGGGCTGCTCGTAGCCGCCCTGCTGCGGTGCTCCCTGCGGAGCATAGCCCTGGTCGTACCCGGGCTGCTGGCCGTAACCCTGGTCCATCGGAGGTGCTGCGTAACCCTGGTCGTAGCCGGGTTGCGGCGCATACCCCTGGTCGTAGCCCTGCTGCGGCTGACCGTAGCCCTGGTCGTAGACGGGCTGCTCGTAGCCGCCTTGCTGAGGTGCCCCCTGCTGGGGTGCATAACCCTGGTCCGGTGCATAGCCCTGGTCATAGCCGGGCTGCTGACCGTAGCCCTGTTGCCCGTAGCCCTGTTGGCCGTAGTCGTATCCGGGCTGCTGCCCTTGGTCGACGGGTGCGGCGTACTGCTGGTCGTAGCCGCCCTGCTGCGGTGCGTAGCCCTGCTGGTCGTACGGCTGCTGTTCGTAGCCGGGCTGCGGTGCGTACCCCTGTTGGGGGTCGTACTGCTGCTGGTCGTAGTCGTACTGGGGGTACTGTCCGCCCTGTTGCGGGTAGCCGGGGTACTGGCCGCCCTGATCGTTTCCGGGTGGATTGGTCATGGCTGGGGCTCCTCGGTGACTAGCTGGTCCCGGGGCCGCGGCGGACGCGGGGACCGGGCGTGGTGTGGCGTCGGGGTTAACGACGCCGTCGGTATGGAACTGTCCGGTGTGCAGTGACGGTATCTGATCGAACTCTACGACCACTGGCCCATAAGTCTGCCACCCATTGTCCCGGATGAAGTCTTCCAAATGGCGGGAGAAGATCTTCCGGTTCAGTTCGTACTCCGTGGATACGTGCTCCAGGTCGGACGGACTGAGCGTTATGACGTAACTGTTGGCGACGAGGCTCGCGCCGTCGCCAAGGTTCTCGAGGGTGCCTTCGGCTTCGCGCTGAAGGCTCTGTTCCATCTCCTGCGGTGCCACTTTGCCACCGAAGACTCGGGCGAAACCACCGTCGACGGCGGACTCGAGCTTGCGCTCGAAACGGTCGAGAATTCCCACCCGTCTCGACTCCTTCCGTGGTCTGTGGCGTGTCGGCGTGCATACCGTGCCTGTCGATGTTACCGGCCAGGCAAGCCCGTCGCCGCTTGTGCGTCACATGCGCAACTGACGTCACAACAGCACGATGCTGTGGCGGACAGCTTCAGGGCGGGTATTCGCAGGTCGGAGTGGTCGGAGATGTGGGATTTAACTTCGGCGCTGGCTGCGTGCTATCGTTTTCGAGTCCACGCGGACATATGTCGATTGATCGACGCCACGGGCGAGTGGCGGAATGGCAGACGCGCTGGCTTCAGGTGCCAGTGTCCTTCGGGACGTGGGGGTTCAAGTCCCCCTTCGCCCACCACGAGCGGTTCAGGACGAAATCGCGCAAGAGGTCAGGTTGCAGAAATGCGACCTGACCTTTTGTTTTTCGCCGTGTTCTGCTATGAGTGATCGAACTGGCCAGGACTGGGTCTGCCGCATGAAGTCCCGAGCCTGAGCAGTGGACCTCAGCGCGCTTCGGCGAGTTCTGCTCAGGAGTCCGGGTCGGTCGACGCAGCGCATCTGCGTTCGCTTTCAAGGCGAGCGCCGCTATAAACGCGCTCATGCCGAGCAGGTCGCAGAGTTCATCGCCCGTGCCGACGCGGCAGAGGCCAAGACCGCCGCAGCGTAGAGCGCCCGGGTCGCCGCCGAGACCTTCCGCGGCGTCGTGGCCGGATTCCAGCAGGCAACCGCCACCGCCAAGGCCGCTGAGGAGACCAAGCGATGAGCATCGACGACACGGCCCTGCTCAGCGCATTCGTCCGCCGTCGGCGCCGCATCGACGCCCACCCGCTGATCGCCGACGACTGCGGCGAGCTCATGCGCACCCTGCGCAGCACCCAGTTCAAGGCTGTGGTCTACCCGCAGACCGGTGAGGTCGTGTTGAAGTTCGAGCTGCCCGACGAGGTGCCGTTCGAGTCGCTGGCCGCCCGGCTGAGGCCGATGACGCTGACGAACGACGCCCTTGGCCACGCCAAGGTGATGATGGACGCGCTGACCGCGGGGTCCGACGATTCCCGGGTCGCGGTCGCCAACGCGAAGGTCCGCCAGGCCTGGCGCGACGCCATCGAGCGCGATCGCACCTGAGGTGCGAAGACGCGCGCCTACTCGGTGCTCACGGGCAAGGCCGACGACGACGCCGTCGACCGGGCCACCGACCTGGACCTGGCCTACGCCTGGCTCTACGAGGACTCGGTCCACGGCGACCTGCCCAGCTACGACGAGTTCAGCGCCCGCGAGCGGTACAGCGCGGCCACCCACGTGTTCGGCGGAATCGCCTGCGTGACGCTCGACACCCTCGAATACCTGCGTCGCGCTCGACACCCTCGAATACCTGCGGTTCCTGGTCGATCGGGACGAGCTTGTCCTGCCCGCCGAGGCGTGGCCAGGTAGAACGTGACGGTGACGAGCCGACGTATCCGTTCCCTCCTGAGGACTGACGGATAGCCGACGGAGTATCCGCAAGTGCTTCATAGGTCACTCAGCGTTGTTGCGGACCGCCTCAGCGGTGACGCGGCGCAGTCCGTCGACAGTAAGGATCGTGTTCGTGGTGGAACCAGACTTACGCCACCCGGGGAGTCGCATTCGCTGATCAAGATGGCGATCCGGTAGGCCAGGACCAGCCGCTCGCGGGAATGATCGTTACGGATCTGGACTCGTCCGTCTGCGCCGAAACCGACTACCTCGACCACACGCGGGGAATGCGGAAGCTGCGAGTGACTGGACCGATCGCACTATCTCGCCACGGGCTACACGGACCAGGATGGGCGAACTCGGAGCGAAAACCCTCGACGGGGTGCGACGCTGACAAGGAATCAGCCCGACCGGCGCTTGCCGGACAAGGCCACCGATAGGAACGAGAGTCCGGCCCGCTCAGTGCAGCAGGGCTCTCTCACCGAGAGTAGTCACTGTAAGCTGCCTCATACTATTTGCCCAGCGATTGCAGGTTGCTGTTACCGGTTGTAGCGTCCGTCTCATCTGTTGTGGCGGTTCGGGAGGAATCGTCCAGGTTGCCCCGGGGGGCTACTCGCACGCTGCGAGTACTCAATATTTCGTCGGCTAGGGCTGGGTGTTTCCTCTCTTACGTGGTCGCCGCGTGAAATCCTTTGGGGGAAATCGTGAAGAAGTTCATCGGCGTCATGTGCGCTGTTCTGCTCGCGTTGATCAGCGTCGCCGCGTTCGATGCCGCTGGTGATGCGTCGGCTGGTCCGACGCGGTCGTTTGCTGACAAGTCCGTGACGCGTCATTCCGATGATGGGTGGACAGTACAAACTGTCTAAGTCGGGGGAGAAGATCCGGAGCGTGCCGGCCCTGAGTCGTGGGCACGGTTCGTATGAGGCGTTCTTGTCGTTGCGTGGTGCTGCGCAGATGTCGGGGTCCGGGACGGTGCCGGTGGACGCCGCTGTCGTCTCGACGGGCTTTCAGGTCTCGTGTCAGTGGCAGATGGACGGCCTCAACCTCGGGGTGACCGGTGGCCCGACCGCGCAGATGTCGATCTCGTATCCGCCCGCTGTCGTTCTCGGTGCGCAGGTGATGCCGAACATTTCGACGACTTTGAAGAATGGTGTGTCGGTGGATGTTCCGTTCGGGCAGAAGCCGTTGCAGGGCCCGTCTGCGGGCGTCCGTCTGGACGGTGTTCGGGTCGAGATCGCCGGGTGCGTCGGAGCGCGCCCCGCGGTACGTGCGTATGTGCGGGGCGCGATGACCAGCAAGGCCAACGACAACACGTTCAACCTGTACGGCAAACCACACCTGCTCTGACCGTAGACACCGCGGAGCCGACGGTTCGCGAGTATCGATCTCTGTCTGCTGAGCTGGCAATTTTCAATCGAACAAGAGGTGTGGGATGACCACAACAGGAAACACGAGCGCGACGCGGTCGACGGCATCTGCCAACCAACCGAAGCACTCGCAGGCGACGCAGGCACAGCCTCTGGCGGCTGCGGCGAACGAGCCAGCACATCCAGCTACCGACAGTGGCAGGTCGGTGTCGGTGTGGACGATGTTGTTGTTCATCGCGGGGTGCGCGCTCCTGGTGATAGCGGCGATCAACCTGCCGAACCTTGGCCAGTGGGGCGACGAGCACGGGAACGTCCTGGTGTTCTTGTGCTTCTTCTTGGTGATGTCGATCGGCGGTCGCTGGTTCTGGGCCGGTATCGACGCCCTCTGGAGCGCTATTCGACACAAGGGGAACTGATCGTGGCCTCGATGAACAACCATCCGCGGACGGCTCGCCGCGCAGCGGCACTGGCGGCTGGAGCAGGGACGTTGGCGTTCACCGCCGCGGTCCTCGCTGCAGGCTTCGGGGGTTCTGGAGACGCCCATGCTGACGCGCTCTGTGATCAGATGCGGGCCCAGTACGGTCCGAGTTGGCCGTGCGTCTCGGTGCCGACTTACACCCCGCCACCGACCATGCCGACACAGCCCACTACCCCGAACGCTCCCGGTGCACCTTCCGGGAACGGGCCGGTGATCGGAGGCGATGCCGGACCGGGCCCGGGACAGGGCAACGGCACACCCATCATCGGCGGCGCCGAGACATCCAGCCGCCCCAACAACACGCAGGCACCAGAGGTGCCGACAACACAGGCACCGGGCACGACGACACTCTCACCCACCTTTGGGCAGCGCGCACAGCCAGGCCAGCGGAACGTCGAGGAACGCCCTGACCGGACGAGCGCGCCCGCGGACACTCCCGTCGGGAACCCGGCACCCGGCACAGCGACCGATAAAGCCCTCCTGAACCCGTTGACCGACGGCGAGCTGACCATCCCGCTCCCGGTGTGGGCCATCGGCCGGTGCCGCCGCGATCGCCGCAGCGAGCCCACGGAGCCGCTCACTGCTAAGGCGGGGTGGTTCTACGCGGGCGACTGTTGGTCCGTCGCGGATGGTGTTGATGCACGATGAGTCCTCGCCGACCACCTATCGGTTCGCTATGAACGTCCCTGACGGCGGTTACACGAAAGTCAACCCCGACGGGTCAGCGACCATCTACGACAAGGATGGCAACGCCGTCCGTCAGATCGCGAAGCCATGGGCCTTCGACGCTGCCGGCCGACCGCAAAAGACCTGGTACACCGTCGATGAGAACGGTGACCTGATTCAGCACATCGAACCCGCCGACAACGCGCTATTCCCGATCCTCGCCGACCCGTGGGTCAGTAACGGTGAAGGCGAACGCGTATGGGTTGATCAAGACACCCTGGATCTGATGCCCGGGATCACTCCGAACCTCGATACGGCAGATACTCCCGATGCTGCACCGGCAGAAATACCACCAGGTGGTGGTGTCACCGCGCAAGACATCCCCGATGTCCTCGCCGATCCTCCCTCGCCCGGTAACCCGACGATCACGTCCTCGGGAAACACGTGGGGCCACGAACAGAACTGGGACACCAATCCAGACGGATCTGTCAGCGGAAACAATATCTACTCGGTCACGCCGAAGTATGGCGATCCCGTTGTCACCGAAGCCCCGTTAACGGAATCCGAGCGTGCACAGATCCAGACGCTTCTCCCCGGAGCCGCTGTCACGCAAGGGGACGACGGAACAACTACCGTCACCCCGCTAGCCGGCGACGACGGGCTAACCCCTGAAGATGTCGTGATGCTGCCCCACTCCATCCCGAGCCCAGGTGAAGAGTCCCGGCTGCCCAGTGGTGCGACCATCACCAACGACGCATCCATCGGCGACGACGGAAAAGTCTATGACCACGTGGTCGTCACCGCTACAAACGGACAGGCCATCGAATCAACCGCCATGAACAAGTCCCTATCCGTCCGCGACATCACGCGCCAGACAGATGCCAACGGGAACCCGATCACTCGCGTGACCATGGAAGATGGAACTTCCACGCGGACAAGTGTGGAGGAAGTCGAATTCCCCGGCTTCACGCGCGACGTGCAGCACCAGAAACTCTACGACGAGAACGGGAAACTCGTCCTCGACAGGATTTCTTGGAAAGACCACCCCGACCAACCAGAACAGGTCTACTACCGCGACGGCGACGGCAACATCCTACCTCTTACGGAAGATCAAGCAGACACTGTCGACGCAACCGTAGACTATCAACACTCATGGACGGAAGGTAAAGATGCCGGCAGCAACGCCCTCACTGCGATCGGTGGCGCGGGGCAAGGCATCGAATCCGGCATAAATAGTGGCAACAAGTTTCTAGAAGGCAATCCGCGGCGCGCATGGACCCCAGGGCAGGACTTTACTCCCGACCAACAGAGTAAACTGGGTACAGCGGGAAAATTTATGGGTCGGCTAGGAACTGCCGGAGCTGCGGTGACGATCGTGACTGATCTCGCACAAGGAGAGCCGATCGGCGAGACCGTAGGTCAAGCAGCTGGCGGCTGGGCTGGTGGATGGGCAATGGCCGAGATCGGTGCCGCCGGAGGATTCGCGATGGGAGGACCGCCTGGAGCAATGGCCGGCGCAGCGATCCTAGGTACCGCTGGAGCTCTCGGCGGATCATGGGTCGGCGAGAAAATTGGCGGACTATTCTGATGAAGCATTCCCCGGAGGCCATGACAATCGAGCCAGACGAACCCGCCGTAATTCCGAATCTACAGTTTGAATCCCCAGTAACCCCGGTACGCAACGCCAGTTACAGCGAGGTGTAGTGATGAATCACGTAAACCATCCTACCTTCGATAATGATATATCCCGGTTCAAGATCACTCCAATTGTCGACCCTGAGAAAGTCCCGCCGATCGATACTCCAGCACCTTTGCCTGGCTGGCACGAACTCCCTGACCCCGGCAAGCTTAACGCATTCCGGATTCTCTGCCAGCCTCCGTCGATCGAGTCTTCACATTTCAGTCCCACCATTATCTACGCTTGCTGTAGTGTCGAGGCCACGACACCTACGACAATCGAGGACATCGCCACCCTGCTCGAACGCGCCCTCACCACGGGTGCATCTTGGTTGTCGCTTACCACGAATCAAGAGTCGACACACTGTGGCCGACATCTAAACATCGACGGTACGCACGCGAGCGGAAAGCTGATTCTACAAACGGTGAGTACGCACGAGATAGTCGCCACCACAGATCGGACTTTTACGGTGGTTGGTACCGCTCAGACTGGCCCAGCGGGATCCATTGAAGACGAATTATCGAATGTTTCGTCGCGCATATACCGCCCGGACGACCGCCAGAAATCAGACGGAAAACGCATGGATACCGGATGCTAGAAATCGCTATTATAGCAATCTTATTGGCGCTAATATTCTTAGATTTTCTGATTGAGATTGCTGACGATAAATCGGGAAATAAGTGGTATGAAAATTGGATAGCTCGTAAGTCCATTTGGGTTGGTACGCCAATCGTTTTTATAGTCTCTATATGGATCTTCGGAAGTTTGAACTTTCCCGGATATAACGTTGTTCCAGTAATCCTGATAGGGTCTGTTGTCTGTTACGCCTGGGCGGGCGGATTTAGAGTATCCAGACCGTCTAACAAGCTTTCGGGAAGGCGCTGGAAAAGCAAGGCCAGGTCGGACAAACCGTAGATCGCGACCTTGCCTCGATAAGCAGCGAATAAGATAGTCGGGACATAGTTAGAAATATGAAGAACGCCAGCAACGGGCCGACTATACGGGATTCTCGGATCTCAGAGTGCTTTGAAGCGGTTGGCGATCTGACCGGAGTGCAGTGCGGACCGCAAGATGTAGGGGTCGAGACTGCCGAAGCCTTGTGCGGTTTCGTGGAGGTGCTTGAGGGCGTCCGTTGATCGTTTCGACGGGCCCGCCGTGTCGAAGTAGATGAGGACATCGGTGCGTCGTTCCCAGAGACTGCGGCCAATTTCACTGCGTTCAGCAGTGCGTCGGGTACACCTGATCAGATCCGCCGCAAGGCTCTGGACTGAAGCGACCCGCAGTTAGTTCTGAGCCTTATGAACGAGAGTCGGAAGATGCCGAATGATTCGGCCTGGGTTTCGTTCCGACATCTTCATCTGTGAGAGTTGGAACGATGTCGAGAACATACCCGCCCGAGTTTCGGGAGCGAGCGCTGCGGTTGCTGGCCGAGGTGCGCCCTGATCATCCGTCCGATTGGGCGGCGTTCAACCACGTTGCCGGCAAGGTCGGGGTCAACCCCGAGACGCAGCGGAACTGGACGCGTGCAGCGCAAGTAGATGCCGGACTGCGCCCCGGGGTGCCGAGCGAAGCGCAGGCCGAGATCACCCGGTTGAAGAAGCAGGTGCGGGAGTTGGAGCGCGCGAACGAGATCCTACAACGGTTCCGCTCCAGGTCCTGGTGGTGATCAATACATTGCGATCACTTGGGAACTTCAGTACGAAATCCAATCGGCGAGCATCGCCAATGTCACCAACGGTGGGGGCACACAGAGATTCCCGGGAGGGTGGGGACAATGGGAACGAGCAACACCCGATCAGATCAATTTCCTTCGGTCGCAGGGCGTCGGGGTTCCTGGGTAATCCGCGGCGTGGTCGGGGTCTCGTTGACCTGCGCGTCAATAATCACGGTCGGTTGTGGTTCGACGTCCGACTCCGCACCGCCGTCTCCGAGCTACTCGCGTACCTTCCAGATGCCTGGATACGAAACGACCGAGGAACATCGGTTCACAAAAGCCGAGTCAGCAGAGCTTCTCACGCCGCGACGCGACGAACTCGTCAAGTCACTGCCGACGCCCTTCAGCGACATCGATCTGGACTACTACGGTCCGTCGATCACGCTATCGGCACGGGAGGCTGTCGAGAAGGGAACATGCGTGGCGATTTCGGTCTCCCATAGAGCCGAAGCACCCGATCACTACGGTGCCACGGTGTATGACTCACCAGGTGACTGCCGGTAGGGCGGATTCAACTGGTCGTCGCAACACCTTGAACCGCCGGGCGGGTCACCTCAGCCCGACGGGCGCGTCGATGCCCCCGCAGCAGGGCAATCGATGACCTACACCGAGTGGCTGCAATACACCCACAATCAACGGTTAGACGGCAGAGTCCACGAGCGGGTCGCCGACGACGGCACCGTGTCCTACTACGACCTGTCTCGCGGCCCCAACGGCGAACAGATCGAACGCCCCGTCACCGGCTTTGGCACCGCCCTGGAAAACGAAACCGTCTACAACTTCGGCGACGGAACCGGCAAAACCGGGACCGGTCAACCAGCAGTACAAGACACCAACGGCAACTGGTGGATCATCAACAAGCCAGGTCCAGCTGGCGAAATCAGCCGGACAGGGATGGTCGATGGCAAAAAGATCACGATCACCACCCATCAACGCCCAGACGGCACGTACACCGAGACAACAAACGGTGTCCTAATCCGACATTTCGACCAACAAGGAAACCTCCTCGGAGAGTACAGACTTGACTCTGGGCAAGTCGTCGCTGACTCGGAAACATTGCAGCATGTTCTGGGTGCGGTCGCCCCTGGGGGTTTTGCGTTACGAACTCTCATTCAAGGTGCTATTCACGAAGCCAATCCCGATATTCAACCTTCAGTCCCGAGAACAGCGGTTCCGCCGGACCTGAAAGCGCCCGGAGACTCTGTTAGTAACAGAGCAGGCGAGCCCTACCCAAATATACTTGACCCACGAACTGCGGCCCCAATCCACTACCCAGGAGACGGGTTAACGAAGGTTCCGAAGTCTGCTCGGGTGCAATGGGGGGCGAATGAGCGTGGGCAATATATTGCAGAGTGGTACGATCGTGGATATGAAACCCCGGAAGGAGGATGGAAGGATTATGATATTCACCATATTCAGCCTCGAGAATACGGTGGAGGAAATGACTTCGAGAATTCGTTCCGGTCAAAAGAATTCCACACCAGACCCAATTTAACCCATGGTGGATGCGTTACTAATGACTAGAATCAGCGAAGTGATGAAACGCCTCGATGGTTGGGAGAGGCCAAGCAGTGCGATTTCTCCATTTAACCTGAAGTGTCGCGTCGACTTTAACGTCGATCTGAGTAGTACCCCTGACCTCGTCAGCGGTACCCCCTCGGAAGTCTATGAACTTTGGTCATCCATCCGTGAAGCCTGGCTTTTTGAAGACATAGACTACGGGCAGTGGGGCCTTCATATACTGAGCCCCTCTGATAGTGCCGCACGATCGGCTACCGAGAGGGCTGGTCGTCCGGAGGATTTTCGGGATGATGACCAGGTGATCGGTGAATTTCTGGGAGATTCAGACCTCCTTGTATATTCGCCGTCCGAGAGTGGGCCAAAGCGAATTTCTGTCGCGCTACCTCTTGACGAGCGTGAGGAATGGTACGAGCTAGGTTCCTCCATTTATGATGTTCTGAAGAGAATGGCGGCGGCAGACGGCGCGAAGTACTGGGAGATGAACCCGGACGCATAGTCTGAGCCGCACCGTCGATTACTCGGCCTCGGGCCGCTAGTATTGCGAGTCTTTGGGGGCGTCCCAGGCGGTAGGTAACAGTTCCAGATTTGAACCTCGGACGAGGTCAATTTTCCTCTATCTGGGGACTTCTTCGGGGCCTACTCGGGAGGGGGAAGGGTGATCTGGGCAATTGTGTTTACGCTCGTCGTCATCGGGATGTTCAGTATCGGGTTCGTTGCTGGGCGAGATAGGGGGTAGGTAGGGGTGCGCGGACTCTGGGGTCGATAGCCTCACTCTCTTCGCGGGCGTGATGCTCCTATGGGTTGTCAAGCGGCGGTGAGCCATTGGCGGTAGGCGGTGGCTAGCGTGGGGTCGTAGCGGGTGCCTCGTTCGAGTTCGCTGATGCGGGCGGGCACGGTGTCGAGGTGTTCAGCGGCCTGTGCGAGGGTGCGGGCTTGCTGTTGGCGCAGTGGTCGCAGATCGTCGATGCGGGGAGGTGGGGCGGGGTGGACGAGTAGGTGCCAGGTTTCGCGGGCGATGGCTCGTTTGAGGCATCGGAGTATGTCCTTCTTGCTTTTTCCGGCGGCGGTGAGTTTCGCTGCGTAGGTTTTGGTTCTGGGGTCTGTTGACAGACGTACGAGTGCGATTTGGTGTAGTGCCCAGTTCGCTTGCCGGTCGTCGCCGCGGTTGAGGCGGTATCGGTGGGTTTTGCCGGAGCTCGCCGGGATCGGGGCGGTACCGCACAGGGCGGCGAAGGACGCCTGTGAACGGAGTCTGTCGGGGTTGTCGCCGGCGGCGATCAGCAAGGTGGCTGTTGTGACGACGCCGAATCCGTGGGTAGAGAACATGGAAGGTGCGGCGCGTTCGACGAGGGTGCGTAGTTCGGTGTCGATCTCGGTGATCTCGTCGGTCAGACTCTGGTGGCGGCGTGCCAGAGGCCGTAAGGCCTGCCCTGCCGTGGCGGTGACCGTGGTGGTGGCCGGGCCCGGTCGGGTCGCGATCAGGGCGTTGATCAGGGGCCCACCGTCGAGGGCGACGAAGCGGGATCGAACCTGGTCGGGGGCCGTGACCAGCAGGGACTTGAGTTGTCGGATTGCTGCCACGCGCGCTTTCATCGCGCTGCGGCGCACGATCATCAGCATGCGGATCTGCTCTACGGGTCCATCGCTGGTTTTCGCGAACGGCAGGTTGTGGGGCTCGGCGAGTGCTTGTTGCGCGGCAGCGTAGGCATCGATGGGATCGGATTTGCCGTGTCGGCGCTGAGCACGTTTGGGGCGGATCACTTCCCGCACGAGCGCACCGGCCGCGGTCAGGTATCGGGTCAGGCCGGCGCCGTAGGAATTGGTGCCCTCGATACCGATCACCGTGAGAATCCCGAACGAGGTAACGAACCGGGCTAGCCGCTGATAACCGGCCGGTGTCGCGGATACTTGCAGATCTCCGAGACGGGCGCCGGTCATCGCGTGCAACACAGCGACATGATGGGTGTCTTTGTGCGTATCGACACCGGCGACGACCGGAACGGCAGCGGCCGGGTCGTCTTCGGTGGTGACATCGCAGGCGGTGATTGTCATGATGATGTCATGCCTTCCATGCGTGGTGGGCACGCCGACCAGGGGCTGGGCAGACAGGACGTTGATGAGGGCGCTCCAGGCTCGTATCAGGTCATGCTCACCTCTGGCCGACGCTCGTGTCGGTCACCTCGCCGGAGGAGGGCGCGGACGGATCAGGCCACAGGCAGGACCCGAGACGGGGCCGCCAGTCAGATGGAGGGTCACACGCCCTTCGCCGGGAGGTACTTACCATTCTCTACGTCAGATGGTCTGTGTAAGCGGTGAGGTTCAACCCTGAAGGGAACCGCTGTAGTGACTATCAATGATGATGTGAGCGTGGATGATTCACGTGCAGAGCAACGGCGTCGGCAGACTGAGATGGCAGGCGAGCTGATCGCCTCGGGAGCGTTGGATGAGGTGTTCGTCCGCATCGATGCCGGCGAGCCGGTAGGCGGGCAGGACGGCTTGCTGAACTCGCTACTCAAGGCCACTCTCGAACGAGTCCTCAATTCTGAACTCTCCGAGCATGTCGGGTACGAGGCCGGAGACCCCGAAGCGGCGTCGTACCCGAACTCCCGCAACGGATTTAGCCCGAAGACCGTCGCTACGGAGGTCGGCGATGTCGATCTGGCGATCCCGCGTGATCGGGACGGCACGTTCACCCCCATGCTGGTGCGCAAGGGCCAGCGTCGTTTGGACGGCCTGGACGCGATGATCGTCTCGCTCTACGCCGGCGGCATGACGATCCGCGACATTGCCCATCACCTCGCGAGCACGATCGGGACCGAGCTCTCGCACGAGACGATCTCGAAGATCACCGAGGAAGTCGCCGACGAGGTCGCCAAATGGCAGACCCGCGACCTCGAAGCCCTGTATCCGGTCATCTACCTGGATGCGATCATCGTCAAGATCCGCGACGGAGGACACGTGCGTAACAAGGCCGCGCACCTCGCTGTCGGCGTCGATATGGACGGCGTCAAGCACGTCCTGGGGATCTGGATCCAGCAGACCGAGGGCGCCAAGTTCTGGGCCGCGGTGTGCGCCGAGCTCCGCAATCGCGGGGTCGCCGACGTGTTGATCGTGTGCTGCGACGGGCTGACCGGGTTCGCCGATGCTGTGGAGGTCACCTGGCCGCAGGCGACCGTCCAGACGTGCGTGGTGCACCTGATCCGGGCGTCGATGCGGTTCGTCGGTTACGGCGACCGCAAGGCCGTCGCCGGGTTGCTCAAGCCGATCTACCAGGCCCCGACCGAGCAGGCCGCCGCCGACGCGTTGGACGCGTTCGCCGACTCGGACATGGGGCGTAAGTACCCGTCAGCGGTCAAAACCTTCCGGGATGCGTGGGAGCGGTTCATCCCGTTCCTGGCGTTCCCGCCGGAGTTGCGGCGGGTCATCTACACCACCAACTCCCATCGAATCGCTCAACTATCAACTGCGGAAGGTGACCAAGAATCGCGGGCACTTCCCGAACGACCAGGCCGCGATGAAACTGCTCTGGATGGCGATCTGCAACATCGAGGACAAACGAGCTCGCGAACGCGCCAAGGAACGCGGCCTTCCCGCCAACAAGCGCCGCGCTTCCGGACGATTGATCGAAGGCGCGGTCACGACCAACTGGAAACGCGCCCTCGAGCAACTCTCACTCGCGTACCCGGACCGTATCAACCACCACCTATAAATCGAACACCTGATCGACTTACACAGAAAACTTGACAAGCTCAATCAATCCGAACCGCTCAGGCCAGGACAAGCCCCCGACGAAAGATTGAGGCTAACACGGTGCCGCGACTCATTTTTCGATCCAAAGCAGCTATCGCATCACGCGTCTGTTCCCGCTAATAGTCCGGACTATTAGCGGGAACAGACGCGTAGAGCAGGACCCCAGGTGTTCGGGATCGAGACCAGCCTGGCGCTCGACGCGCGGATGTCGTGGAGAGCCGCGGATCCGTCGCCGTCAGGGTTATCCTCCGGACAGGACGAAACGAGACCAGACGAGATGAAACGAGACGTGGGGACTCGCATGCGACGTGTACTGAGAATCTTGCTGATCGCGGGGCTTCTGCTCACGGCCGCCGGAACAGTGTCCGAGACCGCGCGCGTAGAGGCCGCGCCGTCGAGGGCCCTGGTCGAGTTCCCGGTGTACTCACCGTCGATGCACAGAACGGTGATGAACAACGTCCTTCCCGCACCCGGAGGCGGAAAGGCTCCCGTCCTGTACCTCCTGCACGGCGCGGGCGGCGGCAGCGATCACATCGGCTGGGAGTGGAACACCAGATACCGCGAGTTCCTCCGGAACAAGGACGTGACCGTGGTGTCCCCGGTCGGAGGCGCTGGCTCCTTCTACACAGACTGGCGCTCGCGTGATCGGAAGCTCGGGCTGAACAAGTGGCAGACCTACTTGACCAGGGAACTGCTGGCAGCGGTCAACCGGCACTTCGGCGGCAACGGCCGCAACGCGATCGCGGGTGTGTCGATGAGTGGCGGACCGGCGATCGATCTGGCTGCGCGGGCACCGCGTCTCTACCGAGCCGCGGCGTCGTACAGCGGATGCCCCGCCCAAGCCCTGGGCTTTCCCGCGGTGATGGGCACAGTGATAGGGCAGGGCGGCAATCCGCTGAACATGTGGACGCCAGGTGACTACGTGGTCCACGATCCTGTGCTCAACGCTGCGCGACTCCGTGGCAAGGCGATCTACATCTCGGCCGGTGACGCCGGCCTCGAACTCCCGGTCCGCGCATGCTCGGACGCGTCCGCCGCAGCGCTTCGTGCACAGGGCATCCGCGTGACCTCCGATGGACTGCGTGGCGAGCACAGTTGGGACGTCTTTGAAGCCGGGCTGCGTCAGTCGTGGCGTGTGATCGGGCCCGCTATCGGCGCATGAGGGCGGCTGCAACAGAACGGTCGTGCACATCATTTTCGTAGAGGTCAGTAACTGACCGGTATTAGAACTAGCGTGGGCGACGGAACCAATCAGGCACCGTCGAAAGGCACCTCATGGCCGGCACGTACACCCCAGTCACCGTTGATCTCGATGTCGACGCAGAGCGAACCGACCTGCTGACACTGCTCCGGGACCAGCGCGCGCTGCTCAGAATCACTGCGCGCGGGCTCACCGACGAGCAGGCCCGGACCGCTTCCACAGTGAGCGCGCTCACTGTGGGAGGCCTGATCAAGCACGTCTCTCGCGTCGAGCGGGACATGACGAGTCAGATCATCGAACGCGACGAGAATGCCGAGCTCGACATGGAGGAGCTGGGCGACGCCTACATCTTGCGCGCGGACGAGACTCTCGCCGAATGCCTTGAGGGGTACGAGCGGTCCGCCGATGAGTTCGACCGCCTCATCGCGGGAATCAACAGCCTCGACGAGTTGATTCCGCAAGCGAGGGCGCCTTGGCAGCCTGAACTGACGTGGTGGAGTGTCCGGAAGCTGGTACTGCACTTGTTGAGGGAGACCGCGCATCACTGCGGCCACGCCGACATCGTTCGGGAATCCATCGACGGACAGACCACGATGGCTGCGCTCTTCGAGAACTAGGGCGAGGCCCGACCGCCGTAGCCCCGGACGTCGTCGGCAACCTTCGGTAAATCAGTGGCCGCTCCGCGCCCGTCCCCGTACTGTCACCGCCCATGAAGCTGTTCGTGGACGCTTTCCGCGATCCGCCCGACATGACCTGGACTGTGGCCCGCACGAGCGCGGCGGCCCTCGAGATTCTCCGGAGCGGTGTTCTCGTCACCGACTTGAGTCTGGATCACGACCTGGGTGGTGAGGATACGTCGCGGCCGGTCGTGCTGTATCTGGCCGAGTACGGCGGTTGGCCCGCCGTGGTGCGGGTGCATTCCGCGAACCCCGTCGGTGTCGAATGGTTGACGAGCATGGTCGAGCGGTACGGGCCGGGTATCAGCCGCCGACGTTGTCCACCGATTGAGCGATATACGCGTTTTGTCAGCGGTCCGTGCCACAGCGATCCTGTGACGGAATCGGTGACAGAGACAAGCGCGACGGGTCAGCAGGCGAGCACGACCGAGGAGGAGGTCTGGTCGCTCCTCATATAGACCGGGCGGAGGCGCGGGACGACGCGACACTGGCGCGCCCGGTATATCGACGACGCGTACGCGCTCATCGTCGACGACGGCGTGGACTCGGTGGTGAAGGCGAAGGCCCGACCGCTCGAGCACTGCTCGCTCACGCCGACGCACTGGTGTCCGGCAGCGCGCGCGTCGAATCGGGGAACTCCGGGCGCCTCGCAGCGTTCCTGGGTCGGCACGTTCGGGGCCGCTTACTGGCCACCGGCCGCGCAACTGAAAAGATCACCACGCGCGAATCTCTACCCTCGCGCACACGGGCCAGGCAGAGTTCCCGCTCGGGCCGTCCTCGGGGCGGCACGAGAGAGGAACGCATGGCTGGAGAGCCCCCGCTGCTGCGGGTGAAGAACGCCGTCGAACAATCGGTGCCAGACGTCGTCCGGTCGTGGTTGGTCCGACTGATCGCGCTCGTCGTGTTCATCGCAGTGTGGTTGCTGATCGCCGGCCTGCACCTGGTGGACGAGAAGTTCCTGCCCTCGCCGAACGCCGTCTGGGATGCCGCCGTCCGAGCGAGCACCTGGCATCAGGTAGCGCCGGGCGTACCGCGTGAAGTGCTCGGCGAACAGAACTACTTCCTGTGGGAACACCTGGTGGCGAGCCTGCAGCGGATCTTCGCAGGCGTGGGCGTCGCCATCGTCCTGGGGCCGATCGTGGGCTTCGCGATGGGCATGTCGAAGACTTTCAACACGGTCACCGAGCCGTACCTGAACTTTCTTCGTGCGTTGCCGCCGCTCGGCTACATCGGCCTCCTCATCGTGTGGTTCGGGATCGGCGACACCTCGAAGGTCTGGCTGCTGTTTCTCGCGGCCTTTCCCGCCATCGCGATCTCGACTGTCAGCGGCGTGCAAGGCGTGAGCCGCGACCAGATCAATGCCGCCCGCGCGCTCGGCGCAAACCGTCTGCAGGTGCTGACCGGGGTCGTGGTGCCGGCGAGCCTGCCCGAGGCCATCAACGGCATCCGCATCGCCGTCGGCTTCGCCTGGACCACCGTTGTCGCCGCAGAGCTCAACAACGGCATCCCCGGCATCGGCGGTCTTGCCTATCTGGCAGGCCAGCAGCTCAACACGCCGCTGACCATCGCCTGCATCGTCGTCATCGGCATCACCGCTCTGCTCCTCGACGCACTCATCAAATGGATCGGCGTGCTGCTGGTTCCGTGGAAGGGGAAAGTATGAGACCCGGCCTCGGCAAGGGCCGCCGTCTAGCGATGCACGTCGCGGCCCTCGTCGCGATCGGACTGACGTTGTCTGGCTGCATCGTCGAATCCGGACGACCCGAACAATCGCGTTCCCTCGGCGGTGCCACTCCCTGCCCCGTCGAACCAGACGCGTCCGTCACCGGCACCGTGCGGATCGGTTGGCAGGAGATTCCCAACGGCGACCTGATCGTCAAAGACACCGGTCTGCTCAACACCTGCCTGCCGAACGTGACGACCGAGTGGAGCAAGTTCGCCTCCGGCGGCGACGTCGTCCAGGCGTTCGGAGCGGACTCGCTCGACATCGGTCTGCTCGGCAGCGCGCCCGCTGCGAAAGCGTTGTCGGCCCCGCTGAACATCGACATGAAGGTGATCTGGATCCAGGACCGGATCGGTGCCGCCGAATCGCTCGTCGTGCGCGACCCGTCGATCACCTCAGTGGCCGACTTGCGCGGCAAAAGAATCGGCGTGCCCTTCGCGTCGACTGGACACTACAGTCTGTTGACCGCGCTGGATAAGGTCGGCATCGGCTCCCAGACGCAAGTGGTCAACCTCAGCCCCGACGCCATCCGTGGCGCCTTCGGCGGCGGACAGATCGACGCTGCGTATATCTGGGAGCCGACGCTCAGCGAACTGACCGGCGACGGCGGAAAGGTCGTCACCACGAGCGCTGACGTCGGTCAGCTCGGCGCATCCACCTATGACCTGGAAGGGGCCCGCGGCGACTTCCTGCGCGATAACCCGACATTCGTGAAGATGTGGACGACGGTGCAGGGGTGGGCGGCGAATCTGATCAACACCGATCCGACGAAGGCCGCCGAACACATCGCAGGCCAACTCGGCGTTCCGGTCGAACGGATCATCGACCAGATCAAGGGCTACGACTATTTCGACGCCGCCACCCAGGTCGGCCCGGAGTACTTGGGTGGCCAGGTCGCCGGAGACATCCGCAGAACCGCAGAGTTCCTGCTGCAAGAAGGCGAAGTGCAACGCGTCGGACCGGCGCAGCACTACGCGAACGGTGTCTACGCGGTCGGGACACGGTGAGGGGAACACGATGAGCGGCACAGAACGCGTCGACCTGGCGGGCGTCAGCAAGACCTACCAGACGTCGAGTGGTGAGACGCTGGCCTTGGAAGCCACCGACCTGGCGATCGAGCCGGGGGAGTTCGTCTCGATCGTCGGTCCGTCGGGCTGTGGAAAGACGACCCTCCTCCGGCTGATCGCCGGATTCGAGAATGCCACCGAGGGGGTAGTCGAGGTGGGCGGGACGCGAGTCACCGCTCCGTCTGCCGACCGCGGTGTCGTGTTTCAGGCTCCGACGCTCTACCCGTGGCTCACCGTGCGCGGCAACGTCGAATTCGGTCCCAAAGTCCGGGGCGTGAGCAAGACGCAGCGACGCGAGCAGGCCGAGCGACTGCTGGAACAAGTCGGCCTCGGGGACTTCGGAGACAAACGTCCGTACGAGCTGTCCGGCGGTATGCAGCAACGCGCACAGATCGCGAGGGTGCTGGTGAATGATCCCGGCATCGTCCTGATGGACGAGCCTTACGGCGCCCTCGACGCGCTGACCCGCGAACGACTACAAGTCGATCTTCTCAAACTGTGGCGCAGGGCGGCCAAGACCATCGTCTTCGTCACCCACTCGGTCGACGAAGCCGTGTTCTTGAGTACCCGTGTGATCGTGATGTCGGCGCGGCCTGGCCGGATCGCGATCGATCGCGAGATAGATCTGCCCGGCGACGGCCCCGGTGTGGTGCGGGACAGGTCGGTGACGGCGACCGCCGAATTCCAGCGGCTGAGAACTGAGCTGGCGGGGGCGATCTACGCGGCGCATGACTGAGTAGTGGTGTCCGCAGGGCGAAAGACGGCTTTGCGCACGCTGACAACGTCGAAACGCGCTGCGTCGATCTCGTGAGGCTAGACAACTATTTAATCGTTGGCCTGTCACGGGAAGGCGCACTGGTCGTCAGAAACCTGAATTCATACACCATTGCTAGATCGATCAGCTGGTAAACTTCGGGTCATGGGTGCCACTAACGAGGTTGTCGAGACGGTTGTGGAGTTGTGGCCGACTCCTCGAGTCGTGGATTTTCTCGATATTAGCCGACAGGCAATCAACAGGCGATTGAGGAATAGAAGGATTCTCGGCTATTTGGGCGCTCAGGTGACACTGTTTCCGACTTGGCAGTTCGACCTGGATCGGCACGAAGTGCGCGAGGAGGTCGCTGAGCTCCTCGACGTCGTCGACGACGAGGTCGGAAGTCGCGCACTCGCGGAATGGATGACGACAGCGACCGACGAGGGGCTCACACCCGCAACGATGCTGTTCGATCCGGCGACGAAGGACGTCGTTCTCGCGATGGCGTCGGCGTTGACGCCGGGAACTGCCGCAGCGAACGGTGCGAACAACGGCGGGCCGAAAGGCAAAGGGGGCAAGCCCGTTCCCGCATGGGTGCCGCCCCCGAAAGGGGAAGACTCCGGTGCACAGCACGCGATCCTCCTAGCGGCCGCAGATCTGTTCGCACGAAAAGGCCCCGCGAAAGTCTCCTTGCGAGAGGTCGCCGCCGCAGCCGATGTCTCCTACGGCCTCATCCATCGGTTCTATCGAACGAAAGAGAATCTCCTCATGAGTGTCATGGAGATGCTCGTGACATACGGTGGCGACCGACTTTCGGAAGAAGACGATGCGTACGCAGCCCTTGAGAACTCATTCGGCGCAGACGTCGACTCCGGGCAGTTCGGTCGAATGCTGACGTGGTCAGTATTCGAGGGGACACCGCCGGATCGACTCCTAAACGGGGTGAAGTCTCGCGGTTATCGAAATCAGATCGAGGCGCTTTGGAATGGGGAAGATCGGAAACCGGATGTCCGTGCGGAGTTCGATTCGAATGTGCTCGCATCACTGCTGGCGTTGGTCGGCGCCGTGTGGAACTTGTATGAGCCCTACCTCACCGAGCTCGCAGATAGCCCGGACCGAACAGCGGCTGACATCCGTCGGGAAGTGACGGAGATGCTGCAGGTGCTGGTGTACGCGACGCGACCGAACCGGTAGCGGACGGCACCCGCGGCGCGGTAGCGCAGCGGGTGCGCCGCACATCAGACGGCCGACTCAGTCTCAGTCCTCATGCGGAGGACGCCGCGGTCGAGGCGGCCCTCTCTCGCGTCGGCGAACAGCGACTCGTAGTCCTCGAAGTCGTACACCTTGGTGATCAGCTGGTCCAGGTAGAGCTCTCCCGACTGGTAAAGGTCCACATAGCGGGGCACGTCGGTGCCGGGGCGCGACGATCCGTACCGGCATCCGAGCACCGAGCGGTCCATGTAGAAAGTGCTTGCAGGCACCGACAGCTTGGCGTCGGGACCGGCGACGCCAAGCATGATGAGCTGGCCGCCCCAGTCGATCATCTCCATCGCCATGCTGGTGATCGCTTCTCCGCCGACGCAGTCGAAAGCGTGGTGGACGCCTCCGTCGGTAAGCGATCGGACGGCGGCCACGGCGTCGACGCTGGACGGGTTGACGAACTCTGTTGCACCGAATGTCCGCGCCGTCGCCTCCTTGTCGGGATTCGTGTCGATGGCGATGATCTTCGTGGCGCCCGAGATACGGGCCGCCTGGATTACGTTCAGGCCGATGCCGCCGGCGCCGATGACGACCACCGAATCGCCGATCTGAACGCGGGCGCGGTTGATCACGGCGCCGGCCCCGGTCAGGACGCCGCAGCCGATCAGGCAGGCGGCCTCCATCGGGACGTCTTTCGGGATGGGTACGGCCTGGCCTGCGGCCACCACGATGCGCTCAGCGAAAGTCGACAGCGCAGCGAAGTTGTGCACCTGAGTGTCTCCGATGCGGAACGGAGTCGCTGTCTTGCCGAACGACTCGCGGCACATCGTCGGATGGCCGCTGGTGCAGGACGCACACATTCCGCACGCGGCGAGCGTCGACAGCACGACATGATCGCCGACGACCGGGTTGGTCACGCCGAGGCCGACCGCCTCCACTACGCCAGCGCCCTCGTGCCCGAGGATCACCGGCACTGAGAACGGAATCTTGCCGTTGATGACACTCAGGTCGCTTTGGCACAGTCCGCTCGCCTCGATTCGGACGGCGACTTCACCGACGCCCGGTGTGCGGACTTCTACCCCGTCCACCAGCTTGTTCTCGCTTCCGTCGAACAAAAGAGCTCTCAACGTCTCAACCTCACTGATCGTCGTAGGAAATGGGGCCGACCCCGCAGCGCACGTCGCGGCGCGACTCGCCTCGTCCGCCCAAAACGGGAAATAGGAAGTTCGAATGCCTGCCAATTCCGTGGCAGACGTCTCATTCGTAGCCATACTGTAGAGCCGCTCAGGAGTGGCGTCAAGCGAGTTGTAGCCATTCAAGTTGACGAAGTTGACGCGTGCGTAGCCAACGGCTACAGTGATAGCAGTCACGGAGCCCACGAGCCGTATAGCCAGCCCCGGAGGGCCGACATCTTCCGTGTGGGCTACTTCGAACCGCGAGCCCGTCCGACTTCCTTCCACCCGCGGCAGTGCCGACACAGCGAGGAGATCTGAAATGACATCGATGGCGTTGTCGATGAAGCCCACCGGCTGGTTCCAGATCGGATGGTCTGACGAACTGGAGGTGGGCGCCGTCCTGCCGCTCCGATACTTCGGAAAGGACCTTGTCGCCTATCGGACCGACGACGGTGAACTGGTCGTGATGAACGCGTACTGCGAGCACCTCGGGGCCAATCTCGCGTACGGCGGAACCGTGCAGGGCAACGACATCCAATGCCCGTTCCACGGATGGCGATGGGGGCCGAATGGCCGAAACACCTGCATTCCGTACCAGAAGTCGACGAACCGGGTGCGCCGAATCGGCGTATGGACGGCGGCCGAGCGCGACGGAGTCATGTACGTGTGGCACGACGCGAACGGCGGCGAGCCCACGTACGACGTACCCAGCGTCTTCGACCTGTTCGAGGGGAGCGGACCTGCCGAGAACTACCACGAGGCCGGTGAGACCGGCCGGTACGAGCATCCGAAGGCCCCCATCCATCCGCAGTACGCGGCGGAGAACGGCGTCGACTTCGCGCACTTCAAGTATGTGCACCGCGCGGACGAGATTCCGACTGTGGTGAGCCGGGAATTCGGTGATCACGACTTCAAGACCGAACTGGCTCTGGCGTTCAAAGTTCGTGGCGCGGACGGTGAGATCGAGTCCGTACCCGGCGGCACTAACGCGACCCTCCTCGGAGTTGGGCTCGGGTACGCCTACGCATGGGGAGTCGGCGACGTCTGCAGCCTCTCCGCGGTCACGCCGGTCGACGACGAGACATCGATCCTGCGGTTCTCCGCATGGGCGAGTATCGAACCAGGGCAGGACCAGGACAAGGTGGCCAAACGGCAGCGCAGCGCGATCAACCAGGTACGTGCGGACATCGCGATCTGGGAGCACCAGCGCTATACCGAGCCGCCGGGTCTGGCGACAGCCGAGGCGGCCGGATTCCGAGACATTCGTCAGTGGGCCCGCCGCTTCTACCCCGAGGGAGAAAAGGGCCACCGCGTCGACGATCAGTTGGCCGGAACCGACGCACAGACAGCAGGAGAGGCCTGATGCGCACACCATTGACCGATGATCTCGAAGCCTGGCGCACCGAGATCCGCGAGTTCCTGAACGCCGAACTGCCTCGCGAGAACGCGTTCAACCCAGAATTCGACGACGCACCGGAGCAGTGGCAGATCGCTGTCGACTTCAGCAAGAAGGTCGCCGAGAAGGGCTGGATCGGACTGACATGGCCTGTCGAGTACGGCGGCAAGGGATTGACGCCGGTCGCGAACCAGATCCTCCTCGAGGAGCTGTATGCCGCCGACGCGCCACTGATCAACTCGGTCGGCATCTTTCTGGCGGCAGGCACCATCCTGGTGGGCGGAACCGAAGAGCAGAAGCAGCGCCTGCTTCCCGACATCGCGAACATGCGCACGCTGTGGGCCGAAGGGCTCACCGAACCTGAGGCCGGTTCGGACCTGGGAAGCCTGCAGACCAAGGCCGTCCGTGAAGGCGACGACTGGGTGATCACCGGACAGAAGGCGTTCACCTCGTGGGGGCCGATGTCCGATGTGCTCTTCGTGGCCGCGCGCACCTCGACAGGCGATGCCGCGCGGGACGCGATCAGCATTTTCGTCGTCGACCTGAAGTCTCCGGGCGTCACGCTGCACCCGATGCGGAACTACGGCGGCGGCGTGCAGTCGAGCACGTACTTGGACAAGGTCCGAGTGCCCGCCGACGCCTTGATCGGCGAGGAGGGGAAGGGCTGGCACTACATCATGCGGGCCTTCTACGCTTCGGGCACCGTCGAACCGATCTACGCGATGCAGGAGAGTCGACTGCGTGACCTGATCGGGCACTGCAAAGCGATTCCCGGCAAGCTGGACGACCCGCACGTGCAAGCCGACATCGCCAAGCTAGCCGAGATGGTGCAGACCCAGCGCGCGCTGGCCTACGAGATCATCGGCGACAACGCCGCAGGCCGCAAGACGCCCTGGGCAGGCGGCGCGCAGCAAGTCATCGCCAAGGAGTACGAGCCGGTCTTCGCCCAGGTCTTCGATCGCGTCCTCGGACCGACGAGTCAGCTGCGCAAGGGATCGGCGGACGCACCGCTCAACGGAAAGCCCGAGGCCTGGTACCGACAATCGTTCGCGAACCACGCCGGAGGAACGTCTCAGCTCAAGCGGATGGTGCTCGCGACGCGGGGCCTCGGCCTGCCGCGATAGGAGAAGATCATGGAACTCACATGGGGCGAGGACTTCGCAGCCCTCACTGACGTAAGCAAGTCGGTCTTCGCGCGCTACTCGCCGTTGGACGACCGTTCGAATACCGTGCCGTTCGCCGAACAGGTGAGACAGTTCGCCGAACTGGGCTGGCTACAACTCGCCGATCCGTCGGGAACCGGGGACGAGAGCGCATCGCTGGGAACCATCGCCGCGATCTTCGTCGAAATGGGCCGGGCACTGGCGCAGACACCGTTGCTCGATCTCACCGTCGCCCGCGACGCGGCGATCCTCGCAGGGTCCCCGACGGCGACCGCCCTGGCCGCGCGTATCGGTGACGGCGACGCCGTCGTCGTCCCGGCATTCGGCACCGAGAACTGGGGATCGGCAGTCAGCGTCACCGGTGGCAGCGCCACCGGGCGGGTGCTCGGCGTCGAGTACGCCGACCAGGCGGAGAGCCTGCTGGTGCATGCGGTGGCCGACGGCGAGAGCCTCCTGCTGCTCGTCGATTCGGCGGAGGTCAGCGTCGAGGCGATGCCGAACATCGGTGGACACCCGACCTTCAGCGTTACGTTGACCGACGTCGCCATGACGGACCAGCGGACTCTCGCTCGCGGTTCCGCCGCCGACCACGCGATCGATCTGGCTTCCCAGCGCGGCGACGTACTGCGCGCAGCGCAGGTGCACGGCGCAGGCATGCGACTCCTGGACATGACTGTCCGGTACGCCCAGCAACGTCACCAGTTCGGCGGGGCAATCGGCCGCTTCCAAGCCGTTCAGTACCTGTGCACTGACATCGCGGTCAACGCGCATGTCACCTCGGCACACACGCGAGCGGCCGCGACGGCGATCGACACCACCGGTGACGGACGACCGTACGTCGACCTCATGCGTAACCAGGCGATCCTCACCGCGCGCGAGATGGTCCACTGCGCACATGAGGTCCACGCAGGCATCGGGTACATGGTCGAGTCCAACGTCCACCTGTTCACCGACGCCGCCAAACGCTGGCAGTTCGACTTCGGCGACGCCGCCGACCTCAACAGCTCGATCGTCTCGGCTATCACCGAAATCTACGAAGGAGTGTGACTATGTCGCTGATCGACTATCAGGTCAAGGACGCAGTCGCCCTGATCTCGCTGAATCGCCCGGAGAAGCACAACGCGCAGAACGAGCCGATGCTCGAGGAGCTCGACGCTGCGTGGCGGAAGGCGGCAACGGACGATGCGGTCAAGGTCATCGTCGTTCGGGCCAACGGGGACAACTTCTCGGCAGGGCATGACCTGAAATCGGTGACCAGCGGCTACGAGCCGTCGGCCGATAAAAGTCAGCTGGAGAAGGCCTACGGCTGGGAGACCGAATTCTACCTCGGATTCTCTCGCCGCTGGCGAGACGTCCCGAAGCCGAGCATCGCGTCGGTCAAGGGCGCGTGCGTCGCCGGGGCGCTCAATGTCATCTGGCCGTGCGACCTGATCATCGCGGCCGACAACACGTTCTTCAGCGATCCGGTGGCCAAGTACGGGATCGGCGGCGTCGAATACCACGCGCACACCTGGGAACTCGGTCCACGTCGCGCCAAGGAGATGCTCTTCACCGCTCGCAGCTTCTCCGCTGAGGAGGCATTTGCCGCAGGCATGGTCAATCGGGTGGTTCCGGTCGACGAACTTGACACGCAGACAATGGATCTCGCCCGTGAGATCGCGCAGATGGACGCTTGGGCCCTCCGGCAAGGCAAGCGCGCCGTGAACCAGACGCTGGACATCATGGGCCAGCAGGCCGCACTGCAGTCGGCGTTCGATATGCACTGGCTCGGACACGCCAACTCCATGCTGACCACCGGTTACCCGCTGCTCAGCGCGGCGCCGCTGCCTGCCGAATCGAAGAAGGACGAGTCGTGACCGCGACGGACCCGACCGGCGCGGCGACGTCGATCTGGTCGCTGCTGGCCGGCCGCGTCGAGGCGACGCCCGATGCCGTGGCACTGATCGACGAGCACGACCGTTCGGAGACGTTCGTCGAGATCTTCGACGCCGCGCGGCGCACCGCCGCAGGCCTGCGCGAGCTGGGCATCGAGCCCGGCGCCGTGGTGAGCTGGCAGCTTCCCACCAGCATCGACGCCGTCGTACTGAGCCTTGCGCTGTCGCGACTCGGCGCGGTGCAGAACCCGATCATTCCGCTCTACCGTGGCCGCGAGGTCACCGCGATGGTGGAGCAGTGCCGATCGCAATGGTTGATCACCGTCGGCAAGTTCCGCGGATTCGATCACGCGCTCATGGCCGAAGAGGTCAAAGGCGCGGTGTCAGGCCGGCTCCGGACGCTGGTCCTCGCCGACGGCCTGCCCGACGGCGATCCGACAGCACTCGCGCCGGTGCAGGACGGGGCGGACGAGGTCCGTTGGATATACACCACGTCCGGCACCACGTCGGCGCCGAAGGGCGTCTGCCACACCGACGGCTCGCTGATCGCGGGCGGCGTCGGTGTGGCGGACGCCATCGAGGCGACGTACGCCGACACCGGCACGATCTTCTTCCCGTACGCCCACATCGGCGGCCCGGACATGCTGATCACCTCGTTGTGGGCAGGCATGCCACTGGTGCTGATGGAGGTGTACGAACCAGCCGCGGCAGTCGCGCTCATGCGCAAGCACGGTGTCACGATCACCGGCGGATCGACACCCCACTACTCACTTCTGCTTCACCAGCAGAGGCAGCGCCCGGATACGCGGGTGGTGCCGACGCTGAGGGTGCTCGCGGGCGGCGGCGCGCCGATGCCGGAGAAGCTCTTCCACGAAGTGTTCACCGACGTCGGTGTGCCGGTTCTGCACGGTTACGGCATGACGGAGTCGCCGATGATTGCGTCGTCTCGACCGAGCGACACCATTGATCAACTCGCAACGACCTCAGGCCGTCCAGTTCTCAACTGCGAGATCCAAATCCGTTCTGAGGCAGACGAAGTCCTTCCGATCGGCGGCACCGGTCGCGTGTGGGTGCGCGGCCCGATCCTGTTCAAGCACTACATCGCCGACGGTGAGATCGTCCGGCCTTTCGACTCCGACGGCTGGTTCTTCACCGGTGACATCGGCCAGGTGGGACGCCAGGGGCACCTCACCCTCGTTGGCCGCGAGAAGGACCTGATCATCCGCAAGGGCGAATCGATCAGCCCGTCCGAGATCGAAGACGTGCTGGTGAACCACCCGGCGATCGCGAATGTCGCGGTGATCGGGCTTCCCGATGAGGTCCGCGGCGAGCGGATCTGCGCGGTGTGCGAACTCGTCGACCCCGGTCAGACCGTCGAACTAGACGAGCTGCGGCAGTTCTGCAAGGAATCCGGTATATCGCCGGCGAAGTTCCCCGAGCAACTCGAGGTCGTCACCGAACTGCCCAAGACCCCGACGATGAAGATCCGCAAGCAGCAACTGCGTGAACGAATCGCCGACCCGCAACCCTCACCCGCCTGACGGCCATCTGTCTGTGGTGCCCGCCCGACAGGTGCCGACGATCCTTCCATCCCCGGCAGCGACGCACGTGCGTTCATGCCTGGCTCATGTACAGGAGTGAGAAATTGAATCCCAAGATTCCAGACCGTAAATTCCTCGAGCGCGCGGTCGCCGACTCAGAGGTGAACGCTCTGCGCATGGCCCTGTTTCAGGCGACTCGTGATCCCGAGATCGCTGCGGTGAAGGCTGAGCGTGTCGAGGGCGCGGTGGCCGACACTGTGGTGTTCACCGACGCCGACACCGAACTGATCAGGTCGAAAGCGGTCGACTACCTACTTGCAGGTGAGTACGCCGATGAGGACCAGACGCCATCGGACGACGAGATCACCGATCTGATCCGCATGGCCGAGGCCCGTGAGCTGGCCGACGACAACATGTTCATGCGCCGTCAGATCCTGTCGTTCCCCGAATGGCCGTTCCAGCGGACGTCGACCGACACCAATCCCGCGCCGGAAGGCTACTCGGTCGCGATCATCGGAGCCGGGTTCTCCGGTATCGCGATGGGAGTGCAGCTCGCACGACTCGGTATCCCCTTCACCGTCTACGAGCGGCGCTCGGAGATCGGGGGAGTGTGGAGCATCAATACCTATCCGGACGTCCGCGTCGACACACTCAGTGCGTCGTACGAGTACTCCTTCGAGAAGAAGTATCCGTGGACCGAGTACTTCGCGCGCCAGTCCGAGGTGCGCAACTACCTTGATTTCGTCGCCCGAAAACACGGTGTCTTCGAGCACATCGTGTTCGACGCCGATGTGACCGCCGCAGAGTTCGCCGACGACGCGAAGACGTGGTCCCTGACGGTATCTGTGGCCGACCAGGAGCCGACCACCGTCGTCGCCAACGCCGTGGTGGCAGCGAGCGGTCTGTTCGCGACACCGCGCGAACTGCCGGTCGAGGGCGCCGCAGGCTTCTCCGGCCAGATCGTGCACACTACGGAGTGGAACGACTCGATCGAGTACGCCGGCAAGAACGTCGCCATCATCGGGAACGGGTCGACCGGCGTCCAATTGTTGTCGAAGATCGCGAGCGAAGCAGCGTCGGTGACGGTCTATCAGCGGACCCCGCAATGGATTTCGCCGCGCGCGAAGTACGGCGAAGCGATCTCCGAGGAACTGCAGTGGCTGTTCCAGACGATGCCGTTCTACTGGAACTGGAACAAGTACATCGCTGGGTTCGCGTCGAACGACCTTCGCGACCTCCTCATCGCCGACGAGCAGTGGATCGCCGACGGCGGCGATGTCAACAGGCGCAACGACGCGATGCGGGACATGCTGGTCGGCTACATCCGCAAGCAGGTGAACGACCGCGAGGACCTGGTCGAGAAACTGGTCCCGGACTATCCGCCGATGACGCGCCGGCCGGTCGTGGACAACCAGTGGTACGCGTCGTTGACCAGGGACAACGTCGAGCTGGTGACGACGCCGATCCAGCGACTCACCGACTCGGCCGTGCAGACCTCCGACGGCACGGTGCGCGACGCCGACCTGATCATCGCGGCGGTCGGATTCCAGACCGAGAAGTTCTTGTGGCCGACCGAGTACATCGGCGAGGACGGCGTCCGCTTGGAAGACGTGTGGGCGGCCGAGGGCGCGCAGGCTCATCTCGGCATGACCGTCCCTGGCTTTCCGAACCTGTTCATGCTTTACGGTCCGACCTCACAGCCGGTCGCGAGCGGTGCAGGCCTGCCGATCTGGCTGGAGACCTGGTGCAGCTACATCGCCGAACTGATCCTGGAGATGCTCGAGAAGGGTTACGGATCGACGGCGATCCGGCGTGAGGCGTTCGACCACTACAACGAACAGCTGCACAAAGAAGCGAGCCGTCTGATCTACCTGTCGCAGACGAGTGCCACGCGGAAGAACTACTACGTCAACAAGTTCGGTCGGCTGCAGGTCAGTGCCCCATGGGACGGTGAAGTATACTTCGCGATGTGCGTCAATCCTCGGATCGGCGACTTCGAGTTCGCCTTCGCGAGCGCGGAGTAGAGCGGTCGTGCAGCCGAGCGAAACCGTCGACCGCGAGTCGTCGACCCGGGGGCACGAGCTCACGGTGATATCGGTGATCGACGAGACTTCGGATGCGAGATCGATCGTCCTTCGGCCGAGCGAGGTCGACCAACCGGCGTTCACGTACCACCCCGGACAGTTCCTGACCATCCGGATTCCGAGTGATCGGACCGGTCACATCGCGCGCTCGTACTCGCTCTCGAGTGCGCCGTCTCTCGACCCGGATCTCAAGATCACCGTGAAGCGAGTCTCGTCCGGATACGGGTCGAACTGGCTCTGCGACAACGTCGAAGCGGGTGCGTCGATGACGTCACTGCCGCCCGCAGGCCGATTCACACCGGCGAGTTACGAGCGCGATCTGCTGCTTTTCGCGGCGGGCAGCGGGATCACCCCGGTGATGTCGATACTGAAAGCTGCACTGGTGCGCGGCACCGGATCGGTCACGCTGTTCTATGCGAACCGGGACGCCGATTCGGTCATCTTCGCCAGCGAATTGGCAGGTCTGCGAGAAGCACATCGAGGCAGGCTCACCGTCATCGACTGGTTCGACGACGTCAACGGGTATCCGCGAAGTGAGCAGCTCGCCGAGCTGATCGCCGCTGACATGTCGCGCGAAGTCTTCGTGTGCGGGCCCGGCCCCTTCATGGACACCGTCAGTGCTGCGGTCGAGGCGACGCACGTGCCGCGCGAGCGGTTCCATCGGGAAGTCTTCTCGTCGATCAGCGGCGACCCGTTCGCCGCCGTTCCGGTACCAGAGGACACCGCCGAGTCGGCTCCCGGTTCCGACGTCGAGACGACTGTCGTGCTCGACGGTCTCACCCACAGTTTCGACTGGTCGCCAGGTGTCACACTCGTGGACGCACTACTGGCGCGCGATGTCGGGGTCCCCTACTCCTGCCGGTCTGGTGAATGCGGGTCGTGTGTCTGCCGGGTGACGCGGGGGTCGGTCACCACTGACGTCGGCGACGTCCTCGATCCCGAAGACGCCGCCGAGGGATACGTGCTCGGATGCCAGTCCCGCCCGGACGCCGGTCCGATCGAGATCGAGTTCTGACCGTAGAACTCGCCGCGATTCGTCGTGCGACCGTCGCACGCACTGAAGGAGGTTCGTTGTACATGGGCAATCGAATGCAAGACAAGATAATCATCGTCACCGGTGCCGCGTCGGGACTCGGCAAGGCGACGATGGAACTGATGGTCGCGGAGGGCGGCACCGTCGTGGCCGCGGACGTCAACGCAGACCCGGGCGCCGCCATCGCCGCGGCCGCAGGCGCCGAGTTCGTGCAGACCGACGTCGCGGACTCGGCCGCGGTCGACAGACTGGTCAGCGGTGTCGTCGAGCGCTACGGCCGACTCGACGTGATGGTCAACAACGCGGGCGTGTTCGGCGGCAGTCCGCTGATCGACGCGCCGAACGAGGAAGTCGACCGGATGGTCGGGGTGAACATTCTCGGAGCCTTCTACGGCACTCGGGCCGCGGGCCGGGTGATGGCTGCGCAAGGATCGGGCGCCATCGTGAACACGGCGTCGAACGGCGGGTCGCTGCCGACCGAGGGCATGGCGTTCTACAGCGGATCGAAGGCCGCTGTGATCGGGATGTCCAAGGCATGTGCGATCGAACTCGCACCGAAGGGTGTTCGCGTCAACACGCTGTCGCCGGGCACCATGCTGTCCGGGATGGTCCCGCCGGACCCGGAGTTCATCAAGGTGTTGCACGGCATTCAGCCGATCGGCTACGCAGCGGATCCAGCGCAGATGGCGACGGGCATCCTGTACCTCGCATCCGACGAGGCCGACTACGTGACCGGCCACGACCTGGTGGTCGACGGTGGCGCCACGGCGGGTCGGACGGCCATCAAGGGCGCGAAGTAGCGACACATTCGCACACGCGGGGTGGGCGAGACGACTCTGCGTCCCCACCCCGCGGGCACGGTCCTCGTGGGTCGTCACGGCCCCGGTTCGGCGTGTCCGCGATGAGGACTGGAGTCACGACGTGAAGTTCACCCTGGAGTATCCGAGCGGTGCACCCGGCTCTCACACGAGCGTGTCCACCGGAGCTGCGCTGGCGCACATCAGCCGACGTGCCGAGATATGCGGGTTCGATGCCGTCGCGCTCTCCGACCATCCCGCACCCTCGGCGAAGTGGTACCGCAATGGCGGCCACGACACATTTGAACCGGTCGTGGCGCTCGCGTATGCCGCGGCCGCGACGACGTCATTGAAGCTCATGACGAACCTCTTCATTCTCCCCGCCCGAAACCCGTATCTGACGGCCAAGGAATTCACCACTCTCGACACGCTCTCGGGAGGCCGACTCATCGCGGGCGTCGGCGCAGGTTACCTTCGCTCCGAGTTCTCGGCGCTCGGTGTTGACTTCGCGCGGCGTCCCGAGCTGTTCGACGAGGCGCTTAGCGCGTTGCGCAGCATCTGGCGCGACCCGTCGGCGCCGGTGGTCGGCGCGGACTTCGCGGCGATCGGCGACATGCACCTGCAGCGTCCGGTGCAGAACCCGCACCCGCCGTTATGGATCGGTGGCAACAGCGTGGCCGCGCGTCGTCGTGTGGTCACGTTCGGTAGCGGTTGGTGTCCGGTCATCGCCGACGTCGGAGTCTCCGCCGCGATCAGAACGGACGTGATTGACGGTGTGGCGGCCTTCGCCACGGCGGTCGATGCACTCGCTGACGAGCTGGCCGCGGCAGGACGCAGCTTGTCGGAGATCGACATTCAGGTCGAGGCTCCGCACGTCGACGTCTCGGACGATGAATCCGTTGCGCGCTGGCAGGTCGAAGTGGATCGCTTGCGCGCGGCCGGAGCCACCTCCCTGTGTGTGCACGCGGATTCTCGGTCACCGGCCGCCGCCGAAGAATTCATCGACGGATATCAGGAGCTGATTGTCCGAGCGCGGCCCGCACCGAGCCGCCCCATTGGAATGAAGGAGAAGTGAAGTATGCGCGCTTTCCGGATCACGGCACCGTTGACTGCACCGACGTGGCAGGAGGTCCCGGAGCCGACCCCGGGTCCGGGGGAGGCGGTCCTGCGGGTCACCGCTGTCGGGCTATGCCGGTCTGACCTCGACATGCAGGAAATGCCCGCTGCCACAGTCGAACCCGCAGGGTGGTTGTTCCCTTTCACCCTCGGCCACGAGATCGCGGGAGAAGTCGCAGCCTTGGGTGAGGGGGTCGATCACCTCAGTGTCGGAGAGCCTGTCGTGGTCTTGCCCGCGAGTAGTTGCGGACACTGCTGGTACTGCCTGCGCGACGCCCCGAACAACTGCAGCAGTGCGGGTGCAGGCCGCGGATACGGCGACAACGGTGGATTGGCCGACTACGTACTCGTGAAGAATGCGCGCGACATCGTGCCGCTCGGTGGGCTCGACCCGATCCACGCCGCACCACTCAGTGATGCGGGTTCCACGGCCTACCACGGAGTCGATCGCATCCGGGGGGCGTTGACGCCGCAGTCGACGGCCGTCGTGTTCGGTGCGGGCGGCTTGGGTTCCTTCGCCATCCAGTTCCTCCGCGCCGTGAGTCCCGCCTTCGTGGTCTCTATCGACATGTCGACGGACAAGCTGGCCATGGCGCGTGAACTGGGTGCGCACGAGACGCTCGAGGGAGTGAACGACTCGACGCTCGATCAGATCCGCGAACTCACCGACGGTCGCGGAGCCGACGCGCTCCTGGACTTCGTCGGAATCGATCATACGATCGCTACCGGAATCGCAGCTGTGCGACCCGGCGGCAAGTACGGGCTGGTCGGTGCGGGTGGCGGTCGACTCGCAACGCTGGGGGAGTGGTTCCACCTGCTGCCGCGAGACGGCGAGGTCTTCACCTATCAGGGCTCGACCGTGCGCAATCTCGAATCGGTGATGGCACTGGCCCGACGCGAAATGATCCAGAGCCCGGTCGAGGTGTTCTCGCCCGACGAGATCGAGACGGCGTACGGCAAGCTCCGTGATGGCTCGCTGCGCGGCCGAGCGGTGATCGACTTCGCTGGCTCCTGACGCTGCGAAGCCGGGCGGGTGTGGGGTGCGCCCGCCCGGCCTAGGCTCCGGACGGGCGAGGACCAATTCCGACCAAACCGTTGACGCCGACGTAGCCGGTGGCTACAGTGACTTCAGTCACGAACCATCTTTCCTGTGACTCAGCGCGGATGCGCCGGTTTCGAAGCGCGCATGAGTGCGCGGAGCACTGCTGTAATCACCGGCCGACCGCGCCGTCAGTTCGTGACTCAGGCGATCGCACCGCAAGCTTCAATCGCCCGAACCGAGCCGGTCAGACGACCGGCGGACGATCCGATCGATCATCTTGACGACCTGCCCGCCGCGCTCGCCGCGCCCGAGTTTCGCGGGCCGCAGCACTCGCCCCCCAGGCACACGCCGCAAGCCGAAGGAACATCAATGACGCAAACCGGTCCAGTTGACGCAACTGAGTCCCCGGCCTCCGATCGGGGATGGTCTCCCCGGCTCATCATGTCGCTGATATCTCTTGTCGTACTGCTCGAAGCCCTCACCATGAACGCCAGCATGATCTCGACCGGACTGCCGGGCATCATGGCCTACTTCCACACCAACCAGGGCGGTTGGATTCAGACCGCGTTCCTCCTCGTCGCCGCTGTGATCAGCCCCACCTTGGGCAAGATCGCCGACATGTTCGGCAAGCGACGCGTCTTGCTCATCTGCGTATTCGTCTCCGCCGCCGGTTCGCTCGTCTCGGCGCTCGCTCCGAACTTCATCCTGCTCCTGACCGGCCGAGCGATGTCGAGCCTGCTCGTCACCTGCCTCTTCCTCGGCTATTCGCTCATTCGCGACGTCTACCCGCCGAAGACGGTGGCCATGGCTGCCGCTCTCGCGACCAGCGGCATGGGAGTCGTGAGCGTCGCGACGCCATTCCTGACCGGCTGGCTCATGGACGGCTTCGGGTGGCGGTCCCTGTTCTGGTTCTTCACCGTCATCCTCGTGATCACGGGCATCGGCATCAGGCTCTTTACAGACGAATCGTCGTTCCGCCTGCGATCCAAGATCGACTTCGTCGGCGCCGGGCTGCTCGGCGCCGGTATCGGTGCGATCCTGGTCGCGGTCAGCTTCGGAGTGGACTGGGGCTGGACGGACGGCAAAACGCTCGGCCTGTTCCTCGTCGGCATCGTGATGCTCAGCCTGTGGATCTACTCGGCCCGAGTCGTCAAGGCACCGCTGATCGATCTCCGTCTCCTCACTCGAAGGTCCATCGGGCTGACCGCAATCGCCGCCGGCACGGCGTACGGCTCCACCACCGTGAGTTCGACGATTCTTCCGCTGATGAGCATGACCTCGGCGTCGTTCGGCCTCGGCTACGGGTTCAGCATCGACGCCAAGGGTTTCGCCGCCATTCAGTCACCGCTCGGTGTCGCCCAGGTCATCGGCGGCGTCCTCGTCGGAATCATGATCGGGCGCGGCCTCACCCCGCGCGTCCTGCTCGCCTTGGGGTCCAGCCTGCTCGCCGTCGGCTCGCTGGTCATCATGTCCGGAATGGACACTAGATGGATCGTGCTGGTGGGCGCGATCATCACCGGCATCGGAACCGGCCTGGCCTACAGTGCCATTCCGAACGTTCAGTTCTCCACGGTGCCGCCGCAGCTACAGGCGTCCACCGCGAGCATCGTCGCCACGTCACAGTCCATGCTGGGCGCCATCCTTCCCGTTGCCGTGTTCACCCTCCTGAACTCGAACGTCGCTCGCGTGGTCGACGGCGTCACCCTCTACTCGGCCAACGGCATGAAGTTCGCGTGGATCGGGGCGGCCGGTATCGCGCTCATCAGCGTTGTCGCCGTCCTCTTCGTGCCACGAAAGATCATCGAGGTCACGGTCCAGAACGACGCAGTCGGCGACCTAACCATTATCGGTGAGCCCAACGACGTAAGCAGTATCGCCCCGAACGGGCAGTCTGCTGAGGTTGATCCGCCCACAGCTACGCACCGGACGGTGGCCACGACCCGCTGACTGTATGCCACGCAGCAGGTCGGCAACCAAGACGGTTGACGACCTGCTGCGCTATGCCTCCATAGTCGCCGCTCCTCGGGGTGGGTCTATTCTATGAATTTCCCGCTTATCTGCGTAGATGCCTCCAGAATCACCAATGTGTTGACGGAAGCGTAGCCGATGGCTACAGTGACTCGTATCACGGCAACGGAATCGTGCGACGGAGACGACACCGACGAACCGCTGAGCGGATCGCGCACGAACACACCACCTTCGCCGGGACGAAATTTCTACGGAATCGACATGATCGACGGACAAGGAGCCGATGTGAGTACACGCGAGTCGAATTGGGGGCGATGGGGCGAATCGGACGAGAAGGGCGCCCTCAATCTGCTGACCCAAGAGAGCGTGCTCGCTGCCCTGAAGATTCCTCGGACGGGTAAGCGCTACAGCCTCGGAATCCCGATCCAACGCTCCGGTGTGCCGAACATGGAGTACCGCGGAACGCCGCAACGCCTCACGATGATCAACCACGACGACGAGGCGATGGCGCAAGCGAATGGGGGCGTCCCCGGGGTCGGTGCGCACGAAGACCAGTTGGTCATGCCGTCGCACACCTCTACGCACATGGACGCCCTCTGCCACGTGTACTCCGACCACAAGATCTACAACGGGCATCCGCACGACGGGGTCAGTCCATACTCGGGTGCGGACAAGTGTGGCATCGAGAACGTCGACCCCATCGTGGGTCGCGGAGTGCTGATCGACGTCGCGGCGGCCGCGGGAGTCGATGTCCTGCCCGCGGGCCACGTGATCACTCGCGAAGAGTTGCGTCACGCGCTCGACGTGCAGGGCGTCGCCCTTGCCGCCGGCGACCTCGTGTTGATCCGCACCGGGTGGCTCGAAGAGTTCATGCGAACCCAGTCCGAGCTCCTCCCGCAGCCGGGCATCGGAATCGACGCAGCCAAGTACCTCGCCGAATGCGACGTCGCACTCGTCGGATCAGACAATTCAGCTGTCGAAGCCATCCCGTTCGATCAGGACGTCTACCTCGGCGGCCATATCGTCCTGCTGGTCGATAACGGTATCCACCTCGTCGAGAATCTCGACCTCAAGGAACTGGCGGGCGACAAATGCCACGAGTTCCTGCTCACCATCGGTGCCCTCAACATCACCGGCGGGACAGCAAGTCCCGTTACCCCAGTCGCCGTCGGCTGATCGACGACGACGCAACCCACTCATTTGGATCGAGAGGAATCACCCCAATGACTCAGAATGCCGCAGCCGCAACGTATCGCACCTCCCACGTCGGACTCTGTGTGACCGACCTGGACAGGAGCATGCGGTTCTACCGTGACGGACTCGGTTTCGAGGAGGTCGCGCACTACGTGCTCGACGAGCAGATCCCCGAGGTCGACGCCCCGTGCAGCCTGACCTCCACGATGATCGTGAAAGACGGTTTCCGTATCGAGCTGCTGGCGTACAGCAAGCCCGGCGTGATCGGCGAGCCGCACCATCGGCGCAATCACCTCGGCCTCACCCACTTGTCGTTCTTCGCGGACGACATCGATCAGGCCGTCGAGACAATGGTCGAGTACGGCGGAACCCCGGTGCCCAACACACGCAGCGGGCTCGACGATCCCGAGGCCGCACAGTTCACCTTCATCGCCGATCCCGACGGCAACCGGATCGAGTTCATGTACATCCCCGCAGGCACCGCGTGGTGACACGCGTGCGATGACCCCTGTCTGGACCGATCCAGGTCTCGGCTTGAAACCTATGCACGACAACTCCTTTAGGACCCAGCCCATGAGTGACCAGAATATCGGTGTCGCCGATCCTCATTCGTTCATCCCTGCCCGACGAGTCGAACAGCTCGAAGAGTTCCGTGAAAAGTACGCGGCCGAGCGGGACAAGCGGCTGACGAAGGAAGGCGCCGATCAATTCCAGGCGATCGACTTCACCGGCAAGTTCGCCGACTTCGACGCCGATCCGCACGTCGACGGTCCGCGTACATCGGAACCGGTGTCGTTGGACCTCGACGTCCTCGTCATCGGTGCCGGGTTCATGGGGATGACCGCGGGTATCGAGCTCGAGAAGATCGGGATCACCGACTACAAGATTCTGGATGTCGCCGCCGACTTCGGCGGTACCTGGTACTGGAACCGATACCCGGGAGTCCGCTGCGACGTCGAGTCGTACATCTACCTGCCGTACCTCGAGGAGACAGGGTACGTTCCCACGGAGCGGTACATCCGTGGCAGCGAGATCTTCGCCTACTGCCAGTCCCTGGCCCGCAAGCACGGTCTGTACGACCATGCTGTGTTCCAGACGCGTGTCACCGACATGGAATGGAACGAAGACACCGCACGATGGACCGTGCGCACCGATGCGGGAGACGAGTTCCGGGCGCGCTTCGTCGCCACTCAGAGCGGTCTGTTCACACGTCCGCACCTGCCCGGCATCCCCGGGATCGAGACCTTCGCGGGGCATAGCTTCCATACGAGCCGCTGGGACTACGCCTACACCGGTGGCGATGACAGTGGAAATCTCGAAGGTCTGCGCGGCAAGAAGGTGGCGATCATCGGCACCGGCGCGACTGGCCTGCAGGTGATTCCCCAGATTGCGGATTTCGCCGACGAACTCGTCGTCTACCAGCGCACGCCGACGCAGGTGATGCCGCGTCAGAACGCAGAAACCGACCTCGAGTGGTTCTCGGCGCTCACGCCCGGCTGGCATCGCGAGCGGCGAGCGGCATTCGACAAGTGCGTCCAGGACCGCGCCACGCTCAGCGACGTCGACGACGGCTGGGTCAAGTTCGCCAAATATCAGATGGACGCCGTGTTCGAGGCGGGCGGCGAGAACCCCAGCATCGAGCAACTCATCGACGCCATGGAGCGGTCGGACTACGAGTGGAACGAGATGCTCCGCGATCGTGTCGACGCCATCGTCGCCGACGAGTCGAAGGCAGACAAGCTCAAGACCTACTACCGCACGATGTGTAAACGGCCGGGTTTCAGCGACGAGTACCTTCCTGCGTTCAACAAGGACTCGGTCGACATCGTAGACACCGCGAGCACTCCGATCGAACGGATCACCGAGACCGGAATCGTGGCCGGCGGGCAGGAACGCGAGTTCGATCTGATCATCTACGCGACCGGTTTCCAGGGCGGCCGCACGTGGACCGACAAGGCCGGCTACGACGTCCTTGGCCGCAACGGCAATCGGTTGTCGAAGAAGTTCGCGGACGGTCTCAGCACGCTGCACGGGTTCCTCTCGAAGGACTTCCCGAACCTGTTTCTACTCGGCTTCACGCAGACCGCCACGATAACGAACATCGCCCATCTCATCGACGAGCAGGCGCGCCACATGATGTATCTGATCGACACGTGTGTTTCGTCAGGTGCCCGGACCATCGAGCCGACAGCCGAAGCCGAACAGGCCTGGGGCAAGGTCATGAGCGACCAGACCGCGACTCGTACAGACTGGCTGCTGACCTGCACCCCGGGTCTGTACAACAACGAGGGAAAGATCACCGACTCGCGAAACCCACTGGTCACTGGCGTGTTTGTGCCTGGATTCCAGTACTTCGACCTACTCGAGGACTGGCGCGCAGACGGCAACCTCGAAGGTCTCGTCACCGAGCACTAGTGCATCGCCCACCAGCGTTCATCACAACTTTAGGAGACAGAAAAATGTCGGAGGCACCGGTCAAGATCGGCCAGATGCTCTTTACGATGGTTGACCCCCAACGTGGCCACGAGGTCGCGTACAACCGGTGGTACGAGCGCGACCACATCTACGCGGGCTGCATGGTCGGACCGGGTTGGTTCGCCGGGCGCCGCTGGGTCGCGACGCGTGCGCTCAAAGATCTGCGGTTCCCGGAGGCCGGCCCCGTCGCCGAGCCCGTCGGTGCAGGCTCGTACCTTGCGACGTACTGGGTCCACGAGCCGGAGATGGAAGAGGCCGAGGCGTGGGCCCGGACCCAGGTCGGCGAACTCTACGCGGCCGGCCGAGGTTTCCCCGAGCGCGAGCACGTGCACACCGGCCAGTATCTGCCCGACGCCACGTCGTCCGCACACGAAGACGGCGTACCGCTGGAGCTCGCGCTCGACCACAACTACCGCGGTCTGGTCTCGGTCATGATCGAGCCTGCCGATGCCACCAAACGGGACGACGCGATCGCCGCGCTCCACGCGGGGCCGGTCCGTGAACTGCTCGCCAAAGGCGGCGTCGACCAGGTGAGCAGCTGGCGGATGAAGCCGTGGCCCGCCGATCACAACGTGCCGATGAAGATGGGCAACGACGGCGGAACGATGGACCGCATCATGCAGCTCTGCTTTCTTGAGGGCGATCCCACTGAGAGCTGGCAGCAGATCATCGACTACGCCGCCGACGTGGAGAAGTCCGGCGCGGGACGCGTCACCTTCGCGGCGCCGTTCATCCCGACCGAAGTGGGAACCGACAAGTACACCGATCAACTCTGGTGACTGTCACGGATGCGCGGGCGCAACGGTCGCCCGCGCATCTGCTTTTGCCGCCGCGCTCCTTCACGCGGTGGATCCGAAACACGACGAGCCGGTGCTCGTTCCCTATATCTGTGAGGTCAGTCAAGAATGCTGAGCGGTGAGAAGATCCTGGTGACAGGAGCTGCGGGCCAGATCGCCTTCCCGATCGCGCGCGAGTTGGGCGCAGCCAACGAGGTGTGGGGGCTGGCACGATTCAGTAAGCCCGAAGACCGGCAGCGGCTCGTCGACGCCGGGATCACTCCGGTGCGCGGCGACGTCGGCAGCGGCGAGTTCACCGATCTTCCGACGGACTTCACTTACGTCGTGCACCTCGCCGCGAATCAGGCGCCTGGCTGGGACTACGACACGGCATTGCGCGACAACGCGGAGGGAACTGGGCTGCTGCTCCAGCATTGCCGGAACGCTCGTGGCGCGCTGGTGATGTCGACCCATTCGGTCTATCGGCCGCAGGACGACCCGATGTACGCCTTCACGGAGCAGTCGCCGCTCGGCGAGTGCAACAGCACGCATTCGCCCACCTATTCGGTATCGAAGATCGGCCAGGAGGCGACGGCCCGACTCGCCGCACGCGCCTTCGGTGTGCCGGTCACGATCGCTCGAATGAATGCCTCGTACGGGCCGAACGGCGGTCTGCCAGCGTTGCACGCCGATGCGATCGCCGCTGGTCGGACGGTCACGACGCGGTGGGATCCCTGCATGTACAGCCCGATTTACGAAGACGACATCAACTGTCAGGTCAGCAGCCTCCTCGAGGCGGCGACGGTTCCTGCGACGATCGTCAACTGGGCGGGCGACGAACCGGTCAGCGCTCAGGAATGGGCCGCGTACGCGGCCGAGTTGATGGGGGTGCAGGCGGATATCGAGGTCACGCCGATCGAGGGCACACTTCGTGGATCGGTCGCCGATGTGTCGCGCCGACTCGAGATCACTGGTCCGTGCACGGTCGACTGGCGTGAGGGCATTCGGCGGACGGTCGCCGCACGACACCCGGACATGTTGGTCTCGGGTCAGGGAGCGGTCATCCGATGACGGCGCCGTCCGCCGCGGCACTTCTGCCCGCCGAACGAGCGGGGGTGCCTGCCGACCCCGAATTGATCGACCGCCGAGCCAGATTCGCGGCCTCACCTGCCGACCCGTCGTTGGGAGTCTCAGTCGAGGACACGTCCTACCGGACAGTGCCCTGTCGCCTACTCCGCGGCGGTGACGCGGGCACGGTCCTGTATCTGCACGGTGGCGGGTTCCGGATGGGAAGCCCGGAGGCGTACCTGAGGTACTGCGCGGTGATCGCACACGCGACGCGGACCACCGTGGTCGTTCCGCGCTACCGACTGGCGCCGGAGAATCCGTTTCCGGCGGGCTTACACGACGTCGTCGCCGTGTACGAGGGCCTGGTGTCATCATCGGACGGCCCGGTGGTGATCGCAGGAGACTCGGCGGGAGCAGGCCTGTCGGCATCGCTCACCGCGGCTGCGATCCGAGCCGGCCGTCGGAAGCCGGACGGGCTCGCCCTACTGTCGCCGTGGCTGGACCTCCGATGCACCTCGCCCTTCTATCGATCGTCGCCGGACGTGTTCTTCCCGTACGCGGCAGCGGAATCCGCCCGCGAGGCGTACCTGCAGGGGGCTGCCTCGGACGATCCTCTCGTGTCACCGCTGCTGGCTGACCTCACCGGATTTCCGCCGACGCTGTTGCAGGTCGGCGCGCAGGAAGCGCTCGTGGATGACGCGGTGGGCTTCGCCCGCGCGCTCGCTCAGCACGATGTGTCGGCGCAGTTGGAGGTCGTCGCCGGCCGCTCTCACACCTGGCCGTTGCTGTTCCCCGACGAGTCGGATTCGGTCACGACCGTCGCGCACCTGACCGATTTCATCACCTCTCGTACGGCCGACCCGTCGACCGACCGCGGATAGGAGTCCACGATGGGCACACAGCTCACTCCCTCGCCGGCCATCGTCCGGCGAGCCTCGACGGCAGGCCTCCTCGGTACTGTCGTGGAGTCGTACGACTTCATCGTCTACGTGTTCGTCATCGCCTACACGGCGCCCTTGTTCTTTCCGAGTGACAGTTCCACTGCGGCGACGCTGGCCTCGTTGGCGGCATTGGGCACAGGGTTCGTCGCTCGACCGCTGGGCGGCTTGTTCTTCGGGCGGCTCGGTGACCGCCGAGGCCGGCGGTTCACCTTGGTGACGACGATCGTCGCCATGGGAATTTCGACGACTCTGATCGGTCTATTGCCGACGTACTCGACGATCGGGGTGGCTGCACCGATCCTGCTGGTCGTCCTGCGTCTGGCACAGGGCTTCGCCGCAGGCGGCGAACAAATGGGTTCGACGACGTTCATCTCTGAGCACGCCGGGAAGTCGAACCACGGCCGCCTCAGCGCGGTCACACCGATTGGCTTCACGATCGGCACGGCGGTCGCACCCGCCGTGGTCACCCTCGTATCGTTCATCCTCTCCGACGCCGCCATGAACGATTGGGGATGGCGGATCCCGTTGCTGCTCTCGCTGCCGCTGACCGCGACGTGTCTGCTGCTGCGCACTCGGTTGGAAGACTCTCCGGAGTTCCGTCGGATCGCCGACGAGTCCCAGCCGGTTCGTGATCCGCTGCGGGAGCTGTTCCGCCAGTACTGGCGCGTCGTGATCCGCCTGGTGATACTCAGCGCGGCGATTCTGATGATCGGCTACATCCTCGCCGCGTACCTTCCCGTCTACTTGAACCAGGAGGTTGGGGTGGAACCGGGACGCGCCGCAGCAATCGCGGCCGTCGGCACTGCGGGCGCCATCCTCGTGCTGATGGTGTCGGCGATGATCATCGACCGTCTCGGTCGTCGCGGCACCTTGGTGGTCCTCCTGGTGGTCCTCGGCTGCGTGATCTTCCCGGTGATGTATTCGATGAAGGCCACGGACGGCAACTTCACCGTCTCCGCCCTCGGATACGCACTGACCACGGGACTGTCCGGTGCGGCGGCGATCCCCGCGTACGCGGCCCTGACCGCGGTGTTCCCGGCCCGTGTCCGATATAGCGGAGCGGCCATCGCCTTCGGTTTGGGCTCGGCCATCGGTGGTGGCGCGGGCCCCTACCTCGCAGCCAAAGTGACGGCGATGTCCGGCAATCCGTACTCGGCGGCCGTGCTGATCGTCATCGCAGCGGTTGTCGCCATCGTAGCGTTCGGGACTATCCCGACGCGCGGCGTCGCGGACGACGACGGTCGGATCGACGGAGCTTCCGACGACCGGAAGTCGCGGACTTCTGTGCTGAAGGAGTCGGCGATCGGCTGATGAGGGAAGCAACGCGAAGGCCCGTCGAATCGATTTCGGCGGGCCTTCGCATCGTTCGTACCTATCAGCGCGCTGAGTACAAGGCTTCAGCACGTTCCTTGAGCGCTATCGCGGTGTCGTCGAACGCGCGCTTCACCCATTCGCCAGTCTCGGCCATGATCGTGTGGGCCTGCGAACCGAGGAAGGCGTCGGTCGAGTAGTAGCGGCAGGCCGTCTCGGATACGGTCTCGATCACCTGATCGCGCCGTGCGGCATCATTCGATTCAGCGGTGGGCAATAGCTCCCATGACAGAAGCCTCTCCGGCACTACCGCGCAAACGTACTCGGTGTACGAGAAGGTCCCCTCGCCTCGGGAGTAGTCGGTCAACGTCATGTCGAATGGCGCGCCGATCTCCAGCGTCGATGTCACAGCGATGCAGAACGGATTCCACGCCGGATACTCTTCGAGATCGACGAGCACGTCCCAGACTACGCTCGCGGGGGCGTTGATGTCGACGGTGATCGACCGAACCAGGGTTTCTGGGTCGTACGTTGGGAGCGCCAATTCATTCATCGATTCCTCCAATTGTAGTAAGAGAGTGTCCGAGGCGACTATCGGCGTGTAAATGCCGATCAAATCGGGGGAGGGGGGGTAATTGCTGCGTGCGCAACCACGTGCGAATGCAGAATGGGAAATTTCGCTGTGTGTTACTGCTCCATTTCGGCCTACGCGTCGGCCGGTGCAACGAGGGCTTGATTATAGTCGGGGTAATCGATGTATCCCTCGAGGCCGCCACCGTAGAAAGTGTCTCTGTCCGGGACTGCGAGTGCCCAATCGTTGCGGAAACGTTCGGGAAGGTCCGGGTTCGATATAAACGGCTGACCGAATGCTGCCAGGTCGATCAGCCCTTCGGCGACGTAGTTCTCGGCCAGCTGTTGATCGAGTCCGCCAGCTAGGATGATCGTACCTGGGTAAGCTGTGCGGAACCTTGCAAGGAAATCTTTGCTCACGATTCGATTGCCGTCAGGGAACTGGTCGTTGATGTGCACGTATGCGAGGTTTCGCGTCGCGAGTTCCTGTCCGAGGTAGAGGTAGGTCTCTTCGGCCTCGTCGTACGGCTGCATGTTGAACGATTGACTGAACGGAGACAGCCTGATTCCCACGCGTGTGGAGTCGCCGAGTAAGTCGATGAGTTGATCGACGGTCTCGAGCGCGAACCGACTCCGATTCTCGATCGAGCCGCCGTAATGATCGGTGCGCACATTGCTGTTCGGGTTGAAGAACTGCTCGAAAAGATAGCCATTCGCCCCGTGTATTTCCACGCCGTCGAACCCTGCTGTGTCTGCGTTCTTACCGGCGTCTGCGAAATCGGCTGTCACGCCCGCGATCTCGTCAACTGTCAGCGCCCGCGGCGGGGTCACGGGCAGGAAGCCGAGGGTCCCGTTGTCATCGAACGCAAAGGTCATGGCGCCGTCCGCAGGAATTTCGCTGGCGCTCACTGGCTGCTGCCGGTTGGGTTGCAGAGAGGTGTGCGAGAGTCGACCGACATGCCACAGCTGCGCGAAGATGCGACCTGACTGCTCGTGAACTCGGTCGGTGACGCCACGCCAGCCGGCGACTTGCTCGTCGGACCATATGCCCGGAACGAAAGCGTAGCCCTGGCCATTGGGTGATACAGGGGTGCCTTCGGTGACTATCAATCCCGCCCCCGCGCGTTGTCCGTAATACGTTGCATTGTGGGGTCCGGCAACGCAATCTGCGTTTCGTGCTCGTGTCATTGGTGCCATCACGACACGATTCTTCAGCGAGATGGCACCCAATGTGTGCCTGTCCAACAAGTGGCTCATCAGATGACAATTCCTATCTGTCGATTCTTGAACACGTTCACCTGACTGGAGTAGGTCGATTTGTAGACGGTGTCCGTTGTGTGGGGTGTGGGGTGTGGCCAGCGTAAGTGGATGGGTGGTCCATCAGTAGAATTCCGGAACTCAAACCAGCGTAGCCACTGGCTACGCGAGCGTCAATGGCCTCTGTGTTGGTTCGTCAGAATGAACGGAGGCGGGTCAGTTTAGTCCAGCGCGCCATGGGAGAAGTCCGCCCTTCACGGGGCTATATCGCCGGCTACCGCTGGTCCGGCGTGATCGACGGCTTACCTCGAGACGGACGCGCCTACACCGAGTACTCCGACCGGCGTTCTTGACCGATTTATGGACAGACGTCGAGATTCGCCGGATATCCGGTTCGTCCTCCGTTCAGCGATGCTCGAGCAACGCGGCCCGTGCCCTACACTCGACGAGCGCCCGCGCGCGACGATGCCGCGTTCGCTACTGGGCGGCTCAACGCGTATCTGACTGGGGGAGTTCACATGTCGAAGCGTCAGAGACCGTTGATCCCTGCGGACGATCCGTTCTACGCGTTGCCGACGGATTTCGAGCACGACGTGCCGGGCGCGATCATCAGGACGCGACCCGTCGAGATCGGGTTCCTCGGCGTCGTTCCCCAAGCGGTCGACGCGACGCAGATGCTGTATCACTCGACGGCGATGAACGGTGAGCCGACAATCGCCGTCACCACCGTCGTCCGCGGCAAAGGCCGCGCAGTGTCGGCGCGTGTGCTGTCGTACCAGTGCGCGATCGACGCGATCGACAGCACTCAGTTCCCGTCCTACGAGTTCCAGCGCGGCAGCCGCTTCGTCGTTTCGGTGCCCCGCCTGGAGTATCTTCTCGTCGCCGCTGCCGTACGCCGCGGATGGACGGTATCAATTCCCGACCATGAAGGGTTGCAAGGGAATTGGGGAGTCGCCCGGGAGCCCGGCTACCACATTCTCGACGGTGTCCGAGCGATTCTGAACGATGAAGCCGCCACCGATTCCGCAATACCTGTCGGACTGTGGGGATACTCCGGCGGCGGTCTCGCCTCGTCGTGGGCGGCCGAGATGGCGGCCGAATACGCTCCAGAGCTCAACGTGATCGGCGCCGTCTTGGGGTCACCGGTGGGCGATCCGGGCGAGACGTTGCGTCGGCTCAACGGAACGGTCTTCGCCGGCCTTCCGGTGCTGGTGATCGCCGCACTCACCCGCAACTACCCCGAAGTGCGTTCGTTGATCGACGTGCACGGGACCGACCGTGGCAAGCAGGAACTCGAACGAGCGGCCGGCATGTCGACGATGCAGGCGATCGGGGCGTTCGCGCGTTACGAGATCTCCGAGTTCACCGATCTGACGATGCCGCAGATCCTTGCCGACCCCAGACTGCAGACGGTTCTCGACGACATCCGACTCGGCGGGCGGGCTCCTGCCATGCCGGTCCTGGTGACCCAGTCCGTGAACGATCCGGTGATCAGCGTCGACGACGTGACCGCTCAGGTGGACCGCTACCGGGAGAAGGGCGCCGACGTCACCTTTCTCCGTGACCGGCTCAGCGAACACATCCTGCTGCACCCGTTGGCCGCGCCGCACTCGATCGCCTGGCTCGACGACCGGTGTGAGGCCGGGCTCCCGGGGACGGCCCAGCCCGGGGAGACGACGACCGTCTGGTCGATCGCGCTGTCCCGCGTATGGCTCGCCAACGTCGTCGAACTGCTGCTCGTCGTCGTACTCGTCGTGTGCGGCCGCGATCTGCGCAGGTCCAAGCGCCCGCAGTAGCGCTGCCAGTGCGCTACTCGCCGAACGATCCGTGTCGCCCGGCGCCGTCGGCGAAGCGGGTTGCCCCGGCGACGGTGTCTGCCTGCAACGACGTCAGCCCGTGCCGGTACTCGTTGAGGAGGGCCTCGGCCTCGGAGAGGCCGTCCTGTTCCAGCAGCGACAGTCGGTCCCGCCGCATACATTCTTGCGGGAACTGCGCTATCTCGGTCGCCAGATCGATCGCGGCGTCGAGTGCGGTACCGTCGGCGACGACCCGGTTCACCAAGCCGATGTCGAGTGCTTCGGCCGCGGTCACCGGCCGACCGGTGAGGACGAGGTCCATCGCGCGGCTGGCGCCGACGAGGCGGGGCAGCCGCACGGTCCCACCGTCGATCAGTGGCACGCCCCACCGTCGGCAGAAGACACCCATCACCGTGCTCTCCTCGGCGACCCGCAGATCGGCCCAGAGGGCGAGTTCGAGGCCACCTGCCACGGCATGTCCCGAGAGGGCCGCGACGACGGGCTTGTTTAACCGCAGCCGGGTCGGCCCCATCGGGCCGTCGCCGTCCTCAGCGACCCGATTCCCGGATCCGTCGGCGATCGCCTTCAGATCCGCGCCGGCACAGAAGGTGCCGTTCTCGCCATAGAGCACGGCAACTGACGCGTCGGGGTCGGCGTCGAACGCGCGGAACGCGGCGGCGAGGGCCTCCGCGGTCGGGCGGTCCACGGCGTTGCGGACCTCGGGTCGGTCGATGCCGACGATGGTCACGGGTCCACGTCCGGTGACTGTCACGTTCGGGTGAAGTGCCATGGACCGATCGTAGAACTCGGGGCAGTGCAGGCCATCCCGTTCACCTCGATCGCCGCAGGCGCATCAGGGCTATCACGCCACGTCGACCGTCGGCTTGTAGATGTCGAACCAGTGGTGGAGGTCGAGCACTCGATCCATCTGGTTGCGCAGCTCCCCGGAGACGGTGGCCGCGTCGGCCCGGCACATGGCGCGCACAGCGTCGCGTTCGACGATGCCGAACAGGTCGCTGTCGTCCCCGGCGACCTCGGACAACTGCTTCTGCAGTGCTTCGGTGTATCCCAGGTCCTGCGTCGACGGGTAGGGGCTCTTCGTGCGGTCGATCACCGACTGGGGGAGGACGTGTCGAGTGGCGGCGCGCAGCAGACTCTTCTCGCGGCCGTCGAACGTCTTGAACGCCCACGGCGTGTTGTACACGTATTCGACGAGTCGGTGGTCGCAGAACGGGACGCGCACCTCAAGGCCCACGGCCATCGACGTGCGGTCCTTGCGATCGAGGAGCATGCGCACGAATCGGGTCAGATGAAGATGGCAGATGACCCGCATGCGCCGCTCGACGTCTGATTCGTCTGCGACGGCGGGGATTCCGGCGAGCGCCGTCGAATATTCGTCGGCGATGTATCGGTCGAGATCCAGCACCTCGCGGACATGCGGGGTCAGCATGGCGCTGCGGGAGTCCATCTGGGTGCCAGAGAAGGCCAGCCACGGGAAGGTCTCGGCGTTGCGCGACGTCTCGTCGAAGAACCAGCGGTAGCCGCCGAACACCTCGTCGGCGGACTCGCCCGACAGGGCGACCGTCGACTGCTCCCGGATCGCCTTGAACAGCAGGAGAAGCGAGTTGTCCATGTCGCCGAGTCCGGCCGGGATGTCGCGTGCGGCGACGACGGCGCGACGGACATCGGGGTCGGTGAGCTCGGCGGCGTCCAGGACGACATCGCGGTGCAGCGAATCGACGCGACCGGCGACGTCGCGGATGAACGGCGAGTCCGGAGTATCGCGCATGCCGTCGGGGGTGAAGTTCGCCTCCTGGTCGGTGAAGTCGACCGAATAGCTGTGCACGCGTTCGCCTTCGGCGTGCAGCTTCGCTGCGGCGAGGCCGGTGAGCGCACTCGAGTCCAGACCGCCCGACAGCAGGACGCAGCGGGGGACGTCGGCGATCAGCTGACGCTCGACGATGTCGGTCATGAGCTCCCGGACGTGATCGACCGTGGTGTCCAGATCATCGTCGTGTGCGTGCGTCGGAAGCTGCCAGTAGGTGCGGGTGGAGCAGCCGCGGCGGTCGACGGTGACGATCGTCCCCGGCTCCACCTCGCGGATGTGCTTCCACAGCGACCAGCCGGGCTTCTTGGTCATCGCGAACAACTCGCGGAGACCGTCGGCGTCGACGTCGCCGGGTACCAGCGGGTTGGCGAGCAGAGCTTTGGGTTCGGAGCCGAACACGACGCCGTCGTCGGTCTCCGAGTAGTAGAACGGCTTGATGCCGAGGCGATCTCGGACCATGACGAGCTGGTCGGTCCGAGCGTCCCACACTGCGAACGCGTACATGCCGTTCAAGCGTTCGGCGACGGCAGGTCCCCACTGGAGGTAACCGTGCAGGACGACCTCGGTGTCGCTCTCGGTCGTGAATCGGTGGCCGAGCCCCGAGAGTTCGGCGCGAAGCTCGCGGAAATTGTAGGTCTCACCGCTGTAGACGATGGCGAGTTCCCCTGCCGGAGTGGACAGCGTCATCGGCTGTCGGCCCAGTGGCAGGTCGATGATGGCGAGACGGCGATGACCCAACCCGACGTGGTCGGCGATGTAGGTCCCCGCATCGTCCGGGCCCCGGTATCGCATCGTGTCGGTCATGGCCTCGACGATCTCGCGTTGTCGTGAGATGTCCCGGTCGAAGCCGACCCAGCCGACGATTCCACACATGTACAGACCCCCTGATCTCGCTTTGTCGAGCACGTTGTCGTGCCACTAATTAATTTGAATGCCTAACTAAATGCGACTTCCGGTCTATCACGGATGGCCGCGTCCGGCGACGGGGTGCTTCGGGATCGAGAGATATCCGAACAATTCCGGAATCGGCAGCGGCGCACGCCGATTCGCGTTGAAACCTGATGTCGGTCCGAAGTTCGGGTAGACATGACACAACCGCCGTCGCCGACGGCGACATCGAAAGAGAGAACGTCATGTCTGAGTCGAACAGCCTCGTCACCCTGGCCGGGGTCGGCCTTGCCGCCACTGGTGTCGCGCACTTCGTCGTTCCTGATGCGTTCCGGGGGATCACCGAGGCGGCGTTCCCGGACGACGCCGCGACGGCCCTCAAGATCAACGGCGGACTCGAGACCGCGATCGGCACGGCCATCGCAGTTCCGCAGACGCGCAAGATCGGGTTCGTCGGACTCGGCCTCTACGGTGCCTACCTCGCCGTCAACATCGTGAAGGCACGCTCAGCAAACTGAGCTTGAGGCCACGAAGTCGTCCCCCACGCAAGAGTCTGGAAGCAATGCACTCGAAGCGCTGATCGCCGACATGGCCGACTACCCCTTGACCGTAAGGCTCGCGATGGTTCCCGCGACCCGCGCAGGCCCGACAATGCGCGATTGCTCTCCGACAGGGCAAGCGTCAGCCGTCAGCGCCTCAGCGGAGTCGTGGCCCATCTTGTCGCCGGCGAAAGGCAGGTCGACGGCGCCCGGGGATTCGCAGATGCAGATCAGCTAACGCTCCAACCTGCTCTAACGATGGGCGTCCCATCCTCTCTCAATTGACGGGTGTATATCGCAACCTCAGGGTCTCGGGCGACCATCAGGTCGTAGGCGCTCTGAGAAACAATTAGATCACCGTCCTTCTCCGCAAAATCGTCCTCCATGAACACGCCGTCTGCTACGAGTCGACGTAATTCGGGAAGGGATATTTCTATCTCGGGATCGGCGTGGCTCGAAACTAACGAAACCGCGGCCTCAAAATGGCAACCAGAGAATCCGTGCTCAACGACTAATTCTGCAAGTGGTTCAGTGAGGGCGTATATTCCGTACCTCCCGATTACCTCCCGTGGGGCGTGTAGTCGAGGTAGAATTCAGTAGTCGAACCGTCGATGACCCCCGGGCCGCCTGAACATTCGACATGAGCACTTGCGGCGTAATCTAGTCTGTAGAACGTCACTGTCCCGGTTGGTCCAGCATCGTCGAGCCCTCCAACACAAAACTATCCCACTCTGAAAGTAGCCGGAACATCCTCTCGGAAGCGACCAGTCGTTTCCGCCTGTCTAGGGCGAGGTCGTCGACCATTTCTACTCCCGTTGGGGTAATAAGTTCAAACTCGGTCCGCTTGATTGCATTGTCGGCAGGTACTAGATCGGAGATGCGGATAGATGCTGCTCCGAAACTAAATCCGGTAAACCCGCTCTGGCGAAGTTCTTCCGCAAACTCCCGTGTTACGGCATAAGCCCCAAACCTTCCGATCAGGGCGCCTGGCATATTCTCGTCGATATCAAACATCACGATGGGCTCTCCTCCGGCGTCAACTCTGGGAACGTCCGTGACGTCCGCGGCCGCAAAATTGAATAGGCGGAAATAGCTCAAGGGACTCAGACTCTTCGGATGATGGCCTGTCAGATTCCCTGCATAAGTCGATTCAGGACGATTCCGTCGGGTCCTAGTTCGCTTGCAGTCCCTGATATCGCCGGGTCACGATCGACCAGGACCTGATAGACGTCCTCGGACATTACTAGATTGTGGTCTTCACTCAACGAGATGTCGTCTTCCATGAACCTTCCGGTAACTACAAGCAGGACAACATCAGGAATGTCTACGCCTGAACACGGTCCCCGCCGGACCGTATCGCAAATGGATGATTTGCACCCGCTATACAGCGGACGTCGGGTCCGCAGTTACCGGACCGGACGACCGCTCAAGCGTGACGCCACGTCCTCCAGCACGGCGACGTCGCCGCGATAGGGATCGCAGGCGCGCGGCCAGTGGACGATCACGTCGCTGAAGCCGGTCGCGTCAGCGCGTCCGACGAGGTCGTCGAACGCGCCGACCGAGGTGAGTGGGGAGACGGGCGCGAAGTCGAGCGACAGATACGTGTCGAGGCTCCGCCCCGCGGCGGTCTCGAGGAGCAGGTCGCGATTGGCGGCGACGCTGGCGAACCACGCATCGAGCGTGTCTGCGGGCGAGCCGGTCGTCACCCAGCCGTCGCCGTTGCGGGCGGCGAACCGGACCGAACGAGGCCCGTTGCCCGCGAGGATGAGCGGTACCCGCGAACGGACCTCGCCGCCGACCAGACGCATCTCGTGCGTGGCGAAGAATTCACCGTCGACGGTGACGTGGTCGTCGCGCAGAGTGCGGTCGAGGACGCCGACGAACTCCTGGAAGCGGTCGACGCGTCGTCGCACAGACAACTCCGGCTGCCCCAGGAGCCCCGAGTCCGGCGATCCGCCGACACCCAGCCCGACGAGCAGCCGGTGCTCGGAGATGTCCGCGACGGTCTGGACCTCACGCGCGAACGCCGCCGGATGACGGAAGTTCGGCGACGCCACATACGTGCCGAGGCCGATGCGTGACGTGACACCGGCCGCCGCAGTCAATGTCGGCATACAAGAGAACCACCGGGAATCGGGGAGTCCGCCCCACACCAGGTGGTCGTATGTCCACGCGTGGTGAAATCCCATTTCCTCGGCGCGTTGCCACAACGGGCGGGCCGTACGCCACGGCATGTCGGGGAGGATGCAGATCCCGTATCGCATGGTGGCCAGAGTAGTCAGGCTCCGCGGAGTCCGCGGTACACCGTCACACCGACGAACGCGCCGAGGCGTACGCGTCCACGTACTTTGCGTCAGGTAGGAAGAGGACCGCTGCAGTAGACAACCGGCTACTGGCTGGATGGCGCTTCTCGCGGCCCGTAGGCTGAGACCTGGTGTGCCGGGAAGTCTGGTCGGCGTCTATGTCGTCGTACCGATTCGAGGAGCCTGATGCCCCACACCGACAGCCCCGTGGTCGGCCGCGTCTTCCAGCGTGGTCCCGTTGCCGAGACGCGACGAGTCATTGAGCTACTTCGCCGCGAGACGATCGGCGGGTTCTTGCTCGTCGCCGCTGCGATCGCCGCCATCGTCATGGCGAACACCCCGCTCGCTGACACCTACGAGAGCCTTCGCGACACCACGATCGGTTATGCGCCTTGGTATCTCGATTTGACGGTCGGGCAGTGGGCGTCGGACGGTCTGCTCGCGATCTTCTTCTTCCTCGTCGGACTGGAGTTGAAGCGAGAGATCGTCGCCGGGCAACTACGGTCGATACGCACCGCGATCGTTCCGGTGTTCGCCGCTGTCGGCGGCGTGGTTGTTCCCGCCTCCATCTATCTGGCGGTCAACTGGGGTCGTGACGGTGTCGATGGCTGGGCGATTCCGACCGCCACCGACATCGCGTTCGCGGTCGCTGTGCTCGCCGTCGTGGGACGCGGGCTGCCCGCTGCGCTTCGACTGTTCTTGCTGACGCTCGCTGTGGTCGATGACCTGATCGCTATCGCGATCATTGCAGTTGTTTACACCGAACAGGTGAAGCCGATCCCGTTGTTGGTCGCCATCGTGCCGATTGTGGTGTTCGCAGTGCTTGCGCACCGCTGGGCGGACTGGTTCTCGGAACGGCGCTGGGCGGCGTGGGTGGTGTTGCTCCCTCTCGGGGTGGTTGCCTGGGCGCTCGTGCACGCCTCCGGAATCCACGCCACGATCGCCGGAGTTGTGCTTGGTTTCATGGTCCCTGTTCGACGAGGCGGGGCCGGTCTCGCCGAGGAGTTCGAGCATCGGTTCCGCCCGATCTCGGCGGGGTTCGCGGTGCCTGCGTTCGCATTCTTGTCCGCGGGTGTGACGGTCGGCGGTCTCACAGGTTTGGGGAACATGTTCACAGACCCGATCGCGATCGGCGTCCTGCTCGGGCTCGTCGTCGGTAAGCCCGTCGGCATTGTGGCCGCTACGTGGCTGACGGTTCGCTACACGCGCAGTGAGCTTGACCCATCTGTCAGGTGGGGCGATCTCGCTTGCGTCGGAGCCCTCGCCGGTATCGGGTTCACCGTGTCGCTGCTGGTCGCTGAACTGAGTATTGGTGACGACATCACAGCCCTGGAACACGGTAAAACCGCGATCCTGATCGCATCGACCGCATCCGCGATCCTAGCCGGCACAGTCCTCGCAGCTCGGAATCGAAGGGCGTCGGGGCCCGTCGTCTAGTGAACGGTTCCCAGATGACGCGTACAGAGTCAGGCTCCGCGGAGTCCGCGGTACACCGCCGCGCCGACGAACGCGCCGAGGTCGTACGGCGTCCACGCGCCGTCGTCCGCCTCCCGTGATGCGAGCAGCGTCCGGACTGCTCCCTCGCCCGACGACACCCAGAACTCGACGAGTGCGGTCAGCTTTCGGTCTGCGTCCTGCGTCCCCCACGCGGTGAGCGTCGGCCGCAGAAGATCGCAGCAGCGGGCGAGCACGAATGCGCGGCCCCGACCGAACAGGTCCGTGACCTCCGCATCCGGGTTCCCGTACAGGAGCTGCCACGACTCCGGCCGCGCGTCGACCGCTTCGAGCAGCGACTGGAATCCTTCCACGAACACCGATTCGGTCGCGTCCACGCGGCGGTCGCGGAGAATGCTCGACAACGCTTCGCCGAGATACGTCTCCTCCCGAGCGATCAACGCGCCGAGTATCTCCGACCGGCTCGGGTAGGCGGCATACACGACCGGCCGTGTCACGTCGAGAGCCGATGCGACGGCGGCCATCGTCACCGATGAGATGCCGTCGCGGCTGGCGATCTCCAACGCCGCATCCAAGATCTGCGGACGGCGGCGGCCCGGACCGAGGTGCGGTGCACGCGTCCGTGACGTGCGAGAAACCACCGCCACACCCGCCTCCCGCTCGATTCGTCGAAGCAACCTCCAACCCTACGGTTCAGTGAGAAGCTCCGACTCCGTCGGGGTAGGGAGCAGATCCGACTCCGCCGGGGGCACCGAGGTACTTCGCGCGTGCATCGGCGACGGTCACCGTGTGCGCGAACATCGGTGTCCCCGCATGGCGATGCTGGCGGTACAGCCTGCCGGTCATCGGTCCGATCGCCTTCGACACGAGCCGGTCCATCAACTCCGGGCTTCGGGACATGCTGCTCACCGCGGCCCGCGTCGCTGCCCGGTAGGCGACGTCGACGGCGGCAGGCTGGTCGAACCCGCCGAGCGTCCGCATCCACTTCGGCAGCGTCGCGATTGCGGCTGGTGCGACGAGACGGCTCGACGCCCACACCCGCGGCCCGCGGTCGAGCGGCGTGTGCAGCAGGTAGTGCATGCCGCGTCGGGCGCGTTCGGATACGCACAGAGTCGGCCGGACCGACTCGAAGTAGTCGTGCACTTCGTCGCGCGACGTCGGCACGTCCGATGGGCGACACGTCTGCAACTCGGCGGCCACCACGCAGTCGGCCCAGAACCGCTGCTCCTCGTCCGGCGTCAACGCGCCCGGCCCGTACATCTCGTAGCACTTGAGGACCGAATGCCAGCCCGTCACGTGGATCCACAGCTGCGACGCGGGATTGTTCGCGCTGTACCGTTTCCCGGCGATCGGCTCGATCCCGGTGGACACCGCGTGCACCTTCATCAGATGGTCGGCGGCAGTCACCGCCATCCGGCTGTCGCCGACCGCGGCGATCAGGAAGTACGCAAACGTATGGTCCAGCCTCCCGTACGGGTCGCTGTAGATGCCGCCGACGTCGGCGACCGACGCCGTCAGATCGGGATCGAAGTGTTCGAGCGTGACGGCTCGCTGGAAGCCGATCAACGCGGTCGGCGACGTCCACACCTTCCAGGTGGGGGAGTCGGGGCCGAAGAAGCCGTAGTCGGTCTCCCGCAGCGGCATCGTCGGGTCGCTGAATGCGGGGCGTGACGGACTCTGGGTAGTCATGGATTCTCCGATGGTCAGGGTGTGATGGGTCAGGGCTTCATCGTGTAGGCGCCCGCGAGGCCGCGCGCCCGTTCCAAGACTCGGTCGGCCCGGTCGAGGTCGGCGACCGGACGTCGGACGAGGTCGAGCGCCCGCGACTGCTGCATCGGGGTCGCCGTCGGCTTCCCGTGCAGGGTCACCGCGTGCCGGGAGAACTCGCGGACAAAGATGTCGAAGAGATGGTCGAGCACATCGGTGTCCGCGCCTTCGATCCGCGACTGTTCCAGTACGAGCTGTGCGTACGGGATCAGCGTGAACAGCTCGCCGATCGCGAACAGGAAGTCGACGTCACTGCGCTGGTCGGCTGTCGGCTCTGCGGCCGCGAGCAGCGCTTGGAAGGCGAGTGCCTGCTCGGTGAAGACCGCGACGTTCGGGATGTGTGCGAACTCGGTGAACACCGGTCGCCAGTCGGGGAACGTGATTGCGCCGAGCCCCGAGCTCGGCCCCTGGTGGAACAGAAACGAGTCGTCGGCGGCGTCGCGTCGTACCGGGACGCGACGCACCGTGGCCTTGGCCGTCTCGGAACGCAGCCGCGGCACCACGCCCGCCGCCCGCTGTCCCGCCCAGCGCAGCGCCCCGGTCAACGGTGCGACGGCCGGAACATGCTTGAGGGCCAGCAGCCCGACGTCGGTCGGACTGAACATGTAGGCGGGCATGAACTTCAGCGACAACGCCATGTTCACGTGGACGGTGCCCTCCAGGCGGGGCAGCCCGAACATCGAGGTGAGGCCGTTCGGGAACATCATGTCGTTCTCGAAGCCGCGCGCCGCGATCACGTCCGCGATGTCCTCGTACACCTTCTGTCCGGCACGGGTCACCGACATCTTCTCGATCGCGCTGATCAACAGGTATCGACGATCGTCGCGGTTGGCCGACCGCATGTAGTCGACGGCGCGCTCGCTGAACAGCTTCATCCCGGCCAGGCGCGCGTAACTGTCGGACACGAGGGCCTTCACCTGAGGGAACTCAGTCACCCGGTGACCGAAGAGGATGCGGTTGTCGGCGTGCGTCAACGCCTCGAACATCGCGTTCTCGCACGCGCCCACAGCCCCGAAACCCAGGTTGAACTTTCCGACGTTCACCGTGTTCATCGCCGCGTCGAAGGCGGCGCGGCCGGTGTGGAGCACGTCGTCGGACGCGACTGGATAGTCGTGCAGATCGAACGCCGCGACGTACATCTGCGAGTCGACGACGTTCTTGTGCAGCCGGTAGTTCGCGTGCTGCGAGTCGGCCGCGAAGAACATGTAGCCGGCGTACTCGTCGTCGGAGATCCGGCGGGTGGAGTCCGCAGAGTCGATGACGGGTGTGTCGGACCGTCGCCCGAACACCGACACCATCCGCGCCTGGTTGCCGTTGCCGATGTAGTACTTGCCGCCGTTCGCGGTGAATCCGCCGTCGCCGGGTTCGAGCAGCATGTCGGTGGAGTAGACGTCCGCGCCGTGCTCCTTCTCCGACAATCCGAACGCGAAGATGTCGCCGTCGTCCAGGAGGGCCGCCGCACGCTTCTTCGCGGCCGCATTGGTGCTCTGCCAGATCGGCATCAGACCAAGCACGGTGACCTGCCATACGTACCAGTACTGCATGCCGTAGAAGCCGAGGATCTGACTCATCCGGGCGTTGCGCGCGGTGTCCCACCGCTTGTCGCGATCGCCGTCGGCGAGTGCCTTCGGTGTCAGGAAAGTGGCGAACACCCGCTCGCGCCGGTTGAAGTCGAGGAAGTCCTGGTACCAGACCCGGTCTCGGGTGTCGGCAAGCAGCCGTGCCTTGCCGAGGTCCTCGAAGTAGTCGACGGTCTTGCGCAGGATGCGCTGCGTCGCAGTGTCGAACTCGTCGAACGTGTGCGTCGTCGGATTGAAGATCTCCATGGTGCCCTTCTCAGATTCCTACGGTGGTGTAGGACCATTTCCTACATGAACGTAGCATTCTGTTCCGACGGTGAGAAGACCCTCGATTACGTGCGCGCCGATTAATAGGCTCCGACCTGCGCGGGAATCCGGCGAGCGCGGTATCGGCCATTGATGGGAAAGCAGTGCCGCGCATAGGTTTCCAATGCACAGACATTCATCACGAGCGGCCGAGAGACTGGCTCTTTGACGCCGCAGCAACCGTGGATCCTCCACCAGGTGCTAATGCCAGAGACGATGAACCCGCCACCGGGCGACTCTGCCGGTTCTTCGCCCGCTCGTGATCGATCGACGTGTGGCGGTCCAGGCCCCTGGGCCGATCGAGATCGAACGAAGTCCGGCGACGGTCCGGACAGGGGAGGTGCACGATGACCACGACATTCGATACCCGGGTAGACGGCCCGGGCGGGACCGCCGACGGGCATCCGCGCGTCGCGACCACGGCGGCGGACGACTTCTCCGCCGACCATCTGCTTCAGTTGCTCAAAGGCGACGTCTACGCCGTGCGGGTTCCGGGGCTGATCGATGCCGACGCCCTCGACGGGCTGCGCAGGGTGTTCGTCGGACGGGACGATCATGGACCGCTCGCTACTGACCCACAGTTCAGGCGCATCGGACATGCGTTCTCCGAGACCGGTCCGGGGCGGGAGGCCGAGTACTTCGACGAAGCGGCGGGCCACCGGCGTTCGCTGCGATCGCTCGCTGCGCCTTACCCGTACCCGTCCGACAGCGTTCGGCTCCTGCTCGACGAGACCTGGCCGTTCGGAGCCACCCTCCTCGAGTCTGAGAGTCGCAAGTTCTTCGCGGGCGTCGTCCGCTACCAGCAGGCGGGCGTCGACCTGGAGCCTCACACCGACAACGTCCAACGCAACCTGCCGGACGGGGGCCTCGGGATCCGCAGGCAGCTGTCGGTGAACGTGTACCTCGACGTGCCGGACGTCGGCGGCGAACTCGAGATCTGGGATTCGTTCCCCACCGAAGACGACTACCGCGAGCTGTCCGGCGGGCGTGCCTGGGGCGTCGACCGGAGCATCGTCGGCGAGCCCGCGGTGACGGTGAAGCCGACTGTGGGGGAGGCGATTTTCATCGATCCACGCAGAGTCCATGCGGTCGCGCCGTCCGCCGATCGGCCTCGCGTGACGATCGGACTCTTCATCGGTGTCCGTGCCGACGAGCAACCGCTGGCGGTGTGGAGCTGATGTCCGTCGCCACCGCAGACGCACCCGTCGGCTCGGTGTCGCACAAGGCGGCATTCGATCTCAAAGGGCTGCACTACGACTACTCGGGCCGCTCGACGATCCTGCTGGTCAGCGTCGGAGCCGATTACCATGAGGGGGAGAAGCTCGGCGCGACGATCGATCTGCTCAACCGAAGCGGATTCGGACGCGTCACCGTCGCCGTCGCCGACACACTGCAACGGCACAACCTCGACGCTGACCCGGGTAGCGCGTACCGCTTCTCGCGCCGTCGCGGCGACCAGTGGCTGGCCCGCAACCGCCGGTTGCTCGACCTTCTCACCGCCGACGTCGACATTTTGCGCTGGGACGCCGCACTCAGCGACCCGGACTATCCGCGGGCACTCGACCGAGTGCGCGCCGCATACGCGTCCGACGCCGCATACGCGTCTGCGATCGACACGACCATCGATCGGTTCGTCGCGCGCCGCGGTGACGACCTCCCCGACGAGGAACGTGTTCGCACCGGCTGCCGCACCTACCTCCTCGAGGAGGTCCCGATCATTCAACCGCTGTGGGCCGCGCAAGGGTACGACTTCGTCGTGTATCCGCAGCAGATCTCGACCGCGATGCAGGCGACTCGAGACCTGTTCGTCGAGAGCGGTGCGGCGTGGTTGCCGTTGCGGTTCAAGAAACGGCGGTCGGCGCGATGAGTGTGGCGCAGGCCGATGTGAGTGTCGGACGCCGTACCGGAGGATTCATCGGGTTGGCGACGGCGTCGTTCCTCGGGTGCATCGATCTGACGATCGTATCGACGGCTCTGCCGTCGATCACCCGAGAGCTCGGAACCACGATCGGCACCAGTCAGCTCGTGCTGAGCGGATTCCTGACCGCGCTCGCGATGTTCATGGTGACCGCCGGGCGTCTCGGCGACCGGCGCGGGCGCCGCTCGGTGCTGCTCGTCGGGCTCGCAGTGTTCGTCGTCGCGTCCGTCGGCGCCGCGCTAGCGCCTGGCATCGGGTGGCTCATCGCCGCGCGGTTCGTCCAGGGTGCGGCGTGCGCGGTGCTGTACACGGGCACGTCCACACTGGTGGAACAGCTGTTCCCGGAGGGAGAGCGTGGACGTGCCGTGGGGTGGCTGTATGCGGTGAACGGTGTCGGGCTGGCGATCGGACCGGTGCTGGGCGGGCTCCTTGTGCCCGCTTTCGGCTGGGGAGCGGTCTTCTGGATCAACGTCCCGTTCGGGCTGGCGGCGATCGCGTTGATCCTCGCGGCGGTCCCGTCGCCGGCCCCGAGGTCGACCACCGCTCTGGACGTGCCGGGCCAGGCGCTCCTGGCGGTGACAGTCGCCGCGGTGGTCGCGTTCGTGTCCCTGCCGGAGACGATTGGGTGGATCAGTGCTCCCGTCCTCGTCGCCGCCGCGATCGCCGCGGTCGGCGTGATCGCACTGGTGGCCGTCGAACGGCGGGCCGACGATCCACTGTTGCGCATCGACCTGTTCGCACACCCACGTTTCCGCGCGGCCCTGCTGTCGGACTTCTTTCTGGCCGCGTTCTATGCATCGGCGCTTTTGGTGCTACCTCCGTACCTGGCCGACCGACACGGTCTGAGCGACCCGGCGATCGGCGGATCATTGTTGCTGGTGAGTGGGACGATGGCGGTGACGTCGCCCCACGTCGGAAGGTGGGTCGACAAGGCCGGCCCCGCCGGACCGCTGCGGTACGGGTTCGCGGCATTGGCGGTCACTGCGGGCGCCGTCCTGGTCGGCGCGTCGACCGGATCGCTCGTCACGCTCCTCGTCGGCTTCGTGTTCTTCGGACTGGGCTGGGCGTTGATCCTCGCACCGGCAACCCTCGCCGCTCTGTCCGCGGTGCCTGCAGCCGAGTCCGGGTTCGCCATCGGCGCGTCCTGGACATTCCACAACCTCGGCGGGGCACTAGGCGCCGCCGTCGCCGCCGCGCTCTATGCGTCGTCGGACGCCGACCGGGGGCTCCTCTATGCGGGAGTGTTTCTGCTGGTCGGCGCGCTGATCGCGTGGGCTGCCAACTTGGTGATAGGACGAGGCGAAGGAGCCCCGGCATGACCGAACTCGGAGTTTTGGATCTCGTCCCGATCCGGGCGGGAGGCACCGCACGGGAGGCGCTCGACGACACCGTCGACCTGGCTCGCCGCGCAGAGGAGTTCGGCTACCGGCGCTACTGGCTGGCCGAACACCACTTCGCGGCGCTCGCCTCGTCTGCGCCGGCGGTGGTCGCGGCACACGTGCTCGCCGCGACGTCGACGATTCGGGTCGGGGCCGGAGCGGTCCAACTCAGCCAACGCGTCGCCTCGCGCGTCGCTGAGGAGTGGGGCACGCTCGCGGTACTCCATCCAGGGCGCGTGGACGTCGGGCTCGGGCGCAGCGCGGGCCGCGCCGGGCAGTACCGCGACGCGCTGCGCAGGCAGGGAACGCCGGACACGCCTGCGAAGGTCGACCACCCGGTGGTCGACGGAGTCGTCCTCCCGGAACCGCGCGACCTGCGCGGACTGGTCGACTCGCCGCGGACGGCGACCGCGCTCGCGGTAGTCTCACCGCCCGGCGACGCGCCGGACTACGAGACGCAGGTGCGTAGCGTCCTGCATCTGATCGCGGGGACGTTCACCCCGCAGGGCTCGACGAACCGCTGCATCTGACGCCGGGCGAGGGGACCGATCTGCTGCCCTGGATCCTGGGCAACTCGCCTGGAGTCAGCGCACGGCTCGCCGGTCGGCTCGGGCTGCCGTTCGCCGCCAACTATCACCTCGCGCCCGGCAAGACGGTTGAAACCGCCCGCGCCTATCGTGAGGCATTCACGCCCGGTGTTCTCGACGAGCCGTATCTCGCGGTCTCGGCCGACGTGCTCGCCGCGCCGACCACCGGCGACGCAGAACGCCAGGCTCGCTCGTTCCTGCCGTGGGTCGACGCGGTGGCCCGCGGACGCGGAGCCGTGCCGGTGCCCGATCCCGCCTCGGTGTCGGACGCCGACTCCGTAAAGCTCACCGCCCGGCACTCGGCTCGTGTGGCGACCCGTTTCGTCGGGGACCCCGACCATGTCGTCGGCCGTCTACGCGCGCTGGCCGCGCTGACCGGTGCCGACGAACTCGTCCTCACCACCCTGACGCACCGACACGACGACCGCGTCCAATCCCACCGCCTCATCGCCGACGCCTGGCGCTGACGGCCTTCCACGAGAAGAGAATTCGATCCAATGAAAACCATTACCAGAGTGGCGGCCGCCGTCCTCGCCGTCTCGACGGCGGTCGGACTCGCCGCCTGTGCGGACGACGCGGCCGACTCGGACACCCTCCGCTACGGGCTGTCGTCCGCGCCGAGCTGCGCCGACCCGGCCCAGGCGAGCACCAACCAGACGGTGAACGTCGCGCGACAGGTGGCCGACTCGCTTCTCGACCAGGATCGACGGACCGGCGAGTTGAAGCCGTGGCTCGCCGAACGCTACGAGGCGTCCCCGGGCGGCCGAAGCTTCACCTTCACCCTCCGCGACGACGTGACGTTCAGCGACGGTACGCCCCTCACCTCCGACGTCGTGAAGAAGAACTTCGACGCCCTCACCTCTGACGAGTCGACGTCGACGCGGACCCTTCAGGCGTCCGGATTCCTGCTCGGCTACGAACGGACGGATACCCCAGACCCGCGGACCGCCGTCGTCCGGTTCGCCGACCCGAACGTGCAGTTCTTGCAGGCGGCAGCCACCACCCAGCTCGGGATTCTCGCGCCCTCGACCGTCGCGCGGTCGTTCGACGAACGCTGCTCCGGCACCGCGGTGATCGGCAGCGGGCCGTACACGTACTCCGGATGGGAGCAAGATCGTTCGGCGACGCTGACCCGCCGGGACGGCTACGGGTGGGCCCCCGACGTCGGTCTCACGACGGCGCGATATCGGACAGTCGAATTCAGCGTCGTCCCCGAATCCGGGGTCCGGGCGGGAAGCATCGGATCCGGCCAGTTGGATGCCGTCGCCGATCCTCAGCCGCAGGACCGGGAAGTGTTGGAATCAGCCGGTGCGACGCTGACCTCCCGACCGAACCCGGGACTGCCGTACGTCTTGCAGCCGAATGCGTCCCGCGGGGTGCTCGCCGACCGCGAGGTGCGGCAGGCCGTCACCACGGCGTTGAACCGGCCCGAGTTGGTCGAGACCGCGCTCGGTGACGGGTTCACCCCGGCGACCAGCGTTCTCGCCTCGACGACGCCCGGCTATCGGGCTGACCCGCGGGTCCGGTACGACGTCGCGGCGGCGAAGAAGACCCTCGATGCCGCAGGCTGGCGGGCGACGGGCGACGGGATTCGCGAGAAGGGCGGCAGGAGGCTGGCGTTCGACGTGATCTATTCGCCAGAGTTCTACGGCAACAAGCCGATCCTAGAACTCGTGCAGCGTCAACTCGCCGCCGTCGGCATCGACCTGTCGATCACCGCTTTGTCGAACGACGACTTCCTTTCGCGGCGCAGCGCAGGCGACTTCGACGCCGTCTACTACAACGTGACCAGGGCCGACCCGGACATCCTTCGTTCGCGCCTGGGCGCCGACGGCACCAACTATTCGCAGCGGGGCTTCGATCCCCAGATCGATCCGCTGCTGTCGCAGCAGGCGGGGACGGCCGATCGTGCACAGCGACTCAAGATCGTCGACACCCTGCAGGCTCGTCTCGTAGATGCGGGCTATGCGATCCCCGTCGTCGAACTGTCGCAGGTCGCGGCGGTCGCATCCGGTTTCGGCGGCGTCGGATTCGACGCGTCGGGCGTCCTGCGTCTGCAGTTCCCGAACGGTGCGTCGTGAGTCCAGGGCCGGCGAGCAGGCGACTCGTGCTCCGCGTCGGCGGGCGTCTTGCCGTCGGCGCCGCGGTGGTGTGGGCGGTGTTCACCGTGGTCTTCGGGATCCTGCGGGTACTGCCGGGCGACCCGGTGTCGTTGGCGGCGAACGCGGACGCATCGGGCGCGCCGCCGTCGCCCGCGGCGATAGCGGCGTTGCGCGCGCAGTACGGCCTCGACCGGCCGTTGTGGCAGCAGTACTTCGCAGCATGGGGCGACTTCGTCCGCGGCGACTGGGGGACGTCGGTCGTCACCGGCCGGCCGGTCACGACGTCACTGCTCGAAGCACTGCCATCTACCGCGACGCTCGCCGCCGCAGCGCTGGCGCTCGGCGCGCTGGCGGCGTTCGCACTCGCGTACATCGCGACCTACCGACCGGACGGTGTGCTGGCCCGTGCCGTCGGTCAGATCCCGTCGGTGCTGGTCTCGATGCCGACCTTCGCCGTCGGTCTGGTGCTGATTCAGGTGTTCGCGTTCGGTCTCCGTCTTCTGCCGGGATTCGGCGACGATGGGTTCGCAGCGCTCGTGCTGCCCGCGGTGACCTTGGCGGTGCCGGTGGCCGGATACCTCGGCCAGGTGATGGCGGCCGGGATGAGGGAGGCCGCCGACCAGCCGTTCGTCGAGGTCGCCCGGGCGAAGGGCGCGTCGGACGCCGTGGTGCACCTGCGGCACGTTGCGCCCGCTGCGGCGCTGCCCGCATTATCGGCGTTGGGCGTACTCGTCGGGTCCGCGCTCGCGGGCGCGGTCGTCGTCGAGACCGTGTTCTCGCGGGCCGGCCTCGGCCGGCTCACCCAACAGGCGCTCACCGCACACGACGGACCGGTGATGCTCGCCGTGGTCGTCGTGTCTGCGGCGGTCTTCGTGGTGGTGACGTTGATCGTCGACCTGGTCGGACCGCTCGTCGACCCGAGGGCGAGGGGCGCGGCATGATCGATCTCGTCGGAGACCGCCTGCTCACGCCCCGAAAGGGGCGGATCCGGTTCGGGAAGCATCCGATGCCTCCGCTCGGGGCCGTCGCCGCGGTCGGAGTCCTCGTAACGGTACTTGCCGCCGCCGTCGTACCCGGACTCCTGACCCGGACGGACCCGGTGGCGGTGGCGCCCCGCGAACGACTGAGGGCGCCGAGCGTCAGCCACGTGTTCGGTACCGACCAACTCGGGCGTGACGTGTTCGCCAGAATCGTCCACGGGACCGGAGCCTCGCTGTCGGCGGCGCTCATCGCCGTAGCGATCGCGATCATCGGTGGATCGCTGATCGGCGTCGCCACCGGTTATCTCGGAGGATGGACGGACCGGGTCGGCATGCGGCTGGTGGACGTGCTGCTCGCCGTTCCCGGCCTCTTGCTGTCGATGACGGTGGTCGCGGCGACCGGTGGTGGAACGGTCGAACTCGGTGTCGCGGTCGGTATCGCCGGGGTGGCTGGAGCCGCCCGCGTGGTCCGGTCCAGAACCCTCCAGTTACGAGCGTCGCCGTTCGTCGAAGCGGCACTGGTCAGCGGTTGGCGGAAGCCGACCGTCGTCGCCCGGCACGTGCTGCCGCATCTGTGGCCGACAGCGGCGGCCGTCGCATCCGTCGAGTTCGGTCAGGCGGTCCTCGCCGTCGCAGCACTCGGATTCCTCGGGTTCGGTCCCCCGCCGCCCGCCCCGGAATGGGGCGCGATGGTCGCCGAGGGTCGAGCCTTCCTCGCCGCGTCGTGGTGGCTGACCGTCGTCCCAGCGGTGGTGATCACGCTGGTCGTGCTCGCGGCGTATCGACTCTCGCGCATCGTGGACGGAGGCCATCGTGCTTGAGATCGAGCGACTGAACGTGTCTGTCGGGGCCACTGTCGTCCTCCGTGACATCGAGCTGACAGTTGGGGCGGGGGAGGTCGTCGCGGTGGTCGGCGCGTCCGGCAGTGGAAAGTCGACGCTCGCGCGCACTGTGCTCGGGTTGCACGGGCCGCGCACACGGCTGTCGGCTGGACGGTTGCGGCTCGCGGGAGACGATCTGCCGAGTCCCGGCTCCGCAGCGTGGCGGTCGGTGCGCGGCAGGCGGGTCGGCTACGTGCCGCAGGATCCGGGAAATTCGTTGAATCCGGTGCGGCGCATCGACAGTCAGGTCCGTGAAGCGCTGCGATTGGCTGGGCGCCCGGCCGGTGGTGCGGCGGTTCCCGAACGGCTCGCCGAGGTGGGCCTGCCGGACGGGGCGCTCGCCCGACGGTATCCGCACGAACTGTCGGGCGGTCAACGACAGCGCGTGCTGATCGCGATGGCGCTGGCGGGCCGCCCGGGACTCCTCGTCGCCGACGAGCCGACGAGCGCACTCGACGCCGACGTCGCCGATCAGGTTCTCGAAGCGCTCACGGCGGGCGTCGCCGACGGCGCGGGCCTGCTGTTGATCACTCACGATCTCGCCGTGGCTGCTGAGCGAGCCGATCGCATCGTGGTATTCGACGACGGCCGGGTTGTCGAGACCGCATCCTCGACGGGCGTGCTCGACTCCCCGAAGAGCGCCGCCGCTCGCGCGCTGAAGGACTCCCTGCCGGGCGGCAGGCGGCCGCCCCGGGCTCCGACGCCGCGCGAACCGGTGCTGAGCGTGCAGTCGGTGACCAAGAAGTTCGGCAGTACGACTGCGCTCGCCGACGTCGATCTGACCGTGTCTCGCGGGGAGACGGTCGCCGTCGTCGGGCCGTCGGGATCTGGCAAGTCGACGCTGGCTCGCGTGCTGGTCGGGTTGACCTCGCCGGATGCGGGTTACGTCGAGACAGCCGACGGCGCGCGGACACAGCTCGTGTCACAGAACCCGTTCTCGGCGTTGGAGCCGAGGTGGTCGGTGGCTCGGATCATCGAGGAGTCGCTGCACCCGGCGCTCGGGCTGTCGACAACTCAGCGCGCCGCGCGGGTGGCGCAAGTCCTCGACGAGGTCGGCCTGGACGCGTCGTTCGCCGATCGGCGACCGCACCAACTGTCCGGCGGGCAGAGCCAGCGTGTCGCGATAGCCAGGGCACTCGCGCCGAACCCGGCGGTCGTCGTGCTCGATGAGGCGGTGTCGGCGCTCGACGTCGTGTCGCAGGCTCGGGTCCTCGACGTTCTGGCCGGTCTGCAGACGACACACGACGCGGCGTTTGTTTTCGTAACGCATGACCGCGCTGTCGCCGCCGATATCGCGCACCGCACGGTCGAGGTGGTCGACGGTCGGGTGCGGGAGGTAGACGAAGCGGCGTCCTGACCGGTTCGGTTGCCGATCCCAGACCACTTCTGTACACATGTACATGTACAAACGTACAGAAATGGGTGACCGCATGGCCAAGCATAATCCGGCGGCACGACGCGACGCGATCGTGCAGGCCGCCGCCGACCTCATCGTGGAAGTCGGCCCGGGCAAGCTGACGCATCGCCTCGTCGCAAAACGCGCGAAGGTGCCGCTCGGCTCGACCACCGCGTACTTCGCGTCGCTCGACGAACTGCGGCAGGAGGCGTTGGGGCTTCTCGTCCGGGAGATCGACGACGCGTTGACGCAGATCCGGCAGGTGTTCGAGTGCGATCCGGCCGCGGCGCCGGACCACCTGATCGACATGCTGCACGATTACCTGTCCGAGCGGCGCAACGTCGTCGCCGACGTCGCCCTGTCGGCCACCGCCACCTTCGACGATCAGGCGCGCGAACTCGCCCTCTCGTGGGCCGACGGACTCGTCGTCGTGCTGCGCGAGTACCTCGGCGCCGACAACGCGCACGCCGTCGCGATGATCACCGAGGGGGCGGGCGTGCACGCCGCCATTCGAGGCGAGGCGCTCAGTCGCGATCACCTGCGTCGAGCCATCTCCCCGTTCATCCCCGCCTCGTTCACACCTGTCGACGGAGACTCGAAATGACCGACGCCGCAACGCCGCCCATGATGTCGACGCGCCGCGCGTGGGCCGGCACCGCCGTCCTGTCGGCGAGTCTGCTCGTCATCACGATGGATATGACGATCCTCAACATTGCATTGCCGACGATGTCGCGGGACCTGCGGCCGTCCGGTGAACAGCTCTTGTGGATCGTCGACGTCTACTCCCTGGTCCTGGCAGGCCTGCTGGTCGCGGCCAGCGCCGTCGCCGATCGGTGGGGGCGCAAGAAGCTCCTGCTCACCGGGTACGCAATGTTCGCGGTCGCCTCGATCCTGGTGCTGTTCGCCGATTCGGCGGCCATGGTCATCGCGATCCGCGCGGCTCTCGGCGTCGGCGGCGCGATGGTCATGCCGACCACGCTGTCGATGATCCGCACCATCTTCACCGATGCGAAGCAGCGGGCCATGGCGCTCGCCGTATGGTCGGCCGTCGCCGGCCTCGGCGCTGCCGTCGGCCCGCTCGTCGGCGGGCTGCTGTTAGAGCACTTGTCCTGGCACGCCGCCTTCCTCGTCAACGTCCCGCTGATGGTGATCGCGGTGATCGCGGGAGCGTTCCTGCTGCCGGAATCGCGCTCGGACAAGCCCGGCGCGTGGGACTGGCCGACCATCGGACTCTCGTTCAGCGGCATGGTCGCGCTGATGTGGTCGATCAAGAAGTTCGGCAAGGAATCGAGCCTGCTCGTACCCTCGGCATGGCTCGCGCTCGCCTTCGCCGTCGTCGCCCTGACAGTGTTCGTGCGGCGTGGTCTACGCCAGGACGACCCGATGCTCGACGTCGGACTGTTCCGGAGCAGACCGTTCACCGGCGGCATCGCCGCCGCACTCGGATCGATGTTTGCGATGGCAGCGGCCCTGCTGCTCCTCGCGCAGTGGCTGCAGAGCGTCGAGGGCAGTTCGCCGATCCGCACCGGCGTACAGCTGATTCCGCTGGCGCTCGCGGCGGCCGCGGCGTCGCTGGCCGCGCCGAAGCTCGCCGAACGGATCGGGCCGCGCGCAGTGCTCGCCGCATCGATCGCGATCTCCGGGATCGGCATGACGGCGATCTACCTGACGCCCGGCGAACTCCACTATCGGGCGGTCGTCGTCTCGCTGTGCCTGGTGGGGGCCGGGATCGGGTCGCTGGCCGTCGGGTCGGTCCTGATCATGTCTGGCAGCCCCGAACATCGGGCGGGCAACGCCGCAGCGATGGAGGAGACCTCGTACGAGGTCGGCAGCGTCCTCGGCGTCGCGGTGCTCGGCAGCATCGCGTCCGTCATGTACCGCGCGGACCTCGACGCCGTCGACTCGTTCGCGAACCTTCCGGCCGACGTCACCGCCCCCGCCCGCGAGTCGATCGGTGCCGCCGTCGACGTCGCGGGCCAGGCGGGCATCCCGGAACTCGCCGACACGGCGGGACGGGCATTCACCGCATCGATGCAGGCCACCAGCCTCGTCGGCGGCGTCGTCATGCTGGCCGTCGCCGTGCTGGTGTGGTGTGTTGTGCCGAAGGGGACCACATTGGAGCCCGGCGCGCACTGACGGCCGGACGCCCTACCTCTTCCTCCTGCCGAGCGCATTGCTGTTCGTCAGTGCTGCTGCCGGGCTTGCCGTCGGAGGCTGCAAGGGCGGGTGGGCTTCGGTGGCGTTGGCTCACTGAACGCCGCCGCGGAGGTGGGGTCGCGAGCAGCCGGACGATCAGTGCGGCTCGCGACCCCACGTGGCGCGGGTGTGCCCGACGAAGCTGTCGAACGGCTCGACGGACCGCGTGGCGCGCGCGACGATGATCACGCCTTCGATCCCCGACACGATCGCGCTGCCCGCCGCTCGCGCTCGTTCGGCGTCGTGGCCCTCACACTCCAGTGCGTCGCCGATGATCGACGTGAGGCGCTCGAACGCTCTCGCGGCCTCGGCGGCGGCATCCGGATAGTCCGGGGCGCTCAACGACGCGGCGGCGAGCGGACAGCCGAGCGTGTAATCGCTGTCGGTGAGCGCCGACTTCCAGTAGTCGGCCCACAGATCGAGCGCGTCCATCGCGCCGTGCTCGGTGAGGAGCATCTCGAGCTGGGCGCACAGGCCCTTTCCTGCGACGGCCGTCGCCTCGCGGAGAAGCTCAGCTTTCCCGGCCGGAAAGTGCTGGTACATGGAACGTCTCGCGACGTTGCTGTGTTCGAGGAGCGCGGCCATTCCGAATCCGTCGGCACCGTGCGTGCGCAGCATGGTGACCGCCGACAACACCAGACGGTCGTGCACGGAAGGGGTGGGCATGGCCACATCCTAGCGCAGTAGAACGATTGGTCTGTATTGTTCTCAGTTATGACCCACGTCTTCGATGAAGCAACCGCCGTCGCCCGGATCGACGAGATCGATGGTCACGTCGTTCGCGCCACCACGCACCCGGCCTACAACAACATGGTCGGACCGTTCGGCGGCGTCACCGCGGCCACCGTCGTCCGCGCGCTGCAGGAGCACCCTGAAGTGCTCGGCGAACCGCTCGCGCTCACGATCAACTATGCGGCGCCGATCGCCGAAGGCGAATGGGATCTCGCGCTCGTGTTGATCCGGACCAACCGGACCAACCAGCACTGGACGTTCACCATCGACCAGAACGGTGGAGTCGTCGCGACGGGCACCGCGGTCTTCGGCGTGCGCCGCGACACCTGGGCCGACACCGAGGACCATGCGCCCGACCTGCCGCCGGTCGACGACGTGCCAGCCTCCGACTTCCCCGAGTTCATCGCGTGGGCCCGCAATTACGACAAGCGCTTTGTAGTCGGCGGGCTCGACGCGGCGAGCGACGACTCGACGTCCACTCTGTGGCTGCGTGACGAGCCCGCCCGAGCGATCGACTATCCGTCACTCACCTCGATGACCGATGCCTTCTTCCCGCGGGTGTTCCTGCGTCACGGCACGTACATGCCCGCGGGAACCATCTCGCTGACCACGTACTTCCATGCGACCCGCGACGAATTGGCGGCGCAGGGGGCCGGCCACGTGCGGGCGACGGCGCGCGGCAGCCGCTTCGGCAACGGCCACTTCGACCAGTACGGCCAGATCTGGGGCGACGGCGACCGCCTGCTCGCCACGACGCACCAGCTCGTCTACTACAAGGACGTACCCCAGTAGATCTGCGACGCCAATCGAACTGACAGCCCAGTAGATTGAACGGCATGTCGCAGACTCTCCGGGCAGTCGGATCGATCCTCGCAGTCGCCACGTTCGCCGTAACCGTCGCCGCGTGCGGACAGTCGGAGCCGGTCGACCCCGAGACACAGCGGGCGCTCGACTCGGTGCTGTCCGCCGCCGACTTCCCGACCGGGTACAGCGTGGTCAAGCTCGGCAAGGACGACGAGAAGGCCATCAGCGAGCAACTCGACGACAGCCGCAAGGACGCGAAGGTCACCCCGGCTGCGTGCGAATCCGGTGACGACGTTCCGGACTCGGCGGAGACGGGCAGCGTCGTCGCCTCCGACGGGGAGTCGACACTCAGCCAGTCCGTCGTCGCGTCGAGCGTCGACGCCGAAGCGCTTGCGGCCGCGGTTACCGGTGAGTGCGCGCGGGTGCGTGTCGAGGTGACGACCGGTGCGGCGAGCGGGACGATTGTCGACATCACGCATGCCGATGTCACGACGCCGAGCATCGACGGTCACCGCGGGGTGGTGTTCCGGCAGGTCTCGACGGTGCCCGGCGATGGCAGCGAGCGCCGTCAGCTTCTCATCGGCAGGGTGCCGGTCGACGGCTACCTCGTCACCGTCCAGGCGGTGGACGCGGACGGATCCGCACCGGATCGCCCCGCGTTCGACGCGACGCTGACCGCTGCCGTGCGGAAGGTCGCCGACGCGCGCTGAGGCATCCGTCGTGTGGGCGGCCACGCGTCGTAATGTTCTCGGCATGTGTCTGAGTGGATCAGGGAGTCTGTCGTGAGTGCGAGGTTGAGGCGAGTTCTGGGCGCGGTCGTCGTCAGCGTCGGTCTGGTCGGGTCCGCCGCCGGGTGCGGCGTCGACGGAACCCCGGTCGTCGCTGGAGGAGTGAACCCAGGAGGGTCGAGCACGGGTGACGTGTCGTCGACGGCAGACCCGACGCGAGTCCACGAACTGGTGTTGGACGCGGCTGTCTTCCCGGCGGGCTACACCGCGCAAGTCGTGCCGAGCGACCAGATGCAGCAGATGATGGACATGGTCCTGGCGAGCACGAAGTCCGCCGACGTCTCGCCGTCACACTGCATGCAGCTCAGCGCCATCCCGTCCTCGGTGAATGTGAACGACATCGGGCTGGTCATCGCCACGAAGGGCGGCGTGTCCTCGCTCGCCGAATCGGTGATCGTCACCGCGTCGTCCATCGACGAGTACCGGGCTCAGGTCAGCGGCGACTGCGAGCACTTGACGATGGACATGACCGTCGAAGGACAGTCGGTGAAGGCGACGGCCGAACAGAAGGTTGTCGCCGGTCCGACCACGCGCGCGGACGACACGCTGGTCGTTGAGATGACGACCGTCTCTCGGGTCGGGTCACAGTCGATCACCCAGCGGGTCATCGTCGGTTACGCACAGGTCGCCGGGTACACGCTGTCTGTTCAGGCGTCGTCGATGGATCCGTCGGGGACCCCCGACCGGGCCGGATTCGATGACGTCTTCACCAAGGCGATCGACAAGGCGGTAGACGAAGCGTGACCGCATCGAAGTACGCAATCGTATCGGTCGCCTGCGCAGCCGGGATCGCGCTGGTCGCGGGTTGTGGCTCAGGCGACGACACGGCAGCATCGGAAACGTCGGGCACCGGGGACGCGTCGAAGGCGCAGTCACTCGTATTGGCGAGCGACGGCTTCCCCGACGGTTACGAGATCCTCGACGTCGAGAAAGATCAGATGCTCGACCTCGCGGAGGCCGCCGACTCGGCCGCCTCCGGCAAGGTGACGCCCGCGTCGTGTGGCAAGAGTGCCGTGCTGCCCGACGACGTCGCCGCCGACGACGTGGGTGTGGCCGCGGCGATGAAGGGCACCGAAGGAACTCTGATCGAATCGGTCACGGTGCTCGATCGAAGCATCGCCGACTTCCGGGCCGCCGTCACGGGCGAGTGCGCGACGGTCACGACCGTCCTCGCTAGCGGTCCGATGGCCGGGCTCAAGGCCACGGTCAAGAACACCGTGCTCGACGCGCCCGACACGAAGGCAGGCGATCAGGCGATCGTCTACCGCCAGGACGCGACGTCGAAATCGTCCGGCCAGACGTCCAAGACACAGTCACTGACGGGCATCGCGACGGTCGACGGTTACGTCGTCCGTGTGCAGTTCGCGCCCCTGGCGCCCGGCGCGAAAGCCGACCGCACCGCGTTCGACGAGGCATTCGCCGCCGCCGTCGACCAGGTGGCCGCCAAAGCGTGACCTGCAGCGGTCGAGGGCGTCACAGACCGATGAAGACCACGACGCAGAGGATCAACACCGTTGCCAACAGCATGAGCGCGCGGAGCGCGATGGCGAGCCCGCGCGCGGCGTCAGAATTCATGCCCGTCCCCCGCGGCCCGGACGTGCCCCGTGCCGACATCGGTCCCGAATCCGATCGCCCCGTCGGTGTGTGACGGCGCCACCACCACCGCGAGCACGATCGCGACGGCGACCGCGATGACGGCGCTCGTCTGCAGGATCGCGACGCGGAGCGACGGCGATCCGCAGACCGCAGCAGCTGTAGCCGACACCTCCGACGCCAAACGGCCCCGTCGTCGCTGCGAATGTCCTTCCATGATTCCCCCTCGTGCTACCGGCGGTCTCGCCGGTGGAGCATCTCCCCGAACTCGATTCCACCAGGAGTAGCAACCCCGCAGCAATCCCAATTCCGTGAGATCCGGTGTTTGCGCAGGTCAGCGGGAAGTGTGAGTTGTCCGGTCCGGACAAGAAGGAGGGTGCCACAGCGTCCCGGAGGGGACGAAAAGGCCGCCGTTCCCTCGCGCCATTGAGAGGGTACGGCGGCCACGTGTGTTCACACGTCGTCGCTCACGGCGAAGTCAGATCAGATGACACCCAGCGACTGCATGGCGTCGGCGACCTTCACGAAGCCTGCGATGTTGGCTCCGGTCACGTAGTTGCCCGGGTCGCCGTACTCGTCGGCGGTCGTCAGGCAGTTGTTGTGGATGTCGCGCATGATCGCGTTGAGACGCTCCTCGGCGTAGCCGAAGCTCCACGAGTCGCGTGACGCGTTCTGCTGCATTTCCAGCGCGGAGGTGGCGACGCCGCCTGCGTTGGCAGCCTTGCCCGGGGCGTAGCCGACACCGGCAGCCTGCAGGACCTTGATGGCGTCCGGCGTCGTCGGCATGTTCGCGCCTTCGCCGACGATCTTGCAGCCGTTCTTCACGAGTGCTTCGGCGTCGTCCGCGTCGAGTTCGTTCTGCGTCGCGCAGGGGAGCGCGATGTCGGCGGGGACCTGCCACAGCGAGCCGTCGGTACCGACCTTGGTGCCGTTGCCGCGGAGTTCGACGTACTCCGACAGGCGAGCGCGACGAACCTCCTTGACCTCCTTGAGGAGTTCGAGGTCGATGCCCTTGTCGTCGATGACGTAGCCGGACGAGTCGGAGCAGCCGATCACGGTGCCGCCGAGCTGGTGAATCTTTTCGATCGCGTACGTCGCGACGTTGCCCGAACCGGAGACGAGCACCTTCTTGCCTTCGAAGGTCTCGCCCTTGGCTTTGAGCATCTCGTCGACGAAGAACACCGCACCGTAGCCGGTGGCTTCCGGGCGCACCTGCGAGCCGCCCCACGACATGCCCTTGCCAGTCAGAACGCCCGACTCGTAGCGGTTGGTGATGCGCTTGTACTGGCCGAACAGGAAGCCGATCTCGCGACCGCCGACGCCGATGTCGCCCGCCGGGACGTCGGTGTACTCACCGATGTGGCGGTACAGCTCAGTCATGAACGACTGGCAGAAGCGCATGATCTCGAGGTCGGACAGACCCTTCGGGTCGAAGTCCGAGCCGCCCTTGCCGCCGCCGATCGGCAGACCGGTCAGCGAGTTCTTGAAGATCTGCTCGAAGCCGAGGAACTTCACGATCGACAGGTTGACGGACGGGTGGAAGCGCAGGCCGCCCTTGTACGGTCCGAGTGCCGAGTTGAACTCGACGCGGAAACCGCGGTTGATGCGGACGTTTCCGGCGTCGTCGGTCCACGGCACGCGGAAGATGATCTGGCGTTCCGGCTCGCACATCCGGGTGAGTACATCGACGTACTCGGGGTGCTTGGCCACGACCGGGCTCAGCGAATCGAAGACCTCGCGGACGGACTGCTGGAACTCGGGCTCGCCCGGGTTACGGCGGTCGACGACGTCGAAGATCTCCTGAAGCTGGGGATCCCAGGCATTCATACGCAACTCTCTCTACTCGAAATTGAGCGACGTCCCGCCATTGCGACGTCCCTCGGCCTCGGCAAACCCCGTGTAACACGCGGTGGCCGCCGGGCGATTCCGCGTGTCACTCTAGTCCTGTGTAACGATCACGTGAAACTTCGCTCTTGGAATGTGGGATTAGACACGGACTAGAAACAAGTGCGAGACGCAGCAGAAATGTGACTCGGATTACCACAGTTTGCGCCGTGGCTCCCGCTGCCGCGAAGGGTGCTGCGGCGGTATCGCCCCCACTTCTTCCGTCCGCTCGCGCGGGTTCTTCCGGTGCAGGTCACAGGGGCAGGTCGGGCTATCCTCGTCAGGTGAGTGCTACGCAGTCGGGGGATGCGTTCGGAGAAGCCCTGCGCGAACTGTTCCGTCAGGCCGGACAGCCGACGCTGGCGGCTGCCGCACGCGCGGCATCGCGGCCCAACGCGACCGTCAGCCGTCAACGGATCAGCGACTGGCGAACCGGACGCCACATCCCGCGCGAGTACTCGGTCGTCGAGCCGCTCATCACCTGGCTGACCTGGCGAGCCGTCGACGCAGGCGCCGACGGCGTCGTACCGCTGCCTCAGTGGAAGAAGTTGTGGGCAGCAGTGCAGACGCGAAACACGGTGGACTCCGAGGCCGTGCTCGCACGGTCACCGTTCCGCGGGCTCGACGCACTCACCGAAGACGACGCCGACTTGTTCTTCGGTCGTGCGCCCACCATCGACGCACTCGTGTCGCATCTGGATGCCGTCGCCGATTCCGGCGGGGCGCAGGCCGTGATCGTCACCGGTGTGTCCGGTTCCGGTAAGTCGTCGGTGCTCGGAGCCGGGCTGGCCGGAGCACCCGAACCGTGGAGCCGTCCGCACCGCATCAGAGTCACCGACGACGCCGCGGCATGGGATCGCGTGCGCGACCACGATCAGGCTTTCGTGGCGATCGACCAGTTCGAAGAGGTCTTCTCGCTCGATGGCGACGAACGAGACCGAGTGCTCAGCGCAGTCGAAGACATCGCAGCCCGCACGCCCGTCGTCCTCGCCGTCCGGGCAGACTTCTTCGACGCCTGCCTCGAGATCCCATTCCTCGCGCGTGCATGGCAGAAGCACTCCGTGATCATCGGCGAGATGACGGACGATCAACTCGGCGCCGTGATCCGCGAGCCCATCAAACTGGCCGGTGGGCGCATCGACTCCGGGCTCGCCGAACTCCTCGTTCGCGACCTACACGAGGCAACGCCGTCCGATGAACGGGCCGGCCGGCTCCCGCTGCTCGCGCACACGCTGGAACGCTTGTGGGACAACCGATCAGGAAGCACCGTCTCGGTCGGAACGTATCGCGCGGTCGGGGGGATCGCGTCCGCTATCGCCGACACCGCCGAAGCCGCATGGGACTCGCTCGACGCCGATGACCAGCCAGCCGCTCGAGCGCTCCTGCTGTCGCTCGTCCAGCTCGGACCTCGGGGCGTGCCGATGCGGGCGTCCGTCGATACGGACGAACTGCGCCGCCGGTTCCCGGACCGAGCGGATCGGATCGTCGACCGCTTCGCCGACGCACGTCTGCTCACGGCGGGCCAGCAGGTCACCTACATCCACGACGCCGTCCTCACATCGTGGCCCAGACTCCGCAAGAGCATCGCCGACGACGCCGAGACCCTGCAGTGGAGACAGCAGCTCGCCACCGACTCGCAGTCGTGGATCGACGCCGACCGCAGCAGCGAACTCCTCTACAGCGGTGGCCGCCTCGAGCACGCGCTCGACAACCTCGACGGACTCGGCGAGCTCCGGCGGCACGTCCTCCCGACCGGAGGACAGGAGTTCCTCGACGCATCGGTCCGCCGACGCCGCGGGCGCCGCAGCGCCCTCATCGGAGGCGTAGCCGTCATCACGGTCCTCGCCGTCGTCGCCGCCATCTTCGCGATCACCATCAGTCGACAGGCGGGCGACCTCGAACGGCAGCGCAACAGCGCCGAACGGACCGCGCTGCTGTCGAGCATCGATCGCCTGGTCACCTCCGATCCGTCTCTCGCGGCGCGACTGCTCCTCGCCGCCGACCAGCGGTTCGCCGACGACCCGGAGGTGGCCGCACTGCTCACCGCCGCCGCGTCGGCGCCGATGGCCCGGACCGTCGCCGGGCACGGCGGACCGGTGTACGACGTGTCGTACTCCGCCGACGGATCACTCGTCGCGACCGCGAGCAACGATCGCACCGTCCGCCTGTGGCGGCACCGCGACGACACGTCGACTCCGCTCGTCCCAGTGGCGACCATCGGCGGGTTCGGCGACTACGTCACCTCGGTGACCTTCAACGCCACTCGGCCGCTGCTCGCCGCCGCCAGCGGGGACGGCACCGTCCGCGTGTGGAACATCGCCGACCCGTCATCGCCGCGACGCGTCGCCGAACTGAGGCCGGGCGCGGGCACCGCGTACATCACGCGGTTCAGCCCGGACGGGAACATGCTGGCCACCTCGTCCGACGACGGGAGTCTCACCCTGTACCGGGTGGCCGGCGCGACCGTGGAACCGACATCACCGATCGTCCTGCGCGGGCACGCGGGCGCCGTCCGCACCCTGGCCTTCGACACCGCGGGCACCCTCCTCGCCTCCGGCGGCGACGACCAGACCGTCCGGTTGTGGCGCGTCGGCGACGGTGAAGCCGCGGCCGCGGGCCAGCCGATCCGCGGATTCAGCAACATCACCCACTCCGTCGCGTTTCTCCCGAACTCCGAGACGATCGCTGTCGGCGGCGACGGGCCCAACGTCCAGCTGTGGGACGTGAGCGATCCCGCAATGCCCCGAGTCGAGAGCAGTTCGCTGTCCGGGGTGACGGGCGGATCCTGGTCGGTCGCCGCCGATCCGGCGTCGCCGCTGATGGCCCAGGCGGGCATCGACGGCACCGTCCGCGTGTGGAGCACGCTGTCGCGCACCGATCCGCCGCTCGTGTGGGATCTCGAGAACTCGACGGCGCGCGGTGCGGTCCGCATGTTCAGCGCGGCGTTCGATCCGAAGGGCGGGGAACTCGCCGTCGGCCGGTCCGACGGCGGAGTCGACGTGTGGCGGCTCCCGCCCGGCGTTCAACCCGATCGCGGGGGAATCATCAGCGGTATCGCACAGAGCGCCGACGGGATGAGAGCCGCAACGGTCGGCAGCGACACCAGCCTCGACCTGTGGACCCGCGACGGTGAACGGTGGCGTAAACGCGGAACCACCGCCGTCGAACAACGAGTCAACGACCGACCGCGCGTCGCGATGAGCGACGACGGCGCCGTGACCGCGACCGCCAACAACAACGGCGGGGCCGTCGAACTGTGGGACACCGCAGACCCCGACGGCCCGCGCGCCGCCTTCCGGCTGTCCGTCGACACCCGGTACACGTCCGAGATCGCCTTCGTGCCCGGCAGGCGAATCCTCATCACGGGCGCATCCGACCGGTCCGTGCAGCTCTGGGACGTTGCCGACCCATCGGCACCACGCGCTCTCGGTCGGCCGCTCGACGGTCCGACCGACCTGATCCGCCAGATCGTCGTCGACCGCGGCGGACGACACCTCGCCGTCACGTCCGACGATTCGCGCACCTATCTGTACTCGCTCGACAGCAGGCGACTCGTGCGCACCCTCGACGTGGGAAGCCCCGGCGCCGACGCGGTGTTCGACCCGTCGGGGCGGTACCTCGTGGTGGCAGGCGACGACCTGTCGGTGTGGCGGGTCGATGACGGGGCGCTCGTCGCCCGCGAAACGTCCGACCACCCGGAGACCCTCTCGCTGATGGCGGGCAGCGGGCCGGCCCCCAGTGAGCCGGTCCTCTTGGCCGGGACGATGACACGCGACATCGTCGCCTTCACCATCGGAGACGACGGCCGGCTCACCGACCGGCGGATCGTGACACCGGTGCTCGGCGGGCCGCGCACCACGACCGCACGCTGGGAACTGCCGCCGACACTGGACGACGGCGAGCGATTCATCACCGGTGGAGACGGAACCGGCCAGTTGTACTCGCAGTCGATCGATCCGGGCGATGGGCGCGCCTGGGTGTGCGCCACCACCGACGCGATGACCGACACGGAACGAGAGACTTACCGGATCGGACCCGGCGGCGACGACTGCTGACTACAGGACCGCCCGAAGGAACTCTCTGGTGCGGTCGCTGCGCGGGTCGCCGAAGAGCTGTTCGGGCGGCCCCGACTCGGCGATCCGACCGGCGTCGAACATCAGCACCCGGTCGGACACCTCGCGGGCGAAACGCATCTCGTGCGTGACGATCAGCATCGTGATGTCGGTGCTGACCGCGATGTCCCGAAGCACCGCAAGCACGTCGTCGACCAGTTCGGGGTCGAGCGCTGACGTCACCTCGTCGAGCAGCATCACCTGCGGGTTCATCGCCAGACACCGCGCGATCGCCACGCGCTGCTGCTGGCCGCCCGACAACTGGCTCGGATGCGCGTTCTCCCGACCGGTCAAGCCGACCATGTCCAGGAGTTCGCGGGCCCGGGTCCGCGCCTCGTCCCGCGACTGTCCGAGAACATGGATCGGCGCCTCGGTGATGTTGCCGAGCACATCCATGTTCGGAAACAGGTTGAACTGTTGGAACACCATCCCGATGCGTTTGCGGACCTCGCGGAGACTGCGCTCCTTCTGGTTCAGCGACTCGCCTGCCACCAGGATGTCGCCCGCGGTCACCTTCTCCAACGTCATGAGCAGACGGAGGATCGTCGTCTTGCCGGAGCCGCTCGGCCCGATCAGCGTCACCTTCTCGCCGCGGTCGACGGTGAAGTCGAGCTCGTCGAGCACCACGTGGTCACCGAACTTCTTCACCACGTGATCGAACCGGATCATCTCGTCCGGTTCGGCCGGCGGCTGTTTCTCCAGATCAATGGACAAGTCGTTTCTCCAGACGTCGGATCAGAACGGATGTCGGGTAGCTGGCGACCAGGAAGAACGCACCAGCGAGCGTGAACGCCTCCAGGTAGGCGAACTCCGACGCGCCGTAGGTCTGTGCCGACGTCACCAACTCGACGACACTGATCGTGAACAGGTACGGGGTGTCCTTGAACATGGCGACGAGGTTGTTGCCCAACGCGGGAAGGCTGTTCCGCATCACCTGCGGAAGGATCACCGCGCGCCACATCCGTGACTGCGGCAATGACAACGCGTGCCCGGCCTCCCACTGGCCTTTAGGCACGGCTTCGATGCCCGCTCGATACACCTCAGCCATATAGCTCGAATAGTGGATGCCGAGGACGGTGATACCGATCGACAGCCCAGAGAACTGAGGGAACAGCGCGTACACGAACAGCAGTTGGACCACGAGGGGTGTCAACCGCACGAACTCCGAGACCGCGTGCACCGGCCACGACAGCCAACGCGGACCCGACCGCCGGATCACCGCGATGAGCAGGCCGAGGACGGCGGCCACCAAGAAACCGATGGCTGTCGCCAACAAGGTGATCTTGAAGCCGTCCCACAGGACGGGCATGGCCTCTTCGGCCCGCTGCCAACTCCAGTCGATCACAGGCCACCTCCGACAGTGGCGTCCGTCGTCGGACGGAAACTCAAGACTTCGCGCAGCGACGGCCCACGCCCCAGCTTGTGTTTGGCCCGGGCCTCGACGAGGTTGATGACCACCGTCACCACATAGGCGAGGACCAGGTAGATCAGCAGTCCGATGCCGAACGAGAACAGCGTGTCACCGGTTGTCTTCTGCAAGTCGACGATGCTGGACGTCAAGTCCTGGAGCATGATGAACGATGCGAACGCGGTGCCTTTGAGCAGGTGGATGAGCAGGTTGCCCAGCGACGGCACCATCATCGCCCACGCCTGTGGGAACACCACTCGCCGCAACCGTTGCCCCGCCGTGAAGTTCAGCGCGACGGCGGCCTCGATCTGGCCGTCGGGCACCGAGTTCAGTGCGCCGCGGACCACCTCGGCGCCGTATGCGCCGTAGTTCAACCCGAGGGCCAGGATGCCGCAGAACAGTGGATCGAGCTGGTAGCCGAGCAGAGGCAGCACGTAGAACAGCCAGAACAGCTGCACGACGAGCGACGTCCCGCGGAAGAACTCGATCAAGACGCGGGCCACGAACCGGACCGGCAGGAAACGCACTCGCACCACAGTGCCGAGAGTGACGGCGAGAACGAAAGCCAGCAGGCCTCCGCCAGCGGTCAATTCGAGCGTGACGAGGATTCCCTCGCCGATCCGGGGAAGCGCGTCGACGAGGTCGTCGATGTTGGTGTTCACCGGATCGTGACGCCCGATGCTCGACGCGGCACGACTACTCTCCGGCGCACAGCTGTTCGGTGGTCAGTGACGGGTCCGGGATGTTCTCCTCGGTGAACCCGAACGGGCCGAGGATCCTCAGGTACTCGGCCTTGTCCGACAGGATCTTCTTGACCTCCGCGTTGTAGGCGTCCCGCAGCTCGGTGTCCGCCTTCCGGAACACGGTGGCACCGGCCGGATTCTGTTCCTCGCCGTTGATGACCGCGATGAACGGCTTCGTCACCTCGACGTTGAGACTCGGATCGTTGTCTTTCGCGTACTTCAACGACACTGCGGTGAGTGCGAACGCGTCGGCCCGTCCCGAGGTCACCGCGTCGATGCCTGACTGCTGATCCTTGACCAGCAGCGGGTCGGGGATAGCGAGCTCTTCCGCGTAGTTGGATTCGATGGCCCCGGTGATCGCCGCCATCTTGGCGCCGCTCGACTTGATGGAATCCATGTTCGACAGGTCCATCGGGTTGCCGGGTTTCACCATGAGCGCGGTCGTGTAGTTGATCTCGGGGACGCTGAACGACGCTTGGTCGCACCGTTCCGGAGTGATCGACATTCCGGCGCTCACCAGGTCGTACCGTTTCGCGTTCAATCCGGGAATCAACCCGCCCCAGTCGGTCTTGACGGCCTTCAGCTCGTCGACCCCGAGCCGTTTGAACACTTCGCGGTGCAGCGCGATCGTCGCACCGGTGACCTTGCCGTCCTTCTCGAACGAGTACGGAGCCTCGTTGGCGTACGCGACGGTGACGACGCCCGCCTCCCGAAGGCTCTCGAGAGAGGTGGCTTCATCAGAGTCGGTCTTGGTACAGCCGGCCATCGCGGTGACCGCGAGGACCGCAGCGGTCAGGACGGCAGCACTCTTGATTCTCATGGTCGCGTTCTCCCTGCTGGGCGCCGACCGCGGCGCCCATGTTCCGTATGTTCGTAGTCCTAATTCTTCGGGTGAATTGACCGTACCCATACTTCGCCGACGTTCGCGGCGAAATCGACAGGTGCACATGAGGAACCGGGCGCGCCGGGCGGTAGGAGAATCCGCCCATAACTCGTCGGGCGAGGCTACGGTGGAAAGTGCAAGCCACGTTCGCGAAGCGGGAGTGTGTTGTGACTGATCCGATCACCGAAGACGTCAACGGATTCGACGAGTCGGCCTACGACGCCGAACTCGATGCGCGATGGCGTGACTTCCGACTACGACTCGCGGACTATCTCGCCGATCTGTCCGTCGGGCAGCGATTCACCGTCTACGACCTCGTGACCGACCACGAGGTCATCACCGCGCACGCGGACGCCGTCGCGGTCGCCGACGACCGGCTCGAACTCGTGGTGGCGAGCGACAGACTCGCGGAATCCGCCGTCGACCGCGCGGCCCGCGTTGCGCTCCTGCGGGAGAAGGGCTGGCAGATGCACGGCGACGACACCATCGTCCTCGGCTTCGATCGCCGCCATGTCGACGCGGCAGCGGTCGCCGTCGAACACGCGTTCCGCGAGGTCTGGGACGTCCCCGACCCCGCCTATCTGGCGGGCGACGAGGATCAGACGGCGCGGTTCTTCGCGCCGTGACGTGAGGTCAGGAGCGGACGAGCTCTTGTTCCTCGGACGTAGCTGAGGTCGCTGACGTCGCCGCGCGGCGGGACGTGCCGACGATCAAAGCGGCGACCCCGGCGCCGACGGCGATGACGCCGAGCGCTGCGGCCGGAATCCAGAAGTCGCGTGGCGACGCGAAGTCGGTGAGCCCGGCGATGAGACCGAGCGCCACCGTGCTGACCAGCGCGATCGTGGCGACGACGCTCAACCCGATGCCGACGAGGGCGGCGCGGCGGCCGAGGTCTTCGCCGATGAAGCCTGCGGGCCGCTCACCGGTGTAGGCGCGACGCCAGACGTGGATGTTCGACAGGCTGCCGACGCTCTCCCAGCCCATGTCCTGGCGGGCGGTGAAGTAGAGCGAGGGCACCGGCTTGTCGCGGCGTTCGAGCGCGTATCGGTAGCGTCCGGCCTCGCCCTTGTCGAACGTCATGCGAAGTGGGCTCCACGCGTTGACGCGATTGAGGACTTCGCCGCGGGCGGCCTTCTCCTCCAGCCACAGCTCGAGATCGTCGGGCGACGGGTGGCGGACGGGAACCAGCCAGGATGTGGCAGTCGTGCTCATGGTTGCCTCCGGGAGAATCGATGGAAAACGTGTTCACTATCGACTCTCACCGTGTATCGTGCCGCGGTCAAGGATTTTGAGACGGCAATCACGAACTGTCTCAGGCGCTGGGGCTGTCGTCGCACTCGGATAGGGTGCATAGTCGTGCGCCGTTGCGGCGGCGCAGCGGCGCGGCCGGTTTCACGAACGATCGGGTAGGCGCCTTCTCAATCCCCAGGTCGCCGAGGCTTGTCGTCCTCCCGTGCACGGTCCTACTCGAGAGCGGTGAGGTCCCCGGGCAAGCACGGCGACCTCATGGAAGCACTCACGGTGCGGCATCTCACAAGCCGAAGCGACCTCGGGGCGTGACGAACCCGGTGGGGTCACCGTCTACGTTCAGACTTTCACCGGTGTCCGTGAAATCAAGAGCAGTGACCACCCACCGGCCCGTCCTGTCGCATCAAGCATGATGCGACCCTCCCATGAGGTGCAGTCCGCCACCCACAACTGGCCCGGTGATGTCGGACTGTTCCATTGCCGCTCAACATGATCGGGAAACCGAGGTGCGCGATCATCGCGCTGGGTGGTGATGGTGCGATGCGCGCCGCGGACAGCGCCGGAGGTACCGCACGCTCGCATCAAACGGGCTACTTGATCACGCCCGATCGCATACCCGTCGTGCTCCATCGCATGCCAGAGTTTCCGAACGCCGTAGACGCGGCGATTGCGGTCGTAGACCTGGAAAACCGCGTGCGCGGCGTACGCCTCGGCAAGGACCCTCGGAAACCGCGCCGGCCCTCTTGCGTGCGTATTGCGTCCGGACTCCGGCGATCGCCATGCCATGTCGGTGAGTACGCGGCCGCTCGGGTCGACCCCGAAAAGTTCCCGATGAGCATCGATGTCGTCGACGATCACCGCGGTCGGCGGTCGACCTCCGTCGCTGCGAAAAGCGCTGACACGATCTTCAAAATTTCGTTGGCCCTTCGCAATTCAGCATTCTCCGTACGGAGTCCCTTGAGTTCAACCGAGGCTTCCGGGCCTGCTCCGCACTGCCCGACGAACGGGTTCCTTTGTCGGCGTCGATCCGGTTCCGAAGCGTGGCGTGATTGATGTCGACGAGAGCTCAGACGTCTCGCCGAGCGCAGAACTTGGATTCGCCGTCGTTCTCCGTCGTGGTATATCCGGACGGCCCGCTCACGAGTCTCGGAATCGAACTTACGTAGTGCTGCCGTGGTCGCATTCTCCTGGTGCGTTCACAGTCTCCACCAGGCCCAGGACGGTTTAGAACGGCCCGAACACCTACGGAGGCGACGCCCAGCAAATCTGGACTGGCAGCCTAAACAAACGTTCCGGACGTGGTTCAGTCACGGTGGAGTCACGAGCCGTTGCGCTGCGGTGACCGCCGCCGCACGGCGTGCAGCCGCGTCGCGGGTTTGCGCATTATGCTCTGGAAGCGCAAGGTAGCGCGCGATCACAGTCAACATAGTCAAGAGTTCCACGGGGTCCCACTGACGGTCGACGACGCCGCGGCTTTGGGCACGCCGGACTTCGCCGATCTTTTGCTGCACCACCTCCATTCGAACATCGTCGAATCGTGGCGGCTCGGCGACCTCGAGAGTTGCCCATGCCTGCAGGCGGGCGTTCTCCGGATGTGCAACGAAGTCGTCGAAAAGTCGCCCCACATATTCGGGCAAGTCGTCGCCGGAGAGGGCTACGGCCACAGCGGTGTCGCTCGCCCATCGCCGGGATACTTCGGCAAACAACTCTTCCTTGCTGCCGAAGTACGCATACAGGCGGTCTTTGCTGGCTCGCGAATCCGCTGCGATGCGATTGACCCGGGCCCCGGCCAACCCGTATCGGGCGAACTCCTGCTTCGCGACGGAAATGATCCGTTCGCGGGTTACCTTGCCAGCTGCGCGCATGCACCAAGACTACCTCCCCTCTGGCGAACCAAACGGTTTGCGAGTATGTTGACAGAACAAACGGTTCGCCAAATAGGGGGTACACGTCATGATCCAATCCCAAGCTCACGAAGCCTTCGAACTAGCCCGGAGAGCGCCCTACGCCTCCCGCGGATCACCTCCCTGACATTAAGGGCGGCGTTGCGCACGGTCGGCGCCTCGACACGCTTCGAGTCTTGACTTGGCGGGGCGCTCATCACCGGACAGAGGACGAATGCGGCTCTAGCCGAAGCGAGTTGGCACGGAATCACCCAAGCATCTTCAACCGTCGATCCGCCGCAAGGCGACGGAGATCCGTTCTCCGACAACCATCGAGGCCAACGGTGAGGCGACCCGCGCAACATCGAGCTCCGCGGCGATGTCACCGCCACGGTGGTCGACGATGTCAGGCCGATTCTCGACCATGTCAAATGGCGTCAACAACGCCGCTCTCCTGGCGTCGTGACCGGAAGCGAACCTCGAAGGCGAAGCGACACCGCGTAAACCGGGCCACCGACGGGGTGGGCGCGGTCACGCACCGGCCGCTAACCGCCAACACCCGACTCGCAAGCAGTGACAAATCACCGACGATCGATGACCGGCGCACCCGACTGAGCGCGTGCCCCAGGCGACGCCTGAACGGCTCAATGTGCAACTCGAAGCCTCCCTGGCACAACCAAGACGAGAGAAGTGACCGAAGGAGCCGCCCGCAGCCATTGTCGCAGCGAGAACCGCTGGCATCATCCGAGCTGACCTACTGACCACAACGGTGGACACGAGAAAAATCCCGCAACTACTTGAGAAAGAAGCAATTGTGACTGCTACATTCACTCACTGGATCAACGGCCAAAACACCCCTTCACACGGGGGTGAACAGATCATCTCCTATAGCCCCGTTGATGGCACCGCGGTGGCGGCGATATCTCGAGGCACAGCTGAAGATATCGCAGATGCTGCGACCGCAGCTTCCATTGCCGCCACGGCATGGCGTGACCGAGAACCGGCCGAACGCGGCCGTGTACTGATGCGACTTGCTGCAGCCATCGAGGAAAATGTCGAGGAACTGGCTGCATTGGAGAGTGCAGAGACGGGCCACCCGGACTGGCAGGCGTCGATGGAAATCGCAGGTGTCGCACAGTATTTCGAGTTCTACGGCGGCCTGGTGAACGTAATGGGCGGTGAATCAATCGACCTCGGGCCTGACCGACACTGCTATACCCGGCGGGAACCTTTCGGCGTGGTGGGTGTCATCACGCCATGGAACGGGCCGATGAACCAGGCCGCTCGTGCCGTAGCTCCGGCGCTGGCCGCCGGCAACGCCGTCGTTCTTAAGCCTTCGGAGTTCACCTCGGCGACGTCCGTCCTACTGGCCAAATTGGCCACCGAGGCCGGGTTGCCGGACGGAGTTTTGAACGTGGTTACCGGCGACGGACCCGGAGCCGGCAAACCACTGGTTGAGCACCCGCTTGTTCGGAAGATCGTGTTCACCGGATCGGTCCGCGCTGGTCGCGAAATAGGACGGGCCGCGGCTGACAAGATCATCCCGCTCACTTTGGAGTTGGGTGGGAAGTCGGCAAATGTTGTGTTCGCTGATGCAGACCTTGACAAAGCGGTGGCCGGCTCGTTGAGGGCGTTCACCTTCAACACCGGCCAAATTTGCTTTTCTGGAACGCGTTTGCTTGTGGAGCGTTCAATCCATGACGAATTCGTCGAACGTCTGGTCGCGTCCTGTAATGAGCTGACCGCGAGTGGCATGCTCGGTCCCGTCACTACCGCAGCGCAGTACGACAAGGTAATCGAGTACTTCAAGATCGCTGTGGGCGAAGGCGCACGAGCTGCTACCGGTGGCGAGCCGCTGTCCGAAGAGGTGCGCGGTAACGGCTACTTTGTGCCGCCGACGATCTATACCGATGTTGACAACTCGATGAGGATCGCACAGGAAGAGGTCTTCGGGCCCGTCCTGGCTGTGATTCCATTCGATACCGAGGACGATGCTGTAGACATCGCGAACGACAGCGATTTCGGCCTAGCAGCCGGTGTGTGGACCAAAGACATTTCGCGCGCCTTGCGCATGGCCGACCGACTCGAAGCTGGACAAGTTTACGTCAACACCTGGGGCGCTGGCAGCGTCGCGGCACCATTCGGCGGCTATAAGCAGAGCGGATATGGCCGCGAAAATGGCACCGAAGCTCTACATCACTATACCCAAGTTAAGTGCGTGACGGTTCAGCTGTAAGTCTGGCACACCGTACCTCAGCCCGCAAAGACCAGTATTTCTCAATGCCATAAAGGCACCTCAGGCAACATCGTGAAGTTATGTTGTGTTGCAGCTGGCTGACGCGCGCGCATGTTCATTTGGTTTGGCTTCGCGTCAAATCAGCAACTGGACGACCTGTTGATTTCGAAACCGACAGGGTTGTCCGGGCCGTGCGGACGTGCGATCTCTGGGCGCTTGTAGGCCTCACTGCACACAGCGTTTCGCGGATCTTATCTCCGTCAGGCGAACATCGAACAATCCGTACAGACTAGGTCGGACTACATTATGCATGTAGTGATAGGCGAGAACACCGCCGCCGCAGAGATCCTCGATGCCAACTCGAAGCCTGGTACCGGACGGCCTCACGGCCAGACGTTACCGCAAAGCCGTCGTGAAGGCCGCGACCACGCGCCGTCCCCGCATTCGTTATGCGCTCGGCATCCACGCAAAGCGTATGGGCCTGGTAAGCCGAGTCTCGCCCGGCTGGCACTCCGACGCAGCATCGATCGCCGATTTGGCATCCGTGCCTGACGTTCACCACCCCAACAACAGATAAGACGAGCGGAATCGATCATGACCAAAAATACCACCAGCTCCGGCCGCCCTAAGGCGCTCATCGTCGTTTCCTCGGCCAATGCGTTGCCGTTAGCAAATCCTACGGGCCAAAGCATCAGCAGCGGCTGGTTCCTCGTCGAACTGGCGGCTGTGATGGCCCGCTTCGAGGAGACTCACGACTTCATGCTCGCAACCCCAGACGGAAAAGTCCCGACGCTGGACATCAACGGGATGGCACTAGCCATGCATGGCGGCACCAGACTCGGCTCCCACACTGCACGCCTCACCGTGCAGGCCGTCGCTCTGCGCTTCGACCCGTTGAGGATCCGTGAACGGAACCCAGACTTGGTTGCCCGGCGTGAGTCCGAACTGTCTCTACTCCGCCGCCAGTTGGGCCGGATGCCCGTCACGAAGAACCTCCCCAAGACGGACAGAGAAGCCGCAGCTTTCCTCGACGACCTCAGCAACAATCTGGCGGACCAGCCGGAAAAGCACTGGCACTCGGTCCGCGAGCTGATCGCCCGGCACCGCGACGCGTCAGATGACTTCTCACTAGCCGATTTAGACTTCATGTATGCCCCCGGAGGGCACGCCCCGATGGTCGACTTCCACGACAACCCCGTCATCGGAGAACTACTGAATACCCTGCACGAGAACGATGTCCCCATCGGTCTCATCTGCCACGCCCCAATCGCTATGACCTCTGCCAAGTATCGACTCGATGCCGACGGTGAGGTCGCAGTCAACGAAGACCACGCATTCAAGGGCGCCCGCGTTACCACAGTCCCCAAGCGCGGCGAGCTGATGATGCTCAGGGGCGGTTACCCGAAGATCCCCGGCAAGAGGACCCGGCTCCCCTTCTACGTCGACGTAGCCCTCAAGAAGGCCGGATACCACGTTGCACTCACCCTGAATCCGTCAGCACCCAAGGTCGTTTGGGACGCCAAACACAATCTCCTCACAGGAAACGGTCCGCAATCCGTTGACCTGCAAGCCGACCGCCTCGTCGAGATACTGCGGCACCGCAGCACACGGTAATACGGTTGCGCACGATTAGGTGCTCTTCGAGGTTGAGCGGGCACCTCAGCAGTGAATCTGGATGCCGACCCGCGGTTTACGAGTGCAGTGGAATCGTATCCTGCGGCGCGAGATCTCGAAGTTCCGAAAGCCACATGCAGATCGTTTGACCTCGTTTGACGAGGCGGTTGTAGCCCTCGGTGCGGGCATTGGTGATCTGGGTGTCGATGAATGCCGCGATGGCCGGCCACCACTTCTCGATCGTGGTCGCGAGCCTGAGGACCTCGGGCAGACTCACTTGCGCACACAGGTTGAGGAACCGGTAGAAGCGGGAGGCGAGTTGGTGGGCGTCGGGGTGCCGACGCGCCGGCGCCAGCAGGCCGCGGAGCTTCTCTTTCACGATGTAAGTGGCCAGGACTTCGTTGCTGGGGTCGTTGGCACGTAGCGCTTTCCACATCGTGGAGTAGCCGTGGTCGGAGAGCCGCTCAACGGGCGGTGAGCAGGCGCCGCCTGTTGGCCCATTCGGGATCGACTGCCTGGCCATGCCGGCCCCGCTGCTCCCAGGTCAGCCGCCGCCGGACCGTGGTGACCATGTCATTGGCCAGCGTGATCAGGTGTAAGTGATCGAGCACCAACTGCGCCTGGGGCAACGCCTGGGCCGCTGCGGCGGCGTACGCAGCGCACGGATCGATCGCGACGTGCGTGATCGAGGCCTGAAACGCCGGACTCTGCGCAGCGAGCCATCCGGTCACCGCCGCCGACGTGCGGCCGGTGACCTGCCCCACCAGGCCATGATCGCCGGCTACGTCGACGAATCCGGTGTCCCACGGATCGATCCGATACCAGCGCCCCGACTCGTCTGGTTCCCAGCGTGGCCGACCCGGCGGGTCTCGTCGATCCCGAGGCCCGCACCGGTTGCGGGTCGTCCAGGACGCGGTCAGCGACCTCGCAGAACGCCGCGTGGGCGGTTGGCCACGACACCCGGCGGGCGGCGGCGACGTCGACGACCGAGCGGGCAGCGTCCCCGACCGCCTGGCCGATCTGTTCCCGCAGGCAGCTCGCGGTGCGGCGCCGGGCGGGCACCTGACCGATAGTCTCGGTGAACGAACGTGGCCCGTGTGCACACCTCATTTCGGCAGCGCCACCGGTTCTTGTTCCAGCACAACAGGACCGGATCCGGGTCCGTATCCGATATCGCGCGGCCTGGTGACCGTGCGCTCCTTCACCGAGAACGATCGCTCCCCGCAGTCGGGGCAGCACGCCGCGCTCTCGTCGGCAGTCACCACCTCCACGACCCTGGTGCGGGCGTGGAGAAGCTCGACCCCAACAACCCGCACACCTTCCAGACCCCAACAACAACGACGTAGGCTCGGACACCGCCCCTGCCCCTCTCCCGATTCTTGAATGCTTCGCAACATCCAGAATCACGAAGGTCAGGGGCCATTTACGTCAACGACACGTGACCGCTCCGTCCAGGGACAGCCCGCTCAACCTCGAAGAGCCGGTAAGGCGAGGGACTACTGTGTAAATAGGTGCCATTGACGATGGAAGGGCCTCGACGTCGGTGTGTGACGCTGTAAGATTCCTGGGGGCATCTGCTCGTGCAACGATAGGTGGTCGCGACTGTTGACTCGCAGGAGAGAGCATCGTTTGATGGGCAACGTCACCGCCCAGGCTCAGACAATAGCTTCGTCGGAAGTGGCCGCCGGTTGTACGCAAGTCCCGGTGGGTGTTTTGCCACGTGCTGGTCCCGGTGAGCCCTTCTGGCGCACGGCGTAATGAGAGCGGGCGGGTCAGCCCTATACTTTCGGTATGGTAAGCGGAAAAATCACCACCACCACGGAGACCCAGACTGATCAGAAGTCCATCGGGCGGCGGACTCAGTCTGAACGAACAGAAGGATCCCGCGCCAAGCTGATCCACGCCGCGACCGAGCTCCTCGGCGCCAACGGATACTCGGGGACGACACTCGTAGAGATTGGCCGCCGTGCTGGCGTTAGCAGAGGGCTCGTGACCTTTCACTTTGGCACTAAAGAGCAGGTTATGATCGCCGTCGTTGTCGCGATTCGCCAGCGCATCCAGGCTGTCCTCGACGGCGATTCTTCGCGGGGACTGGACGCATTGGACGGCCTCGTCGACACGTACCTATTGGGTGACGCTGACGTTGGCGTCGCCATCCGAGCGATGTATGTGATCATCACGGAATCGGTGACGTCCTCCCCTGGACTGAAGTCCGCGGTCGCCGAGAACAACGAGATCTTTCGAGAGGTCATTTCGAGATCACTGGCCGAAGCCGTTGACGATAATCAGATCACAAAGCCTAGTGACCCTAAAGCCCTTTCTGTCGTCATCGAGGGAGTGTTGCGTGGAGTACTCATCCAGTACCTTACCGACCCGTTGGCCGTGGAACTCCGCACTGTCGCCAGTATTGTCAAGAGAATCATCCGTGACCACTTAGGTAGAAGCATCTCGTGAAATCGGCCTGCGGTCACCACTCGGCAGTGGTCGAAAGTCTCGGGTTATAGTCAGCACTATTCGTTGCACCTTGGCTATGAAGCACAATTTTCCGGACCTACCGATACCCGATACCGAAGTCGGTAGTGTCCGATTGTGGATTCGCGATTGGGTAGATAATTGTGCCTTCCATCCCTGCTGACAAGGCGCATAAACTTTCTGATTAGCTCGTGCGGCTGGCTGTCTTTGGGGTTCTCGTTGAGGAGGATCACGGACGGAGGAAGGGCAAGGCATCAAGCCTGTGCGTTCGCACGGGTGCGATTGATGTCACGTGGAAAACGTCTCCGCATAGCGACTGGTGGTCAGTTGAACGTCAAGATCGGTTTGATCGCGGCCCCCCGTTCCGCCTTTCGGACAGCATCCTCAATCTTCTCGAACGGATAGAAGCTAAGCAGCCTATCCACAGGGAAATCTCCGGTCTTGAACATTTGCATAAGAACGGGAATCAACGCATCCGGTTCAGCGAACCCGGTTGGGAAGCCGCGCACCGAGACGCCGCTGAACGCCAACTGCATGTGATTGAGATAGATCTCCTGGTCTGCCGGGCCCACGCCGATTAGTGCACAGGTTCCGCCGCCCGTGAGACTGTCCACCGCAGATCGGGCAATCGTAGGCAGTCCAGTAGTGTCGATGGAGAAGGCTACGCCTTGCGGAGCGATAGCGTGGACTTGCTTTGTTAGAGGTGCCTGCGCAGGCTCGATGGTGTGAGTCGCACCCAATTCCGACGCCAGGTCTAGCCGCGAATCGGACACGTCAATGGCGACAATCTTCTGGTAGCCACACACGCGCGCCATCATGATGGCCGCCAGCCCTACGGTGCCGGTGCCGAACACCGCAATGCTGGAGCCGGCCGAAGGTTGGGGGCCGTTTAGTACCGTTCCGGCGCCGGTCAGCACACCGCATCCGAACGCTGGGGCAAGTGTCAGGTCGAAGGTCGGGTCGATCGGCGTGCAGTTTCGTTCGTGCGCTAGTGCAAAGGTGGCGAAGCTTGACTGGCCGAAGAACTGCCCGTGGACCGGTTCGCCTGACCGAGAGAGCGTTGTTGAGCCGTCGAGCCGTGCACCGCTGAAGTTCAGTGATGCCCCGCGCTCGCAGAGGTTCGAACTCTGGCGTACACATGCCGAACAACGGCCGCACGTCAGACGGCTCAGCACGACGTGATCGCCAGGGCAAACTTTTGTGACACCCGATCCGACAGTCACGACGACTCCCGCTCCCTCGTGCCCCAGGACAATCGGCAAAGGTAGTTCTAGGTACTGATCGCGGGCGCCAATATCGGAGTGGCATATTCCAGCGGCGGCGATTTCTATAAGCACCTCTCCTTCGCGCGGATCATCTATATCGAGTTCTGCGAGTTCGAACTGCGCCCCTTTGAATTCCGTGACGGCTGCTAAAGTCTTCATTTGAAATCCATCCTCTCGAGAAATGTTTTTAGAGTGCTCGCGGGACAAATATGGACTGAATCTCGCAATAGGCGTCCAAACCCTCCGGGCCGAGTTCTCGCCCAACACCAGAGTGTCCGAATCCTCCAAACGGAACTGCGGGATCCAGCGTCAGGGTCTGGTTAATATAGACAGACCCTACTCGCAGTTTCCGACCGATCGATTCTGCGTTTCCCAGTTCTGACGACCATACCGAGCTCGAAAGTCCGTACTCAGTATCTCGGGCAATGGCGATCGCATCCTCAATCGTGTCGTAAGCGATCACGCATACCACAGGACCGAAGACCTCCTTTCGGGCAGCGTCCATGTCGTTTGTGACGTTCGCGAGTACGGTAGGTTCCACAAAGAACCCTTTTTCGCCGACACTTCGTCCGCCTGCCGCCACTACTGCGCCGGCCGCACGCGCAGAATCAATGTGGTTCAGCACTTGATCTCGATGTTCAGCGGTTATCATCGGCCCGATGACTGTAGTCGGGTCGCTCGGATTGCCGACGGGAAGGGACTTGGCGACGCTAGCAAGAATCTCGACAATCTCGTTGTACCGTCCGCGTGGAGCCAGAACACGGCGCTGCGCGATGCACGCTTGACCGCTATTGATAGCCAGACCCGTTGTGGCTACACCTGCGATCAGATCGGCCGGCGCATCGTCAAGGACGATTGCAGCCGCATTTCCCCCTAGCTCCAGTGCGTGCCGACGGAAGTCGGCAGCGCATGCTTGAGCGATCCGCCGACCGACATCCGTGCTGCCCGTGAATCCAACCATGTCGACGTCCGGGTGAGCTGTCAGGCGCTCGCTGCCCTTGAGGCTTGCCGTCACCATATTGAACACGCCGGGCGGGAAGGCGGCCTTCTGTGCCGCTTCCGCCACCAAGTACGCAATCAACGGGGTTTCCGGAGATGGTTTGTATACGACAGTACATCCTGCCGCCAAGGCTGGCGCAATCTTCGACAAAGCACCCAGAAGAGGAATATTCCAAGGCACCAGGGCGGCAACTACGCCGACCGGGCACCGCCGCACCCGCACGTCGGCGTGCGCTACAGCGCTACCCCGAACTTCTTCAAACGGCTCACTACGCGCAAGCGTAGCGTAATAGCGCACGAACGCGATCGCATTCCTAATATGAACGTCTCCCACGAATGCCGTCGGGAAGCCTGCCTCCATCGTCACTGTGGCTGCCAGTTCCGGAGTGCGCTCGACAAGTGCTGCAGCAAATCGCTCCAGAACATCGGCTCGTTCGGCACCCGAAAGCTGGGGCCACGGACCGCTATCGAACGCGGTGCGTGCCGCAGCCACTACGCGGTCTACGTCTACGATTCCGGCCGCTGGCACCTCGGCGATGACTGCACCATTTGCGGGATTGATAACTCGCGACCGCGTGTCGGTAGTGGCCGGCTCAAATGACCCGCCCACGTAGATATCCTCTTTTCGTACCAGGTCCACTTAGGATCCTCCTTGCTTGGAACGTCCGACACATGCGACGGTCTCATAGTCTTGTTGTCTGCACAACAACTAACTAGGCCTCCCGCTCGGCTCGACCGCTCGGAGCCGTATGCGACCGGGAGGGCTTGCTAGCTAACAAGCAACTTGATACATTGGGCCACACCCGAACGACGCCCCCGTTTAGGGGTGCGAAGTAGACGAATGAGGAGATACATGGCAACGGAGTCTGGCCCACTGGTTCTCGTCGACCAATTTGACGATCACATCACAGTGATAACTATCAATCGCCCCGAGCGGCGCAATGCGTTCGACGGCGCGACTGCGCGAGCGATGGAGGAGGCTATCGACGCGTTCGACGCCGACGACACCGCCCGCGTCGCGATCATTCGAGGCGCCCGCGCGGCGTTCTCGGCAGGGCAGGATCTCAAGGCAGCTGTGTCCGGCGATTTTGGGAGAACCGATCGACGCGGCGGCTTCGGCTTGATGGCGAAGCGCCCGAGCAAGCCACTCATTGCCGCCGTCGAAGGGCACGCGCTCGCGGGCGGCTTCGAGTTGTGTCTCGCCTGCGACCTGGTCATCGCGTCAACAGATGCGACTATGGGAATCCCGGAGGCGGCAAAAGCGTTGGTCGCGGTCGGCGGCGGACTGTTCCGACTTCCGAAGCGGATCCCGTACCACATCGCGATGGAATTGGCACTAACCGGCGAACCGCGCCCGGCCTCGTTCTTCGCGCAGTGGGGCCTGGTCAATTACGTCGTAGAACCTGACAACGTCTTCGCGACCGCGCTCAGTCTTGCTCGCAGGGTAGCCGCGTCCGGCCCGCTCGCTGTCAGGGCCAGCACCGAAATCGTCCGACGAGCGTTCGACTGGACTGAGGATGAGGCGTGGACACAGCAGCACACCTACGCCGCCCCGGCTATCAACTCACACGACACCCAGGAGGGAATCGCAGCGTTCCTTGAAAAACGCCAGCCAGCCTGGAAGGGGCGGTGACGTAATCATGCCTTTCGTTCCTACCCTCTCATCGTCCCTACTCGCGGGCAAAGTCGCTCTGGTCACCGGAGGGGCTCAGGGGATCGGCCGGGCGAGCGCACACACACTCAGCGCGAACGGGGCAACGGTGTGCATCGCAGACGTCGACCCCACCCGCGCGCTCGAGGCCCAGAATGCAATTGGCGGTGACGCCTCGACATTCGCGGGTGACTTGGCTGATCCTGCTGTCCCAGACGCGCTAATCGAACACGTGATTGCTACACACGGCCGAATCGACATCATCGTCAACGGAGCCGGGTACTTCTGGGACGCTCCGGTGCACCGGATGCCAGACGAGCAGTTTCAATCTATGCTGGATATCCACCTCCTTGCCCCTTTCCGCATTCTGCGCGCGGCCGCGCCATACTTCAGGACAAGTTCCATCGAAGACACCCGCAGCGCCCGAAAGGTGGTCAACGTCTCATCACTGGCTGCGTCCTGGGGCAACGCTGGCGCAGCCAACTACGCTGCGGCTAAAGCCGGGCTCGTCGGGCTGACGAAATCGGTCGCCACGGAGTGGGGCCGGTTCAATGTCACCGTTAATGCGGTCGCTTTCGGAATAATCCAGACCCGATTCGGAGCTCCCCAGTCTGCCCATGAAACGGTCAAGGCGGGTGGGCGTGAGATTCCTCTCGGCGTGCCAGACAAGACGCTAGAAAGGCTCGGCCTCAACACAAGGGTCGACGATATCTACGCGGCACAGCGGCTGCCCGGCGCAACGCTGGGGCGTACCGGGACCATTCAAGAAGCCGCCGACGCCATCTTCTGGCTTGCTTCGCCGTTATCCGACTACGTGACGGGCCAGGTGATCGCGGTCGGCGGCGGCTCCCGTGGCGGTTTCGATTAACCCGCGTCACTTCCATACGACACGTGTGCCTGTCCGTACAGTGAATATGGGCACCGAAAGAAGACCACAATGACACTTGGCCAACGCAGCAGTATCGCCTTTGCACCTACCGACGTTAACTCCGTATGCGCCACCGAAGGCGACCGGACCTTGACATGGGCCGAACTCGACGATCACTCGAACCGACTAGCTTCTTCACTCGCAACTCAGGGTATCGGAGCAGGGGACGCCGTCGCAATCCGACTTCACACCCGCCTTGAGTGGCTCGTCGTCTCGCTGGGCATCGCCAAGGTGGGCGGTACAGCCGTCGCAATCAACTACAAGCTCACTCCACCCGAAGCTACCTACATCCTGCGCGACTGCAATGTTCGCGGCGCAATAGTTGACGATGCGGATCCGCGCACGCTCATAGAGGCGTGGTCCGAACTTGACCTCTTTGCTATCGTGACTCTCGACCAACGTGCCCCCGGCGCGTCCTTCTACGACCATATGATCGCCATAGGCAGCACGGATCCACGACCGGTCGACGATTTCGCGCCGATCGTCATATACTCTTCTGGGACCACTGGCGCCCCAAAGGGGGCCCCGTTAGGTGGCTGGCGAACTCCACCCGATGCGCGGATCTTCGCAGAGTATTCAGCGTCGGTCAACTTTGACGGAGCCTCCGCGGGCCCAGGCTGTTGTTCGCTAATCAATCTGCCGATGCATCACGGTGCTGGACCTTCCTACACCCGTGGAACCCTCAAGGCTAACGGCACCGTAATCTTTCAGCGTCGATTCGACCCGGCCGAGACTCTTAGGCTCATTGAAAAGCATCGAGTCACCAATTGGACTGCTGTTCCAACGATGCTGCAGAGAATACTGGCGCTGCCCGAGGAGACATTGACTCGAAGCGACTTGTCCAGCATCAAGTATATCGCTGGTGGCGCCGCGCCGTTCGGCTCACACATCAAGGAGAAGGTTACCGATCTGTTCGGCGAAGTGCTCCATGAGATGTACGGCTGCACGGAAGCCGGAATGCTCACCGGGGCAACACCGAGCGATCTACGTGAGCGACCAACCTCCAGTGGCCGACCGTTCCGCCACGTCGACCTCAAGATCATCGACGAGGACGGCACAAGTCTGACGACCGGTGTCACCGGAGAAATTGCTGTGCGCACTCCGGTGGTTATCGAAGGTTACATCGGCCGCGGTCCGCTCGGCTCGGACAGGCTCCTCCCCGACGGCTTCTACCGCACGGGCGACGTGGGGCATGTCGACGACGCCGGATACCTCTATATTCACGACCGGATCACTGACATGATAATCGCCGGTGGTACCAACATTTACCCCGCCGAGATCGAAGCGGTTCTCAACGCCCACCCAGACGTAGTGATGGCCGCGGTTCTAGGTGTGCCGCACGAGGAACTGGGCGAGCAGCCTATTGCCGCCATCCAACGCCGGGAGGGCTCAACTGTGACCGCGGCGGATATTCTGACGTATTGCGAAGGGCAACTCGCAAAATTCAAGTGGCCTCGAAAATTCTATTTCATCAACAAAATGCCCATCAGTCCAATGGGTAAGCTTCTCAAACGAGAACTACGAACGGAATTGCTGTGAGCGCGTCAGAATTGCTGGATCTATCGGGCCGTGTGGCTCTGGTGACAGGCGCCGGTCAGGGCGTAGGCCATCAGATTGCTGCGACCCTCGCCGAGTACGGTGCTAGCGTCATCGTGAACGACTTCGACCTCGATCGCGCTAAACGGGTTGCCGACGAAATATGCACCGCTGGCCATGTCGCAATGGCGGCCCGGGCCGACGTCGGCGATTTCGATCAGGTTAACCGCATGTTCTCTGACCACGGACTGGGGCCAGTGTCGATTGTTGTAAATAATGCGGGCAATGGCGGCGCCGGGCCCACGCCCACGCGTCAACTACCATTCTGGGAGCAGCGGCCTGCCGACTGGGAGCGGTTCCTGCGGGTCAATCTCGACGGCGTTCTGAACGTCACCCAACGCGGAATAGCACAAATGGTCCCGAACGGATGGGGCCGTGTTATCACCATAATTTCCGATGCTGGTCGTGTGGGCGAGTCCCGCGGCATGGAAGCCTACTCGGGTGCTAAAGCAGGCGCCGCGGGATTCACTAGGGCAATCGCTCGGCTCGGCGGCCAATACGGCATTACCGCCAACTGTATATCACTCGGTGCTACCCGCACTCCAGCGATCGAAGCTCAGATTCAGAACGAAGCCTTCACCAAGAAAGTGTTGTCCAACTACATCGTTCGCCGCTTCGGTGAACCGTCCGACGCAGCCAACGCGGCGTTGTTCCTGTCGTCTGAAGCGGCCAGCTATATCACCGGCCAAACCCTTCCTGTCAACGGCGGCTTCTCCTTAACCCTGTAGAAGGCGACCACGAAAGCGATTTGTGATGACACGAAAATCAGCAGAGCCCCAGCTATACAGCGTCGATGACGACGGTACCCCGACACTCACCGGGACACGTGACAGCACCGGATATATCTCCTTTCCTCAGCAGACGGCGGGTTCGCTGCTCAATGGAGACCACGGCGCACACCTCAGCGCCGTGCCACTGTCGGGCCGTGGGGAGATCCATGCGACGGCAACGGTGCGGTTCCACCCGAATCCGGATATCGATGTCCCGTTCACAGTTGCCTCCATCGTGCTCGAAGAGGGGCCAATGGTTCGCGGCATACTCGACGTCGCCGACAGCGGCCAGGTCGATGACTTAGTCGTTGCCACCACCGCGGTAGTTCGCCTTGGGGGCGAAGACCTTAATGAACTACGCTTTCGGGTCGCGAAAGGTACAGGATCATGACCAAACATTTGAGGGATCTGCGGCCAGTGTATGTGGTCGGCATTGGCCGGCACCAGTTTCAAGCACCGAGCGCCACCCCATATGTCGACCTCGGCTTGACGGCAATTCGTCGTGCACTTGACGACGCAGGAATTTCCTGGCGCCAAGTCGACAGCACATACACTGGAACCGCCATGCTTGGCATGGCTAGCTCGCGTCCGATGCTGCGTCATCTAGGTGTCAACGGAGCCCCAATGACCCAGGTGGAGAACGCCTCGGCATCAGGCTCATCGGCGTTCCGAGCGGCCTGCCTCGACGTTGCGAGCGGTATCAGCGATGTCTCGCTTGCAGTGGGAGTAGACAAACCAAGCAAGATCGGTCCTGCACAGCGTGACACCGGGATCCCTGAACTCTCAGCAGAACGTGTCGCTCCCTTTACGCATTTCGCACTACTGGCAGACGAGTACATGCGCGCGCATGGTGCGACTGCGGAACAGATCGCTGCGGTCGCGGTCAAGAACTTCTCGAACGCGGCCCTGAACCCGTACGCTCAACGCCAGAAGGCGTACTCGCTCGAGGAAGTTCTGGGGGGTCCGACTATTTCCGGGATCTTCACGAAGTTGCAATGCTGCCCGATTGGAGAGGGCGCAGCAGCAACCCTCGTGGTCTCCGGCGATGTTCTCGACCGGCTGGACCTCGACCGCACACGATCGGTACGTGTTCTGGCGTCGGTGCAGCGTAGTGAACAGTTGTACGGTGCCAAAAGCTTTGATGCGGAGTTGACCCGCGAGACCGCACACCTCGCATACGAGCAGGCAGGAATCGCACCTTCGGACCTCGACGTGGTCGAATTGCATGATGCCTTCACCATCGAGGAGCTGCAGTACCTCGAGGCGATGGGACTTGCTGACGAGGGCCAAGCGGGCACAGGGCTGACAGCCGGTGAATTCGATCGCGGAGGCAGAGTCGCGGTGAATACCTCCGGCGGCCTGCTGGGGTCCGGACATCCAATCGGTCCGACTGGTGTTGCCCAGGTAGCAGAAATCACGGAGCAGATACGCGGCGAGGCGGGTGCCCGCCAGCATTCCGGCGCTCGCACTGGCCTTGCGCACATGGTCGGTCTCGGAGCTGTTTGTGTCGTCCACATTCTTCAGGGGTCGAGCACGACACCATGACTCACCCCGCAGTCGGACCGAATCAAGGTGCGACTCTATACAGACGCTCACTTATATAGAGGAACGAATTGAAGCGCTCTGGGCTCAGGTCCGGCGGAGTCCCTCAGGGGATGAGACCGAAATTTCTTGAGTTGTGAAAGAGAAGCGTTGAGTAGCACTACTGGTGCACCTCGCGTATGTATCATACTTGATCAGTGTGGCAACACCAGCCATCGAACGCAGCGATCGGGCAAACCGGCTCTTCCTGATTGACGGTGCGTAGAACGGGTTCTACCGAACGCAAGATGGAGGTCGGGTTCGGCTGTGGGGAGCCGGGGGTCGTGGGGTGTGAGGATGGAAGTTCCTACGCACCCACCCGAACACCAACAGGACCAATGACGCAGCGTAGCGCTATTGCCGACACGATTTGCCGCACCATCGAGCTCGGCGTCACGATCGCCGACGCCGCCGTCGACGGTGAGGATCATACACACTTGTTTCGCCAGGTCCGGGCACCTCACATTCTCCTGGTGCGTTCACGGTCTCCACCAGACCCAGGACGGTTCACCCAGTACCCGCCGGGCAGATCCCGGGCATGACACCCCAACGGGGTCAGTCGATTCAGGAGTCACAACGAGCGCCAGGTGACGACGCCAACCCTGCCAGCCAGCCCCAGGCCAGCCACTACGAAGACTTACAGGCGATTCAAAGACGGCCGGCTTCCGTGTGTCAATCCGTGCGTGTGATTGCGTTCAGTTCCGCCTTCGCCTAAAGTTACATGGTGTAGCTACGTGGATGGTGAATGTCCCCGACGCATCATTCCGCTGTTCTGGTGTCGATTTGAAGGATCTGTCCATGTCGAGTGTCAATGTCCGTGTAGAGACGTGGGGCCCCAGCAACCTGGCGGTTCGTATATGGTCGGTCGAGAACCCTCGGGGGGTGGTGATCCTTCAGCACGGATATCACGAGCACTCCGGGCGGTTCGAGTATGAGCATGGCGGCGTCGTCGAGCGGCTCGTCGGCTCCGGACTAATGGTCGTCGCTCCGGATATGTGGGGGCACGGATCATCACCTGGGCGACGCGGGGCAGTGCATGTCGGGCGCGCAGTCCATGATCACAGGGCAATACGGCTACGAGTGGCGGCCTTCGGATTGCCGACTGTCCTCGTCGGGTATTCGCTGGGCGGCCTGGTGACTTGCGCAAGCGCCGCGCGCGACCAGAGCGCACTCGCCGGCGTAGTCTTGGTTGGCCCTCTACTTCCGGGACCAATTCCCGGCCCTGTTCGTTGCGCCATCGAACCATTGGCCCGTGTGACAAAGAAGGCTTGGGCGCCCGTCGCTAAGCCGCCGTGGACCAAGCTCTCTCACGATTCCGAGGTCTTAGCACGCGTGCTCGGTGACCCGCTCATGCACAACAAGCGGTTCACCGTTCTCAGCGGGGTCACGGCCTTTGACGCGACACGTGACATCCACCGCCATGCCGCATCGTGGCGGGTGCCGGTCCTTCTGCTGCACGGTACCGAGGACGTGTTCACCAGACCGCAATGGAGTCGACGTCTCTACCGGACACTCGCCACATCCGAGAAGACCTTCACTGAATATGCGGGTGCATACCATGAGGTGCTCTCCGATCCGGTTGCCGTCGATGCTGTCGACGACGTTGTGGACTGGGTATGCGAGCGCATCGAACGGGCGGTCGCTGTGCCTGGTGTCGAGGGCGTCGTCCCGTCACTCGATCGAAAGTGAAGGCATGACAGATCAAAGTCTCCAGAGCACAGTCACAGTCGAGCGTGATGGCCGGGTCTTGCTGATCGGTCTCAATCGTCCAGCTCAACGGAACGCCTTCACCAAACAGCTGATCAACGAGCTCAGCGCCGCCTACACGCTCCTGGAATCCGACGCGGATCTCTGGGTGGGAGTCCTATTCGCGCACGGTGAGCACTTCACATCCGGCTTCGACCTCGTGGACGTCGGGCCCGACCTCGCCACCGGAAAATTGGAGCTTCCGAATGGGCACCGTGATCCGTGGCGTTTGGACGGCTACTGGACGAAGCCGATCGTTGCCGCAGCGCAAGGCTGGGTGATGACGCTGGGCATCGAGCTTCTGCTGGCTGCCGATATCCGTGTGGCCTCCCGTGATGCTCGATTCAGGCAACTGGAGGTGCGGCGCGGCATGCATCCGTTCGGTGGCGCGACGATCCGTTTCCCGCAGCTTTCCGGATGGGGTAATGCGATGCGGTGGATTCTCACTGGCGACGAGTTCGACGCAACCGAAGCTCATAGAATAGGCCTCATCCAGGAGATCGCGCCGGATAGGCACGGTGCGATCGACCGGGCACGCGAGATCGCAGCGACGCTCGCCGAACGCTGCGCACCGCTCGGCGTCCAGGCCACATTGTCGTCGGCGCATACTGCGCGAACTGAGGGTGAGCAAGCCGCGATCGCGCGACGGCACACAGAGGTTGCACGGCTGCTCAGTACTGCCGACGGCGTGGAGGGAATCCAGTCGTTCGTTGAACGCCGCGCCGCGGTATTCACGGGGCGGTAAGCGGGCGCCAACGGTGCGGCGATTACCTGAAGGCCTCGCCGCCGGAGGGTAGAAGGCGGTACGTCCAAGGCGGCGTGCCGATTCGGGTACTCAAGCACCACGACAGTTACAGCACGTAATATATAGGTTCAAACAAATCCGAGGAGAAGCTGATGCGTCGATGGATAGCTCTGAGCGCCGGGGCGTTGATGTTCCTCGTCGCCACACTGTGGCAGCCCCCGGTCGCGCAGGGAAACACGGAACCCGGCGGTGGGCGGCACTGGGTAGCCTCATGGATGGCGCCACAAACGGACGCCATCAATGGCGCCGATGCCGATTTTCGGCCGATCGTCAACATCGCCAACCAGACCTTCCGAGTCATGGTGACGCCGCATCGAGGGGGCGCGGCGATCCGAGTCAAATTGTCCAACGCGGAGAGGCCGAGCCCGTTGCGGATCGGATCGGCGACCGCCGCTGCCGCGGGAGCTGGTGCATCGATAACATCGCCGGCCGCGGAGCTCACTTTCAACGGCCGCCGATCAGTCGTTATCCCTGCAGGCGGCGAAGTCCTGAGTGACGCAGTCGATGTGAACGTGGCTGCGTGGCAGCGCCTGGCCGTGTCGGTCAATGTCCAAGGCTCCGCGCTGTTCCTCACCCAGCATCTGAATGGGAACGCGACGAGCTATTACACGAAGCCCGGCGCAGGTGACCAGACTCGGCGTCGCGACGGTGCTGCCTTTCCACTGACCACCACCGTGGTTCCGATCGTCAGCAGAGTCGACGTGCTCGCACCGAAAAGGACCACAGCGATCGTCGCCTTCGGCGATTCGATCACAGACGGATTTGTCGCGGACAACGTCGGAGGCCTGCCGCAGGCCAAGCGCGGTGTAGTGGACAAGAACGTGCGGTATCCGGACCATCTGCAGCGGCGTCTCGATGATGCGGGTATCGACCGCGTGGTCGTCAATGCCGGCATCAGTGGTAACAGGGTGACCGCCGATGGCACCGTTCCGCTATACGGCGACGCTGCGACGAGGCGGCTTCAACGTGACGTCATTTCCGTACCCGGGGTCGAAGACCTCATCCTCCTTGAAGGTATCAACGATCTCGGTGTGCCGATCGGCGCAAGCGCAGACCAAGTCATCGCGGGCTACCGGAACATCATCGAACGGCTGCACTCTCATCGGATCCGAGTGCACCTCGGCACCATCATGCCCGCTTCGAACGCACTACTCGACGGCACGGCCACCGCGCCGTTCTCGGACGCGACGCGTCGAGTGATCAACAGATGGATCCGCAGGCAGAAACTCTCCGACAGCGTGATCGATTTCGATCGGGCGCTCCGCGACAGGTCGAACTCCGGCATTCTAGCACCCAAGTACGCTGGCCCGGATCGACTCCATCCGAACCCGGCCGGCTACCGGCGAATGGCCATGGCGGTCGATCTCTCGACCTTGAACTGACGACCAGTGCCCTGTTGAACAGGTCGCGGCATGCCGACACCGAGTGGGTGTGGGCTCCAGCGAACGCTCAGGCCAAGATGTTCAAGAAGCGCTGCAAACTTCGATCGGAGAGACGATGCCCACGAGTCGTACGTCACCAACGGACAGGCCGCCGCGGCGACGAATGTCGTACGCTGCGCGACACGAGCAACTATTGGACATCGCGGAGCGCCTGTTCGTTGAACGGACGTACGCGCTCACATCGATGGAGGACATCGCACGCGCCGCGGCTGTGACTCGCCCGATCGTGTACAACCATTTCGAAACGAAGGAAGGCACCTTCATAGCGTGTGTCCGGCGAATCTATGACACGTACAACGAGGGACTCGGGAGCGTTGTCGACCCTGAATCCGCCCCGATCGACCAGCTCCGGGCCGGCGCGCTGTTCTACTTCAGTTCAATTGAGCGGAACCAGGGGCGATGGCTGCTCCTGTTCACCAGTGCCTCGGTACTGACCGGCAGCTATCGAGACGAACTCGTTGCGCTGCGCTTCAAGCATGTTCAGGCGATCGCGGGCCTTCTGCGTACTGCGGTGCCCAGCGTTCCGAACGACGTGATAGATGCGGCGGCACATGCTCTGTCCGGTATCGGGGAACGGTTGGGACATTGGTGGCTCACTCGTCCCGATCTCGACAAAGAGAAGATCGTCGACTACTTCTGTTCCATCGCCATGGGGGGAGTGGGGCAATGGATCGACGATTGAGCCTCCATACCCATCCAGAGTCGGTCGCGCATAACGCCGTCACAGGCAGCACTGTCCTTCTACAGGCGAAGTCCGGCTTGGCGCGCGACGTCTCGTTGAGCTATTGGCGCGAGCAGCTCAGCCAAACCGCCGCCCGACGGGGAGGTGTTCGAGAGTACCGCCAACATCACTTGTCAGATGCTCACGTCACGTCCTGGCCGGACCTGGGCGATGCGGTCCCCGTCCCGTCCGACTGTCGAATCGACGGCATCGAGGAGTTCGTCTTCGATCGTGTCATCAGCGGTGTCAGACGCTACCTTTCGGGGCAGCCGCCTCATGGGCCCGGCGCAGGGTTGTTCGAATGGACGTGTGAGTATCCCTCGGGAACTGAGGCCGGCCGTCGATTCACGCCGCCAGCCACCGAGGGAACCCGCACCGGAGCGCGCACGGTGGCGCTGTTCCATCGATGCCAGGGCGTTGACTCGATGGCGATCGATCGCCTGTTGAACGAAGTCCTCGGGCCGACGCTCGCGCGCTTGAGTGGCATCACCGAAGTTCGGACGCAGCCGTTTCGGCACCGTCGAAGCCCTGATCGTGGGCTGACCTACGACGGTGCGTTGATCCTGGGTGCAACGGACCGCGTTACGCTCACCAGTGCGATTGAAGGGTTGTGCGCAGGTCGTCCCGGCAACGAGATCCAATCCGTGTGCAGTGCGGTGCACGCCTACGCTGTCGAACGCACATATGTTTTCGCCCAAGAAGGTCGTACGACCCTGCCTCAGACGGGTCCCGTCCGGAAACCGCCGCTGGACCCGGTGAGGCGGCGCATTCCACGTGGCCCCCGAGTGCCGACACCGACCCAAACGCTTCCGGAGGCGGTGTTCATCCCGCTTCCAGACTCCCCGCGCCTAGCTCGACCAGGTCCAGAGGACGTGGTGGTCGGAGCCGACGGCTATCTCTACTGCAGTATGGGCGACGGCTCGATCGTGCGGGTCGACCCAGACTCTGGCGTCTCCACAGTCGTCGACCGCACGGGCGGGCGTCCGCTCGGCTTGGAACCGCTGCCGGACGGCCGGCTTCTCGTCTGCGACACCCAGCGTGGCCTTCGGCGGCTGGATCCGGCGACCTCTGAGTGCGAGAATCTTGTCCAGTACGTGGACGATATCCCGCTGCGATTCTGCTCCAACGCCACGACCGCGTCCGATGGGGCGATCTGGTTCACTGAGTCGACCACCCGTTTCGACATCGAGCACTTCATGGGCAGCCTTCTCGAGCATCGTGGGTCCGGCCGACTGCTGCGCTTCGACCCCGACGGCACAATAGACGTCGTACTGGACGGGCTGAGGTTTCCTAACGGCGTGGCAACCTCGCCGGACGGGTCCTTCCTCGTCTTGGCTGAAACCAGCGGATACCAGCTCAGCCGGGTCGAGACGACCGGACCACGAGCCGGGGCCCGTCGCAGCCTGAGCTCCGATATGCCGGGGATACCCGACAACATCTCGACGTTTCGGGACGGCAGAGCGTGGGTAGCGATGACGGGGCCGCGCGAACCTGCACTCGACAGGCTCGCATCGGTCCCCGGCAGCATCCGCGAGTTGCTCTGGCGGTTGCCGCGCATCCCATCAGAGCGGTCCTATGTCTGGGCGCGGTCGATGACATCAGACGGCGCGGTTGTGGACGACGTGCATGGCGTGGTCGAAGGATTTCATCACGCGACCGGCATCGCGGAGTTCGGCGGAGCTCTATACCTCGCGGGTCCGCATCAGTCCAGACTTCTCCGGCTTGAGATCGAGCGATGACCTCGTTCCGTGCCGGGATCAACGGCGGACGTCGTCCGCAAGTGCCCTGTCGAGTCGGTCACGGCTTCGGCGACGCACCGACGGATGCTTCGTACAGCCGTTTCGCCTCCGGATAGTCGGCTTTTCCGGTTGCCACACGAGGAACAACACCGACGTGTTTCATCACACGAGGAACCTTGTACCCCGCCAGATGAGATCGCAGGAACTCATCCAGTGCGTCGAGATCGATCGTCTCAACTTCCGGGGCAACGGAGTACACCGCGGAGAGTCGCTGACCCAAGCGCTCGTCAGCGACGCCGAACACCAAGCAGTCTTCGATGCCGTCGAATCGCTTGATCACCTCTTCTACTTCTTCTGGATAGACCTTCTCGCCCGCAGTGTTCACGCACGATGAACCACGCCCGAGGAGTTCTATCACTCCACTCTTCAGGACGCGTGCGTAATCGCCTGGAATGCTGTATCGACGGCCGTTCAGAACGCGGAAGGTCTCCGCCGTCTTCGCCTCGTCGCGATAGTAGGTCTGTCCACCGCTCGGCAGGGCAATCCTCCCGATCTCGTCGCTACCCGGTTTGACTTCGTGATCCTCGTCGGAGATCACGATGACTCCGGGGTACGGCAGGAACGACCCGGTGGGCATCTGCGCTTCTTTGACTGAGATGGCGGCCCCCATCGCGCCTTCGGTGGCCGAGATGACGTCGGCGATCATGACCTTCGGCAGATGTTCAAGAATGGCGCCCTTCACCTCTGCCGCGAACATCGCTCCCGTCGAAGCGATCATCGCGAGTGATGACAGATCTCGGTGATCCGACGCGTCCAGCGCCTTCAGCATTGGCCGCGCGAATGCGTCCCCGACGATGACGATGCCGCGAGTCTTCTCTGCGCTGGCCACGTCCCATAGTTCCGCTGCGTCAAATGATCGGCTCGACAGCATGACGGCCTTACCGCCGAATAGGAGCGCAGGATTCATCGCCATGCCGACCGCAGCATTATGGATGACTGGAGACGCCGGAATTACTGTGTAGCGGTCCTCCTCGGCACTTACGTCTGAAGCTCGCCGTAGCAACTCGTCCACGGAGGTCACCGGAGAGTCGCCGAAAAGCAGTGGGACCGCGCCCATGAGTTCTTCGATGGCGGGACCCATCGGAATGGTGACGCCCTTGGGCATTCCGGTGGTTCCGCCCGTGTACGAGATCGTCACATCGGAGCCGTCTCGTACTATCCGCTCGGCCGGGTCGAAGTCTGACACCACCTCGTTGTACGCGTGCACGCCGTGGGGAACCAGCGAACCAACTGCGTGGCCGGAATCGTCGACCTCGATCGCGATCTTCAAACTCTTGACGTTCGGGAGTAGATCGACGACACGGTCGCGCAGACTCGCGTGATAGACGAGCGCTTCGGCATCGGCGTTGTCCAGCAAATATTTGATCTCGGCACCGACGTACCGATAATTGACGCTGAACGGGGCTGCGCGGATCTTGATGGTCGCGAAATAGACCTCGGCGAACTCGGTGCAATTGTAGAGCAGTTGAGCGACCTTTGATCCCCTCTTCAAGCCGGAGTCCAAGAGTGCATTCGCGATCCTGGCGGCGCGATCGTCGAATTCGCGCCAGGTGCGTCGCGTGGATCCATGGACGAGCGCCTCGCGGGAAGGGTTCGCGTCCGCGATGGCTTCCCAGATCGTTGCGTAGTTCAGTTCTGTCATCAGTGCTCCAAGTCCGGTCGAGGCTGGTGCCAGCATTTAAGTTACGGTACGTAGCTTAGCGTAGCGGCCTCAGCCGAGGTAGCCCTGTCGGCGCAGCTGTCGCCTTCGAGCGCGGTGTCTGATCGACACCTGCAGGTTGCGGGCTGGGGCCGCGGGGGCACCGTGGGTGGGGAGCGGTTCGTACCCGAACGAAGGGTCTTCGTTACCGTCGGTTCTCACCCGAGGGGACCGCAGTTGATGGTTCGTTGGTCGCGATTCACGGTTCTGGCGGCTCCGAACAGGCCGGCTGCGGCCAGGAGAAGCGCTAGTGGCATTACGATGGCCAACGATCTGGTAAGGCCGTACGCAGTGGCGTCGATGCCGTGTCCGGACGCCGCCAGAAGGTCGGACAGGAATCCGAGCAAGACGGGGCCGAAGGCTCCACCTAGAAGATAGAAGCAGCCGAAGAAGATCGCTGTCGCGGAGGCGCGCAAGTGGGGAGGGTTCACGTCTGCGACGGCCGGAAGTGCCGATGTGTGAAAGAAGTATTGAAGGAATGATACGACCGACAGGACACCGACAAAGATGAGAAGCTGGTCCGGCTTGAACTGGAACGCTAGATAGGCTAACGGTGCGGCCGCCAGTAGGGCCGCGGCACCCACGAGTATCCGAGCGGACGGTGACCGGCGGCTCGCCCGATCGGAAACCAGGCCGCTGATCGTCAGTCCGAGGAGTGCTGCGATGCCGACGGTTATCCCGGCGTTCAGCGCGGCCTGGGTCAGGGTGAGTTCGAAGTATCGCTGGAACAACGGGACGATGAAGGTGACGAGGCCGTACGCGGCAATCTGAACTCCGATCCCGCTGATCGTGAGCCACCGCATGGTGGGTACTGCCATTACTGTTCGCACCGTTTCAAGGATGGAGGCGGGAGCGACGGTGAGCGAGTCATTGCGCACGTGGGCGTCCGCCGCGCCGCGTTCCGGCTCGTCGAGCCGAAAGATCAGGAATGCTAAAAGGAGGCCTGGCAGTGCGGCAACGATGAATGGCGCGCGCCAGGTTCCGAAAGCCTCCATGATGAACCCCGTTGTGAAGAATGCGAGGATCGTGCCGATGGGGACGCCGAACTGCAGCACCGCGACCGCCCGGGAGCGGCGTGCCGGGGGGAACATATCGGCAACCAAAGAGTTCGCGGCGGGCCCGAAAGACGCCTCGCCGATTCCCACTCCGAAGCGGACGAGCAGCAGGGAGGTAAAGCTCCATGCGCCCGCGCTCAGTGCGGTGAACACGCTCCACACGATGAGGCCGCAGCCCATCACCGCCCGCCTGCTGAAGCGGTCCGCCAGCCTGCCGATCCAGATCCCGGCCAGGGCGTAGACGACGATGAATGCGGCGCTGATGACACCGATCTGGGAGTCGGAGAGGTGGAAGTCCGTTTTGAGAGGTTCGATGAGGATTGCGGGCAGGGCGCGATCGTAGAAGTTCATCACGTTGACCGCCGCGAGAAGGATGAGCATCCTCCACGCCCTCGGATGTTGCAGCGGGCCATCCATCGATGGATGGTCAGATCGTCGGTCCATTCTCGGCTTCTCCTCACGTGTCTTTCGCGCGCGGGGTCGATCGACAATCGAATGCACCAGCAGGTCGCTGGGGCTCGGGCGGAGTCGCGGGCGTCTGTCACCCCGCCTGCGGTATGAGGGCTCGGTCGGGCCTCGTATTACGCCTTGTAACTTATACCATGTAAGTTGTACTGTGTGACGCATGCCGCACCGATCTCGAGTGGTGCCGTTCGAAAGGTGACTTGTCGATGAGCTCTGGTGCCCTTGATTCGCGCGTGCAGCGATCGCGTAGTGCTCGCCTAGTGATGGCGATCGTCGTGATCGTTCCCTTGGCTTTCGCCGCGCTATACATGTGGACGATGTGGGACCCCACCAAGACGATCAAGAACCTTCCCGTTGCGATCGTCAACGACGATGTTCCTTTCCACGCCGGAAACGACGAGATCCACGCAGGTCGCGACGTCACCGACAATCTCGTCGAATCGCGGGCACTAGACTTCCAAAACGTCGATGCCGCTACGGCCGCGAGCGGGCTGCGAGACGGAACCTACTATTTCGTGATCAGCATCCCGAAGGACTTCAGTGAGACGCTGTCCGGGATCGGCGATGTCACCGTTGCGCCCGCGCTCATGACGGTGACGTATAACGACAACAACACACTCAAGGCGTCGAGCATCGGTGCTGCGGCCATGTCAACGATCAACGCAGCGGTATTGAAAGGCGTCGCCGGTACTACAGTCGGCACCGTTCTTGACGGCCTCGACGCGCTTGGCGGTGGACTCCGCACCGCAGCGGTTGGCGCGGACCGACTGCAGGCGGGTACCGCACAGTTGCGCAACGGGCTCGACGAGCTAGCGGATGGGGTCCGCAATGAGCTGGCTCCGGGCATAGCGGCTGCCAACACCGGCGCACGACAGGTCAGCGATGGTACGGACACGCTCGCCGGTGGGCTCGTCGCCCTACGGAACGGGACTGATGAACTCGGCGCGGGCGCGACGCGCCTTGCGGACGGCATCGACACCTTGGTCGGAACCGTGGACATCGACGCGGTCAAACGAATTCTGGACGACGCACGTCGGGTGGCGCCCTCTGCCGGCCTCGAGGAGGCCTCGCGGTTGATAGACGGATTGGGGGAGCTGAGGGCTGGAAGCAGACGACTCGCCGTCGAGTTGACCGATCCTTCAGCCCAGTACCGATCGGGTTTGGATCAGTTGGTAGTCGGCGGCGGCAGCCTGGCTGCGGGGTCTGCTCGGTTGGCTGACGGGCTGGACCGGATCCAGGAAGGCACAGGCGAAGTCGCGGTCGGCGTAGGCCGACTGCAAGATGGGGCTCGCCAGGTCGACGACGGCGCTCGGAAGTTGAGCGATGGTCTGTCGGACGGTGCACGTCGGGCGCCAGACCTCGGCGACCAGACGAAGCGACAGTCTCTCGCGAGCCTTCTCGCCACTCCGGTGGCGAGTGAGTCCAAGAACCTCGCGCCAGCCCAGAATGCAGGCCCTGGCGCTGCGCCAACACTACTGATCTTCGCCTGTGGAATTGGAGTCATCGCAGTGTTCACGTCCTTTCGGGGACACCGGTTCCTCACCGAGCACGACGCGCCACCGCCGAGTCTGCGAACCGTCGTGCGCCGCGCCGTAGCCGTATCGGCGGTTTCGCTCGCGACCACAGCGGTAGTCGGCGGAGTCCTTTGGATGGTCCTTGCGCCGAGTCCGTCGCCAGCGTCTCTCGGCCAGGTCGCGGTAATAGCTGGAGCGGCCACGCTCATGAATGTCGCCCTGACATCGGTGCTTTTCACTCTATTCGGATATGCGGCAGGAGCGTTGACGTCCCTCGCCTGGCTGATGCTTCAGATCTTCTCCTACGGTGGCATCTGGATGGTTGAGACATTGCCTGCGCCGTTCCGCCTACTGCACCCGATCGCTCCGATGTCTTATGTCCGTGACGGAATGATCGCGGCCTTTAATGGGACGTCAGGGTTCGGCATGGCGCTCGGCATCGTCATCGCGATAACCGTGGCCGCCGCTGCGGTGAACTTCGGCGCAGTAGCCGCGGCTAGGCACTTGCACAGGAACCGAGTCCGAGACGGAGATGTCGTTGAGTTCGCCGAGGCGGTGGCGGCCGAGCGGCCGTGACCAGGCGTACTTCCGAACACGAGTCATTACGTGCTGAACGAAGGTGGCAAATCTCACTGCTGACCGGACGAAGGAGTCTCAATGCCCAGCGTGCGGCACGCTCTCTGTGCCTTTTACCTTGCCAAGTGTCGTCGTTACGAGTATCCGGGCAGTGATGAGATTGTCGCTGCTGACGCCGTGGAACACAGGTCCGGCGAACGTCCCGATCCGCCATTGCGGATGCGCGATCGTCTCGAAACTGCTGTACGTGGCGGGATGACCGTCCACACCTACAGGCCCGCGAATGCGCGGACGGACGCTCGGATCGTCTACCTGCACGGTGGAGCCTACGTGCGTGACTTCACCAGAGAGCATTGGCATCTCGTTGCCGAACTCGGTGACACCCATGGCCTCACGGTGGTTGTTCCGGGATACCAACTGGCCCCGGAGTCGTACTGGGAGACGTCCCGTTCTGCGCTGATCGAACTGGTCGCGGACCACGGGGGTGCGAGAACGATCCTGATCGGGGACTCCGCCGGAGGTGGTCTCGCGCTGGCGCTGGCGCAGGCGGTCAATGGTGCTCCCCTGGTGGCGGGCCTGGTCTTGATCGCACCATGGGTGGATCTCGCAATTGATGTCGTTCACGGCGAGGTAGCCGACGATCCGTGGCTGGATCCGGATGCGCTACGTTCGGCGGGCCGACTATGGTCCGGAGGCGATGATATCCGCCGTTCAGAGTTGAGTCCTCTGTACGGGAGCCCGGAAGGACTGCCCGCGACCCTCGTTGTGCAAGGAACGCGGGACGTCCTCTATCCGGGGACGGCGGCCATGGTTGCCAAGTTGGAGCAGGCCGGCGTTTCCACAGTGAGTATCACCGGGGAAGGGCTCGTGCACGTCTACCCGCTTCTGCCCTGCCCAGAAGGAAAGCAGGCCAAGCGGCAGATCCACGACTTCGTTAGAGAGAGGCTGTCGTGATCCGGGCTCTCGTCAAGGAACTCATGACCGCCGGCGAGATCCCCACCGTCCGGGTGTGCCGCCGGTCAAGCTCTCCGGGATATTCATCGACCGTACAGAACTCTCGATGCCCTTTACCATTCGACGCAGTAGGGTCAACAGTGACCCGCAACGATGCGCGAGGGAGAACTCGTGAGTGCGGATGCTGCGGCCGCACTGCGCCGCCTCAATCAATCCGTCGCGGGACTTGATCCCGCCGGTCGCGGCACCTTCGCCCGGTCGCCAGGACTCAGCATCTGTCGGGGATCGGATGAATCCGTACGACTGCCGACCGTTGGGCGGCCGTACGCGGCTGTGGTTTTAGAGGGCCTGCTCACCGTCAATCAACTCGGCGACATCACGCGACTTTCGCCCGGAGATGTGTTGATATCGGAGATTCGCACGCCGCAAGTGGTGGAGGCCGACAACGCTCCGTGGTCGATAGTGGTGCACGAGTCTTCTCTCGAAGAGGTCGTATCGACGCTGTTGCAGGCAGGTGACATCGGGGGCTCTTCACCGGCGACACCTCAAGCATTGGACGCGCAGACGGCCAGGCTGTTGGACGCCGTTCGAGGCCTGCTCGAGCTCAACAAGGAGCCGGAGAGTCGCTTTCTTCAGGGCCTGGCGAGGAACGAGATCATCTATCGGCTGCTTACTGGCGATCACGGCCCAGCAGTGGCTTCCTCGATCATTGGTCTCCAGAGTGATGCCGACATCGTGAGTATCAACAGTTGGATAAAGCAGAACTTCCGACGACAGTTCTCCGTTGACGAGTTGGCGCGTGCGAGTGGAATGAGCACCTCGGCCTTTCACCGGAAGTTTCGCGATGTCGTACAGATAGGCCCAGTTCAGTGCCAGAAGATGTTGCGGTTGGGCGAGGCTCGGAAACTGCTACTGGCGGGTGCCGGCAGCGTCACTTAGGTCGCCATCATGGTCTAGATCGCCATCATGGTCGGCTATGAGAGCGTCTCTCAGTTCACTCGTGACCAGGCGAACGATTGGTGAGCGACTGTCAGACTGTCTGGTGCTCGATCTCGTGCGACAACCATGAAGCAAGTTCACCGTAGGCGGTGTCACGTGCTTCGCGCTCGGAGACGAACACTCCGTGCCTGGCGTCACTGATCGGAACGACGGCCACACGATTGCCGAGTGCTCCTGCCCACTTGGCCATGTGCTCGGTATCCAGGATGAGGTCCGCGCGAGAAGCCTCAATGCTGTACTCCTTCACCGACAGACTACGAGCCGACCGAAGCACCAGCGAAGGCACACCTGTGTCCAGACCTCGGTGGAGTTTGCTGTGTGCCACCGTCACCGCTCGAAGCCACCCGAACCGCAGTGGAAAGCCGTTGATCGGTTTGAGCGCCAGGTCGTAGTCGAAATCGCCGTGATGGCCGCGGTGGACTGTCAGTCCGTGAACGCTGCTCTGCTCGGCCGGTGCGACGCGCGTTCCAGCTATTCGGCCGATGAGTTTGATCAATGGAACTCCGACCGCCCACAGCATCGATGGGCCCGGCATGTCGAACCATGGGCTGTCGAGAACCTGGCCGACAATCGGCGCAGTACAGTTGCGTCGGCGACGTCTGTCCAGCCAAAGCGGGGTGATCAATCCACCCGTGGAGTGAGCGGCGATCACAATTCCCATCCCCGGATGGTCTGCAGCGATCGCGTCGACTGCGAGATCGAGTTCTTCATTGTAGACGGCGAAATCAGTAGCGTAGTGCGGCGATTGGCCATCTCGTAGGGAGCGGCCCGATTTGCGCAAGTCCAGGGCATAGAACGCATATCCGCGACTCGTGAAGAATTCAGCGATCTCGGGGTTGAAGAAGTAGTCGGAGAATCCGTGAACCCACAGCACGGCGTGGTGCGGTTCGTTAGCGATCGTGTGCTTGACGAGTGTCGCGACGACGTTGCCTCCGGGCTCACGGTCCGGATCTGGGCCAAGGTCGAAGGTGTGAGCGACGAAATTCTCTCCGAGTATGTCGCTCGTGAATTCCAAGTTGTTCGGCATTGTGCATCAGACTTTCAGTACGGCGCGGAATCGCACGTTGGCGTTCATCATCCGCTGGTACGCTTCAGGCGCCTCCTCCAGAGGAAACACCTCGACCTGCGGCCGCACTCCAGTCAAGATGCTGTAGTCGATGGCGTCCGCCATCGCGTCCACGTCCGTGAAGGTGCCCTTGACGGATACTTGTCTGCCGAGGAAGTCCAACGCAGACCACCCGATCGGATCCTCGGATACGGCGGCGACGACAAGCTCGCCACCCGGGGCCAGTCCTGCTAGCAGCGGTTTGATCGCGTTCGCATGCGGGGCGGTGGCAATGATGAGCGATGCGCCGCCGAGTTCGTTGAGTTGCTCTTCCACACTCTCGTCGGCATCGACATAATGGTGGGCACCGAGCTCGCGTGCCAAGGGTGCTTTGTCCCGCCCCCTCGAGATCGCGACGACTTCGTAGCCGGCTTTCACCGCATACTGGATTGCGAGGTGCCCTAAGCCGCCGATGCCGGACACTGCCACGAGGTCGCCGATCCGAGCACGTCCGCTCCTGAGTGCGCTAAACACCGTCTCACCAGCGCACAGGATCGGGGCCGCTTCTTCGGGACTCATACCCGAAGGGATCGCCACGAGGGATTCCTGTCGCGCGACCATGTACTCGGCGTAACCGCCGTCGATGGTCATGCCCGTTGTCTCCCCTTGCCCGCCATGCCAACCGACACCGACACGCTGGCCAAGGTGCCACCCACGGACTGCGTCACCGAGCACGTCGATTACACCCACGACCTCGTGGCCTGGTATCCGCGGGTAGGAGGAGGCCCACCCGTCAATGATCTTAGCTTCGCCGTGGCAGACTCCGCATGCTTCGACCTTGATCCGAACCTGTTGCGGTTGCGGCTCTGGAACGGCTGTTCTCGTGAGCGTCAACGGCTGATCCGCGGCAGCCACATGGACAGCACGCATCGTATTACTCGTCATCAACATCCTCCTCGTCGTTACCGACGCGTAGAAACAATTCGGGCGAACCCCGACCCGACTCGATCTATGATCGCCCCGCAGAAGCAGACTCGGGCTGCCCGATACTCTCTGATTCCTGCCCGATCCTGCCTCCTTGCCCGAGGCCGAGCGAGTCCGCCCTTCGGTCGCTACGGCTCATGAGCCGTAGCGTCGGAATGCGCCGTCTGGCTCCGCCTGAGGTCGCGCGTGCGTCGAATCAGGCCGGGGTGTCACCTGACAGTTTCCCCGGCCACCCGGTCTGCAATAATCCGCGCGAACGCGCGCTCCCCCGCAGCGGTCGGATGGAAAGCGACAGAGAAGTCGTCCAGGTTCAGGATCGGCCTAGCAGCGTTGGACCACGGAGCTGCGGAGCAGCCGTCGTGGCCGATTGCTGGAGAGATCAAATCGACGTACTCGGCACCGAGGTCCTCGGCCGCTGCTCGTTGCACCGCGCCTAGTCGGTTTACGATCGATTGCAGCGCGGCGATGTCATCACCACGGACGCGCTGATTGGAGCAGTTCGAATGCGCGACGTCGGCATAATTCGTATAGCTGGTGACGAGAACACGAGCCCGTGGCGCGCGCGAGCGGATCGCGCGCAGGACCCGGCGTAGAGCGGGACCGACTGCGTCAACTTTGGCCTCCGTCTCCCGCTTCAGTTTCCCAATAACACAAGGCTGCTCATCTGAGAAGCGGTAAGCGCACTTCAACGCGAGTGGTACCAAGCCCGCGTCGTTACCGCCGATCGTCAAGGTGACTAGGTCGGTCCTCGGCGACAAGTGCTGAATCTGTGGGACTATTGGACTTCCGAGCAGTCCAGAACCTTGACTGACTAGGTCGACATCTTCAGTGCGAGCTCCGCCGCACGTCGCGTCTGTGAAGCTTTCTGCGCCGACAGACTTCGCCAAGAGCGAAGGGTAGTTGACCGCAGATCTCGCGCACGGTGTGATGACGTCGAGATCTTTCAGCGGCAAGATCGCCGGGCCAGCGGCGAAGGAATCGCCGAGTGCCACGTATTCACCGACTCGGGTCTGTACCGGTGCCGCCTGCGCTGAAGCGGGATGAATCACCATCGCTCCTGGCACAGCGGTCAATACTGTCAACCACAGCATTGCTCGTCGACCACCTCGGATTCGTGACCTCGCCCGCATGGTAATCCTGCCCTTCTGTGGCGTAGCAACAACCGCAAACGCCACCAATTCGTCCTTGACCGCCGACCCATCCAAGCGAGAGGGAGATCACAATCAACTGGGTTCAGAACTTAAGTTACATCGTGAAACTACGCTTGCGCAAGCCAGTCGTCGTCGAGGCGCTCAAGAGTCTGACGCTGACGATCAACCACAACAACACGATCGCGGCAGGGTATTGAGAAGCCTACGTAGTGAGTATGCTGCTGCTCCTCCGCGACTCAGAATCCTGATAGAAGCGAAGCCATGAAGGATTGGGTTCTCGCCCACGGATGGTCGAGATATTGTCAAATCTTGTGGATCGGTTTGTGTCAGGCGGCCGCGGTTGATGTCGTTTCGTCGTTACGTTTGACCAGTTTTCCCTGTGTGAAGGTCGCGTCGGCGCGGACGAGAGCGACCAGATGGGGTGCGGTGACCGCTCGCCACCGGGTTTCGGTGTTTTCGATCAGTTTGTAGGCCATTGCGATACCGGCCGCACGTGAACCGGGTCCCTTGGTGACGCGGGTCCGCAGCCGCACGGTCGCAAACCTCGACTCGATCGGGTTCGTCGTGCGTAGGTGGGTCCAGTGCTCGGCCGGATAGCGGAACATCTCGAGTAGGACGTCGGTGTCGTCGACGATCTTGGCGACCGCTTTCGGGTACTTCGCGCTGTAGGTGTCAGCGAACGCGGTGATCGCGGTCCTGGCGTGGTCGATGTCCTCAGCGTTGACGATCTCGCGCATCATCGCGATCGCGTTCGGGTGCGCCGACTTCGGCAGGGAGGCCAGGACGTTGGCCAGTTTGTGGAACCAGCAGCGCTGCTCGTGGGTGGTCGGGAATACCTCACTGACCGCGGCCCAGAAGCCCAGAGCCCCGTCGCCGATCGCCAGGGTCGGGTCGGTCATGCCGCGACGCTTGCACGAGCGCAGCAGGTCGGCCCACGACTCGGTCGATTCGCGGTAACCGTCGGTCAACGCGATGAGCTCTTTGCGTCCGTCAGCGCGGACCTCGATCATCACCAGTAGGCAGATCTTGTCTTGGGCGAGAAGGACTTTCAGGTCGATGCCGTCGGCCGACACGTACACGTAGTCGACCTGAGAGAGGTCGCGTTCGGTGAAGGCGTCGGCCTCGTCTTGCCACTGGCTGGTCAGGCGGGTGATCGTCACCGCGGACAGACCGGCATTAGTGCCCAGGAACTGCTCGAGCGCGGGCCCGAAATCGCCGGAGGACAGTCCGTGCAGGTAGAGCAGCGGCAGGACTGCCGCGACCTCCGGGCTCTTACGCGCCCACGCGGGCAGAATCGCCGACGAGAACCGGCGGCGTTCACCGGTCTCGGGGTCGACCCGCTTGTCGTTGACACGCGGGGCCTTGACCTCGACGGCACCGGCCCCGGTGACGACCTCGCGGGGCTGGTGGTAGCCGTTGCGCACGACCAGACGGTGTCCGTTCTCGTCGAGGTGGTCGGCGAACTGGTCGATGTAGGCGGCGACCTCGGCCCGCAGCGCGGCAGCGAGCATCTGACGGGCGCCGTCCCGGACGATCTCGTCCAGGACCGAGCGTCCCGAGCCGCCAGCGGTCTCGGTGTGGGCGGTGGCGGGCTTGTTGACTACTGTGAGTGACACGGGCGTGCCTTTCCGCCAGCGCGGCAACGCTGACTTGATCAATTGACTACTGGGATCATTCTGCGGGAAGGTGCGCCCTCCCTCATCCACAGGTATTGATCATTCCTCCCTCAACCGAGAACAACGTCCCTGGACATCACACCAACGACGCGGCGGCTTCGACTGGTCGTCGCATCACAACAACCCCTGAGCTGTCCGGCACGACGACATAGGGACAAGACCAGTGGAGTTGCAGGCGTGGTTCATTGGCAGTGGGCAGGCCGGGTACTTCGTCCAGCTATGCGCCCAACGGATCGGCCGGAGTCGTACTCCTCGGTGCTCGGGGACGGACGCCGACGCGCTCATATTCGGGAGGAGTTCACTGAAGCGAAATCGTCGACTCTGGAGGCCAACAACTTCGAAGTGACGCCACGCCCCCTGCCGCAGACGAATGTCCACAGACTCAACTCTCCTCCGACTGGGGGCACCCGCTAATCTTGGCACGTGCGCGGAGACTGTCACCTCTCTCCGACGTGGCCGACGACAACGACTGTTCCACGGTCCGACTGCCATCGGTGATTGCGACATTCAGCGCGCCGTCGTAGATCGCGGTGCAACGGATCTGTTCGTTTGCTCGTGCCGAGAGCGGATAGTCCTGAGGAGCCACCCTGACGGTCAACGCGTCCTTGCTCCACTGGGCCGAACCGTGCGGCACCTCGTTGATCAGTCTGGCCGGGACGTCTGAGTCCGACGGCGAGCGCCGGAGCAGGATGTCCACTCCCCTCGATACATCGAGTCCGTCCCCGTCGACAGATGTCGGCACAACCCCGTCGCCGCGAGCATCGCCGAAGTACACCACGAACGAGGAATCCGGCAGACTCAGTCCTGGAGGGCCGGCGGCGATCACTCCCGTATCGCCGACACCGCACGAAGCCACGGACGCCATTGCGACGGAGGATGCCAGAACAACCATCGCTCTGCGGCCACACCTCATCGCGGTCACGGCGCCTCCCCCGGCTCAGGCCACCGCGGCAGGACCAGCGTGAAGCGCGCACCATCGCCCGGCGTGCTGTCGACCTCGATAGAACCGTCGTGGAGCCGCGCATTTCGAGCGGCGATCGCCAATCCGAGTCCGCTGCCTTCGGATCGACCACGCGCCGAGTCGGCCTTGTAGAAGCGATCAAACAAGTGCGGCAACGCCTCCGGCGAGATCCCAGGACCAGAATCAGCGACCCTGATCGACACGGTGTCCGCCTCGACGGTCACATCCACATCGATCGGCGCCGCACCGTGCCGCACGGCATTCGTGACCAGGTTGGCGATCACGAGGTCGATCCGTCGCGAATCGATGTCGACCATCGCAGGCTCCTGAGATGGACAGAACGACACGTCGGCATCCAGGCCGCGGCGACTCACACTGCGTCGCGCCACCTTGTTGAGATCGACGACGTCGCGTTCCATCGTGGCTGCGTCGACGTCGTCAGGCCGCGACACGGCAAGCAGGTTCGTCACCAACTCCACCAGCCTGCGAACCTCGTTGCCGGTGGTAGCCGCAGCACGCTGCACATCGTCCGCCGACGAGGTGTCGGCATCCTCGAGAATCTCAGTGACGGCCAGCATCGTGGCGAGCGGAGTCCGGAGTTCGTGCGCGACGTCCTCGGCGAACTGCCGGGAACCGGCTTCACGATGACGCAAGTCTGCGAGAAGCTCATCGATCCTGTGCGACGCGAGATTGAACGACTCCGCGAGCCGCGCGATCTCGTCACCGCTCCGAGGCACCCGGACCGCCACCGGCGCAACGTCACCGCTGGCACCCAGTTCTCGCACGGCCTCGTCGAGCTCACGAAGCGGTCTCGTCATCCGACGACTCAACACGTAGCCTACCGCGACCGTCGCCAGCAGGACGCCGACGATCGACAGCACGGACGTCCGCACCACGTTGGCCAGAAGCGCCGACTCCGCATCCAGATTCTTGAATCCGTACACCACGATTCGCGGTCCGTCGGCAGCATTCTGCGACGGCACGATCGCCGCTACCTGCACGGACCGACCGTCGACGGTTGCACGTTGAAAGTACGACCCGGCGGGAGCATCGGCGGCTCGCTGACGGAGCGAGTCGGGAACGGCGCTGATCGGCGACGCAGTCTCGGCGACAGTGTCGTCGACCGCGACGATGGAGTCTCCGCCGATCGCACGCGCGGCCCGAAAAGCATTGATCAGCACGCTGCTGTCGGTGCCCGACGACGCGGCATTCTCGCGCGCCGACGACAGGATCTGTCTGGCATCCCTGGTGCGCGATACCAGGTCCGTAACGAATGCATCCTGTGCCTGTGCAAGCACCACGCGTCTGTAATCCCAATAGTTCACCGACGCCGCGCTGGCCAACGCGACAAATGTGACCACCGTGAGGAGTAACACCAAACGTCTCTGAAACGTGTGTCGGGGAACAATTCGCATTTCAACCCCATACTACCAATTCAGTAAAATCAAGGACGTGCCTTCGGCTTGAGACCAGCGCCTCATATGTTACAGCGTGCTGTGGTAATAGCACTCCGCCGGCATCGTTGCACGGAACCTGAGTTTCGCGGCATACTGGCCTGATGCAGCAGATCTCACTCGTCGAAGACGATCCAGCTTTGAGAGATGCCTTGGCTCTCGGGTTGATCAACCGCGGATACTCGGTACGCACCTTCGCCGATGGAGAGAGCGCACTCGAGGAAGTCTCCGATTCGATCACCGATATTCTGATTCTCGATCTCATGCTCCCTCGTATCTCCGGGATCGATGTATGTCGCGGAATCCGCACACGATACGGGACTTTGCCGATCATCATGCTGACAGCTCGCGGTGAGGATTCACTCATGGTGGAAGGGCTCGAGGCCGGGGCCGACGACTACATCGTGAAACCATGTGCTCCGCGAGTGATCGACGCGAGGATCCAGGCCGTGCTTCGGCGAGGTGGCGTAGACAAGGCGACCACACGGAACCGAGTGGAGGAATTCGCCGGCCTGACGGTGGACCACGACGGCTTCGTCGTCCGTCGTGGTGCCACCGAATTGCCTCTCACTGCGACCGAGATGCGCCTGTTTCTCACCCTCGTCGAGCACCGCGGCGCGGTGCTCTCGCGCCAACAGCTCCTCGAACGTGTCTGGGGCTACGACCATCTCGGTGATTCCCGCGTCGTCGACGCAACGATGCAACGCCTGAGGTCGAAGGTCGAGCGCGATCCGCGCAATCCGGAACTGCTGACGACCGTCCGCGGCTTCGGATACCGCTGCGACATCGCTTAAGCGGCTTCGCGAAGTTCGTGTGTGCGATCGGACGGAACCCTCGCGAACATGTTCGCGAAACGGGCGAGGAAATCTTCGAACGGCCCCCTCCGGAAGATGGACATCCACAGCGTAGTGCCCAGCATCGTGGTCAACGTCAGCCACCAGAAAAATCCTGCGGGAACTTCGTAGTCTTCCTGGTCGATGAGCAGAAGCACCGCTGCGAACTGTGCGATATACGCGGTGAAGGCGCACATCCCTAAAGAGCGGAACGGCAACAGAATCGCATTGATGGCTCCATTTCGCGTCAGAAGCAGGCACACACCGATCACCGACATTGCAAGGCCTACGCCAACGGCCATCTGCGTCACGCCATTGACGTGAGACATGACCAACGAATACTCCATACGCCAATCAGGAAACGCAAATCTCCCTTCTGTCGAGAAGACCGATGCTTGCATCGAACCGGCCTGCTCAGTGAGGATCCAGGAGGTCAGAAATGCAACGGTGGCGGTAACAATTCCCACCGCCAGGATTCTGATCTGATTTGTGAAATCTCGGAGATCGATTCGGCCGAGCCCGATTCCGATGAAATAGACGGGAAGAAAGATCACTGCCGGACATAAGCCGGTGATCAAAAGAGAAATAGAACTGTCGGACGAGACGTCCATTGAATACGAGAACACGAGTTCTCGGAGGATGTGAACAAGTGGAGGAAGCACGAGAATCAGGACGCCGGCAGCGATGAAAAGACGCGTCGACCGGACCCGGAGGAACGGCAGAGAAATGACGAACCCGGCTGCGATGAATCCCAGAACGCTGCCCGGTGTGGACACGAGGAAGATGAGCACGCCGCTGACTGTGAACAGCACGACGGCGCGCCCCAGGATATTGAGGCGTGACTGGAGCGCCGCGATCCCCGATCCCGGCGACATCCCACCGTCGATGAGTGCTTTCGATGTGCCGGCGAGCAGCGCGAAGAGAATCGTCGAGTTGTTGTTGACGAGCAGGCCCCACGTCGACGGAGACAGCAGCTTGGCCCCGCCCACGGCGCTGAAGGAATAGAAGTGCTGGGCGAACATCCCGAGAACGGCTAGGGCTCGAGCTGCGTCGAGACCGGTGATTCGTCCGGGGTTCGTCCAGGCGCGACGTACGGCGACGGCACTCTCGCCAGGTGGACGTGAAGTCAGTGTGGTCATGCCAAGCATGTTCGTGCGCGGATGTCCGCGTCTCCCGATGACCGTGTCACAGTCGTGTCACACCCCCCGCCTCCGAGGCCTCCGATGGTTCGGTTCAGACCTGTTGATGGCTCACGGCGTCGCCGAGTCGCGCAAGTTCTTCCGCGCCCAGAGCCACCGTCAGTTCCCGGCATCGCCTCATCGCCTCATCTTCGAAGTGAGTATCGGCTCTGGCGCGCCGCTCCAACCCCTGAATCATCGGATACGCAGCGAGCCGCTACTTCCACGTGACCGCGATAGCAACAGGATCAACAAAACATGGGGCGGCAACCTGTCGCAGTCGAGATCGGCGATGACCGCCTGGCCGACATCAACCAGCTACGCATCGACCCCGCGGGTGTTCGGCCGCGTCGCCTCCGATCCCAGCGTGAACCGTCCTGGTTCTGGTGGAGACCGTGAACGCACCAGGAGAATGCGATCATGGCAGCACCACGCAAGTTTGACAAGGAGACCCGTGAGCGGGCCGTCCGGATGTACCACGACCGATTGAAGGAGAACGACGGCGAGTCCAAGCTCGGCGACCGCAAGCACGTCGGCGCTCTTCTGGACATCAACCCAGCCACTCTCCGCAATTGGGTCGACGCCGGTGTGGGAGTCGGTTCGTCCGACGGTCCAGGCGCGAGGTCTGAGGCCTCGGCGGAGTTGAAGGCTATCCGTAAGGAGAATGCCGAGTTGCGCAGGGCAAACGAGATTTCGATCACCTACATATCAAGCCGTTTTTCGCGGCGGCGGAGGTCGACCGCCGACTGCGGTGATCGTCGAGTACATCGACGAGTATCGGTATCTGTTCTCCGGTCGACCCGATCTGTCGCGTGCTCACCGAGCACGGCATGGCGATCGCCCCGTCTACCTATTACGCACGCAAGAAGGCTGGCGTTGTCTCTGAGGCCGTCCTGGTCGAGGCGTACGCTGCGCACGCGGTCTTTCACGGCGATTGCGTTCTCCACCGAGCGCCTGCACTCAGCGATCGGCTACACCGTCCCTCTCGAGTATGAAAGGCGGTACCGTCAGAACGTCCCCTCGACACCCGAGGTGGCCTAATCCAGGTCTCCGACCGGACCAGGACGGTTCACGCAGCCCAGGTCTGCGACCATAGCAGGAGGCATTGTCGGTTATCACCGCGGTCACGCCGACCTGGAATTGGCCCGATCGAAGGAACGCGCGGTCCGCATGTGCCGGTGCCCGATCGTCGATATGGTCGAAGCGACACGTCAGCTCCTGCCGCGAAGGACACTCATGGCCGTGAACGATCAGCAACCCGGACATCTGATGGCGGCGGAGATCGCCGAGCAACCGAGCGCCTGGCGCAATCTGCTCGCGGCCCGCGCGGCGTGTGTCGAGATCGGCGAGCTGATCGCCTCTCGCGCACCACGTTTCGTCCAGTTCGTCGCGCGGGGCACCAGCGATCACGCGGCCTTGTATGCGAAGTATCTGGTAGAGATCGGTCTGCAGATCCCGGCCGGGATGGTCTCGCCGTCCGCGGTGACCGTCTACGGCGCGCGGCCCGACCTGCGCGATGTGCTGCTGATCGCGGTCTCGCAGTCGGGTGGCTCGCCCGATCTCGTGAAGTCGGTCGAGGTGGGTCGCGCACAGGGGGCGTTGACCCTCGCCATCACCAACAACGAGTCGTCGGCCCTGTCGGACGCCGCGGAACTGCACGTCGACGTGATGGCCGGCGCGGAGCAGTCGGTGGCCGCCACCAAGAGCTACACGTCCGAACTGTTGGCGCTGTACCTGGTGATCGCCGCCTGGCAGGGCGCTGACACGTCGGCGGTCGACGCGCTGCCTGATCTCGGCGACGAGGTCCTGGGTTCCGATGGCGCGCTGGCTGCGGCCGCCCAGAAATACCGGTACGCGCAACGTCTGCTCACCACGGGCCGCGGCTACTCGTATCCGACGGCACGTGAGGCCGCGTTGAAACTGATGGAGACGTCATACCTGACGGCGCAAGCCTTCTCGGGCGCCGACTTGCTGCACGGTCCGCTCGCGACCGTCGACCCGCAGGTCCCCGTGCTCGCGGTGGTGCCGGGTGGTCGCGGCGGCGACGCGATGGCGCCGGTCATCGCGCGCCTCGTCGAGCGGGGCGCCGACATCTTCGGGGTCGGCGCCGCATCGGCGGTCGCGGACCTCACCGGCGGTGTCGCCATTCCCGACGCGCCTGAAGAGTTGTCACCGCTGCTGGAGATCATCCCGTTCCAGCTGATGGCGCTGCACCTGTCGTTGGCGCGCGGGGAGAACCCGGACAGTCCCCGCGGCCTGCGCAAGGTGACGGAGACCCTGTGATCGTTGCCGCGGGCGCCCTCGTCGGTGACGGCGTCGTCCACCGGCCCGGGTGGTTGTCGATGCGCGACGGCCTGATCGACGCGGTCGGATCGGGTGAGCCGCCGGCGGCTGCCGATTACGAATTCCCACGCGGCACAGTGGTTCCCGGGTTCGTCGACCAGCACGTCCACGGCGGTGGGGGAGCGTCGTACACCGACGGCGACCCCGACCAGGTGCGGGCCGCTGCGGCGTTCCACCGCACGCACGGGACCACGACGACGGTCACCAGCACAGTCAGCGCGAGCCCCGACGAGTTGGCGGGCATCGTCGCGCGGCTCGCACCACTCGTGCGGGAGGGCGTCAGTGCCGGCATTCACCTGGAAGGCCCGTGGATCGCGCACTCACAGTGCGGCGCACACGCTCCCGACCGGCTGCGGTCGCCCGACCTCGGCGAGATCGACCGGCTCCTCGCGATCGCCGACGGTGCGATCGTCATGGTCACGATCGCACCTGAACTGCCGGGCGCCCTCGACGCCATCGACCGGTTCGTCGCCGCAGGCGTCCGGGTGGCCGTCGGACACACCGACGCCACCTACGAGCAGACTCGCGCCGCCCTCGACCACGGCGCGCGCGTGGCCACCCACCTGTTCAACGCGATGGCCCCGTTGAATCATCGTGCGCCGGGTCCGGTGCTCGCGCTGACCGAGGATCCGCGCGTCGTCGTCGAGCTGATCGGCGACGGTGTGCACCTGCACCCAGCACTGGTCGCCGACGTGCAGCGGACGGTCGGACCGGCTCGCGCCGTGTTGGTCACCGACGCGATGGTCGCCGCTGGAATGGCCGACGGCGACTATGTCCTCGGGTCGCTCGACGTCTACGTCGACGGCGGCGTGGCGCGTCTACGCAGCACCGATGCGATCGCCGGCAGCACGGCGACGATGGACTCGTTGTTCGCCAGGACCGTCACGGGACTCGTCGGTGCGCCAGACCCGCTGCCGCGAGACGACGCGTTGCTCGCCGCGTCCGTCATGTGTTCGACGACGCCCGCGCAGGTCCTCGGGCGCGACGACATCGGTCTGCTGGCCCCCGGACGCCGCGGCGATCTCGTCGTTCTGGACGAAGAACTGCAGGTGCAGCATGTGACTGGAATTGACATCAACGCCGCGTCGAGTGCCACACGAGGTGGTTGCGCGTCGTAGGGTGATGGGCGAGCCTGCTCGGAACCGCCAGCGGGCGACACGACATCTTCGGAGGGGACCTGCCGATGACTGCCAAGAAGACCCTGATCAAGCGCCTCGAGGACGAGGTCAAGCGCCTCACCAACGAGGTCATGGCTTTGCGCGATCTCGTGATCGCCTTCTCGCCGCTCGCCAAGAAGGACGAGCCGGGCGCCGAGATCGTCGCAGCGGTGACGAAGTCGGCCCCCGCTAAGAAGGGGGAGGCCGCCAAGAAGGGAGACGCAGCCACGAAGGCTGCGGCTCCGAAGAAGGCAGAACCAGCCAAGAAGGCCGCACCAACCACGAAGGCCGCGGCTCCCAAGAAGGCAGCGACGCCGAAACCGGCCGCTACAAAGGCTGCCGCCACGAAGGCTGCCGCCAAGCCCGCAGCGACGAAGGCTGCCGCTCCGGCAAAGAAGGCCACGCCGGCCAAGGCTGCTGCTCCAGCGAAGACTCCGGTTCCGGCCAAGCCTCAAGCAGCCAAGCCCGCTGCCGCCAAGCCCGCTCCGGCCAAGACCGGAGCACCCAAGACCGAAGCACCCAAGCCTGCTGCGCCCAAGCCTGCTGCGCCCAAGACCGAAGCGGCGAAGAAGACTGAGCCCGCCAAGCCAGCTGCGCCCGCCGCTGCCGCTGCTAAGGCTCCGGCGTCGGCCAAGCCCGCCGCGAAGACTGTCGCGCAGCTCAAGGCCGAGGCGAAGGCCAAGGGCGTCAAGGGATATTCGACGATGAACAAGGCAGAGTTGATCGCCGCCTTGAAGTGAATCGGCGGTGAAGTGAGTCGGCGGTGAAGTGAGTCGGCGTTGAAGTGAATCCGGGCCTTCCCTGACCTACCATCGACTCAGGTCAGATATGCATCGAACTGAATAGGAGCCCGGAGTGTCTCAGGTGGTCAAGGGAGTCGTCTCCCGAACCAAGAACGCGCCGACCGAACTCGTCGATGTCGTGATCCCCGATCCGGGGGCGCACGATGTTGTCGTCAAGGTGCAGACGTGCGGCGTCTGCCACACCGATCTCGCGTACGCGAGCGGTGGAATCAACGATGAGTATCCGTTCCTGCTGGGGCACGAGGCCGCAGGTGTCGTCGAGTCCGTCGGCGACGCCGTATCGCATGTCGCGGTCGGCGATTTCGTCGTCTTGAACTGGCGTGCCGTCTGCGGCGAGTGCCGGGCCTGCCGCAAGGGCAAGCCCTGGTACTGCTTCGACACTCATAATGCGAGCGTGCCGATGACTCTCACTGACGGCACGGAGCTGACGCCCGCGCTCGGCATCGGTGCGTTCGCCGAGAAGACGCTGGTCCATGAGGGGCAGTGCACAAAGGTGGACCCGTCGGCCGACCCGGCCGTGGCCTGCCTGTTGGGTTGCGGCGTCATGGCCGGTCTCGGTGCCGCGATGAACACCGGGCAGGTGTCGCGCGGTGACTCGGTCGCTGTCATCGGCTGCGGAGGCGTCGGCGACGCTGCCATCGCGGGCGCTCGCCTCGCCGACGCGACGACGATCATCGCCGTCGACCGTGATCCAGGCAAGTTCGCGTGGGCCACCGAACTCGGCGCGACGCATACGATCGACGCGTCGAAGACCGAGGACGTCGCCGAAGCCGTCAAGGAGCTCACTGACGGCAACGGCGCGGACGTCGTGATCGACGCCGTCGGCCGTCCGGAGACGTATCAGACCGCGTTCTATGCTCGCGATCTCGCCGGGGTCGTCGTCCTCGTCGGTGTACCGACTCCGGAGATGCGTTTGGAGATGCCGCTCGTCGACTTCTTCAGCCACGGCGGTGCGTTGAAGTCGTCGTGGTACGGCGACTGTCTGCCCGAACGCGACTTCCCGATGCTCGTCGACCTGCACCTGCAGGGACGTCTGCCGTTGGAGAAGTTCGTCTCCGAGCGGATCGGCATCGACGGCGTCAACGAGGCGTTCGAGTCGATGGAGGCCGGCAAGGTGCTGCGATCGGTGGTGGAGCTGTGACGCTGCGCATCGATCGAGTTGTCACCTCCGGCACCTTCTCGCTGGACGGCGGCACGTGGGACGTCGACAACAACATCTGGGTGGTCGGCGACGACGCCGAAGCCGTGATCATCGACGCTGCGCATGACGCGGCGCCGATCCTCGCCGCCGTCGACGGCCGCAAGGTGGTCGCGATCGTGTTGACACACGCGCACAACGACCACATCGGGGTCGCGCCGGAGCTCGCCGAGGCCACCGGTGCGCCGATCCTGTTGCATCCCGCCGACGAGATGCTGTGGGAGCAGACCCACCCGGGTGTGCCGCATGGTGATCTCTTCGACGGTCAGGTCGTCGAGGTCGGCGGCGATGGGCTCGAAGTGATCAACACGCCGGGCCATTCGCCCGGATCGTGCGTGCTCTGGTCGCCGTCGGCCAAGGTGCTGTTCTCCGGCGACACCCTGTTCCAGGGCGGCCCGGGCGCAACCGGCCGGTCGTACTCGAGTTTCGACGACATCATTGCGTCGATCCGGGACCGCATCCTGGTACTCGATGACGACACTCGGGTCTGCACCGGGCACGGCGACGAGACGACGGTCGGTGCCGAAGCCGGCGATCTTGACGAGTGGATCCGGCGAGGTCAGTGACCTTTCGCCGCTAGCTCGCTGGTCGAGCGGAGTCGAACAGCGAGTTCGCTACGCAAGTCTCCGGACGGTTGCACCGATCTGCTCGACCCTTTCGAGGAGTTCCGCAGGGGACGCAGAGAGATCGACGGTGTGGCAGTGAATCGTCACGCCCGCTTCACGAACGACGTGCGTTCGACTGGGTTCGTTGCCCTTCGCGTACACGAGGTGGCCGTGCTGGAGTCCGGTCGCCGTGCAGTAGGCGAGGAGTTGGTACAGATCGGCGTACGGAAACCCCTCGGGCCGTTCCGCTTTGTACTTGGCATCGATCACGGCGCACACCCGCCGCTGGCCGTCGAACCAGATGAGGTCTGGTCTCATCGTGACCCGGTCGGCATCATCCAATGAGATGCCGTACTGGGTCGCGGTGCGACCTCCGAGTGATTCGCTGAGAGCGGCGCATACGAAGTCTTCGAAGACCCGCCACATGTCGAACATGAATCCGCTGACGGAGAGGTCTCCGGCATGCTGTTCGAACGACTGGGCGGACATGACGATCCCGGCTAGATGGAGCGCAGGGTGATAGCGCGCATTGAGCCGGGTCGCCTGCCAGGTCGGGAGCGCAGTGCCGCGCGCTGGTTTCGTCACGTCCGCGAGCGCGACGCGTAGGCGCAGTAGACGCCGCCGGGCGGTAGCCGAGATCCTAGGCACCGAGAGCATGCGGAGCGTCGCGGCGAGCAGCAGGCGATTCTCGGGAGTGTCGACGGTGAAGTCGTCGTATTCGACGGCGACGGGGATCGGGAGCCCGTAGCGACGGGTCATCTGTTCGCCGGCGAGCATGCGTCCACGAAGAACGGGAAGCGTGTCGTTCACGGTGCGGTAGTCCTGCAGGAGGCCCTGATCTGTCGCCCGTGTGGCGATCCGCGAGAACGCCTCGGCGAGTGCGGGAAGCAGATCATCTGCTTCGGTCAGACGAATGTGGTCGTCGCGCCACAGATCACGGTGGCCGCTGTAGCCGAGTAGGAAGATCAACCGGTTCAGGTCGGTGATCTTCGGGCGAACGATCACCTCGAGGCTGCCGACAGACACTGCACCGATCTTCTTGCCCGCCGAGATCTCGTACCAGCCCATCTCCAAGGTGGGTCTGACGTCGACAATGGCGAGATGGCTGAGTTCCTCGTACTCGGAAACAGTGAGCTGACGGAGTCGGCCGGGGTGGCCTTCAGTCAGTGTCAGTGGAGTCGACGTCATCGGTGAAGGTCTCGGGGCCGGAGTTCGCTGTGGTCTTGGCATCGAGCCGTCGTCGGACGGCTTCGAGGCCGTAGCGGGACCGGATGTCGATTCCACGGTCGCCATAGTGGAACTCTTCCAGCAGTGGGAGGATCGCAGTTCGCCACACTCGATCGAGACCGCCCGGTTGGTACACGGCCTCCCTCATCACGTACGACGGGCCGATTTTGAAGTCCTCGTCGTCGATGAGGGAGTTCAGCTCATCGAGTAGGTCGGCGACCTCACGAGGACGATCTGTTTCGGTCAGCCAGCTTCGGAGAATCCCGTTGGTCGGTGACTCCGACGGGTGGAGCGGCAGGAACGCGAATCGTCGGCGCATCGCGGCGTCGACGAGGGCGATAGACCGGTCCGCCGTATTCATCGTGCCGATGAGGATGACGTTGCGCGGCAGGTTGAACTGTTTGGCGTTGTCGGACCGGTACATCAGGTCGATGCTCTCGTTGCGGTACTCGAGCAGAAAGTACAGTTCGCCGAAGATCTTGGCGAGGTTTCCCCGGTTGATTTCGTCGATGATCAGGACGAATGTGGCATCCGGATTTTCGACGGCACGGTCGACGAGTGAGCGTAGCGGGCCGGGTTTGAGGTCGAAGCCGACCTGTCCCTTTGACAGTTCGGCAGGCCGGTAGCCTTCGAAGAAGTCTTCGTACGAGTACGCGGGGTGAAACTGGACTATTTTGACGTTGGAGTCGCCTGCTATGTATCGGGCGATCTCCTTCGCCAAGTAGGTTTTACCTGTGCCGGGTGGTCCGTAGAAGATGAGTTGTGGGCGGTCTCGCAGCAGGTCGATGCACTCCTGCAGCCAGTCTTCGGGGACGTGGAGCCGCGCAGCGAGGTCGCCGTTCGCGTCGGGGATGTTTAGTCCGCTGGCTGGAGTGGTCGCCGGTTGGTGTCCCAGCAACTCCTGGATCGAATCGATCTGGCCGGTCAGGTCGACGACTTCGCTTTGGCCGTTGAGGCGCGACGAGAGTTCCATCGGGAGGTCGACGACCGGATGGGACTGTGTTTCCCATTTCACTGGTCGACGCAGGTTGGATCGGTCGTCGTCGCTGTGAGTGAACTCAGCATCGCCGGTGACAGTGCCGAAATATGCTCGACCTTGGCTGATTGAGACGATCAGGTCGCCCGGATTCATGCGAACGAGGAACGAGTAGAACTCATCGACCTTCACTTGTCGGGCGGCATACCCCGATGAGCGATAGTCCTCTTCGACAAAGCCTTTGAGTTCATCACGGCCGATGTCAGGATCGACCGGACGTAGGAATTTCGCAGCGAGGGAGACAATTCCTTTGGTTCTCCAGACAGGCACCATGTCTTTGCCTGCGACGTTCGACCCGTAGACCTGCCATGCGTGCTGGACCTGGTCGGTCGGCGGTGATGGAGCATCTGTTGGCATCGACCAGACTTCCTTCCACGGAGACGTGTAGAAGTCGACGGGCCCGCCAGCTTCTGCCATTACAGCTTCGTTGATGTCGTGCAGGTCGATGTCGACATCGCCTGCGGGCCGTCCGAGGTGGTTTACTGCGAAGCCGTCGCGGATCGCCCGTCGGTCTGTTGCGGAGACGATCGGCAGGAAGAACCTGGGGAAGGCGAGATACATGAGAGCCTGCCGTTGAGCCGGCTCCGAAGGCCCAGGGGAGGCCCGGACGACGTCCCGGAAATGCAGGGGATCGGCCAGTGCTTTGTCCTGTTCATCATCGCTGAGAGTGTGGAAGTAGCGTGCGAACTCGATCAGGAAACCGATCTGGGCCCACCGACGGGACATGAATGCACGTCCGCCACGGAAGACCCGTCCGTTGAGTGCTTCGCCGACATCAGAGGGCAGCGCCACACTGGGCGAGCACATGGCAAGTACTTTGCTGATTCGATCGATCTTCGTCTCGCCGAGGTAGTCATAGAGGGGAAGCACGTTGAGCGTGAACAGCTCTGCGAACAGCTGGACGGAGTCTGACGAAGCATCGGCGAGTTGCTGGGTGAGCTTCGTGAAGAAGTCCTCGCCGCCGGCGTCCGGACGGTCGACGAACGTGCGTTTCAGTTCGTCGAGATTGTTGGCTGTCCACACCGGGGACTCAGGGGTGAACAGGGATCCGCGGCCGGCGATGCATTCGTCGAGTATCCGTCTGCCGATCGCCTCTACTGCGGGCGCGCCCGGCCGATCCATCGACACGTACTCGGGGTCGTTCACACTCAGGTCGGGCAACTTTGTACGTCCTTCGCTGGGCTGGCTTCGGGGGTGGGAGTGACTCAACTGCTTCAGCCTGCACGAGCGTCGACGGTGCTGGCGCTCGCGTCGCTGATGCTGTGCCTGAGTGCATTCCACGCAACCTCGATGTGCTCGTCTGTGAACATCTGTTGCTTGCGGGGCGTCCACTGGTGGACTTCTTCAATCGCAGTCTGCACATCTCGTGCTGCTTCGGCAGTGTCGGCCATCGCCCAGTGGACGGTGGCGAGTAGTTCCATGCCGTACATGGACTCGAAGCCGTCGATTGTTTCCAGGACCTTGTCGATTCGTGCGAGTGTCTCTGGAACGTCGGCGAGTGCGGCCGTCGCTTCGTCGACTGCACCCGGAAACACATGGATCGGGCGCGCGTCGAGGACCTTCGCTGAGGCATCGCCGTACCCGGTGATGAAGTGCCCTTCCACGCGGTCGAGAACGTGACGGAGGTTGTCCGCGTACGGCCCATAGATGTTCTTCGCGTAGTTCAGCTTCAAGGGCTCCCCAGCGACCTGGAGAAAGTACATCAACTTCTGCACTTCGATCGGTGTCGCGCCGAGGGCTGTCTTCTCGTACTCGTTAAGCAAGGCGACGAGCGCCGCTCGTCCTGGTGTCATCTTCGGACGTTCTGTTGCGTTCGCCATGTCTTCCGCCGCGGGAGCTGCATCCGGGCCGTATAGCCGAACGTCGACGTCGGGGAGTTCCGCGAACGCCCGCCGAATCCTCGGTTCGACGTCTGCCCACGCGAGGCCGCCGTTGCCGCAGCCCAGAGGAGGAACTGCGATGGAGGTGATGTGCTGCTCACGGATCACCTGGACGAGATCGGCGAGGCCGGCTTCGATGTCTGCGAGCGTGGATCCGGACTTCCAATGGCTCTTGGTTGGGAAGTTCACGATCAGGCGGGGCCCACTGAGTGCTCCGGTCTCCCACACGTACATGTGGCCGAGTCGCACCTCGCCGGCCTTGGACGCCTTGGCGTATGCCTTGAACATCGCGGGGTAGGCGCGCCGGAACTGCAGAGCGATGCCCTTGCCCATCACCCCGACCGTGTTGACCGTATTGACCAGCGCTTCGACGTCTGCGTGAAGCAGATCGCCTGTGGCGTTGGTCAACATCATGGACTCCATGATCTAAAAATAGGCTGAGGGTGTGACAAGTACCCGAGGTCGGCTATCGACCAGCCTATCGAGAATCGCTTGTACCCGTTGCTGCCGGGCCGAATCGAAGACGGCGATGCCGGTGAACGCAGACCACGGAGGCAGGTCCCCGATAGCCGGTCCACGTCAAGATGCTGGCTCATAGGTCGGTGCTCCCGGTGTCGTGTTAGCTTTTCGCGGCTGTGCCGTATAGATCATATCTCTCGAGAATCATTCTCTTTGTTCGATACTCCCCATATAACTGAATGTCCTCCGACGCTACTTTGGTAAACGTGTCTAATATGTACGAGGCGTCATTGCGGGAGACTTTGAAAATATGGAATGCCGCTGCGTCGAGTTCGGCTCGAATCTGCTCTCTCTGAGTATCATCCCAAAGGTGAGGTTCTGATCCGGGGCTCAGATCATCTGCAATCCCATGCATATCATACGCGGTGTAGGAGAGTCTAAACACTCGTGATGATATCCACGAATTGAGTCGAACCGAGGGGTCCCAAGGTGTCTTCATCTCGATCTGTTCCACCGTGGCCATGGGGAGTTGCTGGAGGTAGTTGTACGTCAGATTAATTCCACCCAGTTTCTGTCGAAGAACGTAGTCAAATACGTAAGTACACATTAATCCGAGAAGTGAAGCCTGGTGGTTTGAGAATATAAGTGGAACGCTGTGCCCAACTGCGGTCTTCGGTAAAGGATAAGCGACCATTGTGCGCTCGTTGGTTGGGCTCGAAACGTTCGAGAATCCAAGTAGCCACGGCGGAAGATTCGCCGGTAGATGTTCGCTCGAGACCCAGTACGCTGGTTCTGCGTACCGTCGAGGATTCTTGAGTTCTTCACTGGTTATGTAAGAGGGTTGGTTCTGCCTCTTGGTTGCCGTTGCGCTGCGTTTTACGTCTGCTGCCCGGTGGTTATAGAAGGAAGCCATCATTCCTTGGTAAAGTGGAAGCATAACCACGTCAGTGCCGTCTCTTTTGAACTTCTTCTCGTTCTCCGTCCATCCGTCGGCTTCGAGGTATTCTCGTGTACGAAACAGGTGAGAATCGTTCGACATGTCGAACATGCGCATGAATTTGACCCCCCACGGGTTTCCGTTAACCGGGTCGCTCGCGTTGATGAGGACTGGTGCAGTCTTATAGATGCTGAGTGTTATCTCTGCATCGCGGCGGGATCGGAATACCGGACATGTGCCGGTGTTCGGATTTAGGAGGGCGATTTCGTCGGGAGACAAGGTAAACCTGGTGTTAGGGCGTTGTAGGTCAAGCGGGTCATGAGCGAAGAAGGCGAAGTCAGTGCGTGCTTCATGAGCATCGCGGCCGACCAGGCTTAGCAAGCAGAACTTGGTACTACTGTGGACAGAGACGAATAGTAGGTTGCTATTCTCGAAGTCGTAAAGACTCGAGATTGCACCGTGGGTGACCAGATCTTTGAAGAAGTACTGAGTCGTAGCGTCAGTTGCAATGTTGGTCGGTAGGATCTCTCCTAATCGGCCTTTGCTTGCCATTAAGTTTCGGCTGGCCTCAGCGAATACTGCGTACGTGTTGATATCTCCGCGACCAGTCAAGGGGTATCGGCCCGAGTTTCGAAGAATATGAGACATTCCCTCCGCTCTTCGTTTCTCGGCGAGGAATTCGTTATAGAGCGCATTGTTACTTTCGGGAAGCTGCGTGATCAAACGCTTGCGGGCGGAGGCGTTTGGTGCCGCCGCTACTTCGGGATCTCGCGCGGCGAAGAACTCCTGCTTTTGAAGTTTGACCCGCTCCCACGGCGGATTTCCCAGAACTGCAGAGAACCCTCCGTCCCAACCAGTGGCATTATTGGATATGTCGCCCTCACTGGCGATGGTGGGGAACAGATGCGGGAACTCGAGATGCCAGTGGAAGAACCCGTACTCCGCAGCCAGGCGCGACACTTCCGTAGTCTGATCCGGTGTCAAACCACCCACACCCGCCTGCATCGCAGCGATAGTCGCCTGCGTGATCGGCGTCGGTGCATCCGGCTGCAACGGCCATACGAACGCCGCACACCATGCATCAGCGATCAGACGCGCGTCCAGATACTCCTGCGAGTCGGTGAACGCACGCAGGCGTTGGCTCTGGGCATGCACATCGGCCAGTGAGAGGGGCTGCCGTCCGATGACGCCTTCGATCCGCTTCGCCAATCCGGTGTTCGCGGCGATCGAGTCGCCGAGATTGTAGATGCTGGCCTGGTTCGAGCGCTCGGCCTTGTTCGCGCGTGTCGTCGCGGTAGCGATCTGCTTCACGTCGCCCTCAATGGGCTTGAATGCGGCGTCGGGTAGCCCGTCCGCCAGCAGCTTGGGTGTCGCGCCGACCAGCGTGTTGCCCACCTTGATCTGCGCATCCAGATACGTGAGCGGTTTGCCGGGCTCAAGTGCTTCCATCCAGAGCGACACTTTCGCGAGCTCCGCAGCGAGCGGGTTGACATCCACACCGTAGATGCACTTGGCGACGACCTCCCTCATCGCCGCGCGCACCTGAGCGGGAGCCGGCTCGGGATCGCCAGTCCGCGCTGCGGCAACACGTTTCGCGATCCGTCGTGCGGCACCGACCAGGAAATGTCCACTGCCACACGCCGGGTCGCACACCGTCACCGACAGCAATGCTTGGATCTGGCCGTCGGTAGTATCGGCGGACTTGAACGCGTCGTCGAGCACCGGCTCCAGCGCGGTGTCGAGGAGCGACTCGACCAGTGAACTCGGCGTGTAGTACGAGCCGGTGTCTTTACGTTGGTTACCCGACTCGATGTTGAGTGAGTACTCCTTCTTCGCCGGATCCCACTGCGGCACGAACTCGAGCAGCGCTTCGTAGATACTGCCCAGCTCTTCGGCGCCGAGATTCCGGTAGTCGACCACCCGCAACACGCTCGACTTCGATTCGCGGACCAATGACAGCGACTTGACTGCGCTGAGCAGCGCGTCGTTCGACAGCGCGTGCTCGGTGAGGAAGTCGAGTTCGCCGTTGTCGAACAGCCCGCCAATACCGGGTAGTCCGAGCTCGGGAAGTCCCTCTTCGCTGCCGAGACCGCGCCACACCAGCGTCAACGCCTCCCAGCGGTCGCCGTAGCGGCCGCCGCGTCGACGACGAGCGGTCGCTCGAAGCCGAGCAGTGGAGAAGTAGCTGAGGTAGCGTTGCCGCACCTCAACGCTCGCGTTCGGATCGAGGAGCGCTTGGCGGTCTTCTGCGACGAAGGTGAAAAGCAGCCGGTATACCACCCGCAGAAGTGCATGGTTGACGTCGTTCACCGACAAGCGCTCGGACGCGAGGTCCTCACGGAGCGTCGCATTCTGAGGGTGAGTCAAGAAGCCGATCCCCAAGGTCTGCAGCGCTTCGACGACGCCGTCGCGCAGTTGGTTCAGCGCGCGTGATCCTGACTCGACAGCCTCGGTCCGCCACTGCTCCAGTGGGCACGACGCCGGCCCGGAGTCGTCGCGCACTTCAAAACGGGAGACGTGGCACAGCGTGTACAGCAGTAGGAAATCGGAGAACAGTTCGCCGTCGAAGATCGCTTCCAGATCGAACTCGACGTAGGCCGAACCGACCAATGAAGTCGAGTCGCGCAGCAGGCGAAGCACCTGGCCGTTCGAAAGGATCGCCCACAAATGGTCGTCGCTGTGATTCAGAAGCTCCTGCACCATCGACTGGGGTGCCGAACCTGCCGCGCCTGCGACACCCTTGCTCCGCGTGTCCAAGGCCGTCCCCCACCCCAGAAGATGAATCGGAGTGGATCCCCACTCGTGGGAGACGGGAAAGTTGCGGCCGTCGACTGCGATGCCGCCCTTACCGCTCGCCGGGACCTGGCCGAAATCGAGCTGTTTGAGAAGTATCAAGAGGAAGCGTTCACGCGTGAGGCCGGTTGTCGGAGCGCCCTCAGGCAACTGGGAGAGCGCGTCGCGGTATCCGGTCCACACGCCGCAAAGGTAGGCCCAGGCCCGGTTGGCGGCATCACGAACTGTCTCACCGGCGGCGAGGTGATAGTCCCGTGGCTCAAGAGCCTTGCCAAGGGGGTCGTGCCCTGCGGCTAGTTGCGAGGGAAGGTCGGCAGGCAGTAGCCCGCCCTGGATCCGGACTCCGACATACGATTCGCCTGCTATCTGACGTGTGCTCACAGGGCACCTTCCTCGACTGCCGGGACGAAAACGAACACTCCGAGGATGTCGGCGGCCTCTTCCGGGGTGACTTTCAGACCGCGGACGATCTCGGAGGACGCCTGGCGCACCCGACGGTGCGAGGCGAGGAGATCGTGGGCCATAGCGACTCCGCGCTCGTTCAAATACGGGCGGAGGGCATCGACGCCGTCAAGCGCACGACCGATGAATCTCGTCGCCTGCAGCGCCGGAATATTCCCACTCGGTGTGGCTGACAAAAGATCGGCTGCACGCTCATCGTCCAGCCACACCGCGTGTGCGGGAGCACCCTCGAACGCGATCGTCGCGACGTCCTCGGCGATCAACTCGCGTTCACCGCTACGTGACGGCAATTGCAGATGGAAACGGTAACGCACAACCAACAGCGTCGTCCTCGTAGACACTGCGCCGGTCCGGATCACTGCGCACCGCCGCGCAGGCCGCCTCGACGGATCGATCTCCGCGTCTAATGCGGATTCGAGCACGTATGACGCGATCGACTCGACGGCCGCATCGGTGCGATTCAAGACGGATTCTCCGCGCCCGACGGGCAGGTCGTCGGCGAACAACAGCGGATCACGGCGGCCGATGGGGAGTGCGTCCATGAGTTCGAGGGGAAGTGGGAAGAGTGAGGCGGTGAAGCCTCTGGCGGTCGGTGTGATCGTCGAACCCAGAGCTCGCAGCGTGTGGTCGACGCAGTCGCGCACCTGTTCGGCTGTGCCCAGCGCCGCGCGGGCCGCAGCTACCTCCTCGGACACTTCCTCAGGTTTGATCGCGTGCTGCGCGTACTTGGTCTGCGCGAGACGCTCGCGGTCTGCGGTCGATTCCCACTCGCGATACAAGTTCTCTTGCTTTTCCCGCACACCTAGATCCAAGGTCAACTGCTCCGCGTCGCCTCCACGTAGGAGCAGCCCTTCCATCAGTGCCTCCACCACCGCGGAATTGTTGTCCGGTACAGGAACCGATACGCCGGTCGCCTTCCGGATCGCCTCATGCTTGCGAAGTAGCACTTCGAGGACGATGCCGTCGATCTGGTTGTCTCGGCCGTAGAGGGTCACAGCGCGGACTTGATCGGCACGCTGACCGAAACGGTCCACACGGCCTTCGCGCTGTTCATGGCGGGTGGGGTTCCACGCCAGGTCGTAATGGACCACCGCCTGGAAGCTCTCCTGGAGGTTCACGCCTTCGGACAGACAGTCCGTCGCGACCAGCACATGACGGCCTTCGACAGCCGTCAACTCCTCAATGCGCGCGACGCGCTCGGTCGGCGGCAACGCGCCGGTCACAGATCGGACGGTGGCGCCTTTGCCGAGTGCCTTACCCAGCTGTTCGGCGACGTAGTCGGCCGTGTCGATGAACCGACAGAAGACGATCGGGTCGCAGCCTTCGGCTAGGAGTGCTTTGACCTCCTTCACGAGGGCGGCGATCTTCTTGTCGGCCTTGCCCTCGAGTTCGCGGGCGTCGGCGAGGAACCCGCGCAACCGCCGGGCGGTCGCATCGGTAGCCGTATCGCCGATGTCCGCGCCGGGAGTGGCGTCTGCCGCTTCGATCGACTCGTCGTCGGCCTGGTCCAGAACTACGGACCGACCGATCGCATCAGCTTCAGCCGGTGAGATGGCTGCTACGGATGCTGCCCGAGTGCGCAGGGTCTGGGCAGCCGCGCGCGGCGACGAGGCCAGCGCGCGCAGCAACGCGAGGGCCGACCACCAGTTCACGCGTTTGGCCAGGTTGCCCTCCGCAGTGAGTACAGTTTCACGCGCGTAGTCGAGCACTTTGGTGAACAGTGCGTGGTATTCCGGCGAGAGGTTGTACGGCGCTTCTCTGGTCAGACGGTCTGTAGGGAACGGAGTGTCCTCGTCGAGGTAGCGCCGGATATCGCCGCGGCGCCGTTGCACGAAGTGTTTCGCGAGAAGCTCGCGGCCCTTGACCGTCTCTAAGTTCACGGTCTCCAACGCGGGATCGAGGAGACCTAATAGGTTCCGGAACGCCTCCTCTTTGCCGGAGTGGGGCGTGGCGCTGGCCAGGACCATGTGCCGTGACGGATCCGAAGACAACTCGTGGATCAGTTCGTATCTCTGAGTCCGACCTGAACCTGCTTGCCCCGCTGCGGCTACGCAGGTGTGGACCTCGTCCACGATCACCAAGTCCGGACAGGTCCGGAGGAACTCGTGCCGCCGACGCGAGTTCTTGATGAAGTCCGTGGATACGACCGTGATCGGGTAGCGGTCGAAGATCGACTCGGTGCCGACTAACCCGCGCTCCAACCGTCTTACGGTGGAGGGAAGAACCAGTTCTGCCTCCATACCGAACTTGTCGTGAAGCTCGGTCTGCCACTGTTCAGCGAGCGCCGGACTGCACAACACCGCGAGGCCGCGAGCCTCCCCGACAGCGAGGAGTTCCGCGGCGACGAGGCCGGCTTCGATGGTCTTCCCGATACCGACGTCATCGGCGATCAGGAGACGCACGACGTCTTGGCGGAGCGCCATCATCAGTGGAACGAGCTGGTATGCACGGGGTTGTACGGAGATCGACGCCAAACACCGGAATGGGCCGGCGGTCGATCGGAACCCGATTCGGAGCGCGTCGGTAAGCATTCGTGCGCTGTAGTGGTCACCGAGATCCTCGGCCTGTGGCGGTGGGAAGGTGGCCGGCTCCACACCTTCGCTGACGAGGACGCCTGCGATGTCATCATCGAGTCCGCCGAGAGGGCGTAGAACGAGGAAATCGTCAGTGCTGTCGGGCAGCACCACCCATTCGCGTCCGCGTGCGGTCACCAAGTTGCCTGGGGCGAAACCCATTCCGTCTACTTCTTTCCCGTGCCGAACACGTAGGGGTTCGCCCGCAGCACTGCGAGCCAGTCATCGTCTCCGCGGATGCGGAGTGTCATCCATCCGCGATTCATCAACTCGTCTTCGGAGTCTTCGTCGCGGCCCGGGCCTGGCGGTTGATCCGTCGCGTCGAGAAACACCGCGGTGGTACCGGAGTCACCGCGGAAGACGAAGTCTGCGGATACTGTTCCGATCGACAGGTGGATTCCAGTCGGCAGCGTGAACGAGTGCAGCGCCATCAGATCGATGAGAGACCGCTCGAGGTCCGTTCGGCACTGCGCGCGCAACTCGTCGACGTCACCGGCTGAATCCGAACTGTCGGCCACCGGGTCAGTGCGCGCGCTCGCCAGGTCGAGGAGCAACCCCTTGACCGCATGCCGGTCGATGCGCTGGTGATCGGACTGGTTTCCGTAAGCGAGCAGGCAGTCGTAACAAGCCTTCGCGCAATGGTCTTCGTCGGGTCCGGCGTTACTCCCGGCCGTGTCAGTACCGTCGGGTGCGAAGTGGGCGATCTCGAGCGCACGGCGCGCCACGCGGGCGAGAGCGTCAGGCTCACCATGTAGCCGTCGCAGGACGCCCGCACCGCCCTCGGCGGATTCGGTGAACAACATCCGCGCGCGCTCGAAGCTGTCGGGGAGCGCTTCGCTCGACAGTTCGGAGTCCTCGAGCTGGAACTCTGCTTCGATCCCGCGCTCCAGCGCGTATCGCAAGGTCGTCGAGACGACCTCGTCGACGCTCTCGTGGAGCCGCACAACCGAGATGTTCCGGGTGTCCTCGACGTACGGGATCACCTTCTGCTTCGTCTTGACGTCGGCCGCATCACCGAGACCGCCCTCGTCCGGGGTGGTGTCCGTCGCAGCTTTCTCGCTGAGCCAGTTGCCCTTAACCGTGTCTAGCCAGTAGCCGAGATCGTTGGGGTTCTTTCGTCGGCGACGACCGAGGTTGGTCACCCGGACGACGGCAGTATCGCCGTAGGTCATGTCGGCAACGGGGCGATCGCCGCAGGCGACATTGGCATCGATCCTGCCCGACCTGGGGCCGTGCTGACTGAACCGGTACGACGTCTCGAGCTCGAATCCAGCGCGGCGGCGCTCTTCCTCGTCCGACGAGATGCGCTCGCGCCTACGAGTGAACACGGTCTGCATGCGCATCAGGTTGTGCCGCGGATCTGCGAGTGTCGCGCCGCAGTTCTCGCAGACATCAAGGCCGGCCTGCCTAACATGGTGGTACCCGCATTCCGTACAGCGCCGCGCGTCCTCCAAATCGACGGTACCGACTCCGCCTGAGGCCATCGGAACTTGGATTCGGCGTACTTCGTAGCGGGCACCCTCGTGGTAGATCAGAGCACCTGGTCCGAATTCTGAGATGGCGAGAAAGCGGGGTCGTTGCAGGTAGTCGCCATTATCTGCGGACGATCCGCGTACGCCGGGGATGTAGGCGGCCAGAGGCAGGCGTGGGAAGCTGTATCCGGGCAGGAATCCCTCGGAGGCGAAGTAGCGGTAGCTGTAAAAGTCCGAGTGTCCTCGATCTGAGTCCTCATTGCGCAGCAGACGCAATTGGTTCTCGGCTTCACGGCGACGTGAATCGGCGGCACGACGGGCGCCCGGCGTCGCCGATGCGTCGAGCACAATTCGGTTCTGTTCCTTTTGGTCGGCGCTTGCCGCTCGGTACAGTTCGCGCCATCGGTTGCATGCCGAATCGAAGTCACTCGGAGCGGAGCGGATGATCGACGCTGCCCATTCGTCGTTCCACCACGCGGTCTTCTCCAACTCGGAGCGGAGGGGCATGATGATCCCCTCGGCGCGGGCGATTGCCCGGGAGATCGCGTCTGGATCTGAGATCTGTTGCACGAGTTCGCCGATCAACGGCATACCGTCTGCTTCAGAGTCGAGTAGCTGGGGGAGCCGCGACCGGAGGGCGGCACCCGTCTCTGACAACCACAGCGCTCGTAAGTGTGATGCGAGAAGGGATTCGTTCGTCAAATCGAGGCGAGGCGCGGCGACGGATCCGGCGACCATGTCGCGTGAACGCCGGAAATAGTACTGATCGTGTGCGTTGCCGGTCGCGCAATAGGTGACGACCAGAGCTGGCTGGCCTGACCGGCCAGCACGACCCGAACGCTGAGCGTAGTTCGCGGGAGTCGGCGGGACATTGCGTAGCCCCACTGCGTTCAAGCTCGCGATGTCGACTCCGAGTTCCATGGTGGGCGAACAGAACAGAAGCGGGAGGATTCCTTCCCGAAAGTCTTCCTCGCGTTCTCGTCGGATGTCACTGGGGACCTGGGCGGTGTGTTCGCGCGCGAACTGACCGGACAACGACCGCGCGGTTTCACGGTAGAGGTCGCGGAAGAACGGATTGATACGGAGTCCCTGATCAGCGCTCGCCGTGCGTCGGAGCGGATCCGGTGCTCCAGTCTTCGCGTTACCGAGACGCCAGACCACGGCGGAAGCTTTCAACCGGTAGTTGGGTCCGGGGTCCTTGGGAAGATCCACTGTGGTCAGGAGGCCGACTCGTTCGAGAACTCGGAGAGTGTTCTCGATGATCTGCTGTGCGTCCCCGGTGTCTAGAGGCTGTCCATTGCTGTTGCGGAGGCTGGTGCGGTCTTTGATGTAGCGTCCCAGCGCCGAGCGCCCGGTCATTCGAGCCTCGGCACGAGGTCGTCCTGGCGACCCGGGCCGAGTCGATACTGTCGCAGGTATCGGCGGGGCGTCTCGGCGCGAGACAGACCACAGGCCAGTCAGATGCTGCTCGGACTGGTGGCGAATGCGTTCGTACCCTTCCTCCGACAAGCACTCGACGTCGACGGCCAGATCGCGGCGGAACTCATCGAGGACGATGCGGCACAGGTCTTCCCGTTCGCCTGGGGCGGTGTCCCGAAGGGCGATGTGAGACGACGCCCAAAGGTCGGAATCGGCAGAGATATCTGGCAGTGAGTCGTAATCGATTCGGAGGAGTCCGGTCTGCTCGAGATTCGGCATGGTGACGCGCCAACCTCGCTGGAGATCCGCGTACAGGCGGAACTCGATGAACGCTGCGAAGGCCCTCTGTGCGGCGGTGCGCATCCCGTATTTGGCGTCTGGATTCGAGGCGTAGGCCTCGAACGGCAGTGCAAGCGCAGCGACTACCTTCTGGGCGACGTCGTCGTGCCGCAGGTCCTCCGTCTCTAATGCCCGATGAAGGGCGCCTCGAAGCTGGGTGACTTGGGCGAAGTCGTTGAAGTGTCCGGCCTGAAGGCTTGCATCTTGACGGTTGTCGACGAAGGTCAGGAGCTTGCGCGCATCCATGGCGAGTTCGGCGGGTGGAAGCTGCCGCAGTGAACGCACAATTGACGAGCTGATCACCGAGACGGCCGAGCTACGACCTTCTGCGTCGAGGGTTGCGAGTTTGGCGAAGTCGCTGCCGCGGGCCTGCTCGTACGACACCTTGCAGCGGAGGCAGAACCGGAACGGGGACGGAACGTAAGTGGCGTGCAGTCCGTCCGAAGTCTCGGAGCCGTCGGTGTCGATTCGAATATTGCGCGGCTGGTGCCTGCGGAGCCGCTCGACGACGCTTCCGTCTACGACCCAGGAGTCCGGGAAACGCCCGTCGGTGAGCGGATCGGCCGGCCACGGCTGGTCCGTCGAGATGTACAGGTATCCGTTGGCGTCGTCCCCGCCGCTGGCGTCGCGGTCGCGCCGGGCGACGTATCGAACGATGCCCTGGTCGTCGGTGCGCGCGACGACCAGGTACTCCTGCCCGCACTCGCGACAGAAGGCGAGCGGCAGCAACACCTTCTCGGGATGTCCCGGGACCGCGACCTGGTAGGTCGAGGTGACGTGTCTGGAACCCTCGGGTTCGATCGAGACGTACACGGTGTCGCCCTTGGCCAAAAACTGGTGAAGGCGGAATGCGAAGAGGGGCCGATCGGTAGCAGGGTGTCTACTCGCTGAACCTGCGAGGAGCGTCGTGCGGATCGCGGTGGCACACTCGTCAGGTGAGCAACCGGTCATCTCCGACAGCCGTGCCGACGCTTCGCGGACCTGCTCGGGACGTTGACGGACGACCGTACCGGTCGTCTCTTCGGTGTCCAGGCCGAAGGCCGACTCGATCCAGGTAGCGAGCGGCGAGGTCGTGAGTTGGGTGTAGTCGCCGTGTGCTCCACCTACACGGACTTCGGCAGTGAGCGCAGCGCAGTCGGTCTCCGCGCCGCTTGTCGCCCGAGATAGCGTCTCACCGATCACTCGCTCCGGGGTCACCTCGGTGCCGAAGATCCGACTGGCGACTTCAGCGACCACGGCGCGTTGGTTCTCGACCGTTCCACCAGTCGCCATGGTCGCTGATGTGCCGATGCACTGCAGATCGGGCGACTGGCACGCATCGCGGACCCGGCGCACGAGCATGGAGACATCGGCGCCCTGGCGACCCCGATAAGTATGGAGCTCGTCAAGTACGAGGAACGCAAGCCCTTGTGCTGCTTGGACGAGGCGGCGTCGCTCCTCGGGACGCGTGAGGACCAGTTCGAGCATGACGTAATTTGTGAGCAGAATGTCCGGAGGATTGCGCAAGATCTCTTCGCGCTCGGCGTTGTTCTCCTGGCCGGTGTAGCGAGCGAACGTCACCGGTTCGGACCCTTTGCCGTACCCGTATTCCAGGAACTTCTCCAGCTCGCCCAGTTGACTGTTCGCCAGGGCGTTCATCGGGTACACGATGATCGCTTTGACGCCGGAGCGCTTGGGTTTCATTCTCAGAACCCGATCGACGATCGGGATGATGTACGCGAGGGACTTTCCCGACCCCGTGCCGGTTGTCAGGACGTACGATTGGCCGGATTGTGCGATCTCGACGGCTTCACGTTGATGCTGGTGAAGTGTGATCGTGCGATCACCGGGGTCGTCGACCGCGGCCTTGGGGCGGAAGATTCGATCGCACTCCTCATGGAGAAGGCCGTCGCGCGCAAGCTCAGTGATCGAGCCGCCAGTCGCGAATAGCGGATTGAGCGACAGCCAAGGTTCGGGCGTCTGGTCACCGCGCGCGATCAGTTCGTCGACGTGTTGCGCGAGTCGGGCTTCCCGAACGTCGACAGATGATGTGGTGAACGATGTGTAATCGTCAACCATGCGCTGGTGAACGCTGAAGACGTCCATGCTCCCTCTCATTGGGCAGTGTGAGATCCCAAAGTCGTTCTGAGGCTTGTCTAGTCGACATTATCGGTCGTCACCGACAATCCGTGTCCGCATTGGTCAGATGGCGATCGTTCGGGCGAATATGAGCGCAATGGGCGCGGCCGAAAGGGGAGCCGAGCATCGGCCGCTCAGTACGCTTGCCGCACGGCGTCGACGGGCACGATGTCGACGCCGAGCGGCATCAGCGAGATCGGCACCATCTTGAAGCTCGCGATGCCGAGCGGGATGCCGATGATCGTGATGCACATGGCGATGCCGGTGGTGATGTGTCCTATCGCGAGCCAGAGGCCGGCGAAGATGATCCAGATGATGTTGCCGATGAGTGATCCGGCGCCCGCATCACGTCTGGGGACCGTGGTCCGCCCGAACGGCCACAGTGCGTAGGCGGCGATGCGGAACGACGCGATCCCGAACGGGATGGTGATGATCAGGATGCAGCAGATGACGCCTGCGACGAGGTAGCCAATGGCCATCCATAGTCCGCAGAGGAGGAGCCAGATCACGTTCAGCAGCGTTCGCATACGGTAATCATCCACCATCGCGGGCTGTATGGGCGGCGAAAGACGGGTCGCAGACCCCGAAGCCATAGCTTGCATGCAAGCTTGCATGCAAGCTAACGTCGGTGCCGTGGAATCGAAGACCGAGGTCGCGGCCGAACGTGCGTATGTGACGACGAAGAACGGCATCATCAGCGGAGCTCTGCCCGGCGGATCGCTGCTCAGCGAAGTCGCGGTGAGCGCCGACCTGGGACTCAGCCGCACGCCGGTGCATGAGGCGTTCCTCCGGCTTGCCGCCGAGCAACTCCTTGATCTGCAGCCGAGGCGCGGAGCCGTCGTCCGACCGGTGACACCGTCCGAGGCCGCGGACGTTCTCGCCATGCGACACGCGATCGAAGCGGCGTCGGCCGCGCAGCTGTTCGGCCAGGGTGGGCCCGACGACGCGGTGCGAGCCGAGATCGACGAGAACCTCGCGCGCCAGCGCGACTTCGTGGCGGTCGAGGACGTCGACGGGTTCGTCGACGTCGACGACGAGTTCCACCTTCTCGTGGTGCGCGCGTCGGGCAACCCGATCGCCGAGCACTTCTACGAGCAGCTGCGTGCACGCCAACAACGGTTGCGGAATCTGCTGCTGCGGATAGACCCGGCCAACCTTCAGTCCTCACTCGTCGACCACGAAGAGCTGGCGGCGTGTCTGTGTGACGGTGACACCGACCGCTATTCGGCGCTGCTGCAGGCTCATTTCAACCGGTACCAGGGTGCGCTGTGACGACCACCGAGACGCAGGTCGGTGCTGTGTCGGACACGGTGGCGAGGGCGTTCCCGCGCGATTGGATGCTCGTGTTCGGCGCGCTGTTCGTGTGCGCGTGGTCGGGCAACCAGTTCAGCCCGTTGCTCGTCATGTACCGGGAGCAGGACCACTTCTCAGCCGCCACGGTCACCGCGTTCCTCGGCATCTACGTCGTCGGGCTGGTACCCGCGCTCATCGTGTCGGGCAGCATCGCCGACCGGGTGGGACGGCGAGCGCCGATGCTGGTCGCCGTCATCGCCGGCCTGATCGGCAGCGTCCTCCTCGCGAGCGAGGGATTGGGGCTGTGGACGATCTTCCTGGGCCGCATGTTCTCCGGTGTCGCAGTCGGCACGGCGACAGCGGTCGGCACCACGTGGCTCAAAGAACTGTCGCGTCGGCCGTTCGATCCTGCCGCCGACGCGTCGTCGGGCGCACGCCGCGCGTCGCTCGCGTTCACCCTCGGTTCCGCACTGGGCGCGCTCGTCGCGGGCTGCATCGCTCAGTGGGGGCCGTGGACGCACTCGCTGCCGTTCCTGTTGCACATTGTTGTCACGGTTCCGTTCCTGTGGCTGGTCCGCCGACCCGTCGAGACCGCGCCCGCGCTCGACGACGATGTGCGTGATCGAGGCGGATTCCTCGTGGCGTCGGCCCGCCACCGTCGTTTCGTGCGCGTCGTGATGATCTGCTGCCCATGGCTGTTCATCGCGTGCGGTCTGTCGTATGGCTACCAGCCGGTGCTCCTGGCCGACGCGGCCGGAGGGTTGGGGCTCGCGTACGGGACGCTGCTCAGCGTCATCGCATTGGGTACCAGCGCCGCCGTTCAGCCGCTCGCCAAACGCATCGACTCGGAGTCGAGCGCACGCGGACTGCTCGTCTCGCTGGCGATCCTCGTGGTCGGCATCGGGGTGATGATCGCGGCCGTCACCACCGACAGCCTGCTGGTCGGCGTCGTCGCCAGCATCGTGTTCGGCGTCGGGTTCGGAATCGGACTCACATCCGGTCTGATGGAGGTCCAGCGGATCGCACCGCCGACCGAACTGGCCCGCCTGACCGGCATCTTCTACGCCGTCGCCTACGTCGGTTTCGCGATGCCGACTCTCCTGGCCGCGCTGACCCCGCCGTTCACGACCCTCGAACTGCTGATCGCGTTGGCCGTGCTGCTCGGCGTCTCGCTCGGCGCCATCGGGTACGCCTCCGAGAAGCATCTGCCCCAGAGGCACCTAACAGATAGCTGATTCGCGAGGACACGAATAGTGTTGCGGACATGAGTACGGCACGCCGCGCAGCATGGTCGATCGCCGCGACCGTCGTGTTGACGATCCGGTTGATCGCCACGATCGCGACCGTCGGAACCGTGCTCGTCTGGCTGGTCGCCGCCGTCCGCGACGGTCTGCTCAACGGTTGGCTGTGGTGGGCGGTCGGCTCGGCGGGCACGCTGATCGTCGCCACCTACCTCTACAGTCATCTGCGCGTCCGCTACCCGAGTACCAGCGATCGCTGGGAAGAATAGCGTCGCGAATCGGCGATCTCGTTTCCGCGAATCGGCAGACTCGACTTCGCGAATCGGCAGACTCGACTTCGCGAATCGGCAGACTCGATGCCGCGAATCGGCAGACTGGGCGTAGTATGGCCTCATGTCCGACCTTCTGAACAGGAACGTCGAACCGATCGTCGGCGACTTCCTACGACACTTTCCTGCCATCGTGATCGAGGGCGCTCGGCAGGTTGGAAAGAGTACGTTGGCCGCGCGCGTGGCACAGTCGGACGCGCTCACGATGAATCTCGACTATGAACAGGTGCGGGCGGCGGCAGAAGCTGATCCGGCCGGATTCCTCGCGCAGGCGGGGAACCGGCAGATGGTGATCGATGAGATCCAGCGGATGCCATCACTCACCTTGGCGATCAAGGCTGCAATCGACGACGACCGACGTCCGGGCAAGTTCATCCTCACCGGCTCGTCCAGCCTGCTCCGGGTGAAAGGCCTGGCGGACAGTCTGGCCGGCCGTGCCGTGCGACTCAACCTCTACGGGCTCAGCCAAGGCGAGATGGCGGGCCGGTCAGACGACTTCGCCCGCGCGGTGCGCGGACATGCGTGCCTCGCATCAGACTTCTCGACGTCGGTGGGGCGCGACGACTACGCGAGTCGCCTCGGAACAGGGGCCTATCCGGAGATGCGGACTATGCCGCAGCGCATGCGCGGCCCCTGGATCGACGGATATGTGCAGGGCGTCGTCGGCCGAGATATGCGTGAGCTCAACAGGCTGCTCAACCCGGATCGCGTCATGTCGATGCTCCGTGTGCTCGCCGGCCGACCGTCGGCAGAACTAGTCAAGGCGAAGCTCGCCGACGAGACCTCGATTCCGGCACGGACGGTAACGTCGTACGTCGACCTTCTGCACGACGTCGGGTTTGCGGCGAGTATCCCACCGTGGACACCGAATCTGGCGAAACGGGAGGTCGGTCGGCCGAAGACCTTCGTCGTCGACTCGGCGATGGCGATGCGCCTGGCGAGGGTAACAGCCGACCAGCTGTCTCGTCTCGAGTACGGCGAAGCGTTCGGCGGGTTCCTTGAATCGTTCGTAGCCACTGAACTGCTTCGTCAACGGACGTGGTCGGACCGGAGTTTCGATCTGTTCCACTACCGTGATCGGGACGGCACAGAAGTTGATCTCATCCTGGAGTTCGACGACGGCAGCGTCGTCGGTGTCGAGGTGAAGGCCGCGGCGTCGTACAACGCTCGGCAATTCCGCGGACTCGAGAAGCTGCGGGACGAGTTGGGTGACAGATTCGTCGCCGGAATCGTGCTGGGAACGGCGCAGACCGGCTACCGGTACTCCCCGAAACTCTATGGACTGCCGATCGCGAGCCTCTGGGAGTTCACCCCCTAGCGGTCAAGCCGTATCGCCAGCCGCTCCTTCTCGCCCGCCGCCATAATCGTGATGAGCCCGCCCCCAAGTGCACCCGCAGCCGCCAAGCGCGGCGCGACCCCCACCGAGATGAGGATCCCGCCGACAGCTTGGACGGCGCCGTTGGCGCGGACTATCCGGCTCGCACCCTTCGTTCGATGTCGGCTCCGAGGTCAGCGTCGACATTCCGCCAGTACTCGAATGCCCGCGTCAGCACCGGCTCGCTGACACCGTCGAGGAGATGTCCGGCGACGTTGCCCGCCAACCGATCCCGTGCGGCGTCGTCGAGCACGTCGCGAACGAGCGTGCCGGGCTGCCCCCAGTCGTCGTCTTCCGGGTGATCGACGTACGCGCTGCGGACGATGTCACCGTCGGCCGCCCACTGTGGCTCGGCCTGCCCGGAGTACGTGGCCGCGGGGCCGCCCTTCGAGTTCGGGGCGTACACCGGATCGCTCACCGGATCGATGCGCATCGCACCGTCCTTCGAGTAGCTGCGGACCTCGTTGTGCGGCCGGTTGACCGGGATCTGCTTGTAATTGGCTCCGAGCCGAGCCCGGTGGGCGTCCGAATACGCGAACACGCGGCCGAGCAGCATCCGGTCCGGGCTGAAACCGATTCCCGGAACGACGTTGCTGGGCTCGAACGCGGCCTGCTCGATCTGGGCGTGGTTGTCGGTCGGGTTGGTGTGCAACGTCATCTTGCCGACCTCGTGGAGCGGGTAATCCGAGTGCGGCCACACCTTGGTGAGATCGAATGGATTGAACCGGTACGCCGTCGCGTCGTCGAACGGCATCAACTGGACTTTGAGTGTCCAGCTGGGGTTCTCGCCCTTCGCGATCGAGTCGAAAAGATCCCTGGTGTGGTAGTCGGTGTCGGCGCCTGCGAGCCGATCCGCCTCGTCCTGTGTCAGACACTCGACGCCCTGATCGGTGATGAAGTGGTACTTGACCCAGTGCTTGACGCCTTCGGCGTTGACCCACATGTAGGTGTGCGAGCTGTAGCCGTTCATATGTCGCCACGTTCGCGGGATGCCGCGGTCGCCCATCAGCCAGGTGACCTGGTGCGCCGATTCGGGGGAGAGGGTCCAGAAGTCCCACTGCATGTCGTGGTCGCGCAGGTTGTTGTCTGCGCGCCGTTTCTGCGAGCGGATGAAGTGCTGGAACTTCATCGGGTCCTTGATGAAGAAGACGGGCGTGTTGTTGCCGACCATGTCGTACACGCCTTCGTCGGTGTAGAACTTCAACGCGAACCCGCGGGGGTCACGCCACGTGTCGGGGCTGCCTCGCTCGCCGGCGACCGTGGAGAAGCGCGCCACCATCTCGGTCTTCGCGCCCGGCTGGAACAGCGATGCGCACGTGTACGCCGATACGTCGCTCGTCGTCTCGAAAGTGCCGAAGGCTCCGCTGCCCTTGGCGTGGGGCTGACGTTCGGCGACGCGTTCGCGGTTGAACTGCGCCATCTGCTCGATCAGGTAGTGGTCGTGCAGGACGATGGGGCCAGCAGCGCCCGCAGTGAGTGAATGCTCGTCGCTGCCTGCCGGAGCGCCGGAGTCCGTGGTCGTGAAATTCTTGTCCTCGGTCATGCTCGTCCTCCTAGGGAGGTAGGCGTTGGGCTGTACAAGGCCCGTGGCCGGGGCACGGGCCCACCACCGAGGTTAACCGCTGGGGCCGAATACTTCCCGTCGTTCGCGCAAGCATCCGCCGTCGAGGACGCTCCCGAACTCGCCGGTCGAACCCCGACCCGCGCCTGTCACGCCTTCGCCCGCAACTCCCGCTTCAGCAGCTTGCCGCTCTGGTTGCGCGGCAGTTCGTCGACGAACATCACCGACTTGGGCACCTTGAACGGCGCGATCCGTTCCTTCACGAACGCGATCAACTCGTCCTCGGTGGCCGTCTGGCCGTCTTTGACCACGACCACGGCGGTCACCGCTTCGATCCACTTCTCGTCCGGTGTGCCGATCACCGCGACCTCGGCCACCGCCGGGTGCAGGTAGACGGCGTCCTCGACCTCCCGGGAGGCGACGAGGACCCCACCGGTGTTGATGACATCCTTGATGCGGTCGACGACGGTGATATAGCCCCGATCATCGCTGGTCACGAGGTCGCCGGAATGGAACCAGCCGTCGGTGAACGCCTCCTCGGTGGCGTCCGGCTTGTTCCAGTAGCCGCTGCACAACTGCGGCGAGCGATAGCAGACCTCGCCCTGCTCGCCGAGCGGCACATCGTTTCCGTCGCCGTCGACGATCCGGGTCTCGACGAAGAACACCGGACGGCCGCACGACGCGGGTCGGTCGGCGTGCTCCTCCGGCCGCAGAATGGTGGCCAGCGGCCCGATCTCCGACTGTCCGAAACAGTTGTAGAAACCGATGTCCGGGTACCGTTCGCGCAGCCGGTTGAGCACGGTCACCGGCATGATCGATGCGCCGTACTGCGCCTTCGTCAACGAACTCAGGTCGCGCGAATCGAGCTCGGGGCTGTTCGCGAGCGGCACCCACACCGTCGGTGCGAGGAAGAGGGATCCGATCCGCAGCTCCTCCACCAGGCGCAGAATCTCACCGACGTCCGGCTTCTCGATCAGCGAGATCGTCGCGCCGATCGACAGGTACGGGAGAGCGAACACGTGCATACCTGCCGAGTGGTACAGCGGCATCGCGATCAGCGGTGCGTCGTCGGCCGTGAAGTCGAGGCCGAGCAGGGACGACACGTACTCGTGAACGAGCGCCTGATGGGTCATCATCGCGCCCTTCGGCGCGGACGTGGTGCCCGAGGTGTACAGCAACTGGGCGAGATCGGTCGGAGCCACGTCGACGTTCACCTCTGGGACGGGCCCGTCCGATGCGGTCGCGAGGAGACTGTCGTCGGCGTCGCGCAGGGCGATCACCGGCAGATCGCCCACGACCTCGTCGAGGGTCGTCCGCAACAGCGGATCGACGAGCACTACCGACGCCCCCGAATCCTCGAGGAGATAACGCAGTTCGCCCGCCTTGAGCGCGAAGTTGATCGGCACGTGCACGAGGCCCGCGCGGACGGCGCCGAGGAAACCGATGAGGTAGGCGTCGGAATTCACGCCGAACGCGGCGATCCGCGAACCGGCCTTCACGTCGAGTGCGAGCAGCCGACCGGCCGCCCGCGTCACCGCGTCATCGAGTGCTCGGTAGGTCCAGTCGCGGTCGGCGAACCGGAGCGCGACGGCGTCGGGGGTGCGCGAGGCAGACCTGCGCAGCAGGGAATCGATGGTGTTCACTCGGACGTCCACGTTTGTCACGGTACGGTTCGGCCTTCCGGTTCGGGTGGTATTGGAGCACCTCGCCCCGTTCGCTGGTCGAGCGAACGGGGCGAGGTGAGACCGGCGGCTGTCAGTCCATCGTCGGGATCGAGAACTCGGCGCCGTCCTTGATGCCGGACGGCCACCGCTGGGTGACCGTCTTGGTCTTCGTGTAGAACATGATCGACGCCGGTCCGTGCTGGTTCAGGTCGCCGAATCCGGACCGCTTCCAGCCGCCGAACGTGTGGTAGGCGACCGGCACCGGGATCGGCACGTTGACGCCGACCATGCCGACCTCGACGCGTGAGGTGAAGTCGCGGGCGGCGTCACCGTCCCGGGTGAAGATCGAGACGCCGTTCCCGTACTCGTGGTCAGTCGGCAGGGCGAGCGCCTCCTCGTAGTCCTTGGCGCGCACGATCGTCAGCACCGGTCCGAAGATCTCGTCGGTGTAGATGGACATGTCCTTGGTGACGTGATCGAACAGGGTCGGGCCGACGAAGTAGCCGTTCGTCAGGTCCTCGCCCTCGAAGGTCGCGTCGTCGCTGGTGCGTTCGCGTCCGTCGACGACGAGCTCAGCGCCCGCTGCGACGCCCTGTCCGATGTAGTCGATGACCTTGTCGCGCGCGGCACCGGTGACGAGCGGACCGTAATCGGCCTTCGGGTCGAGCGAGTGGCCGACGCGGAGCGCCTTCACCTTGTCGACGAGCTTGGCGCGCAACGCTTCCGCCGTCTCCTCGCCGACCGGGACAGCAACCGAGATCGCCATGCAGCGTTCGCCCGCGGCACCGTAGCCCGCGCCGATCAGAGCATCGGCCGCCTGGTCGAGGTCTGCGTCGGGGAGGATGATCATGTGGTTCTTCGCGCCGCCGAAACACTGCGAACGCTTGCCGTGGGCCGCGGCGGTCTCGTAGATGTACTGCGCGATGTCGCTGCTGCCGACGAAACCGAGCGCCTTCACGTCCGGGTGAGTCAGCAGAGCGTCGACGGACTCCTTGTCGCCGTTGACAACCTGGAAGACGCCGTCCGGCAGACCGGCTTCGGAGAACAGTTCGGCCAGACGCAGAGTGACGGACGGGTCGCGCTCGGACGGCTTCAGGATGAAGGCGTTACCGCACGCGAGTGCCGGGCCGGCCTTCCACAGCGGGATCATCGCCGGGAAGTTGAACGGGGTGATGCCCGCGACGACGCCGAGCGGTTGACGCATGGAATAGACGTCGATGCCCGGCCCGGCGCCCTCGGTGTAGTCGCCCTTGATCAGATGCGGAATACCGGTGGAGAACTCGATGACCTCGATACCGCGCTGCACATCGCCCTTCGCGTCCTCGAAGGTCTTGCCGTGCTCCATCGACAGCGCCGTCGCCAGCTCGTCCATGTTCTCGTTGACCAGGGCGATGAAGCGCATCAGGACGCGGGCGCGGCGCTGCGGGTTCCACGACGCCCACTCCTTCTGAGCTTCCGCGGCGATGGCGACGGCGGCGGCCACCTCGTCGGTCGACGCGAGTGCGACCTGCGCCTGCACCGTGCCCAGGCTCGGGTTCAGCACGTCCGCGGTACGGCCCGACGCAGCGGCGTCACCGATGCTGACGGTGCGCTTGCCTGCGATGTAGTGGGGGATGACGTCGGTCATGGTGGTGCTCCTTTGGGTGGATCTCGACTCCGCTCGATTCAGCGGGGCGGTCAGCGGTGAGTGAAGGTCGGCTTGCGTTTCTCGACGAACGCGGCCATGCCCTCGGTCTGGTCGTCGGTGGCGAACGTCGAATAGAACAACGAACGCTCGGTGCGGACGCCTTCGGTGAGGCCGGACTCGAAGGCGCGGTTCACGGCCTCCTTCGCGAGCGAAGCGGCGATCGATGACTTGTCGGCGATATCGGCGGCCACCTCCAGGGCAGTGCTCAACGTCTGTTCGGCGGGCACCACGCGGGAGACGAGTCCGAGGCGTTCGGCCTCGTCGACCTTCATCTGACGGCCGGTGAGGATGAGGTCCATCGCCTTGGCCTTGCCGACGGCGCGGGTGAGGCGCTGCGAACCGCCGATGCCCGGGATGACACCGAGGGTGATCTCTGGTTGACCGAACTTGGCGGTGTCACCTGCGATGATGAGGTCGCACAGCATCGCCAGTTCGCAGCCTCCGCCGAGCGCGAAGCCGTTGACCGCGGCGATCGTCGGGGTGTTCAATCGGGCGAGCCGGTCCCAGTCGCCGAAGAATCGCTCGGACTGTACATCGCTGAACGACTTCTCGGACATCTCCTTGATGTCGGCGCCCGCCGCGAAGGCGCGGTCGGAACCGGTGATGACGATGGCGCCCACCGCCGGGTCGGTATCGAAAGCGGTCGCGGCATCGACGACTTCGGTCATCAACTGCGTGTTGAGGGCGTTCAATGCCTTCGGGCGGTCGAGCGTGATGACGCCGACCCGACCCTCGGTGTGGACCTGGATTGTCTCGTACTCGAGTGCGTCGGCCATATACGTCTCTCCTTAATGCCTGTCTCCGGATGTCTGTGCCCGGATGTTTCGTGCGCGGATGTTTGCGCGTGTCTAGAGCCTCAGTTCGAGATGATCCGGCAACGGGGCGAGGAATGCATCCGCGTCGGCGGGACCCGGCTGCCAGTTCGGCTTGCGGTCCTTGTCGATCACCTGGGCGCGGATGCCTTCGGCCAGGTCGGGATGCTGCAGGCACCGCAGCGACGATCGGTATTCGCGGACGAGCGAGTCCCGCAGCGACGCGTCGCCCGCTGCGGCACGGAGTGCGGCGAGGGTCGCTGCCAGTGCTGCGGGCGACTTGCCTTCGACGGCCTCAGCCGTCGCGAAACTCTCCGGGGTGGCGGTAGCGACGCAGTTCTCGACGATCTGCGCGACGGTGTCGGCGGCGAACGCCTTCGCGATCCACTCGCGGCCCGCCGCGATCTCCGACTCGGGCGGGGTCTGCGCGAACTCGGCGAGGACCTCGTCGAGCGGCCGCTCGGCGAGTGCGTCGACGAATGCGTCGAGACGATCCGCGGGCACGAAATGGTCGGCGAGGCCGAGCGCGATCACATCGCCTCCGCGCAGATGCGTCGTGGTCAGCGCGGCGTACGTGCCGAGTTCGTCGTCGACGTGCGACAGGAGCCAGGTGCCGCCGACGTCGGGCACCAGCCCGATGCCGACCTCCGGCATCGCGAGGCGGGTGCGATCGGTGACGATGCGGGTGTTCGCGTGTCCGGAGACTCCGACGCCGCCGCCCATGACGATGCCGTCCATGAGCGCGACGTACGGCTTCGGGTAGTCGCCGATGCGTGCGTTCATCACGTACTCGTCGCGCCAGAACGCGGCAGACGCCGAGGCCGCCGCGGCTTCGTCGCCCGCTCCGGTCAGGGCCTTCGCATCTGTGTGGATCGCGACGATGTCGCCGCCCGCGCACAGCCCTCGGTCGCCTGCGCCGCGCACCACGACGGCGTCGATGGCCGGGTCATCGGCCCAGGCGATGAGTGCTGAGTCCATCAGCCGCACCATCTGGTGGTCGAGCGCGTTGATCGACCGGGGCCGGTTCAACGTGATCACACCGATGCGCCCGGTGACCGTCGTGACGACGGCGGGTGCGTCGGCGGGTGTCGAATCGGCAGTAGCGGGCATCGTGGGTGTTCTCCTTATCGATCGAGTCCGGTGTGAATCGAAATCCGCCGAACTCGAGTCAGCTGGTGTCCGTCGCCACTCATCCTGAGGTTGAACCGGGTGTGCGTCAACGCACAATCGCGCACCGGTGGGGTGCAGAACTGCCAGCCCGGACAGGTATGGAGATTACAATCGTGCAATGCCGGACAGTATTGATGCGCGAAGCGTGCGGGCCGACGACCTCCGCTACCTGTTGGCCGTCGCGCGGGCGGGGAGTCGCGCGGTCGCGGCGACGGATCTCGGCGTCGATTCGAGCACGGTGACCCGCCGGATTCGGGCGTTGGAGAAAGCCCTCGGCGTGCGCCTGGTGGAGCAGGGGGTCGACGGCTGGGAGTTGACCGAGGTAGGGCGCGACGTCGCCGAGGGGGCGGCGCCGATCGAGGCGGCCGTCGAGCGGACGATCGATGCCGTGGCGGGCGCCAGAGCGAACTCGTTGCGAGGCAACGTGCGGATCACCGCTCCGGATGCCTTCGGCGCCTACTTCGTCGCTCCGGCGATGGCGCGTCTGCGCAACGAAAACCCTGACTTGACTGTCGAAGTGCTCACCGCCACAAGGCAACTCAACTTGCAGCAGTCGGGTTTCGACGTTGCGATCGCCGTGGGCGTCCCGATGAGCGGCAAACTGGTGACCGCGCCGCTCGCCGAGTACGCGCTCGGCCTATACGCGACCGACGAATACTTCCAGAAGCACCCGGTCCCACGGACGGCCGCGGACCTCACTGCGCACTCGCTGATCTGGTACGTCGAATCTCTGCTGCAGGTCGGCGACCTCGACCTGACGCACCACCTGCCCGCGCTGACGTCTCGCCTGATGTCGACGAATGTGTTCGCGCAGGTGGAGGCGACGCGCGCCGGCGGCGGGATCGGCTTGCTGCCGGCATTCGTCGCGATGCGACACCCGGAGTTGAAGCGCGTCCTGGGCGACGCCGTCGAGATCCGGATGGACTTCTCGTTCGCGGCCCGACGCGAACGCCTGTCCAGCCCGACGGTCCAGGCGATCCACGCCGCTCTGCGCGCCGAAGTGGACGCGCGGGTGGGGGAGTTGCTCCCATAGCCCGCCCGCCGTGCTGCGACAGCAGCGCTGAGGCTGCGAGGATCCCCGGTCAGCCGAGGTGCTGGTCGATGAAGTCCTTAGCCTCGCGGACGGCTTTGCGCGACTCGGGGGTGAAGTAGGGGAACATCTGGAACACGTGGCCCTGGTCGGGCCAGGCCTGCAACGTCGACGTTCCGCCCGCGGCCAGGATGTTCCGATGAATGGTGCGGGCGTCGTCGGCCATGACCTCGCGGGCGCCGTACTGGATCAGGGTGTCGGGCAGATCCATGTCGGGTGTCAATGCGATCCGCATCCGCGGGTCGTCTCCAGTCGCGTCGCCGCGGTACATGCCCATCAGGAGTTGCGCGCTCGCTGCATGGATGTGCGGGTCGTGCACACCGGTGCGCTCCAGTGCCCGAGCGACGTCGAACATCGGATCGTAGAGCGGGGAGAACAGCACCATCGCCTTCGGTTGCGGGACGCCGTCGGTGTGGTTCGCGGCCAGCAGGTCTTGCGCCAGATGCCCGCCGGCGGAATCGCCGCCGACGATGATCTGATCGCCCGAGAACCCCTGGTCGAGCAGCCACCGATAGCCGCGGATCGCGTCGTCGCCGCCCGCCGGGAACTGGTACTCGGGTCCGAGTCGATAGTCGAGACTGAACGCGCCGATCCCGGCTCGGCGGACCAGCCGGGCGACGAGTCCGCGGTGCGTCCGCGGCGAGCAGATGAGGTAACCGCTGCCGTGAAGGTAATAGAGGATGGACCGTCCGCTCGACGGGGAGGGGAGGCCGCCGCCGAACCGGTCGGCCTCGTGCGTCCACTCGCCGCGGACCTGCCCGCCGTCGACATACCGCTTGACCGTCGTGATCCTGGTTCCACGTGGAACAGGACTGATCGTCGACAGCGATCGGTTGAGCGCGGGGCGAATCAGCGGGAGGGCAGCCGGGCCGACCCCCGGGGCGCGGCTCATGACGCCCATCAGTGGGCGGGACGCCCGCCAGACGTACGCGTTGAGCGTGCGGGCGCGCAGCGAACCGACATCGGCGACGCTGGGCGCAATTTCCGTGTGACTCGCGGTCATAGACGAGACGATACGACGGATCCGCCTCATTACGGGGCTGTTTCCACCCGATGTCCTGCCAATTTTGCTGACGAGGCCGCTGACGTGGCAGAATCAGTGTTACTGCACTCGGGCCACGTGTCCGAGTAAACCAGCAAAGACGCTGAATCCCCGGTGATGTGCAGCTCGCATCGATCCGCCCGGGTTCTTCAAGTACAAAACAGTACGCAGCGTCGCGTGCAGGAATGGCAGATTCCATGAAGCACTTGCCGGGGCCCACTGGCCTCTACGATCCGCTCAACGAACATGACGCCTGCGGTGTCGCGTTCGTCGTCGACATGCACGGACGACGCAGCCGCGACATCGTCGAGAAGGCGATCACCGCGCTGGTCAACCTCGAACACCGCGGTGCCGCAGGTGCCGAGCCCAACACCGGCGACGGTGCGGGCATCATGATTCAGGTCCCCGACCGCTTCCTCCGTGAAGCCGTCGCCTTCGACCTGCCTGCCGAAGGCTCGTACGCCACCGGCATCGCCTTCCTGCCACAGTCCGCACAGGACGTGCGCGACGCCGTCGCGGGTATCGAAGCGATCGTCCGCGAAGAGGGCCTCGACCTGCTGGGCTGGCGTGACGTGCCCGTCGACGAGTCGTCGCTCGGCGCGCTCGCCCGCGACGCGATGCCGACGTTCCGGCAGATCTTCATCGCGCTCGCCGGCACGCAACCGAACGGGGCCGACCCGGATAACGCAGCCGTGATGGACCTCGAACGCAAGGCGTACGTGGTGCGCAAGCGCGTGCAGAACGAACTCGGTGAGAAGGGCGCGGGTCTGGACGGTCCCGGCCGCGAGACCGCCTACTTCCCGAGCCTGTCCGGCCAGACCTTCGTCTACAAGGGCATGCTGACCACACCGCAGTTGCGCGACTTCTACCTCGACTTGCAGGACGACCGCGTCGAGAGCGCGCTCGGCATGGTCCACTCGCGCTTCTCCACCAACACGTTCCCGTCGTGGCCGCTCGCGCACCCGTTCCGCCGCGTCGCCCACAACGGCGAGATCAACACCGTCACCGGCAACGAGAACTGGATGCGTGCCCGCGAAGCACTCATCAAGACCGACGCGTTCGGCTCCGCCGTCGGAAGCGGTCTCGACAAGATCTCGCCGATCTGCACGCCGGGCGCGTCCGATACCGCGCGGTTCGACGAAGTCCTCGAACTGCTACACCTCGGCGGACGCAGCCTGCCGCACTCGGTCCTCATGATGGTCCCCGAAGCGTGGGAGCGCAGCGAGGACATGAAGCCCGAACACCGCGCGTTCTACGAGTACCACTCGGCGCTCATGGAGGCGTGGGACGGCCCGGCATCCGTCTGCTTCACCGACGGCACCGTGATCGGCGCGGTCCTCGACCGCAACGGCCTGCGTCCGTCGCGCATCTGGGTCACCAAGGACGGGCTCGTGGTCCTCGGCTCGGAGGTCGGCGTCCTCGACATCGACCCCGCCGACATCGTCACCCGCACCCGTCTGCACCCGGGCAAGATGTTCCTGGTCGACACCGCTCAGGGTCGCATCGTCGCCGACGAGGAGGTCAAGGACTCCCTCGCCGCCGAGCACCCGTATCAGGAGTGGCTCGACGCGAAGCAGGTGAAGCTCGAAGACCTGCCCGCTCCGCCGCACATCCACATGGCGCACGACCGCGTCACCCTCCGCCAGCAGGTGTTCGGGTACACCAACGAAGACCTGAACCTGCTGATCTCGCCGATGGCGGCGACCGGAGCCGAAGCGATCGGCTCGATGGGCACAGACACACCGGTCGCTGTGTTGTCCGCGCGGCCGCGCATGCTGTTCGACTACTTCCAGCAGATGTTCGCACAGGTCACGAACCCGCCGCTCGACGCGATTCGCGAGGAGATCGTCACCAGCATCCGTCACCGCATCGGTGGCGAGCGCGACCTGCTGAACCCGGGCCCCGACTCGGCCAAGCAGATCGTGCTGAGCGCACCGGTCCTCGACAACGGCGACCTCGCCCGACTGACCGACATCGACGGTGACGCGACCGGTTTCCCGTCCGTCCACATCCACGGCCTGTACCCGGTCGCCGAGGGCGGCCCCGGACTGCGCAAAGCGCTCGACGACGTCCGGTCCGCGGTGTCGGCGGCCATCGCCGACGGCGCGCGCATCATCGTGCTCTCCGACCGCGAGTCGGACGAGACGCTCGCACCGATCCCGTCGCTGCTGTTGACCTCGGCCGTCCACCACCACCTGGTGCGGGAACGGACCCGGACCCGCGCGAGCATCGTCGTCGAATCCGGTGACGCCCGCGAAGTCCATCACATGGCGCTGCTCGTCGCGTTCGGCGCCAGCGGCATCAACCCCTACATGGCGTTCGAGACCATCGAGGACATGCTGCTGGCCGGCGCGCTCGTCGTGCCCGGCACCGACGACCTCGACCATGAGGCCCGCTTCGCGAAGGCGCGCGGCAACTACATCAAGGCCGCCAGCAAGGGCGTGCTCAAAGTGATGAGCAAGATGGGCATCTCGACGGTCCCGTCGTACAACGGCGCCCAGCTGTTCCAGGTGATCGGTGTCGCGCAGGACGTCGTCGACGAGTTCTTCACCGGCCTCAACAGCCAGCTCGACGGCATCGGCCTCGACGAGATCGCAGGCGAGGTGGCCAGCCGCCACGCCGTCGCGTTCACCGACCGGCCCCACGAGCGCGCCTACCGTGAGCTCGAAGTCGGCGGCGAGTACCAGTGGCGCCGCGAAGGCGAATACCACCTGTTCAACCCGGACACCGTGTTCAAGCTGCAACACGCCACCCGGACCGGTCAGTACAGCGTGTTCAAGGAGTACACCAAGCTCGTCGACGACCAGTCGACGCGCCTGGGCACCCTGCGCGGCCTCTTCGACTTCAAACTCGGCGACCGGGACCCGATCCCGCTCGACAAGGTGGAGTCGGCCAGCGAGATCGTCAAGCGCTTCTCGACGGGCGCGATGAGCTACGGCTCGATCTCCGCGGAAGCACACGAGACCCTCGCCATCGCCATGAATCGGTTGGGCGGACGCTCCAACTCCGGTGAGGGCGGTGAGGACCCGCGGCGCTTCAGCCACGATGAGAACGGCGACTGGCGGCGCAGCGCGATCAAGCAGGTCGCATCGGGCCGGTTCGGCGTGACCAGCCACTACCTGAGCAACTGCACCGACATCCAGATCAAGATGGCGCAGGGAGCGAAGCCCGGCGAGGGCGGCCAGCTGCCGCCGCACAAGGTGTACCCGTGGGTCGCCGAGGTCCGTGGCTCCACCCCCGGCGTCGGCCTGATCTCGCCGCCGCCGCACCACGACATCTACTCGATCGAAGACCTCGCGCAACTGATCCACGACTTGAAGAACGCGAACCCGCAGGCGCGCGTGCACGTCAAGCTCGTCTCTGAGCTCGGCGTCGGCACCGTCGCCGCCGGTGTGTCGAAGGCGCACGCCGACGTCGTCCTGATCTCCGGACACGACGGTGGCACCGGTGCTAGCCCGCTGACCTCGCTCAAGCACGCGGGGGCACCGTGGGAGATCGGCCTCGCTGAGACCCAGCAGACGCTCCTGCTGAACGGTTTGCGCGACCGCATCGTCGTCCAGGTCGACGGCCAGCTGAAGACCGGTCGCGACGTGATGATCGCCGCCCTGCTCGGCGGCGAGGAGTTCGGGTTCGCGACCGCGCCGCTCGTCGTCTCCGGCTGCGTCATGATGCGCGTCTGCCACCTCGACACCTGCCCGGTGGGTGTCGCCACGCAGAACCCGCTGCTGCGCGAACGGTTCACCGGCAAGCCGGAGTTCGTCGAGAACTTCATGCTGTACATCGCCGAAGAAGTGCGTGAACTATTGGCGCGCCTCGGTTTCCGCACGTTGAACGAGGCGATCGGCCAGTTCGACGCGCTAGACACAAGCAAGGCGATGGCCCGCTGGAACGGCTCCAAGGCAGGCAACCTCGATCTGTCGCCGATCCTGACGACGCCGGAGTCGCCGTTCATGAACCAGGACCTGTACTGCACCGGCACCCAGGATCACGGACTCGACAAGGCCCTCGACAACGAACTGATCGAGAAGGCGCGGGCCGCCCTCGACTCGGGGACGCGTGTCAACCTGGCCAGCCCGATCACCAACGTCAACCGAACCGTCGGCACCATGCTGGGCCACGAGGTCACCAAGGCGTACGGGGCGCAGGGACTGCCCGAGGGCACGATCTCGATCGACTTCACCGGTTCGGCGGGCAACAGCTTCGGCGCATTCGTCCCGCGCGGCATCACGATGCGGCTCGAAGGCGACGCGAACGACTTCGTCGGCAAGGGGCTGTCGGGCGGAAAGATCGTCGTCCGTCCGCCGCGGACCGCGCCGGCCGAGTTCATCCCGGAGCACAACATCATCGCGGGCAACGTCATCGGCTTCGGCGGCACCGGCGGCAAGATCTTCCTGCGCGGCGTCGCAGGCGAACGTTTCTGTGTCCGCAACTCGGGCGTGGCGGCCGTCGTCGAAGGCGTCGGTGACCACGGATGCGAGTACATGACAGGCGGCAGCGTGATCGTCCTCGGCGAGACCGGGCGCAACTTCGCTGCGGGCATGTCCGGCGGCGTCGCCTACGTCTACGACCCGAACGGCACGTTCGAGGCCAACCTCAATGTCGAGCTCGTCGACCTGGAGGAGCTCGACGCCGACGACGTCACCTTCCTGGAGGGCGCGCTGATCGAACACCGTGACGAGACCGGTTCGACGGTGGCCGCGGCCGTCCTCGACGACTGGTCGAGGCAACAGGGACACTTCGCCAAGGTGATGCCCCGTGACTACAAGAAGGTCCTCGCCGCCATCGACGTCGCCGAGCGGACCGGACGAGATGTGAACGACGCGATCATGGAGGCGGCTCGTGGCTGACACCAGAGGTTTTCTCAAGCACACCGAACGTGAGACGCCCACCCGGCGCCCAGTGGACCTGCGACTCATGGACTGGAAAGAGGTCTACAACGACTTCGACAAGTCCACCCTGCAGACGCAGGCGAGCCGCTGCATGGACTGCGGCGTCCCGTTCTGCCACAACGGTTGCCCGCTCGGGAACCTGATCCCCGAATGGAACGATCTCGTCTACCGGGACCGCTGGGATGCGGGCATCGACCGCCTGCACGCGACGAACAACTTCCCGGAGTTCACGGGGCGACTGTGCCCGGCTCCGTGTGAGGCGTCGTGCGTTCTCGGTATCAACCAGCCGGCAGTCACCATCAAGCAGGTCGAGGTGGAGCTGATCGAGAAGGCATGGGACTCCGGCACCGTCGCGCCGATCCTGCCGGACCGCAAGACCGGTAAGAAGGTCGCCGTCGTCGGTTCGGGTCCTGCCGGTCTGTCCGCGGCCCAGCAGTTGACGCGAGCGGGCCACGACGTGACGGTGTTCGAGCGCGCCGACCGCATCGGCGGCCTGATGCGCTACGGGATCCCCGAGTTCAAGATGGAGAAGCGCTTCATCGACCGCCGTCTCGAGCAGATGGAGGCCGAAGGCACCGTCTTCCGTGCGGGCGTCAACGTGGGGGTCGACGTGACCGTGGAACAGTTGCGCGGCGACTACGACGCCGTCGTGTTGGCGAACGGTTCGACGATCGGCCGCGACCTGCCGATCCCCGGCCGTGAACTGAACGGCATCCACCAGGCGATGGAGTTCCTGCCGCAGGCCAACCGGGTGCAGCACGGCGACACCGTCGAGAACCAGATCACCGCGACCGGCAAGAGCGTCGTGATCATCGGCGGCGGCGACACCGGAGCCGACTGCCTCGGCACGTCGCTGCGTCAGGGCGCCAAGCAGGTCCACCAGTTCGAGATCATGCCGAAGCCGCCGATCGAACGCGCCGCGTCGACTCCGTGGCCGACGTACCCGCTCATGTACCGCGTCTCGTCTGCTCACGAAGAGGGCGGCGAACGCGTGTACAGCGTGAGCACCGAAGAGTTCGTCGGTGAGAACGGACAGGTCACTGGCCTGAAGGCGCACGAGGTGGCGATGGTGAACGGCCGCTTCGAGAAGGTCGAAGGCAGCGACTTCGAGCTCGAAGCCGACCTCGTCCTGTTCGCGATGGGCTTCGTCGGCCCCGAGCGCGGTGACCTGCTCGACGAGTTGGGCGCCAGCTACGACGCTCGCGGCAATGTGGCACGTGGCGACGACTTCGAGGCGATCGGCCTGCCCGGCGTGTTCGTCGCGGGTGACGCCGGCCGCGGCCAGTCGCTCATCGTGTGGGCGATCGCCGAAGGCCGTTCCGCGGCGGCGGCGGCCGACCGCTACCTGTCGGGTGCGACGCTGCTCCCAGCACCGATCGTCCCGACGCTGGTCGCCCAACGGTGATGTGCCGCGGGTGAACGGGTTGCGTCGGTCAGCGCCAGCGGCCCAACAACTCGCTGGCCTTCTCAGCGAGCGCGGCCTGTAGGAACGGACCGAAACTGATCCGGCCGACTCCGAGCGGACCGAACGACGCCGGATCGTCGGTGCCGGGCAGTGCGATCGCGTTGACCGGCAGCGGTAGTTCGTCAGTCAGCCTGCGGAGCACGGTGTCGTCGTGGCGTCCGACGGGATAGAGACTGTCGGCGCCTGCTGCGGCGGCCTCGGTCATCCGCGCGATGGCGCGGTCGACGCGGTCGGCGTCGTCGCCGTCCTTGCGCACGAACAGGTCGGTGCGGGCGTTCACGACGACGTGGACTCCCGCGTCGTCGGCTGCGCTGCGGAGAGCACCGACTAGCTCGGCGTGTTCGGTCGACGAGCGCAGGCGGCCGCCCTCGCTGTGGACGGTGTCTTCGATGTTGAGGCCGACGGCTCCCGCGTCGAGGAGCCCGGAGATCAGGCGTTGCGCACTCTGGCCGTACCCCGACTCGATGTCCACCGAGATCGGGACGTCGACGACGGCGGTGATCTGTGCGACGCGGGCCAGCAGATCGTCGAACGACATGCCCTCGTTGTCGGCCTTGCCGATCGAGTCGGAGACCGGGTGGCTGCCGACGGTGAGGGCGGCGAATCCCGCGTCGACGGCGAGTCTCGCCGACCACGCGTCCCACACGGTCGGCAAGACGACGGGATCGCCGGGACGATGGAGTTCGAGGAGCGCGGCGGCGCGGGCGGTCAGTTCCTGAGTGGAGGTCATGACATAGGCCTACCCGGTGAACGGCCGGACGTCGACCGTTACTTGCCCAGTGCGGTCTTCCACGGCACGCGGGAGCCGGTGAGCAGCACCGAACGCCGATAGATGCGTCCGGCGATCCACACGGCGATTCCGGTCACGACTGCCATCACGATGCACGAGCCGAGGACCTCCATCCAGGTGGCGTATCCGGTCGCGACACGCATGGGCACGACGGTCGACGAGAACGGCGGAATCCATGCGAGGATCCGGATCGCCGTCGAATCGGGGGCCCCGATGCCGAAGATCCCGGCGTAGAGGGCGCCCATCGCGAGGATCATCAACGGCCACGACGCGCTGTTGATCTCCTCCTGTCGGGAGACCATCGCGCCGGTCGCCGCGTACAGGGCGGAGAAGAACGCGAAGCCCAGCAGCAGCCAGATCACCGACACGCCGAGCATCGTCGCGGCGACGTCTGGAACGGTCAGGACTCCGGTGACCTGGGCGGTGATGAGCGCTGCGGCCGCGAAGAGGAGCGTCGACGCCATCTGGACGACGCCGATACCGAGGATCTTGCCCCACAGCAGGTGACCGGGTTTGACGGTGGCGAGGAGGATCTCGACGATCCTTGACACCTTCTCCTCGACGACGCCGACGGCGACGGCCATGCCTCCGCCGAAGATCATCATGAACATCAGGACCGACCCGACGTACGACAGGGCGAGGCGCTCGCCTTCGGCCTCGGCGACCTGCTTCGTGCGCTCCACCGTCACGGCCGCGCCCCGTTGCAGAGTCGCCGGGTCCACCCCTGCCTTCGCGAGGGCGCCGTCGACGGCGGCCGCCGAGACGCCGCTCTTGATCGCGGCCTCGATGTCGGTGTCGAGGTCGTCTTCGGAGTAGACGGTGTAGCCGCCCCCGGGCGCGGCGACGATCGCGGCCGTCACCGAACCGTCCGCGGCCGCCGCTCGCGCGTCTGGGGACTCGGAGAACGACAGCGAGACGCCGAGTCGCTCCCCGGTCGCCTTGATGGCGGCGGTCGTGCTCGCGTCGACGCCCTGGACCGCGACCGTCTCCGACTTCGTGTCGTCGCCGTCCACGAACTGCGAGGCGACGATGCAGCCGACGATCGCCACGAGCAGCATGATGATGTTGGTGACGATGAACGACCGCGTCTTGACGCGGGTGACGATCTCGCGCGCGGCGATCAGCCGGACTGACGTCCAGGCCGACGCGGGTTCTGGGGCGCTCATTCGGCGGTCACGACCTCTCGGAACATCTCGGTCAGATCGGGGGTGGCAGACGCGAAGGTGTGGACGGGCCCGGTGGCGAGGGCGGCAGCGAGGATCTGTTGATCGTCGTGGGTGCCGTCCAGGTAGATCGTCGTCGACGAGTCGTAGTCGGCGCGGACCACGCCGCGCAGGCCGTCGGCCCATCCGTGAGGAGCGGCGGGTGCGTCGACTCGGAGCCGGACGCCGCCCCGGGAGCGGAGTTCGTCGACGGTGCCGAGCGCCTGCATCCGGCCCTTTCCGATGATGCCGACACGGTCGCACAGGCGTTGGACGAGGTCGAGTTGGTGGCTGGAGAAGATGACGGGGACGCCGTCGCCTGCCTTCTCGGTGAGTACTTCGCTCATCACGTCGACGGCTACCGGGTCGAGCCCGGAGAACGGTTCGTCGAGCACGAGGACGTCGGGGTCGAAGACGAGCGCCGCGGCGAGCTGGACGCGCTGCTGGTTGCCCAGCGAGAGGTCGGCGACGTTGTCGCCGACCCGGCCATCGACACCGAGCCTGCGCGTCCAGTACCGGGTGCGCTCAGCCGCGTCGGACGCTGACAGGCCGTGCAGTCGCGCCAGGTAGACAAGCTGGTCGCCGACCTTCATCTTCGGGTAGAGCCCACGTTCTTCGGGCATGTAGCCGATACGGCGGCGGACGTCGGCGTCGATCGGGCGGTCGCCGAACGTCACGGCCCCCGCGTCGGCGGCGAGGACGCCGAGAATGATGCGCATGGTGGTCGACTTGCCTGCACCGTTCGACCCGACGAAACCGAAGATCTCGCCCGCGCCGACTTCGAACGTCACATCGTCGAGTGCCTGCAACGAACCGAAGCTCTTGGTGAGTCCGGCGACGGACAGATCTGCGGACGGGCTCCGGGGCATGCCGATCCCTCTCATCGTGGTCTGTTCGACGGACACCACAGTAACCCGGCGCCAGCGCAGCTCGCAGGGTTCGTCACCCGTCACAGTCGATGTGAAATGACCCTCTTCTCAGCGCTCGGGGTAACGATTCGGCGTCGATGCGACGATGATCAGGTGAGACATCAAGTTCGTCTCGGGGAGGGGACCTACCAATGCAGTCCAGCAGTCAGCGTCGTCGTGTGTCGCTCGTGAGTATCGTTCGCCTGTTCGCGGGCCGACGGCGCGCACCGTCCGCACTCGCCGAACAACGTGAGCGTCTGGCCACGACGGCCGAACTCACCGAATTGCGACTCGCACGCTGAGCCCACCGATCTCCACGACGTCGCCGCCCGTCAGTTGACGGCCGCGACGGGTCTCGACTTCGCCGTTCACGGACACCAGTCCGTCGCCGACGACGATCTTCGCGTCGGCGCCCGTCTCGATCAGGTTGGCCAGCTTCAAGAACTGGCCCAAGCGGATGGAATCGTCACGGATCTCGATATCGTCCACGGCATCATTGTCGCACCCGCCTGGGCGTCGCGCGCTCCGTGGTTTCCGCGAGCGAGACGACTGTCACCGGGATGACTGTCACCGGGAGTTACTCCGCAGTAGGTAGAGCGAATAGACTGTGGACATGACCTCGCTCACCTTCACGCCGACCGCAGACCTCGTCGATGAGATCGGCGAAGACGTCCGCAGTTGCGACACCCAGTTCACCCAGTACGGCGGCAACCATGAGTTCGTCGGCGTCGTCACTACAGTCCGCTGCTTTCAGGACAACGCTCTGCTCAAGTCGATTCTCTCCGAGCCGAACGAGGGCGGCGTGCTCGTCATCGACGGCGACGCGTCGGTCCACACCGCGCTCGTCGGCGACATCATCGCCGAGCTCGGCCGCTCGAACGGCTGGGTCGGGATCATCGCCAACGGAGCGATCCGCGATGCGAAGACCATCGGCGGCATGGCGATCGGGGTGAAGGCGCTCGGTACCAACCCGCGCAAGTCGACCAAGACCGGCGTCGGCGAGCGCGACGTCCCGGTCGAACTCGGCGGCGTCACCTTCGCTCCGGGCGACATCGCCTACTCCGACGACGACGGCATCGTCCTCGTCTCCCGACCCGCCTGACCCTCCAGTCCGCCACTCGCTCCAGGGAGTTTCCATGCCGAAGCCTTCGCCCGCCTACTTCACCCGCCTGGCCGCGCTCGCCGCGATCGACGAGCCGCGTCCCACCAAACCCGTGCTCGAAGCGTTCAGCGGCGCCGAGATGGCGACGATCCCCGTCGCCACCGCCGATGACCTGGAACGCGCCGTCGAGCGCGCACGCACCGCGCAGGCCGACTGGGCGGCCCGCACGCCCGCCCAGCGCGCCAAGGTGATCGCCGCGTTCTCCGAACTCGTCCACGGGGCGGCTGAAGAACTGATGGACATCGCGCAGGCGGAGACCGGCAAGGCCCGGATCTACGCGCAGGAAGAGGTCATCGACGTCGCGCTGACCGCCCGCTACTACTCCCAGCAGGGGCCGGGAATGCTCGCCGAACACCACGTGCAGGGCATGCTGCCGGGTGCGACGGATGCTCGCGTCCGGTACCAGCCGAAGGGTGTCGTCGGCGTCATCAGTCCGTGGAACTACCCGCTGACGCTCGCGGTGTCGGACGCGGTCGCCGCTCTGATCGCAGGCAACGCGGTCGTCATCAAGCCGGACAGCAACACCCCGTACTGCGCGCTCGCCCTCGCCGAACTCCTGTACAAGGCCGGACTTCCGCGTGAACTGTTCGCCGTTGTCCCAGGGCCCGGCTCGGTCGTCGGACAGGCGATCGTCGCCTCCGCCGACTACGTCATGTTCACCGGTTCGTCCGAGACGGGCGCGACGCTCGCCGCGCAGGCGGGTAAGCGCCTCATCGGATTCTCCGCCGAACTCGGCGGCAAGAACCCGATGATCGTCACCGAGGGCGTCAACATCGGCGACGCCGTCGCCGGGGCAGCCCGCGCGTGCTTCTCGAACTCGGGCCAGCTGTGCATCTCCATCGAACGCATCTACGTCGAACGGTCCATCGCCGACGAGTTCAGCCGCCGCTTCGGCGAGCACGTGACGAATATGCGACTCTCGTCGGCCTACGACTTCACCGCCGATATGGGGTCGCTCGCCTCTGCACAGCAGGTCGACACCGTGCTGGCGCACGTCGACGACGCGGTGGCGAAGGGTGCGACGGTGCTCGCAGGCGGACGCAAGCGCGCCGACCTCGGTCCGTTCTTCTTCGAGCCGACCGTGCTCGCCGACGTGACCGACGAGATGACGTGTTTCGGCGACGAGACGTTCGGTCCCGTCGTGTCGATCTACCCGGTCGACGACGTCGACGAGGCCGTCGCGCGCGCCAACGACACCGAGTACGGCCTCAACGCGAGCGTCTTCGCCGGTAGCACCGCGCAGGCGCAGAAGATCGCGGAACGACTGCACGCGGGCACAGTCAACATCAACGAGGGCTACGCCGCGGCGTGGGGTTCGACGGCGGCTCCCATGGGCGGCATGGGCATCTCCGGGGTCGGGCGACGCCACGGCCAGGAGGGACTGCTCAAGTACACCGAGCCGCAGACCATCGCCACGCAGCGCGTCATCGGTCTCGACGGGATCAAGGGTGTCCCGCAGAGTCTCTACTTGAAGCTGACTCCGGTCCTCATCAAGTCGCTCAAGTACCTGCCCGGCCGGTAGCGGCTATTTCGGCACGTCCAGCGCCGCGATGCCGGGGATCACGCTGATCGCGATAGGCGGCGCCTGATACTGCGTCCGCATCACGGAGACGGTCGCGACGACGGGGCCGCCTCCGGTCTGTGCGACGGCGGATGTCGGCAAGGACGCCGGGTAGCCGGTCGTGGTCGGCCCCTTCTCCCAATGCCGGAGATCGAGGTGGCCGGTCTTGCCGGTCCGCAGGTTGCGCCAGTTCACCGCCAGATACCGGTAGGCGTACTGGAAGTAATAGGGCGCGACGTCGGTGACCGTGAACTGCACAGTGGCCGGCGCAGGTGGGAAGATCATCGGCCGGATACCCGGTCGGGCGGTCACGGTCGTCGTCTGGAACGAGCCGCCGGGGACACCGGCGGGGCCGACCTCCAGTCCGCCGACGGCGGGAATGTGGAAGCTCAGGGAGTCGGTGGACGGCCGTACGGGCGCCGCGTCCGCGACCGGCGCAATCGCGGTGGAGGCGGCGAGGGCGACGGCGGTCGCCGCGATCAGGGTTCGTGTGCGCGTGAAAAGTGTCATCGGTAGGCGGGCGCGGTCTCCCACGCCGAGGTCGACGAATGCGGTCCTACTGTGACTGTCGACACTCGACGCGGAAACGTTAGCCCGTTCGGCCTACACGCGGCGTGCGACGTATGCCGCGGCACGGTGCGTCGAACCGTTCACCGGGTACAGCAGGTGCAGAGCGTTAGGGCCGGCGAGAGGTGCACCGTTGCAGATCGTGTCGCCCTGGGTGCAGAAGCGGATGGTCTTGCCCGCGTAAGCCTTTCCGACTCGCATCGTCGGCGCGCCCGCGTCCTTGAGGAAGCGAGCCGACGGGGGAGCGAACAGGACGACGGCGGCGACGTGGTCGGCGAGTTCGGCGGACATCGGCTTCGGTGCGTACTGGCGGTAGTCGGCGTACGACGCGGGGATGTCGTACGAGTCGGCGACGGTGTACGCGGCGAGTGCGCCGCCCTGCGAGTAGCCGCCGACGACGATGTCGGTCTTCGGGCATGCCGCCGCGATCTGACGGACTCGCTTCTGTGCGTACTTCACGCCGGTCACGAAGGTCTCAGCGAACTCCAACTTGTTGCTGAAGTTACTGCTCGCCGGGTAGTTCACGGGTTCGACGCGGACCGAGTCGCCCTTGATCCGGTTGCGTAGCGAGTTCTCGAAGGCGATGCCTGTCACGCCGAGCGGGGGCGCGGTCTCGGCGGTGCCGCGTGCGAACAGTACGTGGACGTCGGCGCAGCGGGGCGCGGCTGACGCGTTCGGCGCGGCCGGCGCCTGGAGAGTCAGAATCCCGCTGAGCGCGACGATCACACCGGACACGAGGACGACTATGCGCTTCACCATGAGGTTCAGCTAATCACGGTTCGGAGCGGATTGGGTGGTTCGGCACAGCATTCGCACGGATAAAAACTTTGGCACTCGAACTCCTGGAGAACGGTTCGAGTGCCAAAGTTTTGCCGACTCGTGATTCAGGTCGGGTGAACGTTCAGCCGGGCGAGCAGATCGTTGTCGATCGCGGTCAGTTCGTTGTCGATCGCGCGCTGCGCGGACTTCCGTTGCGCGGGCGGCATCGCGTCTGCGGCGTCGGCCGCCACCTCCAGATTGGCCAGCCGGTCGGTCATCGCGTCGACGAACGCCTTGCCCTCCGCGGTCTGCTCGGCCGCCGCGACCTTGGTCGCCGAGTCCCGCGAGGTGGCGATGCGGGCGCGCAGCGCGGCGCTCGGGCCGCCGAACTGGGTCAGAACTTGCGCGGGCACCCCGGCGCGCCGCGCCTGGATCTCGGTCAACTGGGCACGGGCCGCAACGGCACCGCGGTAGACGATCGGCACCACGACGGGCGCCGCCATGCGGCCGACGGTGAGGAACCGCTTCATCTTGGCCGGTGTGAACAGCGCCTTCGCCGCGTCGGCCTTCGCCTGCTCGGAGACGATCTTGGCTTCGGCCTCGGCGACCTTGCGCTGCGCCTTGGACGCGGTCTTTGTCGTCTTGCGTTCGGCCTTCTGCGCGCGTTTGTGGAATTTGTCCTCGGTCCGCAACTCCTTCTTCCGGAGCTTGCGGTCCACGGCGGACTCGGCTTTGGCCTGTGCCTTTGCGCGGTACTTGATCGCCTTCTCTTCGCCCTTGCGGATCTTCTTGCCCGCCTTGCGATCAGTACGCTTCGCGCGCACGGATGAGAGCAGTCCCATGCTCTGACCTCTCCGTCGGAATGTCGACACCTGCGAATGATTGTCTCCAGCTTTGCATAGTCTCGTGGGGTAGTGAATCACCCGGCCCGTGTGGGCCGGCGTTCGAGTCGACGAAACGAAGAGGGGCGCGGCACGTGAGTTCTGCGGTGTTGGGGGCACGGAACCTCAGCGGATGTGAACACCGGCTCGCTCTCGACTTCGCCGAACGCGGTGATGCGGCGGCCTCGGACGTGTCGCCGGAGGCCCGGCGCCGCATCGAGGCGGCCCAGTCGCACCGCGCGTCGGTGATCGCGACGCTGCACGGCTTCCAGAGCGGGCAGCCTGCGGACACGATCGTCACCGTCGACGACGGTCCGCACCGCGATCGTGTCGAGCAGACTCGACGCGCCGTCGAGTCCGGCGCCGCATGGATCTTTCGAGCGGCGCTGCCGACCGACGCAGGCCGCGGTCGCCGCGGGCACGCCGAAGCGCTGATCCGTCACGACGGCGGATACCTGCCGGTGATCATCGTCAACCATCGAGTCACGACGCCCACCAGTCCGGATCGGCCGGCCGATGCGCCCGCGCCGACGCTGCGGACGAGCCCGCTGTGGGGTTGGTTGCCCGAACTGGACGGGACTCGCTCGTTCCGATCGCAGCGTCGGGACGTGCTGCGGTTGTCGCATCTGGCGGCCATGCTCGACGATCTCGGCTGGGGCGTCGACGCCGCCGACCGGTGGGGCGGACTGATCGGCCTGGACGCCGACTGCATCGTCGCGGTGCCGCTCACGGCGGCGATGGACGCATACGCCGAGGCGTTCGCGCGGCGTCGCGCGGTGGTCGACGGACAGGTCCGGACCGGTCCCCGCCGAGTCGCCGAATGCCGCAGCTGCCACTGGTGGCCGCGATGCGAGGCAGAACTGGTCGAGCGCCGCGATGTGAGTCTCGTCGTCGGCGGCAGTCAGTCGCTGGTCCTGCAGGATGCGGGCATCGTGACGGTCGACGACCTGGCGACTCACCGCGGCGATCCGCCCGCAGACTGGCCCGGCGCGGTGTCGTTCGACGACGCGATCGTGTCGGCACGGTGCTGGGTCGACGGGCTCCCGCTGGCGCGCCGCGGCGATCGGCCGTACGTGCGTCGCGCCGACGTCGAAGTGGACGTCGACATGGAAAGCTACTCCGAGCGCGGCGCCTACATGTGGGGCACACTCCTGACGGACACCACCGATCCCGACCGCGACGTCCGGTACCGCGCGTTCGTCACCTGGGATCCATTGCCGAGCGTCGACGAGGGCAGGTCGTTCGCCGAGTTCTGGGCGTGGTTGAGCGCCGAACGGGAGGCCGCGCACGCCGCGGGGAAGACGTTCGCCGCCTACTGCTACTCACAGCAGGCGGAGAACCGCTGGCTTCGCGGCAGCGCCGACCGGTTCCACCGCGTCGTGCCCGGCGTGCCGTCGCGAGCCGAGGTCGACGCGTTCATCGGATCCAAGGAGTGGGTCGACGTCTTTGAGGCCGTCGGCCGCAACTTCGTGTGTCCGCGCGGCAAGGGTCTCAAGCGGATCGCGCCGGTCGCGGGATTCGGGTGGCGCGACGACGAGGCGAGCGGGGAGGCGTCGATGGAGTGGTATGCGGCGGCCGTCGCCCTCGATGGGGCCCCGCAAGACATGTCGCAGCGTGACCGTCTCCTCGTCTACAACGAAGACGATGTCCGTGCGACGAAGGTCTTACGCGAATGGATGTCGTCCGACGCCGTCCTGGATCTGCCGAGCAGTCGGGATCTGCTGTCGCACTGAGTAATTCAGTCCGAATTGCATAATCGAGCGCGGACACGATTGAATAGCTGCGACTGAGTCGGAGACGATTTCACGGCCGGGGGGCACGAGAGGGGCAGTAGTTTTCATGTTGGATGGGGAGGCGGGCGTGTTCGCCCTGCGACTGGACGAGTTGTTTCGGAGTCTTCCGGGGCCGGACGGGCGTCCGTACAGCGCGAAGACCATCGCGCAACGCGCCGCGGACCGCGGGTACCGGATCGGTGAGTCATATCTGAGCCAGCTGCGTTCGGGCAAGGCCAAGTCACCGTCGTTCCGAACCGTCGAAGGACTCGCGGCGGCGTTCGACGTCGACATCCGCCATTTCCTCACCGACGACGCTGAGCGCCGCACCCGTGCGGAGATTGAGCGGTTCCGGGCGACGGCCGACCCCGAGGTGCATCGGGTGGCGCAACGCCTAGCCGGACTGCCGAGGGAGACGGTCGCCGTCGTCGACGATCTCGTCGACGTACTGCACAGACGGCGAGAGCCCGTCGTCGTCGACCAAGGTCTACATCTGGTCGTCGACACGTGACGGGCCCTCGCACATCGGGATCGACCACATCGGGATCGACCTAGCGCGGCGCCATCCGGAGCGCGCCGTCCATGCGGATCGTCTCACCGTTCAGGTAGTCGTGGCCGACGATGAGTGCGGCGAGGTCCGCGTACTCAGTCGGCTCGCCGAGCCGCTGTGGGAACGGGATGCCCGCCTCGAGCGTCTTCTTGATCTCCGGCGTGACGCCGGCGAGCATCGGCGTGTTGATGGTGCCCGGCGCGATGGTGCAGACGCGAATGCCCGCGCGAGCCAGGTCGCGGGCCGCGGAAATCGTCATGGCGTGGACGCCGCCCTTGGAGGCGGTGTACGCGATCTGGCCGATCTGACCCTCGAAAGCGGCGACCGACGCGGTGTTGATGATGACACCGCGGGCGTTGTCGTCGTTCGCGGCCTGCTCCGCCTGCATGCGGTTGGCGGCCAGCCGCATCACGTTGAACGTGCCGACCAGGTTGATCTCGATGACCTTGCGGAACAAGTCGAGGTCGTGCGGCCCCTCCTTGCCGAGGATGCGCGACGCCCAGCCGACGCCCGCGCAGTTGACGGTGACACGCAGCGGGAGGTCGGCGTCGACGATCCGGTCGATGACCGCCTGGACCTCGGTCTCACTGGTGACATCGGCAGCGACGAGGTGGACGCCGTCGACCTTGTCGGCCTTGTCGATGGAGGGCTGCAGGTCGATGCCGAAGACGGTCGCGCCGTCGGCTGCGAAACGCTTGGCGGTGGCGGCGCCCAGCCCGGAGGCGGCACCCGTGACGATGACGGCGGAGCCGGTGACATCCATGCGAGAGTCCTTTTCTTCAATCCACGGCCCGAGAGGCCCGGTCGAGGAGACTTTAACGCACTGATGCCGAGCGATCGATCGGTAGCTCGTCGGTCGGCGTCGATTCGGCTGCTCGACGCCGGTTCGTTGCGATGATCCACCAGACACCTGCCGCGATGATCACGGTGGCGGCTGCGAGGGTCGACGCCACGACGACCGCCGACATGCCGATCAGGCCGTCGACGACGAGCCAGATCGCGAACACGAAGAAGAGCGCGGCAGCGCCGAGTGCGATGGTCCGCTCGGGCAGGTGCCGGTTGAGAACCCGCCCGACGGCGATCGCGAGCGCGTCGGCTGCCACCATGCCGATCGTCGAGCCGATCCAGACGCCGAGCCAGTCGCGGTCGGCGGCCAGCGCGATGGTCGCCAGCATTGTCTTGTCGCCGAGCTCGGCGAGTAAGAACGCCGACATGACCGCCAGGAACACCGAGCGACCGACGCGTCCGGCACGGCTGGCCTCGTCGTCGTCGAGTTCGTCGCCGCGCAGCGTCCACAACCCGAACACCAGCATTGACAGGCCGCCGACGATCGACAGGAGCTCGGTGGGGATCGACAGGCCGAGGAAATGCCCGAAGAACACCGACGCGGCATGCACGAGCGTCGTCGCGGTGAGGATCGCGGTCAACACCACCCACCACCGGTAACGGAGCGCGAACGTCATCGCCATCAGCTGGGACTTGTCTCCCAGCTCCGCGACGAAGATGACGGCGAAGCTCAACGCCAGGGCTGCGAACATAACGCCAGGTTAGGGTGACCTGTATCCCTCATTCAACACTCGGTGAAGCCACTGAACCGCAGGTCGGGGGGCCGTATGTGGCTGTTCGGCTCACCTGAACATCGGGTGCGGGGTCCTCGGACAGCAGTCGAACACGCCGTGCGAGGCACAATGGTGCGGTGATCTCCCCTGCAATCGATGTCCGGCGTGCCTCGACCGGGCCGCTCCGGCCGATCGAGATCGCGTCCATCGCGATCTTCAGCGGTCTCACTGTCGTGCCCGCCGTCATCGTCGCGGTGGTCCCGATGGCGGCAGCTCTCGGCTTCCTTGCTCCGGTACCGATCGCGCTGCTCGCGGCTCGCACCCGCTCCCGAGCCGTGATCGCCGCGTTCGTCACCACCGTCGCCGTCACGTTCGCCGTCGCCGGGCTCGGCACCGCGTTCGGGGTGGCCGCGACCGCGGTGATCGGCGGGATCGTCGGAGAAGTCCGGCGCCGCGGCGGGGGAGCCGCAGTCCTGGCCTTGGTCGCGTTAATCGTGTCCCCGCTCATCGCCGGTCTCACTGTCGCGTTGATGTGGTTGCTCGCACCGCTTCGTCGACTCGGCCTGGAAGTGTTCGACAACGTGTTGACTGGTCTGGCGAAGACGGTCAGAGCGGTCCGCCTCGACGCCGCGGGCGACGCCATCGAGAGCTTCTCCGGCAACGTCGTCGACCACTGGTGGCTGTGGCTCTGGATCCCCGGCACCATCGGGACGCTCGTGACGATTCTCGTCGCCGGGTGGATGCTCGGCAAGGTGCTCGACCGGCTCGCCGACGTCAAACTCGACGACACCCTCGAAGCCGCTTACCTCGTCGACGACGCGGCACCCGGCCCGCTGCCGATGCGGACGGCCGGGGTCGGCTACCGCTATCCGGGAACCTCGCACGACGTGCTGACCGGGATCGATCTGGAATTGCATCCGGGCGAGTTCGTGGCGGTCGTCGGCGCCAACGGGTCGGGCAAGTCGACGCTCGCGAAGATTCTCGCGGGCGTCGAACCGACGATCGGCGTCGTCGACCGTCCCGGATCGCCTGGCCTGGGACGGGCGGGCGGAACGGCGCTGGTCTTGCAGCGCCCGGAGGCGCAGATGCTCGGGTCGCGGGTGGCCGACGACCTGGTGTGGGGTCTACCTGATGACGCCGCCGTCGACATCGACGGTCTGCTCGCCGAGGTCGGCCTGGCCGGTCTCGGCGATCGGGACACGTCCGACCTGTCCGGCGGGCAGCAGCAGCGGCTCGCCGTCGCGGCGGCTCTCGCGCGTGGTCCGCGTCTCGTGATCGCCGACGAGGTCACGTCGATGGTCGACCCGGAGGGGCGCGACGATCTGCTCTCGATCCTCGCCGAGCTTCCGCGACGGCACGGCATCACCGTCGTCTTGATCACACACCGTGATTCGGAGGCGCGCGCCGCCGACCGGATCATCCACCTCGCCGACGGTCGCATCGTCGCGCATCACCCGGAGTGGATGCGACCGGAGAACACTGGGCCGGCGTTGACGTCGAAACCGTTCGGCGGCCACCCGCTGCTGGTCGTCGACGGCGTCGCGCACACCTATCTGCAAGGGTCGCCGTGGGAGGTGACTGCGCTGCACAGCGTGAGCCTGCGCGTCGATCGCGGCGACGGTGTGTTGATCGTCGGCGGCAACGGGTCGGGCAAGTCGACGCTGGCGTGGATCCTCGCCGGGCTCACCGAGCCGACGACCGGGCAGGTGCTGCTCGGCGGTAAACCGGTCCGCGAGAACGTCGGACGGGTCGGTCTCGGGTTCCAGCACGCGCGTCTGCAACTGCAGAAGGTCAGCGTCGGCGACGAGATCATGGCGGTCGGCGGCGAGAACGTCGGCACCACCGAGGTAGGCCGCGTACTCGACCTCGTGTCATTGCCGCGAGAGTTCGCGGCCAAACGCGTCGACTCACTGTCGGGCGGACAGATGCGACGCGTCGTGCTCGCGTCATTGATCGCGTCCGACCCGGACGTCCTCGTGTTGGACGAGCCGCTCGCCGGACTCGACCCGCAGGCGCGAGAAGAAGTGTTGAACGTGTTGGCGGCGCTGCGTGAACAGCACGGATCGACGATCGTGATCATCTCGCACGACCTCGAGTCGTTGGACAGGGTGTGCAACCGTCGCGTCGAACTGGTGGCGGGCGTTCTGGAAGGCGGTGCGTGACATGCAGATTCCGATGCTGCGGCAGATTCCGGGCGACTCACCGGTGCACCGTCTGTGGGCGGGCACCAAACTGATCGTCATCCTGGTGCTTGGACTGATGACGTGGATCTTGCCGTCGTGGCCCGCGCTCGGATTCGTCGCCGTCTGCGCCATCGTGTTCGCACTGGCCGCCGGGATCCCCGTCGGCGCGCTGCCGCGTCCGCCGTGGTGGTTCTGGGCGCTGATGGCGGTCGGTGTCGCCTGGTCGTGGGTCGCGCGAGGGTCCGACGGCGGGCTCACCGCGCTGCGTGCGGTCCTGCTCGGCCTCATTGTCATCGCGCTCTCGGTGCTGGTCGTGTGGACGACGCCGGTCGCCGAACTCGCACCCGCGATCGCCGTCCTGATGCGTCCACTGCGGTGGCTTCGGCTGCCGGTCGACGAGTGGGCGGTCACGATCGCGTTGTCGCTGCGGGGACTGCCGCTGCTGATCGACGAGATGCGGCTGTTGTGGGCGGCGCACCGGCTACGACCGAAGTCGAAGGCTGGGTCGGGTCATCCGTCCGCCGAGTTGGGGGTCCTGGACATCATCGTCGCCGCCATGTCGTCGGCGATGCGGCGCAGCGCCGAGATGTCGGAGGCGATCACCGCCCGCGGCGGTACCGGGCGCCTGACCGCCTACGCGTCCCGCCCGGGTCGCTTCGACGCCGTCGTCCTGACCGTGTTCCTCCTCGTGTCCGCGGGCGCGGCGACCGTCGGAATCATCTACCTGTAGAGCCCGCCGCTACTTCGGCACTTTCTTTCGGCGTCAGGCCGAAAGAAAGTGCCGAAGTCCTTCCAGGTCGAGCAAGAACAGTCATGCGCGCCGCGGCGCCGCCAGTCGATACTGAACACATGACAGATCTGCTCAGACGCCTGCTGGACGCAGTCCTCGATGAATCGCGGGACGGCCTCGGTGAGATGGCGGCGGCGACGTACACGTCGCCGTTTCACTTCGCCCGGTCGGTCCGGGCAGGTGCAGGCGAGTCGCCGGTCGCTCTTCGACGACGCGTCACGCTCGAACGGGCCGCGTGGGAGCTGCAGCGCGGGGCCACCGTCACCGACTCGGCGTTCGCCGCGGGGTACGGGAGCGTCGAAGGGTTCAGCCGGGCGTTCGCGCGCGCATACGGGCACCCGCCGACCGCGATGATCGGTGCCGAGCGTTCCGGGCACTGGCTGCCCGCGCCCAACGGAATCCACTTCCACTCGCCGACTGTCCTCTACATCGACTCCGGGGAGGAGTCCGCAGGCGATGTCCTGTTGTTACAGGTTCAGCACGACGTCGCCGACATCGTTGCGCTGCTCGACGCCGCAACGGGGCTGTCCGACGATGCGCTGGCCGCCGTACGCCTCCCCGGTAGCGCGCCACGTCATTGGGACGGGGCGGACGAGAGCCTCGTGCAAGTGCTGTGGCATCTGGTCTCGAGCAAACAGCCGTGGCTCGCGTCCATCGCCGGTGACGCGATGCCCGATATGACACCGGTCCAGGACGTCTCAGCGCTGGCGTCCCTCCACGACCATGTGTCCGCACGCTGGCTCGCCACGATCCGCGACATCGAGCGCCGCCGCGGTTGGGCGGACTGGATCGTCGACGCACTCTGTGAACCACCCGAGTCGTTCCGGCTCGCGCAGATCGTCGCGCACGAGTTGACGTTCTCGGCCCATCGCCGGCTCCTAGCGCGGTGGATGCTCGCGGACGCGGGCGTCGACGTGTCTACGCCCGCACTCGATCCCGATCCGATCATGTGGCAGCGCCGCACCTCAGGAGGAGAATCCAGATGACCGCCTACATCTACTACACCGCGTCCACGATGGACGGCTTCCTCGCAGACGCGAACGATTCCCTCGACTGGCTGCTCACCCAGCCGATCGACGACGACGGGCCGTTCAGCATCGACGAGGTGATGTCGTCGACCGGTGCAATCGTCATGGGCCGCACCACCTATCAGTGGGTCGTCGACCACATCGCCGAGAGCGGTGAGCCGTGGCCGTACGCCGACTACCCGACCTTCCTGTTCACCCATCGCGGCGTCGACGTGGTCGACCCGTCGATCGAGACCCTGTCCGGGAAACCGTCGGAGCACCGCGCGAGACTGGAGGCTGCGGCCGGGGAGAAGAACATCTGGGTGGTCGGCGGCGGCGACCTCGCCGCTCAGTTCGCGGAGTCGGCGATGCTCGACGAACTCGTCGTGTCGTACGCGCCCGCGACCGTCGGCTCCGGCAGGCCGCTCTTTACCCGAGCGTTCGACTTCGAACTACTGGAGACCGGCCACAACCGGGCGTTCCTCATCGGCCGGTACCGCGTCGTTGGACCGCGATGACTCTTCAGAGTGAACGCTGCGTGCGTGACTTCCCGCTACGAGTCCGGACAATACGCAGGAGGCGACGCATGCAGCGTGAAACACGAACGGCGGCCGCCCCTCAGGGGCGACCGCCGTCGGTGTCAGTACGAGAGATCAGGCGGGAACGATCAGACCCGAACCCTGGGTCTTCGCGCGGTTGAGGCGCTCGGAAGCGTCCTCCCAGTTCACGACGTTCCACCAAGCCTTGACGTAGTCGGGCTTGACGTTCTGGTAGTCGAGGTAGAAGGCGTGCTCCCACATGTCGAGCATGACGACCGGGATGAGGGCGGCCGACGTGTTGCCGCTCTGATCAGTCAGCTGCTCGATGACGAGACGCTCACCGATGGTGTCGTAGCCGAGGACGGCCCAGCCGCTGCCCTGCAGGGTGGTGGCTGCCGCGGTGAAGTGCGCCTTGAACTGCTCGAAGCCACCGAAGTCGACGCCGATCTGCTCGGCGAGGTCGCCGGTCGGCTCGCCGCCGCCGTTGGGCGACAGGTTCTTCCAGAAGATCGAGTGGTTGGTGTGGCCACCGAGGTGGAACGACAGGTTCGCCGACAGGCCGTACACCTTGCCTGCGATGCTGCCGTCCTCACGTGCTGCTGCGAGGTTCTCCAGCGCGGTGTTCGCACCCTTGACGTAGGTGGCGTGGTGCTTGCTGTGATGCAGCTCCATGATCTTGCCGGAGATGTGCGGCTCGAGGGCGCCATAGTCGTAATCGAGTTCGGGCAGGGTGTATTCAGCCACGATGATCCTCTCTACAAGTTGAATGAGATCCGTACTGGGTCCAGTCATCAACATTTCCCCACACGGATGGTTATTGCAACAGATGTGCTCACGGTTCTGTTCCCGTCGGCCGGAGTTCACCGGCTCGTCGTAGCCTGGATCCATGAGTATCTTCGATCGTCTTCTCGCAGCGTCCGCGGTCAAGACCGCGATGGTCCCCCGGGAGAACGCTCTCCCCGGGCGCGATACCGCGATGCCGCTTCGTGGGGAGAACCTCGTCACTCACCGGCCGATGCGGGGAACTCCGGACGCCACAGGCGGATTCGGTGCGGCGGGGATCGGCGAGTGGGGCCCGGACCTGCAGGCCGTCGTTCTCGCCGGAGGCTGCTTCTGGGGCATCGAGGAGATCTTCTGGCAGCAGCCGGGTGTGTACACGACGGCCGTCGGCTATGCGGGCGGCTACACGCCGAACCCGACGTACGACGAGGTCTGCACCGCGCAGACCGGACACACCGAATCGGCGCTCGTCGTCTTCGACCCCGCGAAGGCGACCCTCAAGCACCTGATCGAGCTCTTCTTCACCTCGCACGATCCGACGCAGGAGATGCGGCAGGGCAACGACGTCGGCACCCAGTACCGGTCCGCCGTCTTCGGGCTCGACGACGAGGCGACCCGGCTGGCCGTCGCCACTGCTGAACGCTACGAGCCGACGCTGCGCGCCGCCGGGTACGGACCGATCACCACTGAGATCGCCCCGCTCGCCGAGGCGGGCGACGGCCACTTCTACTACGCCGAGGACGTCCACCAGCAGTACTTGTTCACGAACCCGAACGGATACCGCTGCCATGTGAGCACCGGGCTGGCATTCGACGCCTGATGGCGCGCGCCCTCACTCTCGAGCAGTGGAACCGCACCCTGCTCGCGCGTCAGCACCTGCTCGAGCGGGTCGACGACGACGTCATGGAGGTGGTCGACCGACTCGTCGGACTGCAGTCGCAGGATCCGCAGGCCGCCTTCTACGGTCTGGCATGCCGGGTCCAGGACTTCGATCCGGCCGACGTCGACGATCTTCTCATCGGCCGCGAACTCGTGCGCATGACGTTGCAGCGCGGCACCGTCTTCCTGATGGACGGACTCGACGCACGCTGGGTCCGGGCCCTCGTCCAGCCGTCGATCGACGCGGCTGCAGCCACGAACCACGGAAAGAAGCTGCGGGCCGCGACGGCTGCCGAGATCGTCGATTGCGCCGTCGAACTGCTCACTGCCACAGACGAACCCGTGCGCGGTTCAACGCTCCGCGATGCACTCGTGCAGCGGTGGCCGGACGAGCCTGCAACGGACCTCGCCGCTGTCGCGCGCTGGCGGCTGCCGCTCGTCCAGACACCACCGCGCGGACTGTGGCGGGCATCGGGGGCTCCCGCGTACCGGCTCCTCGACGACTGGATCGGACCGGGCGAACCCGCGGTGACCGGCGACGAAGCACGCAGGGACCTGGTCCGCCTGTACTTGCGCGGATTCGGGCCCGCGACCGTCAACGCCGTCCAGACGTGGTCCGGTCTCACCGGGCTCGGTCCGCTCATCGCGGCAATGGAAGCCGACTGGGAACTGGTAGAGCTCACCGGGCCGGGCGGAGAGAAGCTCTACGACCTGGAGGGCCTGCCGATCGCGTCGGGCGACGAACCCGCTCCAGTCCGGTGCGTCGCGCCGTACGACAACCTCCTCGTCGCCAATGCCGACCGCGTCCGCGTCGCCGACCCCGGCCTGTACACGGCGCTCGCGACACCGAACGGACGCTTCCCCGGATTCGTCCTCGTCGACGGCCGGCTCGCCGCGACGTGGGCCCCGACCAAGGACGGTGTCACGCTCACCGAACTTCGCGACCTGACATCCGCGGAAAGGTCCGATGTCGAACGCGAAGTGTCGGCGGTGCGGGAGATGCGGGTGGCCGCTACGCGCCGGTCCGAGGATTGCGAGCGGAGATGAAGTAGCGGCGTCCGATCGGGTCGGACATCATCACGCGCTCGGTGCACTGCTTCACCACGGATGCGCCCCACCCCTCGTGCCGCTCGATCTCGTCGTCGATGTCGGTGGCCGCCACCTCGATGTACGTCGCGGGCTCGGCGACGTCCGAGCGCACGAGGAGAACCTGAAGGGCCAGGGCCGGGTTTCGAGTCAGTCCAACACGGTCGGGGTCGTGTCTGCCCGGAGTGGGATGCCCGGTGAGCGCCTCCCAGAACGCGACCTCGGCGTCGAAGCGCTCGGTCGGCACGTCGAAGCACACCTGGTCGATGATGCTGATGGTTCCACCCGGCCAGCGGATGGGGCGGGCGCGTTCGCTCTCGCCCTGATGTGGGACCAGACAGAACACTCCTCCGCCCGGCGACGACATCACCCGATGGGTGCGGTAGTCGGCGATCAGCGACGCACCGAGCGAGACGGCCTCCAAGGATGCGGACACCGGGTCGGCGACGTGGATGTCCAGGTGGGTTCCGCCGGGACCGTCGCTCACCCGTTGGACGCGGAGATGTGCGTCGCCGTTGAACGGTTCGAGCGTCGCGAATTCTTTGTGATCGCCGCGCGGCGGCGACACAGTGCTGCCCGAGATGGCCCGCCAGAAGGTCACCTCGGAGCCGAAGTCGGCGCCCGGGAGGTCGAGATACGCGGTCAGCCATTGCACATGCACGTCGACGATTCTAGGCAACCGGCCCATCCCGCGGCGGGTGGTCCACACAACTCCAAACCTCGCCTTGAGAGTTTCGTACGGCGTGTTATCCCCAAGTTATCCACAACTATGGGTGTGGATAACTTCGACGAATCTCGGATGGCGCAGAGGTGTCCAGGAGCGGAAATCCGATGAAGCGGACAGCCGATTAGAGACGTGCGACACACATTTACCCGCTTTACCTAGGTCTATCCACATTTCCACAGGGTTATCCACACCTTCTGGGGTCCTGTGAACGAATCGAGCTCGACCGGTTTGTCACAGTGAAACGCTGCTTTGTGGATAGAACTATGCAGGTCTACATAGTTGCGCGTGAGCGGGGTCGCTGGACTCTGGGAACGGCCCGTCTCAGATCTGAGCTGGGCGCGCGTCGGCTCGACGACCCACCCGTGGCCGCGACGTGTGGAAAACTGGACGGCGTGAGTATGGGCGACATCGAGACCGTAGCGGTGACCGACCTTCCCGACGACTTCACCAGCGATGCGGAGCGAATCCTGCTCGACGTGCGCGAGGTCGACGAATGGGAGCTGGGGCATGTCCGCGGCGCCATACACATCCCGCTCGCCGACGTCCCGGCCCGGATCGACGAGATCGATCTCGATCGCGAACTCCTCGTCGTCTGCCGGACCAGCGGCCGTTCCTACCGGATCATGGAGTACTTGCTGATGCGCGGAATCGACGGCGCGGTCGTGACCGGGGGCATGGTCGCGTGGGAGAGCGCGGGCAAGCCCATCGAGACCGGGTCGGGCGACGAGTGAACCTCGACGTCTGCCCCGCCTGCCGAATCCAGGCGCCTCACCGCGACGGCCGAACCGTCTGCCCGCGGTGTGGCGGGCCGCTCCTCCACACCGACGCCCGCGGAGCCGCCGCGGCCGCACAGGGATACCAAACAAGACAGGGGCACCCCACAGGACAGGGACAGCCTCGTCCAACGCCTCCTCGTCCGGCACGGCCGCGTCCGCCCCAGCCGTCCAGGGGAATGCGTCCCGCGCTTCGTTGGGCCGCGCACCGTCCGCGTGAGGCGATGCCTGCGCCGCGGCCGTCGCGGAGGGCGAAGCCGGGTCCGACGCCGGCGTACGCGAACATTCCGCGCTGGGGACTGGTGGACGCGCATCCCGATTCCACCGACCCGGTGTCGGAGACGTCGGCCGATCCGGTGTCGTTGACGACCGACGCACTGGTGCGGGCGCTGCGGCTGGCCACCCTGATGCTCGCCGCGGCGGGCGTCGTCCACGCGATCCGCTATCTCGTCGCAGTCGTCAACCGGACCCGCCCGATCCCGGCGTGGATCGACTGGTTGACCAGCATCGGTGTCCTCGTGTTCGGGCTGATGGCGCTCGTCGCCGTCGTCATGACGACCGTCGCGTTCGGACGGTGGGTACGGCAGATCAGAGTGCGCCAGTACGAGTCGACCGGTTTCGTCGACCCCCGCCACGTCGTCTGGGTGTACCTGCTGTCGATGATTCCGCTCGTCAACGTCGTCGGGGCGCCCTGGTTGCTCCACGAAGCCGCGCGCGTCGCCGAACCAGATGCGCGGGCCGATCGCGTCCGTGTCCGGCTCGCCGCCGCGTGGGCCGTCGTCAACGCAGTCGCAGTGCTGGCCGTGGGCTACCGGATCGCGGCATGGAGCACCTCGTCGCTGCAGGTGGATGCCGACGCGCTCGCGCTGGTCACCGCGGTGTTCGCGGTGTCCGCGGTGTTCGCACACTGGGCTGTCCGCCGGATCAAGATCCTCGCCGGAACCCTCGACCCAGCTGCCGAGCGACCCATTCGACGTCTGGTCGCGGCTTGAGTCGGCCAGGAGTGTCCCGGTCGGGCAAGCCCGCCGTCGTCGCGCACCGCGGGGCGTCCGGTGAAGTCGCCGAACACACTCTCGGCGCCTACGAACTGGCCCTCGAGCAGGGCGCCGACGGGCTCGAGTGCGACATTCGCTTGACCGCCGACCACGAACTGGTCTGCATCCACGATCGGACCATTGAACGGGTCTCCGACGGTATCGGCGCGGTCAGTGAGATGACGTTGGCGCAGCTCCGTGAGCACGACTTCGGTTCGTGGCACAGCGGGACCCCCGCGCAGGTGTTGACGCTGCGCGAACTGCTCGGCCTGGCACTCGACTGGCATCGGCCCGTCCGGCTGTTCATCGAGACCAAACATCCGGTCCGTTACGGGTCGCTCGTCGAGACCGAACTCCTCGCGATGCTCCACGAGTTCGGGGTCGCCACCCCGCCGTCCGCCGACCACAGTCGGGCCGTCGTCATCTCGTTCTCGTCGGCAGGCGTCTGGCGTATCCGGCGGAGCGCCCCGATGCTGCCGACGATCCTTCTGGGCGACACCGCCCGCATCATCGGCGGCACCGCGGCGACCGCGGTGGGCGCCACCGGCGTCGGACCGTCCATCGACACGCTCCGCACTCATCCCGATCTCGTCGACCGTGCTGCCGCATCCGGTCGCGTCACCTACTGCTGGACCGTCGACGAACAGCCTGACGTGCAGTTGTGCGCCGACCTCGGGGTTCGCTGGGTGGCGACCAACCACCCGGCGCGCGTGCGGGACTGGCTGGTCACCGCGTACTGACCGGCCCCGTGAGATATTGGACGCATGGGTAAGAAGAGCAAGCGCGGCAGTGGCCCGCGCCCGGGAAGCAATCGCGCCGAGCGAGTAGCCGCACGAAAGGCCCGGCAGGAGGCGTCATTGGCCGGTCCGGTCCGGCCGTTCGAAGGCTTGGCCGCCGAGTGCGACCTCGTCGCGATGCGCACGTTCATCGCGTCGGCGACGGCGCCGGTGCCGTTCGTCGACGGTTTCGGCGCGAAACAGGACGTCGAGTTCGCGACCGTGCTGCCCGGAGCGGTGTTCGCGGACGTGCGGGGCGACGCACCGGCGCACGGCTACGCCGCTCTCCAGACCGATCCGGATCCCGACGACCTCCGAGCGTCGGTCGCGAGTGCGCTCGCCTGGGCCGCGTCCGCAACGAGCGGGGACGAGTACGGGGGCGCCGCCACCGAACTCAATCTGGCCGCCATCGTCGACCCGACCGCGTCGATCCAGGTGACCGTCCATGACGATTTCGGATGGTGGTTCGCCGACGACACCGACTTGGACCCGCAGATCAAGGCGATGCTCGAGCGCGCGAACGACACCATCCTGCCGACCGCGCGTCTGACGGCCGAGAGCGGCGTCGGCGCCCCGTGGTGGGTCGACGCCGGGGAGAAGGCACACTTGCGCTGGGTCCGCCCCGAGGGTGAGGACGCACTGATGAACGCGTTGGCCCGCGTGCACGATGCCGGTGGTTTGACGCTCGGTGTCGGCTCCCGGTTCGCCGGTTCGTTCCGGACGCACGGCTTGCTCGTGCCGGTCTTCGACCTCGACGTCGAAGCCCACCACGCCGAGTGGAACGACGGCCTCGACGCCTTCGACAAGGCGCTAACCGAAGCCCTTGCCGACACTTCCGATCTGACCGCAGCCCAGCGCTCGTCCAAGGCGGGCATCATCGCCCGCCAGGTGACCATTCGGTAGGCGGCCCCGACATCACTCGGCCGCAGGCTAGGGCAGGTTGCCGCCTGCGGCGACGGGCGCGGAGGCGTCGGGCGACGAACTGGGGCTGTTGAGTTCACGTTCGACGAAGTTCTCGAGGTCGAACAGATTGCCGTTGGCGCGCTCGGCGATGGTCTGCAACGTCGTCATGCTCGCGACCTCTTCGACCTGTTCCTTGAGGAACCACTGCATGAACTGTTCGCCGAGGTAGTCGCCGTTGTCGCGCGCCGAACTGGCCAGGGCGACGATCTGCTCGGTGACCTCCTTCTCCTGGGACAGGGCCAAGGCGATCGGCTCCTGGTAGTCGGCGAACTCGGTGATCGGCGCGGCGGCCGCCGGAACCCGCACGTCGATGTCGCGGTCCAGGAAGTACTGCACGATCATCATCGCGTGGTTGCGTTCTTCGACGGACTGCTCGTAGAAGTGGCGCGCCATCTGCGGCATGTCGTGGGCGGCGTACCAGACGCCGAGCGCGATGTACTGCTGCGACGCCGAGAACTCATTGCTGATCTGGTCGTGGAGGAGTTCCTGGAATGCGGACGGCGTTTCACTCATGCGCCCAACCCTAGGACATCGTCAGCCTAGGACATCGTCGGCGTCAGTTCCCGATCACCGAACCGGTCGACGCGGTGAGGAGGTCGTCTGGGACTTCGACGCCGCGGCTGACGTACTCGAAGAACTTCGACGTGGTCTCGCCGGGGACCAGCGAGTCGCCGTCGTCAGTGACCTGGTCGCCGTCGGTCGGCACCGTTGTGGTCACCGGATTGCGCAGACGGAACGCGAGCCATGCCAGATTCCAGAGATGGTCGCCCTTGGCGACGGTCACCGCGTCTACGGCGCCGTTCGCGAACCCGATCAGCTTGAACGGATTCAACAGCACCGACGGGCTCGTCGCCTTCGACATGAGCGCGGAGAAGAACTTGCGCTGGTTGACGACGCGTTCGAGGTCGGCGTTCGGGAACGCGCGCGTCCGCACCAGGCCGAGGGCCTGCGCGCCGTCCAACGTCTGACAGCCCTTCGGGAGGCGGAGCCCGGCCTTCGGATCCCGCAGCGGCTTATCGAGACACATCTCGACGCCGCCGACCGCGTCGACGAGCTTGTCGAAGCCGCCGAATCCGATCTCGATGTAGTGGTCGATGTGGACGCCGGAGAACTGTTCGACGGTCTGCACCAGCAGCTGGGGGCCGCCCGCGTTGAACGCCGAGTTGACCTTGTGGCTGCCTTGGCCGGGGATCGGCACGTACAGGTCGCGGGGAACGCTGATCAACATAGGCTTCCCGGAAGTCGGGATATGGGCGAGCATGATCGTGTCGGTCCGGGCGCCGTCACTGTCGCCGGTCGCGAGCTTGTCCTTGTCCTCCTGGCTGAGGTCGGCGCGCGAATCGGTGCCGACGACCAGCCACGTCGTGCCGGGAGTGTCGCCGACTCGTCCCGCATAGTTCGTGAGCGCGTCGACACGGTGCAGTTTCGCGTCGTAGTAGAACATCAGCGCGACGGGCGTGATCAGCAGCAACAGCACGATGACCAGGATGATGCGCAGGACGCGGCGCGGTCTGCGGCGACGCTTCGGTGGCGGCGTCGCCCCGGCCGGTCTGCGGGGATCGTGCGGTCGGCGCGGCGGCGGGCCGCCGGGCTCCCCGTGCGGTCGGTGCGGCGGGGGAGCGGCCGGGCCGGGCCTGCGGTGTCGGTCCTGCGGCGGAATTGGCTGGGGTTGTTGCCGGGGCGCGTACCCGGGACGGCCCTGTAGTGGTTCCTGGCCGGGCTGCGGCGTGTATCGCCGCCGCTGCTGCGGCTCTTCCGACCACGCCAGCGGTGGACGATACGGCTGGCCGCCGGGCCCCCCATTCGGCTGGCCGCCGGGTGGCCGTCGCATCATCGGCGGCTCGGGCTGGTCGTTCATCCTCGCCACGTTACCGACGGCACCTGAAAACCGTCTGGGACACTCGTCCGACCGAATGCGCTGACGGGTGGGTCAGCCGGTCGGCGTCACTTCCGAGTCAGTACGTCGACACCGACGAATCGGGCCAACTCCTCGGGCAGCTTCACGGTGCCGTCGGGCTGTTGGTGGTTCTCCAGGATGGCGACCAGCCACCGGGTTGTGGCGAGCGTGCCGTTGATCGTGGCCGCGGTCTGCGGTTTACCGTTCTCGTCGCGGTAGCGGACCTGCAGGCGACGCGCCTGATAGGTGGTGCAATTCGAGGTCGACGTCAGCTCGCGATAGGTGTTCTGCGTCGGAACCCAGGCTTCGCAGTCGAACTTGCGGGCCGCGGAACTGCCGAGGTCGCCGCCTGCGACGTCGATCACGCGGTACGGGACGTCGATCGCGGCGAGCATGTCCCGCTCCCAGGAGAGGAGACGCTCGTGCTCGGCTTCGGCGTCCTCGGGCTTGCAGTAGATGAAGCCTTCGACCTTGTCGAACTGGTGGACGCGGATGATGCCGCGCGTGTCCTTGCCGTACGAGCCCGCTTCGCGTCGGAAGCACGTTGACCAGCCGGCATACCGCCTCGGTCCGCCGTCGAGGTCGAGGATCTCGTCGGCGTGATAACCGGCGAGCGGTACCTCGGAGGTGCCGACGAGATAGAGGTCGTCGGCTTCGAGCCGGTACACCTCGTCGGCGTGCGCGCCGAGGAACCCGGTGCCCTGCATGACTTCGGGCCGCACCAGTACGGGCGGGATCATCAGGGTGAAGCCGTTGGCGGTCGCCTTCGCCGCGGCCATGTTCAGGAGGGCCAGCTGCAGCTGTGCGCCGAGGCCGGTCAGGAAGTAGAAGCGCGACCCGGACACCTTGGCGCCGCGTTCCATGTCGATCAGCCCGAGGTGCTCACCGATCTCGAGGTGGTCCTTCGGACTCTCGATCGAGCGCGGTTCGCCGACGTGCTCGAGGACGATGTAATCGTCCTCGCCGCCCGACGGGGTCTGCGTCGACACGATGTTCGAGATCGCGCGCTGGCACGTGGTGGCAGTCTCCTCGGCATCCTTCTGCCGGGCGATCGCCGCCTTGACTTGGTCGGCGAGTGCCTTGCCGCGGGCCAGTAGCTCGGCCTTCTCGTCGCCGGACGCCTTGCCGACCAGCTTGCCGAGCGACTTCTGCTCGGTGCGGAGCGCATCGGCTTCGGCGATCGCCGCACGTCGATCGACGTCGGCTTGCAACAGCCGGTCGACGAGTTCGGGGTCTTCGCCTCTGGTTCGCTGCGACGCGCGGACGAGGTCGGGATCTTCACGCAGGATCTTCAGGTCGATCACCCTTGGAAGCCTACCTGGGCGTGTTCACGGCCCGGGGGACGACATAGCCGAGGCCGACCAGGCATGATGGAGGTGATGACTTCTGACAGCGACCGACCGGGAGACGGCGACGAATCGTTGCCGCAGGATGCTGACGCCGACTCGGTGTTCGACGCTGCCGATGAGACGGCGGCCGACGACACCGCTGACGACGGTCAGCACTTCAGTGATGCCGCGTACGTGAACGACGAGTACACCGACGACGAGTTCCCGGACGACGAATACACCGACGACGACGAGTTCCCCGAGGGTGACCCCGGCGAGGACGACACCCACTCTGTGACCGGGCGCCCACGGCATCGGATGCTGCTGATCTTGGCGGCGATCCTCCTCGGAGCAGTCGCGGCGGGCGGCGTGCTCCTGGCGCGAGGCGGATTCGCTGACCACGGCAGTGTCGGGTCGACGGTGATCGGCGAAGGCAACGCGCTCGTCGAGAACGACTTCACGCGCTCGGAACCCGGCGACTGCCTTCAGTGGGACGACACCGACGTCGGGGAGCCGACCCTGACCGACTGTGCCAAGCCGCACCGGTTCGAGGTCGCGGGCGCGCTCGACACGGAGACGTTCCCGACGTCGGAGTTCGCTGAGGACGCGCCGTGGCCCGGTCCGGAACGCTTCGGCACCATCCGCGACGAGAACTGTCCGGCCATCGTCGACCGGTATCTCGGCGGCGGGCTCGACCCGCAGGGACGATTCGCCTCCGGGCTGATGTTTCCGTCGAAGGTCCAGTGGGAGAAGGGTGCGCGCGTGCTGCGCTGCGGCATCGAGCAGCCGGGCGCCAAAGGGGTCCAGGAGCAGTTCGCCGGGCGCGTCGGCGACATCGACCAGTCGTTCACCTGGCCGGTCGGCACGTGCGTCGGGATCGACAAGGCGACCCGGCAGGCGACGAGCGACGTCGTCGACTGCTCGGAGCCGCACGCCTTCCAGACGACGGGCGTCGTCGATCTGACACAGCGTTTCGGCGGGCGGGACTCCGGAAAGGCGTGGCCTAGCGCGCGCGACCAGAACGAGTATCTGACGAAGATCTGTCCCACTGTGACCAACAAGTTCTTCGGCGGCTCGTCGAAGTTCGACGACACCACGCTCAATGTGCAGTGGTCGGTGATCTCGGAGGTCAGCTGGCTCACCGGCAGCAGGCGCGTGGTCTGTTACACGGCGCTGCCCGACCGCGGCGGTTTCGCGACACTCGTCGGCGACGCTCGTGAGCAGGTGCTGATCAACGGTCGAGTCCCGGTGCCTCCGGAGAAGGGGCCGCCCGGACGTTCGGTCGGCTCCCCGGTTCCGTTGCCGCCCGGCTACAACCCGGACAGTCGGGAGATTCCCGCGCCCGCGGCGGGATGACACCGGATGCCCGTATCGATGTCAAACCGACGGTTCGAGGAACTCGTCGGTGACGCTCTCGACCTGCTGCCGTCCGAACTCACCGACGCGATGTCGAACGTGGTGATCCTGGTCAACGCGCATCACCCGGACGATCCGACGATCCTCGGGCTGTACACGGGCGTCTCGCTCACTGAGCGCACCAATGAGTACTCAGGCTTCCTGCCGGACACGATCGAGATCTTCCGCGAGCCGCTCCTGGCGATGTGCTCCACAGCGGACCAGGTACGCCACGAAGTGGCGGTCACCGTGCTGCACGAGGTCGGCCACCATTTCGGCATCGACGACCGGTGGCTGCACGCGAACGGCTGGGGCTGAATTCTCAGCCCATCGGGTCTGCGGGGCTCCCGTCGCCTGCGGGCAAGTCGGCGGTGCCCCACTGGGTGACCGTCCAGCCGCTGTTACCGGACTCCAGGACGATGGACCCGGTGTTCGGGAGGAAGTTCTTGAGCGCGAACTCCGAGTCGATGCCGGACAGGTGGGCGGCGATCAACCGGATCGCGGCGCCGTGCGAGACGAGGTAGACGTCCCGTCCCTCACCGGTCACGTACTTCGTGGTGAGCTCGTCGACGACCGGGAGATAGCGTTCGTGCAGCATTTCCAACGATTCGCCGCCGGGCAGCCGGGCGTCGAGTTCGCCGTGATGCCAACGGGTCACGACGTCGTGGAACACTTTGTGCGACTCGGTGTCGGTCTTCCCCTCCAGGTCACCGACCTGGACTTCGTGGACGCCGTCGACGGCGACGGTGTCGGCCTCCCAGACCGACGCGATCATGTCGGCGGTCTGGCGCGCACGGTGCGCGACCGAGTGGGCGAGGACGGCGGGTTTCCCGTCCGGATGCTCCAAACCGAATCGCACACCTTGGCGGGCGCCGAAATCGGTGAGCGACGCGCCGGGGAGTGCGGTGTCGAGGATCCGCATGACGTTGGATGTGGTCTCGCCGTGTCGGACCAGATGGAGCCGGGCCATGTCAGTCCTCTCCTTGCAGCAGGTTCGCGAACCACTCGTGGGACTCGTGGTGGTCGGGCGGTTCGGCCGCGGTGCCGCGGTCTTTCGGCCATGATCCCAGATAGACGACGTTCTCAGCGGTCCGGTGCAGCGCACGCAGCGCCTCGCCGACGGCGGCGTCGTCCACGTGTCCGCACGCGTCGAGATAGAAGCGGTACTGGCCCGGAGCGCCCGCGCCGCGCGGGCGCGACTCGATGCGAGTGAGGTCGACGCCCCGCATCGCGAACTCGTTCATTGCTGACACCAGGCTGCCCGGGGTGTTGGGGAGGTCGAGGATCACACTGGTGCGGTCGGCTCCGGTCGCCTGCGGCGGCGGTCCGGGCGGCCCGAGGAGAAGGAAGCGGGTGACGGCGTCGTCGGCGTCGGCGACGCCGTCGGCGAGGGTGACGAGGCCGTGGAGTGCGGCGGCGGCAGCCGTCGTCACCGCCGCATCGGCGCGACCGGCTTCGACGTCGGCTGCGGCGCCCGCATTCGACGTCGCGATCACGAACTCCGCGTTCGGGAACCTCTCGGCGACGCTGCGGCGGACCTGCGCTGCGGCCACCGGGTACGCCGCGATCGTGGCGACCGCGGCGTCGGCGAGAGGTTCGCGAGCGGCGACTCGGAAGGCGATATCGAGGGCGACTTCCGCGTAGGCCTGCACGCGAGTCTGTCCGCGGTGGGGGACCAGCGCGTCCATGGTTGCCGGGACGGCGCCTTCCAGTGAGCTCTCGATGGGCACACAGCCAAAGTCGGCGTCGCCCGCTCGGACGGCGGCGATCACCGCGAGTGGGCTTCCCAGTGCGCGCTTGTCGGCGGAATCGGCGTCGGAGCGGGTGGTGAGGATCGCGTCGAGAGCCATCTCGGTGAAGGTGCCTGCGGGACCGAAGTAAGCGAAGACTGGCACGTCTCCACAGTAGTCGAGAGACGGGGGGGGTCGAGCGACGCGGCCATTGTGCTCGAGGTGAACCGAAGCATTGACGCACATCCATCCGGGAACTAGGTTAGGCATACGTAAGTTAGGGTTACCTATATCGCCGAGGTTCGGTGCACGAGAAGAATGCTGGAGGATCCCATGGCCACGATCGTTGCCCCTTGCGACGCCGAAATGATCCAGACGGCCTGCCGCCGAGCACGGGGCGGAACCCTCTCCGTCGACGGGGCCGCGTCGGCCGACGCGTGCGACGAGATCTCGATGATCCACCTGTTCGAAGGCGACGCGTTTCTGCTCATCAACGACGACGCACCGGCGCTCGCTGTCGCGGGGGGTGACGGTGAGCGCAGGTGCGTCGTCGAGGTGATCGACTGCGCCCCACTGCAATTGCGTGAACGTGTTCGGGCGCTCGTGTGGTTGACCGGGGGGTTGCACGAGGTGCCGACGGACCTGCAGCGCGAATTGGCCGTCGAGATCGCGGGGGACCACCCCGACGAACGGCTGCTTGACGTCGGACACGGCTACTCGATGGTCCGCATGGCGTTGGAGACGGCCGTCATCGCCACCTCGATCGGCGCCGGCGCGGTGGCCGTCGACGAGCTGGCCTGCGCTGAGCCCGACGTGTTCTGGGCGTACGAGAACGACTGGCTCGCCCATCTCGAGTCCGACCACGCCGACCTCGTCCACCAGCTGGCGCTCCGGATCCCGGCCGCGCTGCGGTCCGGGCGTGTCCGACCGCTTCGACTCGACCGCTTCGGCCTGACCTTCCGTGTCGAGACCGCCGACTCCGACGTGGACGTTCGCCTCCCGTTCAGCCGCCCGGTCGGCCGGGTCGCCGACCTCTCGGCCGCCCTCCACGCGCTCGCCCTGCATCCGGAGCTCGACCGCCAGTCCTCCCACTGACCGCCGCTCACCGCGGAGGCGGGGCCTCCCGAGTCGAGATCCCCTAACCTGGCACGGTGCAGGTGAATCGAGTCGACGACCCCCGAGAACGGCGGGCGATCGTCGTCGAGATAGTTCTGGTCGCGATCTTCACCTTCGGGTTCTCCGGGCTGTCCGCGATCCTGTCCCTGATCGAGATGTGGGTCGGCGCGGGTGTCGCGGAGACGACCGTCGCGCTCAATCCGGAGACGTCGTCCCATGTGGCGATCGATGTGGCGCGTGAGCTTATGCGGATCGTGAAGCTGTTCGCGATCGGAGCGCTCGGCGTGTACCTGCTGTGGCGCAGCGGATTCCGTCCGTCGGCATGGGGGATCGGCCGACCGACCGGTCGAGATCTGCCTCCCGGACTCGGGCTGGCCGCCCTGATCGGGCTGCCCGGACTCGCGCTCGTCGCCGCGGCGTCCGCGTTCGGATTCAACGCGAGTCTCGTGCCCGCATCGGACGACGCCCCGTGGTGGCGCATCGTGCTGCTGTGTCTGGTCGCGGTCGGCAACGCTGTCGCCGAAGAGGTGATCGTCGTCGGCTATCTGATGGTGCGGTTGAAGCAACTCGGTGTCCGCGACGGTGCGAGCCTCGCCGTGTCGTCACTACTGCGCGGCTCGTACCACCTGTATCAGGGTGTCGGCGGCGGGCTCGGCAACGTCGTGATGGGGCTGGTGTTCGGCCGCTGGTATCAGAAGACGAGCCGTCTGTGGCCGCTGATCGTCGCGCACGGGACCATCGACATCGTCGCGTTCGTCGGCTATGCGCTGCTCAGCGATCATCTCGGTTGGCTGGGGCTGTGAGGCGTGCACCCGGAGTGTGAACGGGGAAGCGCGGCACAGGGCCGAGTGGGCGGACCAGCTCTGTCCTGTGCCGCGCTCCAGCGATCCGAGTAGCTCCCTCCCAAGAGCCCCGATTCCACCCGGATCGAGCCTGATAGGCCGTCGGTGGAACCCCCTCGACGGCCGCGCGTGTGAGACTCAATAGTCTCACTTCGCTGTAAACGTATCACGAGGTTACCCTTACCGCTACGACCGTCATCGGCTCGAACGGCCCCGGTACGGATTTCACGTGTGACGAACGCACGGCGTGTGACCGCCGAGGCGTCAGGTGGTCTCCTCGTCGGCCGCGAGCCGCAGCAGCATGTCGGACAGCAGGTCGATGATCTCGCTGCGGTCCGGCCGTTGCTCCGACGTCGCCCACCGATGGACCACCGCGATCAGCGAGCCGATGAACGCCGTCGCCCGATAGTCGATCGTTCGACACGGCGAGTTCGGCAGGCTCGCGACCACGTCCGCGATGTACCCAGCCCAGTCATCGCGTCCGGCGACCCGATGCTTCTCCATCGTCTCGGAGATGCCACCGACCTCGACGAACAGACAGCGCACAAGCCGTGGATCAGTGGCGACGGCGTCGATGTACGCGGCGATCGCCGCATGCGCGACGACGCTCAGATCAGAGCGGTCCGCAGCGCGTACGGCCTCCGTGACGCGCTCGCGCGTCATCTGCTGGATGACGTCGTAGATCTCGGTCATCAGATCTTCGCTGCCCGAGAACTCCTCGTAGAACTGTCTACGCGACAGTCCGGCTTCGGTGCACAGCGCCGAGATCGTCACCCGTGCGAAGCCGACGGTGCCGAACAGTTCGACGCCGGCCTCGTGAAACCTGGCCCGCCGGTCGGCGCGGCGATCGGCGAGCGACCGGCCGCCGTACGATCGGGCGGCTTCGCCCGGCCTGGGTGAGCGGCCGGTCACGGTGTCCTCATCGACTCATGACTCCGCTCGCTCCGAGCGCAATTCGTGCCCCTTGGAGGTCAAACAGCGTCCGCTCGGCAGATCCCACTGCCACCCGTGAAGGTTGCAGGTCAGTTTTTCGCCTTCGACGACGCCGAACGCGCTGAGGTCGGCCTTCAGATGCGGACAGCGCCGCTGGATCTTCCATCCGTCCAGTTCGATCGAGGCCTCGTCGTCGTGCGCCTCGTTGAACCAGCCGTCCGCGTACGCGATCCGCTCGTCGGTCAGGCACTTGAAGAACGTGTACAGGTACTCGTTGTAGCCGCCGATGCGCCACGTCGTGAACCGTGTCGACAGGAAGATCGTGTTGACCCAGTCCGGCTCGTCGTCGCGCAGCACCGTGCGGACCAGCTCCGCCGCGATCCGGAATCCGTAGCGGTACTTGCCGTCACCGTCCTCGGCCATGCGGACGGTCCGGGCGGGGAAGTCGAGAACGAACGTCTGCACGTCCGGACCCTTCGGATCGCTCCCTTCCGGGAAGACCACGAGTCCGACGGAGTATCCGATGCCGTCCGAGATCAGATCCGACGCCGCCATGATCGGCTCGAACAGTGCCTTCAACTGGGGGAGGAGCGGTTCGCCGTCGGCGGGCGCCCACGTCGCCTTCTCGGCTGCGATGATCGGCGCGAACTTCTCCTTCATCGAGTCGAGGTATGCCTTCTTGCCTTCGCCGAAGATCTGCTCGGGCGGGTACGGGTGCGACAGTTCGAGGAGTTCGTCGCCGCGGAAGTCGGCTGCCGAACCCGACACCATCATCAGGCCGCGGTGACGGATGCCGTCGTCGGTGCCGTGGATACGCATCTGCTCCAGGAAGTCGGCCTGGTCGGGGAAGATGCTCGCCTTGTCGGCGTCGCTGCCGGTGTTGAAGTCGTTCAACGAGTACAGGTCGTCGTCCAGGAACATCGGCGGGCCCGCGGACGGGACCACCCAGGTGGCGTCGACCTGTTCGATGTACGAGCGCGCCCGGTCCATGCCGCGCTGGCGTTTCTGCATCGCGAAGTTGGCCTTCGACTTGCGGGGGATGTCGTAGACCATCGGGTACCAGATCGCGCCCGAGTACTGGAGGAGGTGGACGTCGACGCGACCGAACTGTTCGCGCACCACGTCGAGGTCGACGGGCCGAGCATCGTTCATGTTGAAGCAGACGGTCTCGCCGTCGTCGACGATCAGGCCGGAGTCGCCGATCGGGCCGTCGGCCGGCGCGCGCAACGCGATGATCATGACGTCCAGGTCGCCCTTGGGGCCGGAGAGGCGATGCTTCGTCGAGTCGTCGGTCTCCAGGAACTTCGTGAACCCCAGCCGCTCCAGTTCGCGCTTGAGATCCGGCACCGGGTAATCCGGCAGCAGGACCGTCGCGTCCTTGTTGACGTTCTCGATCAGGTTCTTCTCGTCGAAGTGATCCCGGTGGAGATGCGAGACGTACAGGTAGTCGCAGTCGCCGATGGCCTGCCAGTCCAGTTCCGTGTTGTCCGGGAACGGGATCCACGACGCGAAATAGGCCGGGTTCACCCAGGGGTCGCAGACGATGGAGCCTGCCGCGGTCTGGATGTGGAAGCCGGCGTGGCCGATGCTCGTGATCTGCACGGGGCTGGTGCCTTTCGATGGGGACTGCTACCCGGCCAGCTTATCGCCGCGACGCACCGCATTTCCTGTCGGCGGGTCCGCAGGCGGTACGTCATGGGTCACAAGTCCCGGCTACGATCACCCGTATGGAACCCGTGTACGCGTCAGTCGTCTCCACTGCTCGCATGCTGTGGCTTGCGCAGGGCCTCAAACTCGATATCTCGGGGGTCGAGAACGTGCCGGCCGACGGTCCCGGCGTCGTCGCGTTCAACCACACCGGATACCTCGACTTCACGTTCGCGGGAATCCCCGCGTTCCTGCAGGGGCGACGCTACGTCCGCTTCATGGCGAAGAAAGAGGTCTTCGACAACCCGGTGGGGGGGCCGATCATGCGGTCGCTCAAGCACATCCCCGTCGACCGCGGGAACGGTGCGGAGAGCTACCAGGCTGCGGTCGACTACCTCAAGCGCGGTGAACTCGTCGGTGTCTACCCGGAGGCGACGATCAGCCGGAGTTTCGAACTCAAGGGTTTCAAGAGCGGTGCTGCCCGAATGGCTCTCGAATCAGGTGCACCGCTCATCCCGACCATCGTGTGGGGTGCGCAGCGGATCTGGACCAAGGGACATCCGCGGAACATGGGGCGCAGCGGCGCGAAGATCATGGTCGGCGTGAGCGAACCGATCCAGCCGGAGGGCACCCCCGCGGAACTGACCGCACGCTTGCACGAGTCGATGCGCGCCAAGCTCACCGAGCTGCAGGATACGTATGGCCCGTACCCTCCCGGCGAGTTCTGGGTTCCCGCCGCCCGCGGCGGTGGAGCACCGACGCTCGAGGAGGCGAACGCGATGGACGTCGCCGACGCCGAGAAGAAGGCACGCAAGCGCGCCGAGCGCGAGGACTGACCGAGGAGGTTCACGGCGATGGAGCCCGTGTATCGGACCCTCGAGATGATTGCCGCAGCCATCCGCGCGGTGCAGGGGACCCGCCTGCGCTTCGACGGACTGGACAACATCCCGGACGGCGGTGGCGTGCTGGCGATCAACCACACCGGGTACGCAGACTTCCTTCCCGTCGGCCTCGCTCTGCGCGAGCGCGGTCGACGGGCACGTTTCCTGGTCAAGTCCGAGGTGATGGACCTGGCTATCATGAGGTTCCTCGTCGCCCACACCGGCAGCGTCCCCGTCGACCGGTCGGCCGGATCGGAGGCGTATCGCGCAGCAGTCGACGCACTGACGCACGGTGAGCTCGTCGCCGTCTACCCGGAGTCGACCATCAGCCGAAGCTTCGAACTCAAGGAGTTCAAGACCGGAGCCGTCCGGATGGCCGTCGAAGCAGGCGTCCCGGTGGTCCCAGTGATCGTGTGGGGCGCTCAACGCCAGCTCAGCAAGGGCGCGAAACGCAGAATCGGCCGCACGCATATCCCCATCCATGTGGCATTCGGACGACCGGTGATGTTCGACGGCGGCGACGTGGCAGGCCAACGCAGTGCGGACGGGGCGACGCGTCGGCTGCACGAGGTGATGGTCGCCCAACTGCACTGCGTCCAGGACGGGTATCCGGATGCACCGGCGGGCGCCGACTGGTTGCCCGCACGACTCGGCGGCAGCGCCCCGACACCAGAGGAGGCTCTCGTCATCGAAGACGCGGAAGCTCAGGAGAAGGCTGCGCGGCGCGCGGCGAAACGGCAGGGCGAGTGAGCGACGAGAGGTTCGGTCCTCCCACGATGATCGCGTCCGACGTCGACGGCACCCTCATCGACGATCGCAACCAGATCACCCAGCCGACGCGTGACATCTTGGTGCGGGCCGCCGACGCGGGCGTCGAACTGGTGCTGTCGACGGGGCGCCCGCCGAGGTGGATTCCCGAGATCGCCGAGCAACTCGCCGCGACGCCCGCCGCCGTGCGGTACGCGGTCTGCGCCAACGGCGCGATCGTCTACGACGTGCGCGAGGACGTCGTGCTGTTCGCCGCCGAACTCGGACCCGACGTGCTGGAGTCGCTGCGCACGGTGTGTACCGAACTCGTCCCGGGCTGCGGTCTGGCCGCCGAGCGGGCGGGCACCGTCGAGCACGACGCAGCGACTCCCTCGTTCGTGTCGTCGGCGGGGTACGAGCACGCCTGGCTCAATCCCGACCACGTGGAGGTCGCCGACCACCATCTCACCGAGCTGCCCGCGGTGAAGCTGCTCGCCCGCAAACCCGGCATGACTTCGCATGAGATGGCCGCACTGATCACCCCGCACATCGGTGATCTCGCCGAAGTCACCTTCTCCATCGACACCGGGCTCATCGAGCTCTCGGTTCCCGGAGTCCACAAGGCGTCCGGTCTGCAGTGGCTGCTCGCCAACACCGACGTCGCGGGGTCGTCCGTCATCGCGTTCGGCGATATGCCGAACGATGTCGAGATGCTCCGCTGGGCCGCCCACGGCGTCGCCATGGGCAACGGCGACCCCGTCGCTCTCGCCGCCGCCGACGAGATCACAGGAACCAACGCCGATGACGGCGTGGCTCGGGTCCTCGAACGCTGGTTCTGAGGGCAGCTCTGGGCGGAGCGGAGTTGAGACGCTGGGCCTACCGCACCGCGTCGGCGGCCGCGCGGTACTGCGTGTACACGTCCGGCGTCGGCTCGGCCGACACCGAATGCGACTCGAACGACCACTCCGGTAGCTGCCCGGTCAGGGCCCACGCGGCTTGGCGCGCGGCGCCGAGCGCCACGTGCTCGCCGTCGGCGGGCATCGTCACCTCGCCGCCGAACAGTGCGGCCGCGATCTGTTGCACGGCAGGAGATTTGGATCCACCACCGGTCAGCATGATCCGTCGGACGTCGATGCCCTCGGCTTCGATGCGCTCGCGGCAGAACACCAGGGAGCCGAGCAGGCCTTCGACGGCGGCGCGGGCCATGTTCGCGCGTGTGAAGTTCGCGGTGGTGACACCCGTGATCGATCCGGTGGCGTCGGGCAGGTTCGGGGAGCGCTCGCCAGCGAAGTAGGGGACCATCGTGACGCCGTCGGCGCCCGGGGGAGCCGACAGTGCCAGCGACGAGAACTCGTCGAAGGCGGCGCCGAGCATCGCCGCGGTCGACGCGAGGACCGGGGCGCCGTTGAGCGTGCACACCAGCGGCAGGTGCCGTCCGGTCGCGTCGGCGAAACCGGCTACCAGGCCGGACGCATCGCACGGCGGAACGTCGGTCACCGCGCTGACGACACCCGAGGTCCCGAGGGAGACGACGGCGTCGCCCGGTCCGGCGTGCAGGCCGAGCGCGGCGGCCGCGTTGTCGCCCGCGCCCGCACCGATCACGAGACCGGACGAGGTGACACCGGCGCGTTCGCCCGGCCCCACGATGCGCGGGAGGATCGGTCGTCGTCCACGGAAGGCCAAGTTCAACAGGTCGTCTCGGTACTCGCCGGTCGCCGCGCTGAAGTAGCCGGTGCCCGAGGCGTCGCTGCGGTCGGTCGTCAGCTCGGCGAGGTCGGTTCCACCGCGCAGCTTCCAGGTCAGCCAGTCGTGCGGAAGGCAGACGGCGGCGACCCGGTCGGCGTTGACGGGCTCGTTGTCGGCGAGCCACCGCAGCTTGGACGCGGTGATGGAGGCCAGCGGAACCACACCGACGTCCTTCGCCCACTCGCCGGGGCCGCCGAGGTCGGCGATGATGTCGGCGGCGCTGCTCGCCGACCGGGTGTCGTTCCAGAGGAGTGCGTCGCGCACCACGTCGCCGTCGTCGTCGAGGCAGACCATCCCGTGCTGTTGCCCGCCGACCGACAGCGCGGCGACGTCGTCCAGTCCGCCCGCGTCCGCGATCGCCGAGGTCAGCGCTTCCCACCAACGGTCGGGATGCACCGATGTGCCGTCGGGATGCGGTGCGGTCGCGGACCGTACCGTCTCTCCGGTGTCGGCGTCGCAGATCACCACCTTGCACGATTGGGTCGACGAGTCGACACCGGCGACGAGCGTCATGCGAGGACGGCCTCCAACGTCTTACGGGCGCCCACCGTGCGCAGCAGGTCCAGCGCCCGCAGATAGGCCGTCGTGAACTGTTCGTAGTCGGCGAGGTCGCCGAACAGGTCGACGTCCCGGATGAACGCCAACGGCTCCGTTCGCGACTCTCGAGCCAACGGAACCAACCGTGCGGCCAACGGATCGACGACGTCGATCGGCTCACCCTGTTCGTCGACGCCCTCGGCGTACCGTGTCCAGCTCGCCACGACGGCAGCGGCCAACGGCACGCCGCCACCCGATGCGACGCGGTCGCGGATCACCGGAACCAGCCATTTCGGGATGCGGTCGGACGAGTCCTGGCACAGGCGCGCGACGGTGTCGGCGATCGCGGGATTGGCGAACCGCTCCAACAGGGTGTCGATGTAATCGTCGACGTCCACGCCCGGGAGGGCGGCGAGCGTGGGCTTGCCCTCTTCGCTCATATAGCGGCGCAGCAGCATCGCGATGTCGGGGTCGCGCGCGGCATCGTGCACGTAGCGGTATCCGAGCAGATACCCGAAGTAGCAGAGTGCCTGGTGGCCGGAGTTCAACAGACGGAGCTTCATGTGCTCGTACGGCGTCACGTCGTCGACCACTTGGACGCCGACTTTCTCGAGAGCGGGCCGCCCCATCGAGAAGTCGTCCTCGAGGACCCACTGGGCGAACGGTTCGGCCACGACCGGCCAGTTGTCGGCGACGCCGACACGGTCGGCGACCTCGGCCGCGAGTTCCGGGGGTGTCGCCGGGGTGATCCGGTCGACCATCGAGTTCGGGAACCGGGCGTTGTCGGCGATCCAGCCGGCGAGGGCGGGATCGCGCAGTGTCGCGAACGCCAAGAACGTCGACCGAGCCATGTCTCCGTTGCCTTGGACGTTGTCGCACGACATCACGGTGAACGCGGGGATCCCGCGTTCACGGCGACGTGCCAACGCCTCGGTGACCAGTCCGAACACGGTCACCAGCGGCGTCGCGCCGGACAGGTCGGCCACCACGTCGGGATTGGTGGCGTCGAACTCGCCGGTCGAGGGTGAGAAGTTGTAGCCGCCTTCAGTGACCGTCAGGGAGACGATGCGTGTGGCCGGATCGGCGAGACGTTCGACGACGGCGTCTGGATCGTCTGGGGCGTACAGATAGTCGACGATCGATCCGATCACCGACGTCTCGACTGCCCCGTCAGGATGCTTGAGCGTCAGCGAGTACAGGCAATCTTGACCGAGGAGTGCGTCGCGCATCGCGGCGTCGGCCTCGCGGACCCCGACGCCGCAGATGCCCCAGGTCGACGCGTCCGGATCCGCGGCGAGGAGGCGGTCGAGATACACCGCCTGGTGTGCGCGGTGGAACCCGCCCACTCCGAAGTGCACGATGCCCGTGGTGATCGCCGAACGGTCGTAATCGGGGACGGCGGCTCCGCTGATCTGCTCCAGGTTCGCCGAACTCAACGGAATGCTCATCGATGCCTCTCTCCGGACCGCCATGCCCGTCGCATACCGGTCATGGCATTGTTGCGTGCGTCACAGTCGGATGTTACCCTACTGAGCACATCCACATGCAGTGAGCATATGTTCACAATTATCCGAGAGCAATGTACCGATGACGCCAGAGCGAACCGCTGACGAACCGGCGAAAGACCATTCCGGTTCCTCGCGCCGTTCGACGTCGTCGCGAACGGGTTCGGACTCTGGTCACGACCTGCGCCTCCTCGTGCGGGCTGCCGCGATGTACCACCTCGACGGACTGACTCAGGCCGACATCGCACGTCGGCTCGGAGTCTCCCGTCCGACGGCCGGCAGGCTCATCGCCCGTGCCCGAGCGCAGGGCCTGGTTCAGGTGACCGTCTCTGCACCGCCGCATCTCGCGTCCTCCATCCACACCGACCTCGAGCGCGAGATGGAGCAGACGTTCGGGCTCGACGAAGTCCTCGTCATGGATGAAGTCGCGGACGGGACCGGCACGGGGACCGCGGCACTCGGCCGCGCAGGCGCATCGATCTTGATGCGTCGGATCCAACCTGACGACACCTTCGGTTTCACTTGGGGCCCCGAGCAGATCGCAGTGGCAGACGCGATGCGCGGGTCGGCGTCGTGCTCGCGCGTTGTGCAGATGGACGGTTCGATGACCTCGGTCGATTACGCGACCGGGCTCGACCACACCCTCATGCGATTCTCCGAGTGCCTCGGCGCGCAACCCGTCCGTTTGATCGCCCCGCTGTATGTGGATGCCGGGACCGTCGAAGCGCTGCAACGCGACTCGCTGATCTCCCAGTCGCTCGACGCAGCGCGCGAAGCGCAGCTCGTCCTCTACGGGGTCGGCTCGGCGTCCACGTCGACGACGCTCTTCGAAGGTGCGTTCATCGACTCCGTCGTCCTCGACGAGCTCCTCTCGTTGGGTGCGGTCGGCGAGATCGGCGGCCGCTTCTACGACATCCACGGCGTCGCCGTGCAGTCCAGCCTCGTGGAACGGACCGTATCGGTCTCGCTCGAGGCGTTGCGGGACTGCCCGACATCGATCCTCATCTCCGGCGGACCCCACAGGCAGGAAGCCGTTCTCGGCGCTCTGCGCGGCGGGTACGCAACCATCGTCGTCACCGATTCGGCGACCGCGCGATGGCTCGTGTCACAAGAGAAAGGCGAACAGTGAGGTTCCCAGGAAGAGGTTTGGCGCACCGGTGGCGTACCGCTGGACGCCGACGAGCGCTCGCGGCGGGTGCATCCGCAGTCGCCGTTGCAATGGTCGCGACCGGGTGTTCTGGCGCGGGCGCCTTGTTCGGCGACTCCGACCGACAGATCACCGTCGCGATGGTGTCGAACTCCCAGATGCAGGACGCCGTCGAACTCTCGGGTCAGTTCACCGAAGAGACAGGCATCGACGTCAAGTTCGTGACGCTGTCGGAGAACGAGGCGCGCGCCAAGATCACCGCGTCGGTCGCGACCGGCGGCGGTGAGTTCGACGTCGTCATGATCAGTAACTACGAGGCGCCGATGTGGGGCGAGTACGGCTGGCTGGTCGACCTCACCCCGTACATGAACGACTCACCGGGGTACGACGCCGACGACTTCGTTCCGACGCTGAAGTCGGCACTCTCGTACGACGGCAATATGTACGCCGCGCCGTTCTACGGCGAGTCGTCGTTCCTCATGTACAACAAGAAGCTGCTCGCCGACAAAGGTGTGACGCTGCCCGCGGACCCGACGTGGCCGCAGGTCGCGGAGGCCGCGGCGAAACTCGACACTGACAACGTCTCCGGTATCTGCTTGCGCGGCAAGCCAGGCTGGGGTGAGGTCATGGCGCCGCTCAACACCGTCATCAACGCGTTCGGCGGGCGCTGGTACGACGAGGACTGGAACGCCCAGTTCGATAGTCCCGAAGTGCGCGACGCCGTGCAGTTCTACGTCGACACCGTCCGGAAGTACGGACAGCCGGGCGCGCCGTCGTCGGGCTTCCAGGAGTGCAGCAATCTGCTGGCTCAGGGACAGACAGCGATGTGGTACGACGCGACGTCCGCTGTCTCGGTGTTGGAGAACGAGGACGAGTCGTCCATCGCGGGAGATGTCGGCTACCTGCCTGCCCCGTCGATGGCCAAGGGCGGCAACGGCTGGCTGTACACGTGGGCGCTTGGCATTCCGACCAGTAGCGACAAGCACGACGACGCCTGGAAGTTCATCGAATGGATGACCAGCAAGGACTACATGAACTACGTCGTCGAGAAGAAGGGACCGGAGAGCGTCCCGCCGGGCAGTCGGCTCTCCACCTACGAGATTCCAGAGGTCAAGGAGGTCTCTGCGCCGTACTCGGAGCAGATGCTGTCGGCGATGAACGCTGCTGATCAGAGCCGCCCGACACTCAGGCCGGTTCCGTACGAGGGGATTCAGTTCCTCGCCATCCCCGAGTTTCAGGACCTCGGAACTCGAGTGAGCCAGCAGATCTCGGCGGCGATCGCCGGACAGATCACTGTCGACGAAGCACTCGATCAGTCGCAGAAGTACGCCGAGGTCGTCGGTGAGTCCTACCAGGAGGAGTCGCAGTGAGCACTGTCGTATCCACCCCGACGGGCGGCACCATGTCGACCGGGAAGCCGTCGATCACCTCGAAGAAGGAGCAGATCTCGCGCGCCGAGGGATGGCGTCGCCGCGGCCCGCTGCTGCCTGCACTGATCTTCCTGCTTGTGGTCACGCAGATCCCGTTCGTCTTCACGCTCTACTACTCGACGCAGTCGTGGAACCTCGTCCGTCCGGGGTCCAGGCATTTCGTCGGACTGGCGAACTACGCCGACGTGTTCAGCGACCGCCAGTTCTGGCAGGTGGCCGTCAACACGATCCTGCTGATCGTCGGCACCGTCCTGATCTCGGTGATCCTCGGACTGGTGTTCGCGCTTCTACTCGACCGGAAGTTCATCGGACGCGGTATCGTTCGCACTCTGCTGATCACCCCGTTCCTGGTGACGCCGGTCGCCGCGGCGCTGCTGTGGAAGACGAGCCTGTTGTCGCCGACCAACGGCCTGGTCAATTGGGCGTTGAGTCCCCTCGGCGTCCACGTCGACTGGCTCTCGGACTTCCCGCTGATGAGCGTGATCGCCGAACTCGTGTGGCAGTGGACGCCGTTCATGATGCTGCTGATCTTGGCGGGGCTCCAATCGATGCCGCGTGACGTCCAGGAGGCCGCACGAGTCGACGGCGCAACCAGTTTCCGGTTGTTCCGTGAACTGACGCTGCCTCACCTGCGCCGATTCATCGAGCTCGGTGCGGTGCTCGGAGCGATCTACTTGGTCAATACCTTCGACGCGGTCTACATGATGACTGCAGGTGGGCCAGGCGTGTCGAGCGCCAACCTGCCGTTCTACATCTATCAGCGAGCATTCCTCGGTTTTGACATCGGTCAGGCCGCGGCGATGGGTGTGGTCACAGTGGTCGGAACGATCGTCGTCGCGACGTTCGCACTCCGCTTGATATTCAAGTCATTCTCCGGAACAGAGGAGGCCGCGTGATGAGTACCGCGACCAGACCCGACGTCACTACCCTGCGACGCAAGCGCAACCCGAAAGCGTCGCTGCTGACCGCGTTCACCTGGATTCTCGCCATCGGGTTCTTCTTCCCTGTGCTGTGGATGGTGCTGCAGGCGTTCAAGAAGGAGTCCGATGCGGCGACTGATCCGCCGACGTTCTTCTTCAGCCCGACGCTCGACCAATTCAAGAACGTGTTCGACGCGGGTATCGGCACTCCACTCTTGAACTCGGTGTTCGCGACCGTCGTGTCGACGATCCTCGTTCTGCTGCTCGGCGTACCCGCGGCGTTCGCGCTGTCGCTGCGCCCGGTGCGGAAGACGAAGGACGCGCTGTTCTTCTTCCTGTCCACCAAGATGCTGCCGATCGTCGCCGCGATCATCCCGCTATACGTGATCGTCGGCCAGATCGGGATGCTCGACAACGTGTGGACGCTGATCATCCTGTACACCGCGATGAACCTGCCGATCGCGGTCTGGATGATGCGGTCGTTCTTCCTCGAAGTCCCGGGCGAACTCCTCGAAGCCGCGAGCATCGACGGGGCGAGCCTGTGGACATCGGTCCGCGAGGTGATCCTCCCGTTGATCTCGCCCGGTATCGCGGCGACCGCGCTGATCTGCGTGATCTTCTCGTGGAACGAGTTCTTCTTCGCAGTCAACATGACGGCTGTCGACGGCCAGACGATGCCGGTGTTCCTCACCAGCTTCATGTCCGGTCAGGGCCTGTTCTGGGCGCAGCTCTCGGCCGCGTCCGTGTTGGCCGCTCTGCCGGTCGTCCTGGCCGGATGGGTCGCGCAGAACAAGCTCGTGCGCGGCCTCTCGTTCGGCGCCATCAAGTAAACGTCCCCGCTCACGTACACACTCCAGGAGAAACCACTCATGGCTTCCATCACCTACGACAAGGCCTGCTGCGTCTACCCCGGTGCGGACACGCTTGCCGTCGACTCCCTCGACCTCGACGTGGAAGACGGCGAATTCATCGTCCTCGTCGGACCGTCCGGCTCCGGAAAGTCGACGGCCCTGCGCATGCTCGCCGGCTTGGAGGAGATCGACTCCGGTGAGATCCGGATCGGCGGCACGAACATGGTCGGTGTCGCACCCAAGGAACGCGACATCGCGATGGTCTTCCAGAACTATGCGCTGTACCCGAACAAGACGGTCGGCGAGAACATGGGCTTCGCGCTGAAGATGCGGGGCGTCCCGCTGGCCGAGCGGAAGGAGAAGGTCGCCGAGGCCGCCAAGCTTCTCGACCTGACCGACTTCCTCGATCGCAAGCCCGCGAAGCTGTCGGGCGGTCAGCGCCAGCGGGTCGCGATGGGGCGCGCCATCGTCCGTGAACCGCAGGTGTTCTGCATGGACGAGCCGCTGTCGAACCTCGATGCGAAACTGCGCGTTCAGACGCGCACCCAGATCGCCGCGTTGCAGCGTCGGCTGGGCACCACCACCGTGTACGTGACCCACGACCAGGTCGAGGCCATGACCATGGGCGACCGCGTCGCGGTCCTCAAGCACGGTGTGCTGCAGCAGTTCTCGACGCCGACTGAGTTGTACGACCACCCGGTCAATGCGTTCGTCGCCGGCTTCATCGGCTCGCCGGGCATGAACCTGTTCACCGCCCCCGTCCGCGACGGCGAGATCACGATCGCGGGCGCGCCGATCGCCATCGATGAGGAGAACGCGGCGCTGTTGCGCACCTCGGGGCTCGACACCGTGATCGTCGGGATCCGCCCCGAGCATCTGGCGTTGGGTGACGGTGAGGGCCTCAATGCCGACGTCGCACTGCTGGAAGAACTCGGTAGCGAGACCTATGTGTACGCGAGCCTTGCCGACGATTCGATCAAGAACCTCGACGGAGAGCCGGTGATGATGGTCGCGCGCTCGGGCACGCGTTCACCGGCCCGTCTGGGCGACGGCATCCGTCTCCGTCAGTCGGGTGCCGCTGTGCACCTGTTTCACCCGGAGACCGGCAACCGCCTGTAGGTCGCGCCGCACTCGTTCACGCCCAGGGCGCCTCGTTCAATGCCCAGGGCACCAGGATTGCGCCCAGGCCCTGCACCTGAGCACTAACTGGTGCCCGGGGCGCAAAGGCTCGGGGGGCGGCGTCAGCCGCCGTTGAACGCTCGGTGGTAGACGCGGCACTGCTGGCCGCGCAGAGAGCCGCAGGCGGCCTTGACCGGCATGCCCGAGTGCGACACGACGGGCAGGGTGACGAACGACCGGGACAGGTCGATGGTGTCGACGACCTTGCCGCCGGTGCGCGCGGTGTCGAACTGCCAGGAGGCGAGGTCGCCGCCGGGCGCGCTGACCATGACGCGGATGCGCGAACCCTTCGCGAACGAGTGCATGACGGGGTGGATCGGAATCGTCATGTCGTTGAAGCCCGCACTCAACGGCAGCGAGCGCGTGTAGTCGGGCGTGGCGCCGTCGCCTCGATAGCTCGACCGCAGGACGCCGGTGCCGATCGCCGTCTCGTGTCCGCTCGCCGACACCTCGGTGAGGGTGACTTGCAGATCGGTCGTCGGTGCAGTGCTCTTGACGCGCAACGTGACCGAGCCGTCACCGAGCATGAGCCGGTCGGACGTCAGCGGCGTACTGATGAACCCGAGACCGCTACGGCCGGGAGCCTGTTTCCAGTCGTAGTCCGGGTGGGTGGCCCACGCCGCCGCCGTGTCGACGGATGCTTCCGGCAGTGTGTTCAACGGCCGGTTCGCCGGATTCGGGCGGAACGCGACCTGACCGTCGCCTGCCGTCGGGCTGAGCTTCCCGTGTCCGGAGAGGTAGAGGCGTTCAGCACCCGCGTCGCCCGGCCAGGAGCCGAACGACTTCTGCCACGGCGACGACAACCCACCCGAGCCCGCCGAGCCTGCACCGTTCCCGAACAGCGCCCGCACCCGCGGGGTACCGGTGATGAACCGCGACTTCGCGGTCTTCAGGTTCGGCGAGTCGGCGAATCGCACCGGCGGTATGGGCTGGCCCGGCGCGTTCGTCGCAGCCGGATAGACCGCGAGTCCGAGCGGCGCCATCGCAGGCGGAGTGTGCGGCACTTCGCCTGCGACGAAGATCTGTAGGAATTCCGCCCACCGCGACAGGATCTGCGGACCGAGCGAATCGAAGTGGCGGCCGTTGATGATGTTGGCCCACACCTTCGGGTTGTGCTTGAGGTCGCCGAGGACGTCGACCCACGTTGGGCCGGTTTGCTCATCTTGCGCGGCGCCGCTGAGGAACACCGGGACATCGATCTTGGACGCCCACTCCGGGATCGAACGCTCCTGGTAGACCTGTGCCGACGCCAGCGGATTCTGGTCGATCAAGGTGAACGGGTCCTGGGTCTGCAGACGGAGTTTCTGGTTGGCGGCGCAGACTCTGTCGCCGCCGTCGATGCGGGCCTTGACCCACGGTTGGCCGCCGGACGGGCCCGGCTTCGCGTCGTCGACCCGCTCCTGCAACCACGACTTCGCGAAGCCCTTGTTGAAGATGCCGCCTGGTCGGCCGGTCGAGTAGAGATCGTCGGTGGTGCTCATCGGGGCGATCGCCGCGAGGTGCGGTGGCCGTGTGCCCGCCGTGTACATCTGCGTGATCCCGGAGAACGAGATGCCGACCATGCCGACCTTGTTGTTCTTGACCCAGCCTTGGCGACCGATCGTCTCGATCGCGTCGTATCCGTCCATCGCCATCACGTGATCGAACAAGCCGAAGTCGCCGCCGCTGCAACCGCTTCCGCGCATCTGCAGGCTGATCGTTGCGAAGCCGAGCATCTGCGGAGCCAACGTCGCACCGACGATCACCGAACTCGCGGGCGCCTGCGGATCCGGCGCGCCGACCTTGTCGCCGACCGCGCCGACGACCAGATCGTTCGGCGCAGCGTTCTGGTATCCGGAGTATTCGACGACGGTTGGGAACGGGCCGTCCGAGAGCTTCTTGCCGTACGGAAGCCGGACCGTCGCCGCGAGCGTGACGCCGTCCCGCATCCGGATGTAGTTGAGTCCCTCGTGCATCTTCTGGCGGTACAGGGAAGGGTTCGGCGGCGGCGAGTCGACGGCGGTCACGCGAACGGAACGGGGTGAGACGCCCGCACCTCTCCAGGTGTACGAGCCCGGCGACAGATGTCGCACCAGCAGCGAGCCCAGGCGGTCGCTGACCCCGGAGCCCGCGGTCGATCCGTCGGATGCGACCAACGTCAACGCGGTTCCGGGTCGGGTGTCGGTGATGTACGCCTGTTCGACGCCACCGCCGACCTTCGCACTGTGGCTCGGTGCAGCCCACGAGGACGGCGCGAGCACCGTCGCCGCGGTTGCCGCAGTCACCCCGATCACTGCGATCTTGCCCAGGAGTCCGCCTATGCGCATACCGTTCTCACCTGCTGTCTTGGCCCACACGAAATGACCGGATCGATCGATCAACTGGTGTGACCGTAGCCATAGCCGGGTGTAAATGCAAGGGATCGCATAGCTGGGCAGCGCCGACGAGACTGTCGGTCAATCGAATGACGAGAGTGGAACGGCGTGGCGTCTCGTCACGACGTACCAGGTGCGTCGAACGCAGCGGGCTGCGCTGGCGCCTCACAATCGGTCGGGGATCGGTCGGGGAGAGCAAAGGAGCAAGGACATGCACCATCGCATCAAGGCGGCCGCGGCCGCTCTCGTCGTCGCGGCAGCCACTCTGGGGACCGGTGTGGGAACTAGCGCGGGGGCCGGTCAGGCCGCCGCCGCACCGTCGGACCGATCGCACGCCGTCGCATGCCCAGCGATCCCGAGCGGCCGCGTCGACGACGCGGTGCGCCGTCTGGCGCCGCCGTTCCCTGGCCGCGCCATCCCGTGGGTGGTGACCGGGCAGGGCTCGGCCATGGGGTGCTGGTCCAAATGGGTCCAGGTCTACCCGCGAGGGGCGACAGGCAGTTCGCCGACGCACATCCTGTTCTTCGACCAGGACCGGTTCATCTCGACTGCGACGCGCAAGCCGACCGCGTTCACCCACGTCGTCCGAAGCGCGTGGCCCGGCGAGGTGACAATCTCGTACCGGTGGTTGATCCGCGACGATGCGACCGCCCACCCGCGCGGTCACGCGCTCGTGCCCTTCCAATCGGTGCCGTTCGTCGCACCGTTCCCGTTGACCCCCATCCCGGGTCAGGTGCTCAGGTAGCGCGCTCGGCGAGCGGTCAGTGCTCCGCGACGTGCTCGATGACGGCGGCGTTCACTGCGGACCGCTGCTCGTACGACGCGAGGTGCGCGGCGTGGTCGAGGATCTGCAGGCGTGAGTCGGGGATCTGATCGGCCAGGAACCGCTGGTGTTCGGGCGGCGTGGCGGAGTCCGCCGCGCCGCCGATCACGAGCGTTGGTGCACTGATCGAACCGAGGTTGGCGCGGCTGTCGAATGCGGCGATCGCTTCGCAACTCGCCGCGTACCCCTCGTCGGACGTGGCGGAGACCATGGCTCGCATCCGGTCGACGATCGCCGGATTGCGTTGCGCGAACGTCGAAGTGAACCACCTTTCGACGACACCGTCGGCGAGCGACGCCGTCGCCTCGACACGCACCTTCTGTGCCCGGTCGACCCACGGTTCCGGAGCGCCGAAACGCGCCGCCGTGCACACGAGCGTCAGGGTGCGGACAGTATCGGGTTGAGCGAGCGCGAGTTGTTGCGCCGTCGCACCGCCGAGGGACAGGCCGACGATGTGCGCCTGCGTGACGTCCAGCGCGGCGAGGAGGGCGGCAACGTCGTCGGCGATGTCTGCGACCGTGTAGGTGCGGACCGGTGCCGGCGACTCGCCGTGGCCGGGCAGGTCGACGGCGATGACGTCGTGGGCAGCGGCCAGCCCGGCGATCTGCGGCTGCCACACGGATCGATCCGAGCCGAGGGGACCGAGGAGCACGATCGGCGCGCCGTGGGTCTGCTGGCCGTGCCGCTCGTATGCGAGGCCGACAGTGGCTGTCATTGCGTAGCTCCTGTCCGAATGTCAACGGATTCACCGTGTTCCGCGAACAAATCGTACGCGGGCACGTGACGTGCGACTCAAGTGTGTCGGTGCCCTGGTGACAGCCGACACGCGGCAAGCGTGACCGTTCGTCCGGGCACCACGGCAGCTCGTGTGTTCGTGCCCGGCTGACGTCGGCATTAAGGTCGGTTCATGACTAGCGCGCCGTTGACCGCAGCCGTTGTCGCCCAGGGCCTCACGAAGCGCGGCCCGTCGGGCCCGGTGTACGGCCCCGTCGACCTCGATGTGCCCGCAGGCGGGCTGACCGTCCTGAACGGGCCGTCGGGTTCGGGCCGAACCTGTTTGCTGTTGACGTTGGCCGGTCGAATGAAGGCCAAGTCCGGACAGCTGTCGGTGTTCGGTGCGACGTCGCCGAAGGCGATCTTCAAGCTCGCGGCGATCGGGGCCGTCGACGACCTCGACGCCGTCTACGACGCGGTGCGGGTGATAGACCTGGTCACCGAGAAGCTGCGGTGGGACTCGCCCTGGTACCGGCTCGTCGGCAAGCGTGCCCGGGCGGTCGAGGCGGTGTGCCGTCCCGTGTTCGGGCCGCTGCCGATGCCCGACCCGCGTGCCTACGTCGAAGACCTCCACGAACTCGACGTCGCCCTGCTGCGGATCGCGCTCGCGAACACGCGGCGCCCGCCGCTGCTCGTGGTCGGCGGAGTCGACCAGTTGAGCAGTGTCGCCGACCAACAGACCTTGCTGCAGCGTCTGGTGGATCTCGGTCGGGAGCAGACCGTCATCACGGCCACCGGCAATCCAGTCGACGCTGATCTGGGACATCGACGGCTGATCGACGTGCCGAATCTGACGCAGAACGATCTCGTCCATGACGAAGGGACCAACTGATGCTGGCGGGACTGTCGCTCGGCACCGAATTCAAGCGCTACGGCAAGGGGGCGATGCCGAGAATTGCACTCGCCACCATCGTCCTTCTGCCGCTCCTGTACGGCGCGATGTACCTGTGGGTCTTTTGGAACCCGTTCGACGAGGTCAACAAGGTGTCGGTCGCCATCGTCAACGAGGACACGGGCGCGATGTCGCAGGGCAAGCCGCTCGATGCGGGCAGACAGGTGCAAGAGCAGCTGCTGGCGTCCGATGAACTCGACCTGACGGCGACCGATCGGGACGACGCGGCGGACGGCCTCGCGCACGGCCGCTACTACTTCACGATCACCATCCCGAAGGACTTCAGCAGCGCGATCGCCTCGGCGGTCAGCGATGATCCGCACAAGGCGACGATCCAATTCCAGTACAACGACGCCAACAGCTACCTGGCCGGGATCATCGGGCAGAACGCCTCGGCGCAAGTCCTGGAGCGAATCAATGGGGCGATCGGCGAGCAGGCCGTCGACCAGATCCTCGTCGGACTCGTCTCCGCAGGTAAAGGACTGACGGCGGCATCCGACGGCGCCAAGCAGCTCGCGGCTGGGATGTACACCGCGAACAGCGGCGCTCAACAGTTGTCGGACGGCGCCGACGAACTGGCGGTCAACATGGTGACCGCTAGGGACGGCTCCGCACAGCTCGCCAGCGGCGCCCAGCAACTCGCGTCCGGTGTCGACCAGGCGACCGCGCCATTGACCGCCGCCCTCGAAGACGTCGCGAAGTCGGGCCTCAAACCGACGCAGTACGCGGACGACGTCGCAGACCTGACCAAGCAGGCGTCGACCCTCCTCGACGGCATCGGTACGGTCGGCGCCGGACAGTCGCAGGCCGAACAGGCGTTGAGCGGGGTCGTCGCGCAACTGCGGAACAGCAGTGATCCGACGGCACGGTCGCTCGCGGCGTCGTTGCGTCCGGTGCAGAAGTTCCTGCGGACCGAGGGCGTCGACCCGGGCACCACGCAACGTGTGAAGGCGCTGTCGCAGCAGTCGAAGTCGTTGTCGGCGCAGCTCGGTGACAAGAACTCGGGTCTGCGGAGTCTCCTCGGGCAGTTGGAGAGCGGTGAACTGCCCGGCAAGGTCGGTGAGCTGGTCGACGGCGCCAACCAGCTCTCGGCCGGCGCGGGCCGACTCAACTCGGGCCTCGTGCAACTCACCGACGGCAGCCAGCGGTTGGCCTCGGGTGCAGAGGAACTCGCGGACGGCACCCCGAAACTGTTGGACGGCGCGAAACAGCTGTCGACGGGCCTCGCCGACGGCGTGAAACAGATCCCGGACTTCGGTGACTCGCAGCGGCAGGCGAAGACCGCCGCGAACCTGTCGCAGCCGGTCGAGCTGAGCTCGGTGACGCACAACGAAGCTCCGACGTTCGGTGCCGGCTTCGCCCCGTTCTTCATCCCGTTGGCACTGTTCATCGGCACGCTGATCATCTGGATGCTGATCAAACCGCTACAGGTCCGACCCGTGTTGGACGGGCTCAGCGGACTGCGCGCCGTGCTGTGGTCGTATTGGCCCGCGATACTCATCGGCGTGGCGCAGGTCGTCGTGATGTTCCTCGTCGCGCACTTCGCTGTCGGTCTCGATCCGGTTCATCCCCTCGGGGCAGCCGCCTTCATGCTTCTGATATCCGGGGCGTTCTTGGCGTTGATACAGATGTTCACCGCGGTGTTCGGAGTGGCGGTGGGCCGCGTCGTGTCGTTGGCGTTCCTGATGGTGCAGATCGTCGCCTCGGGCGGCATCTATCCGGTGGAGACGACGGCGAAACTCGCCCAAGTCGTGCACCCATACGATCCGATGAGTTATGCGGTGACAGGCCTGCGCCAGTTGATCTCCGGCGGTGTCGACCATCGACTGTGGACATCCGTGATCGTCCTCGCGGGCGTCCTGGTGGTCAGTATCGGGATCAGTTCGTGGGCGGCCCAGCGGAGCCGACAGCTCACGATGGATCAGCTCTATCCGCCCGTCGAAGTGTGACGTCGGCGTGTGACGTCGGCGTGGCGCGCCGGCTTCACCGACGGCTCGGGCTCAGCTCTTCAGCGACCGAGCGGCGCTCGTCGCCAGGGAGTCGGCGATCTCGTTGTACTTGTCGCCGGCGTGGCCCTTCACCCAGCGCCACTCGACGGTATGCCCCTTCTCGGCCTCGATCAGCTCCTGCCAGAGGTCGGTGTTCTTGACCGGCTGCTTGCTCGAACTCTTCCAACCGTTGCGGACCCAGCCCGCGACCCATTTGGTGATGCCGTTTCGGACGTAGCTGGAGTCGGTGTAGAGGATCACCGTCGACGGCCTGGTGAGCGCGTTGAGCGCTTTGATCGCGGCCGTCAACTCCATGCGGTTGTTGGTGGTGTCGGGTTCGGCCCCCGACAGTTCCTTCTCGACGTCGCCGTACCGCAGTACCGCACCCCAGCCTCCGGGGCCCGGGTTGCCGAGGCAGGCGCCGTCGGTGGAGATCTCAACGGTCTTGGACGAGTCAGTCATGGGGATTGAGATTACCGGGACGTCAGCGGATGATCGCGAACGCTACCGCGAGCACGACGAGACCGCCGATCAGCACCCAGATCGCGAACGGTCCCGGCATTCGTCCGCCCTCCTCAAGGGCGTGTGTCGTTTGGTACCACCGCTGCCCGCCGACTGCCGCGGCCGCGATCCCCAACAGGATCAACCCGATGCCGAGTGTCGTCTGCACAGCGGGAGAAGCGAACTCGCCGATGACGTGCAGGACGGCGACGCCCGCGGCGATCAGACCGAGAGCGGTGCGGATCCACGCGAGCATCGTGCGTTCGGCGGCCAGGGTGAACCGCGCGTCGACGGCTCCCGGCGGAGGCTGCTGCTCGCTCACGCCCGGGCCCGTTCGACGAGGGCCGCGCTGGTCCGTAGATTGCGACCCGTCCCGGTGACGCCCAGGGCGCGCTCGATCACCTTCGCGGTCAGTTTCGTGGCGCCCGCGCCGTCCGGATAGTCGATGTGCAGATCGCGCCCGATGACGGCGAGCCGTTCGCCGTTGCCGATATCGCGGGCGCAGAACTGTGCGGCCGCGTCGTCGAGCGGTGCGCCGGTGAGGAAATAGAGGTGGCCGTGCGGGACGTCGCCGAAAGGGTACTCGGCGAGTGCATCCGCGATCTCGTCTGGCGTCCTGCTGATCACCTCCCGAAAGTAGCCGAACTCGTCGGAGATCGCTTGCTCCAGGGCGCGGTCGAATTCGTCGGTGTCGCCCGGTGGGGTGCACAGCAGATTCCCCGACGCGATGTAGGTGGAGACGTCGGTCGCACCGAGCCGTGCTGCGATCTCGCGCAGCGCGGCCATCGGGAGCTTTGCCCCGCCGACGTTGACCGCTCGAACCAGGACAATGCGGGATGCGGGCACGCCAGACTCCTCAGCTTCTTCGACAGGTGGTGTCCTGAAGATTAGTGCGTCATGTGTTCGGCCGCAGTCGCGCGTGGCGGACGTTCCGGCTATCGGCGGGTGTCGATGGTCGGGGTCAGTGAGCCGGTATGGATCGTCTGATCGCTGGTCGCGATGGTGAGGCCTCGGCGTGTCGCCTGGGCGACGATCATCCGGTCGAACGGGTCTCGGTGGGCCCAGTTCAGCTGGCCTGCCGACGCCGCGTCCGCGGAGTCGATAGGCAGGTCGGTGGCCGCCATCGCGGTGAGAGTCTCCGGCCATGCAGACAGGAGCGGGGAAGCGTCGAGACGGCCCAACCGGGTCTTGATGGCGATCTCCCACGCCGAGACGGCCGACACGTAGAGACTGTTGGACGGGTCTTCGAGTGCCGTCAGCGCGGACGCTGCGATTCGTGACGGATCGGTGACGAGCCGCAGAAGCGCATTCGTGTCGAGGAGGACACCGAGTATCGATCGGTCGGAGTTATGACTAGTCTGACTAGTCATAATTCCGGTCGTAGGCGTTCAAGGACAGCGATTACCGGCTTTCCGAGTCAGTCAGACGTCGAGCGTCTCTGACGGCCCGGTGAACTGAGCGTTGTACAACCGGAAGTAGGCGCCCTTCGCCGCCAACAGCTCGTCGTGGTCACCCTGCTCGACGATGCGCCCGTCCTCCATCACGACGATGGTGTCGGCGTCGCGGATCGTGGACAACCGGTGGGCGATGACGAAGCTGGTGCGGTCGGCGCGCAGGTTGGCCATCGCCTTGCCGATGAGTAGTTCGGTGCGCGTGTCGACCGAACTCGTCGCCTCGTCGAGGATGAGGATCGTCGGCTTGGCGAGGAACGCTCTGGCGATGGTGATGAGCTGCCGCTCGCCTGCGCTGACGCCGCCGCCCTCGTCGTCGAGCACCGTGTCGTAGCCGTCGGGGAGGGTACGGACGAAGTGGTCGACGTGACTGGTCCGGGCCGCTTCGATCACCTCGTCGCGTGACGCGGTCGGGTCGCCGTAGGCGATGTTGTCGTAGATCGTTCCGCCGAACAGCCATGAGTCCTGCAACACCATGCCGGTACGTTCCCGCAGGTCGTCGCGGGTCATTGTCGACGCGTCGACACCGTCGACCCAGATGGCGCCCTCGTCGAGTTCGTAGAACCGCATGATGAGGTTGACCAGGGTCGTCTTGCCAGCCCCGGTGGGGCCCACGATGGCGATGGTGTCGCCCGACTCCGCGGTCAGGGACAGATGCTCGATCAACGGACGGTCTTCGACGTACCGGAACGAGACGTCGTCGAACACGATGCGACCCGCGTCCGACGCCGGCGTCTGCGCGTCGACGAGATCGGGGTCCTCTTCCTCCTCATCGAGGACGGCGAAGATGCGTTCGGCCGACGCGACACCGCTCTGCATCAGATTGAACATCGATCCGATCTGTGTGAGCGGCTGGGTGAACTGGCGGGAGTACTGGATGAACGCCTGCACCTCGCCGAGGCTCAACTGGCCGGACGCGACGCGGAGACCGCCGACGACGGCCACCGCGACATAGTTGAGGTTCCCGAGGAACATGATGGTCGGCATGATGATGCCGGAGATGAATTGGGCGCGCCACGACGACTCGTAGAGTTTCTCGTTACGGTCGTCGAACGCGGATTCGACGGCTTGGCCCTGGCCGAACGCCTTGACCAGTTCGTGTCCGGTGAACGCCTCTTCGATCTGCGCGTTCAACGCACCCGTCGACGACCACTGTCCGACGAAGTGCGGCTTGGACCGTTTCGCGATCAGGGCGGTCGCGAGCGCGGCGATCGGCACCGTCGCGATCGCGATCAACGACAGCAGCGGCGAGATCGAGAACATCATGATCAGAATCGCGATCACCATCAGCACCGAGTTCAGGAACTGGCTGATGGTCTGCTGTAACGACTGCGAAAGGTTGTCGAGGTCGTTGGTGACCCGGCTGAGGAGGTCTCCGCGAGCGGACGCGTCGTAGTACTTGAGCGGCAGGCGGTGGACCTTCTCCTCGATGCGGGCGCGAAGCCCGGTGATGGTGCCGATGACCACCTTGTTGAGGACGAACGCGCCCAGCCAGCCGAGGAGCGCCGCCGCGACGTACAGGCCGAGGACCAGTGCCAGGATGCGGCCGACGGCGTCGAAGTCGATGCCCTGCCCGGGGACGACGTCCATCGCCGACACCATGTCGGCGAACGTGCCGTGTCCGGATTCACGCAGACCCTCGACGGCCTGCTCCTTGCTGACCCCGGCCGGGAGCTGTGAGCCGATCACTCCGTCGAACAACTCGTTGGTGGCGTCACCGAGGACCCGCGGGGTGTACGCGTTGAGCGCGACGGAACCGACGATCGCGAGCAGGATGACCGTCATCGCCGCCCGGTAGGCGCCCAGTTGGCGAACGAGTCGTTTCAGCGACGGACCGAACGAATGCGGCTTCTCCATCGAAGGTGCGCCGGGGGCGCCGGGCCTGCTCACTGTGCCGCTCCGATCGCGAGTTGGGACTCGGCTATCTCGGCATACGTCGCGCACGACTCCAGGAGTTCGTCGTGAGTGCCGAGACCGACGACGGCGCCCTGTTCGAGGACGATGATCTGGTCCGCGGAGGTGATGGTCGAGATGCGTTGGGCGACGACGATCATCGCTGCGTCGCGCGTCGCGGGAGCGAGAGCCGCCCGCAGTCTGGCGTCGGTCTGCAGGTCGAGCGCCGAGAACGAGTCGTCGAACACGTATACGGACGGTCGGCGCACCAGTGCTCGCGCGATCGCGAGTCGTTGCCGCTGGCCGCCGGACACAGTCGTGCCGCCCTGGGCGATCGCCGTGTCGAGACCGTCGGGCATGGCGCGCACGAAGTCGGCGGCCTGCGCGATCTCCAACGCCGACCACAGTTCGTCGTCGGTCGCGTCGGGCTTGCCGTGGCGGAGGTTGGTGGCGACGGTTCCCGAGAACAGATACGGCCGCTGCGGCACCAGGCCGATCCCGCGCCGCAACAGGTCGGGATCTTGGTCGCGGACGTCGACGCCGCCGATCCGCAATGCGCCGCCGGTCGTGTCGATGAGGCGCGGGATCAGGTTGACGAGGGTGGTCTTACCGGAGCCGGTGGAGCCGACGACAGCTGTCGTCGTCCCGGGCCTCGTGGCGAACGTGATGTCCGTCAGGACTGGGTCGTCGGCGCCGGGGTAACCGAACTCGACGGCGTCGAACTCGACGACAGCCGGATCGCCGGTCATCGCGACCGGCTCGTCGGGGGAGTGCACCGACGACTCGGTGTCGAGGACTTCGCAGATGCGTTCGGCGCAGACGCCTGCCCTGGGTGCCATGATCGCCAGGAACGACGCCATCATCACCGACATCATGATCTGCATGACGTAGCTGATCATCGCGGTGAGCGAACCGATCTCGACGGTGCCGTCGCCGACCGCGTGTCCGCCGAACCAGAGGACGGCGATCAGCGTCAGGTTGGTGATCAGCATGACGGCCGGGAACATCAACGCCATCATCCGTCCGACACGCAACGAGGAGTCGGCGAGGAGATTGTTCGCGACCCCGAACCGCTCGATCTCGTGGCGTTCCCGCACGAACGCGCGGACCACGCGGATGCCCGTGATCTGTTCGCGCATCACCCGGTTGACGCCGTCGATCCGCTCCTGCATGGACCGGAACGCGGGGATCATCCGCCCGATGATCAAGCCCATCGTCAGGCCGAGGACGGGGACGGCGACGGCGAGTAGCCACGAGATGGGCAGCGCCTCGTACATGCCCATCACGATGCCGCCGATGCCCATGATCGGGGCGGTCACCAGGATCGAGATCGACATGACGGCCAGCAACTGGACCTGCTGCACGTCGTTGGTCGTCCGGGTGATCAACGACGGTGCGCCGAACTGGCCGACTTCGCGCGCCGAGAATCCGTTGACGCGGTGCACCAGGTCGTGCCGGATATCGCGGCCGGCCCCGAGGGACGCCTGTGCGCCCGCGTACATGGCGATCACCGAACAGACGATCTGGGCGAGGGAGACGAGGAGCATCACGCCGCCGGTGCTCACGATGTAGCCGGTGTCGCCGGTCGCGACGCCGCGGTCGATGATGTCGGCGTTGAGGGTCGGCAGATACAGCATCGCCGCCGTCGCGACCAATTGGAGCGCGACGACGGCGACGATCAGACGTCGGTACTTCGTGAGATACGTGCGGAGCAGGCGGATGAGCACTCCGTCGACTCTATACGCCTGTCCGCCGATCGGACCAAGGGTTTTCGCGGTGCTCAGCGCAGCGCGACGGCGGCCTCCGGCGTGTAGGTCAGGTACGTGAACGATTCGGTGAAGTACAGGTTCACGACGTCCGCGTCGTGCGAGTCGTAGCCGATCGACACGTCCTGGCCGATGGTCAGTTCGAAGTCACCGCCGCGGGTGGACACCAGGTAAGCACCGTCGATCGCGGGCGCCCAGACGATCTCGCCGTCGGTGAGGATGCGGCGCAGGTGCTCGCGCACCGGGTAGCCGTGGTTCGACGTCTCGTTGACCTGTGCGTACAGCTCGGCCGACAGGGCGAGCGAATAGGGGCCGTCGACCGACGCCAGACGCAGTTTGTTCATGGCCTGGCTGATCGCGTCCGGGGACTCGCGGACGTCCTCGGGGAGTGCGATGTTCGCTGCCCCGGAGCCGAGCCCGGTGATCTGGGCGGCGGCGTACCCGCTGAAGATCGCGCGGTCCTCGGCGAGCGCGAGCTCACGCGCGGCTTTGACGACCGGGTCCCAGTCGGCGTCGGCCGCACCGCGCTCGACGTCGTCGATCGCTTCCCGCGTCACCGTGAACGGGACCTTGAGTTCCACCAGCGGCTGCGCGTTCCGCAGGTACGCCGAGATGCCGTCGGCCGGAGCGTCGATCTTCGTGCGGTGACCGACGGTCACCGAATCGGTGTCGAGCCCGAGCGGGCCCTTGACGTCCACGAGACGCCGACCGGCGACATTGCGTTTGAACGAGCGGCTCGCCTCCTCTTCGATCTCGGCCCATGCGGCGCTGGAGATCGGCGCTAGGTCGCGGTGCAGGTTGCTCATCGGATGTTCCCTTCTACGTTCTTCGGTCGTGTGGTGGCTACGCGGAGCGATCCGATGCCGAGCGATCCGGGAGACGGGTCGGGCTCGGCGGTCGATGGTTCGTCTTCGATGACGGGCGCGGGCGGCGGGTCTTCGAGGAACTCCAGGGTCGGTGCGAAATATTGGTTGCCGGTGACGGCGGTAGTGAAGTCCAAGAGCCGGTCGTGATTGCCCTCCGGTTCGCCGATGAACATGTTGCGCAGCATCTGTTCGGTGACGTCGGGGGTCCTCGAATAGGCGATGAAGAGGGTGCCGCTCTCGCCACCGCCCGCGACGTCGCCGTACGGCATGTTGTCGCGCACGATGTCGAGTTCGTTGCCGTCTTCGTCTTCGACCACATTCAAGGCGATGTGCGAGTTGGAGGGCTTCACATCGTCGTCGAACTCGATGTTCTCCAGTTTGGTACGGCCGATCGCGGCCTCCTGGTCGGGGACGCTGAGTGCGGTCCACGCGGCGAAGTCGGTGACGTACCGCTGAACCGCGACGTAGGTGCCGCCTGCGAACTCCGGGTCTTCGTCGCCGACGACGATCGCATCGACCGCGTCGTCGCCCGTCGGGTTCTCGGTCCCGTCGACGAAACCGATCAGGTCGCGCACGTCGAAGTACCGGAAGCCGTGCACCTCGTCCACCACGGTGACCGCATCGCCTGCCGAGGCCGCCCATAGGCGACCGACCTCGAACGCGAGATCCATGCGGTCGGACTTGATGTGCAACAGAAGATCGCCGGGGGTCGACGGCGCGGTGTGCACGTCGCCGGTCAACTCGATGAACGGATGCAACGAGGCGGGCTTCGGGCCGCTGAACATACGGTCCCAAGCATCTGAGCCGACTGCGATGATCGCCGACAGCGTGGCTTCGGGTGCTCGCGACGACACGGTCGTGACCAGGTCGCCCAGCCCGCTGATGCTCTCGCGCACCGCGTCCACGGCATCGTCGGCGATCGTCATGACGAGAAACATCGCCGATGGAGTCTTACGAGTCAGAATGTGCTGTCCGGTTCCCACGCTACTCAGCGTAGCGACAACACACGACAACGGCCGGTGACTCCTCGCGGAGCCACCGGCCGAAGCTGGTTCATGCTGGTCGAGCGGGGTTGACCTGAGTCGAGCGGGTCAGAGTTCCTTGCTCAGAAGAACGCCGGGCGGAACGTCGTCTTCCAGGAGTGCTTGAAGTTCGAGCCCCAGTAGTCCCACCAGTGGACGCCGTCGGGCGTGATGTCGGTGGTCAGCTTGACGCCGGGGACGGTCGCGAGGCGAGCGATGTACAGCTGCGAGCTCGTCGATGCGGCGACTTCGAGCGGAACCATCTGTGCGAACTTCGTCGCGTTGAAGTTTGCGCTGCCCGGGGTGACCGACGAATCGTACTTGGAGCCGACGCCGGTGCCGGACGAGACGTAGACGCGTTTGCCTGCAAGGTTTCCGGCGGTCAGGAACGGGTCGTTAGCGGCCCATTCGCCTGCCGGCCAGATGCCCCACATGTTGACGGGGTTGCCGCCCATCTCCATGACGGCGGCCTGGATGCCCTGGCCGAAGCCGGGCATGGTGACGGTCGGGTAGCCGCTGTACGACGCAACGGCCTTGTAGAAGCTCGGGTGACGCGACGCCAGGTTCAGGGCCGAGGTGCCGGACATCGACAGGCCCGCGATGCCGTTGCGGCGGTTGTCGCTGTTGTGCTTGGCCTTCATGTAGGCGGGCAGTTCCTTGGTTAGGAACGTCTCCCACTTGTTGAGGCCGAGTTTCGGGTCGCGACGCTCCCAGTTGGTGTAGAAGCTGCCTGCGCCGCCGAACGGGATGGCCACGTTGGTGCCCTTGCCCGCCATGTAGTCGTCGACGTTGGTGTTCTGCAGCCAACCGCTGGTGTTCTTGGGGGCACGGAGGCCGTCGAGGAGGTACAGGGTCGGCTTGGCCTTGCCCGAGCCGCCGTCGACGATCTGCACGGGCACGTTGCGATGCATGGCGTGCGAGTAGACCTGCTCGACGGTGCCTGCGGCCTGGGCCTGCGGTGCGACGGCGACGAGCGTCCCTGCTGCGGCGGCGGCGACCGCCAGCACACCGGCGGTCAAGCGCTTGCGGGCGCTGGAAAGCATGCGTTAGTCCTTCTGTTGATGGCCACGCACGCGCGGCCGCGAGTACAAATTGCCGGGCCTGACGGCCCTGACCCCCGTTCGGAGAGTGAGCGTAATCGAACTGTGACCGTCTGTCCAAAGCGGCGAGCGGGTCGAAACCGGGTTGTGACGTCCCCGCGCACGGGAGGTTTCGGGCACATCCCGCGAATCGTGCGTACGCAGCGAGCCGCGTGACGGGCGCGCGGCAGTTGGGCGGCAGCGTTATTCGTCGCCCGAGCAGCGGTCCGGTGCCGCGTGTGGCGGTAGAGTCGCCGATGTGATGTGCGCGATAGCGGGCGCGAAGAACAGGGGAGTACGTGAGCATTCGGGACAACGTCGACGCTGTCGTCGTCGGAGCTGGACTGGCGGGCCTGGTCGCCACCTACGAACTGACGAAGGCCGGTAAACGCGTCACCGTCGTCGACCAGGAGAACCGTGCGAATCTCGGTGGGCAGGCGTTCTGGTCGCTCGGCGGAATCTTTCTGGTCGACAGTCCGGAGCAGCGTCGACTCGGCATCAAGGATTCGCCGGAGCTGGCGCTCCAGGACTGGATGGGTTCGGCCGGGTTCGATCGTGAGGACGAGGACTACTGGCCGCGGCAGTGGGCTCGGGCGTATGTCGACTTCGCGTCGACCGTCAAACGCCAGTACCTGCACGACCTCGGGCTCCGGTTCACGCCGGTCGTCGGCTGGGCCGAGCGCGGCGGCGGCTTCGCCGACGGGCACGGCAACTCGGTCCCGCGCTTTCATCTCTCGTGGGGGACCGGCCCCGACGTGGTGCGGATCTTCCTGGAGCCGGTACTCGAAGCCGAGAAGCGTGGACTCGTCGACTTCGCGTTCCGACACCGCGTCGACGAGCTGATCACCGAGGGCGGCGCTGCCGTCGGGGTGCGCGGCCGTGTGCTGGAGCGCAGCGACGCCGAACGCGGCGTCCCGTCGTCGCGTGTGGAGACCGACGACTTCGAGATCCGCGGCGACGCGGTGATCATCACCTCGGGCGGGATCGGCCACAACCACGACCTCATCCGGAAGAACTGGCCGGTCGACCGTCTCGGTCCGGCGCCGGAGTTCATGATCTCGGGCGTACCCGACTATGTGGACGGTCGGATGTTAGCGATCACCGAGTCGGCGGGCGGAAACATCGTCAACCGTGACCGCATGTGGCATTACACCGAGGGCATTCAGAACTGGGATCCCGTCTGGTCCGACCACGCCATTCGCATCATCCCCGGCCCGTCGTCGTTGTGGCTCGACGCGAACGGCAACCGGCTCGCCGCGCCCAACTTCCCCGGTTTCGACACGAATTCGACGATGAAGGCGATCCTCGACACCGGCTACGACTATTCGTGGTTCGTATTGAGCCGCTCGATCATCGAGAAGGAGTTCGCCCTCTCGGGCTCCGAACAGAATCCGGACATCACCGAGAAGTCATTGAAGGTCGCAGCGAAGAGTCGTCTCGCGAAAGGGATGCCGGGTCCGGTCGAGGCGTTCACCGAGCACGGTGTGGACTTCGTCGTCCGTGACACTCTGCCCGAACTCGTCAATGGGATGAACGAGATCGGCCGAGGCGGGCACATCGATCTGCAGGAGCTCGAGCGCACCATCTCCTCGCGCGACGCGCAGATGGAGAACGGATACAGCAAGGACGCGCAGGTCATGGCCATTCACAATGCGCGGAACTACCTGGGCGACAAGGTAGTCCGCGTCGCCAAGCCGCATCGACTCCTCGACCCGGCGCACGGGCCGTTGATCGCCGTCCGCCTCAACATCCTCACGCGTAAGACACTCGGCGGTCTCGAGACCAACCTCGACTCCCAGGTGATGCGTCCCGACGGTGCCGCGTTCGACGGCTTGTACGCTGCGGGCGAGGTCGCAGGCTTCGGCGGTGGCGGAGTCCACGGCTACAACGCCCTCGAAGGCACCTTCCTCGGCGGCTGCATCTTCTCCGGCCGCGCCGCCGGCCGGGCCGTCGCCCGCCGCTGACGGCTCTTCTGCCCCCGAATTCGCGTTGGGCGATTGAACGTTCAATCGTGCGACGCGAATTTCTGGGTAGGAGAGCTCAGATGAGGCCTAGTCTGAGCAGTCTCGGCTTGATGCGCGGTACGACGAGGCGTCGCTCCAAGTGGAGCCATTCGAGACGGACGATGTCGACGCCGAGATCCTCGAGGCGCGCCTGCCTGCGCTTCTCCCGTTTGAGGACGTCGATCGGAGTCTGTCCGTAGATGTTGTAGTCCTCATACTTGCCGTAGCCGTCGAACTCGGCGACGAGGACGCCGTCCCAGTCGAAGTCCGAGCGTGCGACGAAGCCGTTCGCGTCGTAGAACTCGTGCTGCAGACGCGGATGCGGCAGGCCGCCCTCGATCATCTGAGCGCGAGACCAGGACTCGGCGGGGTTCGCGGAGTCGGCGTCGGCCAGCGCCAGGGCTCGTCGAGCGACGGCGACACCGTGCATCGGGGCGTCGAGCATCCTCGTCATCGACTGACGTGACGCGCCCTGACTGAGAGCGCCGTCGAAGACGGTAAGGGCTCCCGCGAATCCCATCGGAGACGTACACGCGACCGACACCGCGGTCCTCTCCAGCGAGGTGACTGAAAGTCCGTCGACGACGATGGCCTCCTCCGGGACGAGGGGCACCGCCCGCAGGCGAAGCGATCGTCGACGGGCCCGCCGCGCGCTGACCACGTCGATCAGCGAGAGGTCCGGTGTGAGCAGCGGCAGGCGATGGATGACGGCAGCGCTCTGATGCGTGAAGGTCAGGCCGGGGTCGCGTTCGAGCGCGGCACGCACCCGCAGCAGATGGAGGTCGGCTGGTGGCCGCGGCACGGCCTCGGCGTAGGTGCCGGTGTCGATCCGGAGCAGATCACCGGCGTGCACCGCTCGCGCCAGTTGCGTCGACGTCCACCCGACACCGACCGCACGGTCTCGGTAGAGCACGCCGTACTCGTCGAACGGAAAGGTCCTCATACTCAGTTAGACGCACCGACGTCCTTCCCGGTTTCCTCGCCACGCCTGCTACCCAAAAATTCGCGTTGCGCGATTGAACGTTCAATCGCGCAACGCGAATTCTTGGGCAGGAGAGAGCCTTGGGCCCCTACTCCGGCCGGCGGTAGCTGTCGTAGTCGGGCATCGGCCGGGTCGGGTCGGTGATCGGGCGGAAGGAGCCGGTGTCGGTCTCGTCCGCGGGGCTCGGGGCCACGTGATTGTGGTCCGTCTGGCCCTGCTCCGGCTGGCTCCAGGCCGAGGGCGCCGTCTCGTCGACCGGCGGCTGCGACCAGTACGGGTCCTGTGCGGTGGGCTGCGCAGGCATCACCGTGGTGTCGTCGGTGGACGAGACGGCCGGGATGGCCGTCGTCGCCTCATGCGACCCCGAGTACGCATACGAGGCGTTCGGATCCGTCGGGTAGTCGCCATTGGGTCCGTTGTCGTCGGGCCCGTCACCATCGGGCCCATTACCGTCCGGTCCCCGCCCGTCGGTCTTTCCGTCGGTCGTGCGGCCACGCCACACGAGGATCGCCCAACCGATGAGCAGCAGGGCGCCGAGAACCCCCAGCCCGATCGGCACGTACTTGCCGCCCCAATTCAGAAGCGACAGGTAGTGCTTGGTGCGATCGGCCTGCTGTGCGACCGTCTCGTCTGACCATTTGAACGTCGCCTTCAGCGCGTCCATCTCGAAGTCGCGGACCGCTTCCGGCGATTCCTCGCTCTGATCGGGCGACTTGAAGTACTGGTGCTGGTCTTCGTAGCCGTAGATGATCGTGCCGGTGGTCGGCTCCACGTACACGTGGCGCGTGGCCTTCGCGTACCGGTGCATCTCCACCGGGTCACGGCTCTTCACGCCCTTACCCGAGATGCCCCACCAGCGGGCAGGCATGTTCAAGATCGTGCCGAGCGCGGCTTCGCCCGAAGCGTCGGGGAGATCGGACAGGTCCTTCTCCGGGACATCGGCGACGAAGTGATAGGTGTCGACGCCGTCGATCCGGCGTTCCTCCACGAACTTCGCGACCGAGTCCTGGCGACTGTTCGAGTCGTAGTAGTAATAGTCCCGCTTACCAACGTCGAAGCCGAACTTGTACTGGAAACCCTTGCGGTCCTCCAACTTCACCGACGCCTCGTCGACGTTCCCGCCCTCGGGGACGGCCTCGAGTTGCAGCGAGCTCACGTTGCCGTTCGGCACAGACGTCTTGCGATCCACCGACACCCGGTCGATCGTCGCGGTCAACAGCGCGTCGTCGCAGGGGAGCTCCCCGTCGGTCGCCATCGTGAGGTCGCGTTCCTGGCCGTCGGCGTCACGGACCCGGTCGATACGCACCGTCTGCGCCGACTGGAGAGTCGCCTGGTTCTCGTCGGACGGATCGACGATCACCGACCGACGCTGCTGCGTCAGATGCGCGTCGAACACCGCGGCACGACGTTCGGAGACCGAGCACCGGTCGAAGATGCGGGCGGGGAACCGGTCGCCGGTCTCGCCCTCGGGCGCGACGGTCTCCGCGACCGACGTGATGTCGAGGTCGAGCGGGACGACCTTCAACTTCGGTACGAGATACGTCGGCAGGGCGATCGCCGCCGCGATGCACGCGACGCCGAGGAATGCCATCAGTGCGAGTAGGACGCGCTTCACGTGGTTCGGCTCCTCGTAGAGGGTGCAGGGGCGGTGGTCGCGACGTCAGGCATTGCGGGCCCGCCGGTCGCGTTCGGCTTCCTTCAGTATCCCGGCCATGTAGCCGTAGATCTCGCGGTCGCTGATGGCCTTCCACCGCGGTGCGAGGAGTTTCGTGTACTTCTCCACGTACAGCAGTTGCTTCCCGACGAGGACGAGCTCACGAGGCAGCCGTGCGTCGTGGGCCTTCGCGACGGCAGCCATCTGTCGGCCGAGATCGGTGTAGCTCATCGAACCGAGCTCTGTCGTCGACAACGGCGTCGTGACCTTCCGGATGTCCTCGGCGCCCTTCTCGGTGGAGCCCGGCTTGTGGACGGCTCCGAGGAGGAAGATCGCGCGGCCGGCGGAGTCATAGTCCTGTTTGACGATCAGGTCGACGACGAGCTGGCGCAGGATGCGGCGGGTCCGCGCGTCGAACCGACCGACAATCCCGAAGTCGAGCAGGACGAGTACGCCGTCGTCGTCGACGAGGACGTTCCCGGCGTGCAGGTCGCCGTGGAAGAGTCCGCCGTGGAACGCCGAATCCAGCAGGGAGAGCAAGAGATTCCGGCAGAGGGCTTCGCCGTCGTGTCCGGCGGCGCGGACGGCGGCGACGTCGTCGATGCGGGTGGCGTAGATGCGTTCCATCGTCATCACGCGGCGAGTCGTCAATTCGTCGTAGACGTGGGGCACGCGCACCCGATCACCGAACGGTCCCGGTTGGAGACACTCGAACCACTGACGCATGGTTGCGGCCTCGTTGCGGAAGTCCAGTTCGGCGTCGAGGCCGTCGGCGAAGTCTTCGACGACGTGGCGCGCCGACAGCATGCGGCCGTACTCGGAGACTTCGGCCAATCCGGCGAGCCGCTCGAGAATCGCGACGTCCGGCGCCAGACGTTCGGCGATGTCGGGCCGCTGGATCTTGACCACGACTTCTTCGCCGCTGTGCAGGGTCGCGGTGTGTACCTGGGCGATCGACGCCGACGCGATCGGCGTCTCGTCGAACGTCGCGAAGATCTCGTCGGGCGAGCCCCCGAGGTCGTCGATGAAGATCTGCCGCAGCTGTGCGTAGTCGGCGGGGCGGACCTGGTCGAGCAGCGTTGCGAACTCGCCTGCCATCGTCGGACCGAACACGCCAGGACTCGACGCGATGAGCTGTCCGAGCTTCACATACGTGGGCCCGAGGTGCTCGAAGGTTCGTCTGACCTGGTGGGCGATGTCCCTGGTGTCGGGGGTGTGCCCGCGCAGCAGGCCTGTGATGCTGCCTGCGACGAATCGACCGACACCGAAGGCGGCGTGCCCGGCGGTCGACGTGAAACGTCCCGCTTCGGCGATCGCTGAGACGGCGGGCAGCTGGCCCCGCACGGTCTCGACGTCTTCATTCATGGTCATCACCATTGTGGAGTGTAGTTGACTCGCACCGGGGCCCTGCTTCTTCCGAGGTGGGCGTGGCAGTCGTCTCCCGGCGCGGGCGTGGCAGGCGTTGCCGCGACGGGGTCGGCGGACTAGCGTCGACACCAGTTTTCGATCAACAGACGAAAAGCGGAGGGAAGGGCAGCGGATGACGGCAACCCAGCGGTGCGCCGACCTCGTCGTGATCGGTGCGGGGATCGCGGGGCTGACCGCAGCCCTGTCGGCGGCCGAACGCGGGCTCGACGTCGTGGTCCTCAACAAGGGGTCGCGGTGGGATCCCGACGCGGCACGGTCGGCGACGCCGCACGCCGAGCACTCGACGTCGACGTTCTACGCGCAGGGCGGCATCGCGGTCGTCGACCCGTCGGTACCCGACGATTCGGTCGGGTTGCATCTGACCGACACGCTCGCCGCGGGGGCCGGGCTCGCCGACCCCGTCGCGACCGAGCCGATTCTCACCGACGGTTGGCCCGCGGTGGCTCAGCTCGTTCGTCGCGGAGCCGACTTCGACTCGGCTCGGGGGCGCTTCCTGCGCACCCGCGAAGGCGGCCACAGCGTCCGCCGGATCATCCACGCGGGCGGCGACGCGACCGGCGCCCGAGTTCAGGCTGCGCTCGGAGCGGCCGTCGGTCGCTCACCCGTCACCGTGATCGACGAGAGTTGGGCGTCGGACGTCCTCACCGACGACGGCGAGGTGGTCGGCGTGGCCTATGTACACGACGGCGTACGCGGGGTGGCCTGGGCGCCGACCGTGCTGATCGCGACCGGCGGTGTCGGGCACGTCTACGCCGCGACCACCAACCCGGCGGGGGCGACCGGCGACGGCATCGCCCTCGCGCTCCGGGCGGGCGCAGCCGTCGCCGACCTCGAGTTCGTCCAGTTCCATCCGACGATGCTGTACGTTCCGGGCGCGCGTGGCCGCCGGACGCTGGTGAGCGAGGCGGTTCGCGGCGAGGGCGGCCGACTCGTCGACGCCGCGGGACGATCGGTGACCGCAGGCGTTCACCGGCTCGGCGATCTCGCACCACGCGACGTCGTCGCCCGGGCCGTCCGTGCGGCCATGGAGCGGACCGGAGCGGACAGCGTCTACTTGGACATCACGGGCGTCGACGACTTCGAGGACCGGTTTCCGACCGTCACCGCAGGGGTCCGCGCTTCCGGGCTCGACGTCAGCGGCGGGCGGTTGCCGGTGGTGCCGGGCGCGCACTATCTGTGCGGAGGCATCGTGACCGACATCGACGGCCGAACCGGAGTCACGGGCTTGCTGGCCGCGGGGGAGACCGCTCGCACCGGACTGCACGGGGCCAACCGGCTCGCGTCCAACAGTCTCCTCGAAGGTCTCGTCATGGGCAGGCAGGCTGCAGCGCAGGCCGTGGAGCGGGCCGGACGATCGGTCGCCGAGGTGGAGGTGCCCGGTCTCGGCGTCGCGCAGGCGCTCGACCGGACGGTGCTGCAGGACGCGATGTCGGGACGGGTCGCGCTCGACCGTGACGCGCAGGGGTTGGCGGAGGTGGCCCGGCTGCTGGCCGACGCCCCCGAGCGTGCGCGACGTGACCTCCGGGCGAGCGAGGACGCGGCGCTTGCGCTCACCGCTAAGGCCATCGTCACGGCCGCGCAGACGCGGCAGGAGTCGCGCGGGTGTCACGCGCGCACAGACTTCCCGGACAAGTCGGCGATAGGCGTGTCGCGGAGCTTCGCTCTCGTCGGCGACGAACTGGTAACCGTCGCCGAGCGTCCGGTGTCGCAGGAGGCGGGCGTGTCGGCCAGGTCCTAGTCTTCACCTCGGTAAGCTCCGTAGACTGCATGGAGTCCATGACGTTAGGGGTGTGACCATGAGTGGTGGCCGGTGCTGGTCGTCGATCGTCGCCACCCCGAATGAGCGGTCTGCTCTCCGACTCGGAGTCGACGCGGAGTGGCTCGTCGGCTGCGTTCTACCCGAAGGTCATCCCGGCGCGCACGCTTCCGACGGCGCGCAAGAACACCACGGACGGCGACGCTGGCTGGTCTGGGGTGATTTCGCGCGCGGTGCGCAGATGCTCCGCGACGAGGAGCCCTGCCCGAACACCGAGCTCGACGGCACGCCGTGCCTCTACTACCTGGGACACAGTGGGGCGCACCGATACCCGGGTATTCCGGAGGGGCCGCCGAGCGACGGTTTCGCCTCGCCGATGGACCGTCGACCCTCGCCTCAAACACCCCGCCCCGACCAGCGGGGTTTCCCGCCGACGCAGCCGTGGAACGCACTGACCCAGTTCGACATGGACCCGGACCCGCCGACCGATCAGTTCCCGCCCCTGCCTGCGCCGCCCGGATGGCCTGCCAGCGCGTCCCAGCAGACGTCCAGGCGCTCCGTCGAGTACCAGCCAGCCGTCGAACAGCCCGTGCGGACCTCCGGTGTCGACGCGTCCACGTTGGACCAGCTGTTCGCCGACCTGCCATCGCTCGCCCCCGAGGATGCGCCGATCGTGTCGCCGGACTCCGACGCGTGGACCGCTCCCGGCTTCCTGCACTCGCCTGACTCCGCCCCCGATGATGTCGCAGTCCCGGAGGCCGTGGCCCCTTATGATGCCGCCCCTGATGATGCCGCCCCTGACGATGCCGCCCCTGACGATGCCGCCCCTGACGATGCCGCCCCTGACGATGCCGCCCCCGAGGTCGTCGACGGATTCGTGGCGTCGCACGACGCGCCCGATGTCCCGGAGGCGAGTGCGCCGTTGCCTGCCACGGGCCCCGCGCGTTTCGAACCGGCCGAGGCAGCCGACGGCGCCATGCAGCATCAGCCGGTCAAAGTCGTTAACGAGTACGAGCCGTCCCTGGGCGAGGACACTCCCGGAGGATCGACGACCGTCGTCTACCGCGACGACCCGGACGCGTCGATCATGGAAGTCCGACCTACGTCGAACGACGTGCTGACGACGTCGATCCTGCAGGTCATCGCATCGAACGACGACCCGGTGCGAATCGGCGTGCCGACTACGCTGCGGCCGATCTCCGGTCCCGCGCGAACTGCGGGGCCCGCGGGGCCCGCGCCCGAACAGCTGTCCGGCGCCGATGTGAAAGCGATGACCGATGCGGTGCGTGACGCCGCGGATCGGTTGCGCGCCAATCCCGGCGCCGACGACACGTACGCCATCAGTGAGGCGCTGCGCGATATGGCGTCGTCCCTCGGTCGCCTGGCCGACCGTTTCGGCAAATAGGGCGATCCGCAACCGTTGAGAACCTAGTCTGGACACATGTCCACGACGATGTCCGAGATCGGCTATTACGCACTGTCGCGACATCCCGTCGCGCCTGCAGATCTCGTCGCCGAGGCGCGAGTCGCGGACGAGATCGGGCTCGGCGCGGCATTCGTGTCCGAGAGGTTCAACATCAAGGACGCGACGGTGCTGTCCGGGGCGCTTGCGGCCGCGACATCGCGGTTGGGGATCGGCGTCGCGGCGACCAACCACCACACGAGACACCCGATCGTCACTGCGACCGCAGGGGCGACGCTGGCCGAACTGAGCGCAGGCAGGTTCGCGTTGGGGCTGGGACGAGGAATCGGGGCCCAATGGCAGGTCCTGGGTCTTCCGACCGTGACCGGAGCGCAGATCGCGGATGCGGCAGGCGTTCTGCGCCGCCTGTGGTCCGGCGAGATGATCGTCGGGCACGATGGGCCGATCGGCTCGTACCCGCTGTTGAATCTCGGTGTCACGGTGCGTATCCCGATCACGCTGGTGACGATGAGCCCCGCGACGCTGCGGCTGGCGGGCGAGATCGCGGATGGCGTCGTCCTGCATACCTTCCTTTCCGACGATGCGACGCGCGCCGCCGTCGACACTGTCCGGGCGGCTGCCGACTGTGCGGGCCGCGACCCGGCATCGATCAGGATCTGGTCGGTGGTCGCCACGGTCGCTGACGCACTGGAGCCCGCCGACCGCCACCGGCGGCTCTACGGCCGTCTCGCCACCTACCTTCAGGGATACGGTGACGTACTGGCGCGGGCGAACGGTTGGCCAACCGCCGAACTCGACGCGGTGCGGGCGTCGGCGTCGTTCACCTCGGCGCGCGGACCGATCGACGCCACCGCCACCGACGACGAGATCGCCGCGCTGGCCGCCGAGATGCCCGCATCGTGGGTCGCGGATTGCGCTACCGGATCGGCGGCCGAATGCGCGCGGACGGTCGCCGACCAGTTCGCGCTCGGCGTCGACTCGGTGATCCTGCACGGTGCGACGCCGACCGAACTCGCGCCCGTCGTAGACGAGTACCGGCGGATTCGATCGCGACCCGTCGAGCTGCCGATCAACCCGGGGTGGATGCGGTGATCCCGACGAGTGCGGACGGATTGACCGCGGAGTATCTGACGGGGCTGCTCCGTCGTCACGGCCACCTCGCGACGGTGGCCGACGTGACGGCCGAGCCGATCGGATCCGGCCAGATGGCCGGGTCGTATCGGCTCGTACTCGACTCCGAGGGCGACGCACCTCGCACGATGGTCGCGAAGCTGGCCGTCGGCGACGAGTCGCAACGAGCCTTTGCCTCGGGGGCCTTCCGCAATGAGGTCCGCTTTTATGCCGAGGTCGCCGGGACCCTCGACGTCCCCGTGCCGCGCGCGTACGGGTGGGACATCTCGGAGTCGGGGGCTGAGTTCGTGCTGCTGCTAGAGGACCTCGCGCCTGCCGAGCAAGGCGATCAGATCGCCGGGTGCACGCCGGGACAAGCGGAGGCCGTCGCCGTCGCCGCAGCCGGACTGCATGCTCCACGCTGGTGCGACGAGACCTGGTTCGACGTCGACGGATTCGGCCCGGTGACACATGACGACCGACTCCTGCTCGAGTCCGTGCTAGAGCCGATGGCTGACGCGCTTCGGGGCCGTCTCGCTCTCAGCGACGAGGAGGAAGCGGCCATCGGCTGGCTCGTCGCCGAGGCGGGCGATTGGATCGAGCGACCGCCGAGCAGGTTCGCTTTGACGCACGGCGATCTGCGCGTCGACAACGTGATGTTCGCGCCGGACGGTCGGGTCACGATCGTCGACTGGCAGACCATTACACCTGGACATCCGTTGCGGGACATAGCGTTTCTGGTGTCGACCAGCCTGTCCGTCGACGATCGCAGACGGCACGAGCGCAGTATCGTCGCCGCCTATCATCGCGCGCTGTCCGAACGGGGAGTCGTGGACTACTCGCTGGACGAATGCTGGACCGACTACCTCGGTTCCCTGATGCAGGCGCCGCTCATCGTTGTGTTCGGCGCCGGTGCGGCACAGCCGACCGAACGCGGTGATCGCATGTTCCACACGATGCTTCACCGGAGTTCTGCAGCCATCGCCGACCATACCCCCTAGGGGTAGACAAATCCTCTCAATAGGAGTATCCCTGGATACCAGCAGGGGGTATTGGAGAGGATGGTGGGCATGCCCGAGGACCACACCGTGGACACCGGTTGCCACGACGACTGTGCGAACCACGGTCACCACGGATACATCGGAAATCAGACCGGCTATCTACGGCGACTCAAACTCATCGAAGGCCAGGCGCGCGGACTGCAGCGCATGGTGGAAGAAGAGGCCTACTGCATCGACATCCTCACGCAGGTGTCGGCGATGACGAAGGCTCTGGAAGCCGTCAGTCTCGGCCTCCTCTCCGACCACATGAGCCACTGCGTCGTCGCCGCCGCACGCGAAGGCGACGAGGCAGCCGACGAGAAGATCGCCGAAGCCATGAAGGCGATCACCCGACTCGTCAAGTCCTGACGGCTTCGCCGGTCCAGACAACAACCAATAGAAGGAGAACAATCATGAGCGAGACCACCACCATCACCGTCGACGGTATGACGTGCGGACACTGCGCCGCGTCGGTGCGAGAAGAGATCAGCGAGATCACGGGCGTGACGAACGTCGATGTCGACGTCGCCAGCGGTCGTGTCGACATCACGAGTGACGCCGCGCTCGATGCCGCCGTCGTGGGTGCGGCGGTCACCGAAGCCGGCTACACGGTCCGATGACCGCGCTGTCGCGTCCCGGTGTGCGAATCGCCGCGTTCGTAGCCGGGCTCGGGGCAGTGTTCGGGTTGGCGTTCGGGATCGGCCGCGGCGTCGGCCCGTGGGACACCGATCCCACGCCCGGACACGCGCCCACGATGAACCACGGTGCGGCGCAGAATGAAGGGATGCACCGATGACGCAGTCTGTGGCCGCCGATCGTGACGTCGATCTGGAACTGATCGGCATGACGTGCGCGTCGTGCGCCAACCGGATCGAACGTAAACTCAACAAGCTCGACGGGGTGAGCGCCACCGTCAACTATGCGACCGAGCAGGCGCACGTCGAATATGAACCGTCGGTGACACCGGACGATCTGATCGAGGCCGTGCGGGCCGCCGGATACGACGCGACGCGAGTCGCGCCCGTCGCCGCCGACAGCGTTGACTCCGACAGCGGTGATCGGGCGCCGACACGCGCCGAGCTCGAGGTCGCCGCCCTGCGTCAGCGACTCATCGTCTCGGCGATCCTCACCGTCCCGGTCATCCTGTTGGCGATGGTTCCGGCCTGGCAGTTCACCAACTGGCAATGGTTGTCGCTGACGTTGGCTGCGCCTGTCGTCGTGTGGGGCGCCCTGCCGTTCCACCGCGCGGCGTTCGCCGGATTGCGGCATGGCACCACGACGATGGACACGTTGATCTCGGTGGGGACGATCGCCGCGTTCGGGTGGTCGGTCTACGCCCTGTTCTGGGGCGACGCCGGGGTGCCCGGCATGCGCCACGGATTCGACCTGATCGCGTCGCGAGGCGACGGCGCGTCGAACATCTATCTGGAGGCTGCCGCGGGCGTCACCACGTTCCTGCTGGCGGGACGGTACTTCGAGAAGCGGTCCAAACTCCGTGCAGGGGATGCTCTGCGCGCGTTGGCCGAGGTCGGCGCAAAGGACGTGACCCTCGTCCGGGACGGTCGCGAACAGACAGTGCCGATCGCGCAGCTCCAGGTCGGGATGCGGTTTGTCGTCCGACCCGGCGAGAAGGTCGCGACCGATGGCGTCGTCGTCTCGGGCGCGTCGGCGATCGACCAGTCGATGATGACGGGCGAATCAGTTCCGGTCGAGGTCTCGACAGGCGACTCGGTGGTCGGCGGAACCGTCAACGCGCAGGGCCGAATCGAGGTCGACGCGACCGCGGTCGGCTCCGACACCGCGCTGGCAGGCATGGCGAAGATGGTCGCCGATGCGCAGGCCGGTAAGGCCGAGGTCCAACGTCTGGCGGATCGGGTGTCCGCGTACTTCGTCCCGGCGGTCATCGCGATCGCGGCCGGGGTGCTCGGCTTCTGGCTCGGTGTCGGCGGGGGCGCGGCGCTGGCGTTCACCGCGGCCGTCTCGGTCCTGGTCATCGCGTGCCCGTGTGCGCTCGGGTTGGCGACGCCGACCGCGCTCATGGTCGGGACCGGTCGCGGCGCGCAGCTCGGCATCCTGTTGAAGGGGCCGGAAGTGTTGGAGTCGACCCGCCGGGTGGACACAGTGGTCCTGGACAAGACGGGCACCGTGACGACCGGCGAGATGGCCGTCACCGACGTGTTCGTTGCGGATGGTGTCGATGTCGACGGACTGCTGGCACGCGCCGCCGCCGTCGAATCGGGATCGGAGCATCCGATCGGACGGGCGGTGGTCCGTCGCGCCGACGGCCTCGATCTGCCGGACACGTCGGAGTTCACCAACCTCGCCGGGGCGGGCGTCAGCGCGACGGTCGACGGATTCCGGGTTTCCGTGACGAGGCCGAGTGACGCGCCGGGGGAGTTGCCTGCCGGTCTGCGCTCGGCGATCGATGAGGCGTCGGCACAGGGTGCGACTCCCGTGGTCGTCAGTGTGCGTGACGAGGTCGCCGGGGTGATCGTCGTGGCCGACACGGTGAAGCCGACGTCGGCCGCCGCGATCGCCGAACTCAGGCGGATGGGTCTGCGACCGGTCCTGCTGACCGGCGACAACGAAGGAGCGGCCCGCCATGTCGCCGCGCAGGTCGGGATCGTCGACGACGCTGGCGGCGCCGCTGTCATCGCGAACGTGCGGCCGGAGGGCAAGGTCGACGCGATCGCGCGACTGCAGGCCGACGGCCGGGTGGTCGCGATGGTCGGTGACGGGGTCAACGACGCAGCCGCCCTCGCTTCCGCGGACCTCGGTCTGGCGATGGGGACCGGTACGGACGTCGCGATTGAGGCGAGTGACCTGACGCTGGTCAGTGGCGATCTGTGGGCGGTGGTCGATGCGATCGCGTTGGCGCGCAAGACGCTCGGCACCATCAGGGGCAACCTGTTCTGGGCGTTCGCCTACAACGTCGCGGCCCTGCCACTGGCGGCTGCTGCGCTCCTGAACCCGATGATGGCGGGTCTCGCGATGGCTCTGTCGTCGGTGTTCGTCGTCGCGAACAGTTTGCGGCTGCGCGGCTTCCGGTCACGTCGGGCCTGAGCGTCCGCAAGTTCCCCGTTCAGCGCCGGCATCGCTCTCTGAAGGTATGGCGGCCGTGAGCGGGGAACTTGAGGACAAGAACCGGTTCGAGGCGCACACTGAAGACATGCGCACCCCGAAGATAGTCCTCGCCGTCATAGCCGCTGCCGGTCTCGTGGTCGCGGTTCCCACTCAAGCTCATGCCGCCCCTAAATGTCCGACGACGGTGACCGCGTCGACGTCGAAGGCGGCGACCGTCTCTGCACTGCGGAACTCGTGCAGCCAGGCCGGGATCGACCGGCTGTTCCGCACCGCTGACGCCGGCGCCATCCCGAAGGGCGTCTACCACGGTCAGACGCGGCCGATCGGCGGACCGAACGATGCTGCGTCCGACGCGGCGAGCGCGATCTGGTCCGGTAAACACTTCTACAACGGTTGGCTCAACAACCGCGTCCTCGGCGGAGAAGCACTTTCGGCGAACGTGTACTACGGACCGTCGACCGTCGACGGCAAACGCGTCGTCCGCATCGACTACGCGCGCAGCGGTCTCGGATTCGCACACGACGAGCTTCGTCGCCTGCCCAACGGGGTCTACGTGGGCTACGGCTTCCTCGGCGCCGACAAGGGTGTGAGCTTCTGGGTGTGGAAGTGAGTTGAGTCAGCGCACCAACAGATCGTTTCCGTTCAGTCCGAGCGACGCCACGTCCAGCGAGGTCGTGATAGACGACTCCGGCAGGGAACCCTGCTGTTCCAGGGCCTTCCGGAGAATCTCTGCGGCGTCGATGTTGAGGGGACTCGACACCCACATCGCGTAGGGCAGGTTGATGAACCGCTTCTCCTGCACCGCTCGCAGCGACCGACTCGCCGGGTTGCTGCGCAGGCTGGCTATCTTCTCTTCCACCGACTGACCCGGGTAGTCGACGAACGCGATCACGTCCGGATCCGCGATCGCCAGACGTTCCCAACTGACCGCTGTCCATGTGTCGTCGACATCCTGGGTCGCGTTATGCGCGCCTGCCGCGTCGATGATCCCTTGCGGTCCGCCGAACGATCCCGACGTGAACACGGTGTCGCTCCCGCTGTCGAACAGGAAGACGGTCGGCCGGTCCCGGGTCTGCGGTGCGGCCCGCAACGTCGCCAGACGGTTCCGGACCTCGTCGGCTGCAGCCGCGCCCTCGTCGGCGTGGCCGGTGATCGTGCCGATGTTGCGCAGATCGGTGTCAAGCGCCACCCAGGGATCCATCGTGCCCCGTTCACTCTCGCCGTCCGCCTGGCGGCACGCCTCCGAAAGTTGATAGACGTCGATGCCGTGCTGAGCCAGCACGTCGACGGTGATCCCGCGGGATTCACTCATGCCGTAGTTGTAGCCCGCGTAGACGACCTGCGGTCGAGCGGCGACGAAGTTCTCGAGCGTCGGGTTCTCGGTGGTCACCTCGTTCAGGGCGTCGACTTGCTGTCCGAATTCGAGGCGGAGGATGTCGGCGTCGCGCGAGAGTGAACTCACCGCGGTGATGTTGTCGCGGGCGCCTGCCGCCAATGCGGTCGCGATCATCCCGCCGTCGTTGACGAACAGTCGGTCGAGCGGCTGGTCGAAGGTCACCTCCTCGCCGCAGTTGGTGACCGTGACGGTGGCTCCGGTCGTGGACGTCGACGCCGAACCGCACGCGGCAGCGGTGACGGCGATCGCGGTCGTCGCGGACAGGGCGATTACGGTGCGCACGGCACGGGATGTCACGGGGACTCCTTCGGGAGGGAAGCGGCGAACGGCGTGGCTTCGGTGAGTAACAGATGAGGCAGGTCGGTGACGGGGTGACCGACGACGTCGCCGCGCACGGCGAAGACGTCATGGACGAGTTCGGGTGACAGCACCTCGACCGGGGCGCCGAACGATCGGAGTGTCCCGTCGCAGACGACGGCGACCAGGTCGAAGTGACGCAACACCAGGTCGAGGTCGTGAACCGCGGCGACGACGGTGCAGGGGAGTGAGTCGATCAGGTCCATGAGGCGAAGGCGCCACGCGGCGTCGAGGTGATTCGTCGGCTCGTCCAACACGAGGGCGGGCACGCACTGAGCGAGTGCACGGGCGATGGTGACGCGGTGGCGCTCACCCCCGGACAGGTCCGTGCAGGCTCGGTCGGCGTAGGCGAGCATCCCGACAGACGTGAGAGCGTCGTCGATGATCGAGCGGTCGGACCGATCGGTGACCGACCACGGGCCGCGATGCGGGGTCCGTCCGAGGCCGACGGCCTCGGTGACCGTCAGGTCACCGCTCGGCTGGTCCTCTTGCCCGACGTACGCCACCGACAGTGCTCGTCGTCGAGTGCGCATCGAGGCGACGTCGACGCCGTCGAAGGCGACGGATCCGCGCGCGGGCCGTGCTATTCCGGCGAGTGTCCGCAACAGAGTGGTCTTTCCGGCGCCGTTCGGGCCGACGATGGCGAGTCGTGCTCCGCTCGGCACACAGAAGTCGACGTCGGTGACCACGTCGCGACCGCCGACGGCGCAGGTGAGACCGGACGCGCGGACCTCGACAGCGCTGTGCGGCTTCACGCTTGGTTCCCGAACGAGTAGGAGCGGCGGTTCATCAGGAACAGGAAGACGGGTGCACCGATCAGCCCGGTGACGATGCCCAGGGGCATTTCGCGGGGCGCAGCGACGACACGCGAGATCACGTCCACCCAGACCAGGAAGAGTGCGCCGCCGAACACTGCGACCGGGAGCATCGCCCGGTGGGTGGCTCCGACGACGAGTCTCGCGGCGTGCGGGACGATCAACCCGACGAACCCGATCCCGCCGGATACTGCGACGAGTACGCCGATCAGGATGCCTTGTACGGCGAACAGTCCGTTCCGCAACGCGGTGACCGGTACGCCGAGCGACGCGGCGGTGTCGTTGCCTGCCGCGTACGCGTCCAGCCATGACCTGATCATGAGCATCCCGAGCGTCGCGACGGCGACGACCGCCGCTGCGATCGGCACCTTGGCCCAGGTCGCGCCGGACACGCTGCCGAGCATCCAGAACATGACTCCTTCGGCGGCGTGCGGGTCGCCCACGGTGAAGACCATCATCGACGACAGCGCCATGAACGCGGACGACAGGACGACCCCGGACAGGACCAGACGGAGTGCGGTGAGTTCGCCCTGGGCACGCGCGACCGAATATACGATCGCCGTCGCCGCCAGCGCGCCGATCAGTGCGCCGCCTGACAACGCCCAGACCCCGAACGCGGAGAACGCGCCGACAGTGAGGACCGCGGTCGCCCCGACCGCTGCGCCTGAGGAGACGCCGAGGAGATAGGGGTCGGCGAGGGGGTTGCGCACCAGCGTCTGCATCAGTGCACCCGCCAGGGCCAGGCCGGCACCGACGACGGCGGCCATCACCGAGCGCGGCAGACGGAGATCCCAGATGATGATGTCGTACGCGGCGTCGCCCCGCTGCCCGGCCAGTCCGGCGTAGACCGACCGCCAGACCTCATCGATCGGGATGTTCTCGGCGCCGAAGGCGACGGATACGACGACGCTGACGGCGGTCAGGGCCGCGAGCATCACGACGAGTGGGTACAGGCCGAGCGGGGATGAGCCGACTGCGAGTGGCGGCTTCTCTGCCGTTGAGGACGACACGATGCGTCTTTCGATGTCGGGTATCTGTGCGCGAGATACGGGATGAACATGCGTGAGTGCAGCTGGTGATCGGACTCGGGTCTCCTCGACGGGAGGCCCACACCGTTGCGCGCCAGTCCCGGATTCTCACCGGGTTCCCCGCTGCACTCTGTCGATGACAGTAGCAATGCGGTCCGTGATGCGCGGTTCGCCGGTGCCGCCGAGCGCGCACTACCGCAAAAACTAGAACTTGTTCTAGACACTCGTCTAGGCTGAACTCCATGAGCGGTCTGGACATTCCTGAAGTAATCAACGCGAGCGACGTCGCCGAGTGGCGCGACGTCGTCGACATCCTCGTGCTCGGCGCGGGTATCGGCGGATGTTGCGCCGCAGTCGAAGCGGCGACGAATGGCGCGAACGTTCTCGTCCTGGAGCGGTCGGCCGCGGCGGGCGGCACGACGTGCATGGCTGGCGGCCACTTCTATCTCGGCGCAGGCACCGCGGTGCAGCAGGCGACCGGGCACGCCGACAGCGCCGACGAGATGGCCAAGTACCTGGCCGCGGTCTCGCGGGAACCCGAACACGACAAGATCCGCGCCTACTGCGACGACAGCGTCGACCACTTCAACTGGCTGGAGAACCTGGGCTTCGAATTCGAGCGGAGTTACTACCCCGAGAAGGCCGTCATCCAGCCGCAGACGCAGGGCCTCATGTTCACCGGCAACGAGAAGGTCTGGCCGTTCTACGAGAAGGCGGTGCCGGCCCCGCGTGGTCACAAGGTGCCGGTCGAAGGCGACACGGGCGGCGCGGGCATGGTGATCGAGCTGCTCGTCAAACGACTCGGCGAACTCGGCGTGCCCATCCGGTACGAGGTCGGCGGCCGCAAGCTGGTGGTCGACGACACCGGTGCCGTCGTCGGCGTCCAGTACAAGGATGGGGCGGACGAAGGCTTCATCCGCGCGACGTCGGTGATCGTCGCCGCGGGCGGATTCGTGATGAATCCCGACATGGTCGCGCAGCACGTGCCGCAGCTCGCCGAGAAGCCGTTCACGCTCGGCAGCACCTACGACGACGGGCTCGGCATCCGCATGGGCGTCTCCGTCGGCGCCGCACTCAAGCACATGGATCAGGCGTTCATCACCGCACCCGTCTACCCGCCGTCGATCCTGTTGACCGGTCTCGTCGTCAACAAGGAGGGCAAGCGCTTCGTCGCCGAGGACTCGTACCACTCCCGAACCTCCGGGTTCGTGATGGACCAGACCGACCGGGCCGCCTACCTCATCGTCGACGAAGCGCACATGAAACGGCCCGAGTTCCCGCTCGCCCCGTTCATCGACGGATGGGAGACGGTCGAAGAGATGGCAGACGGCCTCGGCCTCGACCGCGAGACCCTCGTTTCGACTCTCGACCGGTACAACACCTATGCTGCGAAGGGCGAGGACCCCGATTTCCACAAGAGCCCGGAATTCCTCGCACCGCAGGATCGCGGGCCCTGGGCGGCCTTCGACATGAGCCTCGGCAAGGCGCTGTACGCCGGTTTCACGATCGGCGGCATGGCGACCACCGTCGACGGCGCGGTCCTGGACGAGAGCGGTTCGGTAATCCCGGGCCTGTACGCTGCCGGAGCCTGCGCCGCCAACCTCGCGCAGGACGGGAAGGGCTACGCATCGGGCACCCAGCTCGGTGAAGGGTCGTACTTCGGGCGGCGTGCCGGCGCATCGGCTGCAGCACACATCTGAGCTGGCCTTGTGACGCACCTTACAGCGGCATGAGGGCTCTGACCCTCATGCTAAGTTCGTCGCACGTTTTTCATAAGCGGGATCGGCCACGTGTCGCCCGCGCGCATCGAGCGAGTTCGACGTAGCACTGGCCGATGGATGCAGACCGCCCCGTGAAAAGGGCGGCCTCTTTTCTGCCATCCGTCTCACCCTGGTGCCGCATCGACTTCGACTCGGTGCGGACATCAGACAAGTGAGAACAGGAAAGAGTGTGGGAGAGGCAGTGACATGCTGATCGGCATCCCCCGGGAGACTAAGGCAGGCGAGACGCTCGTTGCGGCCACCGCGAAGACGGTGGCGCAACTGCAGCAGCTCGACTACGAGATCGTCGTCGAAAGCGGCGCGGGCTCGCTCGCAGAACAGCCTGATTCGGCGTTCTCCGACGCGGGTACGCGTATCGGATCGGTCGACGACGTGTGGGCGTCCGACGTGGTCGTCAAGGTCAACGCCCCGACCGACGAGGAGATCGCGCGCATGCGCCGCGGCGCCGTGCTGATCTCGATGATGGCTCCGGGCCGCAACCCGGAGCTGGTGGAGAAGTTGCAGAGCGCGGGCGTCACGGCGTTGGCCATGGACGCTGTGCCGCGCATCTCGCGTGCGCAGTCGATGGACGTGCTGTCGTCGATGGCCAACGTTGCGGGCTACCGCGCCGTCGTTGAAGCGGCGCACGAGTTCGGGCGCATGTTCACCGGTCAGGTGACGGCGGCGGGCAAGATCCCGCCTGCACGTGTGTTCGTCGTCGGCGCCGGTGTCGCAGGCCTGGCCGCGATCGGTGCGGCGTCTGCGATGGGCGCCGTGGTGCGCGCGTTCGACGTGCGTCCCGAGGTCGCCGAGCAGGTCGAGTCGATGGGCGCCGAGTTCGTCAAGGTCGATTTCGAAGCGGAGAAGTCCGAGGACGGCTACGCCAAGGAGATGACCGCCGAACAGGAGGCGGCCACCGCGTCGATGTACGACGAGGAGGCCCGCCTGGCCGACATCGTCATCACCACCGCGCTGATTCCGGGACGCCCCGCACCGAAGCTGGTCTCCGCCGACACCGTCGCCGCAATGAAGCATGGTTCGGTCATCGTCGACATGGCGGCGGCCAACGGCGGCAACGCCGAGGGCACCGTCACCGACGAGAAGATCGTCACCGACAACGGCGTCACGATCATCGGCTACACCGACCTGTCCGGTCGCTTGGCCGCACAGACGTCGCAGCTGTACGGCACCAACATCGTCAACCTGCTCAAGCTGCTCACGCCGGAGAAGAACGGCGAGCTCACGCTCGACATGGATGACGTCGTCCAGCGCGGCATCATCGTCACGCGCGACGGCGATGTGATGTGGCCGCCGCCGCCGGTCCAGGTGTCCGCGGCTCCGAAGGCCGCGCCCGCCGCGGCCGCTCCCGCCGAGGAGCCCAAGGAGCCGATGTCGGCTGGTGCGAAGGTCGGCCTGGTTCTGGTCGGGGCGGTGTTGTTCTTCCTGGTCAACGCGTTTGCCCCCGATCCGATCCCGCAGCACTTCACGGTGCTGATGCTGGCGATCGTCATCGGCTACTACGTCATCGGCAAGGTGGCGCACGCACTGCACACGCCGCTGATGTCGGTCACCAACGCCATTTCCGGTGTCGTGGTCGTCGGCGCGCTCCTGCAGATCGCAACCGGCAACACCACGATCCTGGTGTTGTCGACGATCGCGATCCTGCTCGCCTCCATCAACATCTTCGGCGGCTTCGCCGTCACCCGACGCATGCTCAGCATGTTCAGTAAGGGGGCGTGAGACATGGACATCAACTCCATCTCCATCGCGGCGTACATCGTCGCATCGCTGCTGTTCATCCTGTCCCTCGCAGGACTGTCGAAACACGAGTCGGCCAAGAGCGGTCTGACCTACGGCATGGTCGGCATGGTCATCGCCCTCGCGGCGACCATCGCGGTGGCCGTCAGTGATCTGAACGATCTCGACTTCGCCGGGGTGTCGTTCAACAAGTGGCTGCCGATCGGCCTGCTCATCGCGGCCGTCGTCGTCGGCGGACTCATCGGTCTGTGGCGCGCGAAGATCGTCGAGATGACCGGCATGCCCGAGCTCATCGCGCTGCTGCACTCGTTCGTCGGTCTCGCCGCCGTCCTCATCGGCTGGAACGGCGCGATCCAGGGCGCTCACCTGCACGACGTCGCCCCGGACGATCAGGGCGCGATCATCGGCATTCACGCCGCTGAGGTCGCGATCGGAATCTTCATCGGTGCAGTCACCTTCACCGGTTCGATCATCGCCAACCTGAAGCTGTCGGCGAAGATGAAGTCGGCTCCGCTCATGCTGCCCGGCAAGAACTTCATCAACGTCGGATCGATCGTCGTGTTCGCCGTCCTGACCGGCGTGTACGTGGCACGGGACGACCATGCCGACACGACCGGCTACATTCTGCTCGCGGTCATCACCGTCGTCGCACTGCTCCTGGGTCTGCACCTGGTTGCGTCGATCGGCGGCGGCGACATGCCGGTCGTCGTGTCGATGCTGAACTCGTACTCCGGTTGGGCCGCTGCCGCGTCGGGTTTCCTGCTCAACAACGATCTGCTGATCGTGACCGGCGCCCTCGTCGGCTCGTCGGGTGCGTACCTGAGTTACATCATGTGCAAGGCGATGAACCGATCGTTCATCTCGGTGATCGCGGGCGGCTTCGGCATCGTCGCCGGACCGTCGGACGACACCGACTACGGCGAACACCGCGAGATCCAGTCGGATGCGGCCGCCGAGCTCCTCGCGGGCGCCAAGTCGGTCGTCATCACCCCGGGCTACGGTATGGCCGTCGCCCAGGCGCAGTACCCGGTGGCCGATCTGACCGCCAAACTGCGGGCGAAGGGCGTGGACGTCCGGTTCGGCATCCACCCGGTCGCGGGTCGTCTGCCGGGCCACATGAACGTGCTGCTCGCCGAGGCGAAGGTGCCGTACGACATCGTCCTCGAGATGGACGAGGTCAACGACGACTTCCCGGAGACGGACGTCGTGCTGGTCATCGGAGCCAACGACACCGTCAACCCGGCGGCCGCCGAGGATCCGAGCTCGCCGATCGCGGGCATGCCGGTTCTCGAGGTGTGGAACGCCAAGGACGTCATCGTGTTCAAGCGTTCGATGGCCGCCGGTTACGCAGGCGTCCAGAACCCGCTGTTCTTCCGCGACAACACGCAGATGCTGTTCGGCGACGCGAAGGACCGCGTCGAGGAGATCATCTCCGCGCTGTAACGCATCACGTCGCTCATGTCCGAGACTTCCGACCACATGGTGGTCGGAAGTCTCGGACATAAGTGTTTTTGCGGGCTGGCCGGTTTCGTGCCGCTGCGACACCAGAACTGAGGCTGCGACTCTCTATGGTGGACGGTGATGACTGACGACTTCCTCATCGCGCGGAACCCCGAAATCGGTTCGACGCTGCCCTACCTGCTCCGGATCCCGCTCGGTCCGCGTGGCATCGTGCTCAAAGCCAAGGACACGTGGCCGGGCGCGTCCAAGGTGTACTGCCATCGCGCCGAAGGCTGGCCGGATGACCCGGACATCGTGGAGACGCTGCCGGTCCGGTCGGTGAGTAGGCGCGGCGCAGCGATCGATCTCGTCCTGGAGCGGTCCCGGAAGGGACGTTCGCAGTTCGTCGTCACGCAGGCTCGTGGCCGGGAGATGATCTTCTGGCAGTCGCGCCAGACCTCGAAACAGGCGCGCCCGAACGTATCGCTGCCGACTGCCCGCGCGCACGGCGCAGTGCTCGACATCGTCGTCGACTCCGGTGAGAAGTACGCGTGGGGATTCAGCCACCAGCAGGCGACGACGGTGAAACGCAGACTCCCGATCGGTGACTACGCAGTCTTCGACGACGGTGATCTCGTCGCGACGGTTGAACGCAAGTCGGCCGCTGACTTGACGAGCAGCCTGATGTCCGGGAAGTTGACGTACGCGCTCGCCGAGATGGCGGCCGTCTTCCGCGCGGCGGTCGTTGTCGAAGCACCGTACAGTTCGGTGTTCAGGCAGGAGCGTGCGAGCGGGGCGGCGGTGGCCGAAGCAGTGGCCGAGCTGCAGGTCAGGTTTCCGAGCGTACCGGTCGTGTTCTGTGACAACCGGAAGCTCGCACAGGAGTGGACGTACCGCTGGCTCGGCGCCGCGCTGCACGAGTACCGCCAACGCGCAGCCACGGACGTGGTCGTCGAGACACTGTCCACGGGGCCGGAGGCGCCTTCGGTGCAGATCCGTGAATGGGCGGTCGCGAGCGGACTGGACGTGTCGGCGAAGGGGAGGATCCCGAAGTGGGTCCGCGACGAGTGGGATAAGCGGAACGGGTGACGTCGTGGGCGCACGCGCCCGGCCCGTACCATCGAGTCCATGGATGACGCTCGGATGTTCGACGTCGATCTGCGCGCTCTGATCGAGGTCCTCGGCACCAACCTGTACACCGGGCCCGGGGTCTACGTGCGGGAACTGCTGCAGAACGCGATCGATGCGCAGACCGTCGCCGGGCGGCCGGACGAGCCGATCGAGATCACCGCCGACGGAAGCGACGTCGTGCTCGCCGACCACGGTGTCGGGATGAGCGCAGGCACCATCGCCGACCTTCTCGGCACCATCGGAGCGAGTTCGAAACGCGATCCGTTCGGTTTCGGTTCCACATCACAGATCGGGCAGTTCGGCGTCGGGATGCTCAGTGGATTCCTCGTCGGCGACCGCATCGAGGTCTCCTCGCGTGCCGACGGCTCCGAACCGGTCGTGTGGACGGGGTCGTCGGACGGCCACGTCGAGATGCGGGCGGGCGAACGCGCCGAGACGGGCACCACCGTCCGCATCGAGGCGCGCGGCGACGCGAAGATGTGGCTCGCACCCGACCGCGTCCGCACCCTCGCCGCCGAGTACACGGGGATGCATCCGACCCCGGTCCTGGTGAACGGCGACCGGGTCAATCCAGGCGTCGGGCTGTTCGGCGATCCGTCCGGTGGCCGGGACGCGGCCCGTGTCGCCTTCTGCCAGGACGAGTTCGGCTTCACGCCGTTGGAGATGTTCGAGGTCGAGGTCCCCGAGGCCGGGCTGCGCGGCGTGGCGTTCGTCCGGCCAACCGGCGGCGACCTCGTCGCCCGCGCCGTGCACCGCGCGTATGTCAAAGGCCTACTCGTCGGCGACGTGCCCGGGCTGGTCCCGGAGTGGGCGTACTTCGTGCGTGTCGTCGTCGACGCGACGGGACTCAAACCGACGGCGTCGCGCGAAGGGATCGTCCACGACGACCTGTTCGATGCGGTGGCGGCGTCGTTGGGCGACCAGATCCAGGCGTGGCTGACCGGTCTCGGCGCCCGCCCCGCACTGCGGGAACGGTTCCTCGCCGTCCACGAGCAAGGCGTGAAAGCGCTCGCCGCGCATCGACCCGAACTGCTTGGATTCGTAGACAAGCACTGCGTGTTCGAGACCAATGTGGGGCCGATGCCGCTCGCCACGTTCCGCGCCCGTTTCGACACGATCAGGTACGCGGGCAGCATCGACGACTACCGGGTCCTCGCGGACGTCCTCGCCGGCCGCGGAATCGGCTTGGTGAACGCCGGGCATGCGTTCGAGACGGCGGCGATCCGCGCGATCGTCGCCGCCGATCCGTCGATGCGCTGCGAACCGATCGGCCAGCAGTTCCTGCTGTCGGCGCTGACGATGCCGTCGCGGGAGGTCCGCGCCGAGTTCGACGGCGCAGTGCACGTCGCGCGCCGCGCAGTGTCGCCGTTCCAGTGCGAGGTGACGCTCCGCGCGTTCGAACCCGAATCGGTGTCGGGTCTGCTACTCACCGACGACACCGCACAGATCGCTCAGGACCGCTCGGAGATGTTGTCGCAGACGGCGGGCGAGCCCGACGCGTGGCTGGCGGCGCTGTCGGCGATCGACGACGGCGAAGCCGCTCCCACGAGACCATCGTTGGTGTTGAACGTGACGAACCCGCTCGTCGCGCGGCTGCCGACGCTGGCCGACGACGTGGTCGCCGGTGCTCTCGTCCGCGCGATCTACAGCCAGGCCATGCTCCGCGCCCGCCGATCGGTGCGGGTTGCGGCCGCCTCCGAACTCGATTCGGCGATAACTCTGCTCGCCGACCTCGCCACCCGTGACCGCATCGAAGGGACATCGGAATGACCGGCGCCGGGCCGATGGATGAGGCCGTCTCCGAACTGCTCGACGACTTGTGGATGGCGCGGCACGGCGACCCTCGCTTCGGGCACGAGGACTTCTCGCAGTTTCCGGCGTTGATCGCTCGGGCCGATGAGCTCGACGACCTCGATCTGCGCTTCCTCACGCGGCTGGAGGCCTCGTACGCCGCACTGTGGTCGGGCCGCACGACCGACGTGTTGACGCTCGTCGCCTGGCTCCTGCAGACGATGGAGGCAGAGGGGACAGCACTCGACATGCAGGACTGGCAGGTCGAGCAGTTCGAGACGACCGTCGTCGATCTCCTCGATGCTCTCGTCGGCGTTCCCGAGCTCGCGCTCGGCCAGGTCGAGGCGCTCGTCGCTGACTGGGCGCGACGCGTCCGGGGCACCGCCTACTACGCGCCGGCGGTCGAGGCTGCCGTGCACGGGTGGATCGCCGTCCACCGCGGTGATCCGGCCGAAGCGATCCGTATCCTCGACCAGTGCACCGACTTCACGCCGCCGTCGGGCACCTGCGGGCCGGGGACGCGCGCGACGTTGGCCTCGGTCTACAGCGCGGCGGGCGGATACGCGCAGGCGCAAGCGTTGTCGTCCGCCGACCTCGACGGAGACCCGAGCGAACGCTGCGGGTTCTATCCGGCGGAGACGTACGGCGCGTTGATCGACGGCTGGGGGCGGGACGGCCGCCGCGACGATGTGATCCGGGCGGCCGCATCCCTGGACGAGACGTACGGCCCGGTCCGGGTCTATCACCACGTCGCCGACGCGCTCGTCGCACTGATTCGGGTTGATGCGCTCGAGCGGGCGTTGCCGATGGCTCTCAAGTACCTCGACGCTGTCGACGAGTGCGCCAACCTGTACGCCGAAGCGCAGTTGGCGGCCGCCCTGTCGGCGACTCTCGCGTCGGCGGCCGCAGCCGACCCCGACACCGTCGTCGCGCGACGAGACGGCGACGGCGCACCGGTGCTGGTCTCCGCCGCGCAGCTCGCCGAGGAACTCGCCGATTGGGTCCGTTTGGCTGGCGGCCGGTTCGACGTGCGGAACGCGTCGTCGTGGGCGTCGTCGTCATTCGACGAGATCCTTGCATTGCGGACGACCGGGTCGAGCCGGAACGCGGGCGGTCGAGTGAAGGCGGTGTCGGAGCGGTCGGCCGAGGAACTGATCAGCGGCCTGACGTCGTTCGGCTCGGTGTCGCCTCGACGGTCCGCGCACTGTGCAGACGCGTTGCGGGGTCGCCTCGGCGAGCTCGACGGTCGGAGCCTCGCCCGCGCACGGCACATGCTCGCGTGGGATCGTCGGCGCGAAGATCCGCAACAGGCGATCGCCGACCTGCGCGCGGTGGCAAACGAGACGAGGGAGGCGTACGCCTCGTGGTCTGCGCAGTCGGAGCTGCTCGCTGCGCTGCTGGAGGTCCACGGCGGTGACGCGCCGCCCGAGACTCTTCTCGACTGGCCGGACGGCGACCCGACGTGGAGCGCCGGAGCCCAGGCGAACTTCGCGCGTCTGCGCGCGATGGCGATCGCGCCGTTCGACGGCGATCGGGCCGTCGCCGCGGTCAACGAGGGCCTGGCTATCCTCGACCGCGTCGATCGTGGCGAGATCGCGCTGATCTCCGATCCCGATGCGGTGGCGGCCGCCGTGGGTTCGATCGACGCGGACGCAGCGGCGCAGCGCGCAGTGCTCCATCATCTGCGAGCCGATCTCGTCGGTGAACTCGACACGGCCGATCCGGCAGCCGACGTGGACGCCGCTCTCGTCGCCGCGCGTCGAGCCGTCGACCTCGCGTCCGACCCGGATCAGGCGATGGCGTTCCGCGGGGGTCTCGTTGACGCGCTGCAATTGGCCGCCGGGGTGCAGGCGCAGACCGACCTCGAGTCGGCGCTGCTGTTGATGGCAGAGGCGGAATCGCATGCGAGGTTCGCGCAACTCGGTCAGGTGCTGAACGCGCGGATGGCGTTGGCGAGCGACGCGGGCGATCTGGACATCGCGCGCGACGACGCCGAGCGCGCGGTCGCCGTGTGGACGGTGGAAGGCGATGAACACGCAGCGGACTCGTCGCGATTCGACCTCGCGCACGTCATGTTGATGCGTGAGGAAGATCCGCTCGCGATCGTCGAACTGGTGCAGCCCGCGGTCGACGCGATGGCTGAGCGCGGTGACCTCGGCGCGCAGATGCACGGCACCCAGATGCTCGCGCGGGCGCAGTCGGCCGCGGGGCGGGCAGGCGACGCGGTCGCGTCGTTCACTCAGGTCATCGACGCGTACACCGGGCAGGCGCCCATCGGTCTCATGGGACAACTACATGGCGCACGCGCCGTCGAACTCGCTGAACTCCAACGGTTCGGTGAGGCACTCGTCGACCTGGACACCGCAGTCGACGCCTACACGCAGGCGGGCGGCGCGTTCGAGGTGGGTGAGGCGTTGCGGACCGCGGCGCTCACCGCATTCTTCGCCGGAGATCACGACCGTGCGCTCGCGTATCTCGCTCACGCGGAGCACACCTACGAGGAGATCGCCACCTCAGCGCCGGTCGACTTCGAACGCGCGCGTCTGGACTTCGCCCGCGCCGACATCATCCGCGAGCGTGAACCCGAACGCGCCGAGACACTGCTGCGCGACGTCGCTGGACGTGCCCGCGCCGCGAATTGGATCGGACTGCTGGTCCCGGTTCTGCATCTGAGTGCGATGCACGCTGTCGAAACCGATCAGCAGGCACGCGCGCGCGAACTGGTCGTCGAGGCATTGCGGCACGCGCCCGACCATCCGGCGTTGCTGGGATTGCTGGCGGAGTTGGACTGACGCGGTCCGCGCGACTCAGCGCACGCTGCGGAAGTGCGTCGTCAGACGGTCGCCGTCGATGAGGTGGAAAGCCAGGCCCGCGGGCTGGGAGTCGTTGACGATGTCGTCGCCTTCGAACGGGAGGTTCAACGTCGAGGACACCCCGGGCGCGGTCACGACGGGGACGCCCGCGAACATGCCGACCGACGGTGAGTGGATGTGGCCGCACACGAGCCCGATGATCTGGGGGTGACGGCGGACGAACGCTTCGAGGTGTGACGGGTCGAGCTGCGCGATCGAGTCCATGAACGGCATCCCGACCCGATTCGGCGGATGGTGGAACGCGATGAGGACCGGGACGTCGCCCGCCTCTGAGATCTGTTTCTCGGCCCAGGAGAGGGTCTGATCGGAGATCGCGCCGTCGTTGCGGCCGGGGATCGACGAGTCGAGCGCCAAAAGCAGCAGCCCGTTGAGCAGCAACGCCGAGTCGACGGGCGCGGAAGTATCGACTGCGTCGGGCTGGTCGACGGCGCGGTAGGCAGTTCGATCGTCGTGGTTGCCGAGCAGCGTCAGAGTCGGAATGTCGGTGGCGAGGGTGGCGGCCGCTTCGCGGTACTGGTCGACGGTCCCTTCGTCGGTCAGGTCGCCGGTCACCAGGAGCGCGTCGATGTTCGCGGACCCGCCGCACCGATCACGCAGATAGTCGAGGACGGCGACGATCCGCTCGCGATGGTCGACGTCACCGCGGAAATGCAGATCGCTGATCTGCGCGACGACGAGCATGCCGCTCTCCCCTCCGTGGACCGCGCGTACCGCACCAGGCTAACGGACGGGTGCGGTCACCGCCGATCCGGCCAGCGGCAGCCGTGCTCGCGCATCGGCGCGCTCAGCGACTGACCGTGACTTCCTTCGCGAACCGGTACGGAGCGGTCGCCAGCAAACCACCGAACGTCTTGCGCAGCCGGGACATTTCGGCGCGGACGGTGACCGTCCGCGCCGGATCGCCGAACAGTTCGCCTGCGAGCTCGGCGGCAGACAACCCGCCACGGTTCCGCGCCAACAGGGTGAGCAGGTCTCGATGCCGCGGTGACGGGTTGTGCGTCCACACGCCGTCGCCGGAGGTCACCGTGACGACGTCCCCGATCGTGACGGTGGTGCCTTCGCGTTCGGCGGCGTCGGCGGGGCGCACGAGCCAGCCGCCCGGCAATGGTTCCACATCGCAGAGTCCGAGTCCGGATACGAGGACGCGGCTCGGCGCCAAATCGGACGGCAACACGATCCGCCTGCGAGGTTCGACGCGGTCGACCGCAGCCACCCAGCCGAACTCGTCGACCGCCAGCGCGGGCCGACCTGCGCGCGCGAGGATCGGGGCGGCGACCGAACGCAGCATGTCGAGTTGATCCCGGTGCACGTTCTGCAGTCTCGCCTCCGCCAGCCGGGCGACCGAGTCGACCAGGGCGATCGTCGCCGGGTGGATCGACGACGCGGGGCCGCTCACGTCGACGACGCCGAGCATCCCACTGCTGCGTGGGTCGCGGATCGGCGCGCCCGTGCACGTCCACGCGTGATGGCTGCGGACATAGTGTTCGGCGGAGAACACCTGGACCGCCTGCCCGGCAGTCAGCGCGGTGCCGATCGCGTTGGTGCCGACCGCGTTCTCCGCCCACGAGGCGCCCTCCACGAAACCGAGGCCGTCGGCGCGGCGGCGGACGGCCGTCGTCCCGGCCCGCCACAGGACGTGGCCTTTCGCGTCGGCGACGACCAGGATGTTCGGGCTGTCGCGCAGCACCGCGTCCAGCCCGCGGGTGAGATCGTCCAGCAGGAACCCGAGACCGGATGCGGCGCGCCGTTCGGTGAGGTCGGCTGCCGCGATGGGATCGATCGGACCGCCGATGTCGGGGTCGACCCCCGCGTGGGCGACGCGCGCCCACGACTGCCCGATCACCGATCGGGGGCGGGCAGGGAGTCGCTGACCAGCCATCGCCGCGTCATGCATCGCGTGGAGCACCTGGGCGAATTCGCGCGGATCCTCGCCGGTCGCGAGGGCCGGCTCGGGAAGCGGATGCGCAGTGGTCATGAGTCCTCGGTCGATTGTGGTGGCTGTCTCACCTGGTGTCGTTTCAGGGTGCGCCCGGTCGGCATCGCCCGTCAACGGTGTTGCAACCCTCTGCAACCCTTGTCGCCCGCATCACTCGTGGAGTGTGCTGTCCATCACACAGATTCAACGAGGGCACACAGCCCACACGGGGGAATAGCCCACACGATGGAGAGGACATGCGATGACGCAGATAGCGGACGCCCCGATCGACACGGTGCGCACACCCGCCGACCGGGTCGAAGCCTGGCTGGGCAAGTTCAACGAGGCGCTGGCGGCCGAGGATCCGTACGCGGTGGCCGCACTGTTCGTCGACGACAGCTACTGGCGCGACCTGGTGGCGTTCACCTGGAACCTCAAGACCGTCGAAGGTCGCGAACAGATCGCCGCGATGCTCACCGAACGTCTCGCGCAGACCCGACCGCGCGGGTTCGTGGCGAGTGAGGAGCCGACCGACTCCGACGGTGTCGCCGAGGCGTTCATCGCGTTCGAGACCGCCACCGGACGAGGCGACGGCCAGCTGCGGCTACGCGTGGACGACGACGGCGAAGACCGAGCGTGGACCCTGCTCACCACGTTGCAGGAACTGAAAGGCTACGAGGAGTCGACCGGCGTGTCCCGCCCGATGGGCGCCTCCCACGGGAGTGACCCGACCGCCAAGTCGTGGGCCGAAAGGCAGGAGGACGAGGCTGCGGCGCTCGGGCGCACCGTGCAGCCGTACGTCCTGGTGATCGGCGGCGGTCAGGGCGGCATCGCCCTCGGCGCCCGCCTGCGCCAGTTGGGCGTCACGTCGCTCGTCGTCGACAAGTACGACCGGCCCGGCGACCAGTGGCGCAGCCGCTACAAGACGCTCTGCCTGCACGACCCGGTTTGGTACGACCACCTTCCGTATCTGCCGTTCCCGGCCAACTGGCCGGTGTTCGCGCCGAAGGACAAGGTGGCCGACTGGCTGGAGTTCTACACCAAGGTCATGGAGGTTCCGTACTGGAGCCGGACCGAGTGCACGTCCGCGTCGTACGACGAGGAGCAGGGGCGGTGGACTGTCGAGATCGTTCGCGACGGCGAGCAGATGACCTTGCATCCGACGCAGCTGGTGCTCGCGACCGGGATGTCGGGCAAGCCGAACGTCCCGTCGTTCCCGGGCGCCGACACATTCGCCGGCGACCAGCACCATTCGAGCCATCACCCTGGGCCGGACGGCTTCGTCGGCAAGAAGGTCGTCGTCATCGGCGCCAACAACTCCTCGCACGACATCTGTAAAGCCCTGGTGGAGAACGGTATCGACACGACGATGGTGCAGCGTTCGTCGACGCACGTGGTGAAGTCGGCTTCGCTGATGAAGATCGGTCTCGGCGCCCTCTACAGTGAGGAGGCCGTGCAGGGCGGGATGACGACGAAGAAGGCGGACATGACGTTCGCGTCGCTGCCGTACAAGATCATGCACCAGTTCCAGATCCCGCTGTACGACCAGATCCGGGAGCAGGACAAGGACTACTACGACCGCCTCGAGAAGGCGGGTTTCGACCTCGACTTCGGCGACGACGAGTCCGGCCTGTTCATGAAGTATCTGCGGCGCGGCTCCGGCTACTACATCGACGTCGGCGCGTGCGACCTCGTCGCCGACGGAACCATCAAGCTCGCCAAGGGCGGCGTCAAAGAGATCACCGAGAACAGCGTGGTGCTCGAGGACGGCACCGAGTTGCCCGCCGACGTCATCGTCTACGCGACCGGGTACGGGTCGATGAACGGGTGGGCCGCCGACCTGATGGGCCAGGAAGTCGCCGACCGGGTCGGCAAAGTGTGGGGCCTCGGCTCGGACACCACCAAGGATCCGGGCCCGTGGGAAGGCGAACAGCGCAACATGTGGAAGCCAACCCAACAGCCGAATCTGTGGTTCCACGGCGGAAACCTCCACCAGTCGCGCCACTACTCGCTGTACCTCGCGCTGCAGCTGAAAGCGCGCTTCGAAGGACTGGACACCCCGGTCTACGGGTTGCAGGAAGTGCACCACCTGAGCTGAGTCACGGCTGATCGAGCGGAGTCCCGGTAGCGAGCGACTCCGCTCGATCGACGTCGGGGCGTGATTCGTCGCCTGCCCGGGACGTCGACGCAGCGAGCGCGTCGGTGGTTGACGCGCCGTGGCACGTGGGACAGACTCCGAGTTCGTGCCGCTGTGGTGCGAGTCATTATGAGGGGGTCGCCATGTCGAACGTCGAAACTGTCCGCGGACCGGTGGACACCGCGTCGCTCGGGAACGTCCTGATGCACGAGCACGTGTTCGTAATCGGCACCGAGATGCAGCAGAACTACCCGGACTATCCGAGCAGGTGGGACGAGGACGCCCGCGTGGCCGACGCCGTCACGAAGCTACGTGAATGCAAAGCGCGGGGGATCGACACGATCGTCGATCCGACCGTCATCGGCCTCGGCCGCTACATTCCGCGCATCCAGGCGGTCAACGAGCAGGCCGACATCAACATCATCGCGGCGACCGGCATCTACACGTACAACGAGGTCCCCTTCCAGTTCCACTACAACGGGCCGGGTCTGCTGTTCGACGTCGCCGAGCCGATGGTGGAACTGTTTGTGAAAGACATCCGCGACGGCATCGCAGGCACTGCGGTGAAAGCGGCGTTCCTCAAATGCGCGATCGAAGTCCAGGGTCTCACTCCGGGCGTCGAACGGGTGATGCGCGCCGTCGGGCAGGCGCATGTCGAGACAGGCAAGCCGATCACGGTGCACACCAACCCGCACACCGAGTCCGGTCTCGTCGCACAACGGGTGCTCGCCGAGGAAGGCGTCGACCTGTCGAAGGTCGTCATCGGGCACTCGGGCGACTCGACAGACCTCGACTATCTGTGCCGGGTGGCCGACGCAGGCTCGTACCTCGGCATGGACCGGTTCGGTCTCGATCTGCTGCTGCCATTCGAGCAACGCGTCGACACCGTCGTCGAGATGGCGCGCCGCGGCTACGCGGAGAAGATGGTCCTCGCGCACGACGCGGCCTGTTTCATCGACTGGTTCGTGGCCGACGCCAAGGAGCAGGCGGTGCCGAACTGGAACTTCAATCACATCAGCGACGACGTGATACCCGCGTTGCGTGAACGCGGGGTCACCGAGGAACAGTTGACGACGATGCTGGTCGACAACCCGCGTCGATACTTCAGCTGACGCCTACAGGTCGCCCGGCAACTTGTCTCGTCGGATGCCCCGCCAACTCGGGTGGCGCAGATGCCCGGTGGACGTCCAGTCCATGAAACGGACGTCGGCGACGAGCTTGGGCAGCACCCACGTCGCGCTCGACGCGACCGGCTTGTCGAGCGTGCCGACGAACGGGCTGCGGCCGATCGTCAGCGGCTTCAACTCCGCCAACAGCGCGGCGAGATCAGCGTCAGTGAAGCCGGTGCCGACCCGCCCGATGTAGCGCAGACCGGTCTCGGCCGGCAGTCCCACCAACAGTGATCCGATGGTCCCCGACCGTCCGCCGCGACCGGGACGGTACCCGCCGATCACCACTTCGATGTCGTTCCAGTTCTTATGCTTTCGCCAGTCCGGACCGCGGCGGCCCGGCTGGTAGGTCGACGCGCGCCGCTTCGCGACGATGCCCTCCCACCCGTTCGCCCTGGCGTGTTCGGCGGCGTCCGCGCCCGGCCCCGGCAGTAGGGGAGGGACCTCGGCGATGGCCGCCGCCTCGATGACGGGGGTGAGCTCGTCCAAAATCTGCCGCCGTTTGCCCCACTGCGTCGCGGTGAGGTCGGTACCGTTCAACTCGACGACGTCGAACACGAGGTAGGCGAGCGTGTAGTCGTCGTCGCGGTGGTTCCGGGAGGCGAGGAGCCCGAAATCGGTGCGGCCCCCGGCGTCGTACGCGACCACCTCCCCGTCGAGGACGACGTCGAACCCGCGCAGCACGGATCCCAGCTCGCGCAACTCCGGGAAGTCGGCTGTCATGTCGACGCCGGACCGCGACCACAAGCGGATGTCGCCGTCGTCGTGCCGGGCCAGGATCCGATATCCGTCCCACTTCCCCTCGAACGCCCACGCGTCGTCGGTCAGCCCGTCGATCGCCTCGTCGGCCGCAAGCATCGGTCTGATGCCCGCCGTGGTTCCGGTGACCCGTGTCGGACCCGGCTCCGCGGCCAGGCGCGACGACCGCGCCTTGCGGTACTCGCCGAGGTCCACGGTGTTGCTGTCTGGTGCATCGGTGTCTGGTGCATTGGTGTCTGGGGCCGTGACGACCGGGTCGATCGCCGGGTCGAGATCGGCGAGAAGGTCGCCGGACTCGCCGATGCGGTCGAGGACGTCGCGGAAGTCGAGCTGTGCGAGGGTCGGGTCGGCGAGTTCGTCCCAGGTCCGCGGTGCGGCGACCAACGGTCGTTCGCTGCCGCGCAACGAGTATGGGGCGAGTGTCGTCTTGGCCGCGGTGTTCTGGCTCCAGTCCAAGAACACCTTCGAGACGCGCGCGGTTTTCGCCATCGACGCCGTCACGTCTTTCGGGTGCGCGGCGGCGAGCGAGTCGGCGATCTGCTTCGCAACGGCGCGCGCCGACTCCGACTTCACCGGTGCCGGAAACCGCGCGTACACGTGGATGCCCTTGCCGCCGCTGGTCACCGGGTAGGAGGCGAGGCCTGCGTCGGCGAGGATGTCACGTATCGCGAGCGCGACCTCGGCGCACCGGTGCAAACCGACGTCCGGTCCGGGATCGAGGTCGATGACGAGTCGGTCGGTGCGACGGGACTCGTCGCCCGCCGATCCGACGCCCGACAGATCGATGCGCCATTGCGGTACGTGCAATTCCAGCGCGGCCATCTGTGCGAGCCACACCAGGTCGGCCGCCGACCGTGCGACTGGATAGATGGTCGTGCCGTCGGCGTGCGCGATCGTGAAGCGTGCCAGCCAGTCTGGTGTGCCTGACGGGAGAGCCTTCTCGAAGAACGGGCCGGACCCAGTGCCGTGAGGCCACCGCTTACGGGTGACGGGGCGGGACGCGATATGCGGCAGCATCGCGTCCGCTACCGCCAGAACGTACTGCAGCACGTCGAACTTGCGCGTGCCGTCGCCGGGATACATCACCTTGTCGAGGTTCGTCACCGCGATGAACCGTCCGTCGACCTCCAGCTTGGATCCGGGCATGGAATCGATTCTGCCGTGTCCGGGGCCCCGCCGCGTCGAACCCGGTCGCTGCGCCGACTCCACTCGACGAGTGCCCAGTCGTGGCACAATCGCAGCATGCGCTCCATCTGGAAGGGTGACCTGAGCTTTGGCCTGGTGAACGTGCCGGTCAAGGTGTATTCGGCGACGGAGAGCCACGACCGGAGTTCGCATCAGGTCGACGCGAAGGACGGCACCAGGATCCGTTATCGGCGGGTGCGCGAGGGGACGGACGCCGAGGTCGAGTACGCGGATATCGCCAACGCGTACGAGTCCGATGCCGGCGAGCCGGTGATCCTGACGAAGGCCGATCTCGCGGAGTTGCCGGTCACGCGGAGCCCCGAGATCTCGATCCTCGAGTTCGTGCCGATCGACCAGGTGGATCCCATCTACTTCGACAAGCCCTACTACCTGGAGCCGTCCTCGAAATCCCCGAAAGCGTATGTGCTGCTTGCTAAAGCGCTCGAACGCACCGAGCGGTTGGCGATCGCGAACTTCACGCTGCGGAATCGGACGAGACTGGCGGCGCTTCGGGTGATCGACGGGGTGATGACGCTGCAGACGCTGTTGTGGCCCGACGAGGTCAGAGCGGCCGACTTCGACTTTCTGTCGTCGGACGTCGAGATCCGGGACAAGGAGCTCGATATGGCGGCATCGCTCATCGAGACCATGGCCTCCGACTTCGACCCGTCGCAGTTCGAGGACACCTATCAGGCGGAGTTGTCGAAACTGATCGAGGCGAAGGCCGGTGGCGACCAGGCGTTCGCCGAACCGGAAAAGGCGAAGGCAGACGAGGGCGACGACGAGGTCGCCGATCTTCTCGCCGCGCTGCAGGCATCGGTGAAGGATCGGGCCGCAGGGTAACTGATAACGCCGAGGATCAGATTGTGCTCGGTGTGGTGTGCTCGTAGACTCGTCGAGCATGAGTGAACTTACGCAGCAGCAGGCGGTCGCCGAGTTCCGGCGCCTCGCCGAGTCTCAGGAGATCAGTGCGCCGGCCGACCTCGACGCGATCTGGGCTGCGCTGGCCCCCGTTGCGATCGACGATGTCATCGGTGACTGGCGCGGTGGCGAACTCCCGTCCGGGCATGCGCTCGACGGCCAACTCAAGACGGTCGGTTGGTACGGCAAGTGGCTGCGCGGACGATACGACGTCGCACCGATGGTCTGCCGCGCCGAGGACGGTGAACTGTACTCGAACCTCGAGATCGGCAAGGGCCCGGCCAGCCTGTGGATGGTCGAGTTCCGCGGCGAACTCACCGCGTCGATGGTGTACGACGGCCAGCCGGTGATCGACCACTTCAAACGAGTCGACGACGACACCCTGATGGGCGTCATGAACGGCAGCACGTCCCTCGTCCGCGACAAGCACTTCTACTTCTTCCTCACTCGCTGATCGCAACCCGCCGGCCGATCGGGCACTGTTCGCTCCCGCCGTTCCGCACGTTCCACACGGGTGCCATGGCGTAGGACACAATGAACCCCATGGCTGAGAACTACGGGCGGGCGCGGCAGAACGAGATCTATCGGGCGGGCGTTCACGGGCGCACTCCGTCCGTGCCGACCGATTTCGCGACGTTGGAGAAGCGGGCGAAGGCGAAGATGAGCGCACGCGGATGGGCGTACATCGCGGGCGGCGCGGGGGAGGGCCGGACGATGGCGGCCAACCGTGCGGCTCTGGACCGGTGGGCCATCGTCCCGCGCATGCTGCGCGACACCAGCGACCGCAACCTCGAGATCGAGTTGTTCGGGCAGACGCTGCCCGCGCCCGTCCTGTTCTCGCCGGTAGGCGCAGGCGCGCTGGCTCACGATCGCGCCGACATCCATATCGGACATGCGGCAGCCGAGCTCGGGCTGCCGTACATCTTCTCCAATCAGGGGTGCGCCCCGATGGAAGACGTTGCCGCCGAGATGGATTCGGTCAGCCGCGGTGCGCCGCGCTGGTTCCAGCTCTACTGGTCCACCGATGACCGGCTCGTCAGGAGCCTGGTGAGCCGCGCGGAGCAGTCGGGTGCGGCGGCGATCGCCGTCACCCTCGACACCACGATGCTCGGCTGGCGGCCGCAGGACCTCAACCTGGGATCGCTGCCGTTCGCGCGCGCCGAGGGCATCGACCAGTACACCTCCGATCCGAGTTTCTGGGAGATCGTCGCCGAACGGCTCAAGGGTGCGGTCAGCGAGAAGCCGGAAGTCAGCATCGGCGCGATCAAGACTCTGTTCTCCATCGCGAAGAACGTGCCGGGCGACATTCGTCGAAACCTCACTGCCCCGGAGCCGCGCGCGGCGGTCGAGACCTTCCTGGACATCTACTCCCGGCCGACGTTGAGCTGGGCCGACATCGTCACGCTGCGAGATATGACATCGCTGCCGATCGTCCTCAAGGGCGTGCTGCATCCCGATGATGCGCGGAAGGCGGTCGACGTCGGCGTCGACGGCATCATCGTGTCGAACCACGGCGGACGACAGGTGGACGGCTCGATCTCGTCGGCCGACGCGTTGGTCGACGTCGCGGACGTCGTCGAGGGGCGCGTGAAGGTCCTAGTCGACTCCGGGTTCTACACCGGGGCGGACGTGTTCAAAGCGCTCGCCCTCGGCGCGGACGCCGTCTGCATCGGTCGCCCGCACATGTACGGCTTGGCGCTGGCCGGCGCGGCTGGCGCCCGGGACGCGGTCGCCAATATCGTCGCCGAACTCGACCTCACGTTGGGGTTGTCCGGCCAGACCGATGTGCGGACTCTTGACCGGTCGGTGCTCAAGAAGGTGTAGGCGGACTCACGGTACGCCTGACAGCCGCAGTACGGCCGTCGATGCCGCAGCCACGACGATGATGGCGACGAGCGGCGCTTTGAACCAGGCGGCGAGGACGCCGACGGCTACCCCGATCGGTCGGGCGGGCCCGGCGAGATCGCTGCCCTCGAACAGGGTGGTGGTGAGTCCTACCGCGATCAGCAGAACCATCGTCGATCGTTCCATCAGAGCTTCGACGGCAGGTGACACGGTAGTCCTGGTTCGTAGCATCAAGCCGACCACGCGGAGCGCGTACGTGCCGGCGGCCAGTACTGCGAGGGCCCCGGCGAACTGCCATCCCGTCACGATGTGGCCTTCTCTCGGGCGGGCACCGCTCTGCGGCTCGTCACGAGAAGGCCGAGCGGGATACCGAGAAGCGCCAGGACGACGGGGATTCCGGCGGCGACGAACCCGGCGGTGGCCAGCGCGATCGTCGCGCCGAAGATCGCAGCCCATCGGGTATCGCGGTCTCGCACGGCGGGTAGCGCGAGTGCGACGAGGAGCGCAGGGAACGCCGCGTCGAGCCCGAGTGCTTCAGGTGAACCGATCACCTGGCCGACGAGTGCTCCGGTGAGCGCCCCGAGCGGCCAGCACAGGGCGACGGCGACACCGCAGATCAGGAACGCCGATCGCGCCGTCGCGGGGTCGCGGTGCGGCGCGGAGTAGACGGCGGTCTCGTCGTTCACCAGGTGGGCGGCGGCGAAGAGGGTGCGATCACGCCGGAAGAATCGTCCGGCCGACAGTCCGTATGAGACGTTGCGGATGTTCATCAGGAGCCCGGTGAGCGCGCCGACGACCGGCAGGCCGCCTCCTGCGACGACGGCGACCATGACGAACTCCGACGACCCGGCGAGGACGACGCAGGCCATCAATACGATCTGCCACCACGCCAGGCCGATGCCGTGCGCGGCGGCGCCGTATGAGGTTCCGATCACCCACATCGAGATGCCGATGGCGACGATCTCGCGTGGGACCGCTGTCGCCGCCGCACCGAAGGATCTCCATAACGAACGCATGTCCATTATCATGGAGCTATGGATGATGTTCGTCAAGATGAACGGTCGGTCTGTTCGGTGAACGATCCGACGGTGAGTCCTCAGAAATTGGTCGCCGCATCGCTCAAGCGGGAACGGTCCAGGGCGGGGATCTCGCTCGCCGAACTCGCCCGACGTGCGGGTATCGGCAAGTCGACGCTGTCCCAACTCGAATCCGGCGACGGGAACCCGAGCATTGAGACGCTGTGGTCGCTGAGTGTGGCGCTCGGTATCCAGTTCTCGGCACTCGTCGACGCACCGCGACCACTCGTCGAGGTGATCCGTCTCGGCGACGGACCGACTTTCGGCGCGAGCGAAGCGGATTCGTACACGGCGACCCTGCTGTCCGCGGCCCGTCCCGGCACTCGCCGTGACGCCTACTTGATCCGAGCCGACCGGGGTAAGCCGCGACTGTCGCAGCCGCATGCGCGCGGCGTCGTCGAGCATGTGGTCCTGTGCTCGGGACGGGCAGACGTCGGCCCGACCGAGTCGCCGGTCCGGCTCGAGCCCGGCGACTACGTGAACTACCCGGGCGACGTCGAGCACACTTTCGACGCAGTGGAGGACGGCACGGTCGCGGTTCTGCTCAGCGAGTCCTGAACGTTCGGCTCACCTCGCGCACAACGGTGGCCCGGTCGCTCGCGTGCGCCGACCTCGCCCGACTCCTCGAACGCGGGCGTTTCGACGGGCTGTTCATCGCCGACGTGCTCGGTACGTACGACGTGTACGCGGGCACCGACGAGGCGGCGATCGACTCTCGCTGAGCCATCGACTCAGCGCTCACCGGTCATCTACCAGGCAGGCGCGTCGCCACGGGGGTCCCGCTTCGCGTGCGAGAGGGGCCTACCCCGACGACTACGTCCCGGGTTCATTGCGTCACAAGCTTTTCGGGCGCGGAGACCGACTTCCGGACAATCACCGAGGTGCATCGTTCCGAGCGGGCGCGAGTGCATCGACGATCGACGACTCTGTCCGCGACCGCGCTGCGCGGTCCCTGCCGTGATCTCCGTTGGCGAGGAGGCCGAGCCGCTCAGATCAGCGGCCGGTTCGTCGTCATCCGCCACTTGAGGTCGGCGAGGAGGAGGTTGAACGGGAACTGCCGCCACGACTTGGGCATCACGTGGACCATGCCACGCAGGATCTTGTTGTGGAGGTCGAAGATCAGCTTGTCGGTCGTGGTCTGGGTGAAGCCGATCTTCTCCCGGAACTCTGGCGGCAGGAAACCGATCGTCAAGATCTCGGAGAATCGACCCATCAGGACGCGGAGCACCGGCGACGCGAACTCGAGACGGACGATCGACTTCAGATAGCTGCCGATCACATCGTCGATGACCATCTCGTCGAGCACCGAGTTCCAATAGACCTCGAAGTCGGCCCGGGTGGCCGGCCACATCTCCGGCGGCATCTGCAGGGTGGTGCCCATGACAGCGCCCTGTCGGTAAGCCTCTTCGGTGAGGTCGGCTTCGTCGCCGAAGATCCGGACGCAGTCTTCCCAGCCGCGGTACAGGCAGGCGGCGACCCACAGCTGGAGCTTCGGATCGAACGCGTTGTACTTGACGGGACTCGACTCGACAGACCGCACTTGAACGTGCGACCGGTTGACGGCCTGCCGGTACTTACGTCGAAGTTCGGGGCCGCCCGTCGCGGCGACGGCGAGGTAGGTCAGTGTGGTGCGAGTCCGTTTGACCGGATGCTTGTACAAGTTGCCGGAGTCGACCTTGCTCTCGTAGACGCCGTAACCGACCGCGGGGTGGCTCAGCTGCATGATGACGTTCGCGGGTCCGGACAGAAGTGCCGGGCCGAGGAGTCCCATGTCGGTGATCTGCTGTTCGTCGAGTTCGACGCGAGTGCGTGCGGGCACTGTCTCGGTCGCGAATTCCTCGGTGGGTGCGGCGGTCATGAGGCTCCCTCAAACTGATAACGAACGTTTCCTATTGTTGATTCAACGCGCGGGAATGCTCGGTGTCAAGCCGGAGAGTGTCACTATGGACAGCGTGAGTGAGGCGAGTCAGGGCGCAGGCGAACTGCGGTCATACGGAGGAGAAGCCGGCGACGCACGAGTCGCCCGGCGCCGCGCTGCCCTTTTGGACGCGACGCTCGACCTGCTCAGCGAGCCGGAAGCGGGGCCGGTGACCGTCCGCGGGATCTGCACGCACGCCGGGCTGACGCCCCGCTACTTCTACGAGAACTTCGAGAACGTCGACGTCCTCGTCGGAGCCACGTACGACGGGGTGATCACCGAGATCGCCGAGAGTGCCCGGCTGGCCTTCGACGCGGGGGGTGACCCGCGTGAGAAGGTGACCGCCGCAGTTCGGGCCATCGTCGACGCCATCGACGCGGACCGGCGCAAGGGGCGGCTGATCTTCTCCGATGCGCTCGGGAGCCCGGTTCTGACCGAGCGGCGCGCGGAGGCGGTCGAGACCTTCGCGGCGCTGACGTCGCGGTCGGCCCAGCAGGTGTCGAGAGTGCGCAGCGAAGAGGAGTTGACTGCGGCGTCGCACTTCCAGGTGGGCGGATTCGGGCGCGTGCTCGCCTCGTGGACCGAGGGCAGGCTCTCCCTCGACAAGGATCGGCTCGTCGCACTGTGTGCTCACATGCTCTGGCCCGAGTCCCGATCACATGTGGCGGGTGACCGGTGACTGCAGACCTCGAAGTTCCGGGCTCATGGCGTGACTACGGCGCCGCAGGCCTGCCCTCGCCTCTTCGTGCGGCGCTCGAAGCGTTCGTCGAGCACGGGTACCACGGCACGTCGGTGCGTGAGATCGCTGGACGCGCAGGGCTTTCCGTGCCAGGGCTGTACCACCACTACCCGTCCAAGCAGTCGCTCCTGCAAGGACTGCTCGAGTTGACGATGGCCGATCTCCTGCGGCGATCCGAGCAGGCGATCGCGGAAGCGGGCGACGATCGTCTGGCGCAGTTCGACGCGGTGGTCGAGTCGCTGCTCCGATTTCACATGTACCGACGTGAGCAGGCGTTCGTCGGATCCACCGAGATGCGGAGCCTGGACGGCGACTACCGGCCGCGCTACATCGGTCACCGGGTGCGGCAGCAGCGGATGGTCGACGAGATCGTGCTCGGCGGCGTCGACGCCGGAGTCTTCGTGACGGCGGATCCGAAGGGTGCGGCACGAGCGGTCGCGACCATGTGCGTCGGGGTGTCGACCTGGTACCGCGTGGATGGCGAGCTCGGCGCCGACGAGCTCATCGAACGCAACCTCGAATACGCCCGAGCCATCGTCGGGTACATCGCGCGATGACCGGGCGGCGCGTGTCTTGACGTGATGCGCGGAACATGGGACGCTCTAGCCGGTCCGAGCGATCGCTCGGTCGGGAGTTGGGAGAGCTTGTCATGTCGATCGACCTGTCGCATCGGTCCGAAGTCGTCGAGTTGGTCGCCAAGACCGAGGCGTTCATCGCCGACCACGTACTGCCCGTGGAGAACGAGTTCCACGGTGACATCACCGCGGCGGGCGGTGACGACGTACGTCGTGAACTGAACGCCAAAGCGAAGGCTGCGGGCGTCTTCGCCCCGCACGCCCCCGTCGAGTTCGGCGGCCTCGGCCTGAACATGTGCGAACGCGCACCGGTCTTCGAAGCCGCGGGCGCGTCGACGTTCGGCCCCGTCGCCCTGCACATCGGAGCCCCCGACGAAGGCAACGTGCACATGCTCGCGCACATCGCCGACGACCGGCAGCGTCAGCTCTACCTCGCGCCCCTCGCCGCAGGCGACGTCCGTAGCGCGTTCGCGATGACCGAGCCGTCGCCCGGGGCCGGCGCCGACCCGAACGCTCTCAACACGACGGCGGTCCGCGTCGACGGTGGATGGAAGATTAACGGGCGCAAGCGATTCATTACTGGCGCCGACGGTGCCGGCTTCTACATCATCATGGCGCGTACCTCCGGTGAGGCCGGTGACCGCGGCGGGGCCACCATGTTCCTGGCCCCCGGCGACCGCGACGGCATCAGCGTGGACCGCCACATCCACACCACCGACAAGTCGATGATCGGTGGACATTGCGAGGTGACGTTCACGGACGTCGTCGTGCCCGACGAGGACGTCCTCGGCGCGGTCGACGAGGGGTACCGCTACGCGCAGGTCCGCCTCGGCCCGGCGCGCATGACGCACGTGATGCGGTGGATGGGGTCGGCCGTCCGAGCCCATCGAGTGGCGCTCGACTACGTCGACCAGCGGCAGGGCTTCGGCGGTCGCCTGGGCGATCTCGGCATGATCCAGCAGCAGGTCGCCGACAACGAGATCGATCTCGCCGCGGCACGCGCGCTCCTGGTGCGCGCCTGCTGGGAGCTCGACGAGGGCGGCCACGCGTCCGATGCGACATCGATCGCGAAGACGTTCGGCGCCGAAGCGTTCTCCCGGGTCGTGGACCGCAGCATGCAGATGTGCGGTGGCCTCGGCGTCTCCGAGGACCTCCCGCTGGTCCGGCTGGCCAACGAACTGCGCCCGTTCCGCATCTACGACGGGCCGTCCGAAGTGCACCGTTGGGCCATCGCCAAACGAGCCGTCGGACGGGCCCGCAAAGTCCGCACCGCCAACTGACTCTCCGCGCGACGAAGGGAACCCCCGCGTGACCGAGCATCCCGGCCTCACCGCCGACAGACTCCGAACACTGCTGTCCGGCAACGATATCGACGTGGTCGGCGACCTGCGGATCGAACTGATCAGCGGTGGCCGCTCCAACTTGACCTTCGACGTCCGCGACGACGTCCACCACTGGGTGGCGCGCCGCCCGCCGATGGGCGGGCTCACCCCGTCCGCGCACGACATGGAACGCGAATGGGCGGTCACCTCAGCGCTGGCCGACACCGCGGTGCCGGTCGCGGCCACGGTCGCCATCGATCGATCCGGTGACGTGATCGGCGCGCCGTGCACCATCGTCGACTACGTCGACGGCCCGGTCGTCAGGTCCGTGGACGACCTCGCGACGCTCACGGACGACCAGGTGACGGCGGGAGCCCACGCCCTCGTCCAGACTCTGGCCGACCTGCATGCCGTCGACTACGAGGCCGTCGGACTCGGCGACTTCGGCCGTCCCGACGGGTTCGCCGCCCGGCAGGTGAAGCTGTGGTCACGGCAGTGGGGGATCGTGAAGGACCGCGAACTGCCCGACCTCGACAAACTTGTCGGCATCCTGACCGATCGGGTGCCGAAGACGGCGGGCCGGTCGATCGTGCACGGCGACCTGCGGATCGACAACGCGATCCTCTCGCCCGATGATCCCGGTACGGTCGCCGCCGTCGTCGACTGGGAACTGTCGGCGCTCGGCGACCCGATCACCGACATCGCCCTGATGTGCGTGTACCGCGAGCCGGTCTTCTCGACCGTCCTCGGCTTCGACGCCGCGTGGACCAGCGACCGCTACCCGAGCGCCGACGAACTGGCCCAGCGGTACGCGCAGGCGTCCGGGACCGATCTCGGCGACTGGGCCTTCTACCTGGGTCTGGCCAACCTCAAACTCGGTGTCATCGCCGCAGGCATCAGCCATCGCGCCCGCGAAGGCGGGTCGTCCGGTGGTGACGGAGCCGAACTCGCGGGCGAGGCCACCGCAACATTCATCGCTCGAGGCCTGGAGGCAGTGTCGTGACCGAACGCAGAGTGGCTCTTGTGACGGGAGCGTCCCGCGGCATCGGGGCCGCCGTCGCCGACCGGTTCGCCCGCGAGGGCTGGGATCTGACGATCAGCGCGCGCGGCGCCGATGCGCTCGACGAACGCGCGCAAGCCCTTCGCGCGCATGGCGGTCGGGTCCTCACCGTCCCCGCCGACATGTCCGATGAGGAGGCTGTCGCCGCGCTCGCCGCCCGTCACCTCGACGAGTACGGCCGCACCGACGCCCTCGTCCTCAACGCGGGCATGGGCGCGATGGGTGCGTTCGCCGCCTTCCCGGCACGCCGGTTCGACAAGCTCTACCAGGTCAATGTGCGCGCCCCGTTCCTGCTCACCCAGTCGCTGCTCGCGAGCATGAAGAGCACTGTGACGAAGACTATCGGTGCCAAGGTCATCGCGATCTCGTCGATCACCGGCGTCTATCCCGAGCCGAATCTGATCGCGTACGGCTCGACCAAGGCCGCGCTGATCTCGATGTGCGAGACCTTCAACCTCGAAGAGTCCGTCAACGGGGTGTCCGCCACGTCGATCTGCCCGGGTTACGTCGACACCGACATGTCTGAGTGGACCAAGGGCGAGGACGCGATCCCCGCCGACGAGATGATCAGCGGCGACGACGTCGCCGAGATCGCCTACTCGGTGACGCGACTGTCCCGGTGGGCTGTGCTCCCGCAGGCGATCCTGACGCGTCCCGGCGAGAACATGCACCGCGCCTGACGACGGATGGTCAAGCGACCGATGGTCAAGCGACCGAGGGCTCGACGCCGTCGATGAGTCCCCAGGCGAACGCGGTGTCGATGTCGATGTGGGCGCCGGACAGCACGAGGTAGGCGGTCCGCCACCGGCCGACGCGCCGCGGAACGCTCACCGTGCCGCCCGCCCCGGGAATCAGCCCGAGCCCCAGTTCGGGCAGCCCGAAGATCGCGTCGGCCGCGGCCGTCACAGTCGGGCAGAACGCCGCCATCTCGAGCCCGCTGCCGAGGACCGCGCCGTGGACCCGAGCATGCAGCGCCGGTCCCAGTCGGTCGGCGAGCGCGTCGAGGAGGATCGCCGGGCTGTACCTCGTCCTGGCCAGATGGGCGTCGGCAGGATCGGACAGCAGCCCGAACTCCCGCAGATCGCCACCGCTGCAGAACGAGCGGCCTTCGCCCGTGAACGTGACCGAGGCGATCGTGTCGTCGGCCAGTGCCAGGCGGAGGCCGTCGATCAAGCCTGCGCGCAGCGCATTGCTGAACGCATTGTGCCGGTCGGGGCGGTTGAAGGAGATCTCCAGTTCATCGCCGACCCGGTGCAGGCGGACGGCGTCGTCCTGCTCGTGAAGCACGCGCGGCCCCTGATCGTGCAGCCACTGCGCGAACTCCCGCCCCGCCTGCAGGGTCGAGTACGCCAGCGACTCCGTGGTCAACCCCGGTCGGGTTCCGCCATCGGAGACAGTTGCGCGAAGGACGTCGTCGCACACGATCGCGGACACCGGGTTGACGGACACGCGTTGTTCGATCGCGGCGACCGTGTCGGCGACCGAGTCGACGTGGACGATCCGGCGATCGCTCGCCGGTCCCGAGGTGACGGTGAGGCTCGCGTGCTCGATCCATGCCTGCGCCGTCGCGCTGGTCGGCACGCGGCCCGACTCGATCACCCCGACGACCAGTCCGCGGAACTCGTCGGACCGGTCAGGCGGGGTGTCCGCGGTCTCGATGTCGACGACGGTCAGCGTGGAATCCATGACCTCGAGTATCGCCGGTCGTCGACAACCGCTCACCGATAGGTCATCAGCCCGTCCTTCGCGCCTGCGAGGTGTGCGTGCTCGTTGAACGAGACGACCGACAGGCCGCGGCGTCCCGCGATGAGCTTGGTGATCGACGCGTTCACGAACGTGCGGTGCAGGGTCGGCCACTGCGAGCCGGGCACACCCCACAACTGCGCGAGGAGTTGCGTGATGGTGCCTGCCGACGAGACGACGAGGACGTTCTCACCGCTGCCCGCGAGCGTCGCCGCGCGCTCAGCGGCCGCACGCGTGCGTGTCGCGAACTCGGTGTAGCTCTCGCCGTCGTCGACGGCGTCACCGTCGATCCAGCCGGCCAGTGCGACGTCGAGAGCTTGCTGGTAGCGGGCGCGGTCGTCGTACAGCGACGCGTCGACCGTCGTCACCGACGGCGGGAGCGCGTACTCGTTCCACGCGGCGTCGACGATCTGGTCGGGGGCGGTGTCGAACGCGCCGAGCACGCCCTGCGCGGTCGCGACCTGCCGCGGAAGGTCGCCGGAGATCGCGGCGTCGAACCCGGGCACCAGGCCCGCGAGCACGTCACCGCTGCGCCGGGCCTGTGCGAAGCCGAGATCGGTGAGACCGGGAGCGCCCGGGGCCGCCGTACCGACCCCGTAGGCGTGAGCGGGAGCCTGGCCGTGCCTCACCAGGTAGACGGCGCCCAATTCATGCCTCCCGCGCAGTGACGGACGGGCAGGGCGGAGTGGTGTCGATGGTCACTTCTCCAGGCTAGTCGTCGCACCTCACTTGCCATGCGGTGCGGGTCTTGCTAGTTTCGGCGACATGACTCGTCAGCCATACGCGATCCCGGAGGTCACCTACATGACCACCGCTCTGGGTTGCCGTCTGCCGCTGGCACGGGTCCTGTGTTGTCATCGAATGCGCTGAACCAGCCCATTTCTCGCCCGCCGCATGTGCGGGCACCTCTCACGCTGCGAACGGGATAGCCGCCCGTCGAGCGTCCAGCACAAGGACCTGCACGAAAATGACTTCCACCCTGTCCCGCCCCCTCCCCGCGTCTACCGTCGAGATCCCGGCACCCAGCGGTGTCGCTGCTCTTCCCGTCCGCCGCGCGACGCGCACGGCGCCGAAGGCCCCCGCCCCGCACATCGCGACCGCGGGACTCCAGCTCTCCACCAAGGCCGCCGCTCTCGTGCTGCGCACCGCGCGAGTCTCCGGCCCGGTGTTCCGCGACGACGCCGCCGCCGCGACCGGCCTCTCGATCTCGACCGTCAATCGCCAGGTCAGCGCACTGCTCAAGGTGGGCGTGATCCGCGAACGGGCCGACCTGACGCCGCCGGGAGCCGTCGGCCGACCGCGCGTTCCGTTCGAGATCAACACCGCCGGATTTCTGACGGTCGGCATCCACATCGGCTACAAGTCGACGTCGATCACCACGCACGACCTCATGCACCGTGTCGTCGGAGCCATCGCGATCCCGACGCCGCAGGACGGCACACCCGAAGAAGTCGTCGCGTCGATCGGCGCCAGTGCACGCCGCTTCGCGGACCGCTGGGTCGGCAAGCGCCTGCTGTGGGCCGGTGTGGCCATGGGTGGCCGCGTCGTCGACGGCGGCGAAGTCGATCACCCGCGACTCGGTTGGACCGGGGTCCCCGTCGGCCGGATCATCGCCGAGTCCGTCGGCCTGCCGGTGTCGGTGGCTTCGCACGTCGAAGCGATGGCCGCAGCCGAACTCGTTGTCAACAACCCGGCCGAGCAGAACCAGAACTTCCTGTACTTCTATGCGCGTGAGACGGCGGGCATCGCGTTCAGCGTCGACGGCACCGTCCACACGCCTGCGGCCGGTCCGCCGACGATCGGCCACTTCCCGACGGGCGCGACCAGGCTCCTCGATCCGGAGAGCACGGGCCGACTGGAGGAGACGGTCAGTGACTCCGGGATCCTCGAGGCAGCGGCCGCCGCAGGCCTGGACGTCACGTCGATCGACGAGCTGCGTGCCGCGGCTCGCACCGGGGACGCCGTCGCCCACGACATCCTCGTCGAGCGCGCCGAAGTCCTCGGTCGGACCGTCGCGTTGATCTCGGACATCTTCAACCCCGACCACGTGATCCTCGGCGGGCAGGCGTTCACCGACTACCCGGAGGCCCTGCCGTCGGTCAGCAAGGCGCTGCGCGCGACATCGGTCGCCACCCAGCGTGACGTCCGAGTGGCGCGCTCAGCGATCACCGTCCAGCAGAAGGCCGCGGGCGCGGTCGCGCTCGACGCGATTTACGCCGACCCACTCGAGGCGCTCTCGCACACCCTGTGACGGGCCACGTCACGGGGTGATCGGCCGTAGCCCGTCCAGAAAGACGTCCAACGGCTTCTCGACGTCGTCGAGGTGCTGTGAGACATAGGCGAGCCCGGTCACGGTGCGGAGGATGTCGACCGGCGCCACGTCGACACGGAACTCTCGTCGGACTCTCCCGGCGTCGAGCAACGACTGCACGGCAGCGATGAGGAGCCCGCCGGTCTCTTCCCGGAACTCACTGCCCGTGGCCAGTGCAGGCTTGAGCGCCTCGGGGACGTCGCGGTTGTCGACGAGCATCGCCGCGAACCGGCCCATCCACGTGCGCAGCGCGACTCGGGCCGACGGTTCGTCGGCCAGGGCGTCGTCGGCGGCGTCGCACAGGTCCTGCACTCGGCTCCGATAAACCGCTTCGACGAGCCGCCCGCGGTTCGGGAAGTGTCGGTACAGCGTGCCGATGCCGACCCCCGCCTCCTCGGCGATGGAACTGAGCGTCGACGAATGCCCGTCGCGGCCGAGGACGCGCGTGGCCGCCGCGAGTATCCGAGCATGGTTCGACCGCGCGTCGGAGCGTGAATTCGCCGGAGCCGCAGCTGATTCAAAGCTCACGAACTGTCCGCCTCCCTCGTCGTAGACGCATACCGCAGCGTCGCCGTGGCTGCCACCCTACCGCGTGAAATGGTTCACTATGCGTTGCAAGCGGAGGGTCCTCCGTTTAGTGTATCTAACCGGAGCTGCCTCCGGTAATGCCGCACGGGTGGCTGACGAACTGCTCGACGCGAGAGGCGTCCGTAGAGCCGAGACGAGTTGGAGAGTGACTTCGAGATGTCAGTGAATTCAGAGAGCGCGGCACCGCCGCGGACCGGCGCGATCGTCGCCGTACTGGCGATGGCGGGAATCGTCGTGTCGTTGATGCAGACGTTGGTCATCCCGATCATCCCGCATCTGCCCGAGTACTTGAACGCCGGAGTCGACGACACCGCGTGGGTCATCACGGCGACATTGCTGGCGGCCGCTGTGGCGACCCCGACCATGGGCCGGCTCGGCGACATGTTCGGCAAACGCCGGATGCTGTTGATCAGCATCGTGCTGATGACCGTCGGTTCGGTGATCGGCGCTTTCGCGAGCACCGTGCTGCCGATGATCGTCGGCCGCACCCTGCAGGGCCTCGCCGCGGGCGTGATCCCGCTGGGCATCAGCGTGATGCGCGACGTCCTGCCGAAGGAGAAGCTCGCGGGCGCGGTCGCGATGATGAGCGCTTCCCTCGGTGTGGGCGGCGCGCTCGGCCTGCCGCTCGCCGCGGTGATCGCCGAATACGGTTCGTGGCACATGCTCTTCTGGGTGTCGGCCGCGATGGGTCTGGTCAGCTTCGTCGCCGTCACGATGGTGGTCCCGGAGTCGCCGGAACGAGCAGGGGGCGGGTTCGACTTCGTCGGTGCGGTGACCCTGTCGGCCGGCCTGGTCGCATTGCTGTTGGGTATCTCGAAGGGCGCTTCGTGGGGTTGGACGGCTTCCTCGACGATCCTCTGCTTCGTCATCGCTGTGATCGCCTTCGCCGCGTGGGCGACGTGGGAGCTGCGCACCACGGCTCCGCTGGTGGACCTTCGAGTCTCCGCCCGCCCCCAGGTGCTGCTCACGAACATCGCCTCCATCGCTTTCGGTTTCGCGATGTTCGCCATGTCGATGGTGTTCCCGCAGGTCGTGCAGCTTCCTGAGCAGACCGGCTCGGGGCTGGGTGGCTCCATGCTGATGGCCGGCCTGGTCATGGCGCCCATGGGCATCATGCTGTTGTTCGCGGCGCCCGTCTCGTCGTACATCACGAACAACTTCGGCCCGAAGATCACGCTCATGGCCGGTGCGGTCGTCGTCGCCGTCGGCTACTTCATCGGCGCCTTCATGCTCCATTCGGAGTGGCAGCTGGTGGTCATCGGCATCATCATCGGTATCGGCACGGGCCTGGCCTACGGCGCGATGCCCGCGTTGATCATGGGTGGCGTTCCGGCGTCGCAGACCGGCGCGGCGAACAGCTTCAACACGTTGATGCGTTCGCTCGGAACGTCGTTCGCGAGTGCGATCGCAGGTGTCATCACATCCCAGATGTTCATCCAGCTCGGCGACGCCGAGATCCCGACCGCGGACGCGTTCAAGACGATCATGCTGATCGCCGGCGGTGCCGCCGTGGTCGCGTTCTGTGTCACCGGTGTCATTCCGAAGCGCTCGGCTCCCGCCGAGGTGGACGACGTGGTGGTCGACCCCGCAGAGGTACGGTAACGGCATGGTCAGCCCCATCGTCGTCGGAGTCGACGGTTCTGCGGCGTCGCGCACCGCGCTCGCCTGGGCCGTCGAGACGGCGGTGCGGCGGGATCGCCCGCTGCGGGTGGTCGGCGCGTTCGATCCGGTGCCGACGAGCTCGGCCGTCAATATGCTGCTGCCCGGCGACGTCATCGACGCGCTGCGTGCCGAGGCCGCGAACACGGTCGAGGACGCGGTCGCCTATGCGCGGTCGTTGACGTCGGTCACCGAGATCATCGGCGATGTCGTGTCGGGCCCGGCGGTCGCCGCCCTCGTTGAAGCCTCCGCCGGTTCGGCGTTGACCGCGGTGGGGACTCGCCACCTCAGCGGAGTGCGCAGCCTGTTCTTCGGTTCGGTCAGCATCAACCTCGCGGCCCATGCGAAGAGCGACGTCGCGGTGATCGCTGGTCCGTCGGGCGGCGGACCCGTGGTCGCCGCCGTCGACGGTTCTGCGCTGACCGAGCCCGTCCTCGAACGTGCGTTGATCGTGGCGGACGTGTTCGACACGTCGCTCACCGTCGTGCACGCGTGGACCGACCTCGACGAGTCGACTCTCGCCGCGGGTTCGGTCGGCTCCGATCTGGTCGCGGAGCACGCCGACCGCGTCGACGAGCAGGTGCGGTCGTGGATCGCTCCGGTCGCCGCGCGCTACCCGCTGACCTCCGTAAACGTCGTCGTCGCACCTGGCGGTGCGGCTCAGACCATCTGCCGCGTCGCCCGGGACGCGACCATGATCGTCCTCGGCAGCCGAGGCCGCGGTGGCCTGGCCGGGATGCTCCTCGGATCGACGAGCCAAGACGTCATTCATCACGCAGAACGCCCGGTGCTCGTCGTCAAGAGCTGACGCCGGTGTCGTGCTGGAAGTCACGGCGACGGCGGTGCCGCCTTCAACACGCTTGCGATGGTGCCGTAGAAATCGGTCACAAGGTGCGTCACGGTTGCAGCGAAGCCACCTGAGGGCCCCGCCCGTTTGGTCCCTGTGGAGCGATCTACGGAGACCGTGAACTCGCGGATGCCTCGGCCGCCGCCCGGGACGAGCCGGCCGGGGTCGTTGCGCGCGTCTCCCAGGAGGAGAGCGGTCTGTTCACGGCAGCCCGCGTGGTGCGACACGACTCGGGTCCGGGAGTCAGCATCGGAGAGTTGGCGGAGCATCCAGTTCACGTGTGTGAGTGGTCTGCCGTTTCGTGGCGCGGCAATGGTGATCGAGCAGATCGCGCGATCGCGTGTGAGGTCGGCTTCTACGACGATCGGGCCGACGAGCCCCGCGGTACGCAACGTCCCGAACAGCCGTCCGGAATCGGCTAGCTGGCGGGCACGGCTGACCGCATCACGGTGCTCCGCAGGTGGAACGGCTTGGACCCGCTGCCCGAGCATTGCTGATAGTTGCAGAGCGATGTGGCGAACGAGGCGATCGAAGTTCTGGCATACCTCAGCGGGTGCCGAGTCGTGCGCGCTGACAGTGCGAGTCTTTACCGCGTCTCGGACCCGGGCCCAGTGCGAGCCCATGTCGTCGAAGACGTGCATCCCACTCGATGGATGAACCGCGTACGTCAGGAACTCGTGGAGGAGGCGGGCACGTTCGCAGTTGTCTATCCCGGTGTGTTCGAGCGTGACGGCCGCGGCTGAGATGATTTCCTCCCACGCGATGTGGTGCAGTGAGATCGACTTCAGCAGTTTCGGGTCGGGCGTCACCGCTAACGCTCCTGCGACAGGCATCAGGTCGGGGCTGATCGTGATGACCGCGTCGTAGCCCTTGGACTTCGCCACAGCCATATAGGTGGCGACCTGGTCGGCTGCGAGTCGGCGAGCGCCGATCTTCACTTCCACGAGTGCCGTCCACGTCGTGGCGCCTCTGGTCACGCGGATCAGACCGTCCGGGCGCGACTCCGCCCCGTTGATGGTGAAAGCCGGTTCCACGAACGACGTGACCCGTCCTCCAGGTGCTCCGATTGAACCCAATACGGCACGGCCGAACTCGCGAACGATCTCCATTGTCGCGAGAAGGATTGAGGTGGCGCGCTGCTCGTGATTGATCGATGCCTTGGCATGGACGGCAGGAAACAAGGTGGCCCGGTGGAACGCCGGCGGGGCCGGTTCCGTCGGCAGGTACGCGCTCGGACGGTCGTCCCAGTCTGAGGGTAGACACGGTGCCCTTCGCTGGCGTCGGATCTGGACGTTCGTCGGTGTGGGGACCGGGGGAGCGGGTTCGGGCGACTCGACATCGATGGGTGTCGAGATCTGCGGGTCGACAGCCGGATCGACTTCGATCCCGAACTCGGTGACAAGCGCGCCGAGCCCGTCCGCGTACCCCTGGCCGACTGCCCGCAACTTCCACTCCTCACCCCGCCGGTAGACCTCGCCGAAGACGAGCGCACGCTCCGTCGTCAGTCCCTCAATCGAGAATCGCGCGAGTGTCGTCGTGACGTCTGCGACGATCATCGTCGCGCTCGAAGCCGCTCCGAGTGCTTGGAATGGATCGTCTACGCTCGCTCCGACGATTACTCGGTCGACGTCTTCGGCGAGTCGCGCCAACTCGATCCGGACAGCGTCTCGACTGATGCCGTCCATCTGGCCTGTTCGCTCAAGCAGTCGGACGCTGTCGTCGGCGCTGTTCGCCTGGTTGTAGAAGATCAGATCGTCGTTGGATCGGACCCTGCCGTCGGCCCCGAGGAGCAGGACGCTGGCGTCCGTGGTGAGGTCTCCATCGGCGACGACCTCGATCGTCACCGTGATCTCTCCGACGTCAGATACCGATGAGAGCGTCAGGTTGGCTCCCTTGGACAGCAATGTCGGTGTCACCTCGAGAACGTACTGCCGCGACCCAGTTCAGCGAGCCGGATCCAGACTTATTCAAACCATGGAACGACAGAGACCGTCGAACCGAGACGTCGGCTCTCACAACGGTCGCTGAGGGTGCGGTGTCTCGACTGTGCTTATGGTTTCGGGCGGGACAGCGCGTGTGCGCGCAGGCGGCGGTAGCCGCGCACGCTCAACGGGGGGATGGATCGCAGACGGACGCGGTCGTCGTCCTCGATCGCGTCGGCGAGGTTCTCGTCGATGAGGATCTTGCCCGGACGCGCCGACCCGCAGAGGCGGGCCGCGATGTTGACCGGCTCGCCGAAGACGTCGCCGAGGCGCGCGAGGACCTCGCCGTGCGCGAGACCGATCCGCAGTCGCGGGATCGGCGGCTCGTCGCTGAGGTCCGCGATGTCCAGCGCCGTCAACGCGGACGACGCGGGGTCGGGGTTCGCGAACAGGATGCCGTCGCCGAGAGTCTTGATCACCTGGCCGTCGTATCGGGTCACCACCGCGGAGATCCGGTCTTCGAACGCGGTGATGAGATCATTCAACTCGTGATGGTCGATCTGTCGGGACAAGCTCGTGTAGCCGACGACGTCGACGAAACCGATCACCGTGTTCCAGTCCGCGTGATCGGTGTGCGACGACCGGCTGCCCTCGAGAGCGATCTCCAAGTGCAGCCGCCACACCAATTGCTGGATTCTATTGAGCGCCTTCGCCATATCGTTGATCGACCAGGTCACGTCCGGGTCTTGGTCGAACTCGGTCAGCTGGTCGGCCTGCCAGTCGGCTAACCGGGCCAACGACTGGCCGATCGTGCGGGCAGTCGCGATCTGAGCCGCTTCGTCGACCTGCGCGGCACCGCGGGCGAACAGTCGAAAGGCCGCCACGTCGGCGTCGGAGAACAGCTTCGCGTCCGAATGCTGCCGCGCGAAGCCGAAGGCCGTCCAGATCTTCTCGCCGTACTCGGGATCGATGCCGAGTGCTTCGACGAGCTCGTCACGGGAGTAGCGGGCGTCTGAGCTCGGCGCGGTCATGGGTCTACGTTATCGAGTCGACGCCGAATGCTCACGAGATCAGTACGCTCGTCGGGTCGTGGGGGCGATATGCCGGAACGGGGCGGTGAGCGTACTGATCTCGTCAGCACCCTCCGCTCGGTCCGCCGCCGAGCGTGCTCACAGCCCCAGGACTCCCCGCATCAGATACGCCATCTGGGCACCGAAGTCGGGCCGTTCCACACCTCGCCGCACGCGGACGGCGTCGTTCACGATCGACAACGCAGCGTGGACGGCGATCGCGGCCTGAGCCTCGCCGATGTCGTACAGCGACGCCATCAGCGCGGTCCACCGAGACACGTAACGGCGCTGGACGTCGACGAGTTCACGGGCGCCGGGGTCGCCTGCCAGAGCCGACGCATTGTTGAACGACACCGACAGATCGGGGATCGAGGTAATGGTCGCGACATACGAGTCGACCAGCAGCGACAGCCGATCGGCGTCGTCCGTGCCGGTCGCGTACGCGGTGACCACGCCGACCTCCAAGCGTGCGCCGCTGCGCCTGCCGATCTCGATCAGGATGGTGGCCTTGGACGGGAAGTGCTTGTACACACTGGGGCCGGTGATGCCGACCGCGGCGCCGATCTCGTCGACGGTGACCGGGCCGTAGCCGCGGTCGGCGAACAACTGCGCCGCTGCGTCGAGTATTTCCGTCCGGCGGTCGTCGCCGGGAAGCTCGACGTTCGGTGGGACACGCAACGGAGCCGCCGCCGACGGGGTGAGGGCGACGAGACGCTCCGCGGCCACCGTGAGCTCGCGAACCGCCTGCGCGGACGGGAGCCGCGCACGGTGGACGGACAGACTGCCGACGACACTCAACAGGGTCCACACCAGCTGACGCTGCTCCCAGTCGGCCAAGTCCCGCTCGGCGAACAACACGTCAGCCCACTGGCGCAGTACCGCCCGAGTGCCCTGCACCACCTCACGGTTCTGTTCCGGGGTCAGGTACGTGCCGGTCCACCGCCAAAGGGTCGAGGCGTTCTGGCGTCGCGCCATCGACCCGCACATCGACGTGATGAACGCGTGAGAATCACCGCCGGACGAGGTCACGGCGGACGTCGTGCAGGTCTGCAGATCGTCGACGCCGGTGAGGACCGCGTCGTAGAGCAACGCCTGCTTGTCGGCGAAATGACGATACAGCGACGGGGCGGTGACGCCTGCTGCGCGAGCGATGTCGGCCATGGACACTTGGGGGTAGCCATGCCGAAGGAACAGCTGAGCGCTGTGATCGATCAGCTGCCGTTTCCGGTTGGCCGGGCGTGAGGTCCCGGACTGCTTCGAAGCCGTCATTGTGAATCGACCATAGCGCATAGAGATGAACTGTCGAGGCGGGATGACCACCCGGTATAGCCAAATAAGTTATGAAGCGTTAGCCTGTGTCTCGTAACCACTATCGGTTCGTGTGAAAGGAACACCTGTGTCCGAAGCATTCATCTACGAGGCTGTGCGTACGCCCCGTGGCAAGCAGCGTGGAGGCTCGCTGCACAGCGTCAAGCCGATCGACCTCGTCTCGGGGCTGATCGATGGACTCCTCGCCCGCCACGGCGACCTCGATCCGAAGGAAATCAACGACCTGGTCCTCGGCGTCGTGTCGCCCGTCGGCGAACAGGGCGCGGTCATCGCGCGCACCGCGGCCCTCGTGTCCGGGTTGGGCGAGACCGTCCCCGGCACGCAGATCAACCGCTTCTGCTCGTCGGGTCTGGAAGCAGTCAACCTGGCTGCGGCCAAGGTCAAGTCGGAGTACGACGACCTGGTTCTCGCCGGTGGCGTCGAGTCGATGTCGCGCGTCCCGATGGGCAGCGACGGCGGTGCACTGTTCACCGACCCGGCCACTGCCTACGACAACTACATCAACCCGCAGGGCATCGGCGCCGACACGATCGCGACGATCGAAGGCTTCTCGCGTGACGACGTCGACGCCTACGCCGCAGAGTCGCAGCGTCGCGCCGCCCAGGCGTGGGACGAAGGTCGCTTCGCCAAGTCGATCATCCCGGTCAAGGACATCAATGGCGTCACGCTGCTCGACAACGACGAGCACCGTCGCCCCGGCACTACCGTCGAGAGCCTCGGCAAGCTGAAGCCTGCCTTCCAGGCGCTCGCCGACATGGCGGGCTTCGACGACGTCATCATGCAGAAGTACCCGAACGTGGAGAAGGTCAACCACGTCCACACCGGTGGCAACAGCTCCGGCATCGTCGACGGCTCGGGCCTGGTCCTGGTGGGCAGCGAAGCCGCGGGCAAGCGCAACGGCCTGACCCCGCGCGCCCGCGTCGTCTCGTACGGCGAGGTCGGCTCGGAGCCGTCGATCATGCTCACCGGCCCGACCCCGGCCACCGAGCTCGCGCTCAAGCGCGCAGGTCTGACGGTCGACGACATCGACGTCTTCGAGCTCAACGAGGCGTTCGCGTCGGTCGTCATGAAGTGGATGAAGGACCTCAACGTTCCTCACGAGAAGGTCAACATCAACGGCGGCGCGATCGCGCTCGGCCACCCGCTCGGTGCCACCGGCGCCATGATCCTGGGCAGCACCCTCGACGAGCTCGATCGCGTCGGCGGCCGCTACGGCCTGGTCACCCTGTGCATCGGCGGCGGCATGGGCGTCGCGACCGTCATCGAGCGTCTCTGATCGCCCCGGAACCAGAAGGAAAAAGACTTCATCATGACTGACAACATGATCGCGTGGGAGAAGGACGCCGACGGCGTCGTCACCCTCACCATGGACGACCCCAACCAGGGCGCCAACACCATGAACTCCACTTACCGCGAAGCGATGGCTGCGACCGTCGACCGCCTGGAAGCGGAGAAGGACGACATCGCCGGTGTCGTCTTGACCTCGGCGAAGAAGACCTTCTTCGCCGGCGGTGACCTCAAGGACATGACCAACCCGCCGGCCGACCAGACCAAGGAAGAACTGGCGACGTCGATCAACGCGAGTACCAACGAGATGAAGGCGGTCCTGCGCCGCCTGGAGACTCTCGGCAAGCCGGTCGTCGCCGCCATCAACGGCGCGGCGCTCGGCGGTGGCCTGGAGATCGCCCTGCACTGCCACTACCGCGTCGCAGCCGACGTCAAGGGCAACGTGCTCGGCCTCCCCGAGGTCACCCTCGGTCTGCTCCCGGGTGGCGGCGGCGTGGTCCGCACCGTCCGTCTCCTCGGCATCCAGCAGGCGCTCATGGGCGTCCTGTTGCAGGGCCCGCGCCTGAAGCCGGCCAAGGCCAAGGAGATCGGCCTCGTCGACGAGGTCGTCGGTTCGATCGACGAGCTCGTCCCCGCCGCCAAGGCGTGGATCAAGGCGAACCCGGAGGCTCAGCAGCCGTTCGACGTCAAGGGTTACAAGATCCCGGGCGGCGCACCCACCAACCCGGCGATGGCCGCCAACCTGCCTGCCTTCCCCGCTCTGCTGCGCAAGCAGATCAAGGGCGCGAACATGCCGGCACCGCGCGCCATCATGGCCGCAGCCATCGAGGGCGCCTACGTCGACATCGACACCGCAGACGTCGTCGAGACCCGCTACTTCGTGTCGCTGGTGACCGGTCAGGTCGCACAGAACATGATCAAGGCGTTCTTCTTCGACCTGCAGCACATCAACGGTGGCGGCTCGCGGCCCGAGGGCTTCGATAAGTACCAGGCCAAGAAGGTCGGCGTCATCGGCGCGGGCATGATGGGCGCTGCCATCGCCTACGTCTCGGCGAAGGCAGGCATCGACGTCGTCCTCAAGGACATCGACCTCGAGGCGGCCAAGCGAGGCAAGGGCTACTCGGAGACGCTCGAGGCGAAGGCGCTCAAGCGCGGCAAGACGACGCAGGAGAAGAGCGACGCTCTCCTCGCACGCATCACTCCGACGGTCGACGCCGCGGACTTCAAGGGCGTCGACCTCGTCATCGAGGCCGCGTTCGAGTCGGTCGAAGTCAAGAACAAGGTGTTCCAGGAGATCGAGGACATCGTCGAACCCGACGCCATCCTCGGCTCGAACACCTCGACGCTGCCGATCACGATCCTCGCCGAGGGCGTCAAGCGCTCCGAGGACTTCATCGGAATCCACTTCTTCTCGCCGGTCGACAAGATGCCGCTGGTCGAGATCATCAAGGGCGAGAAGACTTCTGACGCCGTCCTGGCGAAGGTCATCGACTACACCCTGCAGATCCGCAAGACGCCGATCGTGGTCAACGACAGCCGCGGCTTCTTCACCAGCCGCGTCATCGGCACGTTCATCAACGAGGCTCTCGCGGCCGTGGGCGAGGGCGTTGAGCCGGCCTTCATCGAGCAGGCGGGCGGCCAGGCCGGATACCCGGCACCGCCGCTGCAGCTGTCCGACGAGTTGACGTTGACCCTGATGCAGAAGATCCGCAAGGAGACCGAGACCGCAGCGAAGGCTGAGGGCGCCGACTACCCGGACCACGGTTCGTACGCGGTGGTCGACAAGATGGTCGAGCTGGGTCGCACGTCGAAGAAGGACGGCAAGGGCTTCTACGATTACGAAGACGGCAAGCGCGGCCTCATCTGGCCGGGCGTTCGTGAGAACTTCAAGTCGGGCTCGGTCGAGATCCCGCTCGAGGACATGAAGGAGCGGATGCTCTTCGCTGAAGCCCTCGAGACTGTGAAGTGCTTCGACGAAGGCGTGCTGACATCGGTCGAGGACGCCAACATCGGCTCGATCTTCGGCATCGGCTTCCCGGCGTGGACCGGTGGCGTCATCCAGTACATCAACGGTTACGAGGGCGGTGTCGCAGGCTTCGTCGCCCGCGCCAAGGATCTCGCAGGCAAGTACGGCGCCAACTTCGAGCCGCCCGCCTCGCTCGTGGAGAAGGCGGCCGCCGGAGTGAACAAGCTGACGAACGAGAACCTCGTCAAGTAGTCCGACCTCCGGTCGAACATCGCGAAGGCCCCGGTGAGCTCGTCTCACCGGGGCCTTCCGCATTCGGTCGCCGGGCCCGTGGCGGTGAGGTCGATCGGCGGTGAGCGATCCGCGTACTCTGACAGGGATGGATTCGGGACGGTCAGGACACGCGCAGCAGCCGGGTTACCGGCCGCCGATGGCCGTCGGTCAGCAGTATCCGGCGTTGGGCTACGGGCCGGACGGGGCACCGCGATACACCTATCAGCCCGACCCCGATCCTGCCGCTCAGGCCCAGCCGCAGGGCGTCGAAGCCGAGACCCCGCAGTACGCGCCGCCGCCACCCGAGCCGGGTGGCCCGCGTCAGCGCGCGGTACTCGGCGCGGCCGCGATCATTGTGCTGGTGCTCCTCGTGGCCGGTGCGTTCAAGCTGGTGTCGGGCGGCGACTCCGACGTCGCGACGCTGCGCGACGATGCGCCCGTCTCGCAGAACACCACGGACCCGTACCTGCCGGAGTCGATCGATCCGACCGACGAAGTGCCGGGGGAGACGCAGCGTCCTGCACCGAACACGCTTGACGCCGACCTCGCAGTCGACGCCGCACCGGGCTCCGCCGTCGTCTACATCGACGACGACGGCGTCCAACTCGTTCACATGACGACCGCGCGATGGCGGCAGACGGTGCGTGCGACCAGTGGTCTCCTACAGATCCGGGTCGTCGTCGCTCCGGGTGCTCCGGCGTCGTGCACCATCACTGTCGACGGCCAGGTCGTCGCTCACGAAGAGGCTCCTGCGGACGCGTCGGGCGTCCTCGCATGCCGTGCCGTCGGCTGATTCCGGGCGCGCGCGCCGATGGGCGTGCCGCGGATGCCCTAACGTAGACGTGTGACTTCTTCCGACGAGGCAGCCGACACCGGAGCCAAGACGATGTTCACCTGGCGATCGGTCGACGGCGGGCGCTTCGAACAAGTGCGGCTCAACACGGCGGGCGGACGGCTGCGCGCCTACGGTCGGATCATCTCCGCGGAGACTGCCGAGGTCCAGGCCTATTCGTCGTCGTACGAGCTGGTCGCCAACGACATCGGGATCACGCGACGCCTCTCGTTCCGTCTGCTCAAGACCGGCGGCGAGGCTCCCCTCGACTTGAGTCGCGACATGGACGGTCGATGGATGGTCCAGACCCCGTACAGCACCATCCAGAGTGACTTCGACGGCGCCGAGGGGGTCGACGTCGCGATGTCGCCGTTCCTGTCGGCGCTCCCGATCTTCCGTCATACGTTCTTCGGCAAGGGTGCGTTGACCGACGTCCCGCTGGTGAGCTTGCGGCTCCCGACCTACGAGATCGAACCCGATGTCGCGTCGTACACGATCGGTGACGGGACGGCCACGATCACCACGGCGGGCGGCACCGTCGACCTGTCCATCGACGAGCACGGACTCGTCCTCGACTACCCGGGAGTCGCGACCCGTATCTGACGGGTTGTCTCCGGCGGGGTCGGTTCAACCGACCCAGACGCGGGCCAGATACGCCTGGCGGCGCAGTTCCTGCGCCCAGCCGTCGTCGCCGATCCTCACCCCGACGATCGGTTCCACCTCGCCGGCGGCGACCTCTTCGTATGCTGTGCGCGCGCGGTGGCCGGCCTCGATGAGGGCGGCGACGTCGCCGTGGTCGCGGAGTCGGTCGCGGGCGGCGACGAGCCGATCGATCGTCTCGCTGAGGGTGTTGAGGAGGGCGACCGAGTTCGCTTCGAGCATCGCGCGCTGCAACTCGGGCGCGGTGCCCGCCACCCGCGTCCCGTCGCGAAAGCTGCCTGCCGCCAGGCGGAGCGGCAGACGGCTCTCGCCTGCACCTACCGCAGCGGTGACGGCCGCGGTCACGTGCGGATTGTGGGAGATCGCGGCCGCTGCCCGATCGTGAGCGTCCTCCGCGGCGGGCACGACGTAGGAACCGGCGGCACGCGCGATGTCGGCGACGGCCAGCCAGTCGTCGGCCGCGGTGTCGTCGTGCGTCGTCACCATCCACATCGCGTTCTCGAACAGGCTCGGATCGGTCGCCGCCCAGCCGGAATGAGCAGTGCCCGCCATCGGATGCCCGCCGACGTAGCGGGCGTCCGGGTGGTGGTGGGCGACGATTCGCGCCACCTCCTCCTTCACACTCACCACGTCGGTGAGCAGACAGTCCGGCGCGCGTTCGACGACCGCGTCGACGATGGGGCCGAGGACGGTGACCGGTGTCGCCAGCACGATCACCGCGTCGGTCTCGGCGGCGCGAGTCAGCGTCTGCGGCAGGTCGCTGGATGCGTCGTACCCGTCTGCGACGGCGGCGTCGACCGTGGCCGTCGACCGGTTGTATCCGAACGCCGGCCGCTCGCCCGCGAGACGGCGAAGCAGGGAGCCTCCGATGAGACCGAGGCCGAGGATGCAGACGGGGCGCGAGGACGTGACAGGCATGCGTCTACGGTGGCACATCGCGCCGACCAGGGCGATACGGCGGGGCGCGACGGGGGGCGAGACGCGAACGCGCGCGTCGACTCACCGTAACCGCCGCGAATGCGAGTGATGCATGACACAGTGGTCACCACGTATGAAGGTTCGAGAGATTGGGGTAGGCGATGGCCGAGACTGCAGACGGCGGTGCGATCAGGTCGATTGTCGGACGTGTCGGTGGGTTGCGCTCCGGTCGGCGTCGCGCGGCGGATCCGTTGCCGACAGTCGTGTGGTCTCCGGTCACCATGCTGCTGTCCCTCGGTCGTGCCGTGCTGCTGACTCGCAGCGGCCCGAACACCGCGTTGACCCTGCCGTACGGTTTCGGTTCCGTCGTCATGGAGTCGGCGGCTACCTGAAGTGCGCGGGCCGCCCATCGATTCAGACTTGGGAGACCTGCGGAAACCGACTACCGTTGCGGGCATGGCGAAGCCCGTCGCGCAGAGCGATTACCCCGATGTCGACGGATTCGCGGTGGCCGTAGTCCGTGACGACGGCGGGTGGCGACTCTCACCGCTGACGCCGTCGGCGCTCGACAGCCTCGACGATGCCGAGTTGCAGCTCCGCGAACTTCGCGCGGCGGGTGCCGTGTTCGGTCTGCTCGACGTCGATGACGAGTTCTTCGTGATCGTCCGCCCCTCTCCGTCCGGTGCGCGGCTGTTGATCTCCGATGCGACCGCAGCGGTCGACTACGACATCGCCGCCGACGTGCTCGACGCATTGAATGTCGATGTCCCGGATCTTGATCCGGACGAGCTCGACGACATCGATCCGTGGGAGGAGGGCGATCTCGCTATCCTCGCCGACCTCGGACTGCCGGACGCGGTGATGAGCGTGATCGTCGGCGACACCGACTTGTATGCAGACGAACAGGTCGGCATGGTCGCCGCGCGGCTCGGGTTCGCGGACGAGCTGTCTGACGTCCTCGACAAGCTCGGCCACTGACCTCTCGGTGATGGACGTCGATCGGGGCGCGGTCCACCGCGACGCCGAGGCGATGATGCGGGTGGCTCTCGACGTCGCCCGCTCGACGGGTGGCGAGGACGTCCCGATCGGAGCCGTCGTCTACGGCCCGGACGGTGTCGAACTGGCGCGGGCAGCGAACCGGCGCGAGGCTGACGGCGATCCGACGGCCCACGCCGAGGTCCTGGCACTGCGGGCCGCCGCGGCGCGGCACGGCGACGGCTGGCGGCTGGAAGGCTGCACGCTCGTCGTGACCGTCGAACCGTGCACGATGTGCGCGGGCGCGCTCGGGTTGTCCCGCGTCTCTCGCGTGGTGTTCGGGGCATGGGAGCCGAAGACCGGCGCGGTCGGCTCGTTGTGGGACGTCCTGCGCGATCCGCGGTTGGTCCACCGCCCCGAGGTCCTCGGCGGCGTGCTCGCCGACGAGTGCGCAAGCCTGGTGACCGGCTTCTTCGCTACCCGCCGCGACTGATGCTGCGGCAGTTCGAGAAGCGGGGCACACTTGAAGGGTGCGCAGCCGCGGGTTGCGCGGAGGCGACAATCGAAGGGGAAGTCATGTCGGATCCGATGGACAAGGTCACCAAACTCGCGGGCCAGGTGATCGGCAAAGTCAACGAGTTCGTCGAGAGCGAGCAGGTTCAGGGCGCGGTCGGCACCGCCAAGGAGAAGTTCGACGAGGTAGCCAACAGCGACCAGGTCAAGGACGCGGTGTCGACGGCGCGCGAGAAGTTCGACGAGGTCTCCAAGAACGAGAACGTGCAGGGCGCGGTGCACACCGCCAAGGAGAAGTTCGGTGAGATCGCCGGCAAACTGTCCGGCGGTGGGTCGCCGACCGACAAACCGTGAAACTCGACGGAAACAGTCTCTGACCAGCTGATTTCACTCTCTGGTTCGGCTGCCGTATAGTTCTTCGCGGTGGCGTGTCCGAGCGGCCGAAGGTGCGACACTCGAAATGTCGTGTGTAGTGACCCTGCACCGGGGGTTCAAATCCCTCCGCCACCGCAGAAGGCCCCTGATCTGGAATCCAGGTCGGGGGCCTTTTCCATTTCCGGTGCAGTATTTCCGGGCCCGGCGATCGATCCAGGCCGCCGACCTCCGTATGTGTGTCGAGCAACACAGTCGGTACCTACGCTGCTGCGACCGTCCTATATGGCAGGATCGTCCGCAGTCGACAGGGGTGTCGGCTATGAACACTCTCAGGGGGAGAAAAATGAAGAATCGTCTCGTCGGTTTGCTGCTCGCCGTCATGGTGGCACTCGGGCTCGTTGCGACTACCGGACTCGGGGCCGCGGGGCAGGCGTCCGCAGCCACCGTCCAGGACACCGGCACGAAGGTGTTCGTCGGATTCACCAAGGGTGAGACCAAGCAACTCGCACAGTCCGGTGTCGCCGGTGTGGTCGACCACCCGGCGGTCCATCCGTACTTCTACGGGTCAGTCGACTCGAAGACCCGCTTCAAGCGGGTGTACGTGCCCGGCCGCGGTTACACGACCTATGCGACGGCGAACCTGCTCGTCCGTGAAGCAGCGTCGCACAACGGCAACGTCTGGATCAGCTTCAACAAGACGGGCAAGCGCCCGTTCACGCTCTGGACGCGCTGGAAGTGACGGTCTAGAAAATCATCGCCGAGAGTTGGGGGGGGGGGGCCGACCACCCCCCCCCAAACACCTTGGCGAGCGGGGCCCCCGCCGGCTCGT
>NZ_JAKKOT010000001.1 GCF_021739025.1 Gordonia liuliyuniae | reverse complement strand
CGCCGCGCGGGCTGGCCGGACAAAAACACCCCCCCCCCGGCGGGGCCGGGCCCCCCCCCCCCCCCCCCCAACTCTCGTATGCGCTCGCGGGCCGCAGCCTTCGACGACTCACTGGCGGGGGCGTGTTCGGCGACCGCAGGCAGACGCTCGGCGAGCGTGTAGTCGACGACCACGCTCGTCACGTCCATGCCCATCGATCCGGCCAGAATCTTCTCGATCGCAGGCACCGTGTGGTCGCCCGCCCGCCTGGCCCGGATCGGAATCGTCGTACGCCAGACCGCGCGGCGACACTACAACCGCGGGAATGCCCTGCAGTCTGCCTGGCTGGTCGTCGCTCGACGTCGTGACACCTAGCACGTGCAGGTGGTCGAGCCACGTCTTGAGCGTCGACGGGATCGACCAGTTGTACATGGGTGCGCCGATCACGACGGCCGCGGCGCCCGCGACCTCGTCGATCAACTCGCGTTGAAGGTCCGCGGCAGCAGGGTCGACGCTCTCGTGCGGTCGACGCAGAACTTCGGCGTAATGCAACCCCGCCGTCGTTAGGTGCGGGACGGGATTCGCGGCGAGGTCACGCGAGACGACGCTGCGGTCGGGACCAGCCGCACACCACGAGTCGGCGAACTCCGCGACGAGGGGTCGTGACACCGAGTCGGGGCCGGAGATGGACGAGTCGACGGCGAGAAGATAAGTCACCCAGACACTCTCGCAGGAACGCGGCTCGTCCGTGAGGGTTCCGGCGAGAGTCGGCGGGTGTCAGTGCTCGGTGGAGAACGAACTCCGACGGCGATGCACCTCGAGCGCCAACGCCACGAGACGGTCGATGAGGTCGGGGTAGGCGATCCCCGAGTTCTCCCACATCTTCGGGTACATCGAGCTCGGGGTGAACCCGGGAATCGTGTTGATCTCGTTGAGCAGCCACCCGCGGCCGCCCTCCTCGTAGAAGAAGTCGACCCGAGCCATCCCTGCGCATCGCAGCGCGGTGAACGCGTCAGCGGCCAACTCCCGGACCTGCGTGACCGCAGCGTCGTCCAACGGAGCCGGGATCATCAGTTCGGCTGCCCCGGTGACGTACTTGTCCTCGTAGTCGTAGAAGTCGCTGCCTGCCTTGATCTCACCCGGGAACGTCGTGTCCGGGGCGTTGTTGCCGAGGACACCGACCTCGATCTCTCGTGCGGTGACCGCTTCTTCGAGGACGACGACGTCGTCGTACCGGAGTGCGACGTTGATCGCCTTATCGAGTTCGTCGGCCGTACCCGCACGAGAAACGCCGACCGACGACCCCATGTTGGCGGGCTTCACGAAGATCGGCAGGCCGAGTTCGTTGATCGCACGGTCGACGATGGTGCGCGCATCGTCGACGCCGTCACGGAACGTGATCCAGTCGCACTGCGGGATGCCTGCGCGGGCGGCGACCTCCTTGGCCATCGCCTTGTCCATGCACAGCGCCGACCCGAGGACGCCGCAGCCGACGTACGGCACCTTGAACAGTTCGAGCATGCCCTGGACGGTTCCGTCCTCACCATGCGGTCCGTGCAGCAGCGGCAAGACGACGGTCAGCTCACCGTCGCCACGCACCACCTGGAGCGGATCGACTTCCGGGCCTTCGACGTCGAGACGGTTCGGCAGCGGCTCACCTGCCGCGATCGCGGCAGCCACCGCGTCGTTGCGGTGCCAGACGCCGTTCTTGTCGACGCCGACCGGGACCATCGTGTACTTGTCGCGATCCGCGGCGGCCAGCACATGCGCCGCGCTGACGCGAGACACATCGTGTTCGGCGGACACTCCGCCGTAGAGGACGACCAACCGCAGGAGGGGGGTGCTCATGGATGCCAGGATACGTGTTCGCCTACGTCGGCTCTCGCCTGTGCCGTTCTGCCATTCCTGTACCGTTCGGGTAGTGCACCTTCACGCCAGCCAGATCGCAGCAGCCACCGGCGGAACGCTCCACGGACCCGACATCGAGGTGTCGTCGGCGAGCATCGACTCGCGTTCCATTCGAGCAGGTCAGCTTTTCGTTCCGATCGTCGCGGCACGCGACGGACACGACTTCATCGCGAACGCTGTCGACGCGGGCGCTGGTGTCTATCTGACCGACCGCGCCCCGGAGCCGGGCGTCGCCGCGACGGCCGTACAGGTCGCCGACACCTCCCTGGCGCTCGCCGACCTCGGACGCGCCGTGCGGGCGGGTCTTCCGCCACGCGTCGTCGGCGTCACCGGATCGGTCGGCAAGACGTCCACCAAGGACCTTCTGGCCGGAGTCCTGGCCACCACCTACGCCACGGCGGCCAGCGAGAAGAGCTTCAACAACGAACTCGGACTGCCGCTCACGCTCCTCGGCGCGCCCGACGACACCGAAGCCGTCGTCCTGGAGATGGGCGCGCGCGGTGTCGGGCACATCGCGTTGCTGTGCGACATCGCGTCGCCGACGGTCGGCATCATCACCCGCGTCGAAGCCGTGCACCTGGAGATGTTCGGGACGCTCGCCGACGTCGCGCAGGCCAAGGGCGAACTCGTCGAGTCGCTGCCTGCGGACGGGATCGCCGTCCTCAACGCCGACGCCCCGATCGTCCGAGGCATGACCGACCGGACCCAGGCTCGCGTGCTGACCTACGGTGTGGCCGACGACGCCGACGTGCGAGCCACCGACATCGTGCTCGACGACCAGTTGCGTGCGTCGTTCACGCTGCACAGCCCGTGGGGCTCCACCGCGATCGATCTGCAGGCTCGCGGCGAACACCAGGTGCCGAACGCGCTCGCCGCCGCTGCCGCAGGCTGTGGCCTCGGCGTCCCGATCGATGCGCTCGCTGCCGGACTCAGCGACGCCGCGCTGTCGGGCCTGCGCATGGAGATGAGTACGACGCCGTCCGGCGTCGTCGTCATCAACGACGCGTACAACGCCAACCCGACGTCGATGGCCGCCGGACTCTCCTCACTCGCCCGACTCGCTGCGCGCCGCCGGTTCGCCGTCGTCGGCACGATGGCCGAACTCGGCGCGGACGGGCCGGCCGCCCACCGCGACATCGCCCGGCAAGCCACGGATCTCGGCATCACCGTGATCGCCGTCGACGAACCCGACTACGGCGACGACGCCGTCCACGTGTCGGGCGTCGACGATGCGGTCGCGGCTCTCGGCGACCTGGCCGAGGGCGACGCCGTGCTCGTCAAGGGCAGCCGAGTGGCCGCGTTGGAGCGGGTCGCGACCGCCCTGGGCTGACGGGCTGGCTGACTGGGGCGTCTACGGGACGAACGCGAAGGCCTGCGAATCCTTGGTGCACCGGGCCAGTTCACCCGCCGTCGTCGACGGACCGCAGTCCCAGCCGTTGACGTCCTGGGGTTGCCCGGTCGCGATCAGCGGGCTGTACTCCTTCGCGATCCCCGTCGCCGTCTCACACGAGACGTCGCCTTCGACGACCCGGATCTGCAGTGCACCGTCCGGTCCCTTCGCCGAGCCACACGACTGACCGTCGCCGGTCGCCGTCTCGGGGCTCTCGCTCGTCGGGGCCGTCGACGACCGCGGTTTCGGGCCGGGGACGACGGGCACGCTGCGGTCGCTGGGCGGTGTCGCCACCGTCGTCGAGGATTCGGCGTTCGGCGCTTCCTGTTCGTCGCCGCACGCAGCAGCGGACAGGGCGATCGACAGGCCGAGGACCGCGGTGGCGGCGAGCTTCATCGTGCGGGTCATGGTCCCACGGTAATGCAGACGAGCAGCGAAATCGGGTCATGCAACCGCGGGTCGGCCCATCGGGCCCGACGCAGGTGGGGCACTATTGCCTTGTGACCAGCAGCGAGTTCATCCGGCGCGCCACCCTCGACGGGACGGCGGGTCGTACCGGCACCATCGTCACTCCGCATGGCGAGATCCACACACCCGCTTTCGTTCCGGTCGGCACCAAAGCGACCGTGAAGACTGTGCTGCCCGAGTCGGTCGCGGCGCTCGGCGCGCAAGCGGTCCTCGCCAACGCGTACCACCTGTACCTGCAGCCGGGGCCGGAGATCCTCGACCGGGCGGGCGGTCTCGGCGCGTTCATGAACTGGTCGGGTCCCACCTACACCGACAGCGGCGGCTTCCAGGTGATGTCCCTCGGGGTGGGTTTCAAGAAGGTCATCTCGATGGAGGCGACCGGGCCCCAAGACGATTCGCGGGTCGCCGAAGGCAAGGAACGGTTGGCGAACGTCGACGACGACGGGGTCACCTTCAAATCGCATCTCGACGGGTCGATGCACCGGTTCACCCCCGAGGTGTCGATGGGCATCCAACACCAGTTGGGCGCCGACATCATCTTCGCGTTCGACGAACTGACGACGCTGATGAACACCCGCGGATACCAGGAGACGTCGCTCGAACGGACCCGGCAGTGGGCGATCCGGTGCCTGGCCGAACACAATCGACTGTCCGCCGAACGCTCGCACCGGCCGCAGCAGTCGCTGTGGGGCGTCGTCCAGGGGGCGCAGTACGAGGACCTGCGGCGTAAGGCGACGCGCGACCTCGTCGAACTGAGCCGGATCGACCGAGAGAACGGCGGCAAGGGGTTCGGCGGGTACGGGATCGGCGGTGCGTTGGAGAAGGACAATCTCGGGACTATCGTCGGCTGGGTCACCGACGAACTCCCCGACGACGCGCCACGTCACCTGTTGGGCATCAGTGAACCCGACGACATCTTCACCGCGATCGAGAACGGCGCCGACACGTTCGACTGTGTGTCACCGACGCGCGTCGCCCGCAATGGGGCGATCTACTCGTTCGACGGCCGCTACAACGTGACGAACCGCAAGTTCCGAGACGATTTCGGTCCGCTCGACGCCGAACTCGACAACTACTCGACCCAGTACACGCGCGCGTACCTCCACCACCTGTTCAAGGCGAAGGAGGGCCTGGCGTCGACGCTCGCCACCCTCCACAACCTGTCGTTCACGATCACCCTCGTCGACCGTGCGCGCAAGGCGATCGAGGACGGGAACTACTACGACTACCGGGACGAGTTCCTGGGCCGCTACTACGCGGGAACCAAGCGAGCTGGGGAGTGAGCCGATGGGCGACATGGTGAGCACGCCGACGGTCATCGTCGACGTCGACATCCTCGACCGGAACATCGCGGCGATGGCAGACGCTGTGCAAGCCAACGGGCTCGCGCTGCGCCCGCACATCAAGACGCACAAGATCGTCGAGATCGCACGCAAGCAGATCGCTGCGGGCGCAACCGGATTGACGGTCGCGACGATCGGTGAGGCTGAAGTGTTCGCCGACCCGAGTGGAGCGGCGGTCGACGACCTGTTCATCGCGTATCCGCTGTGGCTCACCCGGTCGAGTGCCGCCCGGCTCGTCGCCGCGTCCGAGCACGCCCGCATCTCGTTCGGCGTCGACTCGGTGGAGGGCGTACGCAACGCGGGCGCTCGACTCGGGGACGCGGCACGACGCTTCGAAGTGCTGATCGAGGTCGACAGCGGCCACCACCGCAGCGGCGTGCATCCGGACGGCGTCACCGGAATCGCGGCGGCGGCCGACGACGCCGGGCTGCACGTGGCGGGCGTGTTCACGTTCCCGGGGCATAGCTACGGGGTCGGGCAGGCCGACTCCGCAGCACACGACGAGGCGAAGTCGCTGCGGAAAGCGTCCCGGCTCCTCGCCGAGTCTGGCGTCCCGGTGAAAGTCCGCAGCGGCGGGTCGACGCCGACCGCGTTGCTGTCCGACGGCGGAGCGCTCACCGAGTTACGCCCGGGCGTCTACGTGTTCGGTGACGCGCAGCAGTGGGAACTGGGCCGGACCGAGCCGTCCGACATCGCGTTGACCGTCCTCGCGACCGTCATCAGCCAGTCCGACGGGCCTGAGCGGCGGATCGTGCTCGACGCGGGCAGCAAGGTCCTCGGTGCGGACCGACCAGGCTACGCGTCGGGGTTCGGTCGGCTCATCGACTACCCCGACGCACGGGTCACCGGGTTGTCCGAACATCACGCGACTGTCGAATTTCCTGGTGACGCAAAGCTTCCCGTGCGGGGGTCGCGGGTGCGTGTGGTGCCGAACCACGTCTGCACGGTCCTCAATCTGGTCGACGAGGTCGCCGTCGCCAAAGGTGGACTCATCGTCGATGTGTGGCGCGTGGCCGCTCGCGGACGCAACAATTGAGTTCGTGACCAGCGCAGCCGACCGGGCGGCCCGCACCCAGGCCATCGTCGCGATCCGAAAGGTTCGTGACCGCATAGACCGCGAGTTCCATCAGCCGCTCGACGTGGAGGAGCTCGCGCGCGGAGCCTACATGTCGGCCGGCCACTTGAGTCGAGAGTTCAAACGCATCTACGGCGAGTCGCCGTACTCGTATCTGATGACGCGCCGCGTCGAACGCGCGATGACACTGCTGCGGCGCGGCGACATGTCGGTGACCGAAGTGTGCTTCGCGGTCGGATCGTCGTCGTTGGGGACGTTCAGCACCCGCTTCACCGAGCTCGTCGGCGTCTCCCCGAGTGTGTACCGCCGCGACATGGCCGGCGACCTGGAAGGTGTCCCATCGTGTCTGGCTCGGCAGGCCGCCAGGCCGGTCAGGAATCGAGAAGCGGATCCGCGCGGATCCGCTTAGCCTTGCTCCTATGAACATCGACATCCATTACACGTTCCTTCCGCACGTCGACGCCGACGCGTCGCTCGCCTTCTACCGCGACGCGCTCGGCTTCGAAGTCCGCAACGACGTCGGCTACGGCGACATGCGCTGGATCACCGTCGGCCCCGTCGGATCGCCGACGTCGATCGTCCTGCAGCCGCCGGTCGTCGATCCCGGAGTGACCGACACGGAACGCACGGTGGTGCTCGATCTGATCGCGAAAGGGTCGTATGGTGCGGTTACGCTCGCGACCGACGACCTCGACGCACTCTTCGACAGGCTCGTCGCCGCAGGCGCCGACGTGATCGCCGAACCCGCCGACCAGGACTATGGGGTACGCGACTGCGCCTTCCGTGACCCCGCCGGAAACCTGCTGCGCATCAACCAGAGATAGCCTCAAAGATCCACGGATCGCGGGGGAGGGCCGACGGGGAGAACCGTTCGGTGAGGGCGTCCATCGTGACTGTCTCGCCCTGATCGGCCAACCCGAGCGAGACGGCGATCATGGACAGGACCGACACCGCGTCGACACCGCGCTCGGCGAGATCGGCGAGAGTCACCGCGCCGTCGCGTTTCGCGAGCCGCTTGTGGTCGGCGTTGAGGACCATCGGGACGTGCGCGTACTCGGGCGGCGAATAGCCGAGCCGGGTCGCCAGATACGCCTGCCGAGGCGCGGATGCCAGCAGATCGTCGCCGCGCACCACCTGGTCGACGCCGGATGCCGCGTCGTCGACGACCACCGCGAGGTTGTAGGCGGGTGTTCCGTCGTTGCGCTGCAGGACGAAGTCGTCGACGTCTCCGGTGAACTCACTGTTCAAGATATCGGTGACCGTGAACGAGGTGACGTCCGCACGGAGACGGATCGCCGCGGGGCGAATGCGTCGCCGTTCGGCGCGCTCGGCCTCGGTCAACTCGCGGCAGGTGCCCGGGTACGCCCCCTGCGGGGCGTGCGGCGCCGTCGGCGCGTCCAAAATCTCGCGGCGAGTGCAGAAGCATTCGAAGGTGTCGCCGTCGGCGACGAGTCCGCCGATGACCGACGCGTACGCGTCGTACCGTGCGCTCTGCAGGGTCACCGGTTCGTCCCACCCGAGCCCGATCGCGGCGAGGTCGGCGAGTTGCCGTTCCCTCGCTCCGGGACGCACACGGTCGAGGTCTTCCACGCGCATCAGGAAGCGGCGGTTCGACGATCGAGCGAAGAGTTGCGCGAGCACCGCTGTCCGCAGATTCCCGATGTGCAGGTCGCCGGATGGAGAAGGCGCGAACCGGCCTGCGGGAGCGAAGTCGTTGGCCACGCCACCACCGTAAAGCACGGTCCACGGCGGTGTGGAACACAGTCGGGGCGGGAACCTAGTCAGGCGACCTCGAGCAGCGACGGAGGGAGAACCGACAGTACGAGTGCCCGATGGCCCCGCGGTGTCGGCGCCGTGACGCGGGGGCGACGAATCAGCGGCGCAGCGGTGATGTGCGGCACCCGAAACCCGTTGCTCTTGTCGGTGGCGTCGTGGACGATGAACGAGTGGACCTCCCGATCAATCCGCCTGTCGCGCCGATGCTCGCGAAAGCCGTCGCCGCGGTGCCCGAGCAACCAGACGCCGGGCCGGTGTGGTCGTACGAACCGAAGTGGGACGGATTCCGCGCGTTGATCTTTCGTGACGGCGACGAGGTCGTCGTCGTCTCGCGCAGCGGCAAGGACCTCGCCCGCTACTTCCCCGAACTCGTGGACGCCGCCCGCGCCGAACTGCCCGAGCGGGTGGTCGTCGACGGCGAAGTCGGTGTGGTCCGCGAGATCGGCGGCGTTCGCAGGCTCGACTGGGATTCGCTGAGCCAGCGCATCCATCCGGCGGCGTCGCGCATCGAGAAGCTCGCCGGCGAGACCCCCGCGACCTTCATCGGATTCGACGCTCTCGCACTCGGCGACGCCGACCTGACCGGCGAACCGTTTCCGAGGCGCCGCGACGCGCTGCGTCACGCCATCGCGCCGGGCGGATCGTTACAGGTCAGCCGGGTGACCCAGGATTCGGCCGTCGCGCGGGACTGGTTCAGCGCCTTCGAAGGCGCAGGCCTCGACGGTGTCGTCGCCAAACGTCTCGACGGGCTCTACGTGCCGAACAAACGCGAGATGGTCAAGGTCAAGCACAAGCGGACCGCCGACTGCGTGGTCCTCGGATACCGCGTCCACAAGAGTGGGACCGGACTCGGATCGATGCTCCTCGGGCTGTACGGCGACGACGGCGAAGTCCGGATGGTCGGCGGATCGAGTGCGTTCGCCGACAAAAAGCGGATCGAACTGCAGGAGATGTTCGAGCCGATGCGCCTGGACCCCGACAACGTCGCGCAGGGCGAGGTGTCGCGGTGGCGGTCGGCGGGCAACGGGGAGTGGATTCCGATCCGACGCGAACTCGTCGTCGAAGTCGCGTACGACCAGATGGAGAACGGTCGCTTCCGGCACACCGTCAAGTTCCTGCGATGGCGACCCGATCGTGATCCGGTCAGTTGCGGATACGAACAACTCGAAGTCCCGCTCACCTACGACGTCCACGACGTCCTGGAAGGTTCGTGATGGCCAGTTCGAAGCCGAAACCGCTCATGCTCGACGTCGACGGAGTCGAGGTGAAACTCAGCAACCCGGACAAGATCTACTTCCCCGAGCTCGGTGAGGACGGCGGGCGCAAAGGCGACCTCGTCGACTACTACCGGACCATGGTGACGACGGGCCCACTGCTGGACGCTGTCGCCGGGCGGCCCACATTTCTGCAGCGGTTTCCCGACGGCGTCGAGGGCGACGAGATCTACCAGAAGCATCTGACGAAGTACCATCCCGGCCACGTCGAGTCCACGAAGATCGTCTTCCCGTCCAAGCGGACCGGGCAGGCGTTCTGTCCGCGGATCCCTGCGGACATCGTGTGGGCGGCCAATCTGGGAACGGTCACCTTCCACACCTGGCCGACCGTCGATCCGGACAACGACCACCCAGATCAACTGCGCATCGACCTCGATCCGACCGACGGCCGCGGCTTCGATGACGTGCGGGCCGCCGCGATCGAGTACGTCCGCCCGCTCCTGGACGAACTCGGATGCACGGGTTTTGTAAAGACCTCGGGTAGCCGCGGGATCCACGTGTTCGTGCCGATCCGTGCCGAGTGGGACTTCATCGCGACACGTCGCGCCGTGATCGCGTTCGGGCGGGAGCTGGAGCGTCGTGCACCCGACCTGTTCACCACCTCGTGGTGGAAAGAGGATCGTGGCGACCGGATCTTCATCGACTACAACCAGAACGCCCGCGACCGGTCGATGGCCGCACCTTATTCGGTGCGGAAGTCGCCGATCGCACGGGTGTCGACGCCGTTGACGTGGGACGAGCTCGCCGACGTCGACCCCGACGACCTGACTATCGCGACGGTGCCCGGGCTACTCGAACGACGCGACGACCCGTGGGCAGACATCGCCGACTGTGCGGCCGGGCTGGAACCGCTGCTGGAGATGGTCCAGCGTGACGACACCGACGGGCTCGGTGACCTGCCGTACCCGCCGTCGTACCCGAAGATGCCGGGCGAGCCGCCCCGCGTCCAACCAAGCAAGAAGGTCGCCGAGCACTGGGACTCGGACGGGAACAGAATCGAGAAGTAGCGTTCGGCGCGGAGAACCTACACCTATACGGCGGGACAGTCGGCTATACGGTGATGCTGGTCGGTATAGGTGTAGGTCGGGCGGGTTCGTCGGCGTGATCGGCGACGAGGAAGTCGCTGTCGCGTTCGATCAGGTACTGCGTCGGCGGGAGACCGGTGAACGCGGTGAACTCGCGTGACATGTGCGCCTGGTCGGCGAAGCCGCAGTCGGCGGCGACGTCGCTCGGGGCGCGGCCCGAGTCGATCGCGTGCCGGGCCGTGTCGAAGCGGACCAGGCGCGCCGCCTGCTTAGGGCCCATCCCGAATTCTGCGGTGAACACGCCGGTCAGACGTCGAGCCGACCAGCCCGACTGCTCGACCAGTTCGGAGACGGTCACACGACCGTTCGACCGCAGGATCCGCTGCCACGTGCGGACGGCATCGGGGTCGACTCCGGTCGGGGTGCCGGCGGCATCACCCAGCTGCGCACTGAGGAGGTCGGTCGCCACCGCGCTGCGTGCATCGTGGGGCACGGAGCCGACCGCATCACGGAGCCGCGAGGCGAACGCGGCGTCGAGATGGTCGAGTTCGAGCATCGACGCCAGCGATCCGACGGGGACGCCGAACAATCGCCGCACCGCGCCGGGGGTGAGATCGAGCTGCACGCCCACCTGGGCTCCGTCGTGATGGATCGTGAACGATTCGAGGTGCAGTTCGCCGATGCCGCAGCGGAAGCTCGTCGGTCGAGCCAGGCCGGGCCCGGTGAGGAGAAGCCCGTCGCGCAGATCGACGATCAGTGTGACCGTCGGTGACGGAATGCCCAGGTGAGTGCCGGGGCGAGCGCCCCTGATGTCGTACGGCGTGACGAGGACGCCCGCCCGGCACAGCCTGCCGGTCAGCCCGCGTACGTCCCGAAACTCCACAGATTGCCCTCCGGGTCGGCGATGGAGAAGCCCCGCGACCCATAATCCTCTTCCGCCATGTCCCGCACCAGCTTCGCGCCGAGATCGGTGGCGCGCGCGTACACAGCGTCCGGATCGGAGACGACGACGTAGACGCTCGTGCTTCCGACGGGAGTGGCGAACGTCGAATCGGTCTTGGCCGCCGAGCTGACCATGACCCGGCCGCCGGTGGGCCACAGCATCTCCGAATGGAACACCTCACCGGAGCCGTCGCCCTCGACGAGGACGCCGGGTTCGAAGCCGAGCCGAGCGAGCCAGTCCCGTTCGGCGAGAGGGTCGTTGCAGGTGACGCTGGGCCAGATGTTCATGTCTTTGCGTGTACTCATGGTTCGATTCTGCTCGCCGAGCCGCTTGAGTCTCTTGAACATTTCGGCACAACACGGGACTAAAGGCCGAATCGGAAACGTGGGTCCATAGGTTAGGCTCAGCTTTATGTCTCGTTTACGTGGTCTCGTCGTCATGTTCGTCGTCGCGCTGTGCGCTCTTGCCGGGAGCGTGGTCGGTGTCGGGGCGGCGCATGCGCAACGTTTCACGCCGGCGATCAGCGTCTACCTGGCCGACGGCACGACTCCGGTCGGAGACACCGAGTTGCATCCCGGCGACCAGGTGGTCGTGAAGGGCACCGGTTTCGATCCCGCCGCCAACACGTCCGGTCTGCCGGTCCCCGTCCCGCCGGGCGTCCCGCACGGCACCTTCGTGACCTTCGGCGGTTTCGCGCCGGTGTGGCAGCCCTCCAAGGGAGCGCCGACGTCGTCGCGCGCCGAGACCCGCAGTAAGACAAAGTGGGCGCTGTCGCGCGCCGCACTCAACAAGGTCCCGGACGTGCCGTTCGATCTGCGTCGCACCGTACGCGAAGGATGGGTCCCACTCGACGCGAAAGGCCAGTTCACCGCGCGTCTGACACTCGCCACCCCGGAGAAGGCGCCTGCGAACAAGCGGTGGGGCGTCTACACGTACGGGGCCGCGAACGCAGTCAACGCCGCGCAGGAGAAGTACGTCCCGATCAACTACTCGACCACACCGGGCCCGAACACGCCGAAGCCTGCGGAACAGAACCTCGTCTGGGGATACTCGTCGACCTTCGCCGACGCGGTCGAGGCCACCGAAGGCACAGTGTCCGGCAAGGACGGAGCCGACGTCGACGACCGTGGGGACATGACGTTCGAACTCGCCGACAACACGATCAGAAACGGTCGAGGCGAACTCCGGTTCCACGGCACCGCCGTCGTCTATACGCGGTTCCACCTGCTCGAGATCGCTCTCGCCGATCCGGTCATCCGCGTGAACGGGACGCGCGCAGTGCTGTCGATGAAGACGTCGTCGACCGACATGAACGGCGACGACCGCCTGCGTCGCATCGACGTCGCGGACTTGCACCTGACGAAGGCACAGGCTTCGCGGCTCGCGAAAAGCGCCGACGTCTCGGGCGTGCGCGCCACGTTCCGCGACGGCATCGCCCCGACATCGCTGGCCGCGTTGTCGCTGTCCGGAGCGGAGCCGGTGTCGATCCGGTTCTAACGCCACGCGACACTAGAACAGGGTTGCGGGGCGGACCAGGTTCGCGAGGTCGACGAGGAGGAAGCGGTGGGCGCGGTTGTCGCGGGTGGCCCGCGCCAGCTCTCGCAGTGATCGCTCGGTGCCCGCGCGCAGACCGGGTTCGGTGAACGGGAAGCCGAGGAAGTCTTCGCCCTCGCCCTGCTCTGGATGCGCTTCGATCCAGCCGAGCGCGCTGCCGAGAATGATCAACTTCAGACGGCGGCGACGCGGGTCGTCGAACCCGATCTGATCGAATCGGGTCGACGCCTCGAACAGTTCGTCTGTCGTGAACTCGGCGGGTGGGCGGCCGTGCACGAGAGCGAGGATCGCGCTGATCTGCGCGGTGCCGAAGTGTCTGCTCGTGATCGGCACCTCGTCGAGCGGTTCGATCGCCTGCGCGATCTCCCCTTCGGACAGCAGCATCCGTGCATACCCGAACGCGGCCGTGACGATGGCGTGGTCGGTGAGCCACAGGTCGTGGTACGCCTGGCGGGCGATGTCGTACCAGCGTTCCACCTGGGCGGCCTGTTCGTTCGTCGACAACCCTTCGGCCGAGAGCCAGTAGCCGATGAGTTCGGCGGTGCCCGCCACGGCCAGCTTCGGCGCAACCTCTCCGGGCAGTGCTTCGAGCACTTCGCGGAACCGGTCGTAGGCGAGTTCTGGTTCGGCGTTGAGGAGCGCGCAGATACCGAGGAACCAGTGCAGGCGCCACGAGTCGCCGTGATTGTCGGCGACTTCCCGCAGTAGTTGCAACGCGGTGTCGAGGTTGCCCAACTCCAGGTGCGCGCGGGCCTCGGCGAGGTCGATCTCCAACGACGGATGCTCGGCGTTCTGCCTGGGGTACGGCACCTGGTCGGGAGACATCAGTGTCGAGAATCCTTCGGCGCGAGCCGCTTTGATCGTGTCCAGCGTCTGGCGGGGGTACGAGAGCGCAGCCGACGTGAGGACGCTGGCGGCCGGATCAGCCGGGTCGACGAGCGGTATCGGGAGTGCGTGGGCGATGTCGGCCGGGTCGTGGATCGCGGCGTCCTTCGGGTCGAAGAAGCCGTCGACCGGGGCCAGTAGCAGTTCGGTTCCGAACGTCGAACGCTGCGGCGTGAAGACCGTCGACATCGACGGGCGGGGAACGCCGGTGTGGAGGGCGACCGTCTCACGCAGCACATTGAGGACCTGTGTGGTCATCTCCTCCGCGGACTCGAACCGTTCGGCCGGGTCCGTCGACGTGGCACGTTGCAGCAGGAAGTAGAACGACGGGTTCTCGACGAAGGTCGGGGTGGTCTCCGGATCGGGGAGCCCGTCGACGTAGCGGCCGTCCTCCATCGGCATGTCGACGGTCAACACGGCGAGTGTGCGCCCGATCGAGTAGATGTCGGTGACGACCTGCGGTCCGGTCTCGACGATCTCCGGCGCCTGGAATCCGGGTGTGCCGTACAGGCGCCCGTATCCGTTGGCGGCCGAGACCGCGCCGAGGTCGATCAGCTTCACCTCGTCGGAGGTGATCATGATGTTGTCGGGTTTCACGTCGTTGTAGACGAGTCCGACCGAATGCAGGTAGCCGACGGCCGACAGGACTTCGAGGATGTACGCCATCGCCTGTTCGACGGGCATCGGCTTGGTCTTGCCGGTCGGACCGGTGGTCAACTGCTTGAGTGTGTGACCGCCGACGTACTCCATCACGATATAGCCGAACAGTCGGCCGTCGTCGTCGGCCCACTCGACGAAGTTGAAGATCTTCACGATGCCGGGATCGTTCACTGAGGCCAAGAACTGGCGTTCGGCGATGGCGACGGCTTGCGCCTGCGAATCCGACGAGTTCAGCAGACCTTTGAGGACGACTGGTCGGTCGGACACGTTGTGGTCGACGGCCAGGTAGATCCACCCCATGCCGCCGTGCGCGATGGCTCCCGCGATCTCGTACTGGTCGGCGACCATCGTCCCGCGGGCGAGACCGGGGACGAACGAGTAGCGCGACCCGCAGTTCGGGCAGGTGCCCTGGGCCGGGCCCTTCCCCGGGCCGGAACTCCGGCCGACCTCGGCGCCGCACTTCCAGCAGAACCGTTTGGATTCGACGATCATCGGATCGGCCAGGACCGCGTCCGCCGGGTCGATGTCGGTGACGTCGGGGAGTTGCACCAGGCCGCTACCGAGACGTCGGTCGTGGATATGTGACGGGGCCTTGCGGATTTTGCGGCGTGACGATGTGATGTCTTCGAACAGTCGCCGCACCTGGGTGCCCTGGGTGCCGAGCGCGACGGGCGTCGTGCCAACCGTCGACACGGGGTCCGCAGCCGCGGTCGCCTGGGTGGCGGGGCCGTCGTCGACCGTCTCCGACGGCACCGTGTGGACGGGGTCGGTCTGGGAGTCGCCAGTGCTGTCGTTCATCGTCATCAATCGCGGTAGGTGTACGGAGGGGGTGATCCGGGGCCGAGGACCGACAGCCACTGGTTGTAGGACGACTGCCAACTGCCGTCGGTGCGGCGTTGCGCGAGGACCCCGTTGATGAACCGCACCAGGTCGGGATGCCCTTTGGCGATGCCTACGGCGTAATTCTCGGCGCCGAGGCTCTCTCCGACAACCTTGGCCCACGGGTCCTGGGCGGCGATGCCCGCGAGGATCGGGGTGTCGGATGTGATGGCGTCCACGCGGCCCTGCTGCATCATCACCAGACAGTCGGCCCAACTGGAGGTGGTTGCGAACTTCGCCTTCGGCGCCAGCGCTTTGACGCGGCCGGCCGACGTCGACGCCGACGTCGCGCACACCCGCTTGCCGTTGAGGTCTGCGACGCTCTCGATACCGGAATGGCGATATGCGAGGATCCGTTGGGACGCTTGGAAGTACGGGATCGAGAAATCGATCGACGCCAGCCGTTCGCAGGTGACCGACATCGACTTGACGACGATGTCGACGGATCCGTCGGTCAACGCGTCGACCCGGTCGTCCGTCGACACCATCCGGTAGTCGATCCGGTTCGGGTCGCCGAAGATCGCTTCGGAGATCCAGTGCGCGACGTCGACGTCGAATCCCATGACGTCGCCGGTCAACGGGTCACGGAAGCTCAACGGGTTCGATCCGAGGTCGGTGCCGACGACCAGACGTCCACGTTTCTCGATCTCTTCCATGGTCGAGCCTCGGGGCATCTCGCCGGGTGCGGGGAGCGTCTCGTCCGGCCGAAGACTCGACGTGTCGCAGTCGGTCGACTCGGTGGGCTGGGTCGGCCCGTTTGCCGAGTCGTCGAAGGAGACGTCCGGTGGGAGGGGGATCTCGGCTGTCGTGGTCGGCGGATCACCGTTCTCCTGAGTCTGTTGACCGCACGCGGCGACGCCGACCGTCACGGCGACCGCGAGCACAGCCACCGACAGCCAGCGCTGAAATTCTCTGCGACTCATCGGTACTCCCGGATCCGCGGGAACAGGCCGCCGAACACGGCGATGGCTGCTACACCACACAGTACGGCGATCCCGGTACCGGTGAATCCGAGCACCCGCTGGGCGGTGTTGATGTTGGTGCGGAAGGTCGAGCGCGCCTCGGCGATAGCTTCGACGAGGGCCTCGTTCGCTTCGCTGTAGCCGGTGGCGGTGCTGATCGCGCCGTCGCCGACAGTGAGTGAGCGGGCGCTGGTGAAGTCTCCGGCGGTCAGTAGTCTGCCGACCTCGGAGTGTGCCGACCGCCAGCGTCCGACCGCCGACTTCACATCGTCGAGCGGATCGGTGATACCCGCGTCGTCGTCGAGTTCGGCCGACCCCTGGAGGTCGTCGGCGCGGGCGACGATCTGGGCCATCGACGTCTCGAACATGCGGTCCAGCTCTCCGGGGTCGGATCGGCGCACCAACGACAGTGTCTCGGCCGAGCGGGCCTGCTGCGTGAGGATCCGCATGCTGGTCAGCGTGTGCAGCGGGTCGGCCCCGGACTCCTTCGCCGTGTTCGCGGCGGCGACCGACGTCAGGCCGGACACGAGTAGCCAGACGGTGCCGAGCCCGAGTGCCGTCAGCGCGGCGATCAGACCGATGTTGAAGTGGCGACGCGTGCGGCGCGCCAGATAACGTCCGGTCCCGACGAGCATGATGATGATTAGGAGCAGTGCGACGTACACCCCCCACGGCGGGACGGTCAGGGTGCGTTGCGGCTCAGAGATGGCCGCCGACCTCTGCTCGTAGAGCCGTTGTGCCGCAGGAAGAATCGTGTCCTGCATGAGCGTCGACGCGACGGTCAGGTACGCCGACCCAACGGGATAGCCCAGCCGATTGTTGGTCCGCGCGGTCTCGACGAGTCCGGTGTACTCGGGGATCTTGACGGCCAGCGTGTTGAGATCGGCGCGAGCACCCTCTTCGTCGTCGGTGTGCGCGGAGGCGTCGTCGCGGTAGCCGTCGGTCGCCGCGATCAGCGCGGTGGACGCGGTGGCGATGGAGTCGGTGAACGAGGCGCGCAGCTCGGGCGATTCGCGGCCACCGGAGATGAACGCCGAGTTCGCGGACGCGTCGGCCACCGACAGCGAGCTGTACAGCGTCTCGGCGGCTTCTGCCTGAGGTTCGCTCCGGTCGATCAACGACGAGAGCGTCTCGCTGCGGGTGGTCAACGACGCGGACGAGTACCAACCGGTGAGTGTGCAGGCCAGGACCATCGCGAGCAGGATGATGACGAGTTTGCCCGGCGTCGTCGTCGCGTAGAAGCGGAAGGCGACGAGGGGCGAGCTGACTCGTTCGCGAGTCATGGCAGCGAGTTCGCGGCGGTCGGCGATCACCTGGCGAAGGGTGGGGCCGGGGTTGCCCCGATCCGGGATGACCGTGCGACCGGCATGCGTGAGTGCCGAACGCACTCCCGAAACCTGCCCGGTCACGACATTCCCTTCATTTGGGTCGCTTTTCAGCCTAGTCGTCGTGCCTGTGGTCAGTGGGCAACACCCGGTACGGTGAGGGGCGAGTCGTCGGGTTCATGCCGACGACAGCGAGATCATCGACATGCGACCGCAGGGAGACGACAGCGTGCAGGGAGACGGCGACGGCTGGGTCTTCGACGCCGATGGACAGCGGTACTGGGGACGGCACGGCGCCGCCGGACTCCTGCTGACCGCTGCGACCGACGAGGGTGTCGCCGTGCTGCTGCAGCACCGCGCGATCTGGTCGCATCAGGGCGGAACCTGGGGGCTGCCGGGCGGTGCCCGCGACTCACACGAGACGGTCGAGCAGGCCGCGGTCCGGGAAGCCTTCGAAGAGGCGGGCATCTCGGTCGACGACCTCGACGTGGTCGACGCGATAGTCACGCATCGAGCGTCCAGCGGGTGGACGTACACGACGGTGCTCGCCGAGGCTGCGTCTCCGATCGCGACCACTCCGAACGGCGAGTCGACCGAGCTGCGCTGGGTGCCGACCGCGAAAGTCGCAGAGCTTCCGCTGCATCCAGGGCTGGCCGCTGCCTGGCCGGGCCTGGTCGATCGGCTCGGCTGAACGCCGAGATCCTCAGCGCTTCGACAGCTGGTTGGCCCCGGAGATCAGTGCGGCGACCGCGGATTCGTCTGCGGTGCCGGCGATCCCGTACGACCAGCAGCGTCGGCCGTCGGCATTGCACCGCAGATAGGTTGTGACCTCGTCATCGTCGACCTGCTGGGAGAGCGCGACGATCTCGACGCCTGCATCGATGTCGTAGAGCATCGAAGTCATTGCGCCGATGACGCCGGACGCCGTCGCGCTCAATCTGATCTTTCGGTGCGCGATCCGGATGTCGGCGGTGCAGTGGATCGTGTCGGCGCGGCCGTGCTCGAACTGGAAGGCCTCCAAGGCGATCGCGCCGGTGGGAGCGTATGTCGTGTCGAAGTGCGCAGTGGTCATGGCGGCCGCCTCCCGGGGGAACCAGGCGGGCATACGGCGGTCGACGCAGGATCGGTCGGAACGGTGGTCGCCGCGCCCGTCACGGGTACAGGATGTCGGCTGGATTTGAATGGAATGCATCACGTCGGTTCATTTCGGTCGAAGACTAGGTGACCGACGAGAAGAGTGGAAAGCCGACGAACCCGCAGCGGGGGGTCGGTCGAGTCAGACCCCGCTGCGGCGGGTTACGAGAAGTTTCCACGTCATAGTGGTCACGACCCTAGCACTGCCGTCCGCAGGGCGGAAGAGGCGCTCGTCGGATCGGCGGCGGCGGTGATCGCTCGAACCACCACGATGCGCGACGCGCCCGCGTCGGTCACTTCCCGCACGCGTTCTAGGTTGATGCCGCCGATCGCGAACCACGGTTTGCCGTTCGCATCGGTAGCCGCGGCGCGCACCAGGTCGAGCCCAGTGGCCGGACGACCGGGTTTGGTTGGCGTGGTCCACAGCGGGCCGGTGCAGAAGTAGTCGACGTCGCCGTCGGCGACAGCCGAACGCATCTGGTCGACGTCGTGCGTCGAACGGCCAATCACCATGTCCGGTCCGACGATCGCGCGCGCGGCGGCGGGCGGGAGGTCGTCTTGGCCGAGGTGCAGGACGTCTGCCTGCACGGCATGGGCGATGTCGGCGCGGTCGTTCACCGACAGCAGGGCGCCGCCGGTATGCACGACCTCTCGTAGCTCCGCGAGGATCGTCAACTCCGCTGACGTATCCAGTTCACCGAACTGTGCCGCGCCCGGCGACCCCTTGTCGCGGAGTTGGACGATGTCGACGCCGCCCGCCACGGCATCGGCGACGAAATCCAGGAGGTCGCCGCGTTCCCGACGTGCATCGGTGCAGAGGTAGAGGCGAGCGTTCGAGAGCGCGGTGCGGGGGTGGGGAGACATGCCTGCAACGGTAGGCTGACAGGGAACCAAGAAGCACACACGGGAGTCCGGGGCGCTGGGCTGAGAGTGCGACGCGAGCCGTCGCTGACCGTCTGACCTGATCCGGATAATGCCGGCGAAGGGATTTGATCCACGTGGGACGAGAACTCTCCGTCGTCGGCGGCGGTGCGATCGGGTTGGCGTGCGCGCTGGCCGCCGCGGACGCCGGATGGACCACGACCGTGTACGACGCCGGGTCGGCGAGTCGTGCCGCGCACGTCGCAGGCGGAATGCTCGGATGCTTCGGTGAAGGCCAGCCCGGCGAACGGCGAATCCTCGACATCTCCGCGCAGTCGGCAGCGTTGTGGCCGGACTTCCTCACCAGACTCGGCGATCCGACCGTCCGGACGGCCACCGACAGCATCCTGCTCGCCGCGTCTGCCACCGATCTGGCCTACCTCGACGACCAGGTCGGCTTCGTTCGTGACCGGATACCCGGTGCGAGGTTGGCGCGGTCGACGGGAGCGCAGCTGCGGCGCTGCGAGACCGCGTTGGCGCGCGGACTCGCAGGCGGGTATCTCGCCGAAGGCGAAGGCGCCGTGGACAATCGGCTCCTGGTCGCAGCGCTCGAAGAACGGCTCGGCGAAGCGGGTGGACGGATCGTTCGCGCCGGTGTGGACGACCCGACCGAACTGCCGGGCGATCAGATCCTGATCGCAGCGGGACTGGGCAGTGCCGCGCTCGCCGCCGTCGCCGGAGCCGACATCTCCGTCCACGGTGAGAAAGGTGAGATCCTCCGGCTGCGCCGAACTCGGTGGTCGGTGCCGCCCCCGAAGCACGTGATCCGCGGACGGCGACACGGCCGCCCCATCTACCTGGTGCCGCGCGCCGACGGCGTCGTGGTCGGCGCCACCCAGTACGAGGCGGCCGGTTCCGACGATCGCGTACCGCAAGCCGGTGGCGTCGCCGACCTCCTCGCCGACGCGATCGCCGTCATGCCCGGCCTGAGCACTTACGAGCTCGCCGAGGCGGGTGCCGGGATCCGGCCGTCGTCGCCGGACGGCGTGCCCGTCGTGCAGCGGATCGACGACCGCATCCTCGTCGCGACCGGGCACGGCCGCAACGGGATCGCGTTGTCGCCGTGGACGGCGGCCCGCGTCATGGACGTGCTGGCCGGAGAGCCCCGAGAATCCCGAAAACTCCGAGAATCCGAGTAGGAAAGAGGCGAGCATGGAATTGACCGTCAATGGCGACCCAGTGCAGATCGACGGGCCGGTCGACGTACCGAAACTCCTCGCGCACATGGGATTCCCCGACCAAGGCGTTGCGGTCGCGGTCGACGGCGTGGTGCGGCCGAAGACCCGGTGGAGTGAGGAGATCGGCGACGACTCAGAGATCGACGTCCTCACGGCGGTGCAGGGTGGCTGACGCGTTCACCGTCGCGGGCCGCGAGTACGGCTCCCGTCTGATCACCGGAACCGGCGGCGCCGTCAACCTCGCCGTCCTCGAACGTGCACTCGTCGCGTCCGGCACCGAACTGACGACGGTGGCGATGCGACGCGTGGATCCGGCGTCGGGGACCGGGGTCCTCGACCTGCTGCGCCGACTCGACATCGAAGTGCTGCCGAACACCGCGGGGTGCCACACCACCGCGGAAGCGGTGCTGTGCGCGCAGCTCGGGCGCGAAGCCGTTCAGACGAATCTCGTGAAGCTCGAAGTCGTCGCCGACGATCACACACTCCTGCCCGATCCGCTGGAACTCGTCGAAGCCGCCGAGATGCTCGTCGCCGACGGCTTCGACGTCCTGGCTTACACCAACGACGACCCGGTTCTCGCGCGTCGGCTCGAGGACACGGGCGTCGCAGCCGTGATGCCACTCGGGTCACCCATCGGCACCGGCCTCGGCATCGCCAACCCGCACAACATCGAGATGATCGTCGCCCGTGCCGGGATTCCTGTTGTCCTCGACGCCGGGATCGGCACTGCGAGCGATGCCGCCCTTGCCATGGAACTGGGCTGTGACGCAGTGCTTCTCGCCAGTGCGGTGACTCGTGCCAACGACCCTGAGGCGATGGCGTCGGCCATGCGGCACGCCGTCATCGGCGGACGTCTGGCGGCCGGGGCCGGACGCATCCCGAAGCGGTTCTGGGCACACGCGTCGAGCCCGGCTCGGGAGTAGCGAGTCGGCTAGCTTTCGGAGAGTTTCTCGCGGCCGCGGTGCCAGCCGCCCTTCTCCGGTGGAGCCTCGCCGAAGTGGTCGGGGTCGCCGGTGCTGTACCAGGCGACGAGGACTGCGCCCACCACGGCGCCGATGAATCCGACGAACGCCAGCCACGCCAATCCCGGCCGCGCCGAGTCGTGGAGGAAGAGGACGCCGATCAGGCTCGGGCCTGCCGTTTCGAAGACCACCAGCAGCGCGGTCACCCCGTTCACGGCGCCGACCTGCAGCGCGACGGTCTGAACATAGAAGCCGACGGCTCCTGCGACGGCGATCGACCAGGCGGCCGGGTCGGACAGGATCGTCACGAGATTGAACGGCGACATGCCGTCCAGCACACGCACCGCGATCGCGATGATGCCGAACAACAGCCCGGCCGTGGCTCCGCCGACGATCGCCGCGTATTTCTTGAGCGTGTAGACGCTGATCAGTGCGATCGCGCAGACCAGGATGGTCGCGGCGAGCAGTCCCCAGTGGAACGGTCGCTCGACGGTGTCCACCGCGTGCTGCGCCGACGAGAGACCCAACAGGAACAGCGACAACACCACGAGCCAGATCGCGACCCAGTCGCGTGTGTGCAGCGTGATGTTCAGCAGCAGCGTGCCCAACAGCGCGGTGACTACGAGGTTCGCCGCCACGATCGACTGCGCCAGGAACAACGGGAGAAAGCGAGCGGCGAGGGCCCCACCGCCGAAGCCAACGATCACCATGAGGGTGCCGAGGAGGAACGCGGGGTCGGCGATCGTCGACATCGTCGACGTGAGGGACGGCGTCGACGACTCCGCCCCCTCCGAGGCGTGCGGTCCGCTCGCCGGGTTCTCCCGCATCTCGACGGCCACGCGACGAGCGCCGAGAGCGCGCAAAACGGTGGAAACGCCGTACGCTACCGCCGCCATTGCAGCAGCGATGACGCCTATTGCGAACAAAACTGAGTCCTATTCAAGTAGGGAAGAGACACTAGGTGCATCACGCTACACGTCGGCTATAGGTCTGTGTCTAGTCTGTATGCGTGGCATCCACCGAGCGCAGACACGTCCTCATCACCTTCGCGCGGTCGTTCCTGACCCTCAACCTGGCACGCCGGATGGCTGCCGCCGGGCACAAGGTGACCGTCGTCGACAGCATGGCCGTCGGAGTCAGCAGGTACTCGAACGCGGTCTCGGCGTTCCATCGGGTTAGCCCGCCGAAGTACAAGCCTCAGGAGTACTGCCGGGAGTTGGCGGCGATCGTCGAACGCGAGAAGGTCGACATCGTCATCCCGATCCACGAAGAGACCGACATCCTCGCGATGATGGCCGGACTGTTCCCGCCGTCGTGCGACTTGTTCCTCTCCCCGTTCGAGGTCGAGGACACGCTCCACAACAAGCTCAAGTACCAGCAGGCGCTCGTCGACCACGGGATATCCACGCTCGAGTTCCGGGAGATCTCGTCACCGGAGGATGCGGTCGCGGCGTCGGAGGAGTTCACGACGCCGTTCGCGATCAAACAGGCGTACTCGCGCGGATCTCAGAAGGTGTACAAGGCGTACCCGGGCGACGATCTGAGCTACCTCACCTACGACCCGACCAATCCGTGGATCGCGCAGGAGTGGCTCGAAGGCGACCGGTACTGCACGTACTCGGTGTGCCGTGACGGTGAGATGTATGCGCACGCGACCTATCCGGTCAGTTACGCGATCGGCGGCAGCTCGTGTCTGACGTTCGAGCACGTCGACCACCCCGGCATCGTCGACTGGAGTCGCCGACTGGTGAAGGAGTTCGAGTTCACCGGGCACCTGGGCCTCGACTTCATCGACCACCCCGACCGCGGTCTCGTCACGATCGAATGCAACCCGCGCGGCACCAGCGGGATCATGATGTTCACGGACGAGGAGCGCGTCGACCGGGCGTTCTTCGGCGAGAACACCGATCTGATCACGCCGCCCGAGGGGCGTACGACGATGATCGGCGCAGGCATGGCGCTGTACGGCTGGCGGAAGAGTTCGTACCCGGACAACACGTTCCGGAAGTTCTTCGCCGAGATGCGTAAGGCGGACGACGTCATCGCGTCCAAGCGGGATCCGAAGCCCGGCGTCATGATGCCGATCGCGTACGCGGGCATTCTGCGCGACGCCCGGCGCTACCACGTCGGCCTCGACGGCGGCTTCATGCACGACCACGAATGGGACGGCCGACCGATCTGAGTCGGAGCGCTGCCAAACCATTCGGGAAGTGACGACACTCGGCATTAGAGCGTGCGGCAGAACGCGGTGACCGCGTCGGTGGCGCGTCGCTCCGGATCGAAGATGAGGCCGCCGTGTCCGACACCGTCGACGTGCAGCCACTGCGCGTTCGGGATGTGCGAGGCGGCTTCCTGCGATTGGGTTGCGGGAAAGAACAGGTCGTCGCCGAAACCGACGACCAAGGTCGGGCACGTGATGTCCGCCAACCGTTCGACCGTCGGCTCACCCAAGCGCATCCAGTCGTACGACGCCCGGGTCTGCCCGTGCTGGCCGTCGACCGAAGTCCACACGTTCTCGCTGGAGGCGGTGAGCATGGCGCGCCAGTTCGCGACCTGGGCGTCGTCGCGCAAGATGGCCGCCGACGGAATGGTCATCAGCTGCTCGAACAACGACACCGATCCCGGGACATGACCGAGTTTCTCGAGCAGTTCGAGTTCCATCTCGTTCACGACCACTCCGATCGTCGACGAGCGGAGGCCGCCGACCATCGCGAGACCGCGGACCGTGCCGCCCCACACGTCGAACAGCGCTTGCGAGATGTAGCAGCCCATCGAGTAGCCGACGACGATCGCCTCGTTCACCTCGAAGTGGTCGAGGACTTCGGCGGCGTCGGCCGCGATGTCGTGCACCGAGTACGGGGCGGGCGGAGCCGACGACGGGGCGACGCCGCGCGCCGAATACGTGACGACCCGGAATCCGGCCGCGACGAGCGCGTCCGGGAGACCGCTGAACGCCCACGTCTGGGCGGGCATGCCGAGCCCGGCGGACAACAGGACGGTCGGACCCTCACCGCTGCTCGACGCCCAGATCTGCACGTCGTCGCCGACATCGACGAACTCCCCGCTCATCGGATCACCAGGTCCTTCGACGTGGCGCTCAGCGTGATCGGTGCGATCGACTTCCCCTTCATCCAGTCACGGACGAACGCCCTCACCGTCGGATCGGAACCGCGGCGGGCGTACGTCGCATCATCGAGCGCGACCGCGCCGATCAGGTGGCGCGGCGTCGCAGTCAGACCGGGCCTGCTCGGAGTCATCCGCATCCCGTCGGCAGTGTGCAGGAGGACGTCGATGCGTCGACCGTTCGGCGCGATCACGACGGCGGGCCGGGTGGTGGCCGCCGGGTCGAACGCTTTCACGTACAGGCGATAGCCCGACTTCGGCGCATGCAGACCGATGCGGTCCAGGACACGTGGGTCGACCACGCTGTAGGGCAGCCCGATGTCGAGCAGCGTCTCCCCGTCGACGGCGGCCTTACGCGACGGGAGCGAGGCCGACAGATTCCACGGGACCGGTGGGGCGAGAGTCTCCGACGAACGGTCCGCTGCCGAATTCTGCAGCGGAGTGCCCGACAGGGCGCCGCCGGTCGGGGAGAACGACCACGTCGACGCGTGCAGATCCTTGTGCCAGAACCCGGCGACCCCGTCGCGTCGCCCCGCGACGCGCAGTTCTCGGCGTTCGACGCCGGGTCCGGTCGCGATAACGGTGATCGTCGAGGTGATCTCGCCCGGGATCTTCGGCTGGCGCCTCCAATCGGGAGCCGGGAGCTGGATCGCCGCGGTCGACCGGTCCCACGTCTCGGTGTTCAGATCGGTGGCGCTCGGCTTGCCGTCCTGGGAGTCCCAGCTGTAGCGGAAGAACACCGAGTCCGAGCCGGACGAGTCGAAGTCGAATGTGCGGGTGTACATGTCGCCGAAGCGGTTGATCACGAACATCGTCGACGCCGCCGCCGACAGCGACGTCGACTTGAAGCGGCCGCCGAGCGGGCCGCCCACCTCGTAGCTGTTGTCGTTCGGTAGCCACGGGTCGGCATACGTGATGCGGCTGCCGTCACCGGTCAACGCCGGGATCATCGTCATCTTGGCCTGACCGCTGGGGTGCACGCGGCCCGCGATGTCCTGGTACGCACGATTGTCCGACGGTGAGGTGACCGACAGTGCCCAACCGCCGGTGCGCTGATCGGGAAGGGTGCGCCCGGGAGCGGTCCACAGCATCGCGCCCCACGCCGACGTCCAGTTCCACAGGCGCGGCGACTGATTCACGTTGTCCATCGTGTAGATCCAGCCCTTGCGGTCGACGCCGACGAGTTCGTCGTCGTCGAGCGAGATCGCGACGAGACGATTCTGCAGGCAGCTCGGCAGCGGCACGGTCCGCCATGGCCCGTTCGACCCTCTCGGCCGCGTGATCAGTCGATGTCCGACCAGGGCGAACTCCCAATGCAGGTTGAACTGGGTGGTCTCGGTCCGCAACTCCACGCGCTTCGGTGCCGACCGCCCGGTGTAGCGGGGGAAGTCCGTCAGACCCGCCCGGCTGCCGGTTGCCGGTGCGCCCGGCGGCAGCTGGGCCGTTCCGACCGGGACGCACGACGCGGGTCCGGCATGTGCGACGCCGTCGCCCACGCCGGGCGCGACCAGCAGCGTTGCGGCCGTGGCAGCGACAGCCAGAAAGGATGCACGTGGGATCTTCACGTTCGGAGCATAACGCGAACATGTTTCACTTCTGACCGGAGTCGGACCTGACTCCTCGGGCGGCTGCGGATCTGGGGCAGCTCTTGGCGACGAGGCCGACGCCGAGCCCGACAGCGAGGAACCACTCGAGGCACGCCGCCGGTGCTGGGCATTGCGCGTCGTTAGCGCCGGTACGTGGTCTCGAAGGCTTTCCGTGCGCCGGGTCGACTCGCCGACACCTCGTACGCGGTGAGCCCGACTGTCGACGGCGTGATGTCCAGTGTCATGAAACCGCGGTCCCGCAGGTTCTCGTAGCGGGCACGGAAACGCTTCGACGACGCCTTGTTCACGGTCTTGCCAGCCGCGCCGGACACGATCTGGCGGGTGCCGCGCAGACCCGCGACGTTCTCGAGCACCTGCTGGCTGTGGTCGTGGCCCGACATCAGGAACTGGGCGCGGCCCGCGACGTGCCGTTCGAAGAACGTCTTCGCCGCGCCGCCGCTCAGCGGTGCGGGCAGCCCGTCGTAGTCGCCCGCCGGGCCGTGCGGCCCGTTGTTCGCGTACGGGTGGTGGGTGCAGACGAACTTCCACGGGGCCGTCGACGCGGCGAGGGCCTCGTCGAGCCACCGGGCCTGGCGGGTCATATACCGTCCGCCCGGCTCCCACTCCGGCGAGAGGAACGGCGGAATGTAGGCGGCCAACGGGTTCAGATCGAGGACGAAGAAGTCGGCGACCCCGAGCTCGACCGAGTAGTAGCGCGACGGCATATGCCACCTACGCGACCGCGAGTGGTACTTCACCTCGTCGTCGCCGCGGAGCAGCCAACCGCCGTCGCCCGGGAAGATCGCCGTGTTGTCGTGGTTGCCGAGCGTCATCAGCCACGGGAAGTCGAGGCCCGCGTTCGGCTTCTCGAACTTGCTTCGGAACTGTCGGTCGTCCGGGCCGTTCGGTCCGGCCTCGTAGATGTTGTCGCCGAGTCCGACCGCGATGTCGAACGGGTGCGCAGCGTGCAGTCTGCGGGCCGCGTCGGCCACCGCGTACTGCGGCTTCTCGCCGGTGCCTGCATCACCGGTGACGAGCACGCGGAGCTGTCCGGCTTGGAACGGAAGTGGAAAGCGTTGCGCGGCGGCAGAGTTGGGCGCCAATGCGCCGGACGCACCGATGGCGGCGGCGGTACCGGCTGCGGTCGCAGCCGCCGCGAGGAACGTACGACGATCTGGGCCGACCGATTCTGGGCTGTTCTCGATCATGCGATCGATACTGGCATGAGCGGGTGAACGAAAGGTGACTTCGAGGCCGACGGATCGGCCCCGCGTGTTCTCTCGCGCGTTGCCGGGGGTCGTCGCGGAGTGGAACCGTGAGCGCGATGTCTGAGTCAACAGCCCCGTTCACGTTCACCCGCCGCGGCTTCATCGGAGCGGCGGGAGCCGGAACTGTCGATGCTCGATCTGCGCACGTACCGCGACATCTCGGCCGATCGCTTCTCCCGCGAGTCCGACGACCCCGAGCGCACCGTCATGGGCGTCGCCAGATGGAGTGGGTGAAGAACGGCATCGCGACGTCGAACAACCTCGACGACCTCACCGACCGTCGCACGGGACAGCGGTACGCGCAGTCGTGGACGGTGAAGAACGGCTCGCGCCGTATGACCAAGCCCTGACGAGCCCTGGCCCACCGGAGCCGAGAACCGATACCGTGGTGATATCACTTCGATAGTTAGGGGCGCGGGATGGAACTACGTCAGGCCTGGCGGACGAACGGCTTCTTCGGATTGATCGGCGGGATCGTGGTGATCGCGATCTGCGCGGTCGCCGCCATCGCATCGATCGCGATGCTGTCCGACGGAGGATCGCCCGCCTGGGTCGCTCTCGTCGTCGTCGCGATCATCATCGGGGTCACAGCCCTCCTCACACTGACCGGGCTGACCGTCGTCGGACCGAACGAGGCCAAAGTCGTCCAGTTCTTCGGGCGCTACATCGGATCAGTGAACGAGCCAGGGTTCTCGTTGCTCGTTCCGCTCTCGGACAAGCAGTCGATCTCGTTGCGCGTGCGGAACTTCGAGACGCAGATGCTCAAAGTGAACGACGCCGACGGCAACCCGGTCGAGATCGCCGCCGTTGTCGTCTACCGCGTGGTCGACAGCTTCAAAGCCGCGTTCGCGGTGGACGACTACGAACAGTACGTCGCGACGCAGTCGGAGGCCGCCGTCCGTCACCTGGCGACGATTCACCCGTACGACGCCCACCAGGACGACCGGACCAGCCTCCGCGACGGAGCGACCGTCGCCGAGGAACTGACGGACGAACTGCGCGAGCGTACGGCGACCGCGGGCATCGAGGTCATCGAAGCCCGCATCACGCACCTCGCGTATGCACCCGAGATCGCGCAGGCGATGCTCGTCCGGCAGCAGGCCGCCCAGGTCGTCGCCGCACGCCAGCAGATCGTCGAAGGCGCGGTCGGCATGGTCGGCCTCGCGTTGGATCGTCTCGCCGAACAGGGCGTCGTGGAACTCGACGAGGAGCGTCGGGCCAGCATGGTGTCGAATCTCCTCGTCGTGCTGTGCGGTGACCGAGCTACCCAGCCTGTAGTGAACGCGGGATCGCTGTACGGATGACCGAGATCGAGCAGTCGGCCAAGCGCGCACCCAAGAAGGTTCTGCTGCGCTTGGATCCGGACGTGCACAGCGCGATCGCCAAGTGGGCCGCCGACGATCTGCGCAGCGTCAACGGGCAACTCGAGTACGCGCTGCGCCTCGCGTTGAAACAGGCCGGTCGGAGCCCGAAGGGATGAAGGTCGCGCTTCACCTCGCCGGGCGGGCGCAACTCGCGGGGGCGGCGACGAGCGAACACCAGGTGGCGGGTCTGCTCGGGCGGTACGACGGTCCGACGCCGTTGCGGGTGGTCACGTCTCGGTACGCGGCGGCACCGTCGGTGGGGCGGCGGGTCAGTGTCGGGTCGGTCTTCACGTTCACCGTGTACAGGCCGAAGCGGGACGCGTAGTTGCCCCACTCGTAGTTGTCGGTGAGCGTCCAGTAGTTGAAGCCGATGAGCGGCACGCCGTCGGCGCGGGCGCGCTGCATCCAGTAGACGAGGTCGCGCAGATGGTCGGCGCGCCGATAGCCGTCGCGGCGCGGCTTCCCGTTCTCGGTGACCATTCCCGCCTCCACGACGTACAACGGCTTGCCGGGAAAACGTTCGTGCAGGTCGCGTAGCGCGTAGTAGACGCCGTCGGCAGCCATCGACGCGTCCCACATGCGGTCGATCGCCGCATTCGCCGCGGTCAGGTCCGTCGGCGAGACCGAGTAGTAGTAGTCGACGCCGACGAAGTCGAGCTTGTCGATGATCCGGTTCTCGACGGCGGTGTCCACGAGCGGTTCGACGGTCGGCAGATAGGCGATGTTGGACGACACCATCGCGTCCGGGTCGCGGCGATGGATGCGGTCGTAGATCGTTCGGTGCACGCGCACCATCCGGTCGATCATCGTCGGTACCGCGTCGAGCGAGATCCCGCCCTTCTGCAGTTCCTTCTGCACGTAGACCGTCGGCTCGTTGATCGTGATCCACAGCGGGTGATACTTCGCGTAGCGATCGACGATCATCGTGTTGTGCGTCAACCACGCCGCGGGCGTGCCGGACCACGCCCAGCCGCCGCGGTCGGCCACCCAACCGGGATAGACCCAGTGGTCGAGGGTGATCATCGGACGCATTCCGGCGTCGACGATCGCCCTGACCAGATCGTCGTAGTAGGCGAGTTCCCGCCGATCGATCACGCCGGGCCGCGGTTCTACGCGTGCCCACTCGATCCCGACCCGGTATACCTTGACGCCGAGGCCCTTCGCGAGTGCGACGTCCTGCCGGTAACGGTGCCGGAAGTCGACCGAGGAGCCGATCGTATCGTCGGTCTTGCCCTGCCGAATGTACCGCGTCCAATTGCTGTCAGGGGAGTGGCCTTCAGACTGGAAACCGGATGACGCGACACCCCACAGGAAGTCGTCGGGAAGCGCCCCGGCACGCGGACTCGCCGACGCGGCGGGCGCGACGGCCACAGCGACGATGAGCGAGAGGGCGGTCAGTACGGCGACGAGGCGATGTCCCATTGGGTCAGTATGGCCGGTTCTGCTGTGGGGCCGGTGGGGAATCGCGGCTCCGCGCTTCACTGAAGATCCTGAGCGCCTTGACCTTCGACTGTGTCAACCTGTGGAGTGTGAGGAAGGCGGTTGCCCCGATGAACAAGCCCCAAGGACTCGTGGCGGCTCTCGGCGCTGAGCGGTCGGAGACGCGGCTGCGTGCCGCGCTCGCCGCGGGCACCGATCCGGAGCCCGAACTGCTCGACGAGTTGGTCGCGCGATGCGGTGTGGAGCCGGACTTCTACGTGCGCGACATGCTGACCTGGGCGATCACCCGGTATCCGGTCGAGCGCACCGTGCCGGCAGTGACGGCTGAGCTCGAATCCTCGTGCGCGCAGGCGCGCAGCCAGGCGTTGCACACTCTCTCGAAGATCGGTGACGGCTCGACCTGGTCCGCGATCACGCGCGAACTGCTCACCGACGAAGACGACGAGGTCTCGCGCAGTGCGTGGCGAGCAGCGGTGGTCCTCGTTCCCGGCAATGAGCGGGCAGCGCTGGCCGCGATACTGGCGTCACAGTTCGGGCGAGGTGACGCGGACATGCACCGCAGCCTCAGTCGTGCCCTCGTCGAACTCGGCGATGCAGCCGACCATGCCGTCGCACTCGCGCAGCGGTCGCCGGATCCGGTGATTCGCGGCCACGCGGCAGCCACCGAGCAGTTGGCGGCCGACCCCGAGTCGGCCTTCGTGTTCGACATCGACCTCGCGCGCAGGGCGGCGGCTCTCGGAGAGTGAGGCGGACGATGCGGATCGGTGTCGAAGTGCGGTGGCGACCTACACCGCTCAGGCCATACGGCGGTCTATCGGCGAGTGCTCGTGCCACCCGGTGTAGGTTCACGCGCGCCGCGGGATCGATATTGCGAAGTCGGCGGTCAGGACGCGACGAGGTCTTGGATGATCCTCACCGACTCGAGCAGATCGTCGACCATGCCGTCGAGCTGTTCGGCCCTGCTCGACGGGGCGACGACGGACACGCTGCCGAGCGGATGTCCGGCGCTGTCCAGGACCGGTGCCGCGATGCCGACGACGTCGAGGAGGAGTTCGTCGTGTGTCGCGGAGTATCCGCGCTCGCGGGTGCGGGCGAGCGCGGCCCGGACCGCGTCGGGGTCGTCGGCGTTGCTCAGCGCGGCCTCGACCACGTCGGGTGACGCATGGGCCAGGATGGCCTGCGCTGCCGCCCCCTGATGCAACGGGATCCGGTGGCCGACGGTGAACTCGACGCGTACGACGTGCGCGCGGGTCTCGACCTGGTCGACCGCGATCGCCTGCGGCCGTCGCCCGGAGAACTCGGGGACGAACAGCAGGACGGTCTCCGACGTCGTCTCGGACAGTTGCTCGACGACGTGGTGGGCCACCGTGCGGATATCGGGTCCGACGGACTCGGCCATGCGCAGCACAGTGGGACCGATCGAGTAGACGGCGGCGCCGCCCACCCGGGTGACGAAGCCCCGGCCGTGCAGCGTCGCGAGGAGTCGGTGAACGGTGGTCCGGTTCATGTTCAGGTCTCGGGCCAGGTCGGCGGGCGTCTGATCGGGCGAATCCGTCAGGTGAATGAGAAGACGTAGTGCCTGGTCGACCGTCGACGAGATGTGCACATCCCACCGCCTTTCGAAATCGATCGTCTCCGCTGCGCCGAGACGCGAGTCAGTCTATCCGGGGCGTCGGCGGGTTCGACGAACTCGTTGACGGTCATATGTGACCAGGGATACGGTCATCAGGTTCGTTATTTGACCTAGATTGGTTCATTTTCGGTGCGTTGATGGCGGGCGCGGACGAGAGAAGGACACCACCGTGACAGAACTGCTCGGCATTCCGATGCAGGCCAGCGACCATATCGACGTCTACTCAGGGGTGTCCCGAATGGCCGGGAAGATCTGGGGGTCGTTGCATTCGGCGGAGGCGACGCCGTCGAAGACCGCGGCACTGCTCGTGCACCCGACGTCGAACTTCATGGGGCACTACCTCCTCGCGCCGTTGGCCGAGCGGGGGATCGACGCCGCCGGCCTCGCGACCCGCTACATCGGCAACGACAGTTCGCTGACCATGGAGAACTGTGTCCTCGACGTCGGCGCGGCCATCCGATTCCTGCGGGAGCGCGGGTACGAGAAGGTCGTCCTCATCGGCAACTCGGGCGGCGGCGGGCTGGCCGCGCTCTACCAGTCGCAGGCCGAGTCGCCGACGATCACGTCCACCCCGGCCGGCGACCCGCCGGACCTGACTTGCGCCGACCTGCCGCCCGCCGACGCGCTGCTGCAGTTGATGGCACACCCGGGTCGGGCACAGGTGCTCACCGACTGGATCGACCCCGCTGTCGTCGACGAAGCCGACCCGTGGACGCGAGACGAAGAGCTCGACATCGTCAGCGGAAGGATCCGCCCGCCGTTCTCACCCGAGTTCATCGAACGGTATCGGGCAGCACAGATCGCGCGAAACCGGCGGATCACGGCGTGGGTCCGCGAGCAGCTCGACCGCCTCGCCGCCGCGGACGGCGAACTGCAGGATCTGCCGTTCGTCGTGCACGGCACCACGGCCGACCCCAGATTCGTCGACACCGCCATCGACCCGTCCGACCGCGAACCGGGCACCATGTGGGGTCCGACGGCGGTCGCCAACATGATGCCCGCGTCGCTCGCGCACTACAGCAGCCTGCGGTCGTGGCTCTCGCAGTGGAGCGTCGACGAGTCCAATTGCGACGGCGCGCTCCACATGTCGCGGATCAGCGTGCCTGCGCTCGTCATGTACGGCACCGCCGACCAGGTCTGCTTCCCGAGCTACGCCACGCAGATGTTCGACGCGGTGTCGCACGACGACAAACGGCTGGTCCCGGTGACCGACGGACTGCACTACCTGTCCGGGCAGCCGGAGAAGATCGCATTCGTCGCCGACACCGTCGTCGACTGGCTGCGCGAACACGACCTCGCCCGCTGACCGCCGCATCGCCAGAGGGCACCTCACGACGAGAGAAGGATCGCTGAAGATGGTCTACTACCGCGCAGTGGGAGAGATCCCACGCAAACGCCACATCACCTTCGAAGCATCCGACGGCGCCCCCTATTTCGAGGAGTTCATCGGCGAAGAGGGATTCTCGTCGACCGGGTCGCTGCTGTATCACCGCGGCGTGCCCGCCAACCTCGTCGACTCGCGTGACTGGTCGCTCGGCGACGTGTCGACCGAGCCGAACACGCCGCTGGGGCCGCGGCACTTCCGGCTGCCGGAGCTCTTCTCGGACACCGTGACCGGGCGTGATGTGGTGTGCCACCGACGCTTGATCCTGGCGAACGACGACGTCCGGATCAGCTACGTCGTCGCCGACTCGCCGAGTCCGCTGTACAGCAACGGGGTCGGCGACGAAGTCGTCTACATCGAGAGCGGTCGTGGCGTGCTGGAGAGCGTGTTCGGCAGCATCGAGGTGTCGGCAGGCGACAACGTCGTGATCCCGCGCGTCACCATCCACCGCTGGGTCCCCGTCGATGTCGAGAGTTCGGGGCCGCTCAAGGCGTACTGTGTCGACGGCTCCGGACACATCCGCTTCCCGAAGCGCTACCTCAGCGAGTTCGGACAGTTTCTGGAGGGCGCGCCGCTCTGTGAGCGGGACCTGCGCGTCGCGTCGGGCAGCGCCGAGGTGACCGGTCCCGAAGCGTCCGCGGACACCGAGGTCTATGTCCGCCATCGGAGCCGTTCGGGACTGGCCGGGTCGATCGTCACGTACGACCACCACCCGTTCGACGTCGTCGGCTGGGACGGCTGCCTGTATCCGTACGCGTTCAATTATCGGGACTTCTCGCCGGTGGTCGGCGAGATCGTCCAACCGCCGCCGACGTATCAGATCCTCGAAGGACGCAACTTCGTGATCTGCAACTTCGTTCCGCGCCCGCTCGAGTTCCATCCGCAGGCGATCAAAGTGCCGTACTACCACTCGAACGTCGACTCAGACGAGGTGATGTTCTATCACGCGGGCGAGACCGCGGCCCGGAAGGGATCGGGGATCGGCAACGCATCGGTGTCGCTGCATCCGGCCGCGTACACGCACGGACCTGGGCGACAGGCCTATCTCGACTCGCCGACGATGACGCAGAGCAACGAGATGGCTTTCATGGTCGACACCTTCAATCCGCTCGAGGTCGGCGAAGGCGGCAGGGCGTGCGATGACCCTGCGTACGCGTGGCACTGGTCCGGACGCGGCCCGCGCACACCGTCCTGAAACGGCACTACGTACCTTCGGCGGGTGCGACGCCCCGCGCGATGAGAGCGATCACGCTCTCGTAGTTCGCGTCCATGTCCGCGCCGGGCGGCATGGGTGACGACAGCTCGAGGCTGGTCGCGCCGTGGACGCACGACCAGATCTGCATCGCCAGGGCTGCGGGGTCGTCGTCGCGGATGATGCCGCCGACCTGGCCGTACTGCACGACTTCGATGAGTGCGAGGAACGCACCGCTCGCGGTCGCGTCGTCTGGGCGGCACATGCCGCCGAACATCAGTGAGTACAACGTCGGGTTGGCCAGGGCGAAGGCTCGGTAGGCCCGACCCGAGGCGAGCAGACGTTCGGTCGGGTCGCTGTCGGCGGCGGCGATGGCGCGCCCGAACTCGGCGAATCCGTCGGTGACCACGGCATCGAGCAGACCGTCCTTGCCGTCGAAATGGTTGTAGACGCCCATGGGGGCGACGCCTGCGGCCGATGCGACGGCGCGGACGGTGAGTCCGGACGGCCCCTTCGTCTCGAGAATCTTACGACCGGCCGTGACCAGGGACGAGCGCACTTGTGATGCCGGTGTGCGGCGGCAAGGGGTGGAGTCGACGGGGGCCATGCCCCCACCGTACTAGAACATTGTTCTGTAAATGCCTTGACTCTGATGTAGTACGGCGTTCTACTAGTGTGGCACATCGTTCTATTGATGGAGGATCTGATGAGGACCAAATGGCTTGCCCTCGCCGCGCTGTGCTTCGCAGAGTTGCTCGTGATGGTCGACAACACGATCGTCAACGTCGCGCTGCCGACGATGAGCAGCGATCTGAACGCGGGGGTCTCGGGACTGCAGTGGATCGTCGACGCTTACACTCTGGTGTTCGCCGGACTGCTGCTCACTGGCGGCTATCTCGGCGACCGCTTCGGGCACCGGCGGATGCTGCTGACCGGTGTGGTCGGCTTCGTCGTCGTCTCGGTCGGTGCCGCGCTCGCCGGAACGCTTGGTGAGCTGATCGCCGCCCGCGCCGGTCTCGGACTGTTCGCCGCACTGGTGTTCCCGGCGACTCTCGCGCTGATCGTCGGCATCTTCACCGATCCGAAGCAGCGCGCCGCAGCAGTCGGCGTGTGGGCGGCCACGTCGGGCATCGCGATAGCCATCGGTCCGGTGCTCGGCGGATGGCTGCTCGAACACTTCTCGTGGGCGTCGGTCTTCTGGGTCAACGTGCCGTTCGGCGTCGCGGCGTTCGCCGCGGTGGCCGTCGTCATCCCGGCCCGAGGGGTCGGCGACGGGACACCACTCCCGCGCATCGACGCCGTCGGCGTGGTTCTGTCGATCGTCGGGCTCGGTCTGCTCACATACTCCGTCATCGAGGGGCCGTCTGCGGGCTGGGGTTCGGTCCGGACCGTCGGTGGTCTGCTCGTCGCTGTCGGGGTCCTCGTCGGCTTCGTCGTGCATCAGCGTCGCGTCGCGCACCCGATCTTCGATGTCCGCCTCTTTGCCAACCGTCGATTCGCGGCGGCCGCGGGCATGGTGGCAGTCGCCTTCTTCGCGCTGTTCGGCTTCATCTTCCTGATCACCCAGTACTTCCAGGCGGTCCAGGGGTACACGCCGCTGCAAGCGGGCATCCGGACCCTTCCGTTCGCGATCGTCGTCGCGGCGTTGTCGCCCGGAGCGATGGCCGCGTCGCACCGATTCGGTCCGCGGCCCGTCGCAGTGACCGGCGCGCTCCTCATGGCGTCGGGCTTCGGGCTGGTGCAACTCGTCGATCAGCAGTCGACGTACTTCGGGCTGATCATCTGGTCGATGATGCTGATGGCCGCGGGGCTCGCGCTCATCTCCGGCCCGTGCACCCAGGTGATCATGGACGCGCTCACACCCGAGCAGGCCGGAGCCGGGTCTGCGGTCAACGACACCACTCGCGAGATCGGTGGCACGCTCGGCGTGGCCGTCCTCGGATCCGTCCTGACCTCGGTGTACGCCTCGGATGTCGCCGACCGTCTCACGTCGATCGGTGTACCCGCCCCTGTGAAGGAGATCGCCGAGCGGTCGGTGATGGCAGGTGTCGAAGCGTCGGCTCGTGCGCCCGGCGGCACCGGCGCCGCGATCCACGACGTCGTCGCATCCGTATTCATCGACGGTCTCGCGCAGGCCACGTGGGTCGCCGTCGGCGTCTCGCTGGTGTCGGCGGTGGTCGGCGGTTGGGCGCTGCGTGAGCCGCGCCGAGGCGCCCAGGTCGAGGCCGAGTTGGAGGCGGAGTCTCGGGCCGTCCTCGTGCACAACGACGGCGTGTCGCATGATTGAATACTCCTGAAACGCACATCTGTGACTCGGGCTACATTTCCGGCCCTCCGGAGGACACCATGATTACCCGAGCACGTTCGCCCATCTCAGTTCTCTGCGCAGTGCTGCTGGCCGCCGCTGTCGTGCTCGCGCCCCAACCGACCGTGAACGCCCAACCGACTGTGAACGCCCAGCCGCAGCGGTCCTGGTCGCCGGACCGAGCGATCGGCACCGACGGCCGTTGGTTGGTCGACGATCACGGCCGCACCGTCTACGTGCACGGCATCCAGATCGCCAACAAGAAGCCGCCCTACCATGCACTCGCAGGCACCGTGACCGACGCCGACGCCCGGCTGATCAAGTCGCTCGGCATCAACTCGGTGCGGCTCGCCTGGTTCTGGAAGGGCATGGAACCCACACGCGGCACGATCGATCAACGCTACCTGGACGAGATCGTCCGCGAGGTGGACGTGCTCACCCGCAACGGTCTATGGGTGCTACTGGAGAACCACCAGGACAACTACAACGAAGAAGTGCACGGGGCGGGCTTCCCGGACTGGGCGACCTTCACCGACGGTCAGGCGAACCCGGATGAAGTGATTAAGGGTGCGTCGGCGTTCATCAACCCGGCGCTCGAACGGGCCTGGGACAACTTCTACGCCAACCGGAGCGGCATCCAGGACGCGCTAGCTGCGACGTGGAAGACGGTGGCCGCCACCGTTCGTGAGCGCGGAGCCGACCATGACCGGATGCTCGGCTACGACTTGATCAACGAGCCGTGGCCGGGCACGTCCTACCCGGGGTGCTTCGTCGGCTGCCCGGAGTTCGATCAGAAGAAGCTCCAGCCGCTGCAGAACAAGCTGGGCCGCGCCGTGCGAGCCGTCGACAAGACGACCCCGCTCTTCTACGAGCCGCACCTGCTCGCCGATACCGGTGCCCCGTCACATCTGCAGTCAGCGCCCGCCTCACTCCGCCCGGTGGTGTTCAGCTTCCACGACTATTGCGGCACGTCGCTGGTGACGAAGGAGGCCGACCGTGAATCCGAGTCACTCGGCTATCCGGCCTGCCCTGTGCTCGACGACCTGGTCTACACGAACGCGATCGCCACCGCGAAGCGCATGAACGCACCGGTCATCCAGACGGAGTTCGGCGACACGCAGGACCTGGTGGAACTCAACCGCATCATGGAGATCGCCGACCAGCACCTGACCGGTTGGATGCTCTGGGGATACAAGGACTGGATCGACTATCCCGGTGGCATCGGCGACGGTGACCTGTTTGATGATCCGAACGACAACAGCACCATTCGCCAAGCGATGGCCCACGTGATCGCCCGCGCTGCCCCGCAGACGATCGCCGGTGTGCCGACCCGCTACCGGTACGACCAGAAGACCGGTCGGATGGAACTGGCGTGGACGGCTCGGGCCGGGGTGAGCGCACCGACGGAGATCTTCGTGCCGGTGGCCCGCCACTACCGCAAGGGATACACCGTGCGGGTGACCGGGGGAGATGTGATCTCCCCGCCGAATGCGCAGACCTTGCTGGTCCGCAACGTCGGGAACAAGGTCAGTGTGGTGCTGACGCGGAAGGGCTGACCGCAGGCCACCCGGCGTCACGCTCGTCGCGCTGCGCTCTCCGTCGTTTGCAGGAGCGAGCGAAGACGTCGAGTCTGGTCGGCGATCGGGTCCAACGGAGCGGTTACGACGCGAACGGGGGTCGGCGGCTCGCCGCGTCCGAGAGCCTCGATCTGGCCGGCAAGCTCTGCGCCCGGCTCGGAGTCGGGCGCTGTTGCTCCGGACCGGCGGGCCACCGCGTACGCCGACACCGTGTCTGCCAGCCGGTCGGCGGCTGCGGCCACCGGCAGCCAGGCCAGGGCCACCGTCGACGCAGGCGGCGGCTCGGACTGTGCCCGGGACATCCGGACCTGCATGTCCGACAATGCGCGGTAGGCCCGCCGGCGAGCAGCCACCAGGTCGTCGTGGCGACGTTGCGCAGCAGCCGGGTCGTCGGGGATCGCGCTGGAAGCCAGCCGCAGCTGGTCGGCGATCGCCGTCGTCGCCTCACCGAAGGTCTGCGCCACCCAGGCCCGGCGCGAGTGCGGCCAGATCAGGTAGCCGAAGACGATCACCACGGCGCCGCCGATGGCTGTCGCGGCGATCCGCTGCCATGAATAGTTCGCAGTGTCTCCGCCCGGCGAGATCTCGTCGACGAGCAGGATCACGACTGGCGCGATGGCCACTGCTTGCAGCGCGTACGACCGCATCATGAACCACGGAACGCAGGCCGAGAGCAGACCGATCGCGATGCCGATGGCCGCGCCTTTCGGGACCAGGGCGATGATCAGGGTGGCCAGGGCAACGCCGACCGTCGTCCCGACCACGCGCAGCACTGCCCGGGAGAAGACGGAGCCGAAGTCGGGCTTCATCACCAGGCAGACGGTCAGCGGCACCCAGAACCAGTGGCTGTACGGGAAGTACTCTTTGGCGCCCACGGCGATCGCGTAGCAGAGCCCGAGTCGGCACGCGGCCCGGACGACCTCGGCTCCGATGGCCGGGTTCACCAGGGGCTCGGTCGTGCTGCCGCGTCCGCCGCTGTCGGCCAGTGCGGTGCGCAGGTCGGCGAGAACGCCGTCGAGTGGGTCGGTGCGATCAGGTTCGTTCGACGCAGGTGTTCCGGTGCGCACCGATCCGGCCAACGCCGACAGCTGCTGCTGCGCCCGCAGGACGACGCCGGGATCGTCGGCCGCCAGAAGGAAAGCCGGCACACGTTCGGCGGCGTTGACGACCCGCCCATCCAGGTTCCAGTCGCCCGCCGACCCCATCCGCCACACCGGTAGTTCGGTTACCCGCCCCGCCGCATTCTGATATGCGGTGGTGGCCGCGGACCTGGCCTGCGTGGTTCGGTCGCCGCCGTCGGCCAGGTCTGCTGCGCGCGCCTGCGCCAGTTCTTCGAGAGACTGCAGGAGCGCGAGGAGCACTAGCCGCTGCGGGCGGCGCGGATCGATCAGCATCTCCACCGCGAGGAGCGCGGCGTAGACGGCGGCGCCGACGAAGTAGAGCCACAACGGGGTCCACCAGTCGATGTCGGGCACACCGATCGCGATCGCTGAGACGAGCAGGAACTGCATGCCCGCCACCGAGAAGGCGGGACCGAAGCCGGCGATGAGCCCGGCCAGGAAGGCCAGTGCCGCCATCAGTGCGATGAGCGCCGCCAACGGCACGTCGGCGACGAAGCCGAGAAGATAGCCGCTGGCGCCGATCGGAGCGGACACGGCGATGATCCAGAAGTTCAGCCGGTAGGTGCCTTCGCGCTCACCGGCCGCCAACAGCAGGGTCGCCAGCGCGATCCACATGCCGGTGAGGACGTGGTCGGTGAGCGCGCCGATGACGAACGGCAGGCCCACGGACAGCCCGGAGCGAATCGAGTGGCCCACCGGGATTGCAGCCGGTTTGATGCGGAAGTTCTCGGCGAGCCAAGCGGCTGGACGAGCCGTGGATCCGATGGCCGTGTGGACACTCTTGCCGGTCACCCGTGTTCTCCTCTCCAGCGCGTCCGACACCAGACGGCACACAGAAGCCTCGCCGCCGAGTGCGCGGCGCGTGCCGATGATGGACTGAGTCTAGGTGGTGGCTGACGCGGTGAAGAAGGAATACGGGAGGATCGACGTCGCGAATGAGCGGACTTCAGCCTCGAAGCACGGTCCGCCTTGTACCAGCGACAATCAAGTGGAGCCGATGACGGGAATCGAACCCCAATAGTTGTCCGAGTTATACCATATGTCCTGGGGGGATAGGTTCCAAAGGTCGAGGGTCTAATCCGCCGCGCCGGACTGCGTTACCCGAACGCGGACCTGCGCCGCCTGGACCTCGTCGAGGAACGGGGCCTGGACCGTCACACGATAACGCAGCTCGCGACCTGCTCGGTCATCCAGCGCCAGCAGAACGTCGTCTTCCAGGGCTTCGCCGGCTCAGGAAAGTCGTTCCTCGGCTGCGCGCTGGCGAAGCAGGCCTGCCTGCACAGGATCCGTGCGCACTACATTCGCATGCCCGACCTCGCGGAAGCCTGGGCGCTAGCTAAGGACAAACCCCAAGGCCACGCGAAGTTCCTGCGGAAGTACGCCGCGTTCTCGCGACTGGTGATCGATGAATGGCTCCTGGACCATCCCGATGACGACATGCGCTCGATGCTTCTGGAACTGCTCGAACGCCGTCACGACACCGGCTCGACGGTGTTCTGCACCCAGTACGCGAAGAAGGACTGGCATCCCCGGCTCGGCTCGGGAGTCCGCGCCGATGCGATCATGGACCGGATCGTCCACAACGCCATCTGGATCGACACCGGCACGAAGAACATGCGCGAACACGCCGCCATGACTCAGTGACCCGGAGCCGGCGGGAGCCCGTGGCCCCCACGGCGACGGCTACTGGCCCCCGCCGGCACGATCGGTGGCCCCCGAAGGCACGATCGGGTGGCTCCCACGACTACGAATACTCACACGTCGACTGCGCACACCCCGGATCGTCACGCCTCGTCCATGGTCATCGTGCCAGTAGCGGTCTCGACAGCAGTCGGGCACGCGCCGGAGATCACAAACGACGGATTCGCGCGGCAACGGATGAACAAGTCCGGAACGTTCTCGGCGAACACAACGAGACGCATCGTTACAGGAAGGTCCTCGGACGCGGCGAATCCGGCGGTCATCGTCGGGGACAAACTCGTCGTTCAAGGCGACGGGCCCAGCACGATCACCGCACGAGCTGTCGGCCCCGGCGGCGGCGGCAACAACGTCCACGCCTATCTCGTGCTGGACGGTACGACGATCGCGACCTACGACGCCTACGGCAGCGCGTTCAACGCACCACCTTGGTCTATCCCGCGAACCCTGTCGAACGGTGACGAGGTATGGATCGAGGCGACGGCCGACTCCTTCGCGACGCTGACGATCAACGTCGGCGCGTACATTGAGGTAGTTCCGCAGTAGCCGACCACGCACGACCAAGCGCCCCACCCATCACAAGGGGGTGAGGCGCTTTCGTTGTCTCCAGGAGATGGCGACAGCAGAAGCTCGACCGATGCAATCGCGCCAAGTCCTCTTCTACTGCTTCAATTCGACCGCAACCTCACCGCCGATATCTGTCAGGATGCATGCAACGCTCGATCGAATTCTTCCGGCATCGACCACTTCGGCGGACACCTCCCACCGCGGTTCGCCTCGTTCACTGGGACGCAGGCGCGCGCCCGAATCCCAGTTAATGAACTGCGACGAGGCCGGAACATCGTGTGCCTGACGAAAACTGCCTTTCACATTCAACGCGGCCCTTCCGCTCGAGAATGATTACCGAGGTGGTATCGGTCGCTGGAATTGCCGCCGAGGAAGTAGACGAAGTCCTATTAGACACGAAACAGCTGGAGATTGACAGGCCGACCACCAATATTGCCGAGATCACCGCAGATGTTTTGGCAACACCGGCATGTCGGCCTCGGACCTCACCTTGCATGATCTTCTTCCGGATTCACGGCAGGCATCGCCCTGGTTAGTGCGCTGTCCTGCCCAATCTCAATTGCTGTGAGATGATGAGTAGATTTCGGTAACCATAGACCAGCTGCTCCACTCCGGAACAACTCCGTACTCAATGGCTACTGTTCCTGACATTCTTTCATCGCAGAGGACCTCTGCTTCTACTCGCTCGATCGCGACTTCACCAAGGCTCGATTCCTCTGTCCTTAGATGCTCAGACTTGATGATGTCCCCGTAATGGCAACCGGTTGGTGGCTGAGCCTTCTTGAACTGCAAGGTTGCTTGGGTGTACTGAGAAGAATCCCGAGCGATGCGTTCGTCGAGCTCTTCGGTTCCTTCGTTCAGGTAGCGAATGACCTTCCCAGCGGTGAACTCGACGTCGGAGGATTCTGGGGCCGAACGTAGATTCCCTTCATAGTCGTCGGAGTCTGTTGCGAACCAGGCCCATGCGCCGACGGCCATGGCGGCGATCAGGGCGATTACGCCGATGACGGTGAGAATAGATTTCCTATTGCGCATTGATTTACCTTCGGGCATCTAGTAGGACACACTTACGAACTCGGCTTGCGACGGCCCTCCGACGTAGTCACCCGCCGGGTTTGGTGTCCACGGGGCATGCTTCTCGCACCCAGAGTCAACAGAATGCTGGTCGACGACATCGACGAGGTTGCCGCGCGAATCCTTCACCTGGCCAACGTAGACGGCGATATGATTGATGGACCCATCCCTCTTTTTGTAGTAAATAAGATCCCCAGGCAGAAGCCCAGCTTTCGAAGGTGCAAGCGGATCATATGTTGCCGGAGCTGCGGTGTTCAACTTTTGGATTCCCACGATACGTCCCCGCTCAGAGTGTTGAGTCATGAAGTTGTGATTCTCGCGGGCGAGGGTCCAGGTTGTTGAGTAGTCCTTGCCTGGGCCTGCGTAGTCGCCCTGGTACCAGTCGTCCGAGTCTCCGCCCCGTGGATCATCGATACCAGGGCCGATGTTGGAGAATCCGCCAGCTCGCATCACCTGTGAAACGAAGTTTGTACAGTCTCCTCGATCGAAGAAATCGTAGGCGCTATTGGGCGATGCTGCATAGCGCTCGGCGTACGCAACAGCTTCTTGGCGTGCCGTACTGACGTTCGGGGCTGGCTCTAGCGGCGTGTTGGCGAACGGACATCGTGTGGACGGGGACTTCGTGTTCATATAGGAGAACGGGCTGGTGTCCTCCGCCGCGTCCTTTCGCCCGAACTGCCGGTCCAGCTTCTCTATTCCGCTTCGCTTCGTACGGGTGTCACGACGGTGTTGCGGCGGTGCCGGGTGCGTAGGCGTGGCCACTTGCTCGCGAGCGTTCGTCTGATGTGGACGGGACTCTGCAGTGGATGTCGGTGAAGGTATGTCGGTTGGCGCGTGGACGTTGGGGCTGGCACCGGCTCCTCCGCCATTGGGGGCGCTCTCGACCGATGGTGCCGTGACGGTGGGCTGTGGGGTGGGTGTCGTCGTGTCAGGGTTCTGGCAGACGTATGGGACTGGCGGTGGCGGTGCTTGTGATGCTGGGCGGTTGTTGGATTGTGCCCAGCCTTGTGCCCAGGTGTTGTTGTAGGCCTTGGTCTCTCGAGCACACCGTTCAGCGGGTGTCTCGGCTCCGGCAGGTGATGCGGTGAGTGCGAGCGTTCCGCATAGCACTGCGGTGAGGACTACTGCGATCGCGGCCCACACCGTGCGGCTGACTCGTCGTCGCCGGTGTTGAGTGGTTGTCATCGTTTGATCTCGTCTCAGAGCCAGGTTCGGGCGGAGAAGACGTTGATAGTGTCGTCTGCTGTCGGGGTCGACACGGAGAGTCGTCCGATGATGCGGGTGGAGACTTTGCCCCAGCAGCCGTCGACGCTGACGCGGGCCTTCTTGACGCGGATGGAAGCGTGATCGCTCTGCAACTGCTTCTTACCGAGCGATATTTCGCTGATCTTGCCGGGCTTGATGTTCGCCGAGATTTGCGGACTGACCGACGCTGATCCCCCGATGTTGGCGCTGGGGACGCCGCTGATCGTGACGCCTACGTTTGGCCCGATAGACCCGGACAGGCCGAGGGTGGTGCCGTCGGAGACGTCGACTTGGCAGCCGATCACGAGGAAGTGTTCAAGGATTGCCGACTGAACGGGGGTGTTTCCGGTGCCGGTGATTGCGCCTGCGACTTTGGATGAGATCCATCCTTCGCGTGAGGTGGGTGCGTTTGCGAGGTTGTGCATCGGATTGACGACCAACTCGGAGGCGTCGAGGCGGATCTTCCAGCCGTCGTCGGTGGTGAGCTTGTCGTGTTTGCTAGACAAGCGCTTTGGCGTGGCGTCGGCCTGTCCTGTGAGACCGATACTGACCGGCAGTACGGCCAGGGCCGCGAGGCTGGCGACGGTGAGCCGCGTGTGGTTCTTCATGCTGAGTTGATTCCCTCCCTGCGTGCTGGATGCACGTCCCGTGTGTCGCGGGCCAGCTCTCGACAGAATTGCGAAAGGTCCCCCGACGTTCCTGAACTTCTCAGTCCCCCCAAAGGGCCTACAGGATTCCTAGCACCACCACGCGATGTCGGCAATAGTGCAGCAAATGTATCGGTGCTATACCGGGTAGGCAGAGTGTGCCTGTCGGGCAGGGGAACTCCCACGTCATAGACGTGCCGACGGGAAGATGGCAAATTCCCGAACGTTACCGATTGTGGCGAATATCATGAGTTTGGTAACGTCGTGATCGTGGTGTCGTACCGTCGAGCGCATGATTGACGTCGAACTGTCGGGCCGCTTCCACGACGGGAAGCACTGGGAGGTCGCGTCACTCGGCGACGACATCCTCATGCCCGTCATCCACCGCCGTGGCGCCGAAGTGCCTCACGACTGAGGGGCGGGACGCTTTCGTCATATCCCCACCCCGAGTAGGGAGCACATCGACCGGTGGTCGCTTATCACGAGTATCCACGGATCATCCCCACCGGAGTGGGGAGCACTCACCATAGCGGCTAGCCTGCGGCGTCTCGCATTTGGTAGACCGCCGACCGATTGATGCTGGCGACCTCCGCGATCTTCGTAGCGGGCATCCCCGCTTCGACAGCGCGAACGACGGCAGCGCGACGACGAGCCTGCGCGTCAGCGAGGGCCGACTCGGCAGCCTGTACGTCGCGCGCCGCCCGACTGAGGTCGCCCACGAGCTCGACGCCCTCGAGCCAGTCGCGGCGGGTCACGCCTGCACCTCGACGCACTCGCGGGTGATGACCTCGGGACGGCCGCTGTTGAGGCGTGACGCATTCTCGACATGGAAGTCAACGAGCGATTGCGCCACCTCGTCGATGGTCGAGTGGATGATCCGCGGGTACTCGTCGATGTCACCCTCCGACTTGGCGATGATCTCTCGGGCTGCGTAGGACTGGAAGCCGTCGTCGGCGATCCGGACCTCTCCGATGTCGAGGTTGGTTTTCCATGCGCCACCGGTGCCGAGGTCGACGTGCGTGATGATGACGTGCATCGTCGGGCCGGTGCTGGAGTGGGCTGTGTCAAGTTTCGTAGACGGCAGAACGCTTGATTTCTATGCGGCCAGGTCCGCCGCGTGATCGGTGCGGGTGAGGAACTCAGACATCAGTTGTGTGGGCGGCCGGTAGCCGAGGGTCGAGTGCCGGCGACGCCGGTTGTAGAACACCTCAATGTAGTCCGCGACCGCCAGGCGGGCACGTGCCCGGGTGGCGAACCGCGACCGGTGGAACATCTCGTTCTTGAGCATCGAGAAGAACGACTCGCGACCGCGTTATCCCAGCACACCCCGGTCCGGCCAACCGATAGCCGAACGTCGAGTCGTCTTGCGGCAGTGGCGAACTCGGCGGAGGTGTATTGCGCTCCGCGGTCGGAGTGGAATACTGCCCCACCGGCGACGAACCCGTCGCGGTGAGCCATCGCCAACGCGTCGGTGATCAGCGCAGTCCGCATGTGCGGCGCAGTCTGCCAGCCCACGACCATCCGGGTGGTCAGGTCGATTACCGTCGCCAGATACAACCAGCCCTCGCCGGTCCGCAAGTATGTGATGTCACCGACGAGATGCGTGGTCGGCACCGGCGGGGTGAACTGGCGGCGGAGCAGGTCACGGCGCTCGTCGGCGTCAGGTGCGGGGATCGTGGTGCCGATAACCGACCGCGGCGCGATTCCCTCGATCCCGAGATCATGCATGATCTTCGCGACCAGCCACAGCGACACGTGTGTGCCCTCTGCCGCCAGGTCGGCGTGGATGCGGCGGACCCCGTAGACGCGACGGGACCGCTCCCACAGTGCGGTGATCGGTTCCGCGAGGATGCTGCGTCGCGCAACTCTCGAGGTAGTCTCCGGCGGCGTGTCGAGGTTGGCCCGCCAGGCGTGGTAGCCGGTGCGTTCCACGGCGAGCAGTCGGCACATGACGGTGATCTCGTGGTGGCCTTCTTCGGCGTGGATCAGCTTGTATTTGCTGGTCACGGCTGTTCCTTCGCGAAGAAGGCCGCGGCTTTCTTCAGGAAGGTGTTCTCGTCACGCAAGCGGGCGATCTCCTTGCGCATCTCGAACACGTCGTCGCTGTCCGGGTCGGGGGTGCGGCGGTGTGAGCCGGTGCCCGTGCCTGCGGTGCCGGCTGACTTGGCGACCCACCGCCCCAGGCTCGACTCGCTCAGATCGAGATCGCGGGCAACGTCGGCGCGGGAGCGGCCGAGCTCGAGAACCATGGCGACAGCATCTGCTTTGAACTCATCGGTGAAGGAACGTCGAGGCCTTCGCGGCGGTGAGGTGGTCATATCCAGCAGGATCCTTCCGTGTTGGGGTTCTGCTGTCTACGCCAACCATGACACCCCAGAGGCCGTAGACACTAGTGTCTAGTGACTAGACGTGATTCACCCGAACGGGGGAACATCAGCCGAGCATCCTCCCAATCGCCGCAGCCGCAGCCGCACCAGACTCACGATCCACATGCGAATACGTATTCACCGTCGTCGTAATGTCCTCATGCCCCAGATGCCGCGACACCACCGCAATCTGCACATTCGCACCGATCATCCACGACGCACACGTATGCCGCAGATCATGAATCCTCGGAGCCTTCGCGGCCAACACCTTCCGCGCCGGCCCCCACCCATCATTGAAGAAGTTCTGCTGCTTCACCGCCGAGCCAGCCGAGTTCACGAACACGAAGTCGCCGCCATCGCCGATCCTGCGGCGTGCGACCTCCACCGCTTGCGGAGGCAAGTTGATCGTCCGCACCGACCGCCGCGACTTCGGCGGCCCCAACTCCCGGCCAGACTTCCCCTGCTTCCACGCATGCGACACCCGGCACGTCCCCGTATCCAGATCGATCGCAGACGGGGCGAGCGCGGTCGCCTCACCGAACCGCATCCCCGTCGACACCAGCCACAACGCGAGGTCCGCCCACGGCTCGCGCGTCATCGCCCCGTGAATCAGATCGAACTCCGGGCGCGACAGGAACACCATCTCGCGTTTCTCGGTCCTCGAGATCCGCTGACCGTCGCACGGATTCCGTTCGATCTTCCCCGCCACCGCAGCAGCCTTCAACGCCCCAGACAGGAAAGCGTGCTTGTTCTGGATCGTCTTCCCCGACGGTCTCGGGTCTGCCGACTCCAGCTCGATCAACCACCGGGATACTGTGGCCGCGGTGATCGCCGACAGAGGGAGACGTCCGAGTGTCGCGAGGTCGGCGTCCCGGTACCGCCGGTAGGAGCGGCGGGTGCCTTCGATGATGCCGGGCAGACTGTCGATGTGCTCGGTCAGCCACTCGTGCAGCGTGAGCTCGCCGCTATCGGTGACGCCGAGGATCGACAGTGCTTCGGTCGGGCCGAGCTTGTCGACGTTGGCGCGGAACCGTTCGGCCGGCTTGATGTCGATGAATGTCGCAGAGCGTTGCTTACCGTTGTGCCGCCACAGCACCATGTGGGATGCGGTGCCGTCGCTCTTGGTGCGCGATCTGATGGAGGCCATTAGTTGTTGACTTTGTGCGGGTCATTGCACCCCGTACGACCTGGGGTATCGGGGTGTCGGTGTTGACACGGAATGTTGACATGAGCCGATTATCGCACATTTAAGCGTCTGACCTGCATGTCGTGGAGCCGATGACGGGAATCGAACCCGCACTCTCAGCTTGGGAAGCTGATGTTCTACCACTAAACTACATCGGCACTGCGCACCTCGAACGACGCGAGCATCACCATAACAAACCGTCGGTCGGGTCCGTGCCGTCGGTGCGCCTGGATCGTCGTTTCCATCGGGGGTGAGGCTTGCCACCGGTGTGCCGCCGATGCCGAAAACTGTACCTATCTGCAGTAACCTCATCTGCGTGCTGTTATCAGACCGCGACATCCGTGCCGAGATCGAGGGAGGCCGCCTCGGCATCGAGCCGTTCGACTCGACCCTCGTGCAGCCGTCGAGCGTCGACGTTCGCCTTGACGGGCTCTTCCGCGTATTCAACAACACGAAGTACACGCACATCGACCCCGCGAAGCGGCAAGACGAGCTCACGACCCTCGTCGAGCCCACCGAAGGGGAACCGTTCGTGCTGCACCCGGGGGAGTTCGTCCTCGGATCCACCCTCGAAGTGTGCTCGCTGCCAGACGATCTCGCGGGCCGCCTGGAAGGCAAGTCGTCGCTCGGCCGTCTCGGCCTGCTGACCCACTCGACCGCGGGATTCATCGATCCCGGCTTCTCCGGCCACATCACGCTGGAACTGTCGAACGTCGCGAACCTGCCGATCACGTTGTGGCCCGGAATGAAGATCGGACAGCTCTGCCTGTTCCGCCTCTCGAGTCCGGCCCAGTCCCCGTACGGGAGCGCGGCCGTCGGCTCCAAGTACCAAGGGCAGCGTGGTCCGACCCCCTCCAAAGCGTATTTGAACTTTCCGAGCTGACCGATGGCCGATCAGTACGACACACCGCCCTGGCTCGCCGGATTCAACGTCCCCGAAGCCCCGACCGGAGCCGTACTCGCCATCACGTTCGGGCCGTCCGGTATCTGGACCGGCCGCGTCGACGGCCGTAGGCGCATCGTGTCGGCACGGACCGAACACCGGATCGTGCCGAGCGTCCTCGACATGCGGATCGCCGCAGAATTTGTTGAGAACGGCAAGGTGCCAGAGGCCGCCGATCCCGCGGTGTTCGACGAACTGACCGAACTCGTCGCGCAAGCCCGCGGCACGATCGGCGACCGCGACAGCATTCTCCTCATGGGCGCCGGATCGCTGCGATTCGTCTCCGTGACCCGCGGCGACATCGTCGAAGCGACTGTGCCCGAAGTGAATCGCGTCCACGGCATGATCGTCGAACTCGCCGACACCGCACCCGTCGACGCGATCCTTCTCGGGCCCGGAACCGACCAGTGGCCCGGCCTGTGGGAGGCGCTCACCGAACGAGGCTTCACCACCCTCGCACCCGGCGATCCGTTCCCCACCACATTCGGCGGCGACGACGATCCGACCAACACCCTCGACCGCGTCGCGGTCGCACCCGCGGCACTCGCGTGGGGTGCGGAACCATCCGGTGACGGACCGCTCTCCTTCAGCGCATCCGGCATCGACCCCGCCGACTATGGGCTCGACGAATACGGGAACGTCCAGTACGACACTGACGCGACGGCCGACGAGAACTCGGACGGCGGCCGGTACGACGCAGACGCGGAAGCAGCCGAACAACGACGCGCCGCCGAACAGCGACGACGCTGGCGGATCACCGCGGCTGCGGCGATCGTCGTCGTCCTCGGGCTCGGTGGCGTCGGGACGGCTGTCGCCATGAACATCCACGAACACACCGGCCCCAGCATGGACGAGCTGAGTGACGTGTCCCGAACGCAGACCACCTCAGGTGAGGAATCGGTTGCGCCCGAACATATCCCGAACACGGCAGACCCGAAAGAAGTGAAGTCCGCCCGCGCGAAGATGCTCAAGTACACGACACCTCCGCCGCCGCCGAAGCCAACGTCGACGTCGACGAAGAAGCCGCAGCAGACGACCGAAGAACAGCCTGAGCCCGGCCCGAAACCGCAACCGAAGCCACGCAAGCGCACCATCCCGAACCCGATTCCAGGACTGCCTCCGATCGTCGTCGGATAGCGCTGATCGTCAGTCGCGGTGGTGCTTGCGGTCGCGGGCGACGGCGAGATAGTCGTCGAGCTGACGGGACAGCTCCCGGTCCAGGGCGCGGTACAAGGTGTTGTGGGCGGTGACGCGACCGGTGCGCCGCAGCTCGCTGAGGAAGTCAGACGCCCACTCCGACTCTTCGCCGACCTCGGGAATCCAGCCGTCGAACCTGCCCTCGGTGATCGCGCTACGACCCGCCGAGACGAGCGTGTGGGCAGCGCGCTGCATGTCTTCGTCGAGCTTCTCCTGCAGGTCGAGCACATACGACAACGGCATGCCGTTCGCCATCAGCCGCACGTAGCCGTCGATGCTCTCGGTGTCGGTGATCGTGTACTGCTCCGGCAGCGCACCGTCGCCGATCGGCTCGATGAGTCCCGATGCGCGCATTCGCTCCAGCAGTCCCGCGTCATCGGTCCCGAGCAGCTCGTACAGTTCTTCCACCGAGACAGTCTCTGACGGCGTCCGCGACCACGGCGCCGTGACGAGCTCCCGAAGACCGAGGACTTCGGCGAGATCCTCGCCCTGCTCCATACGCTCGAAGAACTCGGCGATGTGCGTCATCGTGAAACCGCGGCCCAGCAGGTCGTTGATGACATGCAGCCGAGACAAGTGCTCGTCACCGTAGATCGCGATCCGCCCGCGTCGCTCCGGCCGCGGAATCAGTCCACGGTCCTGGTAGCCGCGGACGTTCCGCGTCGTCGTGCCGGCAGCTTGCGCAAGATCGTCGATCCGATACTCGGTCATTCACATGATTCTTCCAAACCCCGAGGCTCGAGGCGTGCAGACTCCGGTGAGATGCCCTACACGTCGATCGTCAGCGACTCCGAATCGCAGCGCGAGACGCACGGCAGGAAGTAGCCGGACGCGCGCTCGGTGTCCATCAGACTGCCGTCACGGTGATCGACGGTGCCGTCGGCGACGCGCAGCTTGCACGTCCCGCAGAACCCCTGCTGGCACGAGTACGGCGTGCTGGGACGCAGCCGCCGAAGCGCGGTCAACACCGACTCGTCAGCGGCCACCGTCTCCGTCTCACCGGTCGACGCGAGCCTGATCGCGAACTCGGTCCCGTTCTCGATGGGCGGTGGCGAGAACCGCTCGTAGTGCAGTTCGATGTCGCCGCGGTCGACGAGACGCGTGCGCAACCCCTCCAACATCGGGGTCGGGCCGCAGCAGTACAGCGCGCCGCCGCCGTCGCCGACCTCGCCGATCAGATCGTCCATCGTCGGAAGGCCGTGCTCGTCGTCGGTGCGGATCTGCACGCGGTCGCCGTAGCGGGCGAGTTCCTCGCGGAACGGGATCGAGTCGAGCGTGCGGCCGGTGTAGATCATCGTCCAGTCGAGTCCGAGCCGGTCGGCGATCGCGACCATCGGCAGGATCGGCGTGATGCCGATGCCCGCAGCGACGAAACGGAGCCGGCCGACAGGCGATCCGTACCCCGGCAAGGCGAGCGGGAAAGCGTTGCGCGGACCCATGATCGAGACGGTGTCGCCGACGTGTAGGTCGTCGTGCACCTCCACCGATCCGCCACCTCCGTCGGGGATCCGACGGACGGCGATGCGGTATGTCGTGCGGTCACCGGGGTCGCCGCACAACGAGTACTCGCGCATGCGTCCCGATGGCAGCACCAGATCCAGGTGGGCTCCCGCGCGCCACTCCGGCAGCACCGCGCGGTCGGCCGCGGCGAACGTCAACGCGATCACGTTCTCATCGTGCGCGACGACCTCCCGGCCGACGATCTCGAGTTGCTGTACACCGTCTCGCTCGGTGACCGCGCGCAATCGGGTGACCGGGGCCCAGGCCGGGAACCATACCCGGCCGAGCCCGGAGAGGAAACGCATGAGCGGATCGCGCTGCCATCGACCCTTGAGGTGTGGCGGCTCGACCACCAGACCCGTCTCATGGAGATGTTTGGAGCCGGTCATCGTCGTCATCCCGCGCGCCGAGCACCCGGTGACGATGCCAGGTAGGCGACAGCTTGAGCGGTGTCGCCGATATGGGACGGGTGGAAGCCGGGCTTGAAGTAGGTGACCGTCGACAGGACCAGACGACCGAGCTTCGGGAGCGTGCCCTTCCGGGACTGGACGAAGTAGTCCTTCAAGTACGTCGCCGAACGTTTCGGCAGGCTCATCCGGGTGAACGTCGGGTCTTGGCTGTTGACGAACAGGAAGCTGCGAATAAGCAGGATCAACAAGAACGGCAGCGCGAGCGACATCGCACGAGCACGTCGGATCGGACTGTCGCCGAAATAGGCGGCGGCCTCGTGCGCGACCGAACGATGCTCCACCTCTTCGGCACCGTGCCACATGTACAAGTCCGTCAAGTCGGGATCGGCGCCGACCCGCACCCACGAACTGTTCAAAGCGAAGTCGCCGAGGAGCGCCGTGTAGTGCTCGATCGCGGCGATCAACCAGAGACGCTCGACGAGGTGCTTCTGTGTGGCGGCGGGAGTCTGTCCCTCCCGCGGCCCGAGGACCCGCTGGAACACCCACTCCATCTGCTTCAGGTAGGCGGTGGCGTCGACACCACGGTCCTCCAGCCAGGTGTGGACGGCCTTGTCGTGGGCTTCCGCGTGCATGGCCTCCTGGCCGACGAAGCCGCGGATGTCCTCCGCGAGCTTGGCGTCCTTCACCATCGGCAGCGCTTCGTTGAACGTCGTCACGAACCAACGCTCGCCCTCGGGAAGGAGCAGGTTCAACGAGGTGATCAGATTGGACGCGACCGGGCTGGTCGGGATCCAGTGCAGCGGACTGTTCGACAGATCGAATTCGACGTTGCGGGCGTGCAGCTCCACCTCGCCGGGATCGGTGTCGGCGGTGGGACGTGCGGCGTGCGTGCTCGTCATTACAAGGCTCCTATCCGGTCAGCTTCTGGCGTGCCGCGATGCGCGACGCCCACGGGACGAATCGGTACACGCGGTACCCGAACTTGGCTTCCGGTGTGACCGGCACGACGGCCTTGTTGGAGACCACGGCTGCGACGATCTCGCGGGCCACCTTGTCGGGCGTGTAGTTCCGCTTCTCGTAGAACCCGGTCACCTTGCGGCGCATGGCGTCCTGATCGTCGACACCCGCATACTCGGTGGCCGACGTGATGTTGGTGTTGACGATGCCCGGGCAGATCGCGCTGACACCGATCCGATCGGGCGCGAGTTCGGCGCGCAGACTCTCCGAGAACATCAGCACGCCCGCCTTGCTGGCCGAGTAGAGGCCGAGTTCGCGGGACGGGGTGAATGCCGCCGCCGACGCCAGATTCACGATGTGTCCGCCGGCGCCGCGGGCGACCATCTGCTTGGCGAACGCGCGACTGCCGCTGATCACACCCCGCAGGTTGATGTCGATGAGCCGGTCGATCTGATCGTCGGACGCGTCCAGCGCGCTGCCGCCCAATCCGATGCCCGCGTTGTTGACGACGATGTCGGGGACGCCGTGCCGGGCCCGGATGTTCTCGGCGAACTCGTTCACCGCAGCCGTCTTGGAGACGTCCAATTCGTAGACGTTCGTCAGCACCCCCATGGACTTGCACTCGGTGGCGGTCTCGTCGGCCGCCGCCGTGTCGATGTCGGCGAGAACCACTTCGCAGCCGAGCGCGGCCAACGCGTACGCCGTCTCGCGGCCGATGCCGCTGCCCGCGCCGGTGATGACCGCCAGCTTGCCTGTCAATGCGAGTGGCGCTCCCAGTAGGCGCGCGCGGTCGATCGTGTTCGGGGCGCGTGAGGTGCCGTTCTCGATGGAGTCGATGAACTCGATCGCCGTCGTCGCGAGGTAGTCGGGATTCGTGTAAGGCAGCCAGTGTCCGGTGGTGGACGACTTGCGCCACAGTTTCGCCGCGTGCGTGTAGGTGCGGTCGTAGATCGCGGGTCGCAGGGCGATGTCGCGGTCGTTCACGACTTCGAGAACGGGTACCGACGTCGGCCGCGGCTCCGGGCGGGCGAGCTTGCCGCGGATGTTGGCGCGATACAGCTTGAGCCCGGAGATCATGTCCTCGCGGAGCGTCGGCGCGAACGAGACGTTCTCGCGGGGCGTGCCCTCGATGACGTGCAGGAACTCGGTCCACAGTTTCTCGGTGCCGAGCGTTCGGAAGAACGCGTCCGAGACCCCGGGGATCTGGAAGAACCCGGTGTACGCCGACGACGCGACCTGCGAGAGTGCACGCGAGATGCTGCGCGGAGTCGGCGACGCGAGTTGGGCGCGGGCCCACTCACCCAAGAAGTCGAGGTTCGGCCCCGAGACCGACGTGAACGACGAGATGGATGTCTCGGCGCCCGGCGTCGTGACGGCCTCCCATGTCTGCACCGACCCCCAGTCGTGGGCGACGACGTGCGCGCTGCCGCCGTCGGTGACCGCCGAGATGACCGCGAACAGGTCTTGCGCGAGCCCTGCGAGACGGTACGAGGGGACGTCGTCCGGTCGATCGCTCTCGCCGAATCCGCGAGTGTCGTAGGCGAAGACACGGTAGTGCTCGGCGAGTCGGGGAGCGATGCGATCCCACAGGTGGTGCGTGTCGGGCCAGCCGTGCACGAGAACCACGGCCGGGCGGACGTCAGCCGCGGTGTCACCGTGCGCAGTGTCGCCGTACTGATAGGTCGCCAGGCGAACGTCACCCGCGGTGATGTCCGTACGGTGCCAGTCGGTCATATCGTCTCCGATCGTGCCATTGTTCATTGACACGGTACCACCGGTAACAGATACGCGCTAGACCCCGTCAGCTGGGGTTTCTGTGCAGGTCACTGTCGGTACGACGACAGGAAGTTGCCGATGCGGTCGATCGCCTCCGACAGGTCGCGCGTCCACGGCAGCGTGACGATCCGGAAGTGGTTCGTGTCGCGGAGGTTGAACCCCGACCCCTGCACCACCAGGATCTTCTCCTGCAGGAGCAGATCCTGGACGAACTTCTCGTCGTCGTGGATCTCGTGCACCTCGGGGTCGAGCTTCGGGAACGCGTACAACGCGCCCATCGGCTTCACACAGCTGACGCCCGGGATGTCGTTGAGCTTCTCCCATGTCACGTTGCGCTGCTCCAACAGGCGGCCGCCGGGCTTCACCAGGGCGTCGATGCTCTGATAACCGCCGAGCGCCACCTGGATCGCATGCTGGGCCGGGACGTTCGCGCACAGACGCGTCGACGCCAGGATGCCCATGCCCTCGATAAAGCCCCTCGCGTGGTCCTTCGGGCCGGTCATGACGACCCAGCCCGCACGGTAGCCGCAGACTCGGTACGCCTTCGACAACCCGTTGAACGTGAACGTCAGCAGGTCCGGAGCCAACGACGCAACGTTGATGTGTTCGGCGTCGTCGTAGAGGATCTTGTCGTAGATCTCGTCGGCGAGGATCAGCAGCGAATTCTTGCGGGCCACCTCGACGAGACGTTCAAGCACATCACGCGAGTAGACGGCGCCCGTCGGGTTGTTCGGGTTGATCACGACGATCGCCTTGGTGCGTGCGGTGATCTTCGATTCGATGTCCTCGATGCTCGGATTCCAGCCGTTGCCCTCGTCGCACTCGTAGTGCACCGGGGTGCCGCCCGAGAGGGAGGTCATCGCCGTCCACAGCGGATAGTCGGGCGACGGGATGAGCACTTCGTCGCCATTGTTGAGCAGGGCCTGCATCGTCATCGTGATCAGCTCGGACACGCCGTTGCCGAGCAGTACGTCGTCGACGTCGAAGTACGGGAAATCCGGGATCAGCTCGTAGCGGGTCACCACGGCACGGCGGGCCGACAGGACGCCTGCCGACTCCGAGTAACCCTGCGAGAACGGCAGCGTGTGGATCATGTCGCGCAGGATGACGTCCGGGGCCTCGAACCCGAACAGGGCGGGATTGCCGATGTTGAGCTTGAGGATGCGGTGGCCCTCAGCCTCGAGTCGCGCCGCCTCCGCGTGTACCGGACCGCGGATCTCGTAGCAGACGTTCTGCAGTTTCTCGGACTGCTCGAGCGTGCGGAGATTGAGGTTCTGGTGCGACACGTGGGGGCGACTCATGGGTACATTCTGTCAGTCGGATGCAACCGAATTGAATTCGGCGGGGACACTGGCAGGCGTGACTTCCACCTCGTTCACCGTCGCCTCGTTCAACGTCAACGGCATCCGGGCTTCTCGCCGACGCGGATTCGACGGCTGGCTCGCCGACAGGTCCCCCGACGTCGTCGGGCTCCAAGAGTTGAGGTGTCCGTTGTCGGAGGTCGGCGAGTTCCCGGGCTATGCGGCGTCGATCGACGTCGGCTCGATCCCCGGCCGGAACGGCGTCGCGCTGTTGACGCGGCATCACCCTGCAGCGGTCCGCTCGTGGGCGGTGACGCCGCCGAGGGCTCGGGGCCTGGGCGCCTATGCGTCTCACGGCCGATACATCGAGGTGGATCTGTCCGACCGCCCGCTCACAGTCGCGTGCCTCTACCTGCCGAAGGGTGGTCTGCCTGCGGACATGCAGCGGCCCGGCGGCATGCGTGCGGAGGCAGACGGCGGAGCCAAATACGAGCGGAAGATGGCGTTCCTCGCGGGTTTCGCCCGGGAACTCGACCGCAACCGGCTCGCAGCCGCGCGGGACGGTCGCGAGTTCCTGCTCGTGGGCGACCTCAACGTCGCACACACCCGGCACGACGTGACCAACTGGCGGCCCGCCCGCAAGATGGAGGGGTTCCTGCCGGAGGAGCGCGAATGGTTCTCGTCGCTGCTGTCGCCGCGGCGGCTGATCGACGTGGTGCGGACGCTGCACGGCGACGAGCCGGGGCCGCTCACCTGGTGGAGTTGGGCGGGACAGTCGTTCGTCAAGGACGTCGGCTGGCGGGTGGACCATCAGCTGGCGACCCCGTCGCTCGCGCGGCGCGCGGAAGCCGTGTGGGTGGACAAGGAGCCGTCGTCGGACGCGCGATTGTCCGACCATGCGCCGCTGATCGTGCGGTACCGGGAGTGATCTGACACGTTGGCACTCGAACTGTTCCTGGCGAACGGTTCGAGTGCCAACGATGCGGTGAACGGAACCGAACGGTGTGCGCGTGCGTCTAACCGAATGTGGGGGAGAACAACGAGGGCGCCGCACGCGTCTGCGTGAGGGTCGCCGAGCATCTGGCGACCCACGACGGGGTGATCACTGCGGCCCAAGCTTGCGACCTGCGGATGAGCGCAGGCGAAGTGCGCGGCAAACTGACTGCAGGCCTGTGGATTCCTCACGCACGGGGCGTCTACCTCTCGGCCGAGCATCAGATGACCGATATGGCGAGGATCCGCATCGCCGTGGCCGCGACGGGCGGGGTGGCCGACCGGACGGCCGCCGCATGGCTCCTTGGCTTCCTTCCGGATCTGCCAGACGTCATTACGCTGTCGGTTCCACGATCGGCGCACGGTGCGGCCCAATGCGCCGTGGAGACGGACTGCAAGCGGCGGAGTCTTCCTGCTGAGGACGTCATGGTCACACGAGGCGTCTCGGTGACCCGCAAGGCGCTGACACTCCTACAACTCGCATCTGTGCTGGCGATCGACGAAGCGATCACGATCATCGACCGCGCGGTGCAGACTGAGCGCATTCGGGTCCGCGAGCTGAGGGCCAGTCTCGACCGGAACTCCGGCGCTCATGGGATGCGGCAGGCACGCGTCCTCGTCGCTGCGGCCGAGGACGATTCGGAGTCTGAGGCCGAGCGCTTGTTCGTCCGCATGCTCACGAAGCATCGAATCACCGGATGGGTCCAGCAGCAGTGGATCAACGGCGTTCGCATGGACTTCGTTTGGCCCGAACTTGGCATAGTTGTGTCTGTTCACGGGTGGATGTTCCACCGCCGCTACGACCGGTGGGACCGTGACCTGCGGACCGCCAACATGCTCGGACTCGTGGGATTATTGCCGCTGAGCTTTCCCTGGAAGCGACTCAGGTTCGAGGAAGAGTCAGTCATCCGGGAGTTGGCTGCTGCGATCGAGTCACGAGAATCCGTCGACTAAAAACCTTGGCACTCGAACCGCTCCTGGGGAACAGTTCGAGTGCCAACGTCGTCAGCGGTTCGGGCTACTTTGCGCCGGGGCGCTTCTTCCCGGCCGCTAGGCCGAAGCCTTTCGCCTTCGCGGTACCGGTCTCGGTGATCGTCCGGTCATCCGATGCCGGAGCGGCCGATGCTTCGGTCGACTCAGGTTCCGGAGCCTCAGGTTCCGGGGCTTCAGGCTCGGGGGCTTCAGACTCGGCTTGGACTTCAGGCTGGGGCTCGGCAGGAGGTTCCGGCTCCGGAGCCGCTGCGGCTGGCTTGGGTGCTCCCGGCTTCTTGGCGCCGGGCTTCTTGATCCCGCCCGCCATGCCGAATCCCTTGGCCTTGCCCTCGGTCCCTCCGGTCACCGAGGGCTCTGCGGGAGCCTCCGATGTGGCGGTCGGTGCCTCGGTCGAGGCTTCAGCAGCAGCTTCCGGCTCCGGTGCAGCTGCGGCAGGCTTGGGTGCTCCCGGCTTCTTGGCGCCGGGCTTCTTCAACCCTCCTGCCATGCCGAATCCCTTGGCCTTGCCTTCCGAAGCCTCGGTTGCGGCGGGCGCTGCGGTCTCGGCCGCAGGAGCGGCCGGTGCTGCTGCACCTCCCGGCTTGGGCGCTCCACCCGGCTTCTTCAAACCGCCGGGCTTCTTGAGCCCGCCGCCCATGGCCAGCCCCTTGGCCGGTGCGGCTTCGGTCGCCTCGGCCGCAGGTGCTGCTGCCCCGCCTGGCTTGGGCGCCCCGCCCGGCTTCTTCAATCCGCCGGGCTTCTTGAGTCCGCCGCCCTTGGGTGCAAGACCCACCGCGGGTTTGGCGTCGGCCGGAGCCGCGGCGGCAGGCGCTTCGACCTTCGCTGCCGGCACCGGTTCGGGCTCGGGAGCCGGTTCGGACTGGATCGGGTGCAGGAACTTGCCACCGCGTTCGACGGTTTCGCGTCCGCGGAGCACCCCCTCGAGGATCATCTGCGCGACGTCGACGACCTCGACCTTGCCCTCTTCCTCGGTGCCGCTGGTCTGTGCGGTCACACCGTCGGTCAGCATGACGCGGCAGAACGGGCAGCCGGTCGCGATCTTCTTCGTGGCACCGTCGCCAGCCGGAGCCTGTGTCGTGGAGAGCGTGTCGAGCGCCTCGTCGACGCGGTCGACGTTGATGCGCTTACCGATCTGCTCTTCCATCCACATGCGCGCACCGCCGGCGCCACAGCACATCGAGCGTTCACCGTGACGCGGCATCTCGGTCAGCTGACCGCCCGCGGCGTCCATCAGTTCACGCGGAGCGTCGTAGACCTTGTTGTGCCGACCCAGGTAGCAGGGGTCGTGGTACGTGATGGCCTGGCCGCCGACCGGGGAGACCGGAACGAGCCGCTTCTCTCGGACGAGGCGGTTCAGCAGCTGCGTGTGGTGAACCACCTCGTACTCGCCGCCGACCTGCGGGTACTCGTTCCCGAGTGCGTTGAAGCAGTGCGCACAGGTCACGACGATCTTCTTGCGCTGGGTCGGTGCGGTCGCGAACAGCTCGTTGAACGTCTCGATGTTCTGCTGCGCCAGCATCTGGAACAGGAACTCGTTGCCCGCGCGGCGAGCGGAGTCGCCAGTGCAGGTCTCGCCCTGACCGAGGACCAGGAAGTCGACGGCAGCGATGTCGAGCAGTTCGGCTACGGCCTTCGTGGTCTTCTTCGCACGGTCCTCGTACGCGCCGGCGCAGCCGACCCAGAAGAGGTACTCGTAGCCTTCGAACGATTCGACGTCCTTGCCGTAGACCGGGATGTCGATGTCCATCTCGTCGATCCAAGCGGTCCGCTGCGAGGAGTTCTGCCCCCACGGGTTGCCCTTGTTCTCGAGATTCTTGAACATGCCGGCCAGCTCGGTCGGGAAGTCCGATTCGATCAGGACCTGGTAGCGACGCATGTCGATGAAGTGGTCGACGTGCTCGATGTCGACCGGGCACTGCTCGACACACGCACCACACGTGGTGCACGACCAGAGCGCTTCGGCGTCGATGACAGCGCCTGCCGGGTCTCCGCCGAGGGAGTCGCCGACCAGCTTGCGGTCGGCCTCGGCGAGTGCCGCGGCCGGAACCGCGTCGAGCTTCGCCTGATCGACGTTGCCGTCCTTGTCGACGATGCCGACCTCGTCGCCGCCCGTGTCTTTGCTGCCGCCTGCGAACAGGTACGGGGCTTTCGCCTGGCCGTGGTCGCGCAGCGCCATGATCATCAGCTTCGGCGACAGCGGCTTACCGGTGTTCCAGGCCGGACACTGCGACTGGCAGCGACCGCACTCGGTGCAGGTGGTGAAGTCCAGCCAGCCCTTCCACGAGAAGTCCTCGACCTTGCCTGCGCCGAAAGCGTCGACGTCGGGGTCGGCGGTCTCCATGTCGAGGACCTTGCCCTGACTCATCATCGGCTTCGCGGCGCCGAGGGCGACGCCGCCGTCGGACTCACGCTTGAAGAAGATGTTGGGGAACGCGGCGAAACGGTGCCACGCCACACCCCAGTCGATGTTGAGGCCGACCACGGCCAGCCAGATCATGCCGGACATCAGTTTTATGACCGCGGCGGCGGTCACCCAGTACACGGACCAGCCATCGAAGAGTTGCGCGAAGTAGTGGGTGAAGAACGAGGTCCAGATCGGCGGGTCCTCGATGCCCGATGAGATCTTGAAGGTCTTCACGAAGATCATGCCGAGGCCCTCGATGAGGACGACGAGCTCGACGAAGTACGCGGCGCCGAAACGCGAACCAGAGAAGCGTGAGAGGCGACCGGGGCGACGCGGGTGATTGAGCTGGCGGATGATCATCATCACCGAGATGCCGATCACCGTTCCCAGCCCGAGAACCTCGTCGGCGAAGATGTAGATGTTCCAGGCGCCGATCACCGGCCAGTGGAATTCGGGGTCGAAGATCTGCCCGTAGGCTTCGAACCAGAAGATCGCACCGATCAGGAAGCCGAACATCACGAGCCAGTGAGCCCAGCCCACGGTGCGGAATTTGACCATCCGCGTGTGTGCGACGAACTCTTTCAGCATCGTCATCAGGCGCTTGCCCGGGTGCGCGAAGCGCTGCGCGTCGACCTTCTGGCCTTGCGCTATGGAGCGGATCATGGTGAACACGCCCCGCAGGAACAGTGCCCAACACACCAGGCTGATGAACGCGGCGATCGATCCGATCACGATCGTGGTCGTCGTCATTGGAAGTACCGGCCTTTCTTCAGGTCGTACCAAGACTCGACGTGAGCGGCCGATGCCCGCGTCTAAGTCGACGTTTTTCTCCTGGTAACCGTAAGGCTTCGCCCCCGTCGTGCGCCGCCAAGGATTACCTAACTTCGCAGGTTGCAACGGCTTCCAGGTTTCCAAACCTAATGTTACTCGCCAGTAGGGTGTGGGCCAAGTTCACACACGGTGGAGTTCGTGTGACGTCGGACAAGGGCGCATGGGTGCGAGAGGCGACCGCGGCGACGGTGGCACAGTTCTCACCTTGACGAGGCGCATGCGTGCCGTGAATGCGGATGTCCTGACGAAAACCGAGTGGCTCCTCGGTGGTTCTGTCGACTGCACGGCAGCCAGCCCTTCGCTCATCGCGCAAGGCGCGGATGCGCTCATCGCGCTGGTGGCGCCCGACCTCGGCCTCAAGCTGAGCGATCTCAACAAGGCGTTCGCAATCGGGGTGCTCGGCATTCTCACCGGCGATGCGACGATTTCCGGCTCCTCGCCGGGCAGTCGTCAGCGAGCACCGTGTGCACTGCGTTGTACGGGACCGCGTCGGTCAGCGACGGCGGCGACAATCTCTCATCCTGCACCAGTGTCCTGTTCATCTTCCAACAATCGCAGCAGGGCGACGGCCCGGTGGTGTACGCCGTCAAGAACCCGTTCTCCCTCGCGCTTGCGTCACCGCTCGCTGAACTGTTGCCGGTGATCGGCATGGCCGAGCAACTGGGGTTGGAACTGCCGTTCCCGAAGGCGGTCACCGATCTCCTCGGCGTCGGCTTCATGCCGACGTTCACCGACGACCTCATCCGCATCGTGATGTCCGACGACGGACCGAAGATCGAGACGGACCTGTTCGGCGCGAAGGACGCGGCGACCACTGCGACGCCGACTGCTCTCGCGGCGAAGCACACGTCGCCCCAGGCTGCGGACGATGACGCAGTCGCTGCCGACGCGGTCACTGACGACGCGGTCACCGCGGGTGACGTGACGGCAGGCGCTCCGGCCGAGTCGGAGGACGCGATCGAGGTAGAGGCTCCCGCCGCAGAGGCCCCTGTCGCCGAGGCTGAGGCCGAGACGGCTCCGTTCTGTTGTTTCGTGGTGCCGTTGACCCTCGTGTTCCGAGCCGTGCTGAACGATGATCACAGGCGGTCCGAGCGGAACGTCACATCCTGCATCGGCATGATCTATCGCATTCCCCGGCGAAAATGTGCCGTAGAACACTCCGGTTGAGCGATTCCCTACTCGCGAGTAACTCCTCGGCTTAGCGTCGGAACCGGTCGTGGCCATTTCTCGCGATCTCCGTGTTCCGGACAGGAACCACATAGAAGAAGGAGTTGACGTGGAGAAGTCGACACTCCATAAGGGACTCCTGGCGACATTCGCCTCGGCGACCCTGATCGCAGGCGGCATGGCGGCCCCGGCATCCGCAGCCGAGACGACCGCTCTGCCCACCTACTCGTGCGACCCGGGCGAGGGGCGGACCAGCGACACCGTCCTCAAATGGTCCGTCGACTGCTCCACCGCAACTCCGTCCGTGATCGCCCAGGGCGCCGACGCCATCCTCGGCCTCCTCGCACCCGACCTCGGCATCAAGCTGGGCGATCTGAACAAGGCCATCGCGCTGCCCCTCGATCTCGGCTCACAGTGGAACCCGAGCCTGTTGTTCCCGGGCAGCGCGACGATCTCCGGTAGCGGCTTCGCGTCTGCCATGGGCGTGGGCGGTACCGGAACGGCGATCGCCGACTACGTTCTGAGCGGCGCGATCGGCATCGGCGGTCTGGGTGCCACCGGCCTGGCCCATGCGAATCTCGGCGGGTTCGCGCTGGCGGCCGGAATCGGTGACGCCCAGGCGAACGCGAAGGCGTTGCCCGGTGGCATCGCGCTGGCCGTCGGCCTCGGGAACGACGCCACCGCTATCGCACTCGGCGGTGTCGCGGCAGCATCGGGCAACGGCGACTTGAACGAGGCCCAGTCGATCTGTACCGCGGTCTACGGCTCGGCGACCGTGACGGACCCGACGACCGGCGCCAACCTCTCGTCGTGCACCAGCGTGCTATTCATCTTCCAGAAGTCACAGGAGGGCGACGGCCCAGTCGTCTACGCCATCAAGAACCCTCTCTCGCTGGCTCTCGGCAACCCGCTGAAGGTGCTCGCGGACTTCAGCGCAGTCCAGGAGTCGCTGGGCATCGAGCTGCCGATCTCGAAAGAGATCATGGAACTCCTGGGCGCGAACATCATCCCGAAGTTCACCGATGACCTCATCCGCATCGTGATGTCCGACGACGGACCGAAGATCGAGACGGACCTGTTCGGCGCGAAGGGCACGGTGACCACCGCGAAGTCCACGGTTGTCGCAGCGAAGAGTGCTCCGACGGAGGCCGCAGACGCCGAGGCCCCCGCCGCCGCGGCCCCCGGCGCCGCGGTCGGCACCGAAGAAGTCACGGTGAATACTCCGGCCGAGTCGGACGGAACTGTCGAGGCTCCCACCGACACAACCCCCACCGAGACAGGGACAACCCCCACCGAGACCGAGACAACCCCCACCGAGACAGAGACGGCTCCGTCGGAGGACGAGACAGTCGTTGAAGAGGCCCCAGCCCAAGAGACCCCAGCCGACGAGACCCCCGAGGCTGAGACTCCAGCCGACGAGACTCCAGCCGACGAGACTCCAGCCGACGAGACTCCAGCCGACGAGACCCCAGCCGACGAGACCCCAGCCGACGAGACCCCAGCCGACGAGACCCCAGCCGACGAGACCCCAGCCGACGAGACCCCAGCTACCGAAGAAGATGCCGCATCGGCCGCCGCGTGACCCTCGGCTGAGATGAACGGAGTCGGACCCTCGACGGGTCCGACTCCGTTCGTCGAGCCGGGCCGCGACTAGGCCTTCGGCGGCAGAGCCTCCAGCTCGGCGAGGGTCGTCTCCAGATGGTCGAGGATGCGCTGAAGACTGGGGAGTTCGGCGCGCGCGCCGGTGACACCGAAGTTGGCTTTGCCGGAGATCGTGGCGATCGTGATGTTCAACGCCATCCCCTCGAGGGGAATCGACACCGGGTAGCAGCCGTCGAGCCGGGCGCCGTTCCAGTACAACTGCTCTTCGGGGCCGGGGACGCTCGAGATCATCAGGTTGAAGCCGGACGGCGTGTACTGGACGAACCCAGGAATCGTGGTGAATGCGAGCGGCCAGACGATCGCCGCGCCGAGCGCCAGAGCCTGCAGGGGACGGAGGCCGCGAACTGCGGCCTTCGCGCTGTCGGTCGACGCCTTGATCGCGGCGACTCGTTCGGCGGGGTCGGCGAGATCGGTCGCCATCCGCACGGCGATCGCGGTGATCGAGTTGCCGTCCGAATCACCGTCGCTGTGCAAGGACACCGGTTGCACGGCGATCAGCGACTCGTCGGGCAGCGCGTCCTGGTCGGCCAGATACGTGCGCAGAGCGCCGGAGCACATTGCGACCATCACGTCGTTCAATGTCATGCCCTGGGCTTTTCCGACGGCACGGAGTCGTTCGATCGGCCAGTCTTGCGCAGCGAAGCGTCGCGCCGATCCGATTGACACGTTGAGGATGGTGCTCGGGGCCTGCTTCAGCGGCGCGACGTAATCCTTGTCGGTGACACCGGCGACGGCGATCTTCGCCGCGGCCGGCGCCAGCCCGACCACCTGGTCGGCGACGTCGACGACCTGCGCGACGGCGCCCGTGATGGACGACAGCAGGCCCTTCGCTTTGGGTTCGGCCTTCTCGGTCTGCTTCTGCGCGTCCTTCTCCGCACGGCGCCGGCGCTTCGGCCGTTCGTCCCAGACCGCGGTGCCCGACCGGTCGTCGGGGTCCGTCGACAGACACCGCTGCAGCAGCCGCAGCGAGGTCACGCCGTCCACCACCGAATGGTGGATCTTCGTGTACACCGCGATCCGACCGTCGGCCAAGCCTTCGATGATGTGGGACTCCCACATCGGGCGACGCCGATCGAGGAGGCCCCCGTGGTTGAGGGACACGTATTGCAGCAGGTCGCGGATGGCGCCCGGCCGAGGCAGGATGGCGCGGCGCACGTGGTAGTCCATGTCGATGTCATCGTCGTACGACCACGCCGTGTAGCCGGCGATCTGGGCGGGAGTCGCCGGGCGTTTCAAAAACATCGACGAGACGTCGCCGCTCGGGACGTGGAACTTCTCCGCCATCTCCTCAGCGAGATCGTCGGGGGTCTGTCCCTCGCGCGGGACGAACAACTGCAGTCCACCGACGTGCATCGGCTGATCGCGGGTCTCCGCGATCAAGAACATCGAATCGGTGACCGGCATGTACTGCATGTCGGGTCTCCCTCCCTCACGCGTGCGCCCACCACGCACGATCGGCCCCAATTGTGACACGACGCACAAAGTCTGATTCGGGCAGCCGGTCCCGCACGATTGAGTGCCCCGCAGCGGCGCCCACTACCGTGAACGGGTGCTCAGTCGACGCCGGTTCGGACTCCTCGTGTTACTGGCGGTCGTCGTCGTGGAAGTGCTGGTCGCGGTCACGTCAGCGTGGGTGGCCGTCGCTTCGCGCGGCCGGGTGGTCGGCTCCGACGAGGTCCCCGACGGCGCACCGCACACGGTGATCGTCCTCGGCTCGAAAGTCGACGACGGACAGCCGGGCGACTACGTTCGTGCCCGCCTCGACGTCGCAGTCGACCTGTACCGCGAGCGGCGCGCCGACCGGATTCTCGTGTCGGGCAACGATGCCGACGATGCAGGCAACGAAGTCCGGGTGATGCGCGCCTATCTGGAGAGCGCAGGCATTCCGCCGACAGCGATCGTCGACGACGGTCTCGGGCTCAACACGGCCGCCACCTGTGAGCGTGCCGCCGACCGCTTCGGGATTCGATCAGCGTTGATCGTCACCCAGAACTTTCACGTGGGCCGTGCCGTGATGCTGTGCGACGCGTACGGGCTGGACGCGACGGGCGTGATCGCCCCCTGCGGTCACTGTTCGATCTTCAGCGTGCTCCGCAACCACCTGCGTGAATCCCTCGGTTCGCGGCCCCGCGCCGTCGTCGATTCACTGCGTGCGCGCTGACGTCGAGTGCGGCGTCATTCAAGCGAATAGGCGTCCGGCGCAGCCGGAATAGCGTGAGCGCATGGTGACGACCGGAACACCCGGATTGGACGTGGCCGGTCTCGCGGTGACCGCAGGCGTCGCCGTACCCTCGGTAGTCCCGGTGCGGGCGGCGTACGCAGCGTTGCACGACGCCCGCTTCCCGGTCTCGGCGATCGCCGCCGTGATCCATGTCGGCGCAGTCCCTGCTGATCGGCGCGGCGTCGGGTCGGTGTCGGAGGCGGTCCGTGACGGGATCGGTGCGACGGGCTGTCTGCGCACCTTCGACGTCGACGGCGGTGCGGCAGGCGTCGTTTCCGCGCTCGCTGTCGGCGCGTCTCTCTTGGACGACGACGGGGGAGTGCTGATCACCGTCGCCGAGAGAGACGGCACGTCGGCGTCGATCGTGCTGGCCGGCGGGACGTCGCCGGAACCTGCCACGTTCGAGTTCGACCAGGCTCGCAGTGACGCGCTCGGGCCGTACGTCCTGCGGTCGGCGTCGCCGGTCAGGGCGCTCCTCGACTGCCGGGCGGCGGGCCGCTACGACGTGGTGCTCGTCGCGGCGGACGGGACGTCGCCGACAGCCTCGGTGCGGTGCCGTCTGAAAATGCCCTCCTGAATGCTCACCTGTCCGCCGCTGGAGCCGCCTACCGGAACATGGGCGGCTGGAGCGGCCACCACTGGGTCGCCTGTCCGATGTCGGCGTCCAGGTACGGGATCAGGCTGCGGACGAAGGCAGTCGTCAGATGGTGGGTGTCGTGCCAGACGAGTATGTTGCCCACCACTGCCGGGCAGTAGCCGTCCCGGCAGAACGCGTCGCTGTAGTCGAGGAACGTGATGTTCGGGAAGTCGTCGGCGATCGCGTCGATCGGGCTGACGTCCGAGAGCGCGCGTTCGCGCGAGACACCGCACACGTCCGGACTCTCACCTGCTGCGATGCAATCGCGGGGGACCATCGGACCGTGCGTCCACGGGGTGTCACGGACGGCGATCACCTTCTGGCCGCGATCGCGGAACAAACTGAAGTAGTCGAGGTAGCCCTTCGGCGTAACGTCGCCGGGGCCGTCGTCGGCGGGCCGCGAGGCGGTCGTGAACACGACGTCCGGCTTGTCCTCGTCCAGTCGGTCGGCGACCCGTTGCGACCAGTCGTTGCATTCGGTGAGCAGTCGGCCGTTGAACTCGACGGCGGCTTCGGTGCTCATCGCGCACCCGGCCTTCATATAGGTGGTGACGCGGAAGCCACGCTTCTTGCCGATCACGTCGAGAGCCGTCATCCAATGCTCGGAGTGCGATCCGCCGACGACGGCGATCGTCCGTGTGGCCTTCGGGTCGCCGTAGACGCCGACCTTGATGGAGGGGTCGCCGAAGTTGGAGAAGTGGGGGCGGTGGTTGATCGGCCAATCGCCTTCGGCGGCCTCCGGTGACGGGACCGCCTCGATGGCGGGTGTCGGGAAGTCGCTGAGGAACGCGCGTGCCCCCGGGTAGTCGCGCGGGTTGAGGTTCGTGGTGTCGACGTACCGGTGGTCGGCGCGGTACTCCCAGTACCCGGCGCTGCCGAGCGCGAACAGGGTGGCGACGACCAGCCCGACGGCCATGATCTTGCGGTACCGCGTGGAGAATCCGTCGCCGCGGCCGGCGCGCAACGGCGCTTCGACGAACTTGGTCGTGACCCACGCGATGATCACCGACGCGATGAGGATCGCGGTGCCTTCGATGAACGAGACGTCGTCCTTGAAACGCCACGCCATGTAGAAGATCAGCAGCGGCCAGTGCCACAGGTAGAGGGCGTAGGCGATGGAGCCGAGCCAGACGATCCACGGGTGGGCGAGGACGCGGCCGCCGGGGGACAGGTCGTTGCCCGGGATCCGGCGGGGTGCGGTGGCCGACGAGCCGAGCCAGATCAGCAGCAGCGTGGAGCCTGCGGGCACGAGCGCCATGTACGCCGGGTACTGCTCGACGCCGGTGATCCAGATACCCGATGATGCGATGAGGACGACGGCGGCCGCGGTGAGCACCGTTCGCAGCCAGTCGGCCAGCTTGATCCGCGGCATCCAGATGGCGAGCAGTCCGCCGGTGATCGGCTCCCACACGCGGGCGATCGTGTCGTAATAGTTGAACGGCTGGTTGATTCCGTGCCGATAGTTGGCCCACGCGAAGGACACCAGCGCGACGAATGCGAGGCTGCCTCCGACGACGCCGGTGATCACCTTGGGCCTGCCCAACACCGGCCAGAATCGGGCGCCGAGCTTCAACAGGCCGCCGAGGGCGAGCGCACAGACGATCGTGATGAAGAAGAACTGGCCCTGCATCGCCATCGACCACAGGTGCTGGAGCGGGCTGACTGCGGAGTCGGCTGCGCCGTAGTCCTGGGAGGCGAACGCCAGATGATAGTTCTGGTAGTAGAAGGCCGAGGCGACGAGTTCTTTGCCGAGTGGCGCCCACCGCGTCGACGGCATCAGCCACCAGGTCAGGGCGGCGACCGCGGCGAGGAGCAGGAACAGTGCCGGAACGAGGCGGCGGAGCATTCTCGACAGTCGCGGCCACGGGTTGATCGCCACCGACCAGCTCTGGTCGGACGGATTCGTCCTGATGACGTGCTTGAGCAGTGACGCTACGAAGAAGTAGCCGGAGAGGGTGAGGAAGACGTCGACGCCGCCGGACACCCGGCCGAACCAGACGTGAAAGATCGCGACGAGGAAGATCGCGATGCCACGCAGACCGTCGAGGTCGAGGCGGTATCCCGAGTTCGTTCCGGCGGCCGCATCCTCGTTCGGTGTCGGGTGCGACTGGGGTCCGCTGATCGATCCGGCTTTCGTCACAGCGGGGATGCTACGTGGCGGGACGTGCATTTTTCCATTTCGCGGTGCTGCCGCAGCCCTCCGTTCAGGTGATAGCGCAGGTGGTGACCGATTCCGACGAATTCGCCCGCCGGGGTACACGTCCGTGCAGGATGAGACTGCGGTCACAGTGCTCGTCACCTCGCCGCGCGACACGATCCGGGTAGTCGATTACTAGAACGAGAGTGAGTCGTTGATGAAGACGAAAGCCGCGGTTCTGCACGGCGTCGGAGAAGAATGGAAGATCGAGGAGGTTGAACTCGGCGATCCTGTCGCAGGCGAGGTACAGGTCCGTCTGGTGGCGTCGGGGTTGTGCCACTCCGACCATCACCTGCGGACCGGTCAATCGCCTGTCCCGTTCCCGGTCGTCGGCGGACACGAGGGGTCCGGCGTGGTCACCAAGGTCGGCCCGGGCGTCACCCGGTTCGCCGAGGGCGACCATGTGGTGACCGCGTTCATCCCGGCGTGCGGTGTCTGCGAGCCGTGTTCGCGAGGCGCACAGAACTTGTGCGACGAGGGTGCCGGACTGTTGTCGGGTCTGTCGATCGCGGACAAGTCGCATCGCGTGACCCAGGGTGATACGGGTCTGGCGCAGATGTGTCTGCTCGGCACGTTCTCCCCGCACATCACTGTGCACGAAGCGTCGCTGGTGAAGATCGAGGGAGACATCCCGTTGAAAGAGGCCGCGCTCCTGGGCTGCGGCATCGCGACGGGTTGGGGGTCTGCGTCGGAGATTGGCGGCACGAAGGTCGGCGACACTGTCGTGGTGGTCGGCGTCGGCGGTGTCGGCATCAACGCGGTGCAGGGTGCGAAAGCCGCGGGTGCTCGGTTCGTCGTCGCGGTCGACCCGGTCAAGTTCAAGCGCGACATGGCCGAGAAGCTCGGCGCCACACACACTTTCGAAAGCGTGGAGGACGCGCTCGGGCCGGTCGGCGAGATGACGTGGGGGAGGCTGGCCAACAGCGTGATCCTCACGGTCGGTGAGATGACGGGCGAGTTCGTCGCACCCGCGCTCGCGCTGACGGGTAAGGGCGGACAGGTGATGGTCGTCGGAATGGGTGAGATGGTCTCGCAGGTCCCGATGAGCCTCTTCGAACTGACGCTGCTGCAGAAACGGGTGCAGGGTGCGATCTTCGGCGGCGCGGGCCCGCGCACGCAGATCCCGAAACTGCTCAACGAGTACCGATCGGGTGTCTTGAATCTGACGGATCTGGTGACTACGACGTACCGCCTCGAAGACATCAACACGGCGTACGACGACATGCTCGCCGGCCGCAACATCCGCGGCATGATCGTCTACGACGAAGCCGACTGGTAGCTCCACATGACGAAGCGGGCCGGATCCTGATGGATCCGGCCCGCTTCGTCGGTACTGTCAGGCGACGGGCGCCGCGTCGGAGGTCTCGCTCCCGCTGAGCTTTTGCGCGTACGAGACGCCGAGCGCCAGAAGGATGAGGCCGACGACGATGAACGCGATGACGCGGAAGACTCCGTCGAGGGCGGCGAGGTCGAAGACGAACAGTTTTGCGATCGCGGCGGCCATGACGGCCAGGCCTGCGGTGAGGACCACTGCGCGGTCGGTGCCGTGGAGTCGGCGCGCCCACAGCAGCCCGGCTGCGGCCGCCGTGCCCCACGTGATGGTGGCGGCGGCGTGCCCGCCGCGGAAGGCCGCGTCGGCGTCGGTTGAGAGCAGGTGCGCAGCGCTGAGTGTGACGGTGGTGGCCATCCACAGGCCGATCATGGCGCCGGTGACGGTGACTCGATGGGCTGCTTCCGGGTAGGCGTCGACCCACGACCAGGTGATCAGCGCGGTGGCTGCCAGTCCCATCAGTCCGCCGACCAGCAGCGAGGCGTGCGTGCCGTCGCCGGTCAGTGGATCAGCGGCGACCAATTGGCGCAGCGCGCCGTCACCGGTGAGGACGAGAATGCCGAGGCCGGTGAAGACGGTGCCGAGGATCCGAACGGTGAGGGCGAGATCGCCTGCGAACGGGGCGGCGACGGCGAGCAGGAGGCCGACGATCATGAGGACGGACGGGCGGTAGTCGGCGTCGAGGACGTAACCGGTCGCGACCAGCAGGTGCAGGTTCGCGGCGACGAGCCACACGATCCGCGTCTCGCGGCCGACGAGGCGGGTCGTGGAGAACGCCGCGGCGAGGTAGAGCGCGGCGCCCGCGGCGAGGACGGCCGTCGCCGCGGTCCCGAGCGGGTAGACGGCGAACATCAGCGGTGCTGCTGCGAGTGCGGACGTCACGGCGACGATCTCGGGGTTCTTCGCGCTGCGGATCAACAGGATCGACGCGCCGACGGCGATGACGACTCCGGCGAACGCGAGGCAGGCCGTCGGCCACGACTGGTCGGAGGTCTGTGTGAGGACGAGGGTCGGGACCATGACTGCGGCTGTGTTGACGATGAAGACGGCGGGCCAGTCTCGTCCCACCTGGATCCACACGGTCGCCGCCGCGTAGACGAGCATGAATCCGACGAGGATCGCATCGACGCCGTCGGTGACGACGGGGGCGAGGACCAGCATCGGAATCGAGACCATCAACGTCAACGCCTGGCTGTGCCAGCGGTGCGCGATGCCGAGTCCGACGCCTGCGACGACGCCCGCGACTGCGAGGGCTGCGACGTCGGGCAACCAGTGGTAAATGGTGCTCATCGCCATGACGTCGAACAGGAGGCCTGCGATGCCGGTGGCGACGAGTGCGACGGCACCCGCTCGGCGGGCGGGCGTTCGGCCGATCCAGACGCCGAGACCGGCGAGGAGCCCGGTGAGGACAGCGCCGCCGGCGACTCGGATCTCCGGGCGCAGCAAACCGGCTTGCGCGGCCAGGACCAGGAGCATGACGATGCCGGAGAGGGTGATGGCGACACCGACTCCGGCGAGGATCTTGCCGATGAGTCCGCTCTCGGCGGCTTTGGCGACGCGCTGGCTGAACGTCGGAGACGAGGCGCGGGGCCCGGGAGCGGGGAACGGCGCGTAGCCGTTGGACTGGTACTGCACGAACGGCTGACCAGAAATGGGGTAGGTCGGTGGGAGCGGGGCGGTGAGTCGGTTGACGGGCGTCGGGTCGGAGCCCGCGGGCGGTTGGTTGTGCGGTGTCTCGTTCATGGTTTCCACTCTTGACCTGGCCGACGGTGAAAACATGCGTGGAACTACCTAGTGAGCATGAGGACTTCCCTGCGGGTACTCAGGCGCGACCGGAGCGGGCCTCACTCGGCGTCCAACCCGTGCTCGATCGCGTACCGCGCCAATTCGACGCGGTTGCCGAGCTGGAGTTTCCGCAGTGACGATCCGACATGGTTCTCGACGGTGCGCGGGCTGATCTCGAGGCGCGTCGCGATCTGGCGGGACGACATGCCTTTCGCGACGTACCGCAGCACTTCGGTCTCGCGTCCGGTGAGGACGGGCGCGTCGTTCTCCGGTCCCTGCGACATGCGACGGTACTCGCCGAGGACGAGTCCGGCGAGGCCCGGCGTGAACACGGTCTGCCCGTCACCGGTCGCACGGACGGCCGCGACCAGCTCGGACTGCTGGGCGCTCTTCACGAGATAGCCGGTGGCACCGGCTTTGATGGCGTCGAGCACGTCGTCGCGTTCGTCCGACGCCGACAGAATCAGCACGCGCGCTCCGGGGTGTGCGGCGAGGACGCCAGCGGTCGCCTGCGCGCCGGTGCCGTCGGGCAGGTTCATGTCCATCAGGACCACGTCGGGTCGGACGGCGCCCGCGCGGGCGGTCGCCGATGCGACGCTGTCGGCGGTGGCGACGACGTCGAACCCGATGTCGGTGAGGTCGCGCGCGACGCCGTCGCGCCACATCGGGTGGTCGTCGACGACCATGACTCTCAGTTCACTCACGGCGTGCCCTTCGTGCGGGGTGCGGACAGTTCCCATTCTGTCCCGGCTCCGGGCGCGGACTCCAGGCGCGCAGTGCCGCCGATGTTCTCGACACGTCCGATGATCGACGCGGAGATGCCCATGCGGCCTTCGGCTTCGGCGGCGGCGAGACGCCCGTCTTCGATGCCGATTCCGTCGTCGCGCACGGAGACGACGACGGTGTCGCCGAGGTCTTCCAGGAGGATGTACGCCTGTGCGTCGGGTCCGGCGTGGTGGGCGACGTTGTCGAGGATGTTGTCGACGGCGGCGAGCAGTTCGTCGGCGATCTCGGCGTCGACGGTCACCGGGTGAGCGGGGGCGCTCACGTTGGCGCGGGGCGCGGCGGCCGATCGGAGCGCCGCGGCGAGGTCTCGTGACGTCGGGGTCAAGGCGGGCGACGGTTCGGCGGTGTCGGCGATGAGCGCTCGGAGCCTACGCTCCTGTTCGGCGGACAGTTCAGCGAGTTCGGCTGTCTCCCCACCGATCTCGCGACCTCTCTTGGCGATGAGCGCGAGTACTTGGAGTACGCCGTCGTGCACTTCGCGGGAGAGCCGTTCGCGTTCGGCCGACCGTGCCGCCAGGCCGATCGCTTCGGTCAGTTCCTCGTGGACGGTCCGGGCGCGGGCCGCGGCCATCCCGACAGCCGCGGCCGCGGAGACGAGCAGGATGGTCGTCGCGTTGCGTCCGAAGTTCACGTCGATGTGGCCTTTGACGTAATAGTTGGCGCCCGCGACGGCGAACCCGGCGACCGCACCCCACAGCGGACCGCCGACGATCGCCGCCGACAGCGCGGCGTTCGTCATCCACAATGTCGTCGGCCACGTCTGATTGTGCGAAATCCAGGAATCGTCGGTGACGAGCGATGTGGACAGCATCATGCTCGCGGAGACGATCACTTCGACGGCGACGAACCAGGGGCGTCGCCCGAACCCGACGAGGTAGCCGACCGTCCACCAGATGTTTGCGGCGGTCAGGACCGAGAACAAGATCCAGGTGATCCGAGGGTGGGTGAGGTCGCCGTTGATGACGATCTGGAAGCCGAGCGCGTAGACGAACGAGAGCAGTCGGAAGATCTGAGCCGCCCGCCACAGCGGACCGGCCGGGTCCCGGTCTTCGATCTCGCGCCAGCTCGCGGCCATGCCTACAGCTGTCGTTCGACGAACTGCGGCTTCTGCTTCGCGAGTCCGGCCGTGCGCGCGATGGCGGCGTTGCGCCCGCGGAGGAGTCGGATCTGCAAAGCCTGCTCCACGGGGAACGAGAGGCGTGAGCCGTTGTACCAGGTGTTCTCGAACAGCGACTTCGACGCGGCCACAGCATCGGGCGAACGCTGTTTGATCCGGTCGATCAGTACGTCTGCGTCGCCGTGTGGGTCGTCGGACACACCGCTGACCAGTCCCCATCCGAGCGCCTGGTGCGCGTCGAATGTCTCGCCGGTCATCGTCAGTCGCTTGGCGACGTCGATGCTCGTCAGTTGGGCAATGCTCGCCGACAGTGACATGTCGGGGATGAGACCCCACTTGGCTTCCATGATCGACAGGTCGGTCGTCGTCGCGGCGAACCGGAAGTCGGCGCCGAGCGCGATCTGGAGTCCGCCGCCGTAACAGTGGCCGTGCAGCACTGCGATCACCGGGACCGGGACGCTTCGCCAGGCCCATCCGGCGTTCTGGAAGCTGTTCGCCGCGGACGATCGTTTCGGGATCAGGTTCCGCATGATCCGGGTGCGTTCCTTGCCCGCGGACGCGAAGTCGAGCCCGGACGAGAACGACTCTCCTTCGCCTGCGAGGACGACGGCGCGCACACTGCGGTCCTTGCTGACGCGGTCGGCAGTGGCCGCGAGGTCGTCGAGCATGTCGAGGGTGAGGCCGTTGTGCTTGTCGGGGCGGTCGAGCCGGACGTGCGCCACTTGGTCGCGCACCTCGTAGCTGATGTTGCTCATGGGTTGACGGTATACGCAGCTGACGCATCCGCTGTGTTCGTTGACATCCGCGGCGTTCAGGGAGGCCGCGGATGTCGCTCGAGCCCGCGGATGCGTGGAAAGTCGTCGATCTGTGACCAGCGTCTCCCGCATTTGAGCGGTATTGGCTCAACTAGGTGGAATGAATCCGGCGGGTACCCGGTTGAACAGATCGAGAAACCTGAGTGAATGAGACTCAAGATGATTTGACGCAGGCTGAGCCGCACGGTAGACCTGAGTCGAAGGCGCTGAGGTTTCATCAACCACAGGCCAACAGGCCCATACACGAACCGGCTTCCCGAAGCCGCCTACAAGGAGGAACACATATGTCCCGTGCTGTCGGAATCGACCTCGGCACCACCAACTCCGTGGTGTCCGTTCTAGAAGGCGGCGAGCCCACCGTCATCGCGAACGCCGAAGGCTCCCGCACCACCCCGTCCGTCGTCGCGTTCGCCCGTAACGGCGAAGTCCTCGTCGGACAGCCCGCCAAAAACCAGGCGGTCACCAACGTCGATCGCACGATCCGCTCCGTCAAGCGCCACATGGGCGAAGGCGACTGGGCCGTCGAGATCGACGACAAGAAGTACACCCCGCAGGAGATCAGCGCCCGCACGCTGATGAAGCTCAAGCGCGACGCCGAAGCATACCTGGGTGAGGACGTCTCCGACGCCGTCATCACGGTCCCCGCCTACTTCAACGACGCACAGCGCCAGGCGACCAAGGAAGCCGGCCAGATCGCAGGTATGAACGTGCTGCGCATCGTCAACGAGCCGACCGCGGCAGCGCTGGCCTACGGCCTGGACAAGGGCGAGAAGGAACAGACCATCCTCGTCTTCGACCTCGGTGGCGGCACGTTCGACGTCTCGTTGCTGGAGATCGGCGACGGTGTCGTCGAAGTCCGCGCGACCTCGGGCGACAACAACCTCGGTGGCGACGACTGGGACGAGCGCATCGTCGAATGGCTCGTCGACAAGTTCAAGGCGGTCAACGGCATCGACCTGACCAAGGACAAGATGGCCAACCAGCGCCTCCGCGAGGCTGCCGAGAAGGCCAAGATCGAGTTGTCGTCGTCGCAGAGCACGTCGATCAACCTGCCGTACATCACGGTGGACGCCGACAAGAACCCGCTGTTCCTCGACGAGCAGCTCTCGCGCAGCGAGTTCCAGAAGATCACCAGTGATCTCCTCGAGCGCACGCGCACCCCGTTCCAGGCCGTCATCAAGGACGCGGGCATCGCGGTCGGCGACATCGACCACGTGGTGCTCGTCGGCGGTTCGACACGTATGCCCGCAGTCACCGAACTGGTCAAGGAGTTGACCGGCGGCCAGGACCCCAACAAGGGCGTCAACCCGGACGAGGTCGTCGCCGTCGGCGCCGCCCTGCAGGCCGGCGTGCTGCGCGGCGAGGTCAAGGACGTGCTGCTGCTCGACGTGACGCCCCTGTCTCTCGGCATCGAGACCAAGGGCGGCGTGATGCACAAGCTCATCGAGCGCAACACCACGATCCCGACCAAGCGTTCGGAGACCTACACGACGGCGGAGGACAACCAGCCGTCCGTGCAGATCCAGGTGTTCCAGGGTGAGCGCGAGATCGCTTCGCACAACAAGCTCCTCGGCTCCTTCGAGCTCGGCGGCATCGCTCCTGCACCGCAGGGCGTCCCGCAGATCGAGGTGACCTTCGACATCGACGCCAACGGCATCGTGCACGTCACCGCGAAGGACAAGGGCACCGGAACAGAGAACAGCATCCGTATCCAGGACGGTTCGGGTCTCTCCAAGGACGAGATCGACCGCATGGTCAAGGACGCTGAGGCTCACGCAGAAGAGGATCGTGCTCGTCGCGAGGAGGCGGAGACCCGCAACCAGGCGGAGTCGCTGGTCAACCAGACCGAGAAGTTCCTCAAGGAGAACGAGGACAAGGTCCCGGCCGACGTCAAGACCAAGGTCGAGGCTGCTATCACCGACGCCAACGAGGCTTTGAAGGGCACCGATTCGGCTGCGATCCGCACCGCGATCGAGAAGCTGTCGGAGGAGTCGCAGGCCATGGGGCAGGCGATCTACGCCAACGCTCAGGCCGAGGGCGACGCTGCAGGCACAGCCGCTGACGGAGCTGATGACGTCGTCGACGCCGAGGTCGTGGACGACCCCGCGGAAGGTGACAACAAGTGACCAGCCCCGAGACCGGCTCCACGGAACCGGACGAGTTCGTCGAGGAGGTCGTCGACGTGACGGTCGCCGAGACCGATGACGCCGACACCGCTGCAGATGCTGCAGCGGCCCCGGCCGATGCGGCCCCCGAGGCCCAACAGGTCACGGAACTGACCGAAGCGCTGCAGCGGGAGCGGGCGCAGTTCGCCAACTTCCGTCGCCGCAGCGCCGAGGACGCGTTGCAGTCGGTGGCTCGCGGCAAGCAGGTTCTCGTCGAGAAGCTGCTCCCGATCCTCGACGACCTGGACCGCGCCCGCGAGCACGGCGACCTCGACGAGGGGCCGCTACGCGCCTTCGCCGACAAGCTGGCCGGCATCCTGGCGGGCGAGCAACTCGTCAAGTTCGGAGAGCCGGGCGACGCATTCGATCCGGAGGTTCACGAAGCGATCCAGCATGAGGGCAGCAGTGACACGCCCGTCGTCGGGCTCGTCTACCGCGCCGGATACCGGCTCGGCGACAAGGTGATCCGCACCGCGACGGTCACCGTCACCGATCCTGCATGATCGCCATGCTGATCGAGCGGAGTCGAGATCTCGGCTCCGCTCGATCAGCGAGGGACTCCGCATCCGCCGACCGACCGGAGCCCCACAACTACAGACCCGTCCGCCGCTGGTCGAGCGAGCGAAGCGAGTCGAAACCACGACATACGACAACAGACTTAATTCCAGGAGGTGACGTCTGATGGCACCACAGCGTGAATGGCTGGAACGCGATTTCTACGCAGACCTCGGCGTTTCTTCCGACGCCGCGGCGGAGCAGATCAAGAAGGCCTACCGAAAGCTGGCTCGCGAACTGCATCCCGATGCGAATCCCGGAGACACCGCAGCCGAGGAGCGCTTCAAACGAGTGTCGGAAGCCCACAGCGTGCTCGCCGACGACGAGAAGCGCAAAGAGTACGACGAGATGCGGAATCTCATGGCGAGCGGCCGGTTCCGGGCCGACGGCGGAGGCGGCGGGGGTTTTCCCGGTGGCTTCGGCGGCGCTGGCGGCGGCGCGGGTGGCTTCGACATCGGCGACCTGTTCGGCGGCGGCGGCGCAGGCGGAGCCGACCTCGGTGACATGTTCGGCGGCCTCTTCGGAGGCGGCGGCCGCACCCGAGGGGCGGCCACGTCCCCACGGCAACGTCGCGGCAACGACCTGGAGACCGAGACGACGCTCGCGTTCCGGGACGCTGTCCAAGGCACCACGGTGCAGTTGCGGGTCACGAGCCCGTCGCCGTGCACCAACTGTCATGGCAGCGGCGCCAAGCCGGGCACCAGTCCGCGAACGTGTACGTCGTGCAGCGGTTCGGGTTTCGTAACGCGCAACCAGGGACACTTCGGGTTCTCGGAGCCGTGTCCCGACTGCCAGGGCACCGGCACCAAGATCGACGATCCGTGCCCGGACTGCTCCGGCTCGGGCGTCACGGTGCGGCCCCGCACCATCAACGTCCGCGTCCCGCAGGGCGTCGAAGACGGGCAACGCATCCGGCTCGCCGGCCAAGGCGAGGCCGGACGACGCGGCGCGCCGTCGGGCGACCTGTACGTGACCGTCCACGTGCTGGCCGACAAGGTCTTCACCCGCAACGGCAACGACCTGAAGGTCGAGCTGCCGGTGTCGTTCTCCGAGGTCGCTCTCGGGGCGACGGTGTCGGTTCCGACGTTGGACGGCTCGGTTGGTGTCAAGATCCCGGCGGGCACGTCGGACGGGCGTACTCTGCGGCTGAAGGGCCGGGGGGTTCCGAAGCGTTCGGGCGGCTCGGGTGATCTGTTGGTCACTGTGAAGGTCTCGGTTCCGGCGAAGCTCGACGACGCCGCGACCGAAGCGTTGAAGACGTACGCGACTGCCGAGAAGGCGAGCGGGTTCGATCCACGAGACGGATGGGCGCGGTGATGCACGATGGCTACGGAGAAGGCACAAGGTAACGCAGGGAAGCCGCACGGCGTCCCCGGCGAGGCTGCCGCCACCTATCTGATCTCGGTGGCGGCGGAGCTGGCCGGCATGCACGCGCAGACTCTGCGCACCTACGACCGGCTCGGCATCGTCACGCCGCAGCGCACGCGCGGCGGCGGCCGCCGCTACTCGTCGCGCGACGTCGACCTGCTCCGCGAGGTCCAGCGACTCTCGCAGGACGAGGGCGTGAACCTCGCGGGCGTGAAGCGGATCATCGAGCTGACCGACCAGGTCGATGCGCTGCGCGCTCGCGTGTTGGAGATGCAGAACGAGATCGATGCGATGCGCAGCGCGGTTCGCCCGGGTGCCGAACTCGTCCCTGTCCCGCACACCAATGCTCTGGTCGTCTGGCAGCCGCGCAAACGCAGGCGCTGAGAGACGATTTCACGCTGCAGGCGTCGCTTCCCGCTAATAGTCCGGACCAGTAGCGGGAAGCGACGCCTGCAGCGTCTAGCGAGGATGCCGTGTGACTAGCTGAAGTTCTCGACGACGACCTCGGCGCCGAGCATCGTCACCCCGCCGGTCGCGAAGTTCGCGACGTCGGCTGCGGTCGCCTTGCCCGCTTCGGAGCCGAGTCCCGCGCCGAGGGCTTCCTTCGAGTCGAAGTCCAACGTCGTGATCAGGTAGATGTCCGGAGTGGATCCGTCGAGCGACTCCGACTTCGACACCGAGACGCTGCGCAACCCGGGAAGCTTGCTGGCCAGCGGGATGTGCGTGTTGAAGTAGTACTCGTCGAATGCCGCCGGGTCGGTCGGCTGGTTGTAGAGGACGGTCAAGCGGTACATGGCGCTCCGATCTCGGTTGGGGAGTGCGTCGGCGATCATGCGAAGTCGACTTTTGGCACTGCGTGTCAGCCTAGTGGAGGGGCGTGGGGTCCGAAGCGGATTCGTAGCCCCACCTCGACGGCCTGCCGGGCCTTGCTCGCGTCGATACCATCGATATATGACCTCCATCGACCGTTTCGACTCCGCCGACTTCGACCTGACGCAAACCGACGCGCTGCTGTCGACGACCCGATCCGTGCGCAAGCGACTCGACCTGACCCGCGCCGTACCGGACGATGTCCTCCTGGAGTGTTTGGAACTCGCAGTCCAGGCGCCTACCGGATCGAACAACCAGGGCTGGCGGTGGCTCGTCGTCCGCGACGACTCCACCAAACAGCAGCTCGCCGAGATCTATCGCCGAGGCGGAGCCGAATATCTGGCGACGAGTGCGGCCAACGCCGAGCCGGGAAGTCAGTCAGGACGGGTGGCGACGTCGGCGAACTATCTTGCCGAGCACCTCGGTGAGGTGCCGGTGATCGTGATCCCGCTGATCATCGGTCGCCTCGACCAGCTGAGCAGCGAGCCGAACACCGCCGCGGCGGCAGGCATGATGGGGTCGATTCTGCCCGCGACATGGAGTCTGCAGCTCGCGCTGCGCAGCCGCGGACTCGGCAGCTGCTTCACAACGCTGCACCTCAACGAGGAGGCCGACGCAGCCGAACTCCTCGGCATCCCGCCGCACATGACGCAGGCCGGGTTGATCCCCGTCGCCTACACGACCGGCACATCGTTCCGGTCCGCGCAGCGCCCACCCGTCGAAGAGATCACCTATCTCGACCGGTACAAGAAGCCGATCCGCTGACGTAGCGGGAGATCGGGCCGCTCGGTTTAGTCCAAACGGCCGAAATCGGAGAGATCGACAACGCGGAGTCACCTGGCTCGACTAACGTTCCGTTGCCTGATTCCGTTGTCTAACAAGGAGACTCTCCGCAGTGTCGACTCCTCCTCCGCCCGCGGGCGGTACTCCCAACCCATACCAACAGCCCTATCCGTATCAGCCCCCGAAGAAGCGGAAGATCTGGCCGTGGATCGTCGGCGGCATCATCCTCTTGTTCGTCGCGGTCATCGGCGGCTGCTTCGCCATCGTCGGCAGCGCCGTCGACTCCGTCGACAAGGAGTCCAAGCGGGAGGTCACCGTCGTCTACCGGGTCACCGGCACCGGGTCGACGTCGATCACATGGACTGACAAGGACTTCAACATGGCGCAAGACACGAACGCGTCGTTGCCGTGGGAGAAGACCGTCGTCGTCACCGGATTCGCGAAGCACGCATCTCTCTCCGTCACCAACGACGAGCCCGACGGCGCGACGTCCAAGTGCGAGATCGTCGTCGACGGGCAGGTGAAGTACACGCAGACGGCGAACGGTCCGTTCGCGACTGCGTCCTGTTCGGGAAGCGTCGGATAGCCCCCGCCGCACCGTGTTCGGCCCCGTCCCCGCTCAGCGGCGACGGGGCCGAACTGCGGCGCGTCAGTTGAGCGGATCGTGGGAGATGTTCGCAGGGTCGACGCCCGTCGAACGCAGCTTGAGCTGCGTGTGGAACACCATCGGGGCGGGGCCGGAGAGCAGGATCTGGTGGTCGATCCAGTTGCGTGGCTCCAGGGAGTGGCGCGACAGCGTGCGCGGATACTCGACCGCGACGTCGCCGACGCGACCGAAGCGGAGGTCGAAACCCCACTGGCGAGGATCGGGAGCGCCGTCGATCCACCACGGGTCGGTCTCGGTCTCGGCGACGGCCGTCACGTGCAGCCACGGGTTGGTCCGCGCAAGCTGTTGCAGCACACCGAGTTCGTACAGCTCTCCCGGATGGCGCGCACCGTAGAACAGCCGGGTCTCCGGATTGTCGACGCGTCGCGCCATGTCGAGGAGGATCGCGCGCAGCGGCGCGAGCCCGGAACCGCCCGCCACCATGAGGACCGGGCGGTCACCGGTCACCTGCATGGTGCCGTGCACCTGGCCGAAGGTCCACACGTCGCCCGGCTCAGTCTGCCTGACGATGGCCCCGCTCAGGTATCCGCCGGGGATGGCGTGCAGGTGGAACTCGAGTTCGCCGCGTTCATTCGGCGGCGTCGCGGGTGACAGGTTGCGCCACAGGTGCGGCCACTGCGGGATCTGGACCTCGGTGTACTGGCCGGCGTGGAACCGCGGCGCGTCTGCGTCGGCGATCAGCCGCACGACGGCGCGCTCCCTGCTGATCACGAACTTCTGCACGACCTTCGCGTGCCACACCGCAGGCCCTGGCGCGCTCTCGGCCGCACCGCGCATGACACCCGTGATCAGCATCGTGCCGTGCGAGACGGCGTCGTAGACCTCCTGTGTCCAACGCGCCCCGAGCATCCGCGAGAACTCGGTCATCAGTGCGTCGTACATCAACCAGTAGTGTTCGCTCGTGACACCGTACTTGCGGTGGTCGCGACCGAGCTGGGCGAGGAACTCGATCAGATCCTCGTGGCCGTCCTCCGCCGAGATGGCGTCGAGCACATAGTCGATGACTTGCGCGAATGTCGTACGCAACGAGCCCATCTCGACGGGGAACAGATCGCGTAGCGCAGGCGTGGTCGAGAAGAGCCGAGTGAACACGCCTGCGGCGAAACGGTCGGGGTTCGCCGCGATCATTCGCCTGAGTTCTGACAGCACGGGCTGAGCTGGCGAGTTCACCGGGCGACGTCCTCCTCAGGGCGTGGGAGATGTTTGTTACCCGAGGGTAGTCCTCGGACCTGACAGTGCTCGGGCATTTCCGTTCGTGTCAGCACGAATTCGTGCCTCGGTACCCAGATGCAGTGTGTGGCACTGCATTGTTCACCCGAGCAGGACCCGTGTGGCACTGTGAGATCGTGACGTTGAGCGGAGTGATCCCCGGCATCGTCGACGCGCACGTCCACTTCTACGACCCGATGCGGTCGACGTGGGCGCTGTCTCGTTTCTCGCGCGTCGCGGCCATGCCCGTGATCAACAGATTCCCGCGTGCGGCGCTCTGGCTGTCCGGTCTGCCGTCGCACCGATCAGAGACACGGCTGATGATCGACCCGAGCATCGTGCGGACACCGTACGAGCCGCGCCAGTACGGTGCTGAGGCCAGCGGGGTGCGACGAGTCGCCGGCGTCGGAATCGACGCGGTCATCGGAGTGGAGGCGCACTGGGGCGGATCGGGCGCGACGAAGAGCGACACCTCTTTCGCTGAGACCCGGTACGTGACCGGCCTGCCGTTCGGGCGGTCTCGCGCCCCGCGACTGGGCGGGTTCGTCGTGTCCGGCGACCCCGGCGCTCCCGGCTTCGCCGACGACCTCGACGACCAGTTGCGGTACACCGGACTCGTGCGCGGCGTCCGCTGCAAGTGGGCGAGCCACCCCGACCCGCAGGTCGTCCACGCGAGTAGGCGCTCAGGAGGCCTCAGCTCGTCGACCTTCCTCCGCGGCTTCGAAGCGATAGAACGCCACGACCTGGCATTCCATTCGTTCGCGTACTCGCATCAACTCGGCGAACTGGACCTGTTGGCGCGGCGGTTCCCGACGACGACGATCGTGGTCGAACACCTCGGCCTTCCGGTCGGCGTGTTCGGCCCGGTCGGCTCGGAGACCGGGATGACGGCCGCCGCCCGCGCCGAGATTCTGAGTCTGTGGCGTGATCGGATCGCGATGCTCGCGGCCCGATCGAACATCGTGGTCAAGGTGTCGGGGCTAGCGCTGGGACTCCTCGGCTACGGCCGTGAGACGTCCGGCAACATCGGCGGCCGCGATATCCTCGCCGAGATGATCGGCCCGCTGGTCCTGCATGTCGTGGACCGTTTCGGGCCCGACCGCGTCGTCTTCGGCTCCGATATGCCGGTCGATCGGCCGAACGCGACCATCGACGTCGTCGTCGGCGCTCTGCTGGACGTAGTCGGCGACCGCGGAGACCATCTGCTCGCGCAGCTGTTCGCGAAGAACGCGCAGCGCATCTACCGGGTCGATTGAAGGCTGCCTTTCGCAGCACGCACGGCGACGCTCCCGCCCCGTCGCCGTGCGTGAGCCCTGCCCACCGGCACCGGTCGCCGCGAACGCAACGTGTCGCGCGGCGGGTCCGCCCCAAAGAATGTGCACCTAAGGATAGATTTTTGACTGAAGCGCTGTCTAGCGAACAGAGAATTGTCACATACGGCGGTCGAAGGCATGATGGGCGGATGCTCGACGACGACCCTGGGGAGACTGAGCCGCGCGCTCGGGACAAGGGCACACTGCGTGATCAGCAGAAGGCTCGGACCCGTGCGGCCCTGCTCGCGTCGGCGAAGCGATTGTTCATCGAAAACGGTTACGCCACAGTCACCGTCGACGACATCACGCGAGAGGTGGGATGTAGTCGGGCGACGTTCTATCTGCATTTCGCGAACAAGAGCGACGTGCTGGCGCGGGTCGGGGCCGAGACCATGCAGCAGCGGGCGCGAGCCGTCTACGGCGACCTCGACGATGTGCTGAGCGGCGGTCGACGGGACGAGTTCACGGCGTGGGTCCGGCGGGCGCTCGACTGGTTCGTCCGCAACCGGGACATCCTGCCCACATGGGATGAGGCGCTCGCCGTCGAGCCCAGCTTCCGAAAGGTCGGCAGGGAATCGATCATCGCCCTCACCGATTCGATGCCGGAGTATCTCGCGCGGTGGCCAGCAGGGCGTCGTGGGGAGGCGAGATTTCGGGTGGAACTCCTTGTGGCACAACTAGAACGCTATTTCACGCGCGCGCACGTGCAGGGCACGATCGAGTTCGACCTCGACTCGGCCGCGGAAATCTTGGCCGATATCTGGTTTCCGGCGCTGACTGCCCCCACGGAAAGCTGAAACATGTTCTAGTTGAGGGATGGGAACGTATGTGGTGACCGGTGCTGCGTCCGGCATGGGAGCGGCCGTGGCGCAGCGATTGGTCGACAGTGGACAGACGGTGATCGGCGTCGATCTTGCCGACACTGACGTGACAGCCGATCTCTCGACGAGCGCCGGCCGCGCCGATGCAGCCGGTCAGGTGCTCGCGCGTGTCGACGGGCCGCTCGACGGCGTCGTCCTCGCTGCGGGCGTGGGGCCCAAGCGTGGCCGTGAGCGAGCGATCGTCGAGGTCAATGTCCTCGGTGTCACGGAATTCGTCACCGCGCTGCGACCTCGCCTCGCCGCCGCGGGTAACGCGAAAGTCGTTGTCTTCGGATCGAATTCGACGACGTCGACGCCATTGGTGCCGCGTGGTGCCATCCGGCGCCTCGTCGGCGGCGACACCGAGGGTGCGGCCCGAATCCTGCGTCGCCGCGGGCCACTCGCCGGCCCGGCGTCGTATGCGGCGTCGAAGATCGCCGTGGCGCGATGGGTTCGTAGGCGTGCGGTGGCCGATGAGTGGGCGGGCGCCGGAATTCGGATGAACGTGATCGCGCCCGGCCCGGTGATGACTCCGCTGCTTCAAGGGCAGTTGGCTAGTTCAACGTCGTCGCAGGTGCGGTCGTTCCCGGTGCCGATCCGCGAATTCGGCACGCCCGAGCAACTCGGCGAATGGGTGATGACGATGCTGTCGCCTGCCGCCGACTTCATGGTCGGCAGCGTCGTCACCGTCGACGGCGGCACCGAAGCGCTCCTACGACCGGACGACTGGCCGGCACGGCTGCCCGGACGGCTGATCCCACGGATGGCGTGGACCATGTATCAGGCGCCGAAGCGAGGCCGGGTCGCCGACTACTCCGACGCCTGACGCTCGTCGAGAAGGGCGAGCGCAGTCGCCGTCGTGGTGCGCATGGCCCACGCGAAATCGTCGATTGACGGGTTCGCCGAGTTCTCGAAACCGGTCAGCAGCAGCATCGAGGTGGCCGCCAGGCGTTCGGCGAGTTCCCGGCCGAACAGTTCGACGCCCATCTCCGCGATCGCGTCGCGTCGCGCGGTCTCGACCTCGGTGAGGGCCGCATGGACGGCGGAGTCGACGGCCGCCCAACTGCGGATGGCGCGCTCGGTGTCGTGCGGAAGGTTCAGGGCGATCTGCATGAGTGCATCGATCCGGTCGTGCGGGTCGGTGACGTTGCGTGCGGACTCGACGAGGAGGTCTGTCGCCTCCAGGCGCCAGTGCGCGATGAGGGCCGACTCGAAGGACTTCCAGTTCCGGAACGAGTGGTAGAAGGCGCCGGTCGTGACGCCGGCCTCGGTGCAGACCGCAGCCTGTTTGAACCCGGAGTAGCCGTCACGGGCCAGCACCGTCATGCCCGCGCGGAGGAAGCGGCGGCGAAGCTTGTCGGGGTCGGCGTCGGATTCCATGGGGGAGATTCTGTCACGTGGTGTTGCTCGAACCCCTTGCCGATCTACATAAGCCCACTTATGCTAAAGGAGAGGCGTTGCACAGGCGCACTGAAAGGACGGCCCGGACATGTTCGACCCCGACCGCAATGCGGGACTGGACCCACACCGTGACTTCATGGAGATCTACCGGAACATGTCGCTGTTCGACTTTCCGTGGGACATGAACCAGTCGCTGAGCTTCGCGCTGTTCCGCACGTACGCAGTCCCGAGCATCGGACGACTCCTCGCCGACACCGGCGGCTTCGACGACACGCAGAAGCGATACGACGACACGGCGATCCTGCTGGAGATCCCCCTGCAACAGGGCTTCTCGACGCCGGATGCGAAGGCGGCGCTGCGTCGCATCAACCAGATGCATCGCGCGTACGACATCACGAACGACGACATGCTGTACGTCCTCGCGACCTTCGTCGTCGTTCCGAAACGGTGGGTCGACGACTACGGGTGGCGGAAGTTCACTTACGACGAGGTCGTCGCGTCCACCAACTACTACCGCGAACTCGCGCGGCACATGAACATCAAAGACGTTCCCGAGACGTACGACGGGTTCGTGACGCTCCTCGACGACTACGAGGCTGCGCACTTCGCGTACGACGAGGGTGGACGCCACGTCGCCGACATGACGTTGGGCCTGATGGCGACGTTCTATCCGAAGCCGTCGCGGCCTGCCGTGCGCGTGTTCTCGCGCGCACTGATGGACGACCGGTTGCTCGACGCCTTCCAGTATGCGAAGCCTCCCCGACCGGTCGTCGCCGCCAGCCGTCGCGCGATGCGCGCGCGGGCCGCGTTCGTTCGGATGCTGCCTCCGCGGCGCAAGCCGAAGGGCGCGTCGGACAGCCACCGCGTCAAGTCGTACCCGGACGGCTATCGGGTCGAGGCGATGGGCACGTTCCCCAGCGGTTGTCCCGTCAAGCACCTGGATTCGTACCCCACCGAACGGAAGGTCGGCGCACGATGACTCTCACCGTTCTCGAACTCCAGGCGGGCCTCTCGTCCGACGCGGCATGCGAACTCTACGATTCGCTGCCGTCCGTCACCATCGACGAGATCCTTGGTCAGTGGCACGGTTCCGAAGTTCCGACCGGCCATCCGCTGGACGGCCTGCTCGCCGTCTCGGGCTGGTACGGCAAGCGGTTCGACAGCGCCGATCAGGTGCACCCGCTGATGTTCGGTGAGCCGGGCGACCTGTACCCGGTGAACCCCGGTTCGGTTCCGATGAACCTGCTCAACACGCTCGGCACCCGCATGCCGCGGCCGAAGATCCCGGGCATCACCACCGCGTTCAAGGCAGTGCGCACGCGCAGGCATCGCGCCCGCCTCCGCAACGTCGAATACCGGGGCAAGGTCAGTGCCGCGATGGTCTACGACCAGCTCGCCATCATCGACCACTTCCGGAGGCTGGACGACGACACTCTCCTGGGCGCGATGGACCTGCGGAATTCCCCGCGACCCTACTTCTTCCTGCTAGAGCGCGACTGACCTCTCAGCCGACCTCGACATCACGCTCGGGGTCCGACGACCACTGTGAATACGAGCCGGGGTACAGCGCTGCGCGGAAACCAGCGTGCTCCAGCGCGGCGATCTGGTGCGCAGCGGTGACGCCCGACCCGCAGTAGACGATCACGTCGCGGTGCCCGTCGACGCCGAGATCGGTGAAGCGGGAACGGAGTTCGTCCGCGGTGCGGAACCTCCCGTCCACCAGGTTGTCGGCCGTCGGGGCATTGGTCGCGCCCGGAATATGGCCGGGACGCGGGTCGATGGGCTCCACGTCGCCGCGGAAGCGTTCGGCGGCGCGGGCGTCCAGCAGGAGCGCATCGGTGCCGGTGACGTCGTCGATGTCGACCGCGGGCAGACCTCCTCCGGTCAGCACGACGGTGCCCGTGCGTGGCTTCGCGTCGCCCTTCGACAATCGCATTCCGGCCTCGCGCCAGGCGTCGAGCCCGCCGTCGAGGATCTTCACGTCCGCGACCCCGCCCCACCGGAGCAGCCACCACGCGCGAGCCGCCGACATGCCGCCGTTGTCGTCGTAGACGACGACCGGGGCCAACGCGTCCACACCCCAGCGCCGCGCGGCCGCCTGCAGGTCGGCGACGTCCGGCAGCGGATGGCGGCCGCGCTCGGGGCTGCCCGGTGCCGCCAACTCGGTGTCGAGATCGACGTACACCGACCCGGGCAGATGGCCTTCCCGATACTGTTGCGCACCGTCGTCGCGTCCGAGCTGCCAGCGCACGTCGAGAACCGCGGGCGGCCGAGACGAGAGCATCGCCTCCGCGAGTTCGTCGACGGTGATGAGTGTGTTCGACATGGTTCTCCTCGGCGTGTGGCGGTGGCTACTCGTCCAGTGTGCGCAGGAGGGCCCGGGTGCGGGCGCGGACCTCCGGATCGCGGTCGAACAAGATTCCGACGTACTCGTCGACGCCGAAAGCCGCGAGTTCGGCGAGGCGATCGGCGACGGTGGCCTCGTCGCCGACGATCGCGGCGTCGGCCGGACCGGTGAAGCCTTCACGGTCGAGCATCGCCTTGTACGACGGCAGCCCGTCGTACATCGCGAACTGGCGCCCGGCCTCGGCTCGGGCGGCGTCGACGTCGTCGGTCACACAGACGGGGAGCATCGCGACGGTACGGACGGCGCCGTCGGGTCGCCCGGCGTCGGCGGCGGCCTGACGCAACGTGGGGATGACGTGGTCGCGCAGTGTCTTCGGGCCGGTCATCCAGGTGACCGTGCCGGAGGTTCGACGTCCTGCGACGTTCAGCATCTTGGGGCCGAGCGCGGCGAAGTAGACCGACGGGGCGGGGGCCTGCAAGGTGAGCGATCCGCGCGTCGTGACGAGTTCACCTGCCGCGCTGGCCTTCTCGCCGTTGAGGAGGGGGAGGAGACCGTCGAGATATTCTTCGGTGCGCTGGACCGGCTTACCGTAGGGCACGCCCCACATGCCTTCGGTGACGACCTTGTGACTGAGTCCGAGACCCAGGGTCAGGCGCCCTCCGAGGATCTGGTTCACCGTTGCCGCCTGCTGTGCGAGCTTCATCGGGTGCTGGGACTGGATCGGCAGGACGCTGGTGCCGAATTCGATGTCGGGGACCTCGCGCCCGACGACGCCGATCACAGTGAGAGCGTCCGGCTCGTTCGGCATCTGTGTGGTCCAAACGCGGCGGAATCCCTCCTCGCACAGTTCGTTCGCGTTCGCGACCGCGTTGTCGATCGACAAGCTCTTCGCGTTGATGGTCCAGACGACGCCGACCTGCATGTGCGCTCTCCCTCTGCGTGAGTGACGGGTTCGTGGCCGAGTGCCAACGTTGTCAGAGTGCGCCGAGCGCGACCTCGATCGGGACGCTGCCGTCGGTGAACGAGATGTTCTGGTGGATCGATTCCGGGGTCGCCAGTGCGGCGGCTGCGACCAGTGCGACGTTGGCGCGCGAGGTTCCGGGCAGGTTCGCCGCTCGAATCGCGGCCGGGTCGATGGTGCCCGACGGTTCGTCCATCGTCAGTGCGCCGGGCATGAGGACGGTCCAGCCAAGGTTGGTCTCACGCAGTGCGGTGTCGGCCGCGGCCTTCGCCTCGGCGTATGCGAAGAACGAATTGTCGCTGGGCACACCGTGGTCGGGCCGCGCGCCCAGGTACGAGACCATGACGAATCGGGCGACGTTGGCATCGCCCGCAGCCTCCATGGTGCGGATCGCCGCGTCGCGGTCGACCGCGTACGTGCGATCGGGGTTGCCACCGCCCGCACCCGCACTCCAGACGACCGCGTCGAATCCGTCGAGTGCAGCGGCGAGCTGCTCGCGGGTGGCGCTCTCCACGTCCAGGACCAGCGGAGTGGCGCCCGCGGCACGGATGTCGTCGGCGTGCTCGGGATTACGGATGACCGAGGTCACGGCGTCGCCGCGCGCATTCAGCAGAGGGGCGAGAAGCAGTGCGATCTTGCCGTGTCCACCGATGATCATGATGTCTGCCATGGCGACTACGGTACTGATCCCGGCGCATCGCCGCAGAACGGGGGAGCGTTACACGGGAATTCGTCCGACCCCGCCACGGCGGAGCGCATGTCACGAATCTGGGTTCGCACGGCCGATTCGATGCTTGACGCCGAGGCGCTCCGCGAACAGCCGTCGCTGGACGATCCACCCGGCGAGCGACAGTCCCACCCATGCCGCAGTGCCTGCCACTTCGCCTGCAGTGGAGTCTGCCGACCGCAACCAATCCAATGCGTCCACGGCTCGTCCGAGCCCGTGAAGGACCATCGCGGCGCCGCCGATCGACGTGAGCCACAGTAGGGCGCGCTCCCGGTACTTGTCGGCGGCGAACGCCGCGGAGATCGCGACCGCGACGACGATGATCGCGCTGGCCGACCACGAGTTGTCCCCGGGCTGCACTAGGTCGGCGATGCGGGCTCCGGCCACAGCACCAGCCAGCCCGCCGATGAGGTAGGTGGCGAACTTGAACATCAAGGACACGACGACCCACGACGACACAGCGCCGATCAGACCGAACAGGATCAGGGTCGTCGTCGAGGGATTGAACAGGGCCGCGATGAGCCAACCGGCCCCGAACCCGGCTGCAAGGACGCCCAGGTGAGCCGAGCGCACTCCGTAGAAGCACAGCACTGCGCCGACGGCGACGACCACCAATCCGTTCACATCAAGCATCGGCTGATCCTTCGTTCGATGGGCCGCTCGGGGTGGCGGACACCGTATCGGCGATGAAGATGTTCATCCACCGGGTCTGTGGGTCGACGTCCACGAGAAGGGATTTGACGAAGATCGTCAGCGGGACAGCGAGGATCGCGCCGAGCGGGCCGAGGATCCAACCCCACACGACGAGTGAGAGGAAAGTGATGGTCGTAGAGAGGCCGACGGCGTCGCCGACGAACTTCGGCTGGACGAACGACTGCAGGACGACGTTGATCGCGCTGTAGACGACGATGACCAGGAGCATGGTCCCGGGGCCGCCTTCGAGGAGCCCGAGGACAGCAGGCGGGACGACGCCGAGGACGAAGCCGATGTTCGGGATGTAGTTGGTGATGAACGACAACAGTCCCCACAACAACGGCAGCGGGATCCCGATCGCCCACAGGACGCCGGCGTCGAGGACAGCGACGATGAACCCGAACAGTGTGGTGACGAGGAGGTACCGGCGTGTTCCGTTCGTGAAACCGATCATGGCTTCGGCGATGTTCGGCCGCACGTGGCGGAGCACGGCCGTCCGGTCGTCCACTCCGAGTGAGTCGACGACCAGGAAGAGCGCGACCGAGATGATCAGGATGAGCGTCGACGTCAGCGAGACCGCAGACGACAGCAGTGAGCCTGCAGCCGAGATGAGCGTGTGCGAGTCGATGTTCCCGAGGATCGAGTCCGCGGACGCGGTGGCGACACCGTGATCTTGGAGGAACTGTTTGACGTCGTCCACGAGGTCGTCGAACTTGTCGGCATAGTCGGGGAGGATGGTCGTGAGCCTGCCCAGCGAGAAGACGACCGATCCGAAGATCACCACGAGTATTCCGTATAGGGCGACGAGGACGACGATCGCCGACAACCAACGCGGCCAGCCGTGTCTGCGGAGATACGTGCCGGCCGGGTGAACCGCGATGACCAGAATCAACGCGAGGAACACCGGCCCGACGATGCCCGCGGTGACCTTGATCCCGGCGGTCACGACGGTGATCGAAGCCAGCGCCACAAGGACCGCGAGTCCGCGTGGAACCGTCCGCGCAGACGAGCGGTCGGATACGGGCGTGTCGGCCATGAATCGAGTATGAGTCGGCGCTGCCGAACCTCCTGCGGCGTCTCGCCCGATGCGGGTGACGCGGCCACTGCGACTGGCCGCCCGGTGCGAACATCGAATGGGAGGCGGGCCGGAGGTTCATCGAAAGTGGGGAGACGTCATGGGTTTCGAATCGTTGGCGGGCGCGGGCGGACTCGGTCCGGTCGAGATCAACGTCATCATGTTGGGGGCCTCTCGGGTCTCGACAGTCGTGTTCCACGCGTTGGCCGAGCAACTTGATGCGGGTGTCATACGGCTCCTCGATGCGGTCGTCGTCACGAAAGCCGAGAGTGGTTCGGTGCTGGTGGACGAGGTGGACCGCACCGAGTTCGCGCTCGCCGGTACCGCGCTCGCGGCGCCCGGGCTGATCGGTGATGACGATGTCACCGACCTGCTCGAGCATGTGCCAGCGGGACAGGCGGCGGCGATCGTGGCCTTCGAGCTCGTCTGGGCGAGAAACCTCGCAGCCGCACTGAACGAGGACGGCTCCTCGGTGGTCGCCGTGGAGCGTATTCCGGCACATGTGGTGAACGCCGTCGCCGAAATGGCTGCGGCCGAGTGAACGACGCGAAGCGGCAGGACGGGAGAACGAGACCATGATGTTGCGACGAGGAGGCCGCCCAGGCCTGATCGGTCTGGCCGCCCGTACCGCGGTGGTCGCCGGGACAGCAAACGCAGTCAACAGTCGCCAGGCGCAGCGTGCTGTCGACAGGATGGCGCCCGAACCCGCCCCGATATACCAGTCGCCGAGCTCCGCGTCGCCCGCATCCGACCTGACGGGTGAGCTGATGCGACTAGCGGATCTGCGGTCTCAGGGACTCCTCACCGATGACGAGTTCGCCGCCGCGAAGGCGAAACTGCTCAACTGACGCCAACGTCTCGGCCGCCGCCGAGGCAGCGAACGGTCAGCCCTCTTGGCGGCGTTCCCGCGCCCGACCCAACGCGTCGAACACCGAGTCGCCGAGTCGGCTGCGGCTCAAGAAGACGTTGTTGTCGCCGATCTGCTCGCGAACCCCAGTCGCGGTGAGTTGATCGTCGAGGCCGCCGCCGACTCCGCTCAACATCAGAGTGGCGTGTGCACGATGAAGCTCGATCGCGTACTCGCCGAGCATGGTGAGGAACGTGACCCCCAATTCGTCCGTCCCTCGAAGACGGATGATGGCGACTGCGCCGCGCGCATCGGCGACTGGCGTCGGCAGTTGAGATCGGAACGCTTGTGCTGAAGCGAAGAAGAGCGTTCCGTACGGTGAGAGAACGACGACGTCGCCGGGCTCGAGGGCGGACGGAGGCGTGGTCTCCCGTGGTCGAGAATCGGGTGTGTCGAACGTCCACTGGACGACCCTCACCCGGTTGGACTGCTGTACGACGTGCAGGATCACGGCCAATCCCACTCCCGAGAGCACCGCGTACTGGAGGGGGATCGTCATGGTCAATGCGAGGGTCACCGAGAACACGGCGACCTGTACTCGCCCCGCTTGCCAGATCATCCGGAACTGGTGGGGCTTCAGCGTACGGACGCCGACGAGGATTAGGAGGCCCGCGAGTGCGGGCATTGCCACGTTTTCGATGAGCGGACCGCACACCAGGATCGTGGCCACCATGACGAGGCCGGCGACCATGCTCGCGAACGCGCTCCGTGCGCCCGCCGACCGGGCCAACGACGTCGCTGACATCGATCCGCCTACGGGCATGCCTTGGAGCACGCCTGAGGCGATGTTCGCCAAGCCCTGCCCGCGGAAGTCCGCCGATGCGTTCGGGTAGTGGCCGTCCGGGTTCGGGGTCGACCCGGAGACGGCCGCACCCTGCACTAGCCCGACGAGCGCCAACGACAACGCGGGCACAAGCAGTGCGGGCGTCTCCGACAACGACGGCGCGACGAATGATGGAAGACTGCGGCCGATGTCGACTGAGTCGCCGAGCGTGACGACCGCGTCCTGCGGGAAGATGAACGCGAGACCCGATCCGACGACCACCGCGACGACCATTCCCAGTGGGCCCACTCCGAGGGCTTCCAGTGCGAAGATCAGCGCTATCGTCGACGCACCCACTGCCACAGTTGGCCAGCTGAAATGGCCGATGTGGGCCGCGGTGTCGACCGCTCGGCTGACGCGATTCTCTCCGGTGCCCGCGAATCCGGTGAAGTTGGCGAGCTGTCCGAGGATGATGTTGATCGCGACTCCGTTGACGAACCCGTAGAGCACGGCCGACGGGATGAACCGGACCAGACTCCCTAGGCCAGCCACCCCGAGCCCCAACATGATGAGGCCCGCGAGCACAGTCAGAGTGGCGATGACGGAGGCCGCGTTCGGACCCTGCGCGGCTGGCACGTCGCTGATGATGACCGACATGGCGCCGGTCGCCTGAACGGTCATGAACACTGACCCGGTTGTCAACGCCCCGGTGACCGTGCCGACCAGGTAGGCGTTGAGTCCGAGCAGCGGGTTGACGCCCGCGAGGACGCCTGCAGCCAACCCGTCTGGCACGCTCTCGACGCCGAGCACGACACCTGCCTTGACGTCCGATCCGATCGTTCGGCGGGTGCCGAACCTGCGGAGGTAGGTCTGTACCGCGGCGCGGGCTTCCTGCGAGCGTTTCATGGCGGACCGCCCGTCACTGCGCGCGTCAATTGTAGGAATCCGACGACGAGCAGCATGGATGCACGGATGAACCCGTTGTTCCGAAGGACCCATCCGCGCACTCGCGTGATGAGCCGGTCCGGCGCCCGGCGTCCGGCCGTGACCGCGATGACTGGCAGGGCCAGCGGCAGGGACACGGCCACGACGAAGCCGATACTCAGTCCGACGACTTGCACTGACGAGACGTGCGCGTTGAGAAGGTCGATCGCGGTCGCGGCCACTAGCGACACATTCGTCGGGTTGAGGAGAAAGACACCGAGCCCGACGACGAATGATCGCCGCGCGCCGTATCCCACAGAGTCCTTAACGAGGCCGGGCAATTGCGGCGCGGCGGCCGCGAACTCGTCGAGGGTGCGGGCCGCGGCGAGGCGCGTCAACGTTGCCCGCGCCCGCCGATACGACCACACCGCGCCGGCGAAGCACAGCACGGAGATGCTCGCGTGCAGCGCAGTCGCGAGAGCGGAGCCGGTGTGGGCCTCGGAGATGCCGAAATACGAGAGCACAGCAAGCCAGAAGACGAGTGAGCCGGAGGTGGCCACCACCCACCCTCCGAGATAGCAGACGTTCACCAGAAGTGGGTGAGACGACTGCAGCATGCCCAGCACCGCGAGGATCGCCACCGGGCTCGCCATTACGCTCAGGGTGACCGGCAGCATGCGCCAAAGGACGTCGAGCATGACAGTCATCGTCGGCTACCGAGGTGTCCGCGAATCCACGTCTCACCCTCTGCGGATGATGGCGACGGCGAGGTGGGTTCAGTCGGTCACACGGACAGCCTCGCGCCGCGACCGGACATCGAGCTTCCGGTAGATGGCGCGCTGATGTGTCTTCACGGTGTTGATCGAGACACCGAGGCTCTCGGCGATCTCCTGCATCGTGCGGGTGGTGCGCAGCTGGGTGAACACGTCGAGTTCCCGCTCGGAGAGGGTGTGCAGGACACCCTTCCTGGGCGGTGGAGCGAGGCACGACGCGAGGAAGTCTTCGTGTCGTGTGCCCCACGAGAGATGCCCGGTGAGAAACTGTCGCAGCTCGACACCGTCACCCGCGAAGAGTCGGCGGATGTCTTCTCCAGAAGCGGCATCGAGCGATCGTTCGAGAAGGTCGTGTGCTTGCTCCTGGTCTCCGTCGTGTCGGGCCACTTGGGCGTCGGCGAGCAGCGTTGCGACTCGAACGTACGAGATCTGCTGGTACTGAGGCTGCAAACGGTGCATCATCTGTGCCGCTGTGCGCAGCTGCCGGGCCCGCGCTGCGATACCGGCGAGCACCACGCTCACGAACGGTGTGCTGTCGGTGTGTTCGTACTTCGTGACCACCCGCATGGCCCGGGCAGTATTCCCTGCGGCTTCGTTCAAGACGGCGAGTGCGGTATGGCGGAATGCGGGCCACGAGACGCCCTGATCCATCTGCCCCGGCATGCTCGACAGTTCGTCGAGAGCGATCCGGCACTCGCCGGGTTCGCGGCGTGCAGCGGCGGTCAGCGCGAGCATCATCCGTGCTGCACCGCCGAACAGCAGAGGCGAGTCCGACGAGCGGATCAAGCTCGAGAATTCGGCAGAGGCAGACAGCAGATCGTTTCGCCAGTATGCGAGGTATCCACGCGTGAACGAGGCTCCGCCACCCACATACTGACCCCATGGGTCGCCGCCGGATTCGGCTCCCGCTGCCTCGACGACTCGCCGGGCATCGTGCAGGTGCCCGGCCCACACGTAGCTGAACGCCAGATGGTTTCGGCCGTGGTGGGCCAGACCGGTCGCACCGATCGCCTGGGCTTCGGCCACCGTGGCGTCGAGCAGCTCTATCGCGCGTGCAGGAGCCCTGCGAAGACGCATCTCGGTCCAGCCGAGTAGGTACAGCATGGGCACTCGGTCTCGGGTCGACTCCGTGACCGTCTCGAATCGGCGCCGCGCCGTGTCGCAGGCTTCGCCGAGTTCGGTGCGGTCGTCGACCAGGAACAGTCGTGCCTGCTCGAGGATGATGGGGTAGTCGTCGCCGCTGTCAGGGGGAGTCACGAAGTCTTGTCCGCGCGCCACGGCACGGGTGTAGAGCATCTTGGCGTACGTCGATTCGCCGGTGGACTGGTGTACGCAGGCGCGAACGAGGAGCACACGGGGATCGTCGTCCCAGGGGCTGGGAAGTGCGACGCAGAGACGGTCGAGGGCGGTCGCGTCGGGGCCGACCACCGCGTTGACCCACCGGCTGAGGACGACCCGCACGGCGTTCGTCGGCTCGCCCGCCTTCAGCCAGTACTCGGCCGCGTGCAGCGGGCTGCTGTCCTCGAAGAACGACGCGGCGGCGCGGAGCGTGCTGGCTGCGGTGCCCGGACGGGACTCGACCAGGATGTCGCGGCAGTGGCCGGCGAACAGGGCGTGCCATCGATACACGTCGCCGTTCGACGACGTGTATCGGTCGATGAACAGCGCGGCAGCGACGCACCGGTCCAACAGATCGGCGCTGTCGGTGCGCCCGGTCAGCTGATCGGCGAGCGCCGGCGTGATGCTCCGGCACGCGGAGGTCACCAACGCGAACTCGGCGAGGTCGGGCGGCAGGGACGGCAACACGTGGTCACGGACGTAGGAATGGAAGACGCCGTGGTCGCCGTCGAGGTCGGGGCGGACTCCCGTCATCGCGAGGACCCGGACCGCGATAGGCCATCCCCTCGTGGCCTCGAGTATGAAATCGGGCGACAGGGCGGTGTCATTGCGGCGGACGAACCGGCTGACCTCGCCGATGTCGAAGGCGAGGTCGACCGCACGGATCACCGCACGCGGATGCGTCAGCGAGAATCGGCTGAGCGCCAGTTCTGTGTAGCTGGTGCCGACGACTACGACGTGCAGGTTCGGAAACGAGCCGTCGATCAGCGCGCCGATGAGACCGGTGCCCAGAGCGTCCTTGGCGCGGTGCGCGTCATCGATTACCAGATAGACGGGCTCGACCAGGTCGGCGAAGGCCTCGGCGACGTGATCGAAGTCGGTGGGCGACACTCCGCTGAACGGGTCGGCGCGAAGCAATGCCTGCAACCCGTCATACGACAAGTGATCGACGAGCGACAGCAACGCACGCAGGACGACGGCTTGGATTCGGTCGACATCGGTGTCGAATCTGCTCAACGTCACCCAGGCGACGCGCTCGCACCGCTTCTCCGCCCATTCGGCGACCGCCGACGTCTTGCCGTAACCGCTCGGCGCGACGACGAGAACCGCATGTGACGTGTCGATCCGGTCGTCGATTCCGTCGGTGACTCGAGAGCGCGGAAGGTGCCCCGGCTGTTGCAGTGGCGCCTGGAATTGGAGGGAGGAAGACCACGCGCGAAAGTCGGTCATACGCGGAGACCTTACGCGGATCGACCCTTGGTGCGAGGCGTGTTCGCGGGTTGAAACGACTCGCGAATTCGACTCACCCGCAAAGAATGAGGTCGTTCGCACCGGAGCCGCAGAACCCGAAACACTTGTTCCACGGGTCCACTTCGGACCACTGCAGACTCGAGTGCGTTTCCAAATCGAGGAGGAACCGATGTCCCAACCAGATGCGAGTGAGTTCGTCGTCGCAGCCCACCGTCGAGCACGCGAATCGCTGCCCTTCACCGACACCAGAGACTTCGACGACGCCGGTCGCGGATTCATCGGCAAGCTCGAACCGGGCGTAGTCCGCAGCGAAGACGGCACGGTGGTGTGGGACAACGACGTGTTCGACTTCTTGGACTCAGAAGACGCAGCTGACACGGTCCACCCGAGTCTCTGGCGTCAATCTCGACTGACGAGCATGCAGGGCCTCTTCGAAGTGGTTCCGGGCATCTATCAGGTCCGCGGACTTGACCTCTCGAACCTGTCGATCGTCGAAGGCGATGAGGGCGTCGTCATCATCGATACGCTCACCTCGCGTGAGACGGCACTGGCAGCTATGGACCTCTACCGCGCTCATCGCGGGGAGCGGCCGGTCAAAGCGATCGTCCACACCCACTGCCACATCGACCACTTCGGCGGCGTCCTCGGCGTTACCGACCAAGAGGCGGTCGCGCGTGGTGATGTGGCGGTGATCGCTCCAGAGGGGTTCGTCGAGCACGCCATCGCTGAGAACGTCTACGCGGGCACCGCGATGGGGCGGCGCGCCGGATACATGTACGGCGCGGCCCTTGCGCACGGACCATCCGGCCACGTCGGAGCAGGACTCGGTCAGGCCCCGTCCACCGGTGCCGCGGGCATCGTGGTGCCGACCATCGACATTCACACCACTGGTGAGACGCTGACGATCGACGGTGTCGAGATGGAGTTCCAGATGGCCCCGGGGACGGAGGCCCCCGCGGAGATGCACGTCTACTTGCCGCGATTCCGCGCGCTGTGCATCGCGGAGAACGCCACGCACACCCTGCACAATCTCCTCACCCTGCGCGGCGCAGTGGTCCGTGATCCGCATGGCTGGTCGGGCTATTTGAACGAGGCGATCGACATCTTCGGCGACCGCGTGGACGTGATGTTCTCGCCGCACCACTGGCCGACTTGGGGAGTCCATCGCATTGTCGAGATGTTGACGCTCCAACGCGATCTCTACGGCTATCTGCACGATCAGACGCTGAGGATGATCAATCAGGGTCTCCAGGGCGCTGAGATCGCGGAGACGATGCAGATTCCGCCCGCCTTGGAGAACGCGTGGCACGCGCGCGGCTACTACGGTTCGGTCAGTCACAACATCAAAGCGATATATCAGCGATATATCGGGTGGTTCGACGGCAACCCGGCCCGACTGTGGCCGCACCCGCCGGAGGCTCTGTCGGCTCGCTACGTCGACGCGATCGGTGGGATCGACAAGACCGTCGACGTAGCGCGGGCCGCATACGAGTCTGGTGACTACCGGTGGGCGGCGACGCTCCTGGATCATGTCGTGTTCGTCGACCCCGACCACTCGGACGGGCGCGCGCTGTACGCGGACACCCTCGACCAGCTGGCGTACACGGTCGAGAACGGGACGTGGCGCAACTTCTATCTGTCCGGCGCCACCGAACTGCGTGGAGCCAACTTCGGGACGCCGACCAATCCCAACGCGCCGGAGATCCTCGCTCAACTGACACCAGCGCAGATCTTCGATTCGGTCGCGATCTCGCTCAACGGTCCGAAGGCATGGGGCGAACGACTGTCGCTCGATGTCACATTCACCGACCTCGATCAGACGCACCGCCTCGCGCTCAGCAACGGTGTCCTGATCCACCGTCGCAGGCTCGACAAGGACGGCCCCGCCGACGTGACCGTGGCCACGACCAAGCCGCGCCTGCTCGCACTGCTCGGCGGTGACGACACGTCTCCGGGCGTGGAGTTCACCGGTGATCGCGGTGCCTTCGCGCGATTGATTGAGGTCGTCGACGAACCCGATCCGGCGTTCAACATCGTGCTGCCGTAACGGCGACAGCTGAGCGAAAGCGAAGGTGAGCGAGGACGGAGGTGAGCGCCAGGTGTCCACCGGGCTCGTCGCAGCGAGGTTTCGTGGCTATCGGGTGATACCCGGGCTGACCAAGCGCAACATCGCGCGGGAGACGATGGCTGGGATCACGCTCGTCACGATCTCGATTCCGCTCAACATCGGCTACGCCCAGATCGCCGGGCTGCCGCCGATCGCGGGCCTGTACGCGCTGATCATCCCAACGGTGTTGTACGCGCTGGTCGTGTCCTCGAGACAGTTGGTCGCGTCGCCGGACGCCGCGGCCGCGGCGCTCGTCGCCTCGTCGATCGGTGGTCTTGCGGTGTCCGGGGACGACTATGCGGCGATGGCGATGGCACAGGCGGTCATCTGCGGTGTTGTCCTTCTGCTGATGTCTGTCTTTCGGCTGGGCTTCCTTGCGAACTACCTGTCTGAGCCCATCCTGACCGGCTTCGTCGGCGGTCTCGCTTTGGACATCCTGGTGTCCCAGACCGCGAAAATGGCCGGCGTCCATCTGGAGCCGGGCGACGAGTTCGTCGGCAAACTCGGCGGGTTGATCACCGGTCTGCCCGACGCGAACGGATGGTCGGTGCTGATTGCAGGGGTGTCGCTGATCGTGCTCCTCGCGTGGCGCACGCGGCTGCCGCGCGTCCCATGGGCGTTGATCGTCCTCGTCGGTGCGACCGTGATCGTCGCCGCGGCCCATCTCGATGATCACGGGGTGTCGGTGCTCGGCGAGGTGCCGGGCGGTCCGCCGATCTTCACCTGGCCCTCCCTCAGCGTCGCTCAATGGCTCGCGTTAGTTCCGTCCGCAATCGCCTTGGCGATGGTCACGACAGTCGAGGGGCTGTTGGTATCCCGTTCGTACGCGGAGAAGCACGGCTACGAAGTCTCCGCCGACCGCGATCTGGCGGCCTTCGGGGTGGGCAACGTCGCGGCAGGCTTCACCGGCGGCTTCTCCGTGGGTTCGTCCACGTCGAGGACGGCGGCGATGGACCAGGCGGCGTCGCGTACACAACTCCCGTCATTCGTCCTGGCGGTTGTCACGCTGGTGTTGCTGTTGTTCGGAACGGGTCTGCTCACCAGCATCCCGTCGCCGGCGATCGGTGCGATCGTCGCCGTCGCTGTCGTCCCGCTGCTCGGCATCGGGAAGTTCGCCCGGCTGTGGCGCGTCGAGCGGTTCGAGTTCTCGATCGCTGCCGTCTGTTTCGCCACAACGATCTTCGTCGGATCGATCGCCGGGATCGTCGTAGCGTTCGTGCTGGCAGTGGTCAACATCGCTCGCCGAGCGTCGAATCCGGCGGTCGACGTCTTGCACGCCGACGAGTCGGACCCGACTCCGGGCAAGCGCTTCACCGCAGCCGACAAGACGATCACCGCACCGGGTCTGATCGTGCTGCGGCCCGCTGCACCGTTGTTCTTCGCGAACGCCGACACCGTCGTCCGGTCGGCGAAGGCCTCCATCGCCGCAGCGGAGAAGCCGGTGAAGCACCTCGTGTTCGACCTGGAGGCGGTCACCGACGTCGACGTGACAGCCGCCGAAGCCCTCGAACGGTTGCGCGACTGGCTCGCCGCGAACGACATCACTCTCGGATTCAGCCGACTCAGGCAAGCCGTCGGACCGCGGTTGCGGACACTCGGCGTCCTCAAGGAATCCGACCGTGTCTTCGCCAGCAACCGCGAAGCCGCCAGCGAACTACGCACCGAAGAATGACGACCGAGAACCAACGAGTGAGAGGAAAGATGATGACACACACAACAGATGACCGAGAGGCCAATCCCGTCCGGCAAGGCGTGTCGGGCACCACCACGTTCGCCGCCGCGATCCTGCTGTTCGTCGCAGGCCTGCTCGCCTTCTTTCAAGGATTGTCCGCGGTGCTGGAAGACGACCTGTTCGTCGTCGGACCGGAGTACACGTATGCCCTCGACACGACCTCGTGGGGCTGGATCCACCTGATCGTCGGCGCGCTCGGAGTGCTCATCGCGATCGGGTTGATGTCCGGGGCCACCTGGGCGCGGGTGTCGGCGATCGTCATCGCCGGAGTCTCGATCGTGGCGAACTTCCTCTGGCTGCCCTACTACCCGTGGTGGTCGATCCTGGTGATCGCGCTCGACCTGGTTGTGATCTGGGCCGTTACGACCTGGCGGACGGACTAGCGCGGTGCTCGGCGCGGTGGTCGGCGACCTGCTGCCGCTCGCCGTCGGCGTCGCGGTGTCGCCGGTCCCGATCATCGCGGCGATCCTGATGCTGATGGGCGTGCACGCCCGAACGGCGAGTCTCGGCTTCGCCTGCGGATGGACGATCGGCGTGGCAGCGGCCACGACGCTGTTCGTATTCCTGGGGCAGGCTATGGACGGCAGTCCGGCGGGGCGCGGCTGGATCAAACTCGCGCTCGGCGTCGTGCTCGTCGCGTTCGGAGTGCACCAGTGGAGATCCCGATCAGCGGAGGCGACAACACCGAAGTGGATGTCGGCGATCGACGAGATGACGGTGCTTCCCGGTGCCGGCATCGGTTTCGTCCTGGCCGCGATCAACCCGAAGAACCTGATGCTCTGCGCAGCTGCGGGCATCACCATCGGCGGCGCGGGGCTCAGCGGATCGGGTGATGTGGTCGCCGTCATCGTGTACACCGCGATTGCGAGTGCGACGGTGGCGGTCCCGGTGATCGGCTTCCAGTTCGCGGCGGATCGGCTCCGGGCACCGTTGGACTCGCTGAAGACGTGGTTGCAGGAGAACAGTCAGAGCGTGATGGCCGTGCTGATTTTGGTGATCGGCGCAGTACTGATCGGCAAGGGCATCGGCGGTGTAACCGCCTGACCGATGCGGACCTGACTGTCGGCGCAGCCGGACGGCTTGTCAGCGCAGGGCGACAGCTACGTCCGAACCACCCTCGTGAGTCAGCCGCGGCGCGATCTGGACCAGTTGGGGTGCGGTCGTGAAACCACCCGCGAACAGGACCTGCCCCTGACCGAAGGTCGGTGACCGCTGCAGCAATGCCTCGGGTGCGTAGCCGAACACATCACCGAGTTCGGCGAGGTCGCTCGCCGAACTCATCTTCATCAATCCGAGATTGTCGCACTGCGACACCGCGTTCGGATGAACCTTGGACGGACGCTGCGTCGACAGCAGCAGCCAGATGCCGTACTTCCGACCCTCCGCTGCGATCTGGACGATCCGCTCGGTGAGCAGGCGTTCGAGTGGTGTCGTAGGTGCCGGCGAACACAAGTTGTGCGCTTCGTCGATCACCACGAGACGGCCGATGCGCTCATCGCGGTGTGCCCACAGGTGATCGAGGACGGCCAGTGCGGTCGCCTGCTGTTCTTCCGGCGTCCCGAACGATCCGAGGTCGACGACGGTGGCGTCTGCGCGCTGATCGATCACATCGGTGACGTCCGGCCGGCCCCACGCCCACAGATCCCAGTCGGTGACGCCGAGGTTCTCCAACCGCATGGCGATCTGGTGAAACTGCGGCTCATCGCTGCGACGCAGGACGTCGACGAGAGGCTCATCGATCTGGTCGATCTGCACGGCGTCGGTCCGCAACATCACGTTGAACTCTTCACGATCGAGGATCGGGTCGAGTTGCAGGATTGCGGCGCGCGACCGGATGTCCATATCGACGAACCGAACCTTCAGCGGGTCGCCACTGGTCCCGGGCCGCAGGACGAGGATCGTCCCGACCGGCAGGTCCGAAGTCATGCGAGGAATCGTAGTCCGCACAAGGCGCGCGGTCGCCCGTCGCGGGTGAGAAGTCGTGCCCGGTCGACCACCAGACTGGACGATCGAGGTATCGGGCTGGACGGTCCGATACCCGCTTCAGAGAGGAATCACCATGGCCGGAACACTCACTGTTTGGAAATTTCCGACGCCGACCGGCGCAGAGACGGCTCTCACCACCCTGCGTGATCTGCAGAAGCAGGAACTGATCACGGTGCACGACGCTGCGACCGTTTCGTGGCCGGATGCTGCCAAGAAGCCGAAGACCCGCCAGGCTGACAACCTGACGGCTGCGGGGGCCCTGGGAGGAACGTTCTGGGGCATGTTGTTCGGGCTGATCTTCTTGGTGCCGTTGCTCGGTGCGGCAGTGGGGGCTGCGATGGGAGCGCTCACCGGAGCGTTGACCGACGTCGGCATCGATGACGACTTCATCGAATCGGTTCGGGACAAGGTCACGCCGGGAACGTCAGCGCTGTTCGTCCTCACTTCCGACGCAACTCTCGACCGCGTCCACGAGGAGTTCGCGGGTCAGTCGCCCACCCTCATCTCAACCAACCTGTCGCACGCCGAAGAGGCGACCCTCCGAGACGTCTTCGCGGACTGAACCACACGGCAGGCGCTCCCGCGGTTCACGGTGCGCTGGTCGTCCGGTCGCCCACGACGTGGACGAGGACGACGCGAGGATGCCACGGGACCAGGGCGTCGACTGACTCCTGCAGGTCGCCGAGGGGAGGGAGTTCGGCGGGGCCGAGCACGAAGACAGTCGCAGTGCTGCCATGCAGGGTGACGTCGGCGACCTGAGCCCCTGGCACCTGGCCCATCCAGCCGCTAGCGGCGTCTGCGATCTGCGCCGACCACAGCGAAGTCATCGAGTTGATCGTCATGGGAACGGCGACGGCGACGAGCGCCGACGCCACGATCGCGTACGCGCGCCACTGGTGCCTGCCTGTGGTCTTTGGCTTCCTATGGTAGCCAGCAAGCGTCAACACGATCATTGCAGTGAGCACGAGAGCGACGACGTTAGAGACGAACAGTATGAACGCTCCGACGGCGAGCCCCGGTGCGTCGGAGCCGAGGCACACACCGACTACGCCGAGCGGGGGGACCAGGGAGATCGCGACGGCGACGCCGGGCAGCACGTCTCCGACGTCGCGACGCGTGAGTGCCAGCGAGGCGACGACACCGGTCGCGAGGGCGGCGGTCAGATCCATCAGCGTGGGTGAGGTCCGACCGGTCACCTGCGAGTTCGTGAGCACGTCCGTCGCGTCTGGCAGTAGCAGAGTGAACACGTAGCCGAGTGCGACGACCACGACGACGCCCGCGGTCAGCAGGCCGGCGCTGCGTAGCACGAGACGCGAGTCGTGCGATGTGACGCCGAGTCCGATCCCGAGGATGGGAATCGACAGCGGGGCCACGATCATCGCGCCGATCACGGTCGCCGTCGAATCGGACACGACTCCCGAGATGGCGATGACGGCCGCGAGAACCAGCATGATCCAGTACGCCGACTTCTTTGAAGCGCGATCACCGGACGATAAGTCCAGTCGATCGCGGAGTTCGTCGACGGATCGCCGTTGGTGGTCGGGGACGAGAACGCTGAGTGCGGCAGACATCGGTGTACCTCGTCTCGTGGATCGCAGCCGGTCTATCGGCCGATTGCTTCGGTTGTGCCGCAATCAGCCGCGTCCGGCTGAAGAAATCACCCGCGGCGGGCGAAGCGGCGACCGCTCGATCCGGCGCAGACTTCGGTGAAAAGCGATGTGAGGAGCCTCGAATGCGAATCATTGTGCTCGGCGGAGACGGGTTCTGCGGGTGGCCGAGCAGCCTCCGTCTCGCCTTGCGCGGTCACGCGATCACGATCGTCGACAGTCTGGTGCGTCGTGAGATCGACCGCGAACTCGGCGTGGACTCGTTGACGCCGGTCAATTCCTTGCCCGAGCGGCTGGTTGCGTGGCGAGAAGTGACGGGCACGTCGATCGGCTTCGAGCCATTGGACGTAGCAACTGACTACGAGCGTCTCGTACAGGTACTCGGTGACATCAGACCGGACGCTATCGTGCACTTCGCCGAGCAGCGAGCCGCGCCCTACTCGATGAAGTCGCCGACGCACAGGAGGTACACGGTCGACAATAACGTGAACGCGACTCATAATCTCCTGGCCGCGGTCACCGAGGTAGGGGTGAACGCACACGTCGTCCACCTCGGCACGATGGGCGTGTACGGCTACGACACGGTGCCGATGGACCTACCCGAAGGGTATCTGACGGTCAGCTATCCGGACCGTGACGGCGACACACACGTCCGGGACATCCTCTATCCGACGCAGCCGGGCAGTGTGTACCACCTGACGAAGTCGCTCGATCAGCTTCTGTTCCAGTTCTACGCGGTCAACGACGGCCTGCGGATCACCGATCTGCACCAGGGGATCGTGTGGGGCAGTCAAACGGCAGAGACCTCGCTGGATTCGCGACTGGTGAACCGCTTCGATTACGACGGCGACTACGGCACGGTCCTGAACCGATTCCTTGTCGAAGCAGCCGTCGGCCTCCCGTTGACGGTGCACGGGTCGGGAGGGCAGACCAGGGCGTTCATCAACATCAACGACAGTGTGCAGTGCATCGCGCTGGCCGTCGAGTCGGGCGATGACGTCGGGGACCGCGTCCGCGTGATGAATCAGATGACTGAGACCCACCGGGTGTCAGACCTCGCGGCCATTGTCGCCGAGCTCAGCGGGGCCGTGGTGAGTCATGTGGAGAACCCTCGTCGCGAAGCGGAGGTGAACGATCTATCAGCCCGCAATGACCATCTCGTCAATCTCGGTCTCGACCCGATCGGGCTGCGGTCCGACCTGCTCGTCGCGGAGATCGAACTTGCCCGTGTCCATGCGGCCCGAGTGAAGCCTGCCCACGTGCCCGCTGAGTCCTGTTGGAATCGAGAACGCGTCGCCGCCAGAGAGACGACGACGCAGTGAACGGCGATAGTTCGCCCGACGAGTCGAGCGGGTACCACCGCAGCGAGCACCAGCGGACGGTGCCGCCGTTCGCGTGGTGGATCCTCGCTGTCGCTTGTGTGTTGCTCCTCGTGCTACTAGTGGCACGACCCGAGTGGTTCGCTCGCTCGGCAGACGATGACAGTCTTCACGTGTCCGCCGATCGACACATGCAGCGGACCGTCGACGGCAGCGGTCACCCGGACGGGCTGTGGCTGAACGACGACACACCGTCGGCAAGCTTCACGGTCCGTGTCCCCGTAGACGTCGGGCAATCGCAGACACGGATCCGCCTGCGTGGCAGCACACAGGTCGGGCACGACGCCATGGCCTTCCTCGCCGTCACCGTCGACGGCGACCAGGTCGACCGGAGCGAGCTCTCCCACGGGGACGGCGAACTCGAGCGGACTGTTGATGTCCCCGAGGGGGCAGTGGCGGACGGGCAGGTGCGTGTACAACTCCGGCTGGACGGCTCGCTGCACGACCAGACGTGCTCAACTGACCACTCCACTGGGGCCAACGTCCACATCGCAGCAGACACCGTCGTGGAAGCCGAACTCGACGAGCCGGTCGGCACGGTGCGCGACGTCGTCGCGTCGTGGGACGACACTGTCACCGTGGTGGTACCGAACGGCGAGAATCCATGGCGGACTGTTGCCGCGCAACTCGGCGTCGGACTCACTCAGTCCGGCCATAGAGTGACGTACACCGACTCCGTGCCCGATGACCGAAGCGACCTCATTATGGTGGGCACCGACCAGCAGCTCAATGAACTCGGCTGGAGCGCGTCATCGGACGACCCGATTTCGGTCGGCACGATCGGTGACATGCCCGCCCTCGCAGTGCACAGCCCATCGGCGACAGAGGCGACGCGACAGATCACGGGTCCACTCGTGGCTACTGCGGACGGCACCGGTGGGGATCCGCGTCGGGTGCCATCTGAACAGGGAACGCTGGGCGACGTCGATCTGGGCGACCTCGGCGCCGATCTCGCCACTGCGACGGTCGTCGATTCGCACACCTGGCGAGTCTCGTACTCACTGGCCGACTTGTCCGACGGTCACCTCCCGGCGTCGGCGCGAGTCGGTTGGCACCTGCCTGCGAGCCCACCGGACCTCACATGGATCGTTGATACTTCACTCAATGGCCGACTCATAGATTCACGACCTGTTCGTAGGGACCGCCCCGTCACGACCATCGCGCTGCCTGCGGAAGCTCAACGGATCGACAACACACTGACGTTCACGGTGCAACGCGACCGTGACCTAGGTGGCTGCGATGTGCGACAGACTCCGTACTCGATGGCACTGGACCCCGATTCGGTGTTGTCCCTCGGCGACGATCCGGGTGCGGGATTCACTGCGATCCCCCGAACACTCGCGCCAGGCTTCGCCGTGTACGTGTCCGCGACACCTGCCGAGGACACAGTTGCAGTGTTGAATTCGGCGGTGCCAGTGCTCGCACAGTTCATGCCTGTGGATGCGGCGCCCGACTACCTGTGGGGGCGTGCCCCCGAACCTGGCACACCGTTCATCCAGATCGGTGCCGACGGGAGAGTGTCGACGCCGGTTGCAGTCGCCGACGGACGCCTCGTATCCGGAAGCCCGCCGCGTACTGATGTCACCGCGATGGCCGATGGCGTCCTTGTCGCCTGCGGTTCGGTCGGCAACCGGGTCGCGGGCCTGGTCGTCGTACCCGTCGGTCACGGGGCGACGGCCTTGCCGCCGTTCGGCACAGAGTCGGCACAGGTCATCACCGGGAACGGTGCGGTCGCTTTCACCGCAGACGGTTTGCCGATCGATGACGCTCCACGGCGAGCGGTCGCGCCGGGATGACTGGCGCCGGGGAGGTACGGGAGCCGGCGGTCGACTACTTCCGATCCGTCGACAGTGCGCCGGTGGATTATGCAGTCGATCGTCCGGCGTCGGGCACCAACGGGTTCCTGGTGGTCTTCGCGGCGTTGTGCATCGTAGCGATGTGCGTGCGGACCGTCAGCGTGCGGAGCGGACTCGACATTGGACCGAACGATATCGTGCTGTTCGCGGCGGATCGGGGCGACGCAGCCGTCCCCACGAGGCTTTTCATCGTCATCTTCTTTATTGCATACGCGGCGTTCGCCTATTCGAATGTGTGGCGGAGGGCCGTGCTGGGGGCGTCGCTGGTCGGGAAGTTCGCAGCGTTCTGCTTGGGGCTCGACGCGATCGGGTGGGCGTTGCATCACCTCGGGCTCATGTCGGTGCCGGTATTCGGACTGCAGTTGATCTCGGGGCTGGTTGCTCTTGCGATCCTGCCGCACACGATCATGCGCCAGGCGCGACTGCCTGCGGACGGGCCTGCGCCTCTCGGCCCGCGCACGCCGCTTTCGGCGTACCTGATCCTGGCGTTCTCGCTCGTCGTCGCACTGTTCGGGGCGACGCTCGCATTGCGACTGCTCGGTGCGGAAGTCGATGCGCTACAGCAGATTGCAATCCTCGGCGGAATCGGGCCGGGTGTCTTTCTCGTGCAACAAATACTCGCATGTGTGACGGCAGCCTTCGGCTGGCGACGACTGCGTCGGATGGACTCGATCGTGTTCTCGCCGCGGGCTGCGGTCATCGTGCCTGCGCACAACGAGGCGCACGACATCGCCGACACGATCGCCTCAGTCGACCGTGCAGCCCAGACTTATGGCGGAGACATCCGTCTCTATGTCGTCGACAACGCGTCCAGCGACTCGACTGCCCGAGTAGCGAGGGAAGCGATCGCGGCGTGCACGTCCCTCACCGGCGAGGTGACTGACTGCCCGAAGCCGGGAAAGGCGATCGCCTTGAATACGGGTATTGCACGGATTACCGAGGAATTCGTCGTTCGGATCGATGCGGACACAGTCATCGGTCCCAACTGTCTGCAGCGTGCGATGCGACACTTCGTCGATCCGCGGGTCGGGTCTGTCGGGGGCATGCCCTTGCCAGCAGCGGAGCAGACGTGGATCGACAAAGTACGGCTCGTCGAAGTGTACGTGCGGCATGGGTTCTTCCAGCTGTCGCTCACTGGATACCAGGGGGTACTCGGGGTGCCGGGCATGTTCGCTGTATACCGGAGGAGCGCGTTGACGCGAGTCGGGCCGATGGTGCAGGGGATGAACGGTGAGGACACCGACATCTGCCTGCGTCTGAACTCGGCCGGCTACTACACCGTCGCTGATCCGACAGCCGTGTACTACAGCGAGACGCCGCGCACCTATGCACACCTCCGCGAACAACGGACGCGCTGGTTTCGCAGCATTTATCACATCGCGGCACACAATCGTTCGATCCTCTTCGACCGCCGTTCCATGACAGGAACCTTTGTGTTGCCCTTTCAATTGGTCAATGCCGCCCGTCGGGCGATGCTCGCTCCACTGCTGTTGTTCGCTGTCATTGCGGAGGTGCCGTTCCACATGACGTTCCTGCAGATGGCATGGCAGCCAGTGGTGGCGACCATCCTCGGCATGCCGATGGTCGTGACCGTCTGCGTTTGTTTGGCCACTCGTCCACGGATCATCCGGTATGTTCCTGCATACCTCGGATTTCGGGTGCTGCGAAGCTACTTCACTCTAGGTGCCGCTTTGTCTCTCCGTTACCCACCGGTGCATCCGAAAGATGAATGGGTCCGCGTGTGGCCGCTGCTGGCGAACCCGGTCCGCTCGATGATGAAGTCCGACAGTCCTCGTGCGGCCGGATTCAGGCGCGACGTCGCTGAGGAGAGCCCCACGGCACGGCGATGCTCGCCGAGGAGGCGAACCTGAGCCGTCCCGTCCTCCGGTCGGTGGGTGTACGGCAGCAGTGCGACGCCCAGTCCGAGTCCGACGAGCTCGCGGACCGTCGCGAACTCGGTGATCTCTACTGTGATGTCCGGATCGAATCCGGCTGTTCGGCACCATGTCTCGGTCAGTTGGCGGAGGTTGTACGTTGCCGGATTGGCGATGAACCGCTCGCCGGACAGGTCGGCGAGATTGATGCGTGAACGCGCTGCGAGACGATGCCCGGCCGGGACGGTCGCACAAATCTCCTGAATCGCGACGACGGCGTGAGGCAGCGCGTCCGGCGGCGGGATCGTCAGGGCGAGATCGAGGTCGCCGCGTCGTAGGTCGTCGACGAGTTCGGCGCCGTGGGCCTGCTTCAACTGCAGTCGGATATCGGGGTGAGCCCGGTTGAAATCGGCGAGCAGGCTCGGGACGGTGCCGTGCCCCATGGTGAGCGGGAAACCGAAACGGACGGTGCCGTGCTCGGGGTCGGAGTCGTCGGTCACGTCGGCGACGGCGGCCTCCAACTCGGCGAGCGGCCCACGGACGGTCTCGGCGAGGCGCCGCGCGGCTGGAGTCAGGCGCACCGCCCGGCCGTCCCGCGAGATCAGCGGGATGCGGAGAGTCTGCTCCAATGCGTGCACGCGCCGGCTCATCGACGACTGGGGGATCCCGAGCGCGTCGGCGGCCCCGGTCATGTACCCGTCATGGTCGGCGAGCGCGGCGAGCGCTCGCAACTGCGGGGCCAACTCGACAGTCCATTGATCCATAATCGGATGGTAATCCTGACAGATGTCATTGGACGGATTGATATGCGCGGACGATCGTGGAAGGCGGAAAGCAACTCGGTCAACTGCAGTCAGCGTCAGGAGGCGGTTATGGAAGACACGAAGGTCTCGACTCGGCTCAATCCGCAGGACGACCTCGACCGGCACGAGGAGCAGGCCGACGTCGTGTTGATCGGTGGCGGCATCATGTCGGCGACGCTCGGTTCGATGCTGGCGGTGAGCGACCCGACTCTTCGGATCATCGTCCTGGAGCGGTTCGACGACGTGGCGGCCGAGAGCAGCGGGCCGTGGAACAACGCGGGCACCGGACATTCGGGCTTCTGCGAACTCAACTACATGCCCGACCCGACGGATCGCACGAAACCCGCGGAGATCGCTCGGCAGTACCGGCAGAGCCTGCAGTGGTGGGCGCACCTGGTTCGTGAGGGGCTCGTCGATCCGACGCGATTCATCCATCAGACGCCTCACCTGAACGTAGTGTTCGGGACCGACGGCGTCGACTACCTGCGTGCTCGTCACCAGACGCTGTCGGCCGACCGGCTGTTCGACACGATGGAGTTCACCGACGATCCGGCGATGATCGAGCAGTGGGCGCCGTTGCTCATGGATGGTCGTGAACCCGGGGAACCGATCGCAGCGACCCGACAGGTCCGCGGCACCGACGTCGACTTCGGCGCTCTGACGAGAGCTCTGCTCGACGTCGTCGTCGAACGGGGCGGGCAGGTGCGGACCGGGCACGAGGTCCGCGGGCTGCGTCGCCGGCCGGACGGCGGTTGGACGGTGCGGGGGACGATGTCCGGCGGACGACCCTTCGCTGTCGACGCCCAGCGGGTGTTCGTCGGTGCGGGCGGCTTCGCGCTGCACCTGCTGCAGAAGGCGAAAGTCCCGGAGGTCCGCGGCTACGCGGTGCTGCCGGTCGGTGCGGCCTTCTTCCGCACGGGCAACGCCGACGCCGTCGCCCGCCACGATGTGAAGGTGTACGGACAGGCGGAGCGCGGTGCGCCACCGATGTCCGTGCCGCATCTTGATCGACGATTCGTCGGCGGCCGCGACTACCTGATGTTCGGCCCGTACGCGACGTTCAGCACCAAACTGCTGAAGAAGGGGTCGCTCGTCGACTTCTTCACCACGCTGCGCTGGCACAACCTGCACGTGATCGGCGCGGCGATGCTCCACAACGTCGACCTCGTCCGATACCTGGTCGGGCAGCTCTCCGCGCGGCCGAAACGCAAGTTCGCCGCACTTCAACGATTCTGGCCGAACGCCGAGTTCGACGAGTGGGAGCTGGTCCCCGGTGGGCAGCGCGCACAACTGGTGAAACCGCATCCGACTCGGATCGGCGACCTTCAGCAGGGGACCGAGCTCGTCGTCGACGGCTCCGGAACGATCGCCGGCCTGCTCGGCGCGTCGCCGGGCGCGTCGACGGCGGTGTCGATCATGGCTGATCTCGTGCGTCGCACGTACCCGGCCGACACCGCCGCGACGCTGGACGCGGCCTTCGCCGAACCCGCCGACGACCTGCTCACGGAACTACGAGTGGCTCCGGATTCCGGACCGTCGCCGACACATCCGCAGCCCAGCGGATCGGGCCGTCCGACGGCCTCCACCCCGCGACCAGCGCCGTCACCTTCGACGTCATCTGGGCGTCGAGCAGGCTGAACGAGTCGCGGTAGTCGTCGCCCACCCAGCCGAGGAGAAGCCACCACGCCCAGGCGACGGCGCCCGCGTTGGCGATGAAGTCGGGCACGACGGCGATACCGCGTGCCGTCAGGTCCAGTTCGGCGTCGATCGTGGTCGGTGCGTTAGCCGCCTCGACGACGATCGCGGCGTCGATCGCCGCGCAGTTGTCGGCGGTGATCGCGTACGACACCGCGGCAGGGACCAGGACGTCGCACGTGGTCGACAGGAGCGCCTCGCGCGGGAGTCGCTGCACCGACGCCGGGACCTGGTCGCGGTCCATCTCGCCGAACCGGTTCCGCGTGTCCAACAGCGCCGGGACGTCGAGGCCTTCCGGGTCGTACAGAGTCCCCGCAGCGTCCGCGAGTGCGACGACCCGAGAGCCTGCCTGGTGGAGGTAGAACGCGGTGCCGCCGCCCATCGTGCCGACACCCTGGACGGCGACGGTCGTCTCGCGCGGCGAACGACCGGTGGCGCGGGCCGCCGCCAGGACCGCACGTGCCACACCGAATCCGCCGATCACATCACCAAGAGCTCCGCCGGGCGCGTGCGCGTGAAGTCCGGCCATCACCCGTGCGGTGGTCGCTGCCGGATCGTCCGAACGTGCGATTGCCGCGTGATACGACTGCGCCATCCCCAGCCGCGCGAACACGGTGTCGATGAGATCCTGTGTCACGCCGAGATCCTCGGCCGTTACCCAGTGGCGGTCGAGATACGGACGCATCGCGTCACAGAAGCGAGTGAGCACGTCGACGGCGCGCGGATCCTTAGGATCGAAGTCGATGCCGCCCTTGGCTCCACCCACCGGCAGGTCGAACGCGGCCGTCTTATTCGACATGCCGTACGCGAGATCTGCGACCTCGTCGACCGTGCACCCCGCGCGCATCCGAGTGCCGCCTGTCGCCATGCCCTGAACCAGCGAGTCGACGACGAGCCACCCGACGGCGCCGGTCTCGGCGTCGATCCACTCCATCCGCAGGTAGGGCGAACGCCTGCGAGGAGTGGCCATCGTTCGGGCGGCCGGTGTCTCCGGGACGGCGGGGACCGATCCGGGCCGTTCGATCGGGGTGAGTGTCATCGTGTGCCTCCTTCCGGGTGTGCCTCCAGGATGGCCGCTGACCTGCGGATATGTCCACGTGTTGATTGTGAACACGACTGTTCGCTTTAACCGATCACCAACCGACCTACCCTGGAGGCATGGAGGTCACGCTGCATCGCCTGAAACTTCTCAGGGAGCTGCGGCGCCGCGGAACTGTCCGGGCGGTCGCCGAAGCCCTCCACTACTCCACGTCGACCGTGTCCCAACAGCTGTCTCTCCTGGAACGCGAGGCTGGAGCCGACCTCTTCGCGCGGCACGGCCGCCGGATCATGTTGACCGAAGCCGGCGAACTCCTCGCCGACCATGCGGACGAGATCCTCGACGCCGTCGACAGTGCGGGCACGGCCATCGAATCCTTGCGCGACGGCTCGGGGGCGACCCTGCACGCCGGAGTGTGGGCGTCGGTCGCGACTGGTCTACTGCCGACCGGGCTGTCGCTGCTCGCGGAGCGGTCGCCCGGCATCGTCGTGCACTCGGTGGAACTGATGCCCGAAGCCGGGTCGGACGCGGTCCGGGACGGGTCGTTGGACGTCGCGTTCGTCATCGACTACTCGAACTACGCGATGCCCAGCAGCCCGACGTTGACGCGCAGACTGGTCGCTGTGGAACAGATGTACGTGGCCGCGCGGACGGACGCACTCGGCCCTGGCCCGGTGGAGCTCGCCTCGATCGCCTCGGATCCGTGGATCCTCTCCGACGCGCGGTCGCACTTTGGCCGTGCAGTCCGAATCGCGTGCCGCAACGCCGGATTCGAGCCGGAGGTGCGGCACGTGGTCGGTGAGCAGCCGACCGCTATGGCGCTCGCCGCGGCCGGGCTCGGAGTGACTCTGGTGTCCGACCTGGCCGCGCGGACGGCTCCGCCCGGCGTGGACCTGACGCCCCTCGCCACCACCTTCGAGCGGAACCTGTCGCTCACCTATCGGATCCGCGACGAGAACCGCTGGCCAGTCCGACGATTCGTCGACGCGGTGGTCGACGCCGCCCGCGCAGCCGGACTGCGGACGCCGGACGCTACGCTGCAGACCACTCAGCCGGAGACGTAGCCGCGATGCTTGTCGACGGCCGGACCCGGCAGTCCGCCGTCTCGATAGACTCGAAGGTGATCGAGGAACTGGGCCGACAGTTCATCGCGCCAGCCGACGACGTCGCCCGACATGTGCGGGCTGAGGTGGGCTCCGGGCAGCGTCCACAACGGATCGTCGTCCGGCAGCGGTTCGGTGTCGAACACGTCGAGGTGGGCCTCGACCCGACCCGCGGCGATCTCGGCGGTCAACGCCGACTGGTCGAGGAGTGCGCCGCGTCCGACGTTGATGACGTGCGCCCCGTCGGGGAGTGCGGCCAGTTCTCGCGCGCCGAGCATGCCGCGCGTCGCATCGGTGAGAGGCGCGACCATGACGAGGTGGTCGACGTCGGGCAGGTGGTCGGCGAGATCGGCGGAGTCGACGACGGCGCCGAAATCAGGGTCGTCGTCGCGCGGGGTTCGGCCGGCGCCCCGCACGTCGAGCCCGACGGCGTGCAGCATCCGCGCGATGGCGCGTCCGATGCCACCGGTTCCGACGATCAGCACCCGTCGTCCCGCGACCCGTGTCGTCTCCCGGTGGCGCCACTCGCGGCGACGCTGCAACTCCTGCGTCAGGTGCAACTGCTTGTCGCGTGCGAGGACGCACGCCAGGACGTACTCGGCGATCGGGCCGTCGAAGACGCCGCGGGCGTTGGTGACCAGGACATCCGAGTCGCGGAGGTCGTCGAACAGGATCTTGTCGACGCCTGCGGCGGCGACGTGGACCCACCGCAGCGTGTCGGCGGCCTGCCAGGCGTCCGCGAGCGCGTCCGAGAAGATGTCCCACACGAGGAGGACGTCGGCGCCGGGCAGTTCCTCGGCGAGCGTCGAAGCCGTCGCCGTGCGGACCTGCGCCAGCTGTGCGACGGCGTCGAGATCGGCAGGCGGGGCGACGCCGTCGGCGGTCAACAGGACGACGGTCGGTGCGCGCATGGTTCCACCCTAACGTCGGAGGACTGCCCACAACGAATATTGTCTACAATCCTACCGTTGACAATGTCTGCGTTGCGGCACACACTGGCCTCATGAGCAGCGCATCCCTCTCCCCAATCCTCAAGCAGGCGACTCCGGTCGTGGTCGAGAGCGCGTCGGGGTCGTGGATTCACGGCATCGACGGTCGCGACTACCTGGACTTCACCACCGGTATCGGAGTGACGAGCACTGGGCACTGTCACCCCGACGTCGTCGCGGCGGCGCAGGCGCAGTGCGCGAAGATCATCCACGCGCAGTACACCACGGTCATGCACCAACCGCTGCTCGAACTGACCGAGCGGCTCGGTGACCACCTCCCCGACGGGATCGACTCGGTGTTCTACGCGAACTCCGGGTCGGAGGCCGTGGAGGCGTCGGTCCGGTTGGCGCGCATGGCGACCGGGCGTCAATACATCGTTACGGTGCAACGCGGATTCCACGGACGCACCGTGGCGGCGGCGTCACTGACGACAGCGGGCACCAAGTTCTCGGCGGGCTTCGGCCCGCTCATGTCGGGAGTGGCGACGACGCCGTTCCCTGACGCGCTCCGTCTGCGGATGTCCGTGGACGAGGCCGTCGCTTACGCACTCGCCGAGTTCGACTTCCTGCTCGCCACCCGTGTCCACCCGAGCGAGGTCGCGGCGGTGCTCGTCGAACCGTTCCTCGGTGACGGCGGCTACCTCGCGGTGCCGCCCGCATTCCTCGCCGGGCTGGCCGAGCGGGCGCGCGCACACGGCGCGTTGATGATCCTCGACGAAGTGCAGGCCGGGGTCGGTAGGACCGGAAAGTTCTGGGGCCATCAGCACACCGACGGCCTCGTCCCGGACATCCTGATCACCGCGAAGGGCATCGCCTCAGGTTTCCCGATCTCTGCGATCGCGGCGCCCGAGGAGATCATGGCGAAGGCCTGGCCCGGGTCGCAGGGCGGAACGTATGGCGGCAACGCCGTCGCCGCGGCGGCCGGAGTCGCCACCCTCGGCGTGATCGAACGGGAGGGCCTCGTCGAGAACTCTCGGGTGCGCGGCGAGCAATTGCTCGCCGGCTTGCGCGCCGACCTCGCCGGCGTTCCGGAGATCTGCGACATCCGGGCGACCGGGCTGATGGCGGCCGTCGAGTTCGGCGACCCGACCGCGTCGGCGGGTGGACCCGATTCGGTCGAGGCGGCGCGGCTGGCGGGCATGGTCCAACAGTCGTGCATCGACGAGGACCTGTTGACGCTGACGTGCGGGCCGACCGGGTCGATCGTGCGGATCATCCCGCCGCTGGTCGTCACCGCCGACGAGATCGACACGGGCGTGCAGCGATTCGGTCGAGCCGTGCGTCGAGTGATGGGAGCGCAGTCATGACCCGCGCCGTCGCCGACATCGTCGGGACGCTGGGGTCGGGGATCTACCGGGACGGCGAGTGGCATCGCGCCGCCTCCGGCGGCACGTTCACCGTTGAGAATCCGGCCACCGGCGAGACCATCGCGACGCTGGCGGACGGGGATCGCGCAGACGCGAGCGCAGCCATCGCCTCCGCCGCGGGCCACCAGCGCGACTGGGCGGCAGTTCCGGCACGTCGCCGCTCGGAGATCCTGCGTCGCGCATACGAACTCGTCGTCGAGCGGACCGACGAACTGGCTGCACTGATGACCGCCGAGATGGGTAAGCCGCTCGCCGAAGCGCGCGGTGAAGTCGCGTACGCCGCCGAGTTCTTCCGGTGGTACGCCGAAGAGGCCGTCCGGATCCGCGGTGACGCGCGGCGTAGCCCCGACGGGAAGTCGCGGTTCATCATCACCGCCGAGCCCGTCGGCCCGTCGATCCTCATCACCCCGTGGAACTTCCCGCTCGCGATGGTCTCCCGGAAGATCGGTCCGGCGATCGCCGCCGGATGCACGATGGTCTACAAACCGGCCAACCTGACGCCGCTGACGTCTCTGTACGTCGTCGACCTCCTCTCGGAAGCCGGACTTCCCGACGGCGTGCTGTCGGTGGTGTGCACGACGTCGCCCGGCGACGTGGTGTCGACCTGGATCGACTCCGGACAGGCGCGGAAACTGTCGTTCACGGGGTCGACGGAGGTCGGGAAGCTCCTGTTGGAACAGTGCGCGCGCGGCGTCCTCCGCACCTCCATGGAGTTGGGCGGCAACGCCCCGTTCATCGTGTGCGAGGACGCGGACCTCGACACCGCGGTCGACGCGGCGATGGTCGCCAAGACCCGGAACATGGGCGAAGCATGCACGGCCGCGAACCGGATGTTCGTGCACCGCAGCAGAATCGATGAGTTCGTAACCGCGCTCACCGAGCGGATGTCAGCGCTCACCGTCGGTGACGGGGCGGTCGCCGGAACCGATGTCGGGCCGCTCGTCGAAGCGAAGGCGGTCGACAAGGTCGACCGCCTCGTGGCCGACGCGGTCGACCGCGGAGCGACCGTGATGTGCGGCGGTCGACGCGTGGACGGCGTCGGCCACTTCTATCAGCCGACGGTCCTTACCGACGTCGCACAGGACGCCGACCTGATGAGCACCGAGATCTTCGGTCCGGTGGCCGCGATCGTCGGCTTCGACACCGACGACGAGGCGGTCGACGCGGCGAACGACACCGAGTTCGGGCTCGTCGCATACGTGATGACGGAGTCCGTCGACCGCGGACTCTCAATCGCCGAACGCCTCGAGTCGGGGATGGTCGGATTCAACACCGGCCTGGTCTCGAATCCGGCCGCACCGTTCGGCGGCGTGAAGCAGTCGGGACTCGGCCGTGAAGGCGGGCTGACCGGGATCGACGAGTTTCTGGAGACCAAGTACGTCGGGATCCCAGTCAAGTGAACGGCTAGCGTCGGCGTCGCTGCCGTGTGAGCCGCCGTCAGATAGTCGGATGCGGCCTCGACTCTTCGTACGTTCGTCGACGACTGTGACGCCGGGAGCGGGTTGCGGAGAACCGTGGGGTCGATGTGAGCCATACGGGGCCCATGACGTGGGCGCAACGCGCGTGGAGTGCGGTCCTTTACGCCGCGCCCGCTGCGCTCAGCCACGAACACGGCTACCTCACGAACGTCGAACGCGCCGTCGCACCCTTCGGCTCACGTTCGGCCAGGTCTACGATCGTCCGTGCTCGACGGCAGGGAAGGTCGCCATCGGTCTGTCGAACGAGGGATGGACCGGCGCTCTGCATCCGTGCGCCACACCGGGCTGCTGCATACGACGGGCCGCGTGACCACGCCGGACTGGACTACGTCAGTCGCGCGAGGCCGTCGCGCATGTGCTCGTCGAGCAGGGTGGTCGTCTGCGCCAGATCCCCGGACCGGATCGCGTCGGCGAGGGCTCGATGTTCGGCGGCCCGATCCTCACCGGCGCCGTAGGTGGGCGCCGTCGCGCGCAGGCACATGCTGGTCTCGACGATGACGGTCTCGTGGACACGCGACAGGCGGGGCGACCCGGCGGCTTCGACCAACTCGTGGTGGAAGTCAAGGTCGGCGTCGACCATCTCCGGCGAGTCGGGGCGGACCGAGTGCGCGACCATCGCATCGACCGCCGCGTCGAGTCGGTCGGCGCACGCGGGGCCGTCGCCCGCCGCGAGCACTCGCTCGATCGCCGCGCGTTCGATGGTGGTGCGCAGCAGATACATGTCCGACACCGCGTCGGGCGTCAGCTCCGGTACGAACAATCCGCGGTTACGTCTCGAGACGAGCAGTCCCTCCTGCGTGAGCCGCTGCATGGCTTCGCGCAGCGGGCCGCGACTGACACCGAGCTGGGTGGCCAGCGCGGCCTCCCCGAGCTGACCGCCCGGCGGGAAGTCGCCCGCCGCGATGGCCCGACGCAGCGACCGCGCGATCAGCGCGGGCGTCGACTCCTGGACGACGGGGGCGAGCGATCCCGAGAGTTGGTCGGTCACGCGAGCGCCTGACTGCACGCATGGACTCGGGGGCGTGCGGTCCGTCCGACGAGGCGGGTCTCGAGTGCCGCGCCGGTCCGCACCACGGTCCGGTCGGCGAATCGTGCGCCGACGAGTTGGATCCCCACCGGAAGGCCGGTGTCCGTCATCCCGCACGGCACCGACAGTGCCGGTTGCTGAGTCATGTTGAAAAGGTAGGTGTACGGGGTCCACGAGGTCCAATCGGGGCTGTGCCAGCCGGGCGGCACATCAGCGCCCGCCGCGAAGGCCGGGATCGGGGTCGTCGGAGTCACGAGGACGTCGTAAGTGTGGTGGACGGCGCCGAGCCGGACGCCCAACGCCATCCGTTCGGCGACGGCGTCCAGGTAGTCCTGTGCGGTGAAGTCGTGGTACCTGCTCAACGCGTCGCGCAGCGTCGGGTCGATCCGGTCGATCGCGCCGTCACCGAACGGTTTGACGACGGCCGCGGCCCCGGCGAACCACAGGACGTGGAACGCGTCGACGGGATCGCTGAGCCCGAGGTCGATCTCGTCGACGCGCGCCCCGAGATCGGCCAGCGCGGCGACGGCGGCGTCGACCTCGCGTTCGACGTCGGGATCGTTGACGCCGAACCCGAGGTTTCGGCTGTAGGCCACGCGCACCCCGGCCAACGGTGTGTCGGAGCGTAGGCCGTCGAGCGCCATGGTGAGGAAGCCCTCGCCGTCGGGGCAGGTGGCCGACCGGGGGACTGCCGACCAGTCGCGTGAGTCGGGGCGGATCAGCTCGTCCATGAACGCGGCCGTGTCCGTGACCGTGCGGGTCATCGGTCCGGCGTGCGCGAGCGTGCCGAATGGGCTCGACGGAAACATCGGGATCACACCGTACGTCGGTTTGAGGGCCACGGTGCCGGTGAAGGCTGCGGGGATGCGTACCGACCCGCCCGCATCGGTGCCGGTCGACAGGGGGCCGAGTCCGGCGGCGACGGCGGCGGCGGACCCGCCGCTCGACCCGCCCGGGGTGCGGTCCGGATCGTACGGATTACGGGTCACGCCGGCCAGTAGGGAGTCGGTGACGCCCTTCCAAGCGAACTCCGGGGTCGTCGTCTTACCGACGACTACGCAGCCCGCTTCGACGGTGGCCGCGGTGACCGGGGCGTCGACAGTGGCCGCGACGCCGTCGTCGGCGGCCGCGATCAGCGTCGAGCCTCGGTAGGTGGGCAGGCCAGCCGTGAGGAACACGTCCTTGATGGAAGTCGGGACGCCGTCCAACGGTCCCAGCGTGCGGCCGTCCCGGTATCGCTGCTGCGCATCCTTCGCCGAGGCGCGCGCGCCGTCCTGGTCGACGACGCAGAACGCCGACAGACTGCCGTCGATCCGATCGATCGCGTCGAGGACCGCGTCGGCGGCTTCGACGGGTGACAGAGTGCCGGCGCGGTAGGCGTCAGTCAGCTCGAGTGCGGAGAGATCGCAGATGTCGCGGGAATCCATGAGCGCGGCCGCCCTTCGACGAAAATCGATTGATTGTTGACAATCCTACATCGGCCCACGGGCGTAGTCACTGTTTTCGCGGCGTCCGCCTTGACGGCCAGTCGGTGCGGCGATACAAAGTAAGCAATCGCTTATTTTTTGAAATGGGTGTCGACTACCGCAGGAGAGCCGCATGACCGCACGTTTCGCCGGAAAGACCGCCATCATCACGGGAGCGAGCAGAGGTATCGGGTTGGGGGTCGCCCATCGTCTGGTCGGCGACGGCGCGAAGGTCGTCATCACCGCGCGCAAACAGGAGGCGCTCGACGACGCGGTCGCCGAACTCGGTGGCCCCGACGTCGCGCTGGCCGTCGCGGGTTCGGCCGACGACTCCGATCATCAGGACGAGACCGTCGCGAAGGCGATCGAGACCTTCGGCAGCGCCGACTTCTTCGTCAACAACACCGGGATCAACCCGGTGTTCGGTTCGCTTATGGACATTGATGCCGCTGCGGCGCGGAAGATCCTCGACGTCAATGTCGTCTCCACTCTGCAGTGGACGCAGAAGGTGTACCAGGCGTGGCAGAAGGAGCACGGCGGCGCCGTCGTCAACGTCGCATCGGTCGCGGGCATCCGCCCGGCTCCGGGCATCGCGTTCTACGGGGTGTCGAAGGCCGCCGTCATCGACCTCACCTCGTCGCTCGCGGAGGAGCTCGGTCCGAACATCCGGGTCAATGCCGTCGCGCCCGCCGTCGTCAAGACACGTTTCGCCACCGCCCTATACGAAGGTCGGGAAGAAGAGGTCGCATCGGCGTACCCGCTCAAGCGTCTCGGCGTGCCGGACGACATCGGATCGGTCGTCGCCTTCCTGCTGTCCGACGACGCAGGCTGGATGACCGGCCAGACGCTGACCGTCGACGGCGGCGTCCTGCTTCACTGAGCGCGGGCGGGCGGCGCCTTCTCGTACTCGCGGGCGATCAACTGGACCCACCGGCGATCGGACAGGTCGTCCGGTGTCGTCAACTTGTCCGGGTCGATCGGGGTCACCTCGGTCTCGTGCAGCCACGTCGCGATCTGGCGGGCGCGAGCGCGCGGCGTGCCGTGATCGGGTTCGTCGCCCGGCGTGATCAGACCCGCGCCCGCATGCAGGTATAGACCGTCGAGGATCTGTGAGACGCGGTCGTTGGCGGCCAGGACGGGAGTCGCCGACTGGTAGTCGCCGGTCGCGACCTCCGGGTGTGCGGCGGCCAGCGCCGCCCACAGACGGTGTGTGCGGCGCAGGTCACGACGGGCGACGAACCACGACGCCAGCATCACCGACGAGCACGCGAAGCTGATGATGATGATCGCGGCCGCCCACCAGCCGTTCTCCGGGTCCGGGCTGCGCAAGTCGAGCGCCAGGACGACGGTGACGACGGTGATCCCGGTCAAGAAGTAGGCGATCGCGCGCCCCAACGCATGCCAGGCGATGTACCGGAGCCCGTTGATCAGGGCGATGACGCCTGCTACGACGACGAACACCGTTCCGACGACGGCTTCGCCGACCACGCTCATCGCGATGATATCGGCCGAGCCCACCGCGACGGTGATGACAGTGGTGACGTGCAGGGCCCTCTGGGTCATCCGCGGCAGCGCGGCGGCGCCGATCAATGTCGTCGCAGTCAGGACCACCACCCAGCAGCCGACGAAGGTCAGTACCGCGACATCGTCGCCGAACGGATCAAGGATTCTCGAGACGGTCGGCGTCCGAACAGCTGCGGCGAGTGCGACGCCGATCGCCGCGACGGCGACGGAGGTGCGTGCCAACGACGGAGGGCGGACGGTGAGCCGCCCGATGCGTGCGCCGACGGCGGCAGCGCACAAGGCCGCGATCACCCACGTGAGCAGCGTCATCCGAGGGCCTCGTCGTAACGGAGCATCGGGCGCAGCGACCGGTTGCGGTGGAGTTGGCGCAAGCGTTGCAACAGCCGTGCGGCGAACGCTTCCGCCTCCCACTCCTGAAGTTCGAGTTCTTCGGCGGTGATCGACTCTCCCTGTTCGTGTTCCGGTTCCGAATCGCCGGACTCGGACAGCCCCAGCATGTAGGCGATCAGGTCGTCCTCAGCTTCAACGGTCGACTCGTCGGCGACGGTGCCGGTGTGCGAAAACACGATGTGTCCAAGTTCGTGTGCCAGCGTGCGAGCCTCACTGGGGAGGGCTCGGGCCAACACGATCACGTCACGATCGGGGTAGTCGCGACGCTGGCCCCACACCCCGGGGGCGAGGTCGTCGACGGCGACGGAGATCGGCCGTTGGCGGCTCTCGCCGACCGCGCGGACGATGTCGTCCAATGATCCGGCCTGCTTCTGAGCGGCGACGTCGAGCACCGCGTCGACCGCCGCGTGCACACGGCGGTGCGAGCGGTGCGAGATTCGGGCCGATTCAACGGGGTTAGACACGCGGCATCACTTGGGAGGCGACAAGAATTGCGTGCGCGCGGCGTTCAACCGGGTTCGGCCGGCGCGAGCACTTCGATGGGTCATCAGGCCTGCGGCGCCCGCGATCACGATCATGCCGCCGACCCCGCCGCCCGCGGCAGCGTACTGCCCGGCGGTCACGTCCGACGGAGCCGGAAGCGCTTGCGCCTGACGGGCCCGATCCTGATCGGGCGGTGTCGGGTCGGAAGCCGGCTGTGCGGCCGGGGCCTTCGACGAACGGGTCGTCGACGGCTTGGACTTCTTCGACGTCGGGGGCTTCTTCGATGTCTTGGTGCGCTTGCTCGTCTCGGAGCGCTTCGCGTCAGTCGGTGCTCCCGCGGAGCCACCACGACTCGGGGTGCGCGGCGTCGCGGTGCGCTTCGGCACGCGGATCGGCGGGTTGTCGGCCGACGAGTTCTCGTCAGTGTCGGGGAGGTCCTGGTAGATGGTGCCCGGGTCGCGTCCCTCCTCGGACGTGCTCGGCGGTTTCGGCTTCTGCGTCGTCGGTGCCGGCGGCTTCGGGCGGGTCGTCGGCTCGGACGGCTCGGGCGAGGTGCTCTCATCGTCGGAGTCGTCTTCATCGGAGTCGTCGTCATCGCCGGAACCGTCATCGCGGGTCGACGTCGACGGCGATGCGGGAGTCTCGGACGTCGTCTCAGGAGCCGTCGTCTTAGGAGCCGTGGTGTCGGGGGCGGTGCTTTCGGGGGTGCTGTCGTCGTCGCCGCACGCGGAGTGGTGGTGACAGTGGTGATGGTCGTGCCCGGGCAGGGCGAGCGCGGTGCCCGGTGTGACGAACAGGGCGCCCACGACGACGGCGGCGACGCCCACTGGGCGCACGACGCGCGAGAATTCCACCTGCATCACACTTCTCCAACTACTCCTCGACCTAGAGGATACGAGATGGCGAGCCCACTCCGTCGATCACCCGGTCAGTCGAGCGGATTCTCTGGGAGCCCTTCGCCGCGGCGAAGCTTCTCTGCCATCGCGGTCAACATATCCTGCGACTCTACGGACAGGTCGAATGCTCGGCTCGACAGGCGTCGCAGGCTCGCGCCACGCAGCTGCGACAGGAGTTCGAGGTCGTGGTCGATCTTCGCCGCGTACACGTCGTCGTAGAAGTAGTCCGGCTTCACCTTGAAGAAGCGGGCGAGCGCGGTGATCGTCTCGTGGGACGGATTGGTTCGGTGACCGTTGCGCAGCTGCGAGAGGTACGGCTTGGACAGCTTGTGGCCGGCGGCGGTGACCGCGTCGGCCACTTCAGCGTTCGTGTGGGGCTTGCGTCCCGGAGGGTGCACGGTATCGAACAATCTGTTGAGCCGATCCGCGAATTCGTTGTCCATGGCGCCTTCCCCCGTCGAGTGCGGTGATCCGGGCGCGCCGCCCAGGCCACCACTTTGACACGCGTCGACGGTCTAGGTCGTCGCGATGCCCCTGATGTCCGTTACATACTAGCAATCCGATGTTGCCAGGTGGAAATTTCTAACGCAACAGGTGGGTGGCGCGAGTAACTCCAGCGTCCGGCATGCGCTTTTGGTGGCGTCAACCAGTATGAATCGGTCGCGGAGGTGACGATTCCTGACCGGGACTAGCGGTAACATTCGGTTTGCTGTACGGTAACTGACGTGCTCATGGGGACGGGTGCAGCGGATGTTCGTTCGGCGGAGGGACCGGCCGGTCGTATTTCGACCAGGTAGGTGTCGACGGACGTCCGCGGCAAACGCTGCCGAAAGCGTTGAAGCCGCCGACCGCGGGTATCTCTCAGGGGGGAGTATCCGCGGTCGACGGCTTCAGCCGTATCCCTGTGCCACAGACTCAGGCGAGATCGACGCCCTGTCTTGGACGCGATGTGGTCGCGGGTGACTCCCGGTGCAGTCTCGACGAGGGTGGCCGTCCCGTCGTCGAGGTCGATCACACCGAGATCGGTGATGACCCGGTTCACCACCCCTACACCGGTCAACCATCCAGTTCGCGAGGTCGCCGGTCCGGGCGGCCGGAATGGGCGCTCAGCTTGAACGGTGTGCAGACGCGCTTCTCCGCGACCCGTCGCCCGCAACTCGGTGAGGCTCTGCTGCGCGTGGCGCACGACCTCACCAAGCGGGTGCGGTGACGCCGATGCTCACTCCCCGATCGGGACGACGATCCGTCCGCGGACTCTTCCGGCGATGAGCTCGTCGGCGAGACGCGCGCAGTCGTCGAGCGTGGCCGACGTGGTGACCGGCTGCAAGACCGCCGAATCGAGGTCCTGCGCCAGTCGCCGCCAGGCTTCGCGCCGGTCCTCGACGGGGCACATGACACTGTCGACGCCCGCGAGCGTCACGCCGCGCAGGATGAACGGTGCGACGGTGGCCGGGAAGTCCATGCCGCCCGCGAGTCCGCACGCGGCGACCGTGCCGCGATACTTGGTTCCTGCGCAGACGTTGGCGAGCACCTGGCCGCCGACGACGTCGACGGCGCCCGCCCACTGTTCTTTGGCGAGCGGTCGGCCGGGTTCGGTGAAGTCGGCGCGCGGAAGAATGCGTGATGCGCCGAGACCGGTGAGGTAGTCGGCTTCTTCTGGCCGACCGGTGACGGCGGCGACCTGGTAGCCGAGCTTGGCGAGGATCGCGACGGCGATGCTGCCGACGCCGCCCGCCGCGCCGGTGACGAGGACTTCTCCGTCGTCGGGCGTGACGCCGTTACGTTCGAGCGCCATGATGCACAGCATCGAGGTGTATCCGGCGGTGCCGATGCTCATCGCCTGCTCGAACGTGAAGGCGGTCTCCAGGGGGATCAGCCAGTCGCCGCTCACCCGCGCGTACTCGGCGAGTCCACCCCAGTGGCGCTCGCCGACACCCCACCCGTTGAGGACGACGCGATCGCCCGGAGCGAACGCCGAGTTGCTCGACTCCTCGACGGTTCCGGCCAGGTCGATGCCGGGGACCATCGGGAACTGGCGGACGATGGGGCTCGCGCCGGTGATGGCCAGCGCGTCCTTGTAGTTCAAGGTCGACGCGGCGACCCGGACGGTCACGTCCCCTTCGGGAAGTTGGTCTGCGGAAAGGTCGGTGACCTGGGCGGACTGCTTCTTGTCGTCGTCTCGGTCGATGAGGAGCGCGCGGAACGTGGAGTTCATGGATGCCTTTCGTCGGTGCGAGCAGTGGTTCGGGCGGCAACGTGTGCGGCGAGCAGTGCGGGATTCAGTCCGCCGTCAAGAAGTCCACCACCATTGGACTCGCCTCGTCGCGGCATTCGTCGAAGTAGCCGTGGCGTGCGCCGTCGAAGATGTGGGTTCGAGCGTCGGGGATCCGATCCGCGAGTATCTGTGCGTTCGCCACCGGCGCGAAACGGTCATCGGTGCCGTGTAGGACGAGGGTGGGCGCGGTGATCTCAGGGAGTCGGGCCCACGCATCGTGGTTGTTGCTCGCCGCGAGATGGCCGTGGCGCGCTTTCGGTGTCATCGTCTCGTCACCGAGGGTGCGGTACGGTCCGGGATGTGCGGCGCGCCAGGTCGGCGTGTACATCATGTCTTCGAGTGCGGCGTCGCGGTCGGGGCCGGCGAGGAGCCTGCGGACCTCGTCGCTGCGTTCGACGGCGTGCTCGCCTCCAGGGGTGGTACAGCCGAGGACGAGTCTCTTGACGCGGTGGGGCGCGAAGATCGCGACCCACTGTGCGGTGCGGCCGCCCATCGATGCCCCGTAGACGTGAAAGTGCTCGATCGCCAGCGAATCCATCACGGCGAGTGCGTCTTCGGCGAACAGCGGGGTGCTGTAGACGTCCGACTCCTGGCTGCCGCCGGTGCCGCGATAGTCGAAGGTGACCGTCGTGAACTCGGCCGCGAAATCGTTACGGGTCCGATCCCACCAGCGGTGATTGTTCGCCTGCCCCGGTAGGAGGAGAAGTGTCGGCCCGTGCCCGCGGAGTTGGACGGCGAGACGGGTGCGATCAGCGGTCACCGTGGTCTGGCTGTACTGGATCACGCTGATCTCACCTCCGCCGCTCGACGTGCACGCTCTGTTGTCGAGTCTAGTGCCGCGGACGTCAGTAGCTGCGCGCGAAACCCAGCACGTCGTTCACGTACTCCGTCGAATTGTTGTAGCGCAGAACGGCTTTCGTCTGATCCGCGACCTTGCTCAGGTTGAGTCCGTCGTCGCACAGGTAGTGGGCGGTGGTCAGTGCCGCGTCGTAGACGTTCTGCGGATCGCTCTTGCCGTCCCCGTTGCCGTCGGCGGCGTAGTGCTCCCACGTCTCCGGAAGGAACTGCATGGGGCCGACTGCGCGGTCGTAGGTGGCGTCGCCGTCGAGGCGGCCGCCGTCGGTGTCATTGACGACGCGGTTGCCCGCCAGCGATCCGTTGAGCGTGGGGCCGTAGATGGGCGTGCGTAGACGGCCGTGCTTGTCGGTGTCGCCGAGGTTTGCGTGATGGGATTCGACGCGGCCGATGCCGGCGATCAGCTTCCAATCGATATGGCATCGGCGATCCGTCTTCCCCATCGACTCCTCCGCGGCGTGGTAGGCGGCGAAGTTGACCTTCGGAACCGCGCCAGAGGTGACGGACTCCGGGACTGCCGGAGCCTTGTCGACGATGGGTTTCTGCGGTGCAGGCTTCGGCGTCGACGGCTGCGCGTGCACAGTCGACTTGTGCGCCGCAGGCTTCACCGCAGGTTGCGCAGCGGGGGAGACGTTGACGACGTTGGTCGGGGAGGGGCTGGCGTAGTGGTCGGTCGCGGACGACGACGCACCCATGAGTGAGCCGACCATCGGGATGAGACCGGCGGCGACGAGCACGGCGTTACGTGTCTGTTTTCGATTCGGCGGCATGAAAAGACCTACAGGTTGGGAGGGGATGGGTCTCCTCGAAGGCGTACCGAGGCGGACAGGAGGAGGTGTCGTGGGGACCTGCGGCTCTCGAGGACTGCCGACGAACGTACCGGAAATCCACCCCGTGCCGTTATCTGACCGTTATCAATACGGTGATCTCATCGTTACCGAAGCGAGGGCCGCGCAGGTCACGGATGCGATCGGAACACAGCTGTGAGCCTTGCCACGGCGGTCGATGACGGTCGGGGATCGGCGCGGTGTGCGCGTGCGGTAGGCAGGCAGCGTTCGGGAGACGCCCACGGTGACACCGGTGAATATGGGCTCGAGGTCATCTGGGCCAGATCGGTGCCGGATCGGGAGGTATCGGGGCCAGACGGTCGGCGTCACGCGATACTCGTTCGACGTCGTGTGGTCGGACGTGTCCCACCGCTCGACGGTCATGTCGATGCCGCCGCCGAAGGCGATCTTGTCGTCGATGACGGCGATCTTCTGGTGAGCCAACCGAGCAGTTCCCCGAGTTCGTCCGGGACGTGGCCGGTAGCCACGTTCACTCGCAGATCGCGCCCACCGAAGCGGACTTCACCAGCTTCGCGTACTTGGCGAGCACGCCGCGCGTGTATCGGGGCGGGAGAGGTTCGAAGCCCTGTGTGCGTTCGGCCATCTCGTCGTCGTCGATCAGGACGTCGAGGGTGCCCGAGCCGACGTCGAGTCGGATGCGGTCGCCGTCGCGGACCATCGCGATTGGTCCGCCGTCGACCGCTTCGGGGGCGACGTGCCCCACGCATAGTCCGGTGGTACCGCCGGAGAAGCGGCCGTCGGTGAGGAGCAGGACGTCCTTGCCCAGGCCTGCACCCTTGATGGCGCCGGTGATGGCGAGCATCTCGCGCATCCCCGGTCCGCCCTTGGGCCCCTCGTAGCGGATGACGACCACATCGCCTGCGGTGATGGTGCCGTCTTCGAGCGCGTCCATTGCGGCGCGTTCGCGGTCGAACACCCGCGCGGTGCCCTCGAATACGTCGGAGTCGAAGCCGGCCGATTTCACGACCGCGCCTTCGGGGGCGAGCGTGCCGTGCAGGATCGTGATGCCACCGGTCGGATGGATCGGGGCATCGAGCGCGCGGAGCACCAGGCCGTCCGGATCCGGCGGGGCGATGTCGGCGAGGTTCTCGGCGACCGTCCTACCGGTGACGGTGAGGCAGTCGCCGTGCAACAGACCGGCGTCCAGTAGCGCCTTCATGACGACGGGCACGCCGCCGATCCGGTCGACGTCGGTCATCACGTGCGCACCGAATGGCTTCACGTCGGCCAGGTGCGGTACCCGGGAACCGATCCGGGAGAAGTCGTCGAGCGTGAGGGGGACGTCTGCCTCGTACGCGATCGCCAACAGGTGCAGCACGGCGTTGGTGGATCCGCCGAACGCCATGACCACTGCGATCGCGTTCTCGAAAGCCTCCTTGGTCATGATGTCGCGTGCGGTGATTCCGCGACGCAGCAACTCCACGACCGCTGCACCGGACTCGCGTGCGAACCGATCCCGTCGACGATCCGGCGCGGGCGGAGCCGCGCTCCCCGGCAGCGACATCCCCAGTGCTTCGGCGGCGCTGGCCATCGTGTTGGCGGTGTACATCCCGCCGCAGGCGCCCTCGCCCGGGCAGATCGCCCGTTCGATGGTGTCGACGTCGTCGCGGCTCATCAGGCCGCGTGAACACGCGCCGACGGCCTCGAAGGCGTCGATGATCGTGACTTGGCGCTCGGAACCGTCGGATAGCTTCGCGTATCCGGGCAGAGTCGATCCGGCGTAGAGGAACACTGATGCCAGGTCGAGTCGCGCCGCGGCGATCAGCATGCCGGGCAGCGACTTGTCACATCCGGCGAGCAGTACCGAACCGTCGAGCCGTTCGGCGCTCATCACGGTCTCTACGCTGTCGGCGATGACCTCGCGTGACACGAGCGAGAAGTGCATCCCCTCGTGTCCCATCGAGATGCCGTCCGAGACGGAGATGGTGCCGAACTCGAGGGGGTAGCCGTTTGCCTGGTGAACCCCTTCCTTGACACCTTTCGCCAGCCGCTCCAGCGAGAGGTTGCACGGGGTGATCTCGTTCCACGACGACCCGACGCCGATCTGCGGTTTCACCCAGTCGTCGTCGCCCATCCCGACCGCGCGAAGCATGCCGCGTGCTGCGGTGCGCTCGAGGCCGTCGGTGACATCCCGGCTACGCGGTTTGATGTCCGGGGCTGTGGTGGTGTCGTCGTCGGTACCCATGCCGTCCACAGTAGGAGGCTGAGTGCGGAGTGGGAGGGAACCTGCCGGAGTGGTCGCGCACGACCGGCCGATCGTCACACTGTTGACGGCGTCCCGCGGCGTCCGCCGACATCGCGCGCAGCAGTGCACAGCCGCATTCCATGGTAGATGAGCAGAGCTGCGACGGACCCGAGCGAGATGCCGGTGAATGTCAGATCGCCGAGCTGCCAGGTGAAGTCGGCGATACCGATAATCAACGGGATCGCAGCGGTCATCTGGTTGATCGGCAGGGAGAAGTCGACGTGGCTGGTTAGCCAGATCCGGACGCCCAAAATTCCGACGAGGCCGTACAGGACGATTGTCGCGCCGCCGAGCACGCCCGGCGGAATCGCCGAGATTACTGCGCCGATCTTCGGGCACAACGACAGTACGACGGCGACCCCGGCAGCGATCCAGTACGCAGCGGTGGAGTAGACGCGGGTCGCCGCCATGACGCCGATGTTCTCGGCGTACGTCGTCGTGGCGGTGCCCCCGCCTGCGCCGGCGAGCATCGTCGCCAACCCGTCGTCCATCAGCGCGCGGCCGGTGACCGGGTCGAGATCCCGACCGGTCATCTGCGACACGGACTTCACATGTCCGATGTTTTCGGCGACCAATGCGATCACTGCGGGCAAGAACAGCGGAAGCACGGAGAGGTGAAAGGCCGGTGCCGCGAAGTCGGGGAGCCCGACCCATGCCGCCGAGGCGACGGCCGACGTGTCGACGTCCCCCATCGCCAAGGCCAGCAGATAACCGACGACCACGGCCAGGAAGATCGCCAGCCGACCGATCAGTCCGCGGAAGAACGCCAGGACGACGACCATCAGCACCAATGTGACGAGACCGGCGACCGGCCCCTGTACGAAATTGTCCTTCGCGGCGGGAGCGAGGTTGAAGCCGATCAATGCGACGATGGCGCCGGTGACCACGGGCGGGAGTATGACGTCGATCCAGTGCGTGCCGACCAGGTGGACAACACCGCCGATCATTGCGAGCACGGCCCCGAGGACGATGAAGCCGCCCAGCGCGCTCCCGGTGCCATGGGCGCCGACCGCGGCGGTGACGGGGGCGATCACCGCGAAGCTCGAACCCAGGTAGCTGGGCAGCGGTTTCCGGTGACGATCAGAAATACGATGGTCCCGATGCCGGAGAACAACAGCGTGGTCGACGGCGGGAAGCCGGTCAGGACCGGAACGAGGAAGGTCGCTCCGAACATTGCGACCACGTGCTGTGCGCCGATGCCGATCGTTCTTGGCCAGGACATGCGTTCATCGGCGCGACGACGACGGCGTCGGCAGGCACTTGCTTCCACGAGAGCATGCGTCGCAGATTAGCCGGTGGTCGTCACCGCACGAGAGTGACGTGCGCAAGGACGGACTCGCGGTGGACTATGCCGACCTGTCCGTCCCGAAGTAGGAATCTTGTCGCAGCAGAATCTTGTCGAGGAGCCACGCGGCAGCGGCCATCATCAGCAGTGCGTCGAGGTAGTGGCAGGCCATCGCCCCGGCGTAGGTGGGACCGCCCCACGCGTTGACGGTGAAGTCCGGGTCGAGTCCGCCGGTGACTTGAACTCCCGCGCGGAACGCGCCGTAGAGCAGCACCGCTGCGGGAATGATCGCGGCGACGATGCGCCACAGCCCGCGTCCGCGGGACGCATTGGCGAGTGTGCGGCGGACGCGACGTGCCGCCCGTTCACCCACCGGGAGAAGCAGTGCTGTCCCTCGGCGGCCGTTTCGTCGACGATGAACGAAGACACCGGCCGCGAGCGCGACGGCAAACAGAGCCAGTGCCAGGTGCGGCCACCACGCCGCCGTGCCCGCCAGGTGCTTTTCGGGCGCTGGGGAACGATTGGCATAGACGAACCCGCCTTGCACCAGGCCTGCTGCGAAGAAGGCGGCGAACAGTGCGAGTAACGGCCGGGACAAGCGGGGACGAGCGGCATGATGCGATTGCGACGTGGTCATGCTGTCAATGGTGGCGCCGCGCGAGGTGCGCTGTCGTCAGACTGCGGGCCCGATATCGAACCGTCCTCGAGACGAGGATGGACGGTCGGGTCGTACTCGAGGAGGACCCGAACTCCGGCCGCGCGGACGACGTGCCAGCGGCCGCTCGCTCGTATGTTGATACACATGCCACTCTCCTCGGAGCCAACGTCCGCCGAGCCCGCGCGACCGCCGTGGTTGGTTCGGGTCGAGCACCGCCTCGGCGCTGACGGAGCGGCGACGCTGGTCGACGCGGTCATCGCGATCGCCTGTTTCGCCTTGTTCACCGGTCCGCTCCTCCTGGGCGTCGTCGACCGTCAAGGGCCGCTTGCGGCCCAAGCGGCTTTCGGTCTGATCGCCGCGGCGCCGTTGGTGCTCCGCCGTCGTTCGCCGATCGGCGTCCTCGCGTGCATCACCGCTGTCCTGGTTGCGGCGACGCTGCTCGGCGTGCAGTTCACGCCGTTCGTGTCGGACGCCGGTCCGGTGTTCCCGATCGCCGTCTACACCGTCGCCGCGATGCACCGTCGGTACGTGTCGTTGTCGGTCTCGGTCACGGCTGCGGTGATCACGTGGATCGGTGCCGCGGTCGCGTTCGCCATGTACACCGACATCGACCAGGATGCGGTCCAGGCTGTGCTCGCCGTTCCGGCGTGGTTGATCGGGAATGCAACGCGTGGCCGCCGGGAGTTCCAGCGCGAGATCGGCGAACAGGAACGTCGGTGGGAAGAGGAGCGGCAGCGTCGTCGTCGCGTCGAGGAGCACCTGCAGCTCTCGCGGGAGGTGCACGACGTGGTGTCGCACAGTCTGAGCATGATCGCTGTCCGTTCCGGGATCGGTCGGGTCGTGTTCGACGAGCAGCCCGACGAGGCGCGTCATGCGCTCGCGACCATTGAAACCGCCAGCCGCAAGGCGCTCGCCGATCTTCGAGGGTTGTTGCGCGACATCCGCACCACGGCCTCGGGCACGGCCGCACCGGCCCCCGGGCTGGCTGATCTTCCTGCGCTCGCGGCGCAGATCCGCGACGATGGGGTGGCCGAGGTGCGCCTCACCGAGGAGGGGCGGCCGCGTTCCTATCCGCCCGCAGTCGACCTGTCCGGGTATCGCATCGTCCAGGAGGCCGTCACGAATGTCGTCAAGCACGCTCCCGGGGCCAGTGTGACGGTCCGGCTCACGCACCGGCCGACCGAGTTGGTCCTGACAGTCACCGACGACGGCGGTACACAGCCGGCGACGGCACCAGTCGGGGCGGGTCTGGGCCTCGCCGGAATCCGTGAGCGGGCCGAACTGCTGGGTGGCGCGGCCACCGCCGGGCCGGACCCAGACGGCGGGTTCACCGTGCAGGCGAGACTGCCCATAGTCGCCGCGACCGACCCCGCGGCATCGGCATGAGCGATGCCACGGAGCCGATCAGGGTGCTGGTGGTCGACGACGAACAGTTGGTGCGGGCCGGGTTCCGCCTGTTGATCGACGCGACGCCCGATCTGGTCGCAGTGGGCGAAGCAGGCGACGGAGGTGAGGCCGTCCGCACCGCGCGACGACTGCGACCGGACGTGCTGGTGATGGACATCAGGATGCCGGGCATCGACGGCCTCGAAGCGACGCGATTGATCGCGCCGAGCGAGGACGCGCCGCGGATTCTCATCGTGACGACGTTCGACGACGACGAGTACGTGTTCGCGGCGCTCCGCGGCGGGGCCAGCGGTTTCCTCCTCAAAGACACGCCGCCCGAGGACATGCTGGACGCGATCCGCACCGTCGCACGAGGCGACGCCTTGCTCGCCCCGGCGATCACCCGGCGACTGATCACCGAGTTCGCCCGCATGCCGACGCCCCCCGTGTCGAGGCCGGAAGCTCTCGGCACGCTCACCGACAGGGAGCGGGAGGTGTTCGAGTTGGTCGCCACCGGACTGTCGAACAGCGAGATCGCCGGGCGGCTCCACCTCGGGATCACGACCGTGAAGACCCATGTCGGACGACTGCTGACCAAACTCGGCGTCCACGACCGGATTCACCTTGTCATCTGCGGCTACGAGAGCGGAGTGGTCTCGCCGGGAAGATAGTCCGGGTCGGGGTGAATCATGCTGGACCGAAGACGGTGAGAGTAGTCGGAGTGGTCACGACGAGGTGCTTTCCGTCGGTCTTCGACAGTCTCGCGTCCTCGGTGGAGTCGTGGTCGGTGGGCGTGTGCGGGTAGTCGACCGACCACACCTGGCGGCCGGTCCTCGTGTCGAAGGACTGCAACTCGTCGTCGATGATGCTGACCCACCGTGTGCCGTCGAGGAACATCTGCACCGGCATGGACTGGTAATCCCGGTGCCACAACTGCTTACCCGTCGTGAGGTCGAGTCCGATCAGCGAGCCTGCCGGATAGTCGTCTCGCAGGTCGAGGATCACGGTGTCGTCGACGATCGCCGTCACCGCCGATTGAATGCCACTCAACGGGTCGCTGTCGGATCTCATCAGACGCTCGTCGCTCCACAGGCGTCGACCGCTGGAGGCGTCGTAGGCCGTGTTGCCGACGAGGACGACGTCTTCACGCGCCGTGCCGACCAGCCGCGAGATGTAGGAGTGATTTCCGGCATCGGCGCCGCGCCCGACGACGGCGCCGTTCGCGTCGAGGATCTCGAACGTGCGGCGTTGCCGGTCGACGATCCTGATCTTGGTTCGGTCCGACCAGGCCCACAGATCGGGGTCGGAGGGTGCCGACGGATCGGGGATCTGTGTTCCCGTATCGAGGGCGAAGGTCGCGGACTCGCCCGGCTTTGATCCGAACCCGAGTGTGGCGTGGGTGCCGGTCGAATCGACGTAGAGCGGCGGGTCGGGGTAGGTGACTCGGTAGGTAGCGGACCACACGGAGTCGATGTCGGTCGGTGTGCCGCGGTGGACGATCATCTCGCCGGGGCGGTTGCCTTTGACCGCGACGACGAACTCGGTGCCGCTACGGTCCACGGGAGTAACGCTGGTTATCTCGTTGGGCGTAGAGATCGGTGCGGTCACCGCGCCGTTCTCCAGGTCGACGTACCGAAGAGTCGAGCTGCCCGCCTCGTTGGAATCGCACGGGAGGTAACGGCCGCGAACGGTCGGGGTGCATGATGCAGGGTAGTCGAGCTTCGCCCGCCACTTCGGTTGGCCGTTCACGACGTCGTAGCGGACGATCTCGCCCGGACCCGAGGGGTCGGCCGGGTCGGCGAGGTAGATAAGCGGATCGCCGTCGACGGTCGTCGTGTTGTACTGGTACGCCTCGAGGCCGGCGGTCGCGAGATTCGTGCTCCACCACTGTGCCGGAGCAGAGTCGATCCCGTCCAACTCGTAGAACTTCGACATGTCGTTCCGGTCGACCGAGGTGTTCCCCGCCTGTGGTGTGCCGGTGACACCGGTGTTCGCGACGAGGAAGGTCACCGTGAGGGTCACGAGGCCCACGACGATCGCCATGATCGAAACGACCATGCCTGCCGAGGTGTTCGACGACTTCACTGCGCATCCTTCTGGAGAGTCTTCGCGTCAGGCGACGCCTCCGATTCAGCACATTATGCGGTGAACCGGGCCGATCGGTCATTCGCTCGACTGGTGCCGCGGCTGCAGCTGCTGCGGGACTGCTGCACGAACAGGTGACGTTGATGATGGAAGGGCCTCGCCGCTGGTGCGTGTGGCTCTGTAGGTGACTGATGGCCCTCGGGGCTTGTCTTGGAACTGATTCGCCCGCGTGCCGGTGGTGATGGCGCTGTCCGATGCATGTCGGCCAGAGGCGAGCATGACTTCATACGAGCTTGGTCGGCCCCGTCAACGTCTTGTCTGCCCGGCCCCTGGCCGATGTGCCCGCTGAGGAAGGCACGGTCCCATCATGACAACATCCACCGCCGAGTGCACGACCGCTCTCGACATCGTTGCCGGCGTCGACACGCACGCCGATACCCACCACGTCGCCGTACTCGACATGGCCGGAAGGAGGCTCGGTGATCGACATCCGCGCTACTGCTGCCGGCTACGAGGCGCTCCTGACTTACCTCGAATCCTTCGGAAACATCCGACTCGTCGGCATCGGGGGCACCAGTTCCTATGGTGCCGGGCTCGCTCGATACTTGAGGACGCAGCACGTCGACATCCGCGAGATCATCCGGCCCCGCCGGTAGAGCATGGGTAACCTCCTGCGTCGCTTCGAGCTGAGTTTTAGTATGCCGTGCACGCGAACGAACCCTGCGGTCCAAGGACCCCATGTGGTCCTCACCATGGGGATCCACGCTGGACCAGATCCTTGTTGACGATCGGGTGTGCCGGGTGGTGGTCGAGCTTCGGCAAGAAACGCGGAATGAACGGGAAGAAGCCGGGTCCGCCGGTGCACGAGGATCTCGTCGAACGGAAGTTCGCCGCTGATCTTCCAGATCAGCTGTGGCTGACCGATATCACCGAACACCGGACCGCTTGGATTCCAGGCCGCCGTTGACAGTTCTGCCCTGACGTGGAATCCGGTAGTTGGGCGAGGGCGCGTACTTCAGGGGGTGCCTCAATCGCCATTGCTGGCCTCGACTGGCTCACGCACAAAGCGATTGTGATCTACGCCATGCTAGTTGCTGAACGATTGATAAATTTGGCGGGTGATTGTATCGTGCGTCTCGTCTATTTTCGGCGGTTCGGGGAGGAATCGTCCAGGCTTCCGGTGGGGTGTTCCAAGTTTTCGGAATCGGTCTCTGTGCTGGTCGTGCTGGCCAACTTCTCTATCTCGCACCGCGTACCGCGGTCGTTGTCGAGTGTGAGGAAGTCTCAGAAGTGAAACGTTTGATCTGTATTGTCGGGGTGGCGTTTGCAGTGTTGCTCGGGGGTTTCGCCACGGCTGCCGATGCATCTGCTGCAGCGACGCGTTCGTTCGCTGATCAGTCGCTGGTCCGTCATTCTGATGATGGGTGGGCGGTGAAACTGTCCAAGTCTGGTGAGAAGATTCGGAGCGTTCCCGCACTAAGCCGTGGACACGGTTCCTATGAAGCGTTCTTATCGATGCGTGGTGCTGCGCAGATCTCCGGGTCTGGGAAGGTTCCGGTGGATGCGGCTGCGGTCTCGACGGGCTTTCAGGTGTCGTGCCAGTGGCAGATGGACGGAGTCAATATCGGGATGACCGCCGGCCCGACGGCGCAGATGTCGATCTCGTATCCGCCCGCTATTGTGCTCGGCGCGCAGGTGATGCCCAACATTTCCACCACGTTGAAAAATGGTGTGTCGGTGGATGTTCCGTTCGGGCAGAAAGCTTTAGCGGGACCGTCTGCCGGAGTCCGGCTCGACGGTGTTCGCGTCGAGATTTCCGGGTGTGTAGGTGCTCGCCCGGCTGTACGAGCCTATGTGAGAGTGGCGATGACCAGCAAGGCCAACGACAACACGTTCAACCTGTACGGCAAGCCCCACCTGCTCTAGGAAACCTTACGAGGGGAGCGTTAGGGGTCTCCCCTCTCTCGACTTTGCATAGCTCGTCAATTGAAGGGGCGTGGAATGGCCACCACCGATACGAAGAGCACGACACGATCGTCGACTTCGGGCGACCGTCCTAAGCACTCACGTGGGACGCAGGAACAACGTCAGCGTCCGCCCGAACCTGCTGGCGTTGTCCAGCCAGACGCTGCCGGTGACGGTGGTCGGTCGGTATCGGTGTGGACGATGCTCCTGTTCCTCGTCGGCTGCGGGATCTTGGTGGTCGCTGCGATCAACTTGCCGAATCTGGGGCGGTGGGGTGATCAGCACGGGAACGTTCTGGTGTTCTTGTGCTTCTTCCTCGTGATGTCGATCGGCGGGCGTTGGTTCTGGGCCGGTATCGACGCCTTGTGGGGCGCGGTCCGGAACAAGGAGGCATAAATAGTCATGCCGACACATCTGCGGACGGGTAAGGCGAGGCGGGTCGGTCGTCGTGGCGCGGCGATCGCGGCTGGGGCGGGAACGTTGGCGTTCACTGGCGCGATCTTGGCGGCTGGGATTGGTGGCGGTGCTGGTGATGCGGGTGCGGACGCGTTGTGTGATCAGATGCGTGCCCAGCATGGACCGAACTGGCCGTGTATTAGCGTCCCGACGTACACGCCGCCGCCGACCATGCCGACTCAACCGAGTGCACCGAACGCGCCGGGCGCTCCATCGGGGACAGGGCCAGTGATCGGCGGCGACGCCGGACCCGGTCCCGGGCAGGGCAACGGAACACCGATCGTAGGCGGGACAACCCCAGCCCCCGGCACACCCGGTAGCGGTCGAGTGCCGGTCACGCCGACGACACAGGCACCAGAGACCGCTACGGTGTCGCCGGGACCGCGCGAGACCGGTCGGCCGACCAGTGAACCGGCGCAGGGCCGCACGACCGTGCCCGCTCAGGCGCCGGTCAGGCAACCCGGGCCCGAGCTCAGTGATCAGGCACTCCTGGCACCCTCCTCCGACGACGGTACGATTCCGTTGCCGGTGTGGGCGATCGCGGGCGCCGCGGCTGTGGCCGCGGCCAGCCCACGCGGACGATCCCTACTTAAACGCGGAGGATCTACTCGGGCGACAGTGGGCCCATCGAGGATGGTGCTTGTACACGACGAATCCTCACCGACCTCCTACTGGTTCGCGATGAACGTCCCTGACGGCGGCTACACCAAGATCAATCCAGACGGCTCGGCGACCATCTACGACAAAGACGGCAACGCGATCCGCCAGGTTGCCCGCCCGTGGGCGTTCGACGCGGCCGCCCGGCCACAAAAGACCTGGTACACCGTCGATGAGAACGGCGACCTGATCCAGCACGTCGAAACGGCAGAGAACGCGATCTTCCCCGTTGTGGCCGATCCAGTGGTCGACCGTACGAGCGGCGACACCGAGGCAGAAACAACCCGGCGTGCCGAAGAGGTTGCACGTGAAGAACTTGCGCGCCAGGAGGCCCAGCGAGCTCTCGAAGAGGCCGAACGTGCCCGTCAGGAGGAGCAGGCTCGCCAAGAAGGGCAGGCACGTCAGGAGGAGCAGGCACGTCAGGAGGAGCAGGCACGTCAGGAGGAGCAGGCACGTCAAGAAGAGCAGGCACGCCAAGAGGAGTCCACGCCTGAGGGGGACAGTGGGGGAAGTGGCTCTGGAGGCGGCGCAGGAGACGGAGCCGGTACGGGCAGTGGTAACGGGACCGGAACGGGTAGCGGCCCTTCGGCACCTGCACCCGGCGCTGGGACTGATCCAGGCCACGAACCGGGGCAACCCGATTCTCAAGACGGCAATAGCCAGATCAAACCCATGTTCTTCGGAATCGACGACTTTATCGCTGGCTCGGTCATACTCGGGTTCGTGACCGCCGCGATGGCCGCATTGATCGCCGAGTACGGAATACAGTGGCTCTACGACCACCGAGACCAGATCCCCGATCTCCTACAAGACAAACTGCCAGGCTTCATCAGCGCGCCAGCCGCCACGATCGCCGGAGTCATCGCAAAATTCTTCGCAGACAACGCGCCAGCGGACGAACCACCACGAACTCCCCCTTATCAGGGACGGGGGGCTGAGCCCCCCTCTAAACCGGATGTAGTCCCTGACGACTGGGTACCACGTGAGGCGGATAACGGAAAGGGGTGGGTATGGCAGCGGCCAGGGGCCAATTCTAATGAGGACTCCGTTCGAATCATGGAGCCTACGCCCAAGTATCCAAACGGGTATGTTCGGATATATAACGAGCATGGGCAACCTATTGATTTGAACGGAAAGCCGGGAGGGCGACCGGAAACGCATATTCCACTGAAGCCTGACGGAACGTACGAAATACCTAAAGGATGGAGTCCAAATTGATGAAGGAAATTCCAATTTCCGGGTCCACGGTTGTCGGAATCACTGCCGGGTATGCGATCAACATCGCCCTATCTAATGGTGGTGGTATTTCAATCGAGGACCCAGTCAGGATAGTAAGCGGTGCTGGTATTGTCGCTGTCGATCCATCCTCTGGAAGTCCTGACGTTAGCCCGATCGAGAAAGGGATTCTCGATCGAAGGGTCGAAGGCGCTTCATGTGGCGACGACTACACGCTATCTGTGCTACTCGATAACGGAGTCGCATTGATTGTCGCGCCGAATAAGGACGGGTATGAGTCGTGGTCCGTGTCGGTACCGCCAGACTATTATATCGTTGGTAACGCTGAGTTCTCTTAAGTTGATCTGAACGCAGACGGCGTCCCTCACCCCGAAGCGGCTGGAGCGGCCGGGCGTTGACCCGGTAGGTGCGGCTGTGGTCAATGGGTTAAACAACCCTGCTCAGCCCGCTCAGTCTGACCTGCTGATGCATTCAGGCACCGATTAAGCTCCCGCAACCGCAGCTGGAGCGGATCCGAAAGCTTGCCGCCGCTGTCGCTGCCCTGGTAGGGATATGGATATTAAGAATGGGGTGGGCCTGGTGAAGGTAGTACGAGTAGGGGGCCGTAAGGCCCGTTGCCACGGTAGCTGTAGTTGAACGCGTTCCCTTGGATGCTCGCACTGTCGGCGAAGGATCGGCAGACCTTCGCGCAGGACCTTGTCGACGCCGTGCGGGCCTCGTTCTTTACCGACCGACCAGCCGCACCGGGCGCGGGTTTCTGTGTGGAGGTGGTTAGTCAGACCGTTGTCGGGGCGAGCCTATCCTCTTCTGCTGCTTCACAGAGCCACTCTGGAACATCGCGACCGTCATACTCGCGGATTTCGATGGCTGCGCGCGCTGCGGCAGCCGCTACTCGAGGACGAGGTCGGCGCTGTGCGGGCTTCTTTTCGGTGGTTGTCATCGCTGGCCCTCCTCGGTGTTCTCGCCGTGCTCGATGCCTGCGCACGCAAAACAGGGATCGTTGGCGGCGGTGGCAGCATCACGACTGCCGCCGTCATCTAACCTCAATCTTTCGTCGGGGGCATCTCCCCGTCTGAGTGGTTCGGATTGATTGCGGCAGAGCCGATTATGCAGGTCGGGTACGACAGACTGGCCGGATGCCGCCGGATCGCGGCCGGGCTTCACGGGCCCGGGGGTGTCTTTCAGGTCGTTCGGATACAAGCGAGCGCCCTGGTCAACTGCTGTTTTCGAAGCCGTTCGAGAAGGCGTGTCAGATGGTCTGTGTAAGCGGTGAGGTTCAACCCTGAAGGGAACCGCTGTAGTGACTGTCAATCATGATGTGAGCGTGGATGATTCGCGTGCAGGGCAACGCCGTCGGCAGACCGAGATGGCAGGCGAGCTGATCGCCTCCGGGGCGTTGGATGACGTGTTCGCGCGCATCGATGCCGGCGAGCCGGTCGGCGGGCAGGACGGTCTGCTGAACTCGCTTCTCAAAGCGACCCTCGAACGAGGCCTGAATGCCGAGCTGACCGAGCACCTCGGCTACGAGGCCGGGGATCGGGATGCGGCGTCGTTTTCGAACTCCCGCAATGGATACGCCGCCAAGACCGTGGCGACCGAGATCGGTGATGTGGCGTTGTCGGTCCCGCGGGACCGCGACGGCAGCTTCACTCCGATGCTGGTCCGCAAGGGCCAACGCCGCCTCGACGGCCTGGATGCGACGATCGTCTCGCTCTACGCCGGGGGCATGACGATCCGCGATATCCAACACCACCTCGCGAGCACGATCGGCACCGACCTGTCGCACGAGACGATCTCGAAGATCACCGAGGAGGTCGCCGACGAGGTCGCCAAATGGCAGACCCGCGACCTGGAAGCGCTGTATCCGGTGATCTACCTCGATGCGATCATCGTCAAGATCCGCGATGGCGGGCACGTGCGCAACAAGGCCGCCCACCTCGCCGTCGGCGTCGACATGGACGCGACGGGCTGACCGGGTTCGCCGACGCGGTGGAGGCGCAAGCGACCTACGCTCACCCCACGACGACCGCGCCCGCGACCGTCTAACCACGGAACGAAACCCAGGGCGCTTCACACGGATTTCGGGTATTCACATGGATTAGGGCGTAATTGTGTCTACGCAGGCGTTTCACGACACCGTCTTGACGCCTGCGTCGGTGATGGTGTCGAAAGCGTCTGACGTTCTTGGGGTGGAGTTGGCGATGAGCGCCCTCGGCGTGGCCGATCGTCGGACACTCATGCGCTGGCGTAGCGGCGCCCCGATACGTGCGGTGCGTGCGCGGATGCGTCTGCAAGCGGTGTTCTTGATCATCAGCGAACTCGAGCAATCCCTGACGCCTGTTCAGATTCCCGCATGGTTCACGACGCCGAATCCGGCGTTTGGCTATCGCACTGCCCTCGACATGCTCATCGAGGAATCTCTGGACACCGTCGTCCCGACAATCCTGGAGACTGCTTCACGGTAGGTAGGGCCGAGGCGGCAGCGGCAGGGACCAACTATGGCGTTCCGGACTATGGGTTCGGCTACGCGGCGCACGTTCGTCCAGTCGCGAGGGTCAGTTCTCAACGGAGTTGAAGGCTTGCGCGGCGGGTGAGACTGACTCGGTGTGCACCGCCCGGTCAGGTGGCGATGGCTTCGGAGGGGCGGTGTTGTTCGGCGCGTCGGTCCAGACTTCGTAACGCAAGTGACGAGTGTGACGTTTGAGTTCAGCAGTCCAGGCTTTTGTGTGGATAGTCCAGACTCCTGGCGCCTGCGGCAGCTACTCAAGATGGCGCACATCACAATTGTCTAGGAACTTTAGCGGAACAGACTCAACCCGGTTCGAGTTGAACTAACCGAACGGCAAACATGAGCCGTATAGACTAAGGTTCGGAAACAGGTTCCGGGCTCCGATCAACGGAAAGGCAACCCAGTGGACAGCTTCACTCCCACGACCAAGACGCAGGCTGCGCTGCAGGCTGCTGTCCAGGACGCAGCCGCCTCGGGCAACCCCGATGTGCGGCCCGCACACATCCTCGCCGCGCTTCTCGAGCAGAGCGACGGCATCGCATCGCCGCTACTCAAGGCGGTCGGCGTCGACCCCGTGCACATGCGCTCGGAGGCGAACGCCCTCGTTGGCCGTGCGCCGACGGTGGCCAGCAACAGCGGTCAGCCGACGCTCTCGCGTGAGGCGATCGCAGCGGTCACCGCTGCGCAGAATCTCGCGACCGAGATGGGCGACGACTACGTCTCTACCGAGCATCTGATGGTCGGCCTCGCCACTGGCGACTCCGACGTCGCACGACTCCTCACCGACGCGGGCGCCTCCCCGGAGGCTCTGCGCGAGGCGTTCGTGTCCGTGCGCGGTACCGGTCGCGTCACCAGCGAGGACCCCGAGTCGACCTATCAGGCACTCGAGAAGTACTCGACCGACCTCACCCAGCGCGCCCGTGCGGGCGAACTCGACCCGGTGATCGGCCGCGACAGCGAGATCCGTCGCGTCGTGCAGGTCCTGTCCCGTCGCACCAAGAACAACCCGGTGCTCATCGGCGAACCGGGCGTTGGCAAGACGGCCATCGTCGAAGGCCTCGCCCAGCGGGTGATCGCAGGAGACGTCCCCGAGTCACTGCGCGGCAAGACTGTCATCTCGCTCGACCTCGGCTCGATGGTCGCGGGCGCCAAGTACCGCGGCGAATTCGAGGAACGACTCAAGGCCGTCCTCGACGAGATCAAGGGGTCCGACGGGCAGATCATCACGTTCATCGACGAGCTGCATACCATCGTCGGCGCCGGCGCGACCGGCGAGTCGGCGATGGACGCGGGCAACATGATCAAGCCGATGCTCGCCCGCGGCGAACTGCGGCTGGTCGGAGCGACGACGCTTGAGGAGTACCGGCAGTACATCGAGAAGGACGCCGCGCTGGAACGGCGCTTCCAGCAGGTCTACGTCGGCGAACCGTCCGTGGAGGACACCATCGGCATCCTGCGCGGACTCAAGGACCGGTACGAGGTGCACCACGGCGTGCGCATCACCGACTCCGCGCTCGTGTCCGCGGCTACCCTCTCGGACCGCTACATCACCTCGCGCTTCCTGCCAGACAAGGCCATCGACCTCGTCGACGAGGCCGCGTCGCGCCTGCGCATGGAGATCGACTCGCGTCCGGTCGAGATCGACGAAGTCGAACGGGTGGTCCGACGCCTCGAAGTGGAAGAGGTCGCTCTGGAGAAGGAGACCGACGCCGCGTCGAAGGATCGCCTGGAGAAGCTGCGCGGCGAACTCGCCGACCACCGCGAGAAGCTCAACGAGCTGCTCGCGCGCTGGCAGAGCGAGAAGACCGCGATCGACGCCGTCCGCGACGTCAAGGAGCAGCTCGAACGGCTCCGCGGCGAAGCCGACCGTGCCGAACGCGACGGTGACCTGGGACAGGCCGCCGAACTGCGGTACGGGCGGATCCCCGGGCTCGAGAAGGAACTCGAGGCTGCGATCGAGAAATCCGGGGGAGACCCCGACCAGGACGTGATGCTGCAGGAGGAAGTCGGACCCGACGACGTCGCCGAAGTGGTGTCGGCGTGGACCGGTGTTCCGGCGGGCAAGATGCTCGAAGGCGAGACCGCCAAACTGCTGCGCATGGAGGACGAACTCGGTCGCCGCGTGATCGGGCAGAAGGCCGCGGTGGGAGCGGTGTCGGACGCGGTTCGTCGAGCACGCGCAGGCGTCGCCGACCCGAACCGTCCGCTCGGCTCATTCCTGTTCCTCGGCCCGACCGGCGTCGGCAAGACGGAGCTGGCCAAGGCTCTCGGCGAGTTCCTGTTCGACGACGAACGCGCTCTCATCCGCATCGACATGAGCGAGTACGGCGAGAAGCACAGCGTCGCCCGACTCGTCGGCGCCCCTCCCGGGTACGTCGGTTACGAGTCCGGCGGGCAGCTGACCGAAGCCGTCCGTCGTCGCCCGTACTCGGTGGTCCTGTTCGACGAGGTCGAGAAGGCGCACCCGGACGTGTTCGACGTGCTGCTCCAGGTTCTCGACGAAGGTCGGCTGACCGACGGTCAGGGACGCACGGTGGACTTCCGCAACACCATCCTCATCCTGACGTCCAACCTGGGCGCAGGCGGCGACAAGGACACCGTGATGGCGGCCGTCCGCGCGGCGTTCAAACCCGAGTTCATCAACCGTCTCGACGACGTCGTGATCTTCGACGCGTTGAGCCCGGAAGAACTCGAGTCGATCGTCGACATCCAGCTCGGCCAACTCGACAAGCGTCTGGCCCAGCGGCGACTGAGCCTCGAAGTGACGCCGAAGGCCAAGGAATGGCTGGCCGAACGTGGCTTCGACCCGCTGTACGGTGCGCGCCCGCTGCGCCGCCTCATCCAGCAGGCCATCGGCGACCAACTCGCCAAGGCACTGCTCGCAGGCGGCATCCGTGACGGCGACGTGGTCCCGGTCAACGTCAGCGGCGACGGCGAATCACTCGTCATCGGCTGACCCGCCGCACCGACCGAAGGTCCCGCCCCCGAGAAGGGGAGCGGGACCTTTCGCGTCAGTGATCCCGCGAAAACTACACCGATCCCGCGAAAACTACACCGATCCCGCGAAACCTACACCGATCCCGCGAAACCTACACCGATCCCGCGAAACCTACACCGCTCACGCCGGACATCGAGTGATAGACCGATGTTCGCCCCACACGGTGTAGGTTTCGAGCGCTGAGCCGTTGCGAGCCGCGGATCCGCCGATCTGACGGTCCGTGTGTCGCACCGCACAGGGCCTCGTTCGCGGCCGCGTCAACGCGATCTGCGGAGACATTGCAAGATAGAAGAAACCCGAGACTTCTATCGATGGAGACACACATGGCTGACCAAGCGACCGCACGCGCTCAGATCGGAGTCACCGGACTCGCCGTCATGGGCTCGAACATCGCCCGCAACTTCGCCCGCAACGGCTACACCGTCGCGCTGCACAACCGCAGCATCGGAAAGACCGACGCCCTGATCGCCGAGCACGGCGGCGACGGCGAGTTCGTCCGGACCGAGACCATGACCGAGTTCGTCGCCGCTCTGGAACGTCCGCGTCGCGTGTTGATCATGGTGCAGGCAGGCGCCGCGACCGACTCGGTGATCGAAGACCTCGCGAACCTGATGGAGCCGGGCGACATCATCATCGACGGCGGCAACTCGCTGTACACCGACACCATCCGTCGCGAGAAGGCGATGAGCGAGCGCGGCCTCAACTTCGTCGGTGCGGGCATCTCGGGCGGCGAAGAAGGGGCACTCAACGGCCCGTCGATCATGCCGGGCGGACCCGCAGAATCGTATGAGTCGCTCGGTCCGATGCTCGAGTCGATCGCCGCACAGGTCGACGGTGAACCGTGCTGCACCCACATCGGCGCCGACGGCTCCGGGCACTTCGTCAAGATGGTGCACAACGGCATCGAGTACGCCGACATGCAACTCATCGGCGAAGCCTACGACCTGATGCGCAAGGCCCTCGACCTACCGGTCGCCGATATCGCGGGTGTGTACCGCCAATGGAACACCGGCGACCTCGACTCGTACCTGATCGAGATCACCGCCGAGGTCCTCGCACAGGTCGACGCCGCGACCGGCAAACCGCTCGTCGACGTGATCGTCGACGCCGCAGGTCAGAAGGGCACCGGCCGGTGGACGGTCAAGTCGGCGCTCGACCTGGGCATCCCGGTGACCGGTATCGGCGAGGCCGTCTTCGCGCGCGCCCTGTCGAGCGCGGGAGACCAGCGCAAGCAGGCGCAGGGTCTGGCGTCGGGTGCACTCGCCGCGGCCCCGACCGACAAGGACGCGTTCGTCGACGACATCAAGAACGCCCTGTACGCGTCGAAGGTCGTCGCCTACGCGCAGGGCTTCGATCAGATCAAGGCGGGCAGCGTCGAGTACGGCTGGGACGTCAAGCCGGGCGACCTCGCTACGATCTGGCGCGGCGGCTGCATCATCCGTGCCAAGTTCCTCAACCGCATCCGCGAGGCGTACGCCGAGAACCCGGACCTGCCAAGCCTGCTCCTGGCGCCGTACTTCCGTGACGCCGTCGAGAACGCCGTCGACAGCTGGCGCCGCGTCGTCTCCACCGCGACCCTGATGGGCATCCCCGTCCCGGCGTTCGCGTCGTCGCTCGCCTACTACGACGGTCTGCGCGCCGAGCGTCTACCGGCCGCGCTGATCCAGGGCCAGCGCGACTTCTTCGGCGCCCACACCTACCGTCGCACCGACAAGGACGGCTCGTTCCACACCCTGTGGAGCGGCGACCGCACCGAGATCGAAGCGTAAGCCGCACGACAGGGCCGGTCAGGCGCACGATAGGGCCGGTCAGCGGCTCGGCCACGGTACGCTGCGAACATGAGCACCGTCGGGGAGATCGCCGAAGCCAAGTACGTCATGCTGACGACGTATCGGAAGACGGGCGAAGCCGTCGCGTCGCCGCTGTGGGCGGTGCGCGACGGATCCGACCTCGTCATGTGGACGGTTGCCGACTCGTGGAAGGTCAAGCGGCTGCGGAGCGACAACCGGGTGCTCGTCCAGAAGTGTGACGCTCGCGGAAGCAAGACGGTCGGCTCCCAAGTCGCGGGCGTGGGCGCGGTGTTCGACGACGCGACCCGTGCCGCCGACCTGATCGTCAAGAAGTACGGGATCCTCGGTCGGCTGACGATCCTCGGTTCGAGACTGCGACGGGGAGCGGCCGGGACGGTCGAGATCCGCGTGCACGACGTCGTCTGAACTAGTTCCCGGACAGCAGGTCGACCGCGGCCCGCACATAGCTTTGTGCGGCGAACACCAACTCCGACAGGCAGACGGACTCGTCGGGCTGGTGCGCCTGCGTGTTGATGTCGCCGGGGCCGAGCACGACCGTCGGGACGCCGAGCGCGGTGCTGACGAAACCGCCGTCGCAGGCCGCCGTCCACCCGCCGACGGGAGCGTCGAGCGCTGCGCGCGACGCGGCCGACACGAGTCGGTGGTCCGCGTCGGTCGCGAACCCGGGCAAGAACATCGTCGGGGTGACGCGCACTTCGATCCCGTCGACGACGATCCCCGCGGCGTGGATGTCGGCGAGCAATCGTTCACCGATCTCGTGGACGTCCTCGCCGGGCATCAGACGGCGGTCCACGCCGAGCGAGCACGACGGTGCGACCACCGAGATGCCCTGCCCGCCTTCGATGGTTCCGACGTTCCAGGTGCCGAAACCGAGGAGAGCGTCCGGTGACGCCGCCAACCTCGCCTGGTCGGCGCGGATCACGTCGATGACGCGGGCCGCCGCGTCGATCGCGCTGACTCCGTCGCTGGGGCGTCCGGAGTGTGCGGCGCGGCCGGTCACCTCGATCTCGAAGTACGACGCCCCGCGGCATCCGCGGACCACCTCCATCCGGGTCGGCTCGGCGACGATGCAGCCGGCGAACTCGCCGACGCCGGTCGCCCGGTGAAGAAGCCCAGGGTTCGCGACGAGATGACGGACGCCGGTGCCGTGCTCCTCCTCGTCGACTGTCACGACCAGCCCGACCGGGCCCGACAGGTCGATTCCGAACTCGCCTGCCCGCGCCAACACCGACATCGCGGCGACCGCAGCGGCGATCCCGCCCTTCATGTCCGACGCGCCGCGTCCGATGATCCGGTCGCCTGCCCGGCGCGGGACGAACGGGTCCGCCGACCATCCCGGTCCCGGCGGGACGACGTCCGAGTGGCCGAGGAACATCAGCCCCGGTCCGGTGCCGCCGGTGCGTGCCGTCGCGAACAGGTTCGGACGTCCCGGAGCGGCCTCGATGACGTCGACATCGAACCCCGCGGCCCGGCATGCGTCGGCGAGCACCCGAACCGCCGACTCCTCGGTCCCGCCCGGATTGACACTCGGCTCGCCGATCAAAGCGCAGGTCAACGCGTCGATTGCGCCGGAATCGACCGTCTCGAGGAGTTGGTCGAGGCGCTCGTCGCGTCGTACGGTCATCGGATTCCTTTCGGCGGCGTTCGAGTCGGGCATGGTTCGCGGGGCGTTCGATAGTAGGCTATCGCTGATGACCATTGTCTATTTCGTGATTGCGGCGCTCGCACTGGCCGGTGCGGCGGTGCTCCTGTGGCTCGACCGGAACCGGTCGGAGCAGGTCCACCACCAGCGGGCTGTGTGGGGCGAGACGCACTCCTTCAAGTTCCGCGACAGCGACAGCAAGCTGCGCACCGTCTTCAAACGTGCCGCCATGGACGCACCCGAGCACGTTGAGGCGCGCGACGTGGCCTACGGCGTCTACGAGGGCGCCGAAGCGGTCGTGTTCGATCTGGAGGAGACCGCGACCGTGGTCGCCGTCCGACGTCCGGCGGCCTCGTCGGTCACCGTCGACCTCCGGTACGAAGACGTCCTGGCGCCCGCCGAAGACGACGTCGACCTCCTCGGCGCGATGGGGGCACGCGTCATGTTCGCGAGCAACCTCGACGCAGCCCGTCGCATCTGCGACCGCCGCATGGTGACGCTCGCGACCGAGGCGCCCGCGTACCTCGAGATCCTGTGGAACGAAGGCAACTGGGTCCTCGGGTCGATGCCGATCACCACCGACTCCGAGCGGCTCGACGTCGCACTCGACTCGGTGCGTCGCTTCGCCGACCTGCTGCGCGTGCTGCCGCCCGTGACCGACCCGCAGGACTCGCCGGACCCGCGTGACCCGCACGGTCCGATCCGTGAAGAACTCGCGGACGAGAAGACCGAGTCGCTGCGTGACAAGGAACGTCGACGTCGGGCCGAAGCCGCGCGTGCCGCGGAGCCGGGCCAGGAGTCGCTGCTCGACAAGACGCCGCGCCCCGCGGCCCGTCCGGCCGCCCGGCCCGCTCCGCTCGGTGACGAGCCGTCCCGCGTGGAGCCGATCCGCCGTCCCGCACCGCCGACCGAGGCATTCGACTCGCCGGACCCGACGCGTCCGGTGCCTGCGCCGCGGACACCGCGGGTGCCGCCGCCGAACCTGCCTCCCCTGAACGACCCGCGCAACCGCTGACGCCCCGCGTCGCACTGGATGAAGGACACCGATGTCGGACGCTGCTGACCGCGCACGCCTGGCCGAACTCGTCACCGAACTGGCCGTCGTCCACGGCAAGGTGACGCTGTCGTCCGGCAAGGAAGCCGACTACTACGTCGACCTGCGCCGAGCCACTCTGCACCATGAGGCCAGTCGGCTGATCGGCAAGCTGATGCGCGAGATGACCGCCGACTGGGACTACACGTCCGTCGGCGGCCTCACACTCGGAGCCGACCCCGTCGCCACATCGATCATGCACGCCGACGGCCCCGCGGTCGACGCGTTCGTGGTCCGCAAGGCCGCCAAGGCGCACGGTATGCAACGCCGGATCGAAGGCCCGGACATCACCGGTCGGAAGGTGCTCGTCGTCGAAGACACCTCGACCACCGGGGCCTCGCCGTCGCAGGCGGTCGAGGCCGCGCGCGAGGCGGGCGCGGAAGTCGTCGGCGTCGCGACCGTCGTCGACCGCGCGACCGGTGCGGACGAGGTCATCGGAGCGCTCGGCGTGCCGTACCGTTCGCTGCTCGACCTGGCCGATCTCGGCCTTGCCTGACTCTGATCCGCTGACCTCGGACGCGGTCGGCCCCACCGAGTGGGCGACTGGCGTCGGTCCGACGGTCGGCGTCGGGCCGTGGGCGGACGAACACCCCGATCGACGTCCGGACGATCCTCGTCTCGACCCGGTCCTGGTAGCCGACGGCGACCGCCGGAACGTGGTCGACGAGTACCGATACTTCTCGCGCGAAGCGATCATCGCCGATCTGGACACTCGACGCCACGACTTCCACGTAGCCATCGAGAACTGGGCGCACGACGCGAACATCGGCACCGTCGTCCGGACCGCGAACGCGTTCCTCGCCGCCGAAGTCCACATCGTCGGACGCCGCCGCTGGAACCGTCGTGGCGCGATGGTCACCGACAGGTACCAGCACCTGCGTCACCACGAGAGCGTCGACGGCCTCGTCGCGTGGGCACGCGACCACGATCTGGTGGTGGTCGCGGTCGACAACACCCCGGGCGCATCCCGACTGGAGACGGTGGAACTGCCGCGCCGCTGCGTCCTGCTGTTCGGCCAGGAAGGCCCCGGCGTCAGTGAACTGGCGCAGGAGTCGGCGGCGCTGACCGTGTCGATCGCCCAGTTCGGGTCCACGCGCAGCATCAACGCGGGAGTGGCCGCCGGGATCGTCATGCACCGATGGATCGCGGCGCACGCCGACCTCGACACCGCCTGGTGACGTAGGTTTCCGCCAGGTCGACCAGATATCGGGGAAGTACACCTGGGCCGGAAACAAGTTACCAATGAGTAGTGATCTGCATCACAAACGGAACAGAAGGCTTCACAGTTTAAGTCGTGTGACTGATTATTGACGAGCGTGATGCCGCACGATCGATCAGTCAGAGGAGGTGGCGATCACATACGAACTTCAACTGGTCGTTGTCGGTGCGGACCACAGTCCGACGAGTCCGTCGACCATCGCGTCCGAGAACCCCTGCCACGACGTCGAGTCGGAGGCGCCGAGTTCGTTCCTTCTGCGTTCGAAGTCGGCGAACGTTGTGATCAGGATGTTCTGGGTCATGAGGTTGCGGACTTGGACGACCTCTTCGGTCAGGGCAGGCAGGGCGCTGTACATGCCGTTCAGGGTCGCGATCAGGGGCTCCGATAGAGCGGCTTGTGTGTACAGAACGGGGGCGGTCGTCGGCGTGGTCGCCATCGCCATCCAGAACTGGCCGAAATAGCTCGGTCCGGTGCGCGTGCCGATGTACTTCAACTGAGGCTCGATGAGGCACCGCAGCCAATCCCGGAGGTCGGGTTCGGTGCCGATGGTGTCGAGTGTCCGCAACCGGATCGGATCGAGAATCTCTACGTGCAACTCCAGTAACGCGTTCAGAAGCTCTGTGCGCGTGCCGAAGTGGTATCCGACCGCATAGTTGTTCGCCTGGCCGGCAGCTTCGCTGATCTGACGGTTTGATACCGCGTCCAGACCTCGCTCGGCGAAGAGCTTCTCGGCCGCGGACAGCAGGCGGAGTCGCGTCTCGTCCGCTTTCGCGCTCCGATCGTTTTTCACTTGCGCGCTCTCATCGCAGTCAATTGTCCCTCATTGAAAGGCATTTTCCTCGCATGACCATCACACGTCGTACATTTCTCGCCGGAACGCTCGCGGCTGGAACCGCGGGCGCGGGTCTCGCGGTCAGTGGTCGGGCCAGCGCGGCGCCGAGTCGGGTGCGCACGCACGCATCCGACCACCGGGTGATCGTGGTCGGCTCCGGCTTCGGTGGCGCGATCACCGCGCTGCGACTGACACAGGCGGGTGTTCCGGTCCTGCTCCTCGAGCGCGGCCGCGAATGGAAGACCGGACCCAATGCGCGGACGTTCCCGAGTCCCACGAACCCCGACAAACGCATGTTGTGGCACAAGAGCGCACCGCAGCTATTCGGGCGACCGTTCTCGCCGGAGCCGTACGCAGGCCTCGTTGACGCGGTCGTTGGCGACAACATGACGGCGGTCACCGGGGCCTGCCTCGGTGGCGGAAGCCTTCTCTACCAGGGGATGTCGTTGGAGCCGGCGGAGGACGTGTTCAACGAGTTCCTGCCAGAACGACTCGACTGGGCGCGGATGCACGCCACCTACTACCCGCGCGTGTGGAAGATGCTGCGGTTGGAGACGGCACCGGACTCGCTGATCCGCACGCCCGAATACAAGGCGGCACGGTTGTTCGCGTCGCAGGCACGCAAGGCGGGTCTGCCGGTGTCGAAGATCCCGATGCCCATCGACTGGCAGTACGCGCTCGACGAGATCGCGGGCAAGATGCGGCCGTCGTACACGGACGGATCCGGTGCGCTCGGCGTCAACAACGGCGGGAAGCACAGCGTCGACGTCACGTACATCAAACAGGCTCGGGCCACCGGGCTGCTGACCGTCGCGACTCTCCACGAGGTGTCGGATGTGACGCGTGCGAAGGACGGGCGGTGGCGACTGCAGGTGACCCAGACCGACGACAACGGCGACGCGGTCGCGCACAAGACGATGACCACCAAGACACTGGTGATGTCGGCGGGCAGCGTGCACACCACCAGGCTGCTGGTCCGCGCGCGGGACGCGGGCGGCGTCGACCTGCCAGACGGTGTCGGCGCCGGATGGGGAACCAACGCCGACCGCATCTATGTGTGGAGCAACCCCAACCTCGACTTCGGCGCCGTCCAGGGTGGCCCCGTTGTCTACGGCAGCCTGAACTGGGACAAGGTGGACTCCGCCCACACCGTCATCCAGGCGTCCATTCCGTCGTTCGGCGTGGATGCGCACAGCACCATGATGGTCGGCTATGGCGTCAGCCGCTCTCGCGGCGGCCTGCGGTACGACGCGTCAACCGGCGACGCGCGACTTCACTGGCCTGCGGACGGCGACCAACGGATTCAGTGGGGTCACATTCATCCGACAGCACTCAAGATCGCCGGGAGGGGGTCGATGCTCACCGACTCCAACCGAATGCTCAACACCACCTGGCACCCGCTCGGCGGCGCCGCGATGGGCGCGGTGTGCGATCTGGAAGGACGCGTTCACGGACAGAAGGGGCTCTACGTGATCGACGGTGCGCTGATCCCGGGCACGGCCGGAGCCTGCAATCCGTCGATGACCATTGCCGCTGTCGCCGAGCGTGCCCTGGACCGCATCGTCGCGAACGACGTCGGCTCGATCATCTGACCGGGACCCCGCGGTCACTCAGCGGCGACGGCGTCTTCTTCTTCGTGGTTCTTGCCGTTGCGGCGGCGACGCAGCCACTCGAAGACCATCGGCAGCACGGAGACGAGGACGATCACGATGAAGATCGGCTCGATCAACTTCTGGACGATCTCGAACTGGCCGAGCCAGTAGCCGAGCAGCACGATGCCTGCGCCCCAGATGATGGCGCCGACGACGTTGTAGATCGTGAAGACTGCGAACTTCATGCGGGCAGCGCCCGCGACGATCGGGGCGAGCGTGCGCACGATCGGCACGAAACGGGCGAGCAAGATCATGATCGGGCCGTGCTTCTCGAAGAAGTGGTGCGCCTCGTCCAGGTATCGCTGCTTGAGGAAGCGCGCGTCCGGCTTGAACATCGATGTGCCGACGTAGCGGCCGATCCAGTAGCCGATCTGGCCGCCGATCATGCCCGCGATCGGAACACCGATCAGCAGCGGCCACAGTGTCAGGCCGGAGTCGGCGACCTTCTCGGCGTGCTCGCCGGTCTGGCTGCCCGCGGCGATGAGACCGGCGACGAACAGCAGCGAGTCGCCGGGGAGCACGGGGAACAGCACGCCCGATTCGATCAAGATGACGAGCAGCAGGCCCCAAAATGCGACGGGGCCGAAGTATCCGATCAAGTTGAACGGGTCCATGAAGCCGGGCATCAGGGCCACGGTCGAAGTGGTCTCGGCGAGAAGAGTGTCGATCACAGGCCCCAACCCTACCGGTGAAACCTTCCAGAATCCTTAAAGCACCCAGCGGTGGGGTATGGCTCCGTGTCGAACGTGACCTGGCAAACTGTGGTGGAACCCTTAACACACGTGGAGATCTCCACCGGCTCGACAGGACGTGAGTATGCCCATCGCAACACCCGAGAAGTATGCAGAGATGCTCGCCAAGGCGAAGAAGGAGGGCTACGCCTTCCCGGCCATCAACTGCACATCGTCGGAGACGATCAACGCAGCCATCAAGGGCTTCGCTGATGCCGGTAGCGACGGCATCATCCAGTTCTCCACCGGCGGAGCCGAGTTCGGTTCCGGGCTGGGAATCAAAGACATGGTGACCGGTGCGGTCGCGCTCGCCGAGTTCGCACACGTCGTCGCCGACAAGTACGACGTGACGATCGCCCTGCACACCGACCACTGCCCGAAGGACAAGCTCGACGGATTCGTCCGTCCGCTCATCGAGATCTCGCGTGAGCGCGTCGCCAACGGCCAGAACCCGCTGTTCCAGTCGCACATGTGGGACGGTTCGGCTGTGCCGATCGACGAGAACCTGGAGATCGCCAAGGAACTGCTCGCCGCAGCCAAGGCCGCGAACATCATCCTCGAAGTCGAGATCGGCGTCGTCGGCGGCGAAGAGGACGGCGTCGAGAACGAGATCAACGAGAAGCTGTACACGTCGGTGGAAGACTTCGAGAAGACCGTCGACGCTCTCGGCACCGGCGAGAACGGCCACTACCTGCTGGCCGCGACCTTCGGCAATGTGCACGGCGTCTACAAGCCGGGAGGAGTCAAGCTCCGCCCCAGCGTCCTCAAGGACGGGCAGAACGCCGCCATCGCCAAGCTCGGTCTCGACGCCGCCGCGCAGCCGTTCGACTTCGTGTTCCACGGCGGGTCCGGCTCGCTCAAGAGCGAGATCGAAGAGGCCGTCAGCTACGGCGTCATCAAGATGAACGTCGACACCGACACCCAGTACGCGTTCACGCGCCCGGTGGCCGGCCACATGCTGGGCAACTACGACGGGGTGCTCAAGATCGACGGCGAAGTCGGCAACAAGAAGGTCTACGACCCGCGCAGCTACCTGAAGAAGGCTGAGGCCTCGATGACCGAGCGCGTCGTCGAAGCCTGCACCGATCTCGGGTCGTCGAACAAGACGATCGGTCGCTGACCGCCACCGACTGACGCAGAAGGGGCGCCCGAGAATCTCGGGCGCCCCTTCTGGTGTCTCATACAGGCGCCGGGCTCAGTCGGACCCAGCGGGTCAGTCGACCTTGGTGCAGACCTTCCAGTCGTCGCCGACCTTGTGCAAGGTGATCTGAGCGGGCATCTTCTTGCTCGAGTCGCTCGTGTTGTACATGTTGACGCCGGCGCGTGCGGTGTCCCCGTCGATCGCGACCGAGTCGACGTCATCGAACGTCATCAACTCGTTGCGGTTCTTCTGAGTCTCGTACGCCTTTGAGAAGTCCTCGTCGGAGACCGTCGTGTAGTACTTGTTCTCCTCGCCGCACGTGATGTCGCGGAGCTTGGAAAGGTCGCCGTCGGTCATCGCCTCCTGGTACGAGGTGGCGACATCGGCGACCTCGGACTCCGGCGAGCTGCCCTTGAGCAGGTACCACGCGCCGACGGCGACGGCGGCGACCACGACGAGCACGGCGACGAGCGCTGCGACCACCTTGCCGCGGCCCTTCTTCTCGGCCGATGCTTCCGACGGCGCGATGACCTGCGGCGCCGCCTGTTGCTGCTGCTGCTGCGGTCGCGGCTTCTCCGGCGTCGGGGTGGGCGTGGCGGCCGCCATCTTCGCGGTCTCATCGTCCGACCCGGCGGGAGCGGGCTTCTGCGTGTCGATCTTCGTCGTGGCTGCTGCGGCGGCGGCGGGCACCGCGAACTGCTCGGTCGGGGTGGATCCTTCCGACTCCGCAGACTCCTCCTCCGCCGCACTGTCGTCCGCAGGGGTCTCGCCTGCCGCGTCGACGTCGACCGACTCTTCGACGACGGTGCTCGTCGCCGGAGCCTCGACTCGTTCATCGTCAGCGTCGTCGGAGTCACCCGCGACGGCACTCGTCGGCTCGCCGACCACTGTCTCCTCGACCAATCCGGTCGACTCGTCAGCGGTATCGGTGCTCCCGGCGTCGGTGCTCTCCGCTTCTGGGTTGTCCGCTTTTGGGTTGTCCGCTTTTGGTTTGTCACCGTCGGCCGTCGCGCCGCCGCTCGCTGCCGCGGCGGCGGCAGCGACCTCGGTGGGAACCTTGAATGCGCGGGTCGGCGATTCCGAGTCGCCGCCCTTCGGTTCGGGAGCGTCGGAGTCGCCGAGCTTCACCACGGGCGTCGGGCCGTCGGCGGAAGCCGTCGAGTCGCCGGTCGAGGCGTCGTCGGCGGCCTGTTCGCGGCGTGCGCGGAAGGCTCCGACCACCTTGTCGAGGGCGGCGGACTTTTCGTTATCCGAATCAGGCATCTGGCTCTATCCTGTATCGCGTTGAAGTTGACGGTGCGCGAGGCGCGATGTCGAGACTATCTAATGACTGTGGCGTCGGCCTCCTCGGACGGCCCGGATGAATGATTGAATGGCCGAGTGACCTCATTCGGAGACCTTCTCGGACCGCAACCCACCCTCCTCACCGGAGACGACGAGGCAGAATCGGACCTCCTCAACGGTGCAGACCCGGCCACCGTCGCCGCCGGGCACCCGACGGCATCCATCGCGTGGGCCTACCTCGCCGAAGCGGCCCTCGACGGCGAACCCGCCACCGCGGGCGTCATCGCTGCCTACGCGTACGCGCGAACCGGCTACCATCGCGGCCTCGACCAGCTCCGACGCCACGGATGGAAGGGTTTCGGTCCCGTCCCGTGGAGCCATGAACAGAACCAGGGATTCCTCCGCTGCGTCGGCGCGCTGGCGCGCGCCGCCAAGGCCATCGGCGAAGAGGACGAGTACCTGCGTTGCGTCGACCTGCTGAACGACAGCGACCCCCGCGCACTCACCGAACTCGGTATCGGCTGACTCGAACGCGGCATGCGCTCCGCCCGCACGATCCGCGACGCCGGTTACGCAGGTGACCAGGCGTTGCGGACCGTGCGGTCCCGTTTGGGGGCCAAGATCCCGGTCTTCCTGCTGACTCGGCTCCGCCGACTCTGGTTGTCCCTCGTCCCGATCGTCCAATGTTCGATCGCCGCCGGTCTCGCCTGGTGGATCGCGGCCGACGTCGTCCACCATCCGCAACCGTTCTTCGCTCCCATCGCCGCCGTCGTCTCGCTCGGCATCTCGCTCGCCAAGCGCTGGCGCCGATCCGTCGAACTCATCGGCGGCGTCATCATCGGGATCGTTGTAGGCGACATCGGCATCTCGATCCTCGGCAGCGGCGGTTGGCAGATCACCGTCGTCGTGGCCATCGCCATGAGCATCGCGGTGTTCCTCGACCGAGGTCTGATGATGCCGATCCAGGCCTCGTCGTCGGCCGTCTTGATCGCCACCCTCATCTCGCCGGGTGTCACCAGCTTCGGTCGCGTCATCGACGCACTGATCGGCGGCACAGTCGGGCTCGTCGTCGTCGCGTTCGTGCCCGTCAATCCGGCACGGCGGGCCAGACGTGATGCCGCACAGATCCTCGCCACGCTCCGGGACCTGTCCGCAGATCTCGCGGAGGCGCTCCGACGTAAGGACGAGGACGGCATTTACCGAGTTCTCGCTGCGGCGAGGGGAACGCAGGGCTCCATCGACTCACTCCGAGCCGACGTCACCGCGGGCCGCGAAGTCAGCAGGCTCTCGCCGGTGCACTGGTCGTCGCGTAAACGCATCCAACGCATCGGCGCGACGGCCGACCCCATCGACAACGCGGTCCGCAACTTCCGAGTGATCTGCCGGCGCGCCCTCGGCGTCACACAACGCGGCGTCGCCGTCGAGTCGGCGATCGTCGACCTGGTCGGCGACCTTCAGGTCGGTTTCGAGACGCTCCGCGAAATGATGATGGCCGAGCCCGGAGGCTCTCCCGACCAGGCCGACGCCTCTCGCGTCCTGCGTTCGATCGTCCGCAAGGCGCGGACATCGCTCGCCGACAGTGTGGAGGACCTGTCCGAAGCCGCCATGCTCGCCGAACTGCGGTCGTTGCTCGTCGACATGCTGATGATCGCGGGCCTCAAACGGTCGTCGGCGCTCGCGCAGTTGCACCGGAACCGGTGACCGCACCCGCCCGGAGCCCGTGGCCACCGCCGCCTTGACATATTCGTCAACGCGCATATATTGAGGTCATGGGTAGCGAACACGGCCACGACGGGCACAGTCATGGTCCCAGCGCAGCCGATGTCGCATCGGGTGCGCCCCACAGGCGGATCTGGCCATTGGCGACGTCGGTAGGCATCATCGGCGGCTTCTTCGTCGTCGAACTGGTCACGGGGCTCGTCTTCGGGTCACTCGCGCTGGTCGCCGACGCAGGGCACATGCTGACCGACGTCGTCGCCCTCACCATGGGGCTCTCGGCGCTGCTCCTGGCGCGGCACGGTCGGATCACCGACGGTCGCAGCTTCGGCTGGTACCGCGCCGAAGTGTTCACCGCTGTCGTCAACGCGATCCTGCTCATCGGTGTCGGCGCGTTCGTCCTCGTTGAAGCGATCAGGCGGATCGGTTCGTCACCGGAGGTCCCCGGCGGACCGATGATCATCGTCGCGACGCTCGGTCTGGTCGCCAACATCGTCGTCATGCTGCTGCTCCGCGCCGACGCGGAGGGATCGATCGCCGTCCGCGGCGCCTACCTGGAGGTCCTCGCCGATGCGGTCGGCAGTGTGGGCGTACTCGTCGCGGGCGTCGTGGCGCTCACCACCGGTTGGGGCTACGCCGACCTCATCGTCGCTGTCCTCATCGCGCTCTGGGTGGTTCCGCGTGCCCTGCGACTGGCTCGCGACGCGCTGCAGATCCTCAACCAGCAGGCGCCGTCGCATATCGACCTCGCCGATCTGCGCGCCCGTCTGGCCGACGTCCCCGGCGTCGACGACGTCCACGACCTCCACGTCTGGTCGGTCACCACCGGCATGGACGTCGTGACCGTGCACCTCACCGCGCACGGCGACCACACTCGCGTCCTGGCCGACGCACGCGCTGTGCTCGACGCGCAGGGACTCGAACACGCCACCGTGCAGATCGAGTCGTCGGGCAGCCGAGCCGCGTGCAGCGGCGAACTCACCTGGTGACTAGAGCCAGAACGCGAACAGGTGCCACCCGTACGACACGAAGATCGAGTCGACGCCGAACAGGCCCATCAATCCTTCGATCAGGTCGAAGAACGCCCGGTTGAGAACTGGCAGCCACAGGACCACCAGAACGATGAGGAATCCGAACGGAGCGATCTTCTCCGCGGAGCGTCGGACGTCCCACGACAGGTACGGCTCGATCGCGTGGTAGCCGTCGAATCCCGGCACCGGAATCAGGTTGAGGATCAGGGCGGTGAACTGGAGGAACGCGAGCATCGCGAACGACGACCACAGGTTGACGTTCCCGAAGTCGTCCGCGACGGGCATCGCGGCCAGCGCGATGCACAAGACGACGCCGATGATCAGGTTCGCGGCCGGGCCGGCCAACGCCACCTTCGTCCGCTGACTCTTGGTGAACGCGGCCTGGTTGACGAATACGGCTCCGCCCGGAAAACCGATGCCGCCCAACGCGATGATCAGCAGCGGCAACGCGATCGACAGACCCGGATGGGTGTACTTGAGCGGATTCAACGTCAGGTAGCCGCGCAGTTCCGCGCTGTGATCGCCGTACCGGAACGCGGTGAACGCGTGCGCGAACTCGTGCAGGCACAGCGAGATCACCCAGCCGGACAGGACCAGCAGGATCGCGCCGAGGGTCGCGGTCGCGGAGTCCTCACTGCCCGACGAGACGAGCAATGCGACGCCGACGCCGAAGGCGACGCACAGGCCGAGGAAGATGAGGCCGGGTCGAACCGACTTCAATGCGACCGCGGTCGGCGTCATCTTCATCGTCACGGCCCGACCAGTTTCCAGTCGATGTGGTGCCGGTAGAACGTCGATCGTTTGACGAGACGTTCGGTCACCACGCCTTCGCGTTCGACGACGAGATTGCTGCCGCCGGTCTGCACTGCGCGGCCAGTCTTCCAGCCGCCCGGCAGCCATCGTGCGACTCGTCCGCGCACGCCGGGCTCTTCCGGGAGCGGTTCGATCTCCACCGCGTCGACTTCGCCGTCGAATAGTCGGTCCGAGTCGACGTACGCCTCGCCGTGGAGTTTCTCGCCGTCGGCGCCCAGATGCCGGGCACGGCCGACGAGGACGGTGGCTGCATCGTCGCGGATCAGCGGCAGGCTCTGCGCGACGCCCGACTCGGCCATCGCCATCGCGTGGGCGCCGTACTTGAGCTTGTAGACCTTCGTCGCGGGCGTCTCATACGGTGCGACGTAAGCGATTTCGACGTCGAGCCGATCCTGCTTCATGATCGCGGCGACGATGTCGGAGAGGAAGACGTCGGGCTCGACCCCGGATTCGGCGGCATCCGGGGGAGCGACGATCACCCGCGTCAGGTCGGGGTCTTCGAGGGCCTGTTCGACGAGAACCGCAGGCGTCGGGCCGTCTGCGGCGCCCGTCGTCGGGGCGAGAAGAGTAGATGACACGGCTACCAGAGTAACGGCGTGGCGCGTGTCGACTGCGGACTCGGGGTCTGACGGCACGTCCGGACCCAGTAGGGTGTACCCGAACAGGAGGAGCACCGAACTATGGCTGCGATTGTGCTGATCGGCGCCCAGTGGGGCGACGAAGGCAAAGGTAAAGCGACTGATCTACTCGGCGGAAAGCTGCAGTGGGTGGTCCGCTACCAGGGTGGGAACAACGCCGGACACACGGTTGTGCTGCCGAACGGGGAGACGTTCGCGCTCCACCTGATCCCGTCCGGCATTCTGACGCCCGGCGTCAACAACGTGATCGCCAACGGCGTCGTCGTCGACCCGAGCGTTCTCCTCAACGAACTTCACGGGCTCGAGGAGCGAGACGTCGACACGTCGCGGCTGTTGCTGTCGGCCGATGCTCACCTGCTGATGCCGTACCACGTCGCCATCGACAAGGTGACCGAGCGTTTCCTGGGCAACAGCAAGATCGGCACCACCGGCCGCGGCATCGGCCCCTGCTACCAGGACAAGATCGCGCGCGTCGGCGTACGCGTCGCCGACGTCCTCGACGAGAAGATTCTCGCTCAGAAGGTCGAAGCGGCCCTCGAAGTGAAGAATCAGATCCTCACCAAGATCTACAACCGCAAGGGTCTCGACGTGGCCGAGGTCGTCGACGAGACGCTCGAACTCGCTGAAGGATTCAAACACCGCATCGCCGACACGCGGCTGTTGCTCAACCAGGCGCTCGAGCGCGGCGAGACGATCCTTCTCGAAGGTTCGCAGGGCACGCTGCTCGACGTCGACCACGGCACCTACCCGTACGTGACGTCGTCCAACCCGACCGCGGGCGGCGCGGCGGTCGGCGCGGGCATCGGCCCCGGCCGGATCGACACCGTCTTGGGCATTCTCAAGGCGTACACGACGCGCGTCGGCGCGGGTCCGTTCCCGACCGAGCTGTTCGACGAGTGGGGCGAGTTCCTCGCCAAGACCGGAGGAGAGGTCGGCGTCACCACGGGGCGGGCACGTCGGTGTGGTTGGTTCGATGCGGTGGTCGCACGCTACGCGACACGCGTCAACGGAATCACCGACTACTTCCTCACCAAACTCGACGTGCTGTCGAGTCTGGAGACGGTCCCGATCTGCGTCGCGTACGAGGTCGACGGCGAGCGCGTCGACGACATGCCGATGACCCAGACCGGCTTCCACCACGCGAAGCCGATCTACGAAGAGATGCCCGGCTGGTGGGAGGACATCTCCGGCTGCCGCACCTTCGAGGACCTGCCCGTCAACGCCCAGAACTACATTCTCCGACTCGAAGAACTGTCCGGCGCGCACATGTCGTGCATCGGCGTCGGACCGGGGCGCGATCAGACGATCGTGCGCCGCGAGATCGTCTGACCGAGGACGTCGCAGGTGTGGCGGCCGAACTTCAACCGTGACTACGGTTCCACCCTGCTCGGTTCCGCCGACCAGTCCGCTCGGCTCGTCCGAGTCCGCGTCCAGTCGATCCTCACGGTCGCCGTCGTGTTGGCGAACCTCATCGGCATCATCATCGCCGTAGGCCTCGGCGCCGTCGGGATCCCAGAACCGTCCCTGCTGCGCAGCGACCTCGTCTACGTCAATTTCATCGGGGTGCCCGTCTACGTGGTGTGCGCGCTGATCGTCGGCGTCACCGTCGGCACTGCTTCGACGGTGAAAGCGGTTCGCTGGTCCATCGACGACGAGGTCCCGAGCCGTGAGGACGCCCGCCGCGCGAAGCGGGCACAACGACGTCTCGTCTGGCTGCAGGGAGCGCTGTGGGTCGGGGGCGCAGCCGTGCTCGGCCTCCTCTACGGGCTCGTTGACCCGTCGTTGATACCGAAGGTCGTGCTCATCACGTTGATGTGCGCGACGGTCGTCGTCGCGATCGCGGGCATCTACACCGAGATTCTGCTGCGCCCCGTGTGGGCCAGGATCATGCAGGCGGGTCTCGGGCTGAAGGGCAGTTCCGTCCGTTCGCGCGCGGTCAACTCCTGGATCATCGGTACCGGCATCCCGCTCACCGGCATCACCCTCGTCGTGCTGTTCGGTGTGCTCCGGCCGGAGACGAGCAAGGCCAACGTGCTGGTCGCGGTGACCGTGCTCGCCGTCGTCGCGGGTTTCGTGGGTTTCGGCTCCATCATGCTGTTCGTCTGGAGCATCACCGGTCCGCTGCGCAGTGTGCGCAACGCGATGACAGCGGTCCGGCACGGCGACGTCGGCACGGACGTCGACCTTCTCGTTTATGACGGTTCCGAACTCGGCGAACTCCAGTACGGGTTCAACACGATGGTCGGCGGGCTCCGCGAACAGGAGCGCATGCGCGATCTGTTCGGCAAGCACGTCGGTCGCGACGTCGCCGCCGCCGCACTGCGCCGCGACCCCGAACTGGGCGGCTCCGAGCGCGTGGTCGCGGTGGTGTTCGTCGACGTCATCGGCTCGACGACGATCGCCGAGAAGCGCTCGCCGACCGAAGTGGTCGCGCTGCTCAACCGGTTCTTCGCGGTGATCGTCGACGCGACCGAACGCAGTGGTGGACTGGTCAACAAGTTCGAGGGCGACGCGGTCCTGTCGATCTTCGGTGCGCCGGTCGACCTCGACGATTCGGCGTCGGCAGCGCTAGCCGCGGCCCGCGAGATCGCCGACGGTCTCGCCACCGACGTCCCCGAACTGTCCGCCGGGATCGGCGTCAGCTACGGCACAGTCGTCGCGGGCAACGTCGGAGCCGTCCAACGGTTCGAATACACGGTGATCGGCGACCCGGTGAACGAGAGCGCGCGGCTGTCCGAGGTCGCCAAGGACGATCCGCGGTATCCCGTCGCGTCACAGCGCGTGATCGACGCAGCGTCCGACGAGGAAGCGGCTCGGTGGACGCTGTGGCGTGAGGTGACGTTGCGCGGACGCACCGAACCAACCGTGGTCCATACGGCGCGGCCGCCGCTAGTGGACACGCGACCCTAATCCAGGCAGAACTCGTTGCCCTCGGGATCGGCCATGATGATGTGTCCCTGGCCGAGCGGGGGAGCGGGTTCCACGAGTTGAAGCCGTGACGCTCCGAGCGCGACGAGATGGTCGGCCCGAGTCGCCAGTGCGGCCATCCGTTCGTCGCCGACGAGACCGGGAGCGGCCCGCACGTCCAGATGGACACGGTTCTTCGTGACCTTCTCGTCGGGTACCTGCTGGAAGAACAGTCGCGGCCCGGCGCCGGTCGGATCTTCGGCCGCAGACCTCGAATTCCAGTGCTCGGCCGGCACATCGATCCGTGCGAGGAACTCGTCCCAGGCGGCGAACGGATCGTCGGGGTCGGGCTCCGTGCCGGGCGGGCCGGGGATCACGTAGCCGAGCACCTCACACCAGAATCGGGACAGTGCGCGCGGATCGTGCGCGTCGAACGTGATCTGAACGTCAACAGCCATGCGGTTCAGGGTAGGTCTCACGAATGGCGCGTGGACCGTATCGGTGTGTTCTGGGCCCGTAAGCTCGAGACCATGTCGTCAACGGTGATCGGTACCCCGCTGCGTCCCAGCGCGGTCAGAGTCCTCCTCCTCGGCTCCGGCGAGCTCGGGAAGGAGGTGGCGATCGCTCTGCAGCGGTTCGGTGTGGAAGTGATCGCGGTCGACCGGTACGCCGACGCGCCGGCCCACCAGGTCGCCCACCACGCCGAGGTGATCGATATGACCGACGCGCAGAAGGTGCGCGCGGTGATCGACAAGTACGAGCCGCATTACGTGCTGCCGGAGATCGAGGCGATCGCGACCGATGCGCTCGAAGACGTGGAACGCGACGGCATCGCCGAGGTGATCCCGAGTGCGAAGGCCGTGTCGGCGACGTTGAACCGTGAACGGATCCGCCGATTGGCAGACGAGGAGTTGGGGCTCCCGACGTCGCCCTACCTGTTCGCGGGATCGCTCGAGGAGATGCGCCGAGCCGTCGAGAGCATCGGCTACCCGTGCGTGGTGAAGCCCGTCATGTCGTCCTCGGGCAAGGGACAGAGCGTGCTGGAGGGGCCCGACGACGTCGACGCGGCGTGGGAGGCGGCCCGCACCGGCGCCCGCGTCAACAACGACCGGGTGATCATTGAGGGATTCGTCGACTTCGACTACGAGATCACGCTGCTCACCGTTCGCGCGGTGGATCCGGCGACGGGCAAGCTCGCGACCTACTTCTGCGATCCGATCGGGCACCGGCAGGTCTCCGGCGACTATGTGGAGAGCTGGCAGCCGCAACTGATGAGCGAGATCGCTTACGGCACAGCGCGTTCGGTGGCTGCTCGAATCGCAACGGCGATGGGTTCGGGCGTCCGTGAGCTCAGCGGGCGCGGCGTCTTCGGCGTCGAACTGTTCATCAAGGGCGACGAGGTGTACTTCTCCGAGGTGAGCCCGCGGCCGCACGACACCGGCCTGGTGACGTTGGCGTCGCAGCATCTGTCGGAGTTCGAGCTCCACGCCCGCGCCGTCCTCGGACTGCCGGTCGACACGGGGACCGTCGCGCCGGGGGCGTCCGCGGTGATCTACGGCAGGCACGACGCCGAAGGCATCAAGTTCGCGGGCGTCGCGCAGGCGTTGGCCGACCCCGCGGTGGACGTGCGACTGTTCGGCAAACCGGAGAGCTTCGCCCGACGACGGATGGGCGTCGCGGTCGCGACCGCACCGAACACCGACGTGGCGCGCCAGAAGGCGACCCGGGCAGCAGAGCTCGTGCAGCCGCTGCTGGCCGACGCCGACGAGCCGTCCGCGCCGACGGCCGTCGGACCGGAGACGGTGCGGATCGCCAAACAGTCCCCGCCTCCTTCGGGGCCGCCTCCTTCAGGACCGCCTTCTTCCGGGCCGCCGCCTCCGGGACCCCCGCCTCCGGGACCCCCGCCTCCGGGAGCTCGACCTCCCGGGCATCCGCCTCGGCGCCCACAACCGGGACCGCCGCCTCCGCCCCCGGGTCGCCCCGGCCCGGGACCCGGACGCCCTGGGCCCGGCGGCCCGGGCGGCCCGCGCCCAGGATCCCCGCCGCCGCGTCCGCAGGCGCCGCCGCCCCCACGCTGAACGGTGTCGTCTATTCGTGCCGTAGAGCGAGCAGTCTGAGCATTTCCTGAACAATTCGGTAACAGCTGTGCGGCGATTCGCCGATAGAGGAGTAAGGGTGGACGCAGAAGTCCATCAACGCGCTGTGGTTCGTGACGAGATTCGTGACGGATTGCGGCCTACTCGCTACAGGTGAAACGAAAGGTATTCGACATGAGGAAGACCCTGACACGTGCGGCGGCGAGCATCGCCGCAGTCGGCGCCATCGGTGCCGGCACCCTCGTCGCGGCCCCGCAGGCGCACGCCGCAGGCCCGGGCGATCTTCAGATCATCGGTGGCGTCAACTGCACCTTCAGCCCGTGGGGCCCCAACTGGTCCGACGGCCCGCAGTGGCAGATGCACCGCTGGATGGGCGTCAAGAACGTCGGCGGGTCCACCATGCACAAGGTGACCATCACCGAGTTCGGCGGCCCGACCAGGTGGGTTCCGGCCAACAAGGAGCGCAAGACCAAGTTCGGCGACCTGCAGGCCGGCCAGACCGCGGTCCTGTTCTCCACCAAGTGGAAGGGCTGCTGGCCGTCGTCCATCTCCGGCTACACCATCAGCGAGCAGGTGGAGAACCCGCTGAACAACGTCGGCTTCTGGCAGAACGTCCGCCGGGCTGAGCCGAAGGGCGGCGAGAACGGGAAGCAGGAGTTGGCGCCCACCAGCTAGCCGCTTAACCCCTGGAAACGAACAAACGCGGTAGTTCACTGTCACTGTGTGGCAGTGAACTACCGCGTTTGTCCCAGACGATGCGGAAGCCGCGTGCGGCGTCTACTTCTGGAGTTTGTGCGGCTCAGCGGCGGCGAGCATGTCGTCGCGCTCGACGACCTTGATGCGCTCACGACCTGCCGCGGCGCCGAGGGCGCGCTCATGCTCGTCGAGGCGGTACCAGCCGTCCCACGTGGTGAACGGGATGCCGCGCTCTTCGAGGAGCGCGACGATCGCGTCCTCGCCCGGAGCCTCCGGGGTGTTGAGCGAGTCGGCCTTCATGTCTTCGAGGATGCATTCGACGGTCTCGTTCGCGTCGCCCTTGGTGTGGCCGATGAGGCCGACGGGGCCGCGCTTGATCCAGCCCGTCGTGTACAGGCCGGTCAGGTGGTTGCCGTCGTCGAAGACGCGACCGGCCTCGTTCGGGATGACGCCTGCCTGATCGTCGAACGGGATGCCCGGCAGGTTATCCGACAGGTAGCCGACGGCGCGGTAGATCGCCGAGACGTCCCACTCGCGGATCTTGCCGGTCGCCCGCACGTTGCCGGTGCCGTCGAGTTCGGTGCGCTCGGTGCGCATGCCCACGACCTTGCCGTCCTCGCCGAGGATCTCGACCGGATTCTCGAAGAAGTGCAGGAACAGCTTGTGGATCGCGCCCTGCTTCGGCTCGCGGATCGCGTAGTTCTCGATGATCGTCGCGACCTGGTCGGTGATCTTGCTGCTGCGGCGCGCGACGGCCGAGCCCTCGTCGTACTCGATGTCTTCGGGGTCGACGATGACCTCGATGTTCGGCGAGTGGTCGAGTTCCTTGAGTTCGAGCGGGGTGAACTTGGCCTGCGCCGGTCCGCGACGGCCGAACACGTGGACTTCGATGGCCTTGTTGGACTTGAGCCCCTCGTAGACGTTGTCCGGGATCTCGGTCGGGAGCAGTTCGTCGCCCGTCTTGGCGAGGACGCGCGCGACGTCGAGCGCGACGTTGCCGACGCCGATCACGGCGACCTTCTCCTCATCCAGCGGCCACGTGCGTGAGAAGTCCGGGTGGCCGTCGTACCAGGCGACGAATTCGCCTGCGCCGTAGCTGCGTTCAAGATCGATGCCGGGGATCCTCATGCCGCGGTCATCGGTGGCTCCGGTGGAGAACACGACAGCGTCGTAGTGCTTACGAAGGTCGTCCAGCGAGACGTCGGTGCCGTAGTCGATGTTGCCGAGCAGGCGGACCTGCGGCTTGTCGAGCACCTTGTGCAGTGCCGTGATGATGCCCTTGATGCGCGGGTGGTCCGGTGCGACGCCGTAGCGGATCAGGCCGAACGGCGCGGGCATGCGCTCGTAGAGGTCGATGCTCACACCGCGCTCACTCGCGGTGTCCGACTTCATCAGGGCGTCCGCACAGTAGATGCCGGCCGGTCCGGCGCCGACGATCGCGACCCGCAACGGGCGGTTGGTGTCAGTCATGAGCTCGTGTTTCCTCAGCTGTATGGAACCTTGTCCCCTCTACGTTAAATCGTGCGCGAGCGGGACCAAAATCTGTTAGTGAGGTGAACCTCAGTAGCGTCGGGTCTGACCGAAACTATTGACGGGTGGCGCGGCGTGTGCCGTGATCGCGGCAGGGTAAGCGTGTTGCACGCCATTCAGGGACAGGTCATAGACTCTGAAGACCATGAGCGCGAAGCGACCCGACGGCACAGCGCAGGACGACCTGCCTGACTCCGCACCCGAGCACCGATCGTGGCGAGCGGCGCTCCCGTTCATCATCGCGTTCGGCCTGATCATCATCGTCGTCGCGTGGATCGCGCTGTCGCACCTGATCCGACCGTCGGAGGAGCGGGTCAGCGAGGACACGAAGGTCCAGTACGTGGTCAACGACATGTACAGCGCCCGGAACTCGCTCAACTACGACCTGTACCGCGACTCGCAGTGCACCGCGGACATCAACGCCAAGGGTTTCCCGACCGCGGCGGAGTTCGCGGACACCAACCGCGGCCCGCTCGAGAAGGACGGCAAACTCGTCGTCCCCGAGATGGAGGTGGAGGTGACCGGCTCGCGTGCCGCGGTCACCGTCCACGTGCACCGCGAGAACACCGAGGACAAGAAGACGACGACCGACCTGATCGTCGTCAAGCAGGGCGACGACTGGAAGGTGTGCGCATCGTGAGCTATGCAGGCGACGTCACGCCGCGCGACGCGTGGGAACGGTTGGCCGCCGATCCGAAGGCGGTGCTCGTCGACTGCCGGACACGCGCCGAGTGGAGCTTCGTCGGGGTGCCCGACGTGAGTTCGCTCGGCAAGCAGACGATATTCATCGAGTGGGTCGACTACCCGAACGGTGCGAGAAACCCGTCGTTCGTCGACGAACTGCGGGCGGCGGGGGTCGCCGACGACGACGAGGTCCTGTTTCTGTGCCGTTCCGGCCAACGATCCATCGGCGCCGCGGAAACGGCGACGGCCGCGGGGATCGTCGCGGCGTACAACATCCTCGACGGTTTCGAAGGCGGCATCGACCCCGCCGGGCATCGTGGCTCCGTCGGATGGCGGGCCGAAGACCTTCCCTGGCGCCAGTCGTAGAGGAGCGTGTGAACAGTGAGCAGTGAAATTCCAGAGGGGGAAATTCCAGAGTGGGCGTCTCCGGAGACCGTCGCAGTGCGTGGCGGCCTCATGCGTTCCGGCTTCTTCGAGACCTCCGAAGCCCTCTACTTGAACAGCGGGTACGTGTTCGACTCGGCGGAGGCCGCCGAACGCGCCTTCACCGGTGAAGACCAGCGCTTCGTCTACAGCCGGTACGGCAATCCGACGGTCGCGATGTTCCAGGAACGGCTCCGCCAGATCGAGGGCACGCAATCGTGCTTCGCCACGGCGAGCGGCATGTCGGCGGTGTTCATCGCCCTCGGCGCGCTCTTGAAGAAGGGATCGCGGCTGGTCGCCGCGCGCAGCCTGTTCGGTTCGTGCTTCGTCATCTGCAACGAGATCCTCCCGTCGTGGGGCGTCGAGACGGTGTTCGTCGACGGCGACGACCTCGCACAGTGGGAGGCCGCGCTCGCCGAACCCGCCGACGCAGTGTTCTTCGAGACGCCGTCGAACCCGATGCAGTCGGTCGTCGACGTCCGGCAGGTGGCCGAGATGGCACACGCGGCAGGCGCGCAAGTGGTGCTCGACAACGTGTTCGCGACACCGCTCCTGCAGCGAGGACTCGAACTCGGCGCGGATGTGATCGTGTACTCGGGGACCAAGCACATCGACGGTCAGGGTCGCGTGATGGGCGGCGCGATCCTCGGCACCGAAGAGTACATCCAGGGCCCGGTCCGCGAACTGATGCGGCACACCGGGCCGGCGTTGAGCCCGTTCAACGCGTGGGTGATGCTCAAAGGGCTGGAGACCATGAAGGTGCGCCTCGACCAGTCGGTGTCGACGGCGCAGCGGATCGCCGAGTTCCTCGACGACGATGCGCGTGTCGCGAAGGCCATCTACCCGTTCCTGACCTCGCACCCGCAGTACGATCTCGCGAAGTCGCAGATGGCCGGCGGCGGCACCGTCATCACGTTCGAGCTGGCAGGAAGCCCGGGCGCGTCGGGCAAGGAGCGCGCGTTCGAGGTTCTCAACGGCCTCCAACTGGTCGACATCTCGAACAACCTGGGTGACGCGAAGAGCTTGATCACGCATCCGGCGACCACCACGCACCGCGCGATGGGGCCGGAAGGTCGAGCCAGCATCGGTTTGACGGACTCGATGGTCCGCCTGTCGGTCGGCCTGGAGGCGGCGGACGACCTGATCCGCGATCTGGACACCGCGCTGGGCTGAACGAACACCCCCTGTCAGCGAACACCACTGTCAGCGAACATCCCTGTCAGCGCACACCCAACGCGCCGAGCACCGTGCGGAACTTGGCCTCGGTCTCGGCCACCTCGGCGTCCGGGTCCGAGCCCACGACGATGCCGCCGCCGGCCCACGTCGTGACACCGGTGTGGGCGGCATCGAGTTCGAGACAGCGGATCGACACCGTCCACTCGCCGTCGCCTGCCGCGTCGCACCACCCGACCGCGCCCGCATAGAAGTCGCGGCGGCCTTCGATCTCGGCGATCAGCGCGGTCGCGGCATCGCGCGGAGTGCCGCAGACGGCTGGCGTCGGTGACAGCAATGCGGCGAGGTCGAGCGCGGTGACGGATTCGTCGGCGAGGACGCCCCGGATCGGTGTCGCCAGGTGCCACACGGCGGGCGTCGACTGGATCTGCGGCGCGTCCGTGACAGTGAGCTCAGAGCACAGCGGCGCCAACGCCGAGACAAGGGAGTCGACGACGAACGCGTGCTCGCGGAGATCTTTGTCGGATGCGCGCAGCGCGTCGACCGCGAGACGATCGGTGGCCGGATCGGCGCTGCGCGGCGCGGTGCCCGCGAACGGATGGCAGGTGACTATGCGGCCGGACCGTCGGACGAGCAGTTCGGGGCTCGCGCCGACGAGCCAGTGCCCGCGGCGTCCGAGCGCAGGATCGAGCGGGACCGCGAACGCCGTCGTCGTCGACGCGGTGGCGTCGGGAACGAAGCGGCCGAACAGGTCGACCGGGTCGAAAGGTGCGTCGAAGGTCAGCTCGTTGGTGCGGGCGAGGACGACCTTCGCGACGCGCGCGTCGTCGATCGCGGCGAGAGCGGTTCGCACCCGGTCGGCGTGCTCGTCGGCCGGAGTGAGCGCTGACGAGACGAGCCGAGGCGGCGGACCCGCCGTCGGGGCTGCGCGGGGGACGACGCCGAACGACTCGGGCGTGATCAACGCGGCGTCACCGGACGGATCGAAACCGAACGCTCCGGTCACCGCGGTCGCCGCACCGGATGCGAGAGCTTCGCGGGCGGCGTCCACCGTCGAGTACTCGCCGGTCCTGCCGCTTCCTCGCCGTGACGTGGTGGCGGACGCGAACAGAGAACTCGGAATCACTTAGCCAGGTTACTCGGCGGATCGCGACGGTCACGGCGCTCAGCAGGCTGCTGGACAGTGATGTCCGGCACGGGCGGGACAACTTGGGGAGGTGAGGCCGGGGCTTCGCCGGCGTAGCCGCCGAGACTGCCTGCCGCGTCTTGGGCACGGCCGACGGCTCCGTCGGACGACGACAGGGCGACCGACGCCGCAGCGGATTCGAGCGCGGCGACACCGTGCTCCACCTCGGCCAGCGGCTGCGCTCTCGCGGCCGCGGGAAGCGCCCAGATCGTCACCAGGCGCTGATCGAGTTCCTGCGCGGACACCATCAATCGGGCGCGGTCGTCGATCTGCGCGATGCCGGACGTGCCGATCGTCGCATCGAGCGCCGCCACCGCGTCCCGAATGCGCCGGTGCAGTCGGGCCTCCGGGTCGTGCGAGCCCGCCCACGATTTGGGGACAACGACACCGACGCCCCCGATCGCGGCGCCCGAAGGCGCCGACTTGGACGATCGGACCAACGCGAAGGCGAACGCGCCGCCGCCGAGTACGGCGAGCAGCACGATCACGAGCACGACGACCAGCAGGACGGTCATTGTCTTCCCCAGATCAGATAGGCGACCACACATATGACGATGAGCGCAGCGATCACCGCGGCCGCGATCTTCACCTTGCTCCACGGGCGCTCGCCCTGGACTTCGCCGGTGAGGCCGTTGACGAACACTTGGAACGGTTTCCCGTCGTAGTTGACGGTGAGCAGCCACATCGGCAGCAGCAGGTACATGAACTGCAACAGCCCGTAGGTGGTGTTCTTGCTGCTGATGCGCTGGTGGTCGCCGCCGATGTCGCGCCGGATCGTTGTCTCGATCTGGCTGTCGATGCGGGGCCGCGCCTCGCGGGCGAACACGTCCTCCGGGTCGCGGTCGTACGTGCGGGACAGGTGGCCTGCGACGAATTCCGGCGAGTACGGGACCGCCGTCTGGATCGGCCACGGCTCCAGTTCTCGGATCCGCCCGCCGTCCATCCCGGTGTTGGACAGTTCCGGCAGATCGCGGATCGTGTTGCGGACGACGCCGGACGCCGGTCGCCAACGGATCCGCGTCTCCGTGCGACGGTTGTCACCGGAGCCGACGGTCACCGTGTAGGTGTCGCCGCGCTGGCCGTGATAGCCGGTCGTCGTGTCGGCGTCGTACGAGTAGTACGAGAGGTAGACGCTCGTGAACGATCCAAGGGTCCGATACTTCTTGAACTCGCGCGGCGCGAACCACCGGCTGTTGATCCACTTCTCGATCGCCTCACGTGCCTGCGGTTCGCCGACTCGCAGCGGGACGATCGCGTCGAGGGCGAAACGTTCCGGCGAGTCCTGGATGTCGTCGCGTTGGATGGGTGTCGCACAGTACGGGCACCGCGTCGCGGTGAGACTGCCGTTGAAGACTGTCCGGCCGCCGCACGACTGGCACACCACCTCGTGCTCGTCGCCGCCGACCGAGGCGAGCCCGACAGCGCCGGACGCGATCGACGCCATCGCCGTCTGCAAGTCGTGTTTGACGACGGTCGCCGAGGGATCGAGCTCGATGGGGTAGGCGCGACCGCACGAGCGACACGACAGGTCCTGTCGTTCGGGCGAGAACGCGAGAGGTGCACCACACGATCCGCACGGGTAGGTGCGGGTCTGTTCGGTGACGTGTTGCCGGGCACGGTCGGCGGCCTGCTGTGCGCGTGGCGGCGGAGCCTGCGGCGGCTGGGGCGGAGCCTGCGGCGGCTGGGGCTCCTGCGGCGGTAGCGGGGGCGGTTGCGTCATGTCACTGAGCGGGCGGAGTCGGTGGGGCGGGCGGAGTCGGTGGGGCGGGCGGCGTCTGCGGTGGCAGGGGTGGCGGGCCGGCCGGGGCGAAAAGCGGTGCGAGCGCCGGAACTTGGCCCGCCGGCGTCCACGCGGCCATGCCCTGGGCCCAGACGAGAGTGGTCGCGGTGATCGAACCGCGGAGTTGGTCGAGGGTGTACGGGCCCGCTGCCGCACCGTTCTGCTCGATGTGGAAAGCCTGCGCACTCGGGACCGGTGGAGGTCCTGACTGTTGTTGTTGCTGGTTGAACTGGTTGGCGAACTGGCCGGCCATGGCCAGACCCATACCCGCGCCCATCATGTCGCCCATCGCTCCGCCGCCCGGATTCTGGGCTGCGGCGAGCATCGAATCGGCGGCCTTGCCCTGTTGGTAACGATTGAGGTCGCCGACGTTGTTGAGGAACCCGCGTTCCTCCACGCCGCGGGCGACGCCGCGTGTCATGGCCTCGGTGATCTCGTCGGGCAGCGAGATGTTCATCGTCACCGAGTCGACGTGCAGACCGAACTCGTCGTCGACGCGAGTCTGCACGTAGTCGCGGAGTTGGTCGCTGAGCTCCACCTGCTTGCCCTGCAGGTCGATGGCTCCGACACCCGTCTCCAGGATCATGTCGGAGAACGCCGTCGAGATCACCCGACGCAGCAGTTCGGCGATCTCGTCGGCGTTGACCTGGCTGTCCGCGCCGATCACCTCGCGCAGGAAGATCGCCGGATCGGCGATGCGGATGACGCACAATCCGTTGGCGCGGACCTGCACCATGCCGAAGTCGGGGTCGCGCACCGTGATCGGGTTCGGGGTCCCCCAACGAAGGTCGGTGACCGGCCGCCGGTTGATGAAGTACACCTCGCTGCGGAACGGGCTGTCGAACCCGTGCTTCCACCCTTGGAGGGTGCTCATGATCGGCAGGTTCTCGGTGGTCAGCTCGTAGTGGCCGGGGGCGAATGTGTCGGCGAGCTTGCCGCGGTAGACGAACACCGCCTGCTGGCCTTCGCGCACGATCAACTGTGCGCCGTTCTTGATCTCGTTGTTGTAGCGCGGGAAACGCCACGCGAGTGTCGAGCGTGAGTCGTCGACCCATTCGATGATGTCGACGAGTTCTCCGCGCATCTTGTCGATGATGCCCATGATGTCTCCGTTCGGTCGGGGTCAGGTGGCTTTCGCCGCGGTGATCGCGTCGTCCGCCAGGAGCTTCTGCGTCAGGTCGGACGCGGTGGACTCCATCGTCGTCGACCGACCGAAGTCGATGCCGACGATCTGGAAGCAGTAGGTGGTGTCGACGCGCGTCACCGCACTGTGACGGTAGGTCTGGACGCCGCCGTCGGTGTCCTGGTCGGTGTCCGGGCGCCACTCGCCTGCCGACAGATCACTGAGCGATGATCCGCAACTGTCGGCGATGCCGATCAGCGCATGGATGGGCTCGGCGGTGCCACCGTCGTCCATCGCGTCACCGTCGCGGTCGACCTGGGCGATGGTGCGGTCGTCGGTCGCCGGCACCAGCATCATCGACTTCGATCCGTCGAAGTCGCCCTGTTCGATCCGCCAGTCGGCTGGAACCTCGACGTCGACGCTCACGCCATGGTCGAGGGCGACGCTCTCGTGGTGGGGCCCGCTGGAGTCGTTTGAACTCCACGGCGCGGCGACGAGCAGGATGGTGCCGACCGCCGCGACAGCCACCACGCCGATCGCGGTGAGCACCAGGGGAGTCCGTGATTTGCGCGGCGGCAGAGGCGGGTACGCGAACTGCCCGTACTGCTGATACGGCGGCTGATACGGCGGCTGGGGCGGAAGCTGCGGCCGGGGTGGAAACTGTTGTGGTGGAACAGATCCGGGACCCTGGGGTGGACCGTACTGTGACGGACCGTATTGGGGTGGACCGTACTGGGGCGGACCTGGTCGTGGAGCGTTCGGGCCCCAGGGGTTCGTCACGGCTCGGCCTTCCCCATTGGATCGGACGCAGTCGGACGACGGCGTTGCGGTTCACCTTCCGACTCTATCCGCCGGATGTGACCGCCGGGACCTTCCGCCCGCCGATCGAATGACGAATATTGCGCGCACGGTGCGTTTAACTATCGCCGGATCGACGGGGACAGGGGATCGTTGTCCACGGGTCACGAGTGCCAGCGACAAGCCCCGGCTCGCTGGACAGCAACCCTCCGCCACGGTGGGGTGCTCCGGGTGACGACCCGGCCCGCGTCGACCGGCACGGGCAAGTGTGGAATCTCTAGGAGTCTCGTCATGACCGCTGTCCTCGACGCCCGCGTGTGCCGTCCCGCCCGAATTCGTGCCCTTGCCCCGGTGGTGGGTGCAGACGCGACTGCGCCCATCACCGGATCGGCATCGCCGGTCACATACGCCAACCTCGACTATGCGGCGTCGGCGCCCGCGTTGACCGCGGTCGCCGATCGATTGGCAGGCGCGCTCGCCGAGTACGCGAGCGTCCATCGCGGCGCCGGGCACCTGTCGCAGGTCACGACCGCCCGCTACGAGCAGGCCCGGGAGACTGTTCGGTCGTTCGTGGGCGCCCGCGCGGACGACACGGTGGTCTTCACGCGCAACACCACCGACTCGATCAACCTCGCCGCGTCCATCACACCCGGCGACGTGGTGGTCCTCGACATTGAGCATCACGCCAATCTGCTGCCGTGGACGCGGGCCGGGCGGGCGCGGGTGGTGTCGTCGCAGCCGACGATCGACGACACGATCTTCGCGCTCGACGCGGAACTAGCCAAGGCCCCCGCCGCGCTGTTGGCGGTGACGGCCGCGTCGAACGTGACCGGCGAAGTACTGCCGATCGCGCGGCTCGCCGGACTCGCACACCGGCACGGTGCGCGGATCCTCGTCGACGGTGCTCAGCTCGTGCCGCATCGCGCCACGTCGATCGCGAGCTTCGGCGTCGACTACCTGGTGTTCTCCGGACACAAGCTGTACGCGCCGTTCGGTGCAGGCGTGCTCGTCGGGCGCTCGGACTGGCTCGACGCCGCCGAGCCGTACCTCGCGGGCGGCGGTGCGAGCGCGACCGTCGGGATAGACGTCGCCTGGCACACCGGCGCAGCGCGGCACGAGGCGGGATCGCCGAACGTGCTCGGCGCGGTGTCGATTGCCGCCGCGGCGCAAGCGTTGCGCGCCATCGGGTTCGAGCGCATCGGGCAGCACGAGGAGGCGCTGGTGCGTCGTCTCGATGACGGCCTCGCGGCGTTGCCGCACGTTCGTCCGCTCCGGATATTCGACGACGCGTACGGCCGCGTCGGCATCGCGAGCTTCGTCGTCGACGGGTACACACCGCGGCAGGTGGCCGAACACCTGAGCGGCGGCCACGGGATCGGTGTGCGCGACGGCAAGTTCTGCGCGCATCCGCTGCTCGCCAAGCTCGGGCACTCCGACGGCGCGGTGCGCGCCAGCTTCGGGGTCGGCACCGGGTCCGACGACGTCGACCGTCTCCTCGCCGCCCTCGCTGAATTGGGGTGACCGTCGAGATTACTAGCACGTATTCGCCCCGGGATCCGGCTTCGAGGCGAGTAATAACCGCATACGTGCTAGTAATCTCGACGGCGATCGGGCCCAGCCCAGATGATCAAGCCCAGATGATCAAGCGCTGTAGCGCTCGACGGCTGCCTGGGCGACCTTGGCCGCGTCGTCCTTGCCGACCCAGCCGCCCGGGGTCACGGTCTTGCCGGGCTCCAGATCCTTGTAGTGCTCGAAGAAGTGGGAGATCGCCTTCAGCTCGAACTCTTCGACGTCCCCGATGTCCTGGATGTGGTCCCAGCGCGGGTCGCCTGCCGGGACAGCGAGCAATTTGTCGTCGCCGCCTGCCTCGTCGGTCATCGTGTACATGCCGACAATGCGGGCTTTCACGATGACGCCCGGGTAGACGGACTCGGGGAGAAGGACCATCGCGTCGAGCGGGTCGCCGTCCTCACCGAGTGTGTGGTCGATGTAGCCGTAATCGGCCGGGTAACCCATCGACGTGTACAGGTAGCGATCCAGGTAGACCTTGCCGGTCTCGTGATCCAACTCGTACTTATTGCGTGCACCCTTGGGGATCTCGATGGTGACCTCGAACTCCATGCGTTCTCACTCCTTCTGGTCTGTGGGACTTCCGTGTCGTGGCCGTGGGGGTTACGACCGGCGCACGAACACGTGCGACGGCACACAACGATACTGTTAGTTCTGTTCCGTGCAGTCCCCAGACCGGAGGTTCCGTGGCCCAGTCGACACCACCGATGGTGGTTCCGCCCGCCCCGCAGCCGCCGAAGCGGCGTCGGCGCGGCCTGCGAATCGCCCTTCTCGTGATCCTCGTCCTGCTGCTCGCAGGCGGTGGAATCGCAGGCTGGTGGGCGTACACCCATCGTTCGGACCCGGTGCCGGACGGGACGCCCGCGCAGCCGTCGCCCGTCGCGGTGAAGCCGGTCATCGAACCGGTGTCGCCGAACGCCCCCGTCCCGACTGCCGCCGGTGTGCGAGCTCAACTCACGCAGCCGACGAAGGACGCCGCGCTGGGCGAGTTCACCGGTCAGGTGTCGGACCCGACGACCGGACGAGTCCTGTGGAAGCTCGGGGCGGACGAAGCGAGGACACCGGCGTCGAACGCGAAGATCTTGACCGCTGCCGCCGTCCTGCTGACGTTGCCGCACGACAAGACGATCACCACCAGGGTCGTTCTCGGGAACGACGGGCAGGCGATCATCGTCGGCGCGGGTGACCCGACGCTCGCGACGGCCGGCGAAGACGAACAGACCTTCTACACCGATCCCGCGCGGGTCGCGGACCTCGCCGAGCAGATCCGCAAGTCGGGGCGCGAGGTCACCTCGGTCGCGTACGCGGTCCCCGGATTCGAAGGCCCCTCGATGGACCGGACCTGGGACAAGCGCGACGTTGCCGGCGGCGACATCGCGCCGCTGTCGTCGTTGATGGTCGACGCGGGCCGTCGCGACCCGCTCGACGAGTACTCGCCGCGGACCGACGACTCCGCAGCCGAAGCCGGTCGCGCGCTCGCCGACGCGTTGGGCGTGCACTCCGAGGTCGAGGAGGTCGACGCGCCGTCGTCCGCGCAGACCATCGCGTCCGTCGAGTCGGCGCCGTTGGTGATCCGGGTCGGCGACATGATGCGGTTCAGCGACAACGTGCTCGCCGAGATGCTGTCGGTGGAGCTCGCGGAGGCGACCGGACGCGAGCCGAGCCTGTCCGGCGGCGTCGACGCGGTCCTCGCCGCCTTGAGTAAAGCGGGCTTCGACGTCGACGACGTCACCCTGCGCGACACGTCAGGTCTGTCGTACGGCGACAAAGTGCCTGCCGCGGTGCTCGACCGAGTGATGTCGGCGACGGTTTCGGGCGACAATTCGCCGAAGCTGCGGTCCCTGCTCGACACCCTGCCGGTAGCGGGCGGGAGCGGCACTCTCGCTGACCGGTTCGACCCAAAGGACAACGCGGGCGCCGGATGGGTCAGGGCCAAGACAGGAACACTGACGGGCGTCACATCGTTGACGGGAGTAGTGCAGACCGTCGACGGCCGCGTGCTGTCGTTCGCGCTGATGTCCGGCGGCACGTCGCCGGAGGATGCGCGCCCCGCGATCGACCAGGTGGCGGGCGCTCTCCGCGAATGCGGCTGCCGTGGTTGACGACACCCCAGAGGTAGGAGCATCGATGGAGACCGTGACGACATCAGAGGACGTCGACGCGCGCGAATCGCTCCCCGTCGACATCGACTGGGCGACGGCGGCGTCCGTCGGCAAACGTGTCGCACGACCGGGGCCGCGGGTCACGAGGTACACGAGCGAACAGGCTCGCATCGAACTGATCGACGCCGCGGTCCGTGCCGAAGGCCCCGTCCGCGAAGTGACCGGACTCGCGGACGGACTGCGGGTGCCGAGCGCTCGCGTCGTCGACCGCGCGGGGTGGATCGACGCGGCCGCGCACTCGATGCCCGCGATGCTGACCGACAAAACCGAGCCTGCGACGGGCTGGTCGTCCAAGATCGCCGGGGCGCAGACCGGCGGCATGCTGGCCTTCCTGTCGAGTGCGATTCTCGGCCAGTACGACCCGTTCAGTCTCGACTCGGAGACGGAAGAACCCGGGGTGCTGCTGCTGGTGGCGCCCAACATCATCGGGGTGGAACGGCAGTTGCGGGTGGTGCCGTCGGATTTCCGCTACTGGGTGTGCCTGCACGAGGTGACCCACCGAGTCCAGTTCTCCGCCAATCCCTGGATCGCCGGTTACATGCGCGACAACGTCGCGGGTCTCGCCGACGGTGACGAGGACTCGGTGACGCAGCTGCTCACGCGTGTCACCGAAAGCCTGCGCAGCGGCAAACCGCGCGAGAAGGGCATGATCGGCGTCATGCAACTGCTGCAGTCGCCTGAGCAGTTCGCGGCGTTCGAGCGGATGCTGGTGCTCGGTACTCTGTTGGAAGGGCACGCCGACCACGTGATGGACGCGGTCGGACCGGCGCACGTCCCGACCGTCGACTCGATCCGCAAGGCCTTCGACGCGCGCCGCTCGGGGCCCAAGAATCCGCTTCAGCGACTCATCCGCGCGTTGATCGGCATGGACGCCAAGATCGCTCAGTACGTGCGCGGCAAGGCGTTCGTCGACGAAGTCGTCGAGACCGTCGGCATGGAGCGTTTCAACACGATCTGGACCTCCCCCGAGACGCTCCCGCTCGCGAGCGAGATCGACGAGCCGAGCGCATGGATCGCCCGCGTCCTGTGACCGGTTCGGGGGCTCGCCTCCGCCCGACCAACGGTGGGTGATGACTGACGCGCAGGGCGCCCAACGGGCGCTCATCTCCGCGGTGCGGCACTTCGCCGCCGACCACCTGCGAGACGACGCCGTCTGCGTTGCGCTCTCGGGTGGAGCCGATTCGTCGGCGCTCACCGCCGCCGCGGTCCGTGCCGGCCTGACGGTGCACGCGATCGTCGTCGACCACGGACTCCAGGACGGGTCGGCGGACGTCGCCGAAACGGCTGCCGCCACGGCGCTCGGCCTCGGCGCGACAGCCGAGATCGTCGCTGTCCGCGTCGCCGGACCAGGCGGGACAGAGGCCGCGGCCCGCGACGCCCGATATCGTGCGCTCGACGAGGCGCGTCGGGGGCGAGCGGTCCTGCTCGGGCACACCCTCGACGACCAGGCCGAGACCGTCCTCCTCGGATTGGGCCGCGGATCGGGAGCTCGCTCGCTCGCAGGTATGCGGGCGTGGTCGGCCCCGTGGGGGCGGCCGCTGTTGGGCGTGCGCCGGGCGCAGACCCGTGCCGCGTGCGAGGATTGGAACCTTCCCGTGTGGGACGACCCGCACAACGACGACCCGCGCTACACGCGTGTCCGCGTCCGTTCCGAAGTGCTGCCGCTCCTCGACGACGTGTTGGCTGGGGGAGTGGCGCACGCGTTGGCGCGCACCGCGGCCCAGCTGTCCGACGATGCGGACGCGCTCGACGCGATCGCCGCCAGGGCGTTCACCGAGGCGACGACCGCACGGGGCCTCGCACTCGACCGGCTCGCCGACCTCGACGCGGCGGTCCGTACGCGCGTGGTGCGACTCTGGCTGCAGGCGATCGGCGTCGACTCGCCGCGGTACCGCGTCGTCTCGACGGTGGACGCGCTGGTCAGCGGTTGGCACGGTCAGGGGCCGATCGCGGTCGGCGGAGACGAACGGTCCCGCCTCGTCGTGACGAGACGGGACCGCGAACTGCTGGCGCAGCGCGTCAATCGCTGACCGGCTTCTTCGGCGTCACGTTCTTGAACGGCGCGGTGATCGTGGTGAAGTAGCGGACCGCCGAGACGACGGCTCCGCCGCCGCCGACGACGATGGTGCCGCCGATGCCGCCGAGCGCCGCGCCCGTCGTCAGACCTGGGATACAGCCGATGGCCATGGTCAGCAGGCATCCCGCGGCCCCGCCGATGACGACGCCGACGACAGTGCCGATGATCGTCGCGAGGGTTAACGTGGCGCTCATCTCGGAGTTGAATCGGTTCAGCGCAGCGTCGTCGCGTTCGCGTTTGGAGCCGTACCCGTCCTTGTCGGCCACCTCGGTCGCGGCGAGTAGGCGCGCGGGCGTCGCGGCCGAGGCCGACGAGTCCCGCGACGGTGTCAACGTCGCGGTCCGGCCCGAGACCTGCGCGGCGATCGGGTAGGTGCGATCGTCGGGCGCGATGTACGCCAGCGGGAACTTCTCGAGCGCACGACCTGTGGCGTCGCGCACCAGAAGATGACCGCCGTCGACGGTGAGCGAACCGCTCGAGATCCGGACGATCACGTCGTCGTCGACGGCAGTGACACGCGCGTGGACGGTTCCGTCGCGCGGAGCTGCGTGCGCGGGGGACGCGATGAACGGGAGCGCGACGACGAACGCGAGTATCACGGCCGCGGCCGTGCTGATCGACTTGCTGACAGCCATGAACGTCCTTCTCTCAGGTGGCTCGGAGGGCGAGCCGAGGTCGAGATTCGCAGAAACTTCTCATCCCTCCGGGGTGAATGCCGTGAGTGTGACGGGTGGGACGAAAAGTGGCACGGATTCGACCATTCGGGTGACAGTTATTCGTCTGTTCGATGGGCTGGCGTCGCCCGGTGGCAGGTGGCCGCCGACGGAACGCCCGGGTGCCGATGTCCACTCGTCGCCGACGGCGTGACAAGCTAGAAGGCGTGGCACGCGACGACAACGCCCTGGGTTCGGAAAGTGGTTATGGCGGAGACATCGATTCCGTCCTGATCAGCGAGGAACAGATACACACACGCACGGTCGAGATGGCTCGGGCCGTCGGCGAGCGATACCGGGACGCCGAAGAGGACCTGGTGCTGGTCGGCGTGCTCAAGGGCGCCATCATGTTCATGACCGATTTCGCTCGCGCGCTGCCGATCCCGTCGCAGATGGAGTTCATGGCGGTGTCGAGCTACGGCTCGTCGTCGTCGTCCTCGGGAGTGGTCCGGATCCTCAAGGACCTCGACCGCGACATCGCCGACCGCGACGTTCTGATCGTCGAAGACGTCATCGACTCCGGTCTCACCCTGTCGTGGCTGCTGAAGAACCTCGCTACTCGGTCACCGCGGTCGCTCGAGGTCGTCACCCTGCTGCGCAAGCCCGATGCGATGCGCGCGGTGATCGACGTCGCCGACGTCGGCTTCGACGTCGGCAACGAGTTCGTCGTCGGATACGGACTCGACTATGCGGAGCGATACCGCGACCTGCCTTACATCGGGACCCTCCACCCGGATGTCTACACGTCCTGAGTGGTGGAGCGGCCCGAGCGTCACACCGGGAACAACGACGGTTCCCGGGCGTTGACCTGTAGCCTCGTATTCGTCAGTCGACGGGAAGGACTAGGGGTTCAGTGACTCGGCCCGGCGCACTCGCCGTCCGCGTCGACCACCCTCACGCGAATATCCATGAACCGTAAGAAACTGTTCCGCAATCTGGCCATCGTGGCCATCATTCTGCTCGCCCTATGGGGTTGGAGCGTCCTGCGGAACTCCGACCGCGAATATGCAGGCGTCGACACCTCGGTGGCGATAGCCCAACTCGATCAGAAGAACGTGAAGTCGGCGCAGATCGACGATCGTGAACAACGGCTTCGGATCGAACTGAAGAAGCCGATCAAGGTCGACGACGAGAACCAGACCAAGGTCACCGCCCAGTATCCGTCCGGGGTGATGCCGCGGATCTTCACCGCCGTTCAGGACTCGGGCGCGCAGACCTATCAGACGAACATCACCAAGGATTCGGGGATCTGGCAGTCGATCCTGATCTTCGTCCTGCCGATGTTGATCCTGTTGGGTTTGTTCTTCTTCTTGATGAACCGGGTGCAGGGCGGCGGCCGCGGCGGTGTGATGGGCTTCGGCAAGTCGAAGGCCAAGCAGCTCACCAAGGACATGCCGAAGACGACGTTCGCCGACGTCGCAGGCGCCGACGAGGCCGTCGAGGAACTGGACGAGATCCGCGACTTCCTGCAGAACCCGGCCCGCTATCAGGCCCTCGGTGCGAAGATCCCGAAGGGCGTGCTCCTCTACGGTCCGCCGGGAACCGGTAAGACCCTGCTGGCGCGAGCGGTCGCGGGCGAGGCGAGCGTCCCGTTCTATGCGATCTCCGGTTCGGACTTCGTCGAGATGTTCGTCGGTGTCGGCGCGTCCCGCGTGCGTGACATGTTCGAGCAGGCGAAGGAGAACAGTCCCTGCATCATCTTCGTCGACGAGATCGACGCCGTCGGCCGTCAACGCGGCGCGGGCATGGGCGGTGGCCACGACGAGCGCGAGCAGACGTTGAATCAGCTGCTCGTGGAGATGGACGGGTTCGGCGATCGCTCGGGCGTCATCGTGATGGCTGCGACGAACCGTCCCGACATCCTCGACCCGGCGCTGCTGCGTCCCGGCCGTTTCGATCGGCAGATTCCCGTCTCGAACCCGGACATCGCAGGCCGCAGGGCGATCCTCGCCGTCCACGCGAAGGGCAAGCCCATCGCGCCGGACGCCGATCTCGACGGTCTCGGCAAGCGGACCCCTGGCATGTCGGGCGCGGACCTGGCGAACGTGATCAACGAGGCGGCGCTACTGACCGCTCGTGAACACAAGAACGTGATCACCGGTGAACTCCTCGAAGAGGCGGTCGACCGCGTCGTCGGAGGCCCGCGACGGAAGAGCCGGATCATCAGCGAGCAGGAGAAGAAGACCGTCGCCTACCACGAGAGCGGGCACACGCTCGCCGCGTGGGCGATGCCCGACTTGGATCCGATCTACAAGGTCACCATCCTGGCCCGTGGCCGGACGGGCGGGCATGCGCTCGCCGTCCCCGAACAGGACAAGGAGTTGATGACGCGCTCGGAGATGATCGCGCGACTGGTGATGGCGATGGGCGGCCGTGCCGCCGAGGAACTCGTCTTCCACGAGCCGACGACGGGCGCGAGTTCGGACATCGATCAGGCGACGAAGATCGCACGCGCCATGGTCACCGAGTACGGCATGAGCGCCAAGCTCGGGGCTGTCCGGTACGGCCAGGAGCAGGGCGACCCGTTCCTCGGTCGCGGCGTCGCAGGCGGCGGCGTCGACTACTCGCCGGGTGTGGCGGCGGAGATCGACGCCGAGGTGCGCGAGCTGATCGAGGCCGCTCACACCGAGGCGTGGGCGATCCTCAACGAATACCGCGATGTCCTCGACGTGCTCGCGGGCGCATTGCTGGAGAAGGAGACGCTGGTTCGAAAGGACCTCGAGAAGATTCTCGACGGTGTCGACAAGCGTCCGCGGATCACCAAGTTCGACGTCTGGGGCGACCGCACGCCCAGCAGCGTGCCGCCGATCAAGACGCCGGGTGAGTTGGCGATCGAGCGCGGTGAACCGTGGCCGCCGAACCCGGAGCCCGTCGGCGATGCGAACGGGGCGCCGCAGCCCTACGGCGTTCCCGTGCCACCCCAGTACGGTCAGCCGCAGAACGGTCCCCAATACGGTCAACCCCAGTACGGTCAGCCCCAATACGGGCAACCGCAGCACGGGCAGCCCCAATACGGGCAACCGCAGTACGGTCAGCCGCCGCAGCAGCCACCTCAGCAGCAGGGCCAACCCCAGTACGGGCAGCCCCCACAAGGCCAACCCCAATACGGCGATCCCCAATACGGCGATCCCCAGTACGGCGATCCCCAGTACGGCGATCCCCAGTACGGCGACCGGCAGTACGGGCAGCCCCAGCCCCAGCCGGGGACGACGCGGCCGGATTACGGCGCCCCTCGTGACTGGTCGGCGCCCGGATGGCCGCCAGAGGATCAGCAGGGCGAGGAGAGACGATGACGAGCGTCGACGGTGCGCAGACGGGGATCGACAGAATCGATCGCGGCGCCGGTGTGATCGGCGAGTTCGATCAGGAGCGTGCCGAAGCGGCCGTTCGCGAACTGTTGATCGCGATCGGTGAGGACCCCGAACGTGAGGGACTCAAGCGGACTCCGCACCGCGTCGCCAACGCATATCGTGAGATGTTCGCAGGCTTGTACACCGAGCCGGACGCGGTGCTCGCGACAGTGTTCGACGAAGGCCACGACGAACTGGTCCTCGTCAAGGACATCCCGATGTATTCGACATGCGAGCACCATCTCGTCTCGTTCCGCGGGGTCGCGCACGTCGGGTACATCCCCGGCGAATCCGGTCAGGTGACCGGTCTGTCGAAGCTGGCTCGTGTCGTCGACCTGTACGCGAAACGACCGCAGGTGCAGGAGCGTCTCACCAGCCAGATCGCGGACGCGATCGTTCGCCGACTCGATCCGCGCGGGGTGATCGTCGTGATCGAGGCCGAGCACCTGTGCATGGCGATGCGCGGCATCCGCAAGCCCGGTGCGACGACCACGACGTCGGCGGTCCGCGGACTGTTCAAGACGAGCGCGGTGTCGCGCGGTGAAGCGTTGGAACTGATCAGGCGGTGACCACGGCCGGTGACCCCGACCGCACCCTCGTGATGGGGGTGCTGAACGTGACCGCCGATTCGTTCTCCGACGGCGGGCGTTACCTCGACCTCGACGACGCGGTGCGGCACGGACTCGAACTGGCCGAAGCGGGCGCCGATATCGTCGACGTCGGTGGTGAGTCGACGCGTCCGGGCGCGATCCGAGTCGACCCCGACACCGAAGCCGAGCGGGTGGCGCCGGTGGTTGCCGCGTTGGCGTCGCGCGGAGTCCGCGTCTCGGTCGACACGATGCGGGCCTCGGTCGCCGAGGTTGCGTTGGAGGCCGGCGCGAGCATCGTGAACGACGTCTCCGGTGGGCGTGCGGACCCCGACATGGGCCGGGTGATCGCGCAGACGGCCGTACCGTGGGTTCTGATGCACTGGCGACCCGCGGGTGAGGGCCAGACCACCGATCGGCACTTCACGCATCGTGTCGAGGACGAGGGCGGCTATCGCGACGTCGTCGCCGAAGTGTCCGGCGAGTTGCTCGGACAGGTTGATGCGGCGGTCGCCGCGGGAGTCGACCCGGACCTCATCGTCTTGGATCCGGGCCTCGGGTTCGCGAAGACCGCCGACCACAATTGGGCGTTGCTGCACGCGCTTCCGACACTCGTCGGGTTGGGTTTCCCGGTGCTCATCGGTGCCTCGCGCAAACGCTTCCTCGGTTCGCTGCTGGCATCGGACGGGACGGACCGGCCGCCTGCGGGACGCGAGGTGGCCACGGCCGCGGTCTCGGCACTGTCGGCGGCGGGCGGCGCGTGGGGCGTGCGTGTGCATGACGTCGCCGCCAGCCGCGACGCTATCGAGGTGGCCGCCGCGTGGCGGGCAGGAGGACGGAGAGGAACCCATGGCTGACCGCATCGAGTTGCGTGGACTACGGGTCCGCGGCAACCACGGGGTATTCGACCACGAGAAGCGTGACGGGCAGGAATTCATCGTCGACGTGACGTTGTGGATCGATCTGCAGGCCGCCGCCCATAGCGACGACCTCGCCGACACCGTCGACTACGGAGCTCTGGCGCAGCTGGCGCACGCCGTGATCGCCGGGCCGGCCCGAGATCTCATCGAAACCGTCGGGGCCGAGATCGCCGACACGATCATGGCCGACGACGAGCGGATCTCCGCGTGCGAGGTAACCGTGCACAAGCCGTCGGCACCGATCCCGTTGACGTTCGACGACGTCGCCGTCGTCACTCGTCGTTCTCGGATGTCGCGCGGAGCGCAATGAGATCGCGGGCCGTCTTGTCGGCGGGATCGAACATCGGAGACAGTGTCGGGTACCTGCGTTCGGTGCTCGACGCCGCGGGCGACGACCTGGTCGCGACGTCGGACGTGTACCGGACGACGCCGTGGGGCGGCGTCGAACAGGATGACTTCGTCAACATCACGCTGATCGTCGCGGGCGAGCGGACGCCGCGGGAGTGGCTCGACTTCTGCTGTGCGTGCGAGCGGGCCGCGGACCGGGTCCGCGAGGTCCGATGGGGGCCGCGCACGCTGGACGTCGACGTGGTCTCCGTCGAGGTCGACGGTGTGCCGGTCGTCTCCGACGATCCGGAATTGACGCTCCCTCATCCGCGCGCCGACCAGCGTGCGTTCGTGCTGGTGCCGTGGGTGCAGGTCGATCCCGATGCGGAGTTGACCGTCGACGGTCGTGCACGGCGCGTCGCCGATCTCGTCGCGGCGCTCGACGACGCCGAAGCAGCCGGTGTGACGCGCGCGGAGGCGATCCGGTGACCGCGCGCAGACCCGATCCCGACGGTGAGGACGAGCGCCTCGGTATCACGAAGGTCCGCGATCTCGTCCTGATCGCGGTGATCGCCGGTGTCGCGCTGTGGATACTCATCCGGTACAACTACGGCGCGTTCCCTTCGCTGCCGTGGCCCGCCGGCGTGTTCCTCTACTTGCTGGCGGCCATCGAGTTCGCCACCGGTTTCATCGTGCGAGCACGGGTCGCGGGCAGAGACATCGGTCGTGCGCGCGGCCAACTGCATCCGATCGCGGCGGCGCGTGTGATGGTCCTCGGAAAGGCGTCAGCGATCCTGGGTGCGATCGCGGCGGGTGGCTGGGCCGGGGTTCTCGTGTTCCTGATGACCAACGGCCTGCTGGACGCTGCGCGCGCCGATCGTCCCGCTGCGATCGTGGGCGCCGTCGGCGGTGTGCTTCTGGCCGCCGCGGCCCTCTGGCTCGAGCACTGTTGTCGCGCACCCGACGATCCCGACGGCGACCGCGATGCGTCGGACGCCGCCCCCGCGTAGCGTTCGGCGACTCTCCGAGGTCCGGTGACCGGCGGCGACCGGACCGGCCGGTAAGTTGGCTTGCATGACCGAAGAGGCGCACAGCGGACAGACGCGTAGTTCTCGACCGTCAGCGGGCCAGTGGGCGATCGCATTGTTGATCGTGTTGGCATTGGCCGCCAGCTTGCTCATGGTCTTCAGCGACGACCTGTCCATGCAGGCGACGCTCGCGGTCATCGCAGCGCTGTGGGCGGCCGTCATCGGCGCCGTCCTGGTCACCAAGTATCGACGCCAAGCTGACACGGCCGAGAACCGGACGCGCGACCTACGCCTGGTCTACGAGTTGCAGCTCGAGCGTGAGATCGCGGCACGTCGCCAGTACGAGTCGGACGTGGAGTCGTCGATCCGGCACGAGTTGGCCGACGAGGCGAACCACGAGCTCGACGAGCTGAAGGCGCAGGTTCTGGCATTGCGGTCGAGCCTGGAACAGTTGCTCGGCAAGCCGCTGCCCGAGTCGCGGATCGCGATCGGTTTGGAGCGTCCGCGCGAACTCGGTGCGGGCCTGACCGCTGCCGCCTCGTACGCCGATGTCGCCGACGATCACGCGGCAGCCGAACGGGACTTCGCGTCGACGGCTCCGCAGGCCGAGAACGGCCGCCACGTCCCTGAGCAGGCCGACGAGCCGACCCCGGTCGAGATGACCGAGATCATCCCGGTCGTCACCGACGATCCGGCCGCCGTCGAACCCGAACCCGCAGCCGAACAGGAGCCCGAGCCGGAGCCCGAGCGTGAGCCGGAACAGGAGCAGGCTCCCCGGCCAGCGCGGCCAGCGCCGCCGCAGTGGCGTCCGCAGGCGCAGCGCCCCCCAGCCCCCGCTCCGCACGCAGCCCCCGCTCCGCAACAGCAGCGCTACCCGCAGCCGCCGCCGATGCCGCAGGCCCCGCAGCGTCCGGGCGCTCCCCGCTTCCCGGTTGGCCCCCAGCAGCAGGGGCAGCCCCAGCAGGGGCAGCCCCAGGCCGGCGGCCACCAGCGCGCCGCCTTCGGAGCGGGCGCGTACGAGCCGCCGTCGGCGCCGTTCCGTGCGCAGCAGGGGCCGCAACAGCAACAGGCACCCCAGAACGCCCAGCCCCAGGACGCCCAGTCACAGGACGTCGAGCCGGAGATCGTCGGGGATGACGGCGCGCACGCATCGGGTCGGCCGGCGAGTGAACTGCTTTCGCGTCTGCGCGAGGGAGCTGCAGGCGGTGGGCCGGCGACGGGTGGCCACGGCCGTCGACGCCGCGACTGATTCCCTGCTGTCTCGCCCCCTGCTGTCTCGCCCCTGCTGTCTTGCCGGTGGGCCCACGACCGGGTGAAGCCGGTCACAGCGTTGTGGCACCTGCCGCATGCGAGGCCTATCGTGGTCAGCGGACGTCTGGTACCCGGAGCGTGCGAACAGCGCGTGGGAGGGACTGGAACGACAATGGAGGCAACGGTGGACACACCGATGGCACCGGCGCGCCTGCGCGTCGGCATCATCAGTACCGGACGCGTCGGCACTGCGCTCGGCGAGGCGTTCGCCGCTGCCGGGCACCATGTCGAATCCGTGTACGCGAACTCGCCGCGGTCTGCGGCCCGCGCCGCTGAGCGCCTGCCGTTCGCGCGCGTGCGGGAGTTCTCTGCGGTCGTCGCCGATTCCCAACTCGTCGTCCTCGCCGTCCCGGACACCGAACTGGCAACCGTCGCCGGTGACGTCGCCGACCATGTGAAACCGGGGACGATCGTCACGCATACGGCGGGCGCACATGGCATCGGGATCCTGGAGCCGATCGCCCACGCAGGCGGGATCGTCCTCGCCACGCATCCGGCGATGACGTTCGTCGGGTCGCCCGACGACACCGCTCGTCTGACCGCCTCGTGTTTCGGGGTGACCGCGGCCGACGAGATCGGCGACGCGATCGCGATGGCGCTCGTCATGGAACTGGGTGCGACGCCGATCCGGATCGCCGAGACGAGTCGCGCCCTGTATCACGCGGCGCTCGCGCACGGCGCCAACAACTTGAACGCACTGATCACCGACGCGGTCACCGCGTTGCGCGCCGCGATCGGTGGCCCGACGGGCGACGCGGCGGAGACCGCGACCGTCGACGGCGGCGGCATCGGCTTGGCCGAGCAACTGCTCGCGCCGCTCGTCACGGCGTCACTGGAGAACGTGCTCGCGCAGGGGCGGTCGGCGTTGACCGGTCCGGTCGCGCGCGGTGACGTCGACACCGTCGCCCGTCATCTCGACGAACTGTCCGACGTCCACGAGGGCATCGCGCGCGGCTACCGCGTGCTCGCCGGTCGCGCTGCCGCCCAGCACGACGCCGGCCCGGCCCTCCGTCACCTGCTGGAGGTACAGCCTTGACCCCGCAAGCTTCGACTCAAGCGTCGATGTTCACCCCCGGCGAACTGACGGTTCACCGTGATCCGGCCGATCTGCACCGCGTCAGTCGAGCGCTGCGCGGTGCGGGCAAGCGCGTCGCCCTGGTTCCGACGATGGGCGCGCTGCACGACGGTCACCTTCACCTGATCCGCACGGCGCAGCGCAGCGGCAACACCGTCGTCATCGTGTCGATCTTCGTCAACCCGTTGCAGTTCGGCGTCGGCGAGGACCTCGACGCCTACCCGCGGACGTTCGACGAGGACATCGCCAAGCTGACGGCTGCGGGCGTCGAACTCGTCTTCGCTCCGACCGTCGCCGACATGTACCCGAACGGTCCGCGCACCACGATGCATCCGGGACCGACGGGCGACATCCTCGACGGCGCGGCGCGGCCCGGACATTTCTCCGGGATGTTGACGGTGGTCGGAAAGCTCCTCACCATCGCAACGCCGACGGCCGCCTACTTCGGTGAGAAGGACTACCAGCAGCTCGTCCTGGTGAACCAGATGGTGAACGACTTCAACATGGACGTCGACATCATCGGGGTGCCGACGGTCCGGGAGTCCGACGGGCTCGCGTTGTCTTCGCGCAACCGCTACCTGTCCGACGACGAGCGCACCGTCGCGACAACGTTGTCGGCGGCGCTGCTCGCCGGGACGCACGCCGCGGTGGGTGGACGCGATGCCGTCCTCGCTGCGGCGCGCGCAGTACTCGACACCCAGCCCGAGATCGAGGTCGAATATCTCGAACTGCGCGGCCGCAGCCTGGAAGAGGCTCCGGAGATCGGCGACGGCCGTCTCCTGGTGGCCGCACGCCTCGGATCGACGCGACTGATCGACAACGTCGGCGTCGCGATCGGTACCGGGTTCATTGGAAAAGAAGAGGGATGACCGCATGTTCCGCACCATGATGACGTCGAAGATCCATCGCGCCACGGTGACGCAGGCAGACCTGCACTACGTCGGTTCGGTGACCATCGACCAGGATCTGCTCGATGCCGCCGACCTGCTCGAAGGCGAGCAGGTGACGATCGTCGACATCGACAACGGCAACCGTCTCGAGACGTATGCGATCGCGGGGGAACGCGGCAGCGGCGTGATCGGAATCAACGGCGCCGCAGCGCATCTCGTCCACCCGGGAGACCTTGTGATCATCATCGCCTACGGGATGATGAACGAGGAGGAGGTCCGTGCGTACGCACCGCACGTCGTGTTCGTCGACGCGGACAACCGGCCGATCACGGTCGGTGGCGATCCGGCCGACGTTCCGGCAGGCTCCGGGTTGAAGGATCCGCGCCACCCCGAACGCGCCCTCGCGAGCAGCACCGCGTAGATGCTCCTGACCGTCAGCATCGGCAATACGAACATCCATCTCGGGGTGTTCGCGGGTTTCGGCGATCACGCGGAGCTGGTGCGTGACTGGCGCATCCACACCGAGCCGAACTACACGTCGGACGAGCTCGCCATGCGGCTGCGCGGACTGCTCGGCGCGGACGTCGAGCAGGTGACCGCGGTTGCCACCTTGTCGACGGTGCCGTCACTGCTGCGTGAGATGCGGGTGATGCTGCCCCGCTACTTCGGGAACGGGCCGCACGTCCTGCTCGAACCGGGCGTCCGCACCGGTGTTCCGCTGCTGGTCGACAATCCGAAGGAGATCGGCACCGATCGTGTCGCGAACGCGTTGGCCGCGCACGAGAACTTCCCGGGCCGACCGTGCATCGTCGTCGCGTGCGGAACGGCGACTGTCGTCGACGCGGTCTCGGCGACGGGCGAACTGTTGGGCGGCGCGATCGCGCCCGGCATCAACATCGGTGTCGAAGCGCTGTCGGAGTACACGGTGACCGTCCGCAAGGTGGAGCTTCGGCCGCCGCGCGGGGTCATCGGCAAGAACACGGTCGAAGCGTTGCAGTCGGGCATCCTCTACGGTTTCGCGGGCCAGATCGACGGCCTGGTGAACCGCGTTCGCCGCGACGTTCCCGGTTTCGACGGCCCGGACGTCGCGGTCGTCGCGACCGGATACCTGGCGCCGCTCATGTACGGCGAGGCCGCCACCCTCACCGATCACCACCCGCATCTCACGCTCGATGGTCTGCGTCGGGTTCACGAGCGGTCGCGCCGCCGCTGAGCCGAGCTCGGGACAGCAGTTCTGTGCTCTCCGCGGAACCGTCGAGAAGTCTGGTGGTGCGTCGGACCACCTCCCACCCGTGCATTGAGTCGTCGGCCCGGCGCAGTTCGAAATGGGTGGCCCCGCCACGCTGCACCGTGAAGCCGCGGCTGTGCCCGTCCGGTGAATCGTCGCGGCGGACGAGCAGGATCGTCTCGCACACCGCCGACGCGAGATCACCGTTCACCGCGATGACGGCGGGGGAGTGGAAGTGGACGCAGCCGCGACCGATCAGCCCCTGATGCTGCGGCGACTCCACCATCGCGTGGACGTCTGCCCGCCCCTGCATCAGCCAGCCCTCCACGTCGTAGACGCCGTCGTCGGCCCACAGTCGAGACACGGCGTCGGCTTCGCCTGCGTCGACGAGCGGGCCGTACGACGCGATCAGTCGCGCGATGTCGCGTTCGTCTTCGAGCCGTCGGACCCGGGCCAGCAGGTCGGTGAGCACGTCGTCAGCGATGTTCGTCATTGATCTCACTTCTCCTCGCGCAGCGGAGCGACCAGTTCGGTCAGTGCTGCGAGTTGTTCTGAGTAGTTGGCGGCCGAATCGGCCGTGAGGGTGCAGGTGATCGAGGTGGCTCCCGAGTCGAGGAGGCGCGTGATCTTCTCCATCGCGCGGCCCGGATCCCAGATCGGGTCGAGAGGTGCGGTGCCGAGCACGATCTCGAATCCGGTCGGGACGTCGGCCTGTGCGAGAAGGTCGCGCAGCGCGCCGACACCGAGCCCGAACGGCATCCAGCCGTCGCCCAACTCGACGGCGCGGCGCAGCGAACGCAGGCTGCGGCCACCGACCCACAGCGGTATCGACTCCTGCACGCCGCACGGTTCGACGATCAGTCCGTCGTAGTCGTAGTGCTCGCCGTGGTACTCCGGACGCTGCTGCGACAGGGATGCGCGCAACGCGCGCATCGCGTCGTCGGCGCGGGAGCCTCGACCTCGCCAGGCTGCGCCGAGCAGGTCGAACTCTTCCTCCAGTGAGCCGACTCCGACACCGAGGATCACCCGGCCCGAACTGAGTCGATCGAGGGTGCCGTAGCGCTTGGCGATCTCCAGCGGGTGGTGGTAGCCGAGCACGAGCACCGAGGTCGCCAGGCGGATCCGTTCGGTGCTCGCCGCCAGGAACGACAGCGTGGACAGCGGGTCCCAGTAGGCGACGCCGCGCCCCTCGGCGCTCGTCGGGACGGCGACGTGCTCGGCGCACGTGAGGTAATCGAACCCGAGACGGTCGGCGGTCGCTGCGATCTCCGTCAGATCGTCCACGCCGGCGTCAGCCTCCCAGGGGGAGGCCACCCCGGGTACCTGGACGACGATCGGCGTCGATATGCCGAAGCGGGGAATCGTGGTGTTGTGCTTCATGCCGCCATGATGTCACCTAAACTAGAATGAATTCTAGAAATGAGGATGAATCGTAATGACTGAGTCGGATATCGCAGCATCGGACCTCGCCGAGTACGGGCCGTGGGCGCTCGTCGTCGGGGGTTCTGAAGGCGTCGGGGCACAATTCGCCGAACAACTCGCGGCCGCGGGCGTCGACCTCGTGCTCGTCGCACGTAAAGTGGGCCCGCTCGAAGATATCGCGCAGCGATGCCGGGAGCATGGGCGTGCAGTACGGACCGTGAGCGCTGACCTCACCGTCCCCGCCGATCTCGACCGGGTCCTGCAGGCGACCGACGACCTCGACATCGGGTTGCTGGTCTGCAACGCGGGCGCCAACAGTTACGGGTCCGAATTCGTCGACGGTGATCTCGTCGAGTTCATGAAGGTACTCACCCTCAATGTCACCGTCCCGATGGCACTCGCACATCATTACGGCGCGCGCATGAAGAAGCGCGGGTCGGGAGGCATCATCACGATCGGATCACTCAGCGGCTACCTCGGCTCCGCCGAGCACACCGTGTACGGCGGAGCCAAAGCGTTCGTGCGGATCTTCACCGAAGGATTGTGGCTGGAACTGCGGGAAGCGGGCGTCGACGTCCTCCACCTGGTGCTCGGTGTCACCGATACCCCGGCCATGCGACGGGCCGGTCTCGACTTCGACGTGCCCGGCCTCGTCGTCGGGCGCCCCGCGGACGTCGCCGCGGAGGGACTGGCGCATCTGTCGGACGGTCCCGTGCACGTGGTGTCCGGGAATGAGCGGGGCGTCGCACTCGGTGGTGCCGACGATCGAGCCCGGACGGTGCTCAAGCATCATCGACTCATGACCGCACTGATGAAACGTCGTGAGGGCGACGATGCCTAGACCCAGCACGAAACGTGACGGGGCCGCTCCGACCACAGCGGTCCAGCGTGGACGCGTGGAGGACATCCTCCGGGTGGCGGCCCGGCTCGGCGCCGAACGCGAGCTCGACTCGGTGCGCATGGCCGACGTCGCGGCGGAGGCCGGGGTGTCCCTCGCGACTCTGTACCGCTACTACCCGACGAAACATCAGCTGTTCGCGGCGCTGATGCTCGAATACGCCGCCGATCTGGGGCCCGGACATGCCCCGAAGCAAGACGACCCGGTCGAAGCGGTGGCCGAGATGATGACCGATGCCTGTCGCAGCATGCTGGCCCGCCCGTTGCTCGGCCGCGCGATGATCGTGTCCGTCAACGCGGTCCGCGCCGAGTCGGCGGCCACCCGATTCGATCTTCGTGAACGCATTCTCGGCGTCGCGGGAATCGACGCCCCGACCGTCGATGACCTGCAGCTCACCGGGATCGTCGAACAGGCGGCCTATGGCATCCTCTCGTGGGCGGTGATGGGCGAACTCACTTCGGACGAAGCCGAAGCCAGCATGCGTCGAGCCTGCCGACTGCTGCTCGCACCGTGGCGCGACGCTAACTGAGCGGGTTCGCCAACAGCAGTTCGCAGTTTCGGTCCGCGGCCGTGCCGATCCGGTCTTCCAGATGGATGTCGTTGATCGAGAGTTCGCGGTACAGGCTCGCCAGACCCTTCTGCGACAGGTCCGACGGATCGGCGGTGTACGGCCCCTCGGCTTCGATCAGCGGCGTGAAGATGCTGAGGGTGCCGTCCTTATTGTCGGTCACCTCGACGATCCTGGCTAGCTGCGGGAAGTCGATGTGGCTGGCCGTGTTGATCTCCCAGAAGCTGTGGGCGGGTGTCGTGCCTCGATGCGGCGTCACTTCGTTGTTGTGCGTGTGGCCGTTGACCCACGCGATTACGTTCCGGTGCGTCTTGAGGCGTTCGACGAGGTGTGAGCCGTCGAACTGGGCTTCGCCGGGCGTCTCCGGGTTCGGCAGCTTCGCTGTCATCGTCGTCGACGTGTGATGGCTGAACACGATCACCAGCTGGTCGGCGTGCGCGCTGATCTGCTTCTCGATCCACGTCAGCTGCTTCTGGCTGATCGACCCGTCGGCGATCCCGAGACTGTTCGTGGTGTTCATTGCGATGCCGAGCACCCCCGGTGCGATCTGGAATCGGTACCAGCTGGGGCCGTCGGGATCGGAGAATCCGTGGCCCACCGGGCCCGCACCGGTGATCGACCGGTCGAAGTGGCTGCGGATGAACTCGCGTGGGGTGAACGGTCGTCGTCGCGCGTCCGCGGTCGCAGGCAGAGTCGGGCCGGTGGTCTTCAGCTTCCCGAGCAACCCCACCACCGACGCCGGATCACTCCGAAGCGCACTGGCGATGGCGGCCGCCGTCGGATCGGTGCCGGGGAGGTCGAATTTCACATTGCCGAGGTACAACCAGTCGATCAGGTCGTTCGGCACGGTCCCGAGCATCTGGTCGTCGTGGTTGCCGAACACTGAGTACCAGCGCATGTTCAGCCCCGGGCTGGTGTGTGACCGCATCGCCGCGTGCAGGAGCCCCGGTATGGTCGGGAAACCGTGGTCCTTGTAGAGGTCGGGCTTGTCGAGTTCGGGCCGGTAGTACATCGCCGAACCGAACGACTGCACGCCTTCGAACCGGGTCGGATGTCCGGTGTTCGGGGTGATCGTGCCGCCGGACAGCAAGTGCTGGTACCAGTCGAGTTCGACGATCTCGTGATTGTCGGTGTTGTCGCCGGTCGAGACGACGCAGTCGAACGCGCGCCCGGTGAACGGGCCGCCCGACAGGGCGTTGATGCGTTCGATCAGGGCGACTGCGCCCTGTGTGCCGAGCGCCTCCTGCGGCCGATATGCAGGTCCCTGCAGCGGGTGCACGTACTCGAAGCGGGCGGGACTCTGCACATCGGTGATGTGGATGTCGGTGAGCTGCACGAATGATGCGAGGCCGGTCCGCGTCGAGTCGCGAGTGGATTTCGCTCCGGCGAGTTCCTCGCGGACGTACAGGGGCCAGCCCTTGCCTTGGACGAGCTTGCGGTACCCCTTCTTGTCCGGCCTGCCGGCCACCCCGACCTTCTCCAGGGTGGTGCCCGCGGTGTTCGCGGACGATGCGGCACCCGGCTCGGCGCGGGCCAGGCCGGACGCGGTCGACGATGCGGCGACCGCTCCCGCGGCGGCGGCGCTCGCGCGCAGGAACGAACGACGGGTCATGCTCATGAGACGGCCTCCGGGGATGTACAAGCTCTCGTGACGACGAACACAGTGCGACGTCGACTGTATCGGCAACAGCGGTCGAACGGTCAACGTTCCTGATCGATCGATCCGAGTTCGACGCGCGGTTGCGGCGCACGGGACTGGGTGATTCGGCCCACCCATGCGCAAAACTCTTTCCGGACTGTTCGGTGCTGTGGCAGAGTCGTCGTCGTGATCAAGAGCTGTCAGGAGTGTTGTCAGGGCTGACGTCCCCGTGTGGACGCCCCCATCGTCAACCGCTCTGCTCGTTCGATCATTTCGAGGAATCCCTCATGACTGTTGTCGTTTCCACTCCCGTTTCTGCCCCGTTCGTCGCGGTCCCGCTGTCGGTTCAGGCGCACGAGTTCCACTCCGTTCTGCGTGATGGCGGCGTCGCAGTCGACCTACGCGACGCCTCATCGCACCGCCGGTTCGGCGCGTTGCTGGGCGCCGTTGCGATCGACTCCGCCGAGGCTCTCGACCTCCTCAGTCCGGCGTCACCGTCGGCGTTGCGTGCGGCCACCGCCGAGGCGCAGTGGGTCCTCGTCTCCGAGGACGGGTACGACGCCGAACTGCTCGCCTGGCATCTGCAGGCTCGCGGGGTCACCGGCGCCCGATTCGTCGTCGGCGGCTATCGCGCGCTGCGTGAGCGCAGGGTGACGGGGTCGGTCGGGGTCGACGCGCTCGGGCTTTACGACCCGCGCTGACCTCGTACTCGATTGGCTCCTGACCGCTGCGGCGAATTACCCTGGTTTGGTGAGTGAGCACCAGAGCGACGAGCAGACCCGCGAGGACGATCAGACCCCCGAACAGCTGCGGATCCGCCGTGAGAAGCGTGAACGCATCCTCGCCGAGGGGCGTGAGGCGTATCCCGTCGAGTTGACTCGGACGCACACGCTCGCGGAGATTCGCGCCGAGTACTCCGACCTCGAAGCGGGTTCGGAGACCGGGGTCCAGGCGGGCGTCGCGGGCCGGGTGATCTTCATCCGCAACAAGGGCAAGCTCTGTTTCGCGACTCTGCAGGAGGGCGACGGCACCCAGCTGCAGGCGATGCTGTCCCAGGCGAAGGTCGGCGAGTCGTCGCTCGCATCGTGGAAGGCCGATGTCGATCTCGGCGACATCGTCTTCGTGCACGGCGAGATCATCTCCTCGCGGACCGGCGAACTGTCGGTCATGGCCGACGAGTGGCAGATGGCTTCGAAGTCCCTGCGCCCCTTGCCCGTCGCCCACAAGGAGATGAACGAGGAGTCGCGCGTCCGTCAGCGGTACGTCGATTTGATCGTCCGCCCGGAGGCCCGCGAGACCGCCCGCACGCGTGTGAAGGCGATGGCCGAGTTGCGGACGTTCCTCGTCGAGCGCGACTTCCTCGAGATCGAGACCCCGATGCTGCAGACGTTGCACGGTGGTGCCGCGGCGCGTCCGTTCATCACGCATTCGAACGCCTTCGACATGGACCTGTATCTGCGTATCGCGCCGGAACTGTTCCTCAAGCGCGCTGTCGTCGGCGGCATCGAGCGGGTGTTCGAGGTGAACCGCAACTTCCGCAACGAGGGCGCCGACTCGACTCACTCACCCGAGTTCGCGATGCTCGAGACCTATCAGGCGTACGGCACCTACGACGACGCCGCCGTCATGACCCGGGAACTCGTGCAGGCCGTCGCTCTCGGCGCAGTCGGAACGTTGACGCCGACGATGCCGGACGGGTCGACGTACGACCTGTCGGGTGAGTGGAAGTCGCTGTCGATGTACCCGTCGCTCTCGGAGGCGCTCGGTCGCGAGATCGTCCCGTTGGAGACGAGCGTCGACGAACTGCTGGCGATCGCCGCCGAGGTCGGCTTGGACGTCCCGAAGGACAAGGGATACGGCCACGGCAAGCTCGTCGAAGAGCTGTGGGAGCACCTGGTCGGCGACCAGCTCGACGAGCCGGTGTTCGTGCGTGACTTCCCAGTCGAGACGTCGCCGCTCGTCCGTGCGCACCGGAGCATCCCGGGGGTCGTCGAGAAGTGGGATCTCTACGTTCGCGGGTTCGAGCTCGCCACCGGCTACTCGGAGCTCGTCGACCCGATCATTCAGCGAGAACGCTTCGTCGATCAGGCCCGCCTCGCCGCCGCAGGCGACGATGAGGCGATGGTGCTCGACGAGGAGTTCCTCGCGGCCATGGAACACGCGATGCCGCCGACTGCCGGAACCGGCATGGGCATCGACCGTCTACTGATGGCGATCACCGGTCTCGGCATCCGCGAGACGGTCCTCTTCCCCCTGGTGAAGCCCATCTCGTAGTCCTTGCCGGTCGAGTCCCCCTAGTTCTCCGTCGAATCGTAGTACGTCCACGGCTCGTGGGAGACGACGCTGCCGTCTGGTGCGAGGATCTCAAGGGCGTCCGGTCGGACGTGATACGCGTATCCGTTGTTGACGGCGTGATATCCGCCGCTCGCGTATCGCGCGGTCGGGACGACGAGCGTCGTGCCGGTCGACTTCGCACCGAGGGCCGTCTCTCCTCGTCTCGCGATGTGTCATTCTCGTGTGATTCCAGTGTGTGGCAAGCGAATCCGCGGCGTCATTCGTTCGAACCACGCCGCGGATCGTTGTCGTACTTCGGGGTGAGCGTCACCGCTGGTAGTAGTACGTCCACGGCTCGCTGGAGACGACTGAACCGTTGGGTGCGGTGATCATCAAGCGGTCACGGTGCACGTGATAGGTGTAGCCGTCGTTGGTCGCGTGGAAACCGAGCGAGTTCTGGGTCGCTCCCCAGACGTCGATCCAGTTCCCAGTGGTCTTGGCTTTGCCGCTGTACGCCCACCCGGTCGGTCCTTGCACCGGACAGATCACCACTTGGGAGACGGCCGACTCGGCCATCACTTGTACGGGCCCGTGGCAGTACGGTCCGTTCGGGAACCCGTCTGCTGACGCCTGGCCGGAACCGATCGTGACCGCGGTCGTCAGGCTCGCGGCGGCGATGCCGGCGATGGCGATGCGGGTCGCGGCGATGCGGGTGATGGAATGCTTGCGCATGATGAACACGTCCTCTCGCAGGCTTGCGGAAGCGGCCGTCCGCGATCTGCGCCTATGCGTTTGGGTTGCCAACGTCGACCGCTACTGGGTACGTCGAGATCCAGGGCGTGCCACGTTAGGTGGGTGTCGTTCATACAGATGACAGACGGAGGAAGCGTCGGGGCCGAGATCAGGGGATGAGCCGGGTCCGGCGCGCGTTGACGACCGCTTCGAAACGTGACGTCGCGTCGAGCTTCGTCATCAGTGCCTTCACGTAGTCCTTCACCGTGTAGACGCCGATGCCGAGGTGTTCGGCGATCGCGCGATTCGGCAGGCCTGCGCCGAGCAGGGCGAGGACGTCCTGTTCACGCAGGGTGAGACGCACGGTCGGCTCGTCCTCTGGGGCGTCGAGCGCGAGGCCCGCGGCGATCTCGAGCACACGTGCGCGCATCGACTCGTCGTCCACCGAGTCCGCGAGTGCGCGCAATTGGGCGTACGAGTCGTTGACCCGCGTCCGCCAGGCCGAGAGATCGCGTTCGTCGTCGTCGGTGCGCAGCGTCGACAGGACGTCTGCGACCGCCAACTGCTGTTCCACCGCGCGCGCTTCGTCGACGACGGCGTCGAGCGACGAGCCGAGCTGTTCCTGCGCGGTGCGCCGCGCGGCGTACAGGACACCGACCTGCTTGCGGCCCACGATGATCGGCGCCGCGACGATCGCTCGAAGCGATTCGGCGCGGATGATCTCGTCGTAGGTGTGGGTGATGAGCGGTGACCGCACATAGTCGCCGATGGCTTCCGCGCGAGCACGACCGACCACGCGACCGCCGAGGCCGTGGCCTGGGTCGAGGTTCGCGCCGCGCAGCGGCCCGACGAGGTCGCCGTCGAAGGAGAACAGCTCGATGCGTGGAGCATTGCCGGGCAGTACGCGTCCGGCGAACGCGAGACTCGCGCCGGTGTGTCGTCGGAGCCGAGCGAGCGGGCCGCGCAGACGGCGCGACAGCTCGTCTGCTGGCACACCCCTCTTCTGAGGGTTGTCGGTGTCGACGGTCACATCCATCATTGTGTCATCACGCACATCGAGAACGTGGAGGACGGGCATGAACGACCCAGCACACGGGGACCCAGCACGAGAGGATCCGGCACGGCAGGTTGCCGATTGGCTGGAGGTCTACGGCGCGTCGGACGCGAGCGCGGCGAATCTGCTGTGCGACCGACACGACCCGGACTCGGTCGCATTCACCCTGGTCGAGCCGGATCTCACGTCAGCGGCCTTCACCTACGGCGACCTCGCCGACGAGTCGCGTCGCATGGCGACGGTCCTCGCCGCGAGCGGAGTCGCGGCCGGTGACCGCGTGCCGGTGCTGCTCGGCAAACGTCGCGCCCTGATCGTGGCGCTCGTCGCGCTGTGGCGGATCGGCGCCGTGCACGTGCCCCTGTTCACCGCGTTCGCGACCGGTGCGATCGCATTGCGAGTGGAAGGCTCGGGCGCGCGGGTCGTGGTGACCGATGCGTCGCAGCGCGAGAAGGTCGACCCGATCGACGCGGTGACCGTGCTCGACGTCGACGACCTCGTCGCCGAGTCGCAGACGGCCGAACCGTCGACAGATGACGCGGCGGTCGGCGGCGACGGAGTGTTCGTGCAGCTCTACACGAGCGGCACCACGGGCAAGCCGAAGGGCGTCCCTGTCCCACTTCGAGCGCTAGCGTCATTCCAGGCGTACCAACACTTCTCGCTCGACGTCGCCGCCGACGACGTGTTCTGGAACGCGGCCGACCCGGGGTGGGCGTACGGGCTCTACTACGCGCTGATCACGCCGCTGGCCACCGGCCGCACCAGCCTATTGCTCAACGCCGGGTTCACGCCTCAGTCGACGGTCTCGGTCCTCAACGAGTTCGGCGTCACCAACTTCGCCGGGGCGCCGACGATCTACCGTTCGTTGCGGGCGCACGCGGACATGACGGGCGTGCGGCTGCGTCGAGCGTCGTCGGCTGGCGAGCCGTTGACCCCCGACATCGTCGACTTCGGTCGTGCGCATCTCGGGTGCGAGGTCCGCGACCACTACGGGCAGACCGAGATCGGCATGGTGATCGGGAATCACTGGAACGCCGACGTCGCGATGCCGTTGAAACCGGGCTCGATGGGCCAGGCGATGCCCGGATACACCGCGGGCATCGTCGACGGACAGATCGCGCTCGACGTGAAAGCCAGTCCGGCGCTGTGGTTCACCGGCTACGACGCCGCCCCCGAGAAGACCGCCGAGCGGTTCACCGGCGACGGCGCCTGGTACCTGACTGCTGACACCGGAAAGTCCGACGACGAAGGCTACTTCTCGTTCACCGCGCGCGACGACGATGTGATCCTCGCCGCCGGCTACCGCATCGGGCCGTTCGATGTGGAGAGCGTCCTCGTGACGCACGCGTCGGTGGCCGAGGTCGCCGTGGTCGGACGACCAGACCCGGAAGGGATCCGCGGCGAGGTGGTGGAAGCGTTCGTCGTGTTGAACACGGGCTTCGTCGGCGACGACGCTCTCGCGTCAGAACTGCAGGCGCTCGTCCGCGACGAGTACTCGAAGCATGCGTACCCGCGCACCGTCCACTTCATGGACGCGCTGCCGAAGACGCCGAGCGGCAAGGTGCAGAGGTTCGTCCTTCGACGGCAGTAGTGACCAATTCGAACAAAGTTCGAATACACTATTGAATAGATCACACTCACGCGCTACAATTAGAACAACAGTTCGAGACGCGTAGTGAAGGGGTGATGACCATGTCGAACAGTTCGTGGTCGGCGCTCGACCTCGATTCGGTCGGGGCAGGCGGCGAGGCCGGGGGGGCGAAGCTCAACGCGCTGCGCGCAGGTGAGGGCTACCTCGCGTTCCTGCGTTTCCAGGCAATCTACGCGATGCTCGTCGCCGCAGCCGACGCGGAGGGTGTCGCGGTCGACGCCGCGGACCGCCGCGTGGTCGACGTGTTCGCCAGTGTCTCGCGTGAGGTGGCCGCCGCGCTGTGCGTCGCGGCTTCGACCGCAGATCGTCAGGTCAGCCTCGCCGTCGAAGCAGTCGAACGCCTCTCGAAGGTCGCTCGTCTCATGCGCGATGGCGTCATCAGTGTCGCCGCATTCGGTGCCGTCGTCTTGGAGGCGACCGGCGTGGAAGACGCCGAACTGATTGCCGCCGTCGACGCCGCGACCGCATCCGAACTCGCCGAACTCGGCGGCGTCTCGCGCGGTGACGCCGAAGGCGTATCGCGTCGGATGGTCGCCGAGATCGATCCGGACGGCCTGCGCGAGCGCCGTACGGCTCGCGGTAAGGGCGTGACCGTCTCCCACGACGTGGACGGGTCGGACGTCACCATCGCCACGACTCCCGAGGATGCCGCGATGATCGACGCGAGCGTGAGGGCGGTCGCCGGGCGGGTGTGCGAGAACGACTCTCGGTCGTGCGGTGTGCGACGTCATGACGCCGCCGTCGCACTGCTGACTGGCCGCCCGTTCGTATGCGACTGCGGTGAACCGGGCTGCCCGGTGACTGCCTCGGACGACGAGATCGCCGCCGAGTTCGCCAAGATCGTCGTGCACGTGGTCGCCGACGCCGCAACTGTCGACGGCGACGCCGACAAGGCCGGCTGGCTCGACGGGTTCGGCGTGATCGATCCGCATCACGTGCGGGAGATCGCCGCCAGAACCGATGCGAGACTGCGGCCGCTCGACATCGCGGGCCTCGCCGACGGCGCCGCGCAGGCCGGGAATCCGTACCGGCCGACGGCCACGTGCGATGTGGCGATGCGTGCTGTCTTCGGCACCTGCTCGGAACCCGGCTGCGACCGTTCTGCGTGGCGCTGCGACCTCGACCACGTGACCGAGTACAACCACGACGCTCCCGCCGCGGGCGGGGCCACGTGCCCGTGCAACCTGAACCCGAAGTGTCGCTACCACCACCTCGTCAAGACCTTCGCCGGCGGCTGGATCGACGACCAGATCATCGATGCCAACGGCGTCATCTGGACCGAAGTCACCACGCCGACCGGTTACACCGTGCGCTCGCGTGCCCGAAACCACTGGTTACTGCCCGACCTCGGGCTTGTGCCGTGCCGACACGGCGAGCCCGTCGCGCCGGGCGTGGTCGACGACGTCGGCCAGCCGACGCGCGGCCGATCGCGAACGAAGGCGAAGCATGCGTACCGGATGCGGATCCGCTCCCGCCGCCGCTACATCGCGGCCTGCGCGGCCGCAGCGAAGTCGGCCGAGCTCGATTCGGCGGGCCCGCCGCCGTTCTGAGGGTCGGAATCGCGGTTGAAACGCCAGTTGAGCGCGTTTCGACGACTGATCTGACGGTTTTGCGTTTCCGACAACCAGAATTCGTTACAGTTCGCGGAACCTCATCGACCGAAGGGACCGCGCAGTGAATGCATCCATCGATATCAGACGGGCCGTCCGGTCCACCTTGGCTGTCGGCGCTGCCGCCGCACTGCTCTTGGGTGGACTGACCGCTTGTTCGTCAGACGACGAATCGTCGTCCGCAGGCCCCACCACGACACTCGCCGACGATCCGGCCACCGGCGACACCATCAAGATCGGCTTCATCGCCCCCGAAGGCGGCCAGGTGACCGTCCCGAGCGTTCGCGAGGGCGCCGAGGCAGCGGCCCAGTATGTGAACGCGAACGGCGGCGGAATCGGCGGCCACAAGCTGGAGTTGGTGGTCTGCAAGCAGCACGAGGAGCCCGCCACCGCTACCAAGTGCGCGAACGAGATGGTCGAGAAGAAGGTCGCCGCCGTCGTGACCCCGCTCGGCGCTCAGGGCGCGGTGATGCTCCCGATCATTTCGGGCGCGGGCATCCCCTACATCGCGCAGGCTCCGGTCTCGCAGGCTGAGATGGTGAGTCCGGATGCGTTCATGATCTCCGGCGGCATTGTCGGGGTGCTGGCCGCCGAAGCCGCCACCGCAGCCAAGGACGGGTTGAAGAAGGTCACCGTTCTGATCGGTGACACAGGCGATGCGGCGGCGTCGGTCAAGGCACTGGGCGAGCCGATGTTCGCGCGGGCCGGCGTCGAACTCAAGGTCATCACCATCCCGACCTCCACCGCCGACCCGACGCCGCAGATCGCAGCCGGTCTCGCCGACAATCCTGACGCGGTGACCATCCTCGGTGACACCCGCCAGTGCATCCAGGGCATCAAGGCGCTCGAGAGTGCAGCCCCGGACGTGCAGAAGTACCTGATCGCCAGCTGCCTGGATCAGCCGGTGGTCGAGGCGGTGGGCGAGGAGGCATTGTCCGGCGCTAAGGCCTTCACCACGGTCAACCTGACCTCCGATGACGAGTCGGTGACCCTGTACCGCAGCGTCATGGCCGAGTACGCCCCCGACACCGATCCTCAGGGCCTGGGGTATCTGGGCTACCAGGTCGTCATGGCGGTCGCCGAAGTCGGCGGTTCGCTGCCTGCAGGCGGTGTGGGTCCCGAACAGATGAAGGCTGCACTGAAGTCGGCCACTGACGTGCCGGTCCCGGCCGCGCCGGGCCTGACCTTCACCTGCAACGGCAAGGCGATGCCGCAGCTGCCGTCGCTGTGCAGCAAGGCGATGCTCGTCAGCACCGTCGGTGACGACCTGAAGTTCACCGACACCGTCGTCGTCAACAAGTAGTCACTCCTGCCAACGTTCGCCGGGTCGCACCCACGCGGCCCGGCGAACGTTGGCCGGTACGCCCGCATCGGCACACACACTGAACGGCACTCATGATTGATCACTTGGCCTTCTTCACTCTCGGCCTCGGTAACGGCGCGGTGTTCGCCGCGCTCGGCCTCGCACTGGTGATGACCTATAAGAGCTCCGGCGTCGTCAACTTCGCGACCGGTGCCATCGCCCTCTACGCCGCCTACACGTACGCCTACTTGCGGCAGGGCGAACTCCTGAATCCGATACCGGGCTTCCCGACCACCGTCGACCTGGGAGGCAAGTGGTCGGTGCTGCCTGCGATGCTCGTCGCGGTGCTCGTGGCCTCATTGCTCGGGGTGGTGCTCTACCTGATCGTCTTCCGGCCGCTGCGTGCCGCCCCCGCGCTGGCCAAAGCGGTCGCGGCGATCGGCGTGATGCTGGTGCTGCAGGCGCTACTGGCCCTGCGCGTCGGCGCCGACTCGCCGACGGTGGGACGGATCTTCCCCAGCGAGAACATTCACGTGGGCGACGTGTCTGTGCCCACCGCCAACTTCTGGCTCGCGGCAGTGATCGTCGGCCTCGCGGTCCTGGCCGCGCTCGTCCTGCGTTACACGCGCTTCGGTATCGCCACCGAGGCAGCGGCCGAATCAGAGCGGGGCGCGTTGGTCACCGGGCTCTCGCCGGACCGGATCGCCGTCGCCAACTGGGCACTGTCATCGGCTACCGCCGGTATCGGCGGCGTTCTGATCGCGCCGATGGTTCCGCTCAACCCCGTCGCGTACACGATGTTCATCGTGCCCGCGCTGGCCGCCGCGCTCGTCGGCAACTTCTCCAGTATCGGCTTGACCGTGGCCGCGGGCCTGCTGATCGGCATGCTGCAGGCGGAGACCACCAAACTGCAGGTCACCTACGAGTGGTTCCCCGACGCGGGCGTCGCCGAAGCTGTGCCGCTGCTGTTGATCATCGTCTTCCTCTTGGTGCGCGGGCAGCGGTTGCCCGGGCGCGGCGTCCTCGCCCGACGGGACCTGGGCCGTTCGCCGCGGCCGAACCACCTGGTGATCGGCACCGCGGTCGGTGTGGTCATCGCGGTCGGTGCGCTCTTCGGCACCTCGGGCAGCATGCGACTGGCTGTGGTGATGAGCCTGATCTACGGTGTCATCGCGCTCTCGCAGGTGGTCGTCACCGGCTACGCCGGACAGGTCTCGCTTGCGCAGTTGTCGCTAGCCGGGGCAGCGGCCTACTCACTGTCGCGCTTGTCCACCACGGTGGATCTGCCGTTTCCGGTCGCACCGTTGCTGGCCGCTCTGGCCGCGATGGTGATCGGCGTGGTGGTCGGCCTCCCCGCACTGCGCGTGCGCGGCCTCCCACTGATGGTCGCCACGCTGGCCCTCGCCGTCTTCCTGGAGGCCTTCTGGTTCCGCAACCCCAGCTTCAACGGCGGCCTGCAGGGTGCGCCGGTGGGCGAACCGACGCTGTTCGGGCTCGATCTGGGCATCGGCCGCGGCGAGGGGTATCCGCGCATCGCCTTCGGTCTGCTCTGTCTGGCGGTACTCGTCCTGTGTGCGCTCAGCGTCGCGTGGCTGCGTCGCAGTCGGCTGGGCGCGTCGATGCTCGCGGTCCGCGCCAACGAGCGCTCGGCCGCAGCTTCGGGAATCAACGTCGGTGCCACCAAACTGCTCGCCTTCGCCATCGCCTCCTTCCTGGCCGGTCTCGGCGGCGCCCTGCTCGCCTACCAGCAGACGCTCGCCACGGCGGACACTTACCGTGTCTTCTCCGGCATCGGCCTGTTCGTGGTCTTCTACATCGCCGGCGTCACCTCGGTCTCCGGGGCGCTGCTGGCCGGGGTGCTGGCGCCCGGCGCGGTGATGTCGTATGTACTCGACATCGGTGACTACTACCTGTTGATCAGCGGAATCCTACTGGTGGTGACCATCGTCGCGAACCCGGACGGAATCGTCGGTCAGCTTCAACGGGTGCCACTCCCGGCATTCCTGCGTCGACCGCCGAAGGCCCTCGACACGGACGAGGCTGAGTCTGACGGGCCGGAGGACGCGGAGTCGAGCGGGCCGACGGCCATCGGCGATACGGTCGGCCCCGCGCTCACCGTCGCGGGCGTCTCGGTCCACTACGGCCCGGTGGTGGCCGTCGACGACGTGAGTTTCGACCTGCAGCCCGGCGAGATCGTCGGCCTCATCGGGCCCAACGGTGCGGGTAAGACCACTTTGGTCGACGCGATCAGCGGCTTCGCGCCGTCCGTCGGCACTATCGCACTCGGCGGCACCGGCCTGGCTGGACTCCCGCCCCACCGGCGGTCGCGCGCCGGTCTGGGCCGCACTTTCCAGGACATCGAGCTGTACGACGAGCTGACGGTCGCCGAGAACGTCACCGTCGGAGTGCGACGCGACGACCATGACGCTCCGGCCACCGTCCGCCGGGTCCTACGGCTCCTCGACGTCGGGCACCTGGCGACCGTCGCCGCGGCGGACCTGTCGCAGGGGCAGCGGCAGCTGGTGTCGGTGGCGCGTGTACTGGCGGGGAAGCCCCGCGTTGCGCTGCTCGACGAGCCCGCTGCCGGCCTCGATTCGTCGGAGAGCCGGTGGCTCGGCGAGCGACTCGGCGCCGCGCGTCGCAGCGGCACCACCATGCTGCTGATCGATCACGACATGGACTTGGTGCTGTCGGTGTGCGACCGGGTGATCGTGCTCGACCTCGGCCGGTTGATCGCCGTCGGCACTCCGGATGAGATCCGCGCGGACACCGAGGTCATCGCCGCCTATCTCGGAACCCCCGTCACCAGAGAGAACATCGACAACAGTGAGGAGGTGGAGGCATGAGTGTGCTGGAAGCACTAGCCCTCGACGCCGGATACCGCTCCGACAGCCCCGTGGTCCGCGGCGTCGACCTGGCGGTGGAGCCCGGCGAGATCGTCGCACTGCTCGGCCCCAACGGCGCAGGCAAGACGACGCTGCTGGAGACCTTCGCGGGCCTCCTGCCGCGTCTCGACGGCCGGGTGGTCGTGGACGGCGTCGCCGTCCGCTCGGGCGACCCTCGGGCAGCGGTGCGTGGCGGGCTTGTGCTGGTACCAGATGACCGGGCGTTGTTTCGCGGCCTGAGTTGCGAGAAGAATCTCCGTCTGGCGGTTGGCTCGGCTCGGCGCTCGGAAGTCCGAGCGCGACTGGACCAGGCGCTGGAGTGGTTCCCGGCGTTGGCCAAGCGGATGAAAGTGGACGCCGGGCAGGTCTCCGGTGGTGAACAGCAGATGCTCGCGATCTCCCGGGCGCTGCTGCAGCAGCCGAAGGCATTGCTGATCGACGAACTCAGCATGGGGTTGGCGCCGGTGATCGTTGAGTCGATCCTGCCGGTCCTGCGCAGTGTCGCACGGGAGCAGGGCACAGCGATGATCCTGGTGGAACAGCACGTGCGCCTCGCGTTGGAGGCCGCTGATCGGGCTGTGGTTCTCGTCCACGGCAGCATCGCGTTCGAGTGCTCGGCGACCGAGCTCGCCGCCGATCTGCCCCGACTCGAGCGTGCCTACCTCGGCGAGTCGGCCGCAGTCTGATTCGCGTGGAGATCGACTCCGCGGCGCGGCCGTGCCTCGCAGTCGGGGACGTACGACGCGGACCGTGGTGCACGCGTCCACAGGACGTCGTCGCCCACCTCCAGTCCGTCGGACTTCAGCGTCCGCTTGAGGATCTTGTTCGTGGCGGTGGCAGGCAGGTCGTCGGCGATCCGGAGGAACGACGGCCACGCCTTCGGTGACAGATCCGGCTGAGCGGCGAGGAAGTCGGTGAGCTCGTCGGGGGTGAGGCTCGCGTCGTCGTTGAGTACGACGGCCGCCATCACAGCGTCGCCGACCACCGGATCGGGGACGGCGTAGACGGCCACCCGGTTGAGCGCGGGGAGCCGCTGCAGGACTCGCTCGATCGGCCCGGCAGCCAGGTTCTCGCCGTCCACGCGTAGCCAGTCGCCGGTGCGCCCGGCCAGGTAGATCCAGCCGTCGTCGTCGGTGTAGGCCAGGTCGCCGGACCAGTACATTCCGTCGCGCAGTCGGTCGCTGGTCGAGACCTCGTCGTTGTAGTAGCCGGTGAAGAGGCCGCCGCCGGAGGTGTTCACCAACTCGCCGACGGCCTCATCGGCGTTACTCAGGGCGCCGACGGCGTCGAACTGCGCGCGCGGGCATTCGGTGCCCGTCGAGCGATCGTAGATCGCGACGCCGGGAAACCCCTTGCCGATCGAGCCCGCCGGGGTGCCCGGCTCGCGGGTGATGATGATCGCCAACTCGGTGGAGCCGAATCCGTCCCACACGGCGCAGTCGAAGCGACGCGCGAACTCGTCGATGTCCCGGTCGGTGGCCTCGTTGCCGAACGCGACGCGCAGTGTGGAGTCGGCATCGTCCGGGCGACTCGGGGTGGCGAGGATGTAGGCGAGCGGCTTGCCGACGTAGTTCATATATGTGACGCCGAAACGGCGCACGTCGTCGAGGAAGGCCGACGCCGAGAAATGGGCGGGCACCATCGCCGCGCCGGATGACAGCGCCACGCAGTAGCCGCCGAGGAGCGCGGCCGAATGGAACAGCGGCATGGACAGGTAGCAGACGTCGTCGGCGGTCACCTCGAACCTCTCCACCAGCGGTGGTCCCGCGAACGGAATCATCATGTGCGCGAAGCGAACCGGTTTAGGGTCTCCGCTGGTGCCCGAGGTGAAGATGAGCATGAACGGGTCCGTCGGCCCAGGCACCGAATGCGGCTCGAGTGGACCGGCCGACTCGAGACGCCCGGCCCACTCGGGTGAGGACGTGTCGATCACGGTGATCCCGGACAGGTCCAGGCCATCCAGCAGTCCGCGGTGCGCCGCATCGGTCAGCAGGATCTGGCAGTCGGCGCGTCGTAGGTCGGCGGTCAGCGACTCTCCGCGCCGGGTGTCGTTGACGCCGACGGTCACGTAACCGCCGAGCGCGCCAGCGGCCAGCGCGGTCAACATGGCCGGGGTGTTGCCGAGGAGCACGCCGACGTGCGCGGGGCGGTCGGGGTCGGTGGCGTCGAGAACCGCCGAGGCGGTGCGTCGGCCTTCGGTTACGTACTCAGCCCAGGTCCAGGTGCCCTCGTCGGCGATGACGGCAGTGCCGGAATCGCCGGCCCGTTCTTCCAGCAATTGCGTCACGGTCTCGGCCATGCCTTGAATCTAGTGTCGCGGCCGCTATCAGTTAGCCCAATTCGCGCTTGAGTACCTTGCCGGAGGGGTTGCGGGGGAACGCATCGACGAACTCGACCGAGCGGGGGAGTTTGAAGTTCGCGAGGTGTTCACGGGCGTAAGCCAGCACGTCGTCGACGGTCACGGTCGCGTTGGTCGCGACGGTGACGAACGCCTTTCCGACCTCGCCCATCCGCTCGTCGGGTACGCCGATCACTGCGACCTCGGTGACACCGTCGACACGTGCGAGGACCTGCTCGACCTCGGCCGGGTAGACGTTGAATCCGCCGCTGATGTACATGTCCTTGAGCCGGTCGGTGATCGTCAGATTGCCGCGGTCATCGAGAGTGCCGACATCACCGGTGTGCAGCCACCCGTCGGCGTCGATCGTCGCGGCCGTCGCCTCGGGATCGTCGAGGTAGCCGCGCATCACCATCGCGCCACGAGCCAAGACCTCGCCCTGGTCAGACAGCTTCACTTCCATGCCCTCATAGGCACGTCCGCAGGTCGTGGCGACAGTCACCGCGTCGTCGTCGGCGCGGCAGGTCGTGACGAATCCGCTCGTCTCGGTCTGCCCGTACGCGGTCAGCACCGTCTCGACCCCGAGATCGGATTGAATGCGTTCGATCAGCACCACGGGGACGATCGTCGCGCCGGTCACCACGAGCCGCAGGCTCGACAGGTCGTAGTCGGGGCGAGCCGGATCGTCGAGCACCGTCTGGAAGATCGTCGGTGCACCGGGGAACACCGTCACCTTCTCGGCGTCGATCAAACGCATCGACTCGGTGGGGGAGTAGACGGCGAGTGGAATCATCGTGACGCCGAACAGCAGGCACGGCAGGATCCCTGCCTTGTAGCCGAACGTGTGGAAGTACGGATTCACCATCAGGTAGCGGTCGGTGTCGGACAGTCGGCCGTTTGACGCCCAGGCGTGCGAACCGGCCAGCGTGTGGCGGTGCTCAGCCAGCACACCCTTCGGCGAACCCGTGGTTCCGGAGGTGAACAGGATGTCTGACAGGTCGTCTTCGGCGACGGCGTCCGCCCGCTGTCGCGCGAGCACGATCGACTCGTCGGAGACGTCGAGAAAGTGATCCCAGACGATGGTGCCCGGCGCGTCGACGGGTGACTCCAGTGGGACGCCGACCACCGTCCGTCCCTCCGCGATCGGCGAGGCCGACACCTCGGCGAGCCGATCGATCCCGGCGAACCCGCCCGACGCGACGACGACCTTTGCCCCCGACCTCTCGATGATGTCCGACGCCTCGCTGACCGTGTACCGCGTGTTGAGCGGCACGAGGACGGCGCCCGCGTAATGAGTGCCGAGCGCGGCTACCGGCCAGTGGTGGCTGTTCGGTGCCCAAACGGCTACTCGGTCGCCTGGTCCGACGCCCGCGTCGACCAGGCCCGCGGCGAACTTCCGCACCTGATCGCCGAGCTCGCTCCAGGTGAGACGCACGGGCTGCGCCCACTGCTCGTCGACCACGGCGACTCGATCGGGCCAGAGCTCTTCGGCGCGGTGCATGGCGGCGGGGGTGGTCATCGGGGACGGAAGCATGATCAAAACCTAGCAAATGCTTGCTAGGTTAAGCTAGGTCTCATGACGACGATCAATCTCGCCGATCGGGCAGTCGACCTCGGCGAATGGGCGGCCCGCACGACCGATGCGGACCGACTGTTCGAAGAGTCGGTGCGCGACTGGCTCGCCGACAACCTCGTCGGAGACTTCGCGAATCTGCGGGGTCGCGGCGGACCCGGCAGCGAACACGAGTTCTTCGCCGAGCGACTCGAATGGGACCGGCATCTCGCCGCTGCCGGGTGGACGTGTCTCGGCTGGCCCGTCGAACACGGCGGTCGCGGCGCCACGATCGGGCAGCGCATCATCTTTCACCGCGAGTATGCCCGAGCAGGTGCGCCCGCGCGCGTGAACCACCTCGGCGAAGAACTCCTGGGCCCGACGCTCATCGAATACGGCACACCCGAACAGCAGCGACGATTCCTTCCACACATCGTCGACGTGACCGAACTCTGGGCGCAGGGCTACTCCGAGCCCGGTGCCGGAAGTGACCTCGCGGGCGTCGCCACATCGGCCGTCCTCGACGGCGACCGATGGGTGATCAACGGTCAGAAGATCTGGACGTCGCTCGCTCACCTGTCGCAGTGGTGCTTCGTCATCGCGCGCACCGAGAAGGGGTCGACCAGGCACAAGGGCCTCAGTTTTCTGCTCGTCCCTCTGGACACCGACGGCGTGACGATCCGTCCGATCCAGCAGATCACCGGAACGTCCGAGTTCAACGAGGTGTTTTTCGACGATGCGAAAACATCCGCGGATCTCATCGTCGGTGAGCCGGGTGACGGGTGGAAAGTCGCGATGGGGCTGCTGCAGTTCGAGCGCGGCGTCTCGACGCTGGGACAGCAGGTCGGGTTCCGTCGTGAACTCGACGACTTGATCGACTTGGCCAAGCACAACCGCGCGATCGACAACCCGGAGATCGCGTCGCGGCTCCGTCGAGCGACAGTCGGCCTGACCGTCATGGAGGCGAACGCGCGCCGCACGCTGTCCGGTGACATCGTCTCCGAAGCGGGAGCCGCGTCGGTCACGAAACTTCTGTGGGGCAACTGGCACCGCGACCTCGGTGAGCTCGCGGTGGCGGTCGCGGGCGCGCCGTCGCTCCTCGGTCCGGCCGCGACCACCGAAGGTCGCGCCAACGACATCGCCGACCCCGAACACGTGGAACTCGACGAACAACAGCGCCTTCTGCTGTTCAGTCGCGCCGACACGATCTACGGCGGCTCCAACGAAGTGCAACGCAACATCATCGCCGAGCGAGTCCTCGGCCTACCACGAGAGGCCCGCGCATGAACTCCCCCCTCACCCCCTCGCCGCTGGCGACCCCGCCCAACGAGGTCGCCGGCCACGACCTGCTGAAGGGCAAGAAGGTCGTCGTGACCGCGGCAGCGGGCACCGGCATCGGTTTCGCCACCGCCCGTCGCGCCCTGCTCGAAGGTGCGGACGTCCTCGTCTCCGACTTCCACGAACGACGCCTCGGCGAGACCGTCGAGAAGTTGGGCGCCGAGTTCGGTGCAGAACGCGTCGTCTCGCACGTCTGCGACGTGTCGAGCACCGCGCAGGTCGACGCGCTGATCGCGGCGGCAGCCGACCGTCTCGGACACATCGACGTCCTGGTCAACAATGCGGGGCTTGGGGGCGAGACGCCGGTCGCCGACATGACCGACGAACAGTGGGATCGCGTCGTCGACATCACGCTTACCAGCACGTTCCGTTCCACTCGCGCCGCGCTGCGATACTTCCGCGACGCGACGCACGGCGGGATCATCGTCAACAACGCCTCGGTCCTCGGCTGGCGTGCCCAGCGCGGCCAAGCCCACTACGCCGCAGCCAAGGCCGGTGTCATGGCACTCACCCGTTGCTCCGCCGTCGAAGCCGCCGACTACGGCGTCCGCATCAACGCGGTCGCGCCGTCGATCGCCAAGCACCCGTTTCTGGCGAAGGTCACCTCAGACGAACTGCTCGACGAGCTCGCTTCGCGCGAAGCGTACGGCCGGGCCGCCGAAGTGTGGGAGATCGCCGCGACCATCGCGATGCTCGCCAGCGACTACACCACCTACCTGACCGGCGAGATCGTCTCGATCTCCAGCCAGCGCGCCTGACCCGCGCATTCACGAAGGAGTCACACCATGACCGCACCTCAGGCATACGTCGTCGACGCCGTCCGCACCCCGGTCGGCAAGCGCGGGGGGTCCCTCGCCGGCGTTCACCCCGCCGATCTCGGCGCACATGTGATCAGCGCGATCATCGACCGCACCGGCATCGACCCCGAGGTCGTCGACGACGTGATCTTCGGCTGCGTCGACACCGTCGGACCTCAGGCCGGCAACGTCGCGCGGACGGCGTGGCTCACCGCGGGTATGCCGCTCGGTGTCCCCGGGACCACCGTCGACCGGCAGTGCGGGTCGAGTCAGCAAGCGATCCACTTCGCGGCGCAGGCCGTGATGAGCGGGACGCAGGACGTCGTGCTCGCGGGCGGACTTCAGAACATGAGCGCCATCCCGATCAGCCAGGCGATGATCGCGGGCCAGCCGCTCGGCTTCACCACCCCCACTGCGGAGTCGCCGGGCTGGACCAAGCGGTTCGGCGGCGCCGAGATCAGCCAGTTCGTCGGAGCCGACATGATGGCCAAGCGGTGGGACATCAGCCGCACCGATATGGAGGCGTGGGCCCTGCAGAGCCACGAACGCGCCCGCGCGGCGATCGCCGCGGGACGCTTCGACAACGAGTATGTCCCGTTGGGTGATTGTGTCGTCGACGAGTGTCCGCGCGAGACGTCGCTGGAGAAGATGGCTTCGCTGCAGGTGCTCGCCGAAGGTTCCGAGTTGACCGCTGCTGTGGCCTCGCAGATCTGTGACGGTGCGTCGGCGACGCTCGTCGTCTCGGAGGACGCGCTCGCTCGATACGGACTCACTCCGCGTGCTCGCATCCACCACATGTCGGTGCGCGGCGACGACCCGGTAATGATGCTGTCCGCCCCGATTCCTGCGACGAAGCACGCGTTGGAGAAGACCGGCATGACCATCGATGACATCGACGTCGTCGAGATCAACGAGGCGTTCGCGCCGGTCGTTCTCGCCTGGCTTAAGGAGACTGGAGCCGACCCGGCCCGCGTCAACGTCAACGGCGGCGGTATCGCGCTGGGGCATCCGCTGGGCGCCACCGGGGCCAAACTTTTCGCGACCCTGCTCAACGAACTCGAACGCACCGGTGGGCGTTATGGCTTGCAGACCATGTGCGAGGGCGGCGGCACCGCCAACGTGACGATCATCGAACGTCTCGGCTGACTGGACAGCAGGACCTCAGACGTCACCCACACGAGACCCCCACGCTGCGGGCGAGCGCCGGAAGGTGCTCGCCCGCAGTGCATTTCCTCGCCAGTCGGCCATAGTGACCTCAAATCACTTACGAAATGCTCGTATCCGGTCGAGATGATCAGGCACGAAAGCCGAATGTATTACAGCTACTATACCCTCTGGTTGGGGGTTGGCCTCCTCGGCGGAAATCCGACCGTGATGCAGAACAGTGGAAAAGATAGGCTGTATCAAAAGAATGTCACATTCAGGTGCAATGGAGTTGTTGGAACTAGCTTCAAAGGCGAGACTATAGGAACAATCAGAATTCCGGGGAGGGCGAAACAGATGTACGCAAAGGTGCTAACCAATGAATCCAAGCTAGACTGTGAGGTCTAGATGCCATTGCCATTCGGCGACGCCAGAATCGGTGTTATATTCGCGCGCAACGAGGAGACATTCGATGAAGTAGTTGCGGGTGTTGCATTCGACGTCCACGACGCTGCCCAGATCGCTGCAGTGATTGAGCGTGACAACATTGCGTGTTGGACGGAGTTCATACAGATAGTTCAGACCGAGCCGGGAGCCATAGTATATCCAGGACAGACTGTGCATCTAGTGCTGGGAGATGCCCCCCCACAGGATTCTCGGGAGATGGGATGGGGTCCAGATTTCGCGCCCGAATTGCTGGGCGCGTTCGAAGATCACAGGTTGGCGGCGCGTCGTGTAGCTGAACTCGACGATCCAAAAATCCGCATCCCGGGACGACTAGTTGTGTGGAGTGTCCCGATTGGCTGGCACGACAAGAGGCTTGAAATCAAGCATCCAAATTAGATATGGAACGGTCTCGGAGACTCACTCGTTTTCGAGGGAGGCTCGACTGGTCCGGCCTTCCGAGAATCTCGAGCCCTTTAGCCTGGGTGGTCTCTCGCTGACTCCTTCGGCTGAAGTGTGGCGGCTCCTCGCCACACATTCTTTAGTCAGATCGAGATCGGGGCTTGACCGGGCTTGACCCGGTTTCCCGGACAGTGGGGTGACAGTTTCAGGCTACTTGTGAGGTGGTCTGTTCGTGGTGGTGCGCGGTTTCGTAGTCGATCGGTGAAAGGTACCCGATCCCGGAATGGCGGCGGTGCGGGTTGTAACAGGCTTCGATCCATTCGAAGATGGCGTAGGCGAGCTGGTCCGGGGTGTCTCAGCTGTGGGTGTCGAGCAGCTCGCGCTGCATGGTCGACCAGAACGATTCGATCATCGTGTTGTCGACGCTTGACGCGTCGGGGCCCATTAGCCTCAATCTTTCGTCGGGGGGCATCTCCTCGCCTGAGCGGTTCGGATTGATTGCGGCGGAGCCGATTATGCAGGTCGGGTACGACAGGCTGGCCGGATGCCGCCGGATCGCGGCCGGGTTTCACAGGCCCGGAGAGTGCCCTTCAGATCGTTCGGATACAGGCGAAGCTGATGGTCAACTGGTGTTGGTGAATGCGTCGAGGCGATCAAGCCCGGCGATGAGCAGGCCGGTGTACTTGGCTTGGGTATCGAACCGCAGCCGCCGTCGGCGAGCGTGCCGCGCCAGACGGGCTGCAATCGCGAACAACCGAAGACGCAATGTCTTCAACTCCCAGGTTCGCGCGTTCGTACTGGTCAACGCCAGCATCTGCATCCACGCGTTCAGGTCGAACGCCAACGCCACGATCGCCGTCCACACCTGATTCTGCGCGAACGAGAACAACGGCAGGTTCAGCAGGCCGCAGTCCTTGCTCTGCCGGATCCGATCTTCGCATCGAGCACGCCGCCGGTGACGCAGTTCCAGATCCGCGAGCTGCCCGCTGGTGGTGTTGGTGGCGAACGCGGTCAGTCGCCACCCGTTCCGGTCGGTGATCCGTAGTTGGGCACCGGGATGCGGTTTCTCGCGCCGCACGATCACCCGCATCCCGGCCGGCCATCCCGTGAGGTCGATGACCCCTGTCAGTTCGGCGACGTCAGCACCCTCTCGAGGCTCACGGTCACTGTTGTAGGCCGGGGTCCACGCCTGCGTCGGGAGTCGGTCGATGATCTCGCCCAAACGCGCGTCCAGCCCGAACCCGACAGAGTATGAGACTCGCTGCGTGTGCAGGTACTCGAGGAAGTCGTGGGAGGCGCCGGCCGAATCGGTGCGGATCAGGACCTTGCGACCAGGCCGTGTCGGTAGGTCGGGGATCTGCGCCAACGCAGCGCGGGTGGCGCTGATGTGATCTGCGGCGGTGTTCGATCCGGCATTGCCTGGTCGCAGCAGGATCGTTCCGGCTTCTCCGGTGCCGCCGGACCCGTGGTCGATGAACGCGGTCATCGGATGAAATCCGTAGCCGCCCTTATAGTTTCCTGCCGCCGACTGCTTGTCAGAATGCGCGGTGACCAGGGTCGCATCGAGGTCGATGACCAGCGGCTTCTTCGCTGAGATGTCGTGGTTCGGTGCGGTGGCGCCGGCCAGCGACCACACGTGTGCCCGAGTCGCAGCTCGCGCGGCGGCGATCGCTGACAAGGCCTGGACCGGCGACTGCGCCAGCGACGAGATCAAGCGGGACACGGTCGGGTCCGAAGCAACATGACCGAAGGTGTCGGGACGTTCGCGGATGGTAGACATGTCGGCGAGGCAGTCGCCGCCAGCGACCAACGCCACCGCGAGGTCGGCGACGATCTTGCCTGGATCATGGGTCGCGAACGGCTTGCGCCACGGCGCGAGCGCGGCCGACAACTCTGCTGCCAGGCCTGCGACCTCGACGGTCCGGGTCAACAACACGGTTCCGGCGTGGGACACGAGGTTCTCCCCATCGCCGGTGGCCTGGATATACGGGTAGAACACGGTAGAGTTGCTCACCAGAAGGGTGCTCCCTCACTCTGGCGTAATCGGACTGTCGCAAGAACGATTATCGCAGGTGAGAGCACCTTTCTTCGTATAGCATGCCGGGCGAGTCGAATTCACCCACGAAAGACCCAGGTTAGTCCAAGGAGCCCGCCGCCCGGACTCGTTGGCCGAAAACCTAAGAGGTGTATCGAACTCGCCCAGTTCCGGTCACGGAAATTCGTCCATGCCCTGAGCCGTCATCACCTCATCGGATCGATGGGCCAGGTCGGCGCGGCGGCGACAATTCCGCGATGAAATCGTTCTTCGCTCTGTTGCAGAAGAATGTACTGGACCGCAAGCGCTGGCGGACCCGAGAGGAACTGCGGATCGCGATCACCACCTGGATCCAGAGGGCCTATCACCGCCGACGCCGCCAGGCTCGTCTGGGCCGATTGACCCCCATCGAATACGAGACCATCATGAACCCTGCCGCGAGCCTCGCGGCATGACACCGAAACTGTCACCTGATCGTGCGGCAGTCCCACATGACAATCGACGAGCTCCTGCAGATAGAGGAAATTCGGCAGCTCCGAATCGGCTACTCGAACTACTTCGACGGGCACGACGTCGCGGGCCTGACGACGCTGTTCTGCGAAGACGCGGTGTGCGAATTCCCGGAAGAGTGCGGCGGTGACTGGATCGGCCGCGACACCATCATCGCGAACTTCACCCGTGAACTCGACCGGTTGGGCGAGCCGTACGACACGATGCACGTCGTCACCAACCCGTGGATCACGCTGACCGGATCAGACAGCGCGCACGGCCGCTGCTACCTCATCGATCTGCTGACCAGACAGAAGGCGGGCAGCGGTCACTGCACCACCACAGGTGGCCACGCGAACCCCCTGGACTACCTCGGCATGTACGAGGACGACTATCAGAAAGAGGGCGGGGCGTGGAAGTTCGCACGCATCAGGCTCCCGTTCTTCTGGCCGGACCGGACGTTCGAGTCGGTCAAGCATCCGGATTGACCGCACGAGGTCGACAGGTGTCCGCGTCAGCGGCTGGCACAGAATTGTGCTGCCGCCGAACGGGCTCGACCGGGTCGATTCGCTCGCTGAATGATGCGCGGGTGGCTGATGTGACACACGGCGATTCCAGTTGAGAATTGGTGCTCGGAAGGGCTCGGAGAAGTCAGGTCAGGCCCGGTTTTCGGGCGGTTGATCCTCGTCAGGTGGTGGGTCGTCCGTTGGCATGATTCTGCCGGATTTATAACGGTTCGATCACTTGATCCAGTGACCCGGGATGCTCCGTTCGAACTACTGGTTATGGTCCGAGTGAACCACAGAAGCGACATGGCGCCAGGTACCGACGCGACGACGCAGCGTGGCTCGTCCCATCCACGACGAAAGGCAACCTCATGGCTGAGATCCCAGATATCTCCGGCATCAACGACCTGATGAAGACCATCAATGCTCTGCTCGGCGACATCGGTTCGACCAGCGAAGGCGGCAGCCAGTTCGGCTGACGGCGACACCTCGGGCCGCGGCGCACACTGCGCCGCGGCCCGTTCCCCGTCTGAAGCAACCCCGTATGAAGCACGCGACGCACCACGAAGGAGCCGCCATGACGTCGAAGTCGCCTACCGCATCGGCGCGTGGGTTGACCCGCGACGACTTGTCGGCGGCCGCGGTCGTCCTCGGCGACGGCCTCGCCGAGATGCCGGTCTACGAGTGGGTCCTCGGTGAGCACGTCGACGATCGCACAGCGCGGTCCGGACTCGCGCGCGTGCTCCTGAGACCGTTGATCGCGGCCGGTCACGTAGTCGGCGTCGACGGCGAACCCGGGCTGCTCGGACTTCTCGTCTGGTACCCGACCGCGGTCGACGCGACCTCGCCCGGTACGGGCGCGGGCGTACATCCTGACGACCTCGAGTTCCTGACCTCGCATCCCGAGGTCGCGCGACGGCTCCTCGAATTCTGGAACAGGCCGGCCTTGCCCTCGCCTGAGCCGGGCGCGGTCAGCATGCCGCTGGCCGCCGTGATCCCCGAAGCACGAAGCAGCGGTGTGATCCGAGCGCTCGTGCGCACCGTCGAAGACTTCTGCATCGTCAACGGGACCCGCTTCTACGTGTGGACCGGCCTCGAACGGCTCCGCGACCTCTATGTGAACGGCTGGGGCGTGACCGAGTTCGCGACCGTCGAGTTCGACGAACAGACCACGCTCTACGGCCTCACCTCCGAGCGTCCGCCGCCCGTCAGCAGTACCTGACCGACCCCGCCCTGCAGTCCATCCCGCGCCTCCGCGCGCCCCGAGGAGCCATTCATGACGCGCCCGCACCTCTCCCTCCGTTCCGCCCCCCGCTTCATCCTCCGATTCGTTGCCCTCCGGTTCGTTATAGGGGTGACTGCCGCTGCACTGGCGCTCTCCGGGCTCACCGCCGGGATCGTCCACGCCTCTCCCGGCAGGCTCGTCAGCTCGACGACGGTGGCCGACCAGATGCGCGACATCACCGTGCACTCGCCGTCCATGGGGCGCGACATCCCACTGACCGTCCTGACCCCGAAGGACACATCGAAACCCGCACCGGTCCTGTACCTCCTCAACGGCGCAGGCGGCGGCGAGGACTCCGCGACGTGGCAGCGGAACACCGACATCGTGAAGTTCTTCGCCGACAAGAACGTGTACGTCGTGATCCCGATGCAGGGCGCCTTCTCGTACTACACCGACTGGGTCAAGACCGACGAGAAGCTCGGAGTCAACAAGTGGGCGACGTTCCTCGCGGACGAACTGCCGCCCGTCATCGACGGCACGTACCCGACTACCGGCAAGAACGCGATCGCCGGGATCTCGTCGTCTGCGACGTCGGTCCTCAATCTGGCGATCGCGAACCGCGGACTGTACGAAGCGGTCGGTTCGTACAGCGGCTGTGCGAGCACGTCGACCGAACACGGCACGCTCTTCATCCGCATCGTCGTCGAGACACGAGGCGGCGGCAACGTCCGCAACATGTGGGGTGAGCTGCGCGGACCGCTCTGGAAGCAGAACGACCCGATCATCAACGCGGAAGGGCTGCGCGGGGTGTCCCTGTATCTGAGCGCCGCCACCGGACTGCCGGGCGCGCACGACAACCTGTCGGAGGTGCCGAACGTCGCGACGCTCGGAGACCGGATCGTCACCGGTGGAGTCATCGAGGCCGCCACCCGCATGTGCACCGAACAGTTGGCGTCGCGCCTGCAGCAGTTGCGCATTCCGGCCACCGTCGACCGTCCGATCGGTGGAACACACTCGTGGCCGTACTGGCAGGACCAACTGCACAAGTCGTGGCCGCAGTTGAGCCGCGCGATCGGCGCTTGATCCGCGATTCGGCGATCGTCGAGCTCATCCGGGCCGCGGTCGGTTCGCACAAACGACGCGTCGCGTCGATCGTCCTCGCGCAGATCGTCGCGATGTCGGCGGCGCTCGCGCAGCCGACGCTGAACGCGCACATCGTCGACTCCGGTGTGGTGGCAGGTGATGTCGGCTACATCGAACGCATCGGTCTGCTCATGCTCGCCGTCGTCGCAATCGGAGCCGTCGCGTCAATCGTCGCCGTGGCGTGTGCCTCCCGGTTGGCGGCCGACGTGGGTGCTGATCTGCGCTCGCGGATGTACCGTCGAACCACCCGGATGATCGCCGTCGAGTACCGGAGTCTCGGTACGCCGACCCTGCTGACCCGGTCGACAATCGATGTCAACCTCGTGATTCAGGCGGTGTTCGTGCTCGCGGCCACCGCGGTCACTGCGCCTCTCGTCACGGTCGGCGCCGTCGTCCTCTCGATCCGCCAATCCGTCCGGCTCTCGCCGGTCATCGGCGCGGTCGCAGTGGTGCTCGTCGTGCTCGTCGGCGTCTTCGTCGTTGCCCTGACTCCGCTGTCTCGTCAGCTGCAGCGTGCCGTCGACCGCGTGAGTCTGTCCCTGCGAGAACAGCTCTCGGGCGTTCGCGTGATCCGGGTGTTCGGCAGGGAAGCGGCGGTCGGCGAGCGGTTCGACGAGGCGAACGCCGGTCTCACCGCACTCGCCCGCAGAGTGGGGGCGGTGCAGGCGCTCTTCGGGCCGGTCACCCTCGCGGTGACGAACGTCGGCACGGTCGCGGCCACAGTGTGGGCCGCTGACCTGATCGACCGATCACAGATGACGATCGGTGACCTGACTGCCTTCACCGGATATCTCGGCCAGGTCGTGTCCGGTCTGATCCTGTTCTTGCCGATCGCCACCGTGTGGCCGCGGGCGAACGCCGGAGCGGAGCGGATCCGCGAGGTGCTCGGCGCCGCCGACGAGCCCACAGGCGGGGGGACGGCCGAGTTCGCGTCCGCGCCGCTCGAGGTCCGCTTCGACGCCGTCACCGTCGACTATCCGGATGCGACTCGGCCAGCGGTCAGCTCGGTGACCCTGACATGCGCCGGCGGTGAGGTCACCGCGGTAATCGGCGGCACGTCGAGCGGAAAGAGCACCCTGCTCGCGACCGTCGCACGAATCGTCGAGACCTCAGAGGGATCAGTCCGGGTCGGCGGAGTTCGCACCGACCGGGTCGGGTTGACCGCGCTGCGAGCCGTTGTCGCGCATGTCGGCGGGGAGCACCAGCTCGTCGCGGGCACGATCGCGGACAATCTTCGGTTGGCCGATCGGGATGCCACCGACGACGTCCTCTGGTCGGCGCTCGGTGCGGTTCGGGTCGCTAGTGCGCTGCGCGATCGACACGGTCTCGACAGTGTCGTCACGCAGGGCGGACGCAACTTCTCCGGCGGACAACGACAACGTCTCGCGCTCGCTCGCGCGATCGTCCGGGCACCGCGCGTACTGGTGCTCGACGACGCGTTCTCCGCGATGGACCGGGCGACGGCCGCCGCAGCCCTGGACGGCGTACGCCGGAAGCTGCCGGACACCACCGTGATCGCGGCGGCACAACAGATCGGGAGCCTCGCCGACGCGCATCAGATCGCAGTCCTCGACAGAGGCGCCGTGGTCGACGTCGGGACTCACCGGGACCTCGTGGCCGAGTCGAGCGTCTACCGGGAACTCACTGCGGCTGAGGTGGGTACGTGATCGCACGGGGCAAGGCCAGGATCGTCCTCGCACTCGTCGCCGCGCTCGTCGCGACAGCGGCGACCGTCCTGCTTCCGTACGTCCTCGGACAGCTGACCGATGTCGTCTTCGCTGGAGCGATCGGTTCGCGTCTGCCGTCCGGTGTCTCCCTCGACCAGGTCGTCGACGCCTACCGTGCGGGCGGCGATGACTTGACCGCCAACCTCGTCGCCCGGAGCGGGGCCGTCCCCGGGCACGGCGTGGACTGGCCGGAACTGTGGACTCGCACCGGGCAGGGATTCGGTCTCATCGCGGCGATCCTCGCGGCCAGATCGGCCAGCGGACTGCTTCTCAACGCATTCGTTCAGGACACGGTCCGCCGGATCCGGACGGCGCTCGAACGCACTGTCCACCGGCTGCCGATGTCTACCGTCGACGGGGGACGGCGTGGGCACATTCTGAACACCACCACCGTCGACGTCGACAATCTGGCGACGGCGATCGGACCGGTGTTCGTTCAATTGCCGGTCATCGTCGCGACGATCGTGTTCGTCCTCGTCGCACTCGGTCTGGTGTCGCCGTTCTTCCTCGGGGTCGCCGTCGCGTCGGTGCCGCTGGTCGTCATCGCATCCGTTCTCGTGCTCCGCCGCGCGCGGCCGCACATGCAGCGGCAGTGGTCCACCACGTCCGACCTCACCGCGCACATCGAGGACGTCTACTCGGCCCGCGACATGCTCGCCGCCTACTCCGCGCACGACGGGCCCGCGAGGAATTTCGACCGACTCAACACCCGGCTGGCGCACGCGACCCGCGCCGGTCAGACGTGGAGCGGTTCGCTGTCGCCGATCATGACCGTGTGCAACGCGCTCGTGTTCATCGCGATCGCCGTGTTCGGGGCCGTGAAGATGCTCGACGGCGCGGTCACCCTCGGCGCGCTGCAGGCGGTCGTCATGTATGCCAGCCAGTTGTCCAATCAGGTCTCGTCCCTCGCAAGCACGCTGCCTCGCCTTCAGTCTGGGCTGGTCTCCTACGGACGCGTCCGCGAGTTCCTCGCGCAGCCCGCCGAGTCCGCGCCCGCGATCGATGATCCACCGCCGACGTCCAGCGGACGGCACTCTCGGCCGCCGCGCATCGTGTTCGACGACGTCTCGTTCTCCTACGACGCGGACCGGCCGGTCCTCGACGGCGTCGACTTCGTTGTCGAGCCTGGCCAGACGGTCGCGATCGTCGGCGCGAGCGGATCGGGCAAGACGACCATCACCTCGCTCATGCAGCGCTTCTACGATCCGGACGCGGGGTCGATCACCGTCGACGGCAGCGACATCGCCGGTTGGACCCGCACCGAGGCGCGCGCACAACTCGCGGTCGTAGCTCAAGAGCCGTGGCTGTTCTCCGGCACGGTCGGGGAGAACATCGACTTCGGCGGTGACGCACGGTCGGACGTCATCGACGAGATCGTCGCGGTACTCCCCGGTGGGCGCGGCACCCGGGTGTCGGGCGACCACGACACGTTGAGTGCGGGGGAGAAACAGTTGGTCGCGGTGGCGCGTGCGTTGGCCGCGCGACCCCGCATCCTCATCCTCGACGAGGCGACGAGCGCCGCAGACCCACGATCGGAGTTGCTGATCCAACGAGGGGTCTCTGAGCTGCGGCGTCGCACGACGTCCGTCGTGGTGACGCATCGTCGTTCGACGCTCGCCCTCGCCGACCGGATCCTCGTACTCGGCGGCGGCCGGATCGTCGAATCGGGCACTCTCGACGAGCTGACCGCGTCGGGACGCGAGTTCGCGAGGTTACAAGGCATGCCTCTGTGATTCATCCCACGAGACCGGTACGCTGGGATGAGTTTCAGAATTTGTCTCAACCGATGGCGGTTCGCCATGAAGTGGAGGGTCCCAATGACCAAGCCTGCAGAAACTGTGGTGCGTGCCGGCGACAAGGTGTCGTCCGAAGCGCATGGCCTGACTGAGCTGCTCGAGATCCAGAAGGCCGCGTTCCTGCGTGACGGGATCCCCGACGCGAAGACTCGCGTCAGCCGCATCAACCGACTCGGCCAGATGCTCCTCGACCACGCCGACGAGATCACCGAGGCGCTCAACGAAGACTTCGGCACGCGTCCGAGGGAACTGTCCATCGCCGCGGACGTCGCGGGCTGCATGATCGACCTCACCCACCAGCGGCGCGACGCCGAGAAGTGGATGAAGGAGGAGAACGTCGCCAAGCTGCAGGGGTTGCTCGGTTACAAGCAGCGCCTGCGTCACGAGCCGCTCGGTGTCGTCGGCATCATGGGGCCGTGGAACTTCCCGCTGCAGCTGACGATCGTTCCTGCCGGTTCGGCGTTCGCCGCAGGTAACCGGGTGCTGATGCGCCCGTCGTCGGTCACCGCGAAGACCACCGACGTCATCGCGCGGGTCGCTCCCGACTACTTCTCGATCGAGGAGTTCGCCGTCGTCACCAGCAAGCACGGCGGCGGCGCGGACTTCGCGAAGCTCGACGTCGACCACATGTTCTTCACCGGTTCGCCCGAGGTCGGCAAGTCGGTCGCGCAGGAAGCCGCGAAGAACCTCACCCCGGTGACGCTCGAACTCGGCGGGAAGAACCCGGCGATCGTCGACCCGGTGCAGGACATCACCGAGGCTGCGAACTTCCTCGCCGACGCTCGCATGGTGAACGGTGGGCAGGTCTGCCTGTGCCCCGACTACGTCTTCGTCCCGGAGAGCAAGGTCGGCGAGTTCGCCGAGAAGGTCGTCGCACGCTGGACCAAGAATTTCCCGACGATCCTCAAGAACGGCGAGTACACGTCGACGATCAACGAGAAGAACTACACCCGTATCGTCGGGCTGATCGACGACGCTGTGGAGCTCGGCGCCACCAAGCATCAGGTGATCCCGGCGGGCGAGGATCTGCCGAACGCACAGGCGCGCAAGATTCCGCCGACCCTGCTGACCGGTGTGAAGGCGGGGATGAAGGTGGAGGAGGACGAGGTCTTCGGCCCGGTCCTGACCGTCTACCCGTACCGCAACCTGGCTGAGGCGATCGACAAGATCAATTCGGCGGGCCATCCGCTCACCCTGTACTGGGTCGGCAAGGACAACGAGAACTTGCAGCGCGTCGCCGACAACACGCGCAGCGGCTCGATCAGCGGAAACGACTTCGCGCTGCACCTGTTGTCGAGCGGTCTGCCGTTCGGCGGCGTCGGCAAGTCCGGCATGGGCAGCTACCACGGCAAGTTCGGTTTCGAGACGTTCAGCCACGCCCGCGCGGTGACGGTCTCGACGATGCCGATCAGCTTCGCGCAGATCATGTCGGCGCCGTTCACCAAGAGCGACAAGCGTCTGACCAAGATGCAGATGACGATGTGGCGCTTCCTCCAGGGGCGCGCTTCGCGGAAGTCCGCCAAGGGCTGACCCGTTCTCCCCGACCCGCTGGTCGGGCGACGTCGAGACCCCGCGAGCCCGGTAGCTCGCGGGGTCTCGCCTTTGCTGTCGCCGCTGGCGAATGCCGTCCCGCCAGCGAAACCAAGCACTTGCTAGGGTGGATCGGTAGGCAGGTGAATGGAGGCACATGGTGGCGGCGAAGTCGACCGCGGCGGGCTCGGCCCGGCGAGACCAACTGCTCGGGATCGCGGGCGAACTGTTCGCCGAACGCGGTCTGCGATCGACAACTGTTCGTGACATCGCCGATGCCGCGGGCATCCTGTCGGGGAGCCTGTACCACCATTTCGACTCGAAGGAGTCGATGGTCGACGAACTGCTCCGTGGCTTCCTGGACACGCTCTTCGCCCGCTACCAGGAGATCGACGCGGCCAGCCTGGACGCGGCAGATACGCTGCGCCAGTTCGTGATCGCGTCCTTCGAGTCGATCGACGCGCGGCACACCGCGGTCGCCATCTATCAGAACGAGGCCCGTCAGCTCGGCGGGCAGGAGCGCTTCTCCTACATCAACGAACGCAACATCGAATTCCGTGCCCTCTGGGCGTCGGCGCTTCAGCGCGGCGTCGACGACGGAGAATTCCGCCCCGATCTCGATGTCGACCTGGTGTACCGGTTCCTCCGCGACACCGTCTGGGTTGCGGTCCGCTGGTATCGGCCGGGCGGCGCGAAGTCGATCGACGAGATCGCCGACCAGTACCTGACCGTCGTGCTGGACGGTCTCCTGCCGCGCTGACGACGTGTGATCAGCGGCGCACGGACGCCGTCACCGTGAACTTCGCGTTCCGCGCGACCTGCCTCGTCGGGCCGACTATCCGTTCGAGTGACCCGCGGTAGCGCAGGTGCGAATTCCAGACGCACCACAGTTCACCGCCCCTCGCGAGCGTGCGCGCAGCTTCGGCGAACAGATGATGTGCGATGCCCGTCGAGAGGGCCGCATCGTCGTGGAACGGCGGATTCAACGCGATGAGCTCCTGTGATCCGGACCCGACGGATTCGAGGCCGTCCGCCTGCACGACGTCGACCCGGTCGGCGACACCGTTCGCATCTGCGGTCGCTCGGGCCGATCGGACAGCGGCCGCGGAGCGGTCGGTCGCCGTCACAGTCACTGCAGGCCGGGCGAGCGCCAACGCGGCGCCGACGACTCCGTTGCCGCATGCGAGGTCGACGGCGGTCGACGCGACCGGCACCGCGTCGGTGAGCACCTCGAGCAGCAAACGCGTGCCGATGTCGATGCGGGCCCCTGCGAACACGCCGCCGTGCGCGACGACGGTCAGCCCGTCGTGGGTCTCCGACCTGGGCCACGAAGCGAGAAGCTCGGTGGCGGCCTCTCGCCTCGGCGCCCGCGCGAACAGCACCCGCGACTTCTGCCGCGCATGGCTGACGTCCACGCGCCCGAACGATCCGCGGAGCACCTCGTTCATCTGCGTCGACATGTGCTTGATCCGACCACCCGCGACGACGACCACGCCGGGGTCCGCGTTGGCTGCGATGAGCGCCGACACCTCGGCCAGCCGGTCGAGCGACCGCGGCAGGCGCATGAGCACCACACGCGCGCCGTCAACGACCTCCGGAGCGAACCCGAGCGGGTGGACTCCACCGACACCGAGGCGGTCGGCGTTCGCGGCGAGGGCCCGCTGTCCGGTGAGCAGATCCTGGTGGACGCGCACGTCGGTGGCCCCCGCCCCGATCGTCAACGCCCCGATCGTCAACGCCCCGTACGCATCGTCTAGCACCGACACCGATCCCGGTGGTGCGTCGGCTAGATGGGGGGCGGCCTCGTCGAGGATCAGCCGGTCCGCGGCGTCCGACGCAGGCAGACTCGGTCCGTCCACGTCGGGGAAGCGTTTCAACTCGTCCAGATCCACCACCGCAGACTACTGGGCAGGCTGATCACTGGGCAGGCAGCAACTCGTTCGCGAGTGCGGCGGTCATTGCTCGAGCGGCAGCCGACGGCGTCGAACCCACGGCCAACGACAGTGACGTCTCGACCGAGTCCGTCACCGGAATCGCGGCCAACGCATCCCGCTCGACGGCCATGGCGGCCGTCAGGACGCCGACACCGCTACCGAGTTCGACGAGGGCGAGGACCGAATCGGGCGAATGCGCGGCCACCGCAGGTGTCACATCTACGCGCGCGACGGCGCACGTCGACGCCAATGCGGATCGGACGCCGGTACCGGGCGGCAGGCTCAGCACGGTGACGTCGACGAGTTCGGCGCACGCGACCGAGTCTCGAGCGGCCCACGGGTGGCCGACGGGAACGACGACGGCGACCGGTTCCCGGATCACCGTGAGTCCGGTGACCTCGTCAGGCAGCGGATCGGTGTGCGCGACGAGCGCGACGTCGAGCCTGCCTGCCGCGAGATCGTCGATGAGCAGGTCGGAGTTGGACTCTACGACGCTGACACTCACACCGGGATGGGCGCGGCGGAACGCGGCGAATCCCGCGAGATAACCCGGGACGGTGCAGCCGATGACGGTTCCGAGGCGAAGGCTTCCACGTACCACGCCGGACAGTTCGTCGCTGACCGCGTCGATGGTGGCGATCGATGCGAGCGCAGCACGCGCGTGCGGGAGCACTTCGTGACCGGCGGCCGTCGCCGAGACGGTCCGCCCCCGCCGGTCGAGCAGGCGATGTCCGACCTCGTGCTCCAGTTTGGCGATCTGGGCCGACACTCCGGACTGGCTTACGTGCAAGCGAGCGGCGGCCGCGGTGAACGAGCCAAGATCGGCGACCGCCACCAGGTATCGCAACTGATGCAGTTCCATAACCAATGATGCTAGCTCTCATAACAACCAGCTGTTGGACTGATGATCTCGGTCGCGCGACCATAGATGTATGAGAACGATGACACCGACCGCGATCGCCGAACTCTACTTCGACTGCTGGGCCCGCAAGGACTTCACTGATCTCGCCGCACATCTGTCGCCAGACTGCCGCTTCACCGGCGTGTTCGGGACGGCGAACGGCCCCGACGAGTTCCTCTCAGGCCTCTCCGGCATGGCCGCAGGCACCGATTCGATCGTCGTCCGCAAACGGGTGGCCGACGGCTCCGACGTGATCACCTGGTTCGACCTCGCCATGGGTGGGGCGCCCGCGACCGCCGTCGCAAACTGGACACACATCGAGGACGGCCAGATCTCCACGGTCGACGTGACCTTCGACCCGAGAGCGATCCTTGCGGCGTCGTCGTAACCGGCGTCGGAACACCGGTACGTATCATGACGCCATGCCCTCTGTGCTCGCCGTCTGCGTCGTCCGAGCCCTCCACCCGGATTCCGGGCGGGCAGGAGTCACCGCGATCGACAAAGGCCACGTCGACGGACCCGTCAAAGTCGGCGACTACGGTCTGTACGCCGACGTCCAGGTCGACCGGAAGCATCACGGTGGCCTCGACAAGGCGATCTACGTGTACGCGCAGGAAGACATCGACTTCTGGGAGAGCGAACTGGGACGCGAGATCCCGTTCGGATTCTTCGGCGAGAATCTGCGAACCGAAGGCATCGACGTCAACGCGGCGCGAGTCGGCGAACAGTGGCGGATCGGGGACGACGTGATCGTCGAAGTCACGTCGCCGCGGATCCCGTGCCAGACGTTCGCTCGCTGGATGGGCGACGACAGCGACGGATGGGTCAAACGATTCGCGCAGGAACGTCGGCCAGGACCGTATCTGCGCGTCGTCAAACGCGGATCTGTCGCCGCGGGCGACGCGATTAGCGTCCTGCGCGTGCCGGACGACACACCGACGATCTGTTCACTCGCGCGCTGAGAGTCCCACCCGGCCTGTCCCTACACGTCCTATCAGGCGCCTCGCTCAGACGTCATCGTCGCCGACGGGACCGCCTTCGCTCTCCCAGTTCTCGATCATCCGCACCCCGGTGCGCGTGAACTTGCGGCGCACGCCGACGCCACCGAACTCGTCCTCCACGACGAACATCGCCCCGTACGTGACGAGGGCGTCGGTCAGCCGCTGAACCTGCGCCTCGTCGAGGATGTCCGCGCCCTTCTCATACTTGCGGAGCGCTGCGGGGTCGATCTCCGCGTTGCGGGCGATGGTCCGCACCGAGACCCGGCAGAGATGTCGCGCCGCGCGTGCGAGAGAACCGTCCATGTGGAATTCGATGGTTGCCATGCCTCCATCATGCATCCGGCGAACGCGACTTCTCGCCGGAGCGACCAGTTTGCTGTGCGGCGCGGGTCTATATCTGTGACGGCACCCGACCGAGGCGCCGCTGACCTGGAGGACTCCCATGCACAAGATGATCTTCGTGAACCTGCCCGTCGCCGACCTCGACGCGTCCCGCGCGTTCTTCACCTCGATGGGATACGAGTTCAACGACAACTTCTGCGACGGCGACGCGCTCGCACTCGTGCTCGGCGACTCGATCGTCGCGATGCTGTTGCAGCGCGACGTCTACAAGAGCTTCGTACTGGGGAAGGAGGTCGTCGACGCGCACGCGGCGAGCGGCTGCATCGTCTGCCTCAGCGCCGAGAGTCGTGACGAGGTCGATGCCGTGGTCGACAAGGCGATGGCCGCCGGTGCGACCGCAGGCGACACCGAGGAACACGGGTTCATGTACGGACGGTCGTTCTTCGATCTCGACGGCCACGCGTGGGAGATCATGTGGATGGATCCGGCAGCCGCGGAAGTCGGGCCACAGGCGTACGCGGCGCAGCAGGGTTGACTCGAGTCGTCGAGGAGAAGGGGTACAGCGTGATCGACGAACCGTCCTTCGAGGCAGCCACCGCCTCGTACCGCGCGGAACTGCTCGTCCACTGCTACCGGATGCTCGGCTCCGCGACCGATGCGGAAGACGTGCTGCAGGAGGTGTACCTGCGAGCGTGGAAGGCGTTCCACCGATTCGAGGGACGTTCGTCGGTCCGCACCTGGATGTACACGATCGCGACCAACACCTGCCTCACCGCGCTGGACGGCCGGTCGCGGCGGCCGCTCCCGACCGGACTCGGAACCGAACCGTCCGACCCGCGGATGCCGGTGATCGCCGCCGAGGAACGACTCTGGCTGCAGCCGCTGCCCGACGCGGCGATCGGCGATCCGGCAGACACCGTGGTGGGCCGAGAGAGCGTCGGGCTCGCCATGGTCGCGGCGATGCAGGACCTACCCGCCAGACAACGAGCAGTCCTGATTCTGCGGGAAGTGCTCGCGTTCAGCGCCGTCGAGACCGCAGACCTACTGGGCATGAGTGTCGCGGCAACGAACAGTGCGCTCGCTCGCGCACGCCGCACGGTGGGAGAGGGGACACGGCAGGACGGACGTCGCGCATCCGAACTGACCGACACCGAACGTGCAGTCTTCGACGAATTCTGTCGCGCGTTCGCCGACCACGACATCGACGGCGTCGTCGGAGTCCTCGCTGACGACGCCGTGTGGGAGATGCCGCCGTTCCCCGGGTGGTATCGGGGAGCCGCCGAGATCGGCGTACTCACCGCCATGCAGTGCCCGGCCGCTGCCGCAGGCGACATCAGGATGGTCCCGACCGTCTGCAACGGCCTGCCGGCCGCAGGCATGTACATGCGCGACGGCGACGTGTGGCGCCGATTCCAACTCGACGTGGTCAGCATCGTCCGCGGAGCCGTCGTCCATGTCGGCGCATTCTTCGACGATCGCCTGTTCACGTTGGCGCGCTTGCCCGAGACACTGCGCTGACATGCCGATTTGGTGTCCTCGGCAAGACGTGTGTAACTTATTCGAAGTCAGCGCGACGCCGCGCAGACAATTTCAGCCCCAGCCAGGGCAGACGATCTCAACTCACGAACTGTGACTTCGGCAACGAAGTCCGAGCGAGTTTGTCTGGGAGAAACCCGCTCTGGTAGGTTGGAAAGGTCGGCCTGAAACGGTTGATATAACAATATGTGTTCGCTGGAGTTCGGCCTGATTTGTTTGGGTTGGTGCTGGTGGGTGTGTGTTCTTTGAGAACTCGATAGTGTGTGATGGATTTTTCTTGTGCCACATTTTTTTGTATTTTTTGTGGCAGGGATGAATTTTTGACGGACATTTTTGTTTGTTAGTTTTTTGTTTTTGTCAGTTTTTTTGGATTGGTCAGGTTTTGCTTTCTGGCTTGTGTTGAAATTGCTGGCCCTTTTTTGGGGGGTTGGTTGTTTTGATGTTTTTTGTTGGAGAGTTTGATCCTGGCTCAGGACGAACGCTGGCGGC
>NZ_JAKKOT010000013.1 GCF_021739025.1 Gordonia liuliyuniae | reverse complement strand
TTGATGCTCCTATAGTTGTCAACTCATGACTTCGCCTGTTCGCGGGTCGGTCTTGACGAGGTGGTAGACCTCGCGGATCACGTAGCGTTTCAGGCAGCGGATGATGTCGCGTTTACTCTTGCCCTCGGCGGTGCGACGCGCGACGTAGGCGATCGTGGGCTCGTGGAATCGCATCCGGACGATCACGGTCCGGTAGATCGCCGCGTTCAGTTGTCGATGCCCGCCGTGGTTGATCCGGTGCTTCCCGCTCGTCATCCCTGAACCGGTTGGGACGGGGCTGATGCCGGCGAGTTTCGCGAACGCCGCCTCGGACTTGATGCGTTCGGGGTTGTCGCCGGCGACGATGAGAATCTCCGCGGCGGTGTCGACGCCGATGCCGAACTCGTCGAGCAGGTGCGGGGCGCGTTGGAGGACGAGTTGCTCGATCTGTGCTTCGAGCTCTTTGATCTCGTCGTTGAGCGCGATCCAGCGTCTCGCGATCGACCTTAGCGCGTGACGGTTCGCGTCGTCCGGCGTCACCAGCCCGCGCGGTCGGAGTGCGGCGCAGTGTCTGGCGATCATCTTCTGGGTCTTCTTGGCGGTCTCGCGTCGGAGGTCTTCGGTGGCGTGGACGAGCATCGCTTTGAGGGTGATCATCGCTCCGGTGCGGTCTTTCACCGCGGTATCGTGCGCGACCTTCAGCTGCCGGATCATCTCCACGACCCCATCGGCGCTCTTCGGGACCGCAGTCGCGAACCCAGCAAGCACGGCCCGGGCGGCGTTCTCCGCGTCGAGGGTGTCGGATTTCCCGTTCAGCCTGCGCAACCGCCGATCGGGGCGTGAGACCTCGACGACTTTGTGCCCGTGGCGGCGGATGAACGAGGTGAGGCCGGCCCCGTAGGACCCGGTTCCCTCGATCCCGAACGCGATGATCTTCCCGAATCCGCTCGCCCATTCCAGAAGCTGCCGGAACCCTGCCGTGTCGGTCGTGATCGTCAGCGTCGCGAGGATCCCTCCGATCGAGTCCATCACCGCAGCGACGTGGATATGTTTGTGCGTGTCGACGCCGATCACGACGTGCCCGGAACGGGCGGGCTCGAGTTCGGTCATGTGTACTGTCTCCTTCACCGGTTAGCGTGGTCATCACGCTGTCGCCGGCGGGTGGACAGGACTGTCATGGGGACGCGTTGTCGAGACTGCTCCAGGCTCCTATCAGGTCACGCCCGATCCGGCGGCAGCGGTTACTGCGTGCCCAGCCGGAGGGTCGACAGATCAACGCCAAGGCACCCTGCGGGCCAATCGTAGAGATGGGTCAGAACGCTCCGGCCGGGACTACCCCATCCTCGCGGGACCGGGTAGAAACAGGCTGACAGTC
>NZ_JAKKOT010000012.1 GCF_021739025.1 Gordonia liuliyuniae | reverse complement strand
CGCGGCGACGTGCCGCACGACGAGAGGGAAACGATGAGCGATCCGCAGGACCAGACTCCTGGAGACGCCGGGGTGGGCGGCCTGTTCTCGCGAACGTCGTGCGTTCCCGCGAACGTTCTCGCTTCCCGCTATTGGACAGTCCAGTAGCGGGAAGCGAGAGCGTTCGCGGGAAGGCAGAGGGGTAGCGGGAAGGCGGCAGGGTTTGCGGGAAGGCGGCGGGGCGGCACGCTTTTCGGGCACTCGTTGTTCGAACGTACGTTTTTGTCGGAGGTGAGTTATATCATACTTATAGTTCTCGAGAACGTGTCAGGAGCCAGGTGTTCTTTGACAATTCGATAGCGCGCCGCAGTCCAGGCGAACCCGTTACAGACTGCTCGTTCCTCGGGTGAGAGTGCGAGCCGCGGGAGGGCTACGGCGGCACTTGCCGGGGTGGTGCCCGGCACCCCACACGGGGTGGGGTTCGGTCCACGTCGTTCGCTCAACCCACGGCAGGGTGCCGTGGTTCGAGCGCGCCGACAACCGGCCCCACGTAGTCGCTGAAGTCCTGGATCGAAGGAGGTCCTGTCATGTTCGCTTCCACTGTTCGCGAATTCGCCGACCACATTGTCGATGAACTCGCTCCACCCACCGCCGTCGAACGCGAGGCCGGTGACTCGCTGAGGTTGGCGTGCCGACTCGACCGCGCCAGCAAAGTCGGCGCCGACGACGGCGACATTCTGTCGGCGATCGTCGAAGTCGCCCGAGCACGCAACGTCCTCGACGCAGCACAGTCCCGCTTGGTGCGGGCCGCCGAGGTCGCCGGGATCCCGTTCCGTACACGGATCCGAACTGCGGCGGGATTGTTGACCGCGATCGGCGTTGCACCGTCGGTCGCGCACCGAACCGTCCGCAACGGACACCACACCGAACACCTCGAAGTGATCGGACGCGGTACCCGAGACGGATCGCTGTCGGCCGAGATGGCCGACGCCGTCGGCAAAGGCGTCACGCTCGTCGAACAACGCATCGACCTCGACGACGCACAACGCCAACAGCTGGCACGCAAACTCGTCGTCCACGAAACACCCGGCGACGTCGCCACCGCAGCACGCCGCGAAGCAATCCGCCTCGACACCGTCACCGACGATCCGGAACAGATTCCGGTCGCCGAGAACGCAGCACTCAACGAGATGTCGCTGACCATCGCCGACGACGGCCGAGTCACATCCACGATCGATCTCGATGTGCTGACCGGCGAAGAACTGCACGCAGCCCTCGACCCACTGTGCAGGCCTATCCCGTCACCGGACGGATCACCCGACCCACGCTCGACCGGGCAACGCCGGGCAGACGCGCTCGGTCAGATCATCCGGACCTATCTGTCCGGATCCGAGCGGCCGACCAGCGGTGGAGTTCTGCCGCATGCGACGTTGATCGTCCCCACCACGGGGAACACCTCAGTAGGTGATGGGGTGGCGCGTCTGGGATTCACCGGCCCGGTGTCGTCGACGACGGTCGGATTGACCCTATGCTCGGCAGCGGTCGCGGCCGTCGAAGTCGACGACCAGGGCGTCCCTCTCGCGGTCGGGCGCGAACACCGGCTGTTCCCGTCCGGAATCCGGAAGGCTCTCGCGGTCCGCGACGGCGGGTGCGTTTTCCCGGGCTGTGGTCGCCCGGTCTCGTGGACCGATGCCCATCACTGCGTCCCGTGGGCAGAGGGCGGAGATACCTCGCTGGGCAACGGGGTTCTGCTGTGTCGGATGCACCACGTGCTCATCCATCACAGTGAGTGGGAGGTGTTCATCGGCGACGATGGCCACCCGTGGTTCCAACCGCCGGCCGACCC